>NZ_CANMJY010000008.1 GCF_947498345.1 uncultured Winogradskyella sp.
TATCTCTGTTAAACCATCGGGTACTCCATCGTCACAAACCTCTAATACCGTAGGTACTACGACTGTGGGGAGGGGGTGAGCCATAAATTCAACAATACTGCTATTTGAGCATATTCCTGAAGTTACATACTCTATAAAATAGGTCTCACCTGGCGTTCCGTTGGTGACATCTCCTGTATTAGGATCTATAACGGCAGCATCAACAGGTGCTGGATTAAAACTAAATGTACCGCCTATAGTGCCTGTTATAGTTACCAGACCTCCATCACAAGTTGGCGCTACTGAGAAACTTGCATCGTCAATTGGTAAGGCATTAAAGGTTACTATTTGTGTATCTGAACATACCCCTACTGTAGTGTAGGAAATAGAATAAGAAGCCCCTGGACTACCACCTGTTACTTCACCTGTAGTTACATCAATAACAGCACCATCACCTGGGTCTGGGTTAAAACTAAATGTACCACCTGTAGTACCTGTGATTGTCGCTGTACCACCATCACAAGTTGGTGTTATTGTAAAAGATGCATCATCCGAGGTAAGTACAGTCACATTTTGTGTTGATGATTGTGGACAATTGCCTGCTGTGGTATATTCTACCGTATAAGTCGTACCTGAAACGCCATTGGTTATCGTCCCCGTAGCTGGATCTATTGTCGCACCATCCCCTAAATCAGGATTTAAAACAAATGTACCGCCTGCATCACCTGTTATTATTGCTGTCGCTCCGTCACATGTCGCTGTTAATGTAAAACCTGGGTCATCTAATGTTAATACTGTTAAAACCTGAGTGCTTGATGCAGGACATGTGCCTGAGGTAAGATACTCTATCGTATAACTATCACCTGGGGTTGCATTGGTAACCTCACCTGTAGTAGGGTCTATAACTGCCCCATCTGTTGGAACAGGATTAAAACTAAAGATACCTCCTGTATCACCTGTTATTGTGACTGTACCACCATCACAGGTAGGTGTTACTGTGAATGATGGGTTGTCAATATCAATGACATTAAAAGTTTGAGCATTTGTTGAAGGACACACACCATTTGTAGTATACTCAATTGTATAGGTTGCACCAGAAGTACCACCAGTAACTAAGCCCGTATTAGGGTCAATTACCGCACCATCAGTTGGTGCAGGGTTAAATGTAAATGTCCCGCCTGCTACTCCAGTTACGTTTACAGTAGCTCCATCACAAGTTGGTGTTACAGTAAAAGACGCATCATCTCTTGGGTTAACTACAAGGTTAAATAAAGGGTTTGCAGTAGCATTGTAACAATTAGAATCTCCAGCACTTTCGACTCTAACATAAATTGGTTCAGGATTTATACTATTAGTGTATAAATTTGGGAGTACTCCCGTACCAACATCAGCATCAGCAAAACTTAAATGATAAGTAACATTAAAATCTGTAGCTGCTTGTGATCCTAAAATCCCTAATGTTTGTAAGCTTAAATCAAACTCCTCAAAGCCATCGTTAGAAGGGTCATCGCATAATACTAAATCTGGCACAGCATTAATATCTGGTTGCCCCGCGACATTTAATGTAAATGAAAGTACTTCGTAGCAATTAGAATTTAAATATTCTACTCTTATATATATGATTTCACCATCAGTACCTGAGTAATTATTCAACCCAGCAATGGCTCCTGTATCTGCATCTGCATCTGCTAATGAATTATGGTAGGTCACTACCATATCAGCAGGAATCGTTGAGCTGGCTAATACAACAGCTGTATTTGTTTCTAAATCAAAAATATAGGGAGGCATACCTGTATCGCACACAAATAAATTACTTGGTGTTTCCGTCACAATTTCTGGCAGTACATCTATACACACTTCTTCAGTGTACTCACAACCAAAATCATCCGTAACCCTATATGTATAACAATATTGACCTGCATCTGGTGGCGTTACCGTAATAATATTACCTGCTGTATTTGTAATCGTAGGATCAGCATCCCAAGCTTCATTATCTATAATAGGAGTAAACGATAGCTCAGGAGGTTGAATTGTAGGATCAAAATTTAAAAACCATTCAAAAATATAACCATTATCAATAGCTAAATTGTCAACAATTCTAATACACCAATCGCCATTCAAAGGACTTCCAACAAGACCATTAAAATCTTCGAAAGGTAAATATGTTCCTGGAACCCATGAATTACCAGGAGGGTTTGTACCATTAGTTTCGGTAGGAGCATTAGCTAATAATACCGCTGCACTCATAGAAAAACAATACAACTCACCTGTTCCAGGTGTATTAGTTCCGTCATCGTTTGCACCACCAAAATATGTACCGCCTCCTGCTTGATCAAATAATCGTACTTCCTGTCCATTAGGGCTTTGAATAAAAATATCTAAATCCCCAGAAAACGAGTGCTCCATATTAACACATACCTCAATTAGCTGATTAGGGTCTGTAAGTGTTTGCATAGAATCAAAACAATCTACAGTAATACATGTCTCATATTGAGCACCTGAACCATCAGGCAAAAAGGTAGTTCCACTAACTGGCGGTGTACAATCATTTATAAAAGGTACTGGATTTACTATACCTTCAATAGTGGTTGACTCACCGAAACATATAGTAGATTCAGCAGCAGCAGTACCAGTAAAGTCTGGTTCTGTAGCCACTTGAATAACCTGATTTATTAAATTGGTATTTGAGCACCCATCAGGATCTATGGATGTATTTGTATCACGTATATTTAAGTTAACAATATATACACCAGGATCAGGGTATGAAAATGTAGCAGTTTGTCCAGCTACGGTATTACCATCACCTAAATCCCATTCGTAAGTAGCGCCTGTACCATCAATTTCAAAAATTCCACTTCCATTTAGTGTAATCTCTTCATTAGGGCATACTCGAATATAACCATCACCATTGGGAACAGGCGAGGAAGAATCTATTTGAGAATTTATAACTTGACAGGGCGTTCTACATGAAATGTCTGCAGCCCAGCCTGTAGAATTACCAGTACCGTTTGAAGTAAACTCTAGTGTAAGACATCCACTTGTATTGGCTTCAGTTGCAGATACAAAACCTGGGCTAGTTACTCCTGAAAATTGACCAAATGCTTCTGCAGGATCATTAGTATCACTATTATAAATGGTTAAAACATCAGCGTTAAGCTGTGTTGTAAATTCAGTAAAATCTAATTGAACTCTTTGTCCTGGGTTCTCAGGACATATAGTAAGAATGAAAGTTTCGTCGTTGCCATAATTTCCAAACTCTCCTCCCGAATCGTACAAAACACCACCACATTGATTAAACGTTCCATTTTGCATACTGATATCTTGTGCTATCAATACCGATGAAAATACTATTGAAATTATTGTAAATAAATTCTTCATGCTTAAGTTTTTATTGATATTGAGATTTGATGATGATATAATAATTAGTGCCATCAACTTGGTACATTGAGGCATTTATAGAATGAAATTCAAAATTATACTTTAAAGGATTAAAAGTATTTGGATTAAATTCAGTATCTCGTTTTAAATCTGAGACAAAACTGGTAAATAGAGGGATTTCAGATAGTTTTGGGCAAACTTTTCTTTCGTTCTCATCAGTTATTTGTTTAATTACAACCCTATTCCTAAGAAGTTGTTTCATACTTTTTAACTGAAATGGTTTACTAAAAACATACTTCTCTGCATGTTCACCATATACTTCTGTAATCTGGGCTCGTTCTTTTGAACTAAGTGGTAGTTTAACATTATCATTAAACTTTGCCAAAGGTAGAGGTTGCTTTTGTTTTGTTTGTTGCCCAAATACAGACATAGGCAATAGTAATACAACAAGAATAGTTAGTAATTTGTTCATAGCTTAACCGTAATTTTTAAAGTTTCGAAAATTAAGAAAATTTTGGTAAAACCGCTGTTAATTCGTCAATGTAATTAGCATTTTAACGGTTTTACACATATAACAAGTTCATTTATAAATCTCCTACCCCTTACATGCTATTTTTATTACGTATCTTTGCGCTTTGATTTTTAGAATTTGATTCATAATTTTTATTATAATGAAAATCGATAGTGATTTTAATGATATAGATGCTTTAGGTGATGACCATATTGGTTCTGCAAGTGATACACCTTTAAGGGATGATGCTTTTAAACTAACTAATAGCGAAAAAGTAGAAATTATACAAGATGATGTGAGACACATCATGGAAACTTTGGGACTTGATCTTAATGATGATAGCCTTAATGGCACACCAAATCGTGTCGCTAAGATGTTTGTAAATGAAATTTTTGGCGGTTTAGACCCTAATAAAAAGCCAAATGCTTCAACCTTTGAGAATAAGTACAAGTATGGTGAAATGTTGGTGGAAAAAAATATTACAGTGTATTCTACTTGTGAGCATCACTTATTACCTATTGTAGGCCGTGCCCACGTAGCTTATATTTCTAATGGTACAGTAGTAGGCTTATCTAAAATGAATCGTATTGTAGATTATTTTGCTAAACGTCCTCAAGTGCAGGAACGTTTAACGATTCAGATTGTAAAAGAACTTCAAAGTGTATTGAATACTGAAGATGTTGCCTGTGTCATTGACGCTAAACATTTGTGTGTTAATTCTCGTGGAATTAGAGATATTGAAAGTAGTACTGTAACCTCGGAATTTGGCGGGAAATTCAAAGAAAAAGAAACACGAAGAGAATTTTTAGATTACATTCAATTAGACACTCAATTTTAATTTTATTTTCTCAGACTAGTATTAATTTTATTTTAGATTTTTCATATTTACAATATGCCATTATACAACGATCAAACCCTAAGGATATACAACTCACTTTCTGGCGAAAAAGAAGTTTTTAAACCTATAAGCGATGGCTATGTTGGTATGTATGTTTGCGGCCCTACCGTATACAGCAATGTACATTTAGGTAACGTAAGAACCTTTATGTCTTTTGATATGATTTTTCGTTACTTTAAGCATTTAGGGTATAAAGTACGGTATGTGCGTAATATTACCGATGCTGGTCATTTAGAAAATGATGGTGATGTTGGAGAAGATAAAATAACTAAAAAAGCTAAGTTAGAAGCCATAGAACCGATGGAAATTGTACAACGCTATACTGTAGATTTTCACAATGTATTAAATACTTTTAATTTTTTACCGCCAAGCATTGAACCAACTGCAACAGGTCATATCATTGAACAAATAGAGCTTATTGAAACTATTATTGAGAATGGATTTGCTTATGTTACTAATGGCTCAGTATATTTTGATGTGCATAAATACAACACATCTAATACTTATGGCATTTTAAGTAAGCGAAAACTTGAAGACCTAATACACAATACACGTTCATTAGACGGACAGAGTGATAAAAAGAATCCTCAAGATTTTGCCCTTTGGAAAAAGGCAGAACCTACACACATTATGCGATGGCCTTCTCCATGGAGTGACGGTTTCCCTGGCTGGCATTTAGAATGTACGGCTATGAGCACAAAGTATCTTGGTGAACGTTTTGATATCCATGGTGGTGGAATGGATTTAAAATTTCCTCATCACGAATGTGAAATTGCACAAAACCAAGCTGCTAAGGGAAAAGACCCTGTGAAATATTGGATGCATGCTAATATGCTTGAGCTTAATGGTGCCCGAATGAGTAAATCAACCGGTAATTATATTAACCCTGCAGAATTATTATCTGGTGACAATGATAAAATGTCTAAAGGTTATAATCCTATGGTTGTTCGTTTTTTTATGATGCAGGCCTCGTACAAAAGTATTTTAGATTTGACTGATGCAGGATTAAAAGCAGCTGAAAAAGGTTTTAATAGATTAATGGATTCTATTAATCTAATTGAAAAATTAAAAACTAGTGATTATACTTCGTCTTTTGATGTTAATGTATGGAAACAGAAATGCTATGACGCCATGAATGACGATTTTAATACTCCAATTTTAATCGCCACACTTTTTGATGCTGCTAAATTTATTAACCAAGTTAAAGACGAAAGTGCTAGTATAACTAAAGAAGATTTAGAATTGCTAAAGCAAACCATAGAGACCTTTACTTTTGACATTTTAGGTTTGGTTAATGTCTCAAAAGAAAATTTCGGGACTGATAAATTATCTGGTGCTGTAGAAATTTTAATTAACCTTAGAAAAGAAGCAAGGTTAAATAAAGATTTTGCTTTATCTGATAAAATCAGGGATGAGCTAGCTGAAGTTGGTATTCAATTAAATGATAGTAGGGAAGGCACAACATTTACGACGAATTAGAAGCCAACCCTAAAACCCTATGCTAAGGAAGATTTTACCATTGCTATGAAAAAAATTCTGATTGCGCCTTTTCTATTTTTAATTAAAGTCTATCAAACCTTAATTTCCCCAATTACTCCAGCAACATGTAGATATGAACCCACTTGTTCACATTATACAAAAGAAGCCTTGGAGGTACATGGGCTTTTTAAAGGTGGAAAATTGGCTGTAAAACGTATTTTTAGCTGTCATCCCTTCGGCGGAAAGGGTTATGATCCGGTTCCTCCAAAAGAAGATTAATATTACGTTAATCTCAATTTCAATCATATTCAAAATATTATATTTACAGCATAAATAGAATATATATATGCATCTATTAAAAATATACTGGGATCCTATAAAGTCTATTGATTTAGGTTTTTTTGAACTTCATTTCTACAGTGTTATGTGGATTGTAGCCTTTGTTTTAGGCTTTCAAGTTATAAAGCGTGTTTGGAAAAACGAAAGAGAATCTAATGACTCTTTAGATTCTTTATTTATATATTCTGTTATAGGAATTATGTTAGGTGCAAGATTGGGGCATGTAATCTTTTATCAATCAGAATTAATCTCAGAAGATTTCTTTAGTATCTTTTTGCCTTTTAGTTTTAAAGACGGTATACGGTTTACAGGTTTTCAAGGGTTGGCAAGTCATGGAGCTGCTATTGGTATGATTATTTCAATGTACCTATACAATAAAAAAGTCTTGAAAAAATCTGTGATGTGGATTTTAGATCGCGTTGTAATACCTGTAGCTTTAGGTGCTGTGTTTGTTAGAATAGGTAACTTTATCAATTCAGAAATTATTGGTAAATATACGGGTAGCGATTTTGGTGTCGTCTTTAGACAATTGAGTGAAACAGAACCTAGACATCCTGCACAATTGTATGAAGCATTCTGTTATATTTTTGTGTTTTTAATCCTTTTATATTTCTATTGGAAAACTAAAAAATCTGAACAGCAAGGCTTTTTATTTGGATTGTTTCTTGTTTTACTTTGGACTGTTAGATTCTTTGTAGAATATGTAAAAGAAGCTCAAAATATTGAACGCGCAGATTGGTTGCTAAATACAGGTCAGTTATTAAGTATTCCTTTTATCTTAATTGGTTTGTATTTTATGTTTTTATATAAACCAAAAACCGAATTGAGTTAATGCAGTTAAAAGCTATATTAAGGTATCCTTTATTATTTATTACTCTTGCAACACTTTTTGGTTGTAATGAGAGTAAAACTAATAAAACTGAAGATAAAGTCATTGTCAGTTTTAAAAAGGAAGGTGTATTACATCTTAAAAAAGCAGAATCGGATTCTATTATTAAAACTTTAGATATTGAAATAGCAGATAATGATTATGAGACTCAAACTGGTTTAATGTACAGAACCCAACTAAAGACTAACCATGGTATGCTATTTATATTTCCAGATATGGATTATAGAAGTTTCTATATGAAGAATACTAAAATTCCTTTAGATATTATTTATATAGACGAAAACTATAAAATTGTAAGTTTTCAAAAGAATGCAAAACCTTTTAACGAGGCGTCTCTCCCTTCTGAAGCTCCTGCCCAATATGTATTAGAAATCAATGCCGGGCTTTGTGATGAATGGCAGTTAGAAATAGGTGACCGAATTGCGTTTCTGACTTTAGAGTAATCTAAAATTAATCATTCTATTTTTTAATGATCTTTTTTATGGTTTTTAGACCTATATCTTCATTGTAGATTTCTAAAAAATAATATGCATCTTCCAGTTCATCAATTGAACTTATTGTGATTAGATTATTAGTATTAGAATAAGTTTCCTGAAAAACTAATCGACCGCTTAAATCATAAATATTCACATTTAAGTTTCTACCCAACATTGCTTCTGGCATATCAATTTTTATTAAACTTGTAAATGGATTCGGCAATACTTTTATTTGGTTAGTATTAACATCAACTATACTAAGAAGGTTTCCATCTACTCCATCACAATTTTCATCGATTCCATTACCTTCAGAATCACTAGCATCAGGATTTATTTGATTATTTGAATCGTTACAATCTAAACCATTAGTAACATACCCAAAAGGCGGATTATCAGAACAATCCTCGATAGTATTATCGGAATCACCATAGCCGTCACCATCTAAATCTTCGTAAAATGTTGTAGGTGGTTGACCTTCAGCTGTCATTATTACGCATACCTCCTGAGTATATTCACAACCAAATTCATCTATGGTTCTAAATGTGTAACAATGTTCACCCGCAAAAGATGGTGCAACAGTAATGCTATTACCATTTACTTCAGTAATACTTGGATTAGAATCCCAACTTTGAGAAGCAAAAGTAGGGACATACTCAAAATCTTCTTGTGGTACACTAGAATCAAAATTGAGCTCCCATGAAAAAATATAACCATTATCTATGCCTAGGTTATCTATAATTCTAATGCACCATTCACCATTTAATGGACTACCTATTAATGCATTAAAACTTTCATAAGGAAGATAAGTTCCAGGCACCCAGGAATCACTCGGTGGATTGATTCCATTTATTTCTGTAGGTGCATCAGCTAATAATGTAGTAGCACTCATGGAAAAACAATAATCTTCACCTTCACCTGGCGTAAGCGATTCATCGTCATTTGCACCACCAAAATATGTACCACCTCCAGCTTGATCAAACAATTTAATCTCTTGACCACTAGGACTTTGTATATAAATATCTAAGTCCCCAGAATAAGAGTGCTCAATGTTCATACAAATATCTAGTATTTGCGAAACATCTGTTAATACAGCATCATCCTCAAAACAAGTAACATTTATGCATGTACTATATGCCACTCCGCTTCCATCTGGTAAAAATGTTTCTTCACTTTCTGGTGGTGGACAATTATAAAATAGCAACAAAGGTGTAACAACACCTTCTATTGTAGTTGTATCACCAAAGCATAATGTACTATCAACTGCTTGAGTACCTGTAAAATCTGGTCGCCCAGAAACTCTAATAATTTGATTTATTGTATTTGTATTAGGACAACCATACATAAAATTATCCATGTTAGCATCTCTAATATCTAAGTTTACTAAATATACTCCAGGTTGATTATATGAAATACTAACATTCTCACCTGATGCCGTATTTCCGTCTCCTAAATCCCATGTATAGCTGGCACCAGTTCCGTCAACTTCAAAAATTCCGCTTCCATTTAAATTTATGATATCATCAACACAAACTTCAATTATCCCTTCAGCATTATCTACAGGCATTGTTGAATTTAAAACTGCTGTTATATCTTGGCATGGAGTTGCACAAGAAATATTAGCAGACCATCCTGCAGCATTTCCAGAGTCATTAGAAGTAAATTCTATAGTAAGACAGCCCGTAGGGTTATCAAAACTTGCAAAGGCTAATCCAGGCGATACTGCTCCAGAAAATATACCAATAAGGTCTGCTGTTGTATCATCTCCATCATAAACAGCCATTATATCGGTATCAAGTTGAATTAAAAAATCTTGAAATTCTAACCTAACACGCTGACCAGCTTCTTCAAGGCAAATTGTTAAGATATAGCTTTCGTTATCACTATAATTAGAAAATTCACCACCTGAATCATAGAATATCCCTGAACAAGTAGTAATAGTACCATTTTGCATTAGCACATCCTGACTATAACAATAAGTAAACACAAATGAGAATACAAAGAGTAATACTTTTTTCATATAAAAGTTGATGATTTAGATATTCCCTAATATAGCTCTTTTTTGTATTACTTTTCTTAATGATAGATAAAATGTAAAAAAGGTTTGTTGAGTAACAAAAAATGCCTTTCTTTTCAGAAAGGCATTTTTTATTTTAAACCAGAAAACGATACTTATTCTTGGTCATCTTCTTTAACTTTTTTCTTTAAAGACTCGGCTGCATCTCCTTTCTTAGCTGTATCATACATTAATGGTGTAGCAATAAACATCGATGAATATGTACCCACAATTACACCTACAATTAAAGCAAACAATAAACCTCTTAATGAATCTGCTCCGAATATAAACATAGCTAACAATACCACTAAGGTTGTTACAGATGTATTTAAAGTTCTGCTTAATGTACTGTTCAATGAAGCGTTAATCGTTTTACCAAACTCCCAAGACGTGTGTTCATTTAAGAATTCTCTAATTCTATCAAACACTACAACCGTATCATTAAGCGAGTAACCAATTACAGTTAAAATTGCAGCAATAAAGGCTTGATCGATTTCCATACTAAATGGCATAAACTTCCAGGTTAACGAGAAGATACCCAATACGATCAATACATCATGGAAAACAGCAGCTACTGCACCTAATGAAAATTGCCATTTCTTAAATCTAAATAAGATATAAAGGAATACAACCACTAAAGATCCTAAAACAGCCCAGAACGAAGATTTTTTAATGTCATCTGCAATTGTTGGGCTCACTTTACTCGATAGCATTTTACCTATTTTAGCTTCGCCAGAACCATCCTGAAACTGCGCATAGCTCATACCTGAAGGTAAATAAGGCTTTAAAGCTTCAAATAGTTTGGCTTGTACTTCGTCATCTGCTTCAACAGAATTATCTTCAACTTTATACTTAGTAGATATTTTTAACTGATTTGCGGCACCTATAGTTTTTACCTCAGCACTACCAAATACCGCTGGATCATTCAATACATTGGTAATCTCTTCTGTGCTTACAGGCTGCTCAAAACGCACCTGATACGTTCTACCACCAACAAAATCGATACCTTGGTCTAATTTATTTGTAAATAAAGAAACAACACTTGCAGTTAATAATACGCCTGAAATCACATATGCAATTTTACGTTTCTTTAAGAAGTTAATATTTACATTCTTAAACAACCCTTTAGTCATTGCTGTAGAGAAATCTAATGTTCCTCCTCTATTTACCCACCAATCAATTAATAAACGTGTAATAAATATTGCCGTGAATAAAGACGTTAAAATACCTATAATTAAAGTTGTTGCGAAACCTTTAATTGGACCTGTACCAAATACAAATAAAATTAAAGCGGTTAAACCCGTTGTGATATTGGCATCTAAAATAGATGATAAAGCATTAGAGAAACCATCTTTAATAGATTCCTTTTGAGATTTTCCTTTTGCTATCTCTTCTCGTATACGCTCAAAAATAAGCACGTTAGCATCTACCGAAATACCTATTGTAAGTACAATACCTGCGATACCAGGTAAGGTTAATACAGCACCTAAACTTGCTAATACACCAAAGATTAATAAAATGTTTAATAATAAAGCAATATCAGCAAAAATACCAGCCTTGCCATAATAGAAAATCATCCAAAGTAAAACAAAAGCTAATGCAATAAGGAACGATTTCATTCCACTATCAATCGCTTCTTTTCCTAAAGATGGCCCAACTTCATCAGCTTGTACTATCTCCGCAGATGCTGGTAACTTACCAGCTCTTAAAACGTTGGCCAAATCTACTGCCTCTGTTAATGAAAAAGCACCAGAAATTTGAGAGTTTCCACCTGAGATTCCACCTACTTGGGTTACACCAGGAGCAGAATAAACAATATCATCTAAAACGATAGCAATATTACCATCTTCTTCATTAGCTTTTTTAGTTATTTCTTCCCATATTTTAGCTCCTTTAGCATTCATTTGCATGCTTACTGCAGGTCTGCTTATTTGATCGTAATCTTGTCTAGCATCTGTAATCACAGCACCACTAAGTTGTGGTTCTCCATCTCTATTTCCCTCAATTGCGTATAGTTCTGCCAGTTCAGAATCCTTTTGCTGAATTCCCCAAACAAATTTTGCATAACGCATTTCTGCAGGTAGTTTCGATCTATTTTCTGGAGCATTAAGCGCTTCCATAACTTTCTTCTTATCCTTTGCTAAGAAGTAAGCAACTACAGGACCTCTACCAGGACTTTGTATTCCTAACGGATTAATATCAGCAACATTAGTAGTATCTGATTCTATTTGACCTGTTAATTCATCAATAGCACTAGATGTTGAGTCTTGCTCAACTTCATTAACCTCAGCAACTTCGTCTTCAGAACTATCTTTAGCAGCTTCAACCATAGCTTGGTTCACTTGAGCCACATAGCCAAATATCTCTTGTGCTTTATATGTTTCCCAAAATTGTAATTGTGCTGTCTTAGTAATGATATCTACAACACGTTTTTTATCACGTGCTCCTGGTAATTCAATTAAAATACGACCAGAGTTTCCTAAGCGTTGAATATTTGGCGACGATACACCAAAACCATCAATACGATTACGTAACACCTCAAAAGCTGATACTATAGACTCATCTATTTTACGTTCTAAAACAGTTTTTACTGCATCATCAGACATATCAAATGTTATGTCGTCACTTAAATCTCTATTTGCAAAAATATCAGGAGACGCTAATTTGGTATCTCCTTTAATAGCATCAAATGCTCTAAAAAATGATTCTAAATACGATTCTTGAGCATCTTTCTGTAGCTCTTCTGCATCTGCTAATGCTTTATTAAAAACCGGATCCTTACTATTATTAGCTAATCCAAGTAAAATATCTTTAACGGAAATTTGAATGATCGCATTAATACCACCTTTAAGGTCAAGACCTAATTTCATGGCATTATCCTCAACTTCATTGTAAGTATATTGAGAAACACCAAGGTTATAAACCTCAATAGGCTCTAACTTATCATCAACTTCAATTTTAGAAGTTTTTAAAGAATCTAAGTAATTTATTTCGGCTTGTGTTCTTAATTCTTGATAATCCTTTACTGTTTCGTCGTATTTTGCTACAGCAGCCTGCTTTGCATCATCTTCTATTTGGTTGGCCTTAAATGTAAAGGACAATTGGTAAATACTTACCAAACCAAATAAGATTGCAAACAGTTTAATTATTCCTTTGTTTTGCATTTTGTAATTATTTTATGTCGAAATTTAATCGCGCAAATATAGAGTTTACAACGACATTCGACAATTATTTTTTATTGTATAAATGAATTGTTTATTAGTCTTTTGATTGACTGTTAAGCTATTTTGAAAAAAGGGAGTTATTTAATGATTAAGTCTCCCTTAAACATTAGGACCTGCTCTAACCTCTGGTATCTTATAAGACCCATTGTCAATTACTAAAGCAATATTATGGCTATACTTAACACGGACTTTAATAAGATGGTCTAATGTCCTTAATTTGAATTGAGTATTAGCATTATAATCTTTAAGATTATTAAACCTATCGCTCTTATGGTGTAGCTCTATAGTTTTAACACCTTCAAAATCCCAAGTGTTAGTATTGCTATTATTGATCTCAGAAATATTGAGTTCGTAGTCTTTTGTGTGTTTTTGCTCCAGAGGATTATTAGGATAGTCCCTATTAACATTATAGGCAAGCTCAAAATCTTTACCATCAGACAGAACATCTTTGATATGCTGAATATCTGTTTCGCTATAGTAAGTAATTTTAAGTTGTCCTTTTTGATTCTGACCAACTTGAATGTCCTTAACTCCTATAGTTTTGAGCTTTAACTGAATGGCTTCAATAGCCTCTTGAGATTCACTTTTAGTAATTTGTAAATCTGAAAACTGTACAACAATTTGTTGGTTGTGTACAACTGAAGATTCTAAGTACCTCCCTAAAAAGGTCATTAGAATAATTAAAATACCAAAATGCAGTTTGGTTTTCATGCGGCAAATATAGAAAAAATAAAGACCACATCTCTGCAGTCTTTAAATCATTATATATGTAAGCTTAAATTTTACAATTCTAAAAGTCCGTTGGTTTTTTTAACACCCTCAGCACTTTCAGCCATGTGTGCTTTTTCAGCGTCACTTAATGGCACATCAATGATTTTTTCAATACCATTTCTGCCTAAAATTACAGGTACACCAATACAAAGGTCGCTTAATCCGTATTCTCCATCTAACAATGTAGAGCATGGGAACATTTTCTTTTGATCACAAGCAATAGCTTGTACCAATCCACTTACTGCAGCACCTGGAGCATACCAAGCAGAAGTTCCTAATAACTTGGTTAAGGTCGCACCACCAACTTTAGTATCTTCTTTTACTTGATTTAGTCTATCCTCGGATAAAAACTCAGATACTTTAATACTGTTTCTGGTCGCATGCGATGTTAATGGCACCATACCTTTGTCACTATGTCCTCCTATTACCATTCCGTCTACATCACTTATCGGAGCTTCTAAAGCTTCAGCTAATCTATATTTAAAACGTGCTGAGTCTAAAGCTCCTCCCATTCCTATAATCTTATGCTTTGGTAGATCTGTAGTTTTATGAGCCAAATAGGTCATCGTATCCATAGGGTTACTTACTACGATAAGAATTGTATTAGGAGAATGTTCTACTAAACTAGAAGAAACCGTTTTTACAATACCAGCATTGATACCAATTAATTCTTCACGTGTCATACCAGGCTTACGTGGAATACCAGAAGTAATTACACAAATATCACTGTTAGCAGTTTTTGAATAGTCGTTTGTGCTTCCTGTTATTTTTGTGTCAAAACCATTTAAAGATGCGGTTTGCATTAAGTCCATTGCTTTACCTTCTGCATAGCCTTCTTTTATATCTAACAAAACCACTTCTGAAGCAAAATTTTTAATGGCAATATATTCTGCACAACTTGCGCCAACTGCACCTGCACCAACTACTGTTACTTTCATTTTTTATAATTTTTTAATGTGAAACTTAGTATTTTAAAACGATTGCAAAATTACAAATAAAATTACTGTAAATGAAGAAAGCACAGGATTTACTCCTGTGCTTTCTTAGCAGTATAAAAACATTACCTATTTATCTAAAGCTAAATGCAATTCCTACAGTTGCAGTATTAAATTTTTGAAACGTATAATCACCAAATATTTTAAAAAACCCTAAGTTTAATCTTGTACCGATTGTGCCTCTTATACCATTAGCTTCAAAATCTAAATTAATAGGATTACTAATGGTCTCATCTACTGTTCCTATAACATTTCCATTACTATCCTCAATATCGTAAGTTAAAGTATAGTCTCCTTTCATTTTCGCAGTGGTTTTACCATTATTATATCCTAAACCTCCATAGAATGTTATTATTTTAAAATCTAAGGAAGCTAATGCTTGTATGGTCCATGTATTCATTTTAAACTCTGCCTCACCATTATTTACAGCTACGTCATCTGATGAATCTTCGTCTTTAATTGCATAAGTAACTTTCATATTAGTAAATGCGCCAAGAATAGAAATACTCAAAGGTAACTTATCTAAAGGTCCAAGATATTGTGTTAAATCATGCTGTAAACCAAATCCAATCAGGTTGGCTTCTACATCATCATCAAAGTTTAAATTTGGAACAAAACGAGCTTTTATATCTGTTTTAAATGGTAAACCAAATCCTATTTGAACTGTTGGAGCTGGCACAGCATTTACTGGCAAATCATCGGTTATTCCGCCCGGCATATCAAAACTTGCGACTTTAAACGTACCATCTCCGACTGGGACAGAGACATCTACGGTTGTTTCTCTATCATTTTCACTCATAACTGTTTGCAATCTTGTCTCACCATTAGGTAATGACAAAAAAGAATAATCACTTGGCACAAAAGCAAAGGTTTGAGAATCATCTGGTACAAAAGATCCATTAAATCCTATAGTAAGATCGAATCCAAATTTTTTATGGACTTTAGCCGTTGTTGCCCAACCACCATTCATACTATACATTAACCCCTCCATTGCTGGACTGAGATAGTTCTCAGTTAATAAACTTGCATCATCTGAGGCTAATAAAATTGTTTCGAGCTCTTGCGCATTAACTATCTGAAAACTAGAAATAGTAAAAATTACAATTATTAAATTTTTCATCATGTAAAGGGTTAAGATTTAATATAAAACTAAGAAAAATATTTTAAAAAATGCACTTTATCGATTTTTATTGTATTTAAACGACACTCCAATAGTGTTGATTTTTAATAAATCTTAATACATTAATACTATCAATTCTATAACTTTGCAGAAAGATTAATTGCATAATGAACTTAGAAGAATTAAAACCTATAATAAAGTCAATAACGGCTAAAAACAACTTCACTTTCCATGAACGTTTAATGCAGATTTGCGAACTTTTAGAATCCAATGTTCTTTATTATAATTGGGTTGGTTTCTATTTTAAAAATGGGAATAAAAATGAACTAAAACTTGGACCCTATGTTGGTGAACCTACCGATCATATTATCATTCCTTTCGGAAAGGGCATTTGTGGGCAAGTAGCAGTTAGTAATGAAAATTTTGTAGTACCAGATGTATCAGCTCAAGATAACTATATAGCCTGTAGTATAACGGTTAAAGCCGAAATAGTGATACCTATATTTATCAATGGTAAAAATATTGGCCAAATAGATATTGATTCTAACACACCAGATCCTTTTACGGAGGCTGATGAGCAATTTTTAGAGTTCGTATGCTTAGAAGTTGCAGCTATGCTTTCGTAAATTTCACATACCTGTTCGTATGGCTTCTACAGGATCTAATTTAGATGCTGAAATTGCAGGTATAAGTCCAGAAATTAAACCAATAAAGGTTGAAAGCGCAAAGCCTAAAAACATATTACCGAAAGAGAGTACAAAATTAAAATCATCACCAACAACTCCGTTCATAACCTTGGCAATTATATATACAAATAGTAAACCAAATAAACCACCAACAATAGCTAAAATAACTGCTTCGAATAAAAATTGAAACAATATAAATCTATTTTTAGCACCCAGCGACTTTTGTATGCCAATAAGATTAGTCCGTTCTTTTACACTAACAAACATAATATTAGCAATACCAAAACCACCTACAAGAAGTGAAAATCCACTAATTGCCCAACCAATACCATTTAGTACACTGATAATTCCGTCAATAGCATCTTTTAATCCTGAGATCACGCTAATAAAAAAGGTATTTATTTCATCTGGTTTAAGACCTCTTTTGCCTCTAAGAATTTGAACAACTTCGGCTTTTAATCCTTCTATATCTGCATCTTCTTCAGGCTTTATAATAACTACGTTTATAATATTGGGATTGTTATCACCAAAACGGTTTCTAACATAATTTGCTGGTAAAAAAATAGACACGTCATTACTGTCACCAAAAAGCCCTGACCCTTCTTTTTTAACCACACCTATCACAGTAAATTTCTGACCATAAATTCTCACTTTCTTTCCAATTGGCTCTAAGTCACCAAACAAAGATTTAGCAATAGATGAACCAATAACCACTACAGCTTTTCCAGAATTAGACTCAGATTCATTATAGAATCTTCCTTTTTCAAACTCTAACACCTGAATATCAGTAAACTCATGTGAAACGACTACAGTATTAACACTGCTTACCAACTCGGCTTCATATCTAATATTTTCGCGCCTAACAAATAACTGAAAAGCGACATGTTTAGCATCAGAAAGCGTGGATTTTAAATGTTTATATTCATTATAGGATATATCTTCGAATTGCTCACGTTTCCACCTTGGCACATCAGTTGGGGCAAAAGATAGTCGGGAAAGGTACATGGTATTACTGTCTAAGCTTGATAAACTTTCTTTAATATTCCTATCTAAAGAATCTACAGCAGCCAAAACAGCAATGATAGAAAATATACCAACCGTTACTCCTAATAAGGATAGAAAGGTACGAAGTTTATTTTTTCTCAGTG
This sequence comes from uncultured Winogradskyella sp., assembly GCF_947498345.1. Taxonomy (GTDB): domain Bacteria; phylum Bacteroidota; class Bacteroidia; order Flavobacteriales; family Flavobacteriaceae; genus Winogradskyella. The sequence goes on from NZ_CANMJY010000008.1 coordinate 17,947, forward strand.
CATTTAAGGCAAACGAAAAGCTCTCCTTGAGTACTCTTAAATAAATTAGCATTGGCTGGTACTATAAAATTAATTTAAAGATAAGACGTTTTCAACAATTTATTGTTACAAAAAACTTAAAGAAACTAAAGTTATCAAGGAAATAATCCTAATGAATATTTTATTTTTGCACCTTAAAATCACAACACAATATTATGAGCACCAAAACCATATCATCAGCCTTAATTTCAGTTTTTAGTAAGGATGGATTAGCACCAATTGTAAAAAAGCTTAATGATCTCAACGTTACCATTTATTCTACAGGCGGTACAGAAAAATTCATCAAAAATTTAGGTATTGATGTTGTACCAGTTGAAGACGTTACATCTTACCCTTCAATTCTGGGTGGACGTGTTAAAACATTGCATCCAAAAGTATTTGGAGGTATTTTAAATCGTCAAAATCATGATGGTGATATTGCTGAGTTGGCTGAGTTTGAAATCCCTCAAATCGATTTAGTAATTGTTGACCTCTACCCTTTTGAAAAAACCGTAGCTTCGGATGCTGATCATCAAGACATAATAGAGAAAATTGATATTGGTGGTATTTCGCTAATTAGAGCAGCAGCAAAAAATTATAGTGATGTTACATGTGTGTCTTCTGTAGTTGATTATACCGAATTCTTGGATTTGCTAGAAACTAAAAATGGAGAAACAACCGAAGACGATAGAAAACGTTTTGCCGCTAAAGCTTTTAATGTTTCTTCGCATTACGACACAGCAATCTTTAATTATTTCAATAAAAATCATGAAGAAGCAGCTCTAAAGATAAGTGAGATTAATGGTAAAGTGTTACGCTATGGTGAAAATCCACATCAAAAAGGATTTTTCTTTGGCGATTTTGACGCTATGTTTACAAAACTTCATGGTAAAGAATTAAGTTACAATAATTTACTCGATGTAGATGCGGCCGTAAATTTAATTTCAGAATTTAAAGGTGAAGATCCAACATTCGCTATTTTAAAGCATAACAATGCTTGTGGTTTTGCACAACGCGGTACAGTTTATCAGGCCTATATAGATGCCTTAGCAGGTGATCCGATTTCTGCTTTTGGTGGTATTTTAATTTCTAATACAGAGATTGATAAAGTTACCGCCGAAGAAATCCATAAGTTATTCTGTGAGGTAGTTATTGCTCCTTCATTTAGTGATGAAGCCGTGGAGATTTTAAAAGGTAAGAAAAATAGAATCCTTTTAATTTTAAATGATATAGAATTACCAAGAACTACTGTAAGAACATGCTTAAATGGCGCTCTGGTTCAAGAACGTGATGCTAAAACAGATAATCTAGACGACCTAAAAACAGTTACAAATACATCACCATCGCAAAGTGAATTAGAAGATTTAATCTTTGCTTCTAAATTGTGTAAGCATACCAAATCTAATACTATAGTTTTAGCAAAAAACAAGCAATTATGCGCAAGCGGAACAGGGCAAACAAGCCGTGTTGATGCATTAAATCAAGCTATACATAAAGCAAAATCATTTAGCTTTAACTTAGACGGAGCCGTTATGGCGAGTGATGCATTCTTTCCTTTTCCGGATTGTGTTGAAATCGCAGATAAGGCAGGTATTAAAGCAGTTATTCAGCCTGGTGGCTCAATAAAAGATGAATTAAGTATTAATTATTGTAATGCTAATGATGTTGCAATGGTATTTACAGGAACGCGTCATTTTAAACATTAAATTTCCTTTATAAAAAGGAATCTGACGTAAAAATTTTATAGAGTTGAAACCAACTTTATAAAAAAGATATAAGAAAACATCTATAACCGCATAAATAACGTATAATTTATTACATTTACGCTTAGTCATAAAAATTGACAAGAATAACCCAAATAATATTAGAATAGCACATGGGATTTTTTGATTTCCTAACAGAAGAAATAGCCATAGATTTAGGAACCGCAAACACCTTAATTATACATAACGATAAAGTAGTTGTTGACAACCCTTCTATAGTAGCCAGAGACCGCATAAGTGGAAAAATCATAGCCGTAGGCAAAGAAGCCAATATGATGCAAGGTAAAACGCACGAAAATATAAAAACCATTCGTCCACTAAAAGATGGTGTTATCGCAGATTTCGATGCTTCGGAACAAATGATTAGTTTGTTCATTAAAAATATTCCTGCATTGAAAAAGAAATTTTTCAATCCGGCATTAAGAATGGTGGTTTGTATTCCTTCAGGAATTACAGAAGTAGAAATGCGTGCTGTAAAAGAATCTTGCGAACGTGTTAATGGTAAAGAGGTATACCTCATCCATGAGCCCATGGCAGCGGCAATTGGTATTGGTGTTGACATAATGCAACCTAAAGGAAATATGATTGTAGATATCGGTGGTGGAACCACTGAAATTGCAGTTATTGCCCTTGGCGGAATTGTTTGTGATAAATCTGTAAAAGTTGCTGGTGATGTGTTTACTAATGACATCATTTATTATATGCGTACACAACATAATTTATATGTTGGAGACCGAACTGCTGAAAAAATTAAAATACAAATAGGTGCTGCTACCGAAGATTTAGAATTGCCCCCAGAAGATATGAGTGTTCAAGGGCGTGATTTATTAACTGGTAAGCCTAAACAAGTTCAGATTTCTTATCGTGAAATTGCTAAAGCATTAGATAAGTCTATACTTCGTATTGAAGACTCTGTTATGGAGACTTTATCTCAAACTCCTCCAGAATTAGCTGCAGATATATACAATACTGGTATTTATCTTGCAGGTGGTGGGTCAATGCTAAGAGGATTAGACAAGCGTTTATCGCAAAAAACCGATTTACCAGTTTACATTGCCGAAGATCCACTAAGAGCTGTAGTTAGAGGTACAGGAATTGTACTTAAAAACTTACCAAAATATAAAAGCGTATTGATTAAATAAAGCGTAAATAATGCAACAAATTTTCAATTTTGTTATAAAGAACAAAACGTTTCTGTTGTTTTTATTGCTTTTTAGTATTGCTCTTACCTTAACTATACAGTCTCATTCTTACCATCGAAGTAAATTCATAAACTCTGCCAACACACTTACAGGAGGTGTTTATGGTACGGTAAATTCTATAAGCAAATATTTTGATCTAGAGCGCAAAAATGATATTCTCTTAGAGGAAAACAAACGCTTAAGAGCACAACTTTTTAACTCTAAAAACAAATTAGATTCCTCATATATAGACTCAACATTTTCTAAGGGACAATACAAGGTCATTAATGCCAAAGTCTATAAAAACAGTTATTCATTAACTCACAACTATCTTACCATAAATAGAGGTGAAAAAGATAGTATAAAGCAAGATTTTGGAGTTATTACATCAAAAGGAATAGTTGGGATTATTGATCAAACTTCTTCTGGTTATGCTACTGTGCTCTCTATTTTAAATAAAAAAAGTAGAATAAATGCAATGCTAAAAACAACTGATCATATTGGCTCTTTAAAATGGAATAGCGCCTCGCCTTTTTATGTTCAACTTGAAGATGTATCAAAATTCGCTCCAGTAAGAGTTGGTGACACCATAATTACAGGAGGGCAATCTGCAATTTTCCCAAAAGGTATTGGTATTGGCGTAATTGAAAGTTTCGAAACTGATATCGGAGGTGACACATATACCATAGAAGTTAAATTGTTTAATGACATGACCAATATAGGATCAGTCTATATTCTCGAAAATCTTGACCGAAATGAAGTAAAAACACTTGAAAGCTTAAGTAATGAATAGTGTTGTTATATCAAATAGTATCCGGTTTATAGTTTTGCTTTTGGCACAAGTTATTATTTGTAACAACATCAATTTTCTTGGTTACATTAATCCATATATATACATCATTTTTATCTTTTTGTTTCCCATTAGAGATAATAGACTTGTACTATTATTAGTAAGTTTTTTATTGGGTATGTTAATAGATATGTTTTCTGATTCTGGCGGAGTACACGCAGCTGCTTCAGTATGCTTAGCCTACGCTCGTCCAGTGTTACTAAAGGCTTCATTTGGTATGTTATACGAACATCAAAGTATAAAGTTTAGCAATACCGATTTAGGTAGCCTAATCACTTATGTTAGCTTTGGCACATTGATACATCATTTTATACTGTTTTCGTTAGAAATTTTTAACGTCTCTAACATACTTTTAATTATTAAGAAGACGTTATTCTCTAGTATTTTTACTGTAATACTCTGTGTACTTATTATCATTTTATTTAGTCGAAAAAAGAAATGAGAAAACTATTACTCTTAACTACTGTTATTCTTGTCGGCCTTGTATTTATAGCACGTTTGTTTTATCTTCAAGTCTATGGTGGTTACGAATATGATATTTTTGAAGACAGCGCCATTAAAAAGGAGTACAATTATCCCAAACGAGGCTACGTCTATGATAGAAATGGAAAGCTTTTAGTGGCTAACCAACCTTCATATGATGTTATGGTGATTCCTAGAGATGTTGAGTTCATGGACTCTATAAAACTCAATGAATTTTGCAAGCTATTAAAAATCACCAAAGAGACGTATTACAAAAGGCTAGAAAAAGCTTCAAATTACTCGCCAAGATTGTCTTCACCATTTGTTCAACAATTATCTAAAAATGATTATGCCGTTCTACAAGAAAAAATGCGAAAGTATACTGGTTTTTATATTCAAAAAAGATCATTACGTTTTTACCAGACCACTATAGGCGCTAATGTTTTAGGAGACATTGGAGAGGTAAATCGTAATATTATTGCTAAAAAACCCTATTATAAGTTAGGTGATTTAATAGGTAAACAAGGTATTGAAAAAACCTATGAAAATATATTAAGAGGAATTAAAGGTATAAAGTTTATACAAAAAGATCGTTTTAATAAAAATATTGGACCCTACAAAAATGGAATTTTTGACACATTACCAAAACCTGGAAAAGACATTACCATAACAATAGACGCTGAGCTTCAAGCTTATGGTGAGCTATTAATGACTAATAAGCGAGGTGGTATTGTAGCTATTGAACCTAGCTCTGGTGAAATTTTAGCTATGGTTTCCGGGCCATCTTATAACCCAAACTTATTGGTAGGTAGAGAACGTTCCAAAAATTTTAATATACTCTACAAAGATAGTATAGCAAAACCATTATTTGATAGAGGTTTGCAAGCTATGTACCCTCCAGGATCCCCTTTTAAAACCCTAAATGCTTTGGTCGCTTTACAAGAAGGAGTAGTGACTACCGAAGAGCGTTTTAGCTGCGCTATGGGATACCGTTATGGCAACAGAAAAATGGGATGTCATGCGCATAGAAGTCCTGCTAATATGAATATAGGCATCTATGAATCATGCAATGCTTATTTTGCAAATGTTTATCGAAGAATTATTGACAAATATGATTCTCCTGCAGAGGGTATGGATAATTGGAGCAAACATATAAAAAGTTTTGGCCTAGGTAATTACCTTAATAACGATTTATCCGTTGGACAACCTGGTAAAGTACCTACAGCTTCAACATACAATCGTGGTTATGGTAAAAACAGATGGTACACTACTTTTACTATTTCTAATGCTATAGGTCAAGGTGAAGTATTAGCTACACCTATACAACTAGCAAATATGGCTGCAGCTATTGGTAATCGTGGTCATTATTACACACCACATATCATTAAAGAAATTGAAGGTGATACAATTCCATCAAAATTCACAACACCTAAATATACCACTATAGATAAGCGTCATTTTGAACCTGTTGTGCAAGGTATGTTTGATGTTTATAATAAAGGAACAGCAGATATGTTGCAAGTTAAAGGTATTGAGATATGTGGCAAAACAGGAACTGCTGAAAATTTTGCCATTATTGATAGTGTTAAAACCCAACTAACCGACCACTCAATTTTCGTAGCATTTGCTCCAAAAGATAATCCCAAAATTGCCTTGGCTGTTTTTGTAGAGAATGGTTATTTTGGAAGCCGATTTGCAGGTCGAATGGCAAGTTTAATGATTGAGTATTATCTAAGAGGTGAAATTACAAGAAAGGATATGGAAAATTTTGTGCTCCGTTATTCTCTAGAACACGAGTACCAAAAACCTTTTTCTAACGAACCCTTTGGAATCAATAGACAAACGACTCTTGAAGCTATTGATGAAAAAGAGTTTCAAAAACTATTACAACTTAAAGCTGAAATCCCTAAGTCGTAATCTATGTTAAGAGAAAACCAAAGACGTTTTAAATTTGACTGGATTACTATTATCCTCTTTTTGTTATTAATAGGTTTTGGTTATCTTAATATTCTCTCTGCTTCTCATGTTGGTGATGTTACCAGTTACTTTGACACTTCTCAACTTTATGGCAAGCAACTTATTTTTATAGGTTTAACTCTTATCTTAATTATTCTCATACTTTCTTTTGAAGCTAAGTTCTATGAGAGATTTGCTAGTATTATATATATAGTTGCAATTTTAGCATTATTGGGTTTATTTCTTTTTGGTAAAGATGTCAATGGCGCACGCTCATGGTATGGGATTGGTAGTATGACAATACAACCTAGTGAGTTTGCAAAATTTGCTACAGCATTGGCAGTAGCAAAATATATAAGTGATTTGCAAACCAATATGCAAACTCTAAAAGATCAAATTCGTGTTGCAGCAATAATATTTATTCCGGCATTACTTATATTACTTCAAAATGATGCTGGTAGTACAATGGTGTATCTAGCTTTTTTCTTTGTATTCTATCGAGAAGGTTTGCAGCAAATTTATCTTATTGTGGCACTTTCATTAATAGTTTTAGCGGTACTATCTTTAAAATACGGTATAGCTATTACAGCGATAGTTGTCACTTTAGTTTTGGCAATACGCTACTTCTTTAGAAAAAAGAAGCGAGCATCAATCCCTCAATATATATTGGTTTTGCTATTGGCTGTTAGCTTTTCTTATGGTGTGAAATTGTTTTATCAACATGGGTTAAAAACACATCAACAAAACAGAATTACCATATTTTTAAGGCTAGAAAAAGATCCTGTTAAGTTAGAACAAATGCGAAAAAGAGAAGCTTATAATCTAATTCAATCTGAACAAGCAATTAGCTCTGGGGGGTTAACAGGCAAAGGCTTCCTACAAGGTACAAGAACAACAGGGAAATTTGTTCCAGAGCAAGAAACAGATTACATTTTTAGTACTGTTGGTGAAGAATGGGGTTTTTTGGGTAGTAGTACTGTTATTATTCTATTCGTTCTTTTGATTATACGAATTCTTTATCTGGCTGAAGCTCAAAAATCACAGTTTAGTCGCGTTTATGGTTATGGTGTGGCTTCTATACTATTTATCCATTTCACTGTGAATATTGGCATGGTTATGGGGCTAATTCCAACAGTGGGTATACCACTACCCTTCTTTAGTTATGGTGGTTCTGGACTTTGGGGATTTACCATTTTACTCTTCATCTTTATAAAACTAGATAGCAATAAAATTAACGAGTGGTAAATAAAAAAAGACTGCCTTTAAAAACAGTCTTTTATTATGACATGTATCATTACCGCTACTAATCAATATATGTCATATTATTTGTTTTAAATGTAATGGACATTATATAAAAAAAGACACCAAGCACAGGTAAAAACAATAACAATACTAACCAAACTATTTTACTCTTAATTTTCCTCTGTGACTTAAGCACAACAATACACAGAAGCAGAATAATTAGTATGTAACAACCTATGAAAAAATTTACCAATTCTGTATCTACCAATGTCATGGTGTCTTTATATTTTAACTTACATCCCTAGACCTTACATTACTAACTTTCTATTTTAGTCCTGGAATGTAAGTTCTTTGAAAACTTTTACTTACTGTCCTTGTCCTAATGAGTAACCCCTTACACCATCGAACGTGTATAAGTTTTCTGTTTTTATCGCATCTATATCGTGCTCCATAGCTGCTTGTAAAACTTCTACTATTTTTCTTTTTGACAATTCTTTCCCATCCTTAGTACTATATCTACATCTCCAATGATCTGTACAAAACGTTTCTTCAAATCCATTTGGCCATACCTTAATACCCCTGTTAGTAATCATTGACAATTCTAATTCATCATTGTTTAGCTTCTTTAATTGTTCTGCAAGAATATTAGCATCATAACCATTCCAGTCTACAAATAAATCTACCCCTACTGCTTTTTTATCTTTAGATGGTTTTCTCTGGTATTTTGGTAATATTAATGGCGTACTATCTTCAAAATGAACTTCTGGCAACTGCTTTGGTTTATTGCCCAAATTAGCTATAACTGCTTCTGCAAATTCTTTTGTACCTACAGGTTTTGTACTCATTACAGAATCATAAATATCGTTGGTATGTATACCATCTTCAATTGTTCTTAACCACGCGTTCTGTATTTTTTCTGCAACTTTACTTTGCCCAACATGATTCAACATCATAACAGCTCCATTAATTAAACCAGATGGGTTAGCTACATTTTTACCGGCTATATCTGGTGCAGAGCCATGAATAGCTTCAAACATAGCACATTCTTGACCTATGTTTGCTGAACCTGCTAAACCTACAGAACCTGTAATCTGAGCAGCTATATCAGACACTACATCACCGTATAAATTTGGCATAACTATGACATCAAAATCTTCTGGAGAATCTGCTAATAATGCAGAGCCAATATCTACAATCCAATGTTCATTTATAATATCTGGATATTGCGAAGCTACCTCATCGAACACTTTATGAAATAAACCATCTGTCTGCTTCATAATATTATCCTTAGTAAAACATGTGACTTTTTTTCTTCCATACTTTTTAGCATATTCAAAAGCGTATGTCACAATTTTTTCACAACCTGGACGGCTAATCAATTTTAAACATTGGACAACTTCATCTGTTTGTTGATGTTCTATACCTGCATACAAGTCTTCTTCGTTCTCTCTTATGATGACGACATCCATGTCCGGGTGCTTAGTTGTTACGAAGGGGTATAGACTACGACAAGGTCTTACATTAGAATATAACCCTAACGTTTTGCGCATCGTTACATTAAGACTTTTGTACCCTCCTCCTTGAGGTGTTGTAATTGGTGCCTTAAGAAGTATTTTATTTTTTCTTATTGTATCCCATGCATCATCTGAAATCCCAGTAGAATTGCCAGACAAATATACTTTCTCACCTACTTCGATTTCCTCAAAAATTAAATCTGCACCTGCAGCAGAGAGTATATTAAGTGTTGCGTCCATTATTTCTGGACCTATGCCATCACCTTTTGCTAATGATACTTTTATCATGATTGTATGTTGTTTTAATTACACCACAAAGATGATATAGATTTTTCATATATTTTTATATATGTTTTTAATAATATGTATAAATGAAAGTTATCGAAAACGTTTTCGCAATAGAGCTGCTTTAGAAATTTGACGTTCTAAATGAATAAACAGAAAGGAAGTTTTTAAGAAATTTTAACTAATTAAGACTATTTAGGCTTGCTTTAATCGTTTCGATTTTTGCTAAAGCATCTGCTTCTTTTTTCTTTTCCGAAGCTACTACTTGCTCTGGTGCATTGCTTACAAAGCGCTCATTAGCAAGTTTTTTCTGTACAGATCTTAAGAAGCCTTCTGTATAGTTTAACTCTTCTATAAGTTTCTTTACTTCAGCTTCGATATCAATGTTACCTTGCATTGGAATAAAGTATTCGTTTGACTTTACGCGAAATGTCAAAGCACCTTCAATAGGACTATCTACATAATTAAATTTATCAATATTTCCTAGTTTAATGATAGTTTCATCAAAATTACCTGTAGTTTTTTCATTATTAATTATCGATAAATCTATAGTATTTTTGTTAGCAATATTTTTCTGCTTTCTAACATTTCTAACCCCAGAAATGACCTCAGAAGCAAAATCAAACTCTGAAATTATAATATCATTAATTAATCTTTTCTCTGGCCATTGGGATATGATTATAGCTTCTTCTGGTGTTCTATTAGTAATGTATTGCCAAATTTCTTCTGTTAAGAATGGCATAAATGGATGAAGAATCTTTAGATTATTTTCCAGCAATTCAATGGCAGAGCTTAGTGTATTTTTGTCAATTGGTTTTTGATATTCTGGTTTAATCATTTCCAAAAACCATCCACAAAAATCATCATAGATCAACTTGTACATAGTCATAAGAGCATCACTAAGTCTATATTTATTAAAGTGATCTTCAATTTCTAATATGGCCTTTTGAAATTTTGATTCAAACCAATCAATAGCTATTTTATTGGAATTAGGTTGTACAATAGACTCATCTATATCCCAACCTTTAATTAATCTAAATGCATTCCAAACTTTGTTAGCAAACTTTTTACCTTGGTCACATAAATCTTCATCAAACATTAAATCGTTTCCAGCAGCGGAGCTCAGTAATAATCCAACTCTGACACCATCTGCACCATACTCTTCAATCAATTTTAATGCATCAGGTGAATTCCCTAACTGTTTAGACATTTTACGACGTTGCTTATCTCTAACCAACCCAGTAAGATATACATTTTCAAAAGGCTTATCGCTTCTATACTCATAACCTGCAATAATCATTCGTGCTACCCAAAAGAACAAAATATCTGGCCCTGTTACTAAATCATTTGTTGGGTAATAATACTTTATCTCTTCGTTCTCTGGATTTCTTATACCATCAAAAACAGACATTGGCCATAGCCATGAGCTAAACCAAGTATCTAGCGCGTCAGAGTCTTGTGTTAAGTCCGAAGCCTGAAGCTTGGAATTTGAAGTCTTAACTTGTGCTAAAGCTACTGCTTTCTCAATGGATTCTGCAACTACAAAATCCTCCTTCCCATCTCCATAATAATAAGCAGGTATTTGTTGTCCCCAAATTAATTGTCGAGAGATATTCCAATCTCTAATATTTTCCATCCAATGACGGTATGTGTTTTCAAACTTTTTCGGAAACAGTTTCACATCTCCATCTTCTAAAACCGCTTTGATAGCTGGTTTTACTAAATCTTGCATTTTTAGAAACCACTGGTCACTTAAACGTGGTTCTATAATCGCTTTAGTACGTTCAGAGATTCCAACACGATTGTTATAATCTTCTATTTTATTGATATGTCCTAATGATTCTAACTCTTTAACAATAGCTTTACGAGCATTAAAACGATCTTGTCCTTGGTAATGTAACCCATAGCTATTAAGTGTTGCATCTTCATTAAAAATGTCAATAACTTCTAAATTATGTTTATCGCCTAAAACTTTATCATTTTCATCATGAGCAGGTGTTACTTTTAAACAACCCGTACCAAACTCAACATCCACATAATCATCTTCTATTATCGGAATCACGCGATTACAAATTGGCACAATCGCCTTTTTACCCTTTAGATTTTGATGTCTTGGATCATTAGGATTAATGCAAATTGCTGTATCACCCAAAATAGTTTCAGGACGTGTGGTAGCAATAGTTATTATTTCCTCAGAGTCTTCAACTTTATAATTTACGTAATAGAGTTTTCCTTGCTTTTCTATATACTCAACTTCTTCATCAGATAATGTCGTTTTGGCTTCGGGGTCCCAATTTACCATTCTATAACCACGATAAATCAATCCTTTATTGTATAAATCGACGAACACCTTAATTACGGACTCAGACATATCAGCATCCAATGTAAACTTAGTACGATTCCAATCGCAAGAACATCCTAATTTTTTTAATTGTTCTAAAATTACCCCTCCATATTTCTCTGTCCAATCCCAGGCATGATTTAAAAATTCTTCTCTGGTTAGGTCATTTTTATCAATGCCTTGATCTTTTAATTTAGCAACAACTTTAGCTTCTGTCGCTATAGAAGCATGATCTGTACCTGGCACCCAACATGCATTCTTACCCAATAAACGCGATCGACGAATCAATACATCTTGTATTGTATTATTAAGCATATGTCCCATATGTAATACACCTGTTACATTTGGAGGAGGTATAACAATAGTATAAGGCTCTCTTTCATCTGGTATAGAGTGAAAATAGTTGTGCTCCATCCAGTAGTCATACCATTTCTTTTCTACTGACAATGCATTATATTTTGATGGGATTTCCATATTTTGGTATCGTTTTTGCTAAGTAACTGACAAAAGTACTTATATTTCTTTTTTTGAAAAATTATTAGGTGATTAATATGGATATAAAACTCTAAATACTGTTAAATGCAGTGTATTACATCTAATTAATTTTGAGGAGAATTAAAAAGTAAGTAATTTTGATAGTATCAATTTAAAAATTTAAATGATGAAAAATTTAATAGCAATTTTATTTGTAGGACTAATTAGTTTTGGATCTTTTGCTCAGGCAAAGATTGAATTTAAAACTAATGTTATAGATTATGGTACCATAGAAAAAGGTGCTGATGGGGTAAGAACATTTGAGTTTACTAATACTGGTGATGCTCCACTAATAATTTCTAGTGTAAAATCAACTTGTGGTTGTACTGTGCCTAAAAAACCTAAAGGGCCAATTATGCCTGGTGAAACAGGTGAAATAGAAGTAAAATACGACACCAAAAGAGTAAACCCAATAAGAAAAACAATCACTGTTATTTCTAATGCCGATACTCCTACAGTCGCACTAAAAATAAAAGGTTTAGTGATAGACCCAAATAAGACAAGTGTTTTAGAAAAAAAAGAAAAAAGTATGATTGAGCAATAAACACTCTAATCAAAACTAGTCTAATAATCAGCCCTCTGTATGAGGGCTTATTTTTTTAAAGGCATTATCAAGCTTAAATTTAAATGTTTTGTCTTCACCATTTCTTTCTACCCTTAACTTAATACTCTTACCAGTTTTTCCATGAAAAATCTCATTGAGTTCAGGTAGTTTGTAATCATAAGCATACCTCCCATTAATACTTATAAGGATATCACCAACTCTTAGACCAGAAGCAAATGCATTTGATGATGATCTTAATTCAACAATTTTATAGACTGGTTTTAATACCATTATATGCTTTACAGAAAAATCTATTCTTACAGCATTAAAATCTGTGTTAGTTTTTTTGTCATTACTAGGTGACATACTAATTTGCTCTCTTACAAACATGGTTCCATGATGCTCTAATACTACACCACTATTATTGTATGTAAAAGGCTCTTTAAAAAACCTATTCTTTTTTAAGTGTAATTTTTTATTATTATAATCAAAGAAGAGATTAAATCGTTTTAAGATATTACCACCTAAACTTCCACTACGCTCTTTGTAAGCTCTTGCGGCTTGGACATAGTTAGAGTCTGGAAATGCAACGTTAACATCATTAAGATTAAAATCACTTAAGCTAAAACTATTAGCTTTAGACCTGCTACCATAAACAGATCCGCTGAGTCCTTTCCCTAGATAATCCTCAAAAAATAAATCTTTTTTTGGCACAAAACCTTCATTTTTATTTTCAAATAACCATAGTGCATCACCACTACCGGTATCTATAAGTAACTTAACTGGTTTTTCGTCCTCGTTAATGGTAATTTTAGCGTCCAGATATGGCTTATTTCTATAAATACTAACTGGTATGGTTCTCCATTTTTTAGACGATTTCGGTTTAAACGTTTGAGTCTTATGCAACCTAATGTACCTAGACATATAATTAATTTCTACAACAAAATCCTTGAAAACATCATACCCTATAATACCATGGACCAAAACCCCTAGACGTGGAGTAAAATTAATTGACTTATCAAAAACAACATACAGATCCTTATTTACACTTACAGCATTACCAATTTTAAACCTATTGTGGCTAGATTTTATAGCTTTAATACGCCCATCACCACCTAGACCATGTAAATAAAAGGATTTTGTGTTTTTTAAATCAAGTGAGTCTCGTTCATCGAGATTGAAAAGAATAGGCTTACTTACACCACTGTCTAAAACAAAAGATAATGTAACCCCATTAATTTCAACAGGTATAATAATAAGATTGCTTGTAAACTCAAAATCTATTTTATGGCTTACTTCACCTTTGAGAAAAAAACTATCTTGAGCAATCAACAAACTACTGTTAACGGCAAAAAAACATAGAATTAAGTATCTTAAAAGCAATCTCAATGTTGGTTAGTTTTAATTGAATTTACAAATCTTTATCTTATAATATATTTTAAACGTTATTTTTTACATAAACTTTAAGAAATTTCAGAACTTAGCACTTTATAATTTACGACCATGCCAAAAATTTCAAAAAAAGGTATAGATATGCCAGAATCACCAATTAGAAAATTGGTGCCTTTTGCTGAAGAAGCAGAAAAACAAGGAAAAACAGTTTACTACCTTAACATAGGCCAGCCAGATATTAAAACACCGCAGGTAGCTTTAGATGCTTTAAAAACACATTCTCTAGACATATTAGCATATTCAAGATCTGAAGGTTCTGAAAATTACAGAATTAAAATTGCCAACTACTATAAGAAAAATGACATTCATGTCACGCATAACAATATTATTGTAACTACAGGAGGAAGCGAAGCTTTATTATTTGCTTTTGGTAGTATTATGGATGAGGAAGATGAAATTATAATTCCAGAACCATTCTATGCCAATTATAATGGTTTTTCAACAGCATCTGGTGTTAAAGTTGTACCTGTAATTTCTAAAATTGAAGACAATTTCGCTTTACCACCAATTGAAGAGTTCGAAAAGTTGATTACATCTAAGACTAAAGCTATTTTAATTTGTAACCCAGGAAATCCAACAGGTTATTTATATTCTAAAGAAGAAATAAAAAAACTATCTTCTATTGTTAAAAAACATGATTTGTTTTTAATCGCTGATGAAGTCTACAGAGAATTTGTCTACGATGGGATAACACACTATTCTATTTTACAAGAACCTAGTTTAGAGGATCATGCTATTGTTATCGATTCGGTATCGAAACGCTATAGTATGTGTGGTGCACGTATCGGTTATTTAGTTTCAAAAAATAATCACGTTATTAAAACAGCACTAAAATTTGCTCAAGCCAGGTTAAGCCCACCAACCTTAGCACAAATTGCAAGCGAAGCTGCCTTAGAAACACCTCAAAGTTATTTTGATGATGTTATCGACGAATATGTTAAACGTAGAAACATATTGATTTCCGGGTTAGAAAACATTGAAGGGGTTAAAGTTGCCAAACCCAATGGTGCATTTTATTGTATTGCAGAATTACCAGTAAAAAACTCTGATGATTTTGCACGTTGGCTACTAGAGTCTTTTAGTTATGAAAACAATACTATTATGGTAGCACCTGCTGCTGGATTTTATTCTACATCTGGCGTAGGTTTAAACCAAATTCGTATTGCTTATGTTCTTAACGAAGACAGTTTAAAACTCGCAATAAAAATATTAGCTGAAGCTTTAAAAGTGTATAAAGACTAAATGGTGATAGAAAAAAATGTTTCATTAAAACCATTTAATACTTTTGGTATAAATACAACGGCTACATTATATTGTGATGTTTCTACCATTGAGCAATTAAAGAATATTTTAGCTGAGCATCATACCAATCCACTTTTTATACTTGGTGGAGGAAGTAATATGTTACTAACAAAAGATATTGAAGCTCTGGTTTTGCACATTAACCTTAAGGGCACCTCAATTTTAAATGAAACTGACGATAAGGTTATAATAAAAGCCATGGCTGGTGAAAATTGGCATGAGTTTGTACTTTGGTGTTTAGAGCATAATTATGGTGGTATAGAAAACCTATCGCTTATTCCTGGTAATTTAGGCACTGCTCCTATTCAAAATATTGGAGCTTACGGAGTTGAATTAAAAGATGTCTTTGTGAGTTGTGAAGCGCTTCATATTAAGAGTCAAAAAGTAAAAACATTCACAAAAGATGATTGTAATTTTGGTTACAGAGAGTCTGTTTTTAAACAAGATTTAAAAGGACAATATATTATCACAAGTGTTAACTTTGAGCTCACTAAAACCAACCATAGATTACATATGGATTACGGAGCTATAAAAGACCAACTAAAGGCCTTTAATATTTTAGAACCTACTATTCAAGATATCTCAAAAGCAGTCATTGCAATTAGACAAAGTAAATTACCAGATCCTAAAGTCATTGGTAATAGTGGTAGTTTCTTTAAAAACCCGATTATTTCAAAAGATGAATTTGATATCTTAAATGATAATTTCCCAAACGCTCCCTCATATCAAATCTCTGACACTGAAGTAAAAATACCAGCGGGTTGGCTTATAGAACAAGCTGGTTTTAAAGGTAAGCGCTTCAACAATTATGGAGTACACAGTAAACAAGCTCTAGTTTTAGTTAATTATGGTAATGCTAAAGGGAAAGATATTTTTGAATTGGCAAAACTCATTCAAAAAACAGTGAAACGTATCTTTAACATAGAAATTGAAATCGAAGTAAATATTATATAAAAACATAAGTCGCAATAAATATTGCGACTTATGAATTGGGATAATTTTTTTTGAAAATGCTATTAATCAACTCTCTAAATGGAAGAAAAATTATACCAATAAATTGTGCTTTTAATCCAATAAAAGTGTATTTGAGTATATTTACGTTTACAAATCCATTTTGGATGTCTTAAAACCAAATAAAACAAGATTTTAACATTTTGAGCATAACACCAACAGAGCAAAAAATAATCGCTTATCTCAAAAAAGGAGATAAACGTGCATTAAATCTACTTTACGAAAATTATTCCGCTAGTCTTTATGGTGTTATTTTAAAGATTACCATTAATGAAGAAATTGCAGAAGATGCTTTGCAAGAGACCTTTATTAAGGTATGGAAGAATGCTCACAAATATGACTCTAGCAAAGCCAAATTATTTACCTGGTTATTCCGCATAGCAAGGAATACTGCTATAGATAAACTTAGAAGTTTTAACAATCGTTATAAAAAGGAAGTCCAAATTGATACTTCTAACGTATATATCTTACCAACAAGTAATTTAAACCAAGATGTTTTGGATATTAAAGCGCATGTTGGGCGACTAGAAGAAAAGTATCAAATTGTGTTAGATGCCCTTTTTTTTCAAGGCATGACGCAACAAGAGGCTAGTGACGAACTAGATATTCCTCTTGGTACAATTAAGTCGAGATTAAAAATAGGGTTGAGAGAATTAAAAAAAGTTTACGACCCTTAAAAGTATTTATTATGGAAACAAAATTACATAGTTTTTTAAATTCTAACCTACTTAATAAATATTTGGTAGGTGAAACTTCTGCTGAAGAAACAACAGAGGTAGAATTTTTCATCAATAACTATCCTGAAGCGGCTATAGCTTACGAAAAGCTTCAGGGTAATTTAGAACTCATTGCTAAAGCTGGTGCTGTTGATGTACCAAATAATGTATTATCAAATATTTTAGAAGCTTTGGAAGAATCTAATGATACTAAAGTGATTCAATTAATACAGAATAAGAAGACTCCTTGGTATAGTATTGCAGCTAGTGCTGCTGCTATTTTATTTGCGGTTACATCGTTTATATTGTATCAGAAAAATCAAATGCTGAATGATGAGAATAATGTTGTCATTGAAGAAATCTTTGATTTAAGGAGTGATATTGAAAACAATAATGCTAAACTAGATGAATTGTCTAGAGAATTAAACAAATTGAATAATCCTGATGCCAGAAAGTATGTCATTAATGGTAATGAGCGTGCAAAAAATTTAAAAACAGTTGCCTACATTAATCCTGTAGAAAAAACATCTATGATAGATGTGATTACATTACCACAACTACCTAAAGAACAGCATTATGAAATTTGGGCAGAACTACAAGATAGAATGGTTAATCTAGGTATAATTGACGAATCTGACCGCAAATTAAAACCAATACCATATATGGAAGATGCATTAGCATTGAGTATTAAAATTGGAACAAGTGGCAAAACTGACGAGAACAATACTGAGGTTGCAGAGATTTCACTGAAAGAAAAATAAGGTACATAAACTTAAATAAATTAAAAGAGGCACATAATATTGCGCCTCTTTTTTATGCTTATTACTTTAATTTCTATTCATTCTCAAAAAGTGCCTTGTGTATAATCCCACCAATAACAGCACCTGCTATTGGGGCAACCCAAAATACCCATACCTGTGATAAGTATGCACCATCAGCAAATAAAGCCTGACTTAAAGATCTTGCAGGGTTTACAGATGTATTTGAAATAGGTATACTGATTAAGTGGATTAACGTTAATGCCAAACCAATAGCTATTGGAGCAAACCCTTTGGGTGCTCTAGTATTTGTACTTCCTAAAATGACGATTAAGAAAAACGCCGTTAAAATAATCTCAGCGACTATTACTGCCATCATGCTGTAATTATCTGGTGACAAATCACCATATCCATTCGCTGCAAATCCACCTAATGTGTCAAATCCAGCTTTGCCAGAAATAATTGTTTTGAGCGCCAATGCAGCAACAATAGCACCAACAACTTGGGCTAGAATATAACCTATTAAATCTTTTGCTTCAAATTTCCCTCCTGCCCATAGGCCTATAGATACAGCAGGATTAAAATGTCCGCCAGATATGTGCCCTACAGCATATGCCATAGTAAGTACAGTTAAACCAAAAGCGAGTGCAACACCTACAAATCCAATACCCAATTCAGGAAATCCTGCAGCGAAAATTGCACTACCGCAACCCCCAAAAACAAGCCAAAACGTTCCAAAAAACTCAGCAAATAATTTTTTCATAATTGATAATTAATTAGTTAGTTAATAAATGTTTAATACTAATGTGACACAAGATTTATTTGTAAAGTCACAATTGAAAAAGGGGCATTAAATAAATGTAAAAGCTTTATCTTTGCATTAAATTTAAGCATTAAAAATGAAATTGTTACTTCTTACACTTGGATTGTTAGCTTTAGCCATTGCAGGAATTGCTATAAAACTTTGGGCAAAAAAGGATGGTGAATTCGCAGGTACTTGCGCTAGCCAAAACCCAATGCTTAACAAAGAAGGTGAAGCTTGTGGTTTTTGTGGTAAGACTCCAGATCAGTTCGAAAACTGTAACGAACCTCAACATTCATAGGTCTTAATGAGCATTACTACAATACTATTTTTTGCTTTTGTAGTAATAGTTGGTATTCAAATTGTATACTACCTCACATTTCTTTTTTCTTTTTCAATTAAAAGATTAGAGTCACGATTAAAAAAGCATATTCCCGTCTCTGTAATTATATGTGCAAAAAACGAGGCAGAAAATTTAAAGCAGAATCTTCCACTTATTTTAAATCAAGACTACACAAACTTTGAAGTTGTTTTGGTCAATGACAGTTCTTCTGATGAAACTTTTGAAGTAATGAAACAGTTTGAAGCTAATCACCAAAACATAAAATTGGTAGACGTTAAAACTATTGAAGTATTTTGGGGAAATAAAAAATATGCACTTACCTTAGGTATAAAAGCGTCTACATATGATTTTTTAGTCTTTACTGATGCTGATTGCAAACCAAAATCCAATAAATGGTTAGCTCATATAAGCAGTAAATTTTCTAATCAAAAAGCTATTGTTTTAGGGTATGGGGCTTATGCTAAAAAACGTTTTTCATTATTAAATCATCTCATTCGGTTTGAGACTGTAATGACAGCTTTGCAATATTTCTCTTATGCTAGTTTGGGAATACCATATATGGGAGTTGGCAGAAATATGGCTTATAGAAAGGAACTATTTTTTAACAATAATGGTTTTAACAATCATATGTCTATAAAGTCTGGTGATGATGACTTATTTATCAATGAAGTTGCTGACAATAAGAACACTATTATTTGTACTTCTACTGAAAGCTTTACAATTTCTGAACCTAAAAGTTCTTTTAAAGACTGGATAATACAAAAACGTAGACATGTTAGCACAGCAAACTTTTACAAAACTAAGCATAAGCTTCTTTTAGGCTTGTTTTACGCCTCGCAGTTTTTATTCTGGGTTTTGGGGACTTTATTATTTGTATTGGTTTATGATTGGATGTGGGTTGTAGCGTTAATTACTTTACGTTTTATTGTTCAACTCATAAGTTTAGGGTTTGCTGCAAAAAAATTAGATGAAGTTAATCTTATCCTCTTAACACCTTTTCTAGAATTATTTTTAATTACTGCACAATTAAGTATCTTTATTGCTAATCTTATATCTACACCTAATCATTGGAAATAAAAGACGCGATTATAAAAGCCAAACAGAATGACCAAATTGCGTTCAATTTCCTTTTGGATACCTTTTGGAATGATGTGTATACATTTCAACTCAAGCGTACAAAAAATGAAAATGATGCTGAAGATATAACCATCCAAACATTTTCCAGAGCTTTTGATAAGATAAACACTTATAACAAAGATTATAAGTTTAAAACGTGGTTGATAACTATTTCAAAAAATATCCATATAGATTTAATTAGAAAGCAGAAAAAAACAATCAGAAATGCATCTAAAGATGATGATGAGCATTATTTTGATATTGTTGACGACTCACCTACTCCTGAGGATAAGATCATAACGGAGCAAAATCTTGCTAATCTCTTAAGAGATATCAAAAAATTAAAACCTCATTACCAGGAAGTCATTAACTTAAGGTATTTTCAGGAATTCAGTTACAAGGAAATATCTCAAGAGCTTAAAGAACCTATTAATAATGTTAAGGTAAAGCTATTAAGAGCAAAAAAACTATTAGCAGCCATTATTACTAAAACTTAATGCTTTCTACCTTTAAAAAATTAGGGCCCGGATTATTATTTGCAGGCGCTGCTATTGGTGTATCACATCTGGTACAATCTACTAGAGCTGGAGCAGATTATGGGCTAGGATTGCTTTGGGCTTTATTACTCGTTAACTTATTTAAATATCCTTTTTTTCAATTTGGTCCCAGATATGCCTCAGCAACTGGTGAAAGTTTACTTGAAGGATATTATAAACTAAATAAAGGTATATTAATTGCTTATTTTATTTTAAGCTTGGCGACAATGTTTACCATTCAAACAGCCGTTACTATTGTTACCGCTGGTTTAGCCTACTCCCTTTTTGGAGATGTTAGTTTTTTAAACTTTGGTGTTGAGAGTATCAGCAGTGTAGAAATTTGGACCGTTATTATATTATTTATCTGCTTATTAATACTTTTCTTAGGTAAGTATAATACTCTAGATAAGTTAATTAAAGTTATCATTATTGCTCTAACCATAAGCACCTTAGTAGCTGTTAGCTTTGCATTTTTGGAGTTTAACACACCCATTTCTTTAGTACAGGTGCTGCCAGAAGACCCTACTGAAATTGCTTTTCTAATTGCTTTTATGGGTTGGATGCCTGCTCCATTAGATATTTCTGTTTGGCACTCTATTTGGGCAATAGAAAAGAAAAAGGACGAAGGTACATTTTCTCCAAAAACTGCATTATTAGATTTTAACATAGGTTATTTTGGCGCTATAATTTTAGGTATCGCTTTTGTTTGTCTTGGTTATTTTGTGATGTTTAATACTGGTAATTCCTTTAGTGAAAAAGCAGCAATTTTTTCAAATCAGCTTATTGATTTATACACCAAAACTTTAGGGAACTGGTCTTATATAATTATTGGTATTGCAGCCTTTACAACCATGTTTAGTACAACCATTACCACTTTAGACGCATCGCCTAGAGCTATGGCTAAAAGCTTAGCGATACTTTCTAATCAACATAAAAAAAACGCCTATTTATATTGGGTTTTGATTTTGACCTTTGGTACTATTTTTATCTTTTTTGCTTTCGCTTCAGAAATGGGGTTATTCATTAAGATAGCAACTATTCTCTCATTCTTAACAGCTCCTTTTTATGCCATTATTAATTATAAGCTAATTTCCAGTAAACACACACCGAAAGATTGGAGACCTAGCTTAAAGCTTCATATTTTATCATGGTTAGGCATTGTATTTTTAATTGGTTTTAGCATCTGGTATCTCACACTGCTGTAGGCTATTTTAATTATTTACTTTGTATCTTTGCTTTCTCGAAATTGAAAATGCATGGAAACCAAAGTAGTTTCAAATATTTTACCAGAACGCAAACCAAAATGGTTGCGTGTTAAGTTACCTACTGGTAAAAAATACACTGAACTTAGAAGTCTTGTAGATAAATACAAACTCAATACAATCTGCACATCAGGAAGTTGTCCAAATATGGGTGAATGTTGGGGAGAAGGAACGGCAACATTTATGATTTTAGGGAATGTATGCACACGTTCTTGTGGGTTCTGCGGAGTAAAAACCGGACGACCTGAAACTGTAGATTGGGATGAGCCTGAGAAAGTAGCACGATCCATTAAAATTATGCAGATTAAACATGCGGTTTTAACAAGTGTGGATAGAGACGATCTTAAAGATATGGGAAGCATTATGTGGGCAGAAACGGTTAAAGCTGTTCGTAGAATGAATCCCGAAACGACACTTGAGACTTTAATCCCTGATTTTCAAGGTATAGAAAAACATATCGACCGTATTATTGATGTAGCTCCAGAAGTGGTTTCACATAATATCGAAACCGTTAGACGATTAACACGCGAAGTCCGTATACAAGCCAAATACGATCGTAGCATGGGAGTCTTAAAATATCTGAAACAGCAAGGACAACGTAGAACCAAATCTGGTATTATGTTAGGTCTGGGAGAAACACGAGAAGAAGTTATCACTACACTTCACGATTTAAGAGATAATGACGTTGATGTGGTTACTATAGGTCAATACCTGCAACCCAGTAAAAAGCACTTACCTGTAAAACGTTTTATCAATCCAGATGAATTTGACGAATATAAAACCATAGGTTTGGAACTTGGTTTTAGACATGTAGAAAGTAGTGCTTTAGTAAGATCTTCTTATAAAGCACAAAAACACATTAATTAATGATTAAAGTCGCCATAAACGGATTTGGTAGAATTGGTCGACGTGTATTTAGATTAGCGCTTCAACACCCGCAAATACAAATTGTTGCCATAAATGATTTGGCAGATGCTAAAACCTTAAGTCATTTATTAAAATACGATAGTATTCATGGAGTGCTAAATGAAACTATTACATATAACCATGATCACATTATCGTTAATGAAGTTTCTATTCCTCTATACAATGAGAACCATCCAAAGTCTATAGATTGGTCAATCGTTCAACCAGAATTTGTCATAGAATCCACTGGAAAATTCAAAACTAGATCAAAATTACAGCATCATATAAATAATGGTTCTAAATGTGTAGTGTTATCAGTTCCTGCTTTAGATGATAATATTAAAACTATAGTTCTGGGTGTCAATGACCATAATATAGATGGCTCAGAAACCATAATATCTAATGCTTCGTGTACAACTAACAATGCCGCTCCAATGATTGATTTAATCAAAACGCACTTTGGTATTAAGCAAGCTTATATCACAACCGTACATTCTTATACTACCGATCAAAGTTTGCACGATCAACCTCATCGCGATTTAAGACGTGCCAGAGCAGCTGGACAATCTATAGTTCCTACCACAACAGGAGCAGCTAAAGCTCTAACTAAGATTTTTTCTGATCTATCTAATGTTATTGGTGGTTGTGGTATAAGAGTACCAGTAGCCAATGGTTCGCTTACAGACATCACCATTAATGTAGAAAAGAGTACAACTATAGAAGAAGTAAATAAGATTTTTGAAACGGCCTCAAAATCTAAATTAAAAGGAGTTTTAGAATATACTGAAGACCCAATTGTCTCTATTGATATTGTTGGTAATACACACTCATGTATTTTCGATGCGCAGATGACTTCCGTCATCGGAAACATGGTTAAAATAGTAGGTTGGTACGATAACGAAACTGGGTATAGCTGTAGAATTTTAGATTTAATTTGCGATTTATCGGATAAAAAAGCACTTTTGTCGAATAAATAATTATATTTGTTCAAATAAAAGTGAGCTGAAATGTCCCGAATCAAATATTACATATTTGTTTTTTTAGCGTGTTTTTGCAGTCTGGTTTTCGCACAAATAGATAGTGTCGAAGATGCAGATATGCTATCTATGAGAATACAAGAGCGTGTTACTCAAGCTAAATTAGAGAGCGATCGCGGTGATTATTACAACGCTTTAGGTAATCTGGAAAAAGCGCTTGCAATTGCCGAAAAAATTAACGATAAGACTAACCAAGGTAAGATTCATACCAAAATTGCAAAAGTTAGATATCTGGTAGGAGAAACAGATAAAGCGAATATTTCTTTAAATAAAGCACTTCAAATTCAGCGAGATATTGATGACTATGGCAACCGGGCTATTAGTTATAATATTAAAGGTGTTATATTAAGTACAAAGGAAGAATATGATAATGCTCTTGATTACTATAAATCGGCAAAAAATTTATTTGAACAAGAAGGCTTAGAAGAATACATCTCTGAAGTTACCTTAAACGAAGCTAAAGTATACATTTCGCTCAAACAATTCGATAAGGCCAAATCCCAACTCGACAAGACCATAATTATTGCTAAAAAGTACGAACAAAGGCGAAGGCTAAGTAGTGCTCTAATAGAAAGTGGTAAAGTTTCTAGTGCTCTTAACAATAATGATTTGGCACTAACCCAAGTCGAAGAAGGGCTTTCTATTGCTAAAGCCTACAACATTTTAGAAAATGTTAATGAAGCCTATTTAACATTAAGTGCTATACATAAAGCGAAGGGAGATTATAAAAGCTCCTACGATTTCATTACCAAACATATTAAGCTGTCTGATTCTATTTTAGATGTTAAACGCGAAAATTTAGCTCCTGGTATTACCGGCAAGTATATATACCAATATAAAGATGCTCAAAACGCACAATTAAAGCAGCAGATAGACGAAGTTAGTGCAGAAAGTAATTTCACAAGAATTACTACCATTCTGAGTATTGCATTAATTACAATCTTATCGCTATTGACCTTATCACTCTACAAGAATAATAACATAAGGTTAAGAACCAATAATATGCTACAAACCAAAAATGATGAGTTTATTGTAGCAAAAGAGAAGGCAGAGTTAGCTTCTAAAACAAAGGCAAATTTTTTGTCTACGGTAACACACGAATTGCGCACACCGTTATATGCAGTTACAGGCCTTACTAATATGTTATTAGAAGAAGACCCTAAAGAACACCAAATACCCCATTTAAAATCATTAAAATTCTCAGGCGATTACTTATTAACCTTCATAAACGACATCCTTCAAATCAATAAAATTGAAGCTAATAAAGTTGAATTAGATCCTGAGGTATTCAACCTTAAAAATAAACTCGAAAATATAATCTCTGCACTTAGTAATTCTGCTAAGGACAATGATACAAACCTACATTTTGACTATGAAGACGGTTTACCAGAATCCTATAATGGTGACCAATTAAAAATTTCCCAAATCTTAATTAACCTGCTTGGAAATGCCATTAAATTTACAAAAGATGGAGACATCTGGGTGAGAGCATACAAAATTGACCATAAGGACAATATGTATACGCTACGCTTCGAAATTGAAGATAATGGTATTGGTATTACAAAAGAAAAACAAGATCAGATGTTTGATAGCTTTTCTCAAGGCTCTGTTCAAATCAACAGAAAATATGGTGGCACTGGTCTTGGTTTATCTATTGTAAAAGGGCTTATCAAAATTCTTAAAGGTAAAATCTATTTAAAGAGTGAGCTAGGTAAAGGCACAACATTCTTTTTTGAAATTCCTTTAGAACATGTTGAAGAAGTTAAAGCTCCACAAGTAGAAGAAATTAAAAAATCTAATAAAATGGAAGATTTGGATTTAAGTGATGTTAAAATTTTGATTGTTGAGGATAACAAGATTAATCAAATGATTACCAAAAAGATTCTTAACAAGATGGGATTAAACTGTGATGTAGTAGATAATGGTGAAGCTGCTGTAGAACAAGTTAAATCTACCGACTATAATATTGTATTGATGGATATCCACATGCCTGGTATTAGCGGCTTAGAGGCCACAAAAATTATTAGAACTTTCGATAAAGATTTAATCATCTTTGCACTTACAGCAGTAACTATAGAAGATAAAATGCAAGAG
The DNA here is from genome assembly GCF_947498345.1 of uncultured Winogradskyella sp. GTDB lineage: Bacteria > Bacteroidota > Bacteroidia > Flavobacteriales > Flavobacteriaceae > Winogradskyella. The sequence goes on from NZ_CANMJY010000008.1 coordinate 43,972, forward strand.
TTTGGCGAGGCTGGCTTTAACGACATCATTTCCAAACCATTTAAAAAAGAAGATTTTGAGACCAAACTATATGATGTCCTTTCAGGAAAAGAAGTAATCTCCAGCTTCTTTTAATGAACAAAAGATAAAATCGTACTTTCAAAAGCCTCAGCATTATCAATCTTCATTTCTATTGGCAAATAGTACAAACTGTTTTCAAAAACTTCATTATTAGACAACCTCACATAGTCCTTTTCTGTAGTTATAATTAATGCTTTATTTTCTAATTTTTCGATATCTACAGGTCTAAAACTATAATGATCAGGATATTCTAAATGATCAAATTCTAATCCTTTGTTAGTTAAGAAATTAACCAATGGTGTGGCATTAGCAATACCCGTAACCAAAGTAAATTTGGGAAGCGTACTTAAAGCTAACGCATTATGCTTTGAAATTACTTTTTCAGAATACTCAATATGACTAAAAAATAATTGCTGATATGATTTCAATTTTAATTTTGAAGACATCGCGCTTTTCTCAGCTTTAGAAATAGCTTTAGGACATTTTGTAACCACAATGATATCTGCTCTTTTTGACCCAAAACGTGGTTCTCTTAAATTTCCTGTAGGTAAAACTATGTCCTCATAATAAGGTTTGTGGTAAGCCGTCAATAGAATACTAAATCCGGCATTAACTTTTCTATGTTGATAGGCATCATCTAGTAAAATAACTTCTGGTTTTTCTTCTAAAGCCATTAACTGTTCAATACCATTTTGACGATTTCCATCAACAGTAACTTTTATATCTTCAAATTTTTTAAAAAATTGATAAGGTTCATCTCCTATAGTATCAGCAGTCGCATTTTCATCTGCTAGAACAAAACCATCTGTTATACGTTTATAACCTCGGCTTAAAGTAGCAATAGATTTTTGACCTTTTAATAAGCGAATTAAATATTCTATCATAGGTGTTTTACCTGTACCACCAGTACTTAGGTTTCCAACGCAAATGATAGGAAGATTATAATTTTTTGAGGATTTAACCCCTTTATCATACAACCAATTTCTAAACCAAGTTACAACATAGTAAATTGGTACAATAGGAAACAATATGATGCGGATAAATTTCAAGAGTACTAAAATATGTATTTTTGAAACAAATATACACTTATGAATGTTCAAGATGTAATTAATCAACTACATGATTTAGCCCCACTAGCCTATGCTGAAGATTTTGATAATGTTGGGCTTTTGGTAGGTAATAAAAACCAATCGGTTTCAGGAATCCTAGTTACATTAGATACACTAGAAGCTGTTGTTGATGAAGCCATTGACAATAACTGTAACCTCATCGTTAGCTTTCATCCTATTATTTTTAAAGGTTTAAAAAAGCTAACAGGCAAAACTTATGTTGAACGTGTGGTTATAAAAGCCATTCAGCATAATATAGCTATCTTTTCAATTCATACAGCTTTAGACAATGCTTTGCAGGGTGTCAACTCAATCATTTGTGACCAACTAGGTTTAAAAAACAAACAGATTTTAATACCTCAATCTGGCACTATAAAAAAATTACAAACTTATGTCCCAAAAAGTAGTGCCGAAATTTTACGCTCAGCATTATTCAAAGCAGGAGCTGGTAGTATAGGCAATTATGAATCTTGTAGTTTTAATGTGGATGGAGAAGGCACTTATAAAGGCAATGAAGATTCTAATCCTGTTATTGGTGAAAAAGGAAAATTACATTCTGAAAGTGAAACGGCTATTTCTGTAACCTACAAAAAACACTTAGAATCTAATGTTTTAAAAACTTTATTTAAAACACATCCTTATGAAGAAGTAGCTTATGAAATTACAACTTTAGATAATACCAACCAAAATATTGGTATGGGAATGCTAGGTGAGCTCGAGAGTGAAATGGATGCAACCGCATGCCTTCACTATATAAAGCAGAAAATGAATACAGAATGTGTAAGGCATTCAAAACTGTTAGACAAACCCATAAAAAAGATTGCTGTTTTGGGAGGTTCAGGAAGTTTCGCTATTGGTGCTGCTAAAGCTTCAGGCGCAGATCTTTTGGTAACAGCAGATTTAAAATACCATGACTTTTTTAGTGCAGAACATACTATTGTTATAGCAGATATTGGGCATTACGAAAGCGAGCAATTCACAAAATCATTTTTAGTAGACTATCTCTCAAAAAAAATTACTAATTTTGCAATCATTTTATCAAAGACAAATACAAATCCGGTAAAGTATTTATAATTATGGCAAAGAAAAAGGCTGAAGCTACTGTAGAAGAACGATTAAGAGCGTTATATGATTTACAATTAATTGATTCTAGAGTAGATGAAATAAGAAATGTCAGAGGTGAACTGCCTTTAGAGGTTAGAGATTTAGAAGATGAAGTTGAAGGGCTAAACACCAGATTAGAGAAATTAAATGATAGTCTAGCAGTTATTGATGATGAGATTAAAGGCAAAAAGAATTTAATTGAAGAAGCTAAAGCTTTAATCAAAAAGTATAGTGAGCAGCAAAATAATGTTAGAAATAACAGAGAATATAACTCATTGACTAAAGAAATTGAGTTTCAGGAGTTAGAAATTCAATTAGCCGAAAAACATATAAAAGAATTTAAGGTTCAGATAGAACAAAAGAAAGAAGTTATTTCTGAAACAAAAGACAAATTAAAAGATCGTCAAACGCACTTAAAACATAAAAAAGGAGAGCTAGACGAAATTTTAAAAGAAACTGAAAAAGAAGAAGAAGCGCTTTTGGGTAAATCCGAAGATTTTCAAAAGAAAATTGACGAGCGTTTGGTAAAAGCCTATCTAAGAATTAGAAATAATGTTAAGAACGGTTTAGCTGTTGTGCCAATTGAACGTGGAGCTTCAGGTGGTTCTTTCTTCACTATTCCACCTCAGGTACAAGTAGAAATTGCATCTCGTAAAAAAGTGATCACTGATGAGCATAGCGGACGTATTTTAGTTGATGCTGTACTAGCTGAAGAAGAAAAAACAAAAATGAATAAGTTATTTGCTAAACTAAGTAAATAAACTTCCCGAAATAAATAAAAAAGCCTTCACAATATGTGAAGGCTTTTTTATTTGGCTAATAGTATATTTAAAAATTAATAACAATCTTCGTGTACCATAGCTACAGCTCTACCAGAAGGGTCGTTCATGTTTTTGAAAGCCTCATCCCACTCTAAAGCAATTTTAGTACTACAAGCTACACTTGGCTCTTGAGGCACGCTTAAAGCAGCTGTATCACTTGGAAAATGCCCTTCGAAAATGGCTCTGTAGTAATACTCTTCTTTATTTTGTGGTGTCTGTATCGGATAACGGAAATGTGCATTTGCCAATTGCTCATCGGTGATTTGGTCTTCAACAAGTTCTTTTAATGTATCAATCCAACTGTAACCTACTCCATCGCTAAATTGTTCTTTTTGTCTCCAAGCAACACTTTCTGGTAACATATCTTCAAACGCTTTGCGCACCACCCATTTCTCCATACGTTCTCCATTAATCATTTTATCTTGTGGGTTAATGCGCATCGCGACATCCATAAACTCCTTATCTAAAAACGGCACTCTGCCTTCAATTCCCCAAGCCGCTAAACTCTTGTTAGCCCTTAGACAATCATACATATGCAGCTTACTCAATTTCCGTACAGTCTCTTCATGAAATTCCTGCGCATTTGGTGCTTTATGGAAGTACAAATAACCTCCAAATAATTCATCAGCACCTTCGCCAGACAGTACCATTTTAATTCCCATAGACTTAATGACACGTGCCATTAAATACATTGGTGTGCTTGCCCTTATCGTAGTGATGTCATATGTTTCGAGTTGGTAAATAACATCTTTAATAGCATCTAAACCTTCTTGAATAGTAAATTTAATTTCGTGATGAACCGTACCAATATGATCTGCTACTTTTTTAGCTGCAGCCAGATCCGGCGATCCTTCAAGTCCTACAGAAAAACTATGCAGCTGTGGCCACCATGCTTTTTCTTTATCATCTGCTTCTATACGTCGTTCTGAATATTTCTTTGCTATTGCAGATGTCACTGAAGAATCTAATCCACCAGATAATAATACACCATATGGCACATCGCTCATTAATTGCCTGTGTACAGCATCTTCCAAGGCTTGCCTTACTTCGGCAATGCTTGTTTCGTTATCTTTCACAGCATCATAGTCAGTCCAATCGCGTTTATACCACTGTATCAATTCTCCATCTTTACTACTCATGTAATGTCCAGGAGGAAACAATTCAATTTTTGTACAAACACCTTCTAAAGCTTTTAATTCTGAAGCCACATAAAATGTCCCTTGTTTATCCCAGCCTATATATAATGGAATAATTCCCATGTGGTCTCTGGCGATAAAGTATTCATCTTTATCTACATCATAAATAGCAAAACCAAAAATACCATTCATATCATCTACAAATTCATGTCCTTTTTCTTTATAAAGTGCCAAAATAACCTCGCAGTCACTCTCAGTTTGAAATTCATAATCCGGAAACTGAGAACGTAATTCTTTATGGTTATAGATTTCACCATTAGCTGCTAAAATCAATTTTTTATCCGCACTGAATAAAGGTTGCTTTCCTGAGGCAGGATCTACAATTGCTAATCGCTCATGGGCCATAATCACTTTTTCATCACTGTAGATACCACTCCAGTCTGGTCCACGATGCCTAATGGTTTTTGCCATTTCTAAGACTTGAGGTCTTAGTATTTCTGATTTTTGTTTTATATCAAACGCACATACTATTCCGCACATAATTTTAGTTTTTATGTTGAATGCAACTTCGATTATCTCAGTCTAACACTCTATTATTAGTAATTATGAAGCAAATATGATACTAAACTTTAAATTATTAAACACTATACTATTAATAAGTATCAATTTAAAACTTAAAACAACAAATAAAATAAATTTTGAAACTATAACACAAAGAATTAAAAATTTAACTAATAATCTGTAAACTTTGGTTTCTCTTTTCGACCACAATAGGCATAATCTATAACAACAATAAATCTATATCACTTATTATGAAAACAACGCGACTAATTACAACCTTCGCTTTTGCATTTTTAATGTTACTATCATTTAATGCTGGAGCTCAAGATTTTTCAGGACTTGATAAAAGCCCTATGGATGCTGCTTCTTATCCTAGCAGTTATAAAGAGTCTAACAAACTTATTAAGATTGTTTACAGTAGACCTCAACTAAAAGGCAGAGCTATCTCTAAGCTGGCTAAGCCTGGTAAAGTATGGCGACTTGGAGCAAACGAAGCTGCTGAATTGCAGGTTTATACCAATATGAAACTTGATGGAAAAGACATAAAAAAAGGTACTTACACTGTATACGCTATTCCTGGTGAGAAAGAATGGACTGTAATTGTTAGCAGTGATCTTAATGTTTGGGGAAGCTATTTCTACAATCAAGATAATGATGTAGCCAGAATTACAGTACCTGTTACTAAAGATGATGAGTCTCTTGAAGCCTTTTCAATAGCTTTTGAAAAATCGGATGATGGTGTGCACATGCACATGGGATGGGGAACTATAAGAGTTGCTGTACCTTTTACTAAATAAATTTAAAAGCATGCTAATTAAAAAATGCCTTGAGAAATCAAGGCGTTTTTATTATGGTATATTCAAATACTTATGTGTCTGAAGCGATACTTTCCATTTAGGATTCGCCATGACATAGTCTACAATCTGAGGCATCATCTTTTCGCGTTTGCTCCACTCTGGTTGTAAGTACAAAATACAATCGTCATTAACTTTAGAAGCTTGTTCTTCAGCAAACTTAAAATCGTCTTTGTTGTATACGATACATTTTAGCTCGTGAGCCTTATCATAAATTTCTTCAGTCGGTAACTTTACTTTTTTAGGAGATAAGCAAATCCAATCCCATTGTCCAGTCAGTTTATAAGCACCAGAGGTTTCAATATGTGTTTGCACTCCCTTAGCTTTCAGCTGTTCCGTTAAAGGTCCCATATCCCAAGTTAAGGGCTCACCACCAGTAACTACAATGATATCACTATACTTAACCGCATTTTCAACAATTTTTGTGGCTTCAGTAGCAGGATGCAATTCTGGCAACCAACTTTCTTTTACATCGCACCAATGGCATCCGACGTCACAACCACCGATTCTTACAAAATACGCAGCTGTTCCTTTATGATAACCTTCACCCTGAATGGTATAAAACTCTTCCATTAAAGGCAACAAATGGCCTTGATCTATTAATTGTTGTCGTTCTCTTCTAGTCATAATTGGCAAAGATAGTTTATTCGTTTAAAGTATAATTACTTTGCAGCAATAACATCAATTTCAATACTAGCTCCACCTGCCAAACCTGAGGCAGCAAATGTGGTTCTGGCTGGTTTCTTAGTAAAATAGGTCGTATACACCGAATTAAAAGTTTTAAAATCATTAATATCCTTTAGAATTACAGTGCACTTTACTACATTATCTAATGACAAATTATGATGTCTTAAAACAGCTTTAATATTTTCAATAACCTGCTTAGTTTCTGCCTCTATACCACCAGCAACCAATTTCCCTTTTTTGTGATCTTTCCCTATTTGCCCTGTCAGAAATAATAAATCATCTGTTTCTACCACATCACTAAAAGGCACATTTGCTCTGCTTGGTTCGTGAGATTTGTGAAAAATGATTTCGGATTTAGAATTATAACACGATTGAAGGCTTATAAACATTAAAAAACAACAAATAGAAAATACAGGTTTCATGGTATTAGGTTTTTACACTTGACTATATAATCGAGATTAGAATACAATAAATTAACTTCAAAATTTAAGACTTTTGCATTATATACCTCATAAGTTTGCGCTGAGGTAGTTTGCTAAAATTACATTATTTTTATACAAAATTTTCTGATCGATGACGAATTCTGATAAATTCATAAAAGACATAACTGATGGCAATACTTTTAAAGGCGATTATATCACTTTAGGAGCAGCAATGCTAGATGGTGAAACCAAAACTAATGCTTATGTAAATGTACCCTTAAAGACCATGAACAGACATGGTTTAATTGCTGGCGCCACGGGAACAGGAAAAACAAAAACGTTACAAGTCTTAGCTGAAAACTTATCCGAAAAAGGAGTTCCTGTTTTATTAATGGACATCAAAGGGGATTTAAGTGGCTTGGCTAAACCAAGCCCTGGACATCCAAAAATTGATGAACGTCACGAAAAAATAGGCTTACCATTTGATCCTAAATCATTTCCTGTTGAAATTTTAACGCTTTCTGAACAAGATGGTGTGCGACTACGTGCTACAATTAGTGAATTTGGTCCTGTATTGATTTCAAGAATATTAGGAGTTACCGAAACTCAAGCTGGAATTATATCAGTTATTTTTAAGTACTGTGATGATAACAAATTACCTCTCCTAGATTTAAAAGATTTCAAGAAAATTCTCCAATATTCAACAGGAGAAGGGAAAAAAGAATTCGAAGAGGCTTACGGACGCATTTCCACAGCATCAACTGGTGCAATTCTTAGAAAACTTATAGAAATAGAACAACAAGGTGGGGACTTGTTCTTCGGAGAAACTTCTTTTGATACTCAAGATTTATTACGAATCGATGAAAACGGTCGCGGTTATATCAATATTATCAGATTAACCGATATTCAAGATAAACCAAAGTTGTTTTCAACATTTATGTTGAGTTTATTAGCTGAAATCTATTCTACATTTCCAGAACAGGGAGATAGTGGTAGACCAGAGCTTATTATGTTTATAGATGAAGCACACTTAATCTTTAATGAAGCTTCAGATGCACTTTTAAATCAGATTGAGAGTATTGTAAAGTTAATCCGTAGTAAAGGTGTGGGCTTATATTTTGTAACGCAAAACCCAACAGATGTTCCAGAAGCAGTTTTAGGGCAATTAGGATTAAAAGTTCAGCATGCCCTAAGAGCTTTTACTGCCAAAGATAGAAAAGCGATTAAATTAACTGCGCAAAATTATCCAGATACAGACTACTATGATACTGCTGAAGTATTAACTTCTCTGGGAATTGGTGAAGCTTTGGTCTCTGCGTTAAACGAAAAAGGGAAACCTACTCCTTTGGCAGCAACTATGATGCGTGCACCAATGAGTCGAATGGATATTTTAACTGAATCAGAGCTTAGTGCTTTACTGGCTCAGTCACAACTTGCAAAAAAGTACAACAAGGAAATTGATAGAGAAAGTGCGTACGAAATGCTTAATGAGAAAATTAAGCAAGCTGAAGCTGAGGAAGCTAAACAAAAAGCTAAAGAAGAAAAGGAAGCACTAGAGCGTGAAGAAAGCAAACAGAAGTCGCGCTCAACCCGAAGACGAAGCAATAGACAAAACCCAATTGTTAAGGTATTATCTAGTCCAACTGTAATACGAAGCGTTTTGGGAATATTAACCAAAATGCTAAAATAAACTAAGCCCAAAATCAAAACTATGAGAAACGCACTTTTCACGTTATTAATATGTACATTATTAGTAATGAGTTGCACTAAAGACACAAAATCAAACCCTTTTTTAATTAAGAAAACCCATATAGGTTTATTAACGGATTCTACCCAAGTAAAAGAATTAGACTCTGTATTCATTAATGATTCTGTAGTACGTTATATTGCTGGCGATGAATTCGCAGGTTCGATTAATACCATAGAAATCTATGCAAAAGGAGGAAAAAAATTATTAAACTTATCCCCCAAAGAAGCCTTAGATTCTACATCTGTAATCTCAAGTGTTCGTATTATTGACGAACGTTACAAAACAGAAAAGAATATATCTACTCTAAGTACATTTAAAGCTATTAAAGAGGCCTACACAATTTCTAAAGTTGATAATTTGATAAATTCTGTCGTTGTTTCAGTGAATGAAATCAACGCTACATTTACTATTGATAAGAAAGAATTACCTGGAAGCTTACGATTTAATATGGAAGCAACAATAGATCCTATTCAAATCCCTGAAAAAGCTAAAATAAAATTCTTTATGATACATTGGTAAATACTCATTGAGTAAATACAGGCAAGTAAGTAGTACATATGAAAGAGGGAAAAAAATATACACTACAGACTTCACCATTTGTTGTACCAACAGATGATGGTAAAGTTATTAAAGAACATTTTGGGCTGGCAAGTGATGGCAACACCAACATTAGTATTGCTCATATGATTGCACCTCCAGGTTGGAGTGAGCCATTTCAAACACCAGAGTTTGATGAGTATACCTTTATTATTAAAGGGAAAAAACAATTTATCATAGAAGGTGAAACCATTGTTCTTAAAGCCGGACAATCCATAAAAATAGAAAAACATACAAGATTGCAATACTCTAACCCATTTGCAGAACCTTGTGAATATATTGCCATTTGCTTACCAGCATTTTCGATAGATTCTGTAAATAGAGAAAACCAATAGTATGAGTAGTTTTGTTATTAAATCCATTGGCAATGCATTAAACGCAACAAGCCTAGTTTCATCTAAATACGCTTCAAAGAAAGCTTTAAATTTATTCGCATCTCCAAGAAAAGGACGATATACAGATGAGCAAAGAAAAGTTGTTAGTTCAGCGTTATTTGAAGAGATAACATACGATGGTCTCGATATTGCTACTTATCGTTGGAATGGTAAAGGGAAAACGATTTTATTAGTACATGGCTGGGAAAGCAATGCTTCGCGCTGGGATTATATCTTAGAGGATTTAAAAGCTCAGAATTATAATATCATAGCTTTAGATGCACCTGCTCATGGACGCTCTGGTGGTAAGCAATTTAACGCTGTTCTTTATTCTGAATTTATAAATATTGTAGCTCAAAAATTTCAACCAGAAGCAATGATAGGGCACTCGGTTGGAGGTATGGCCAGTGTCTTTTTTATGCACAGCTATCCGTTAGATTCTGTTAAAAAAATGATTTTGCTTGGTGCACCTGCGCACTTTACAGGAGTCTTTGCCCGATACAAGTCCATGATGGGTTATAATAGACGCATATCTAATGGTTTAGACAGAATAGTATTGGAACGCTTTGGCAAATCTGTAGACTACTTTTCTGCGGCAAACTTCACTAAATCTATAAAAGCTAAAGGCTTAATCATTCATGATAAAAAGGATAAAATTATTCCTTATGAAGATGCACAATTGTTTGCTAACCGTTATAAAAATGCTGAATTGATTAGTACATCTGGTTTTGGCCATGGTTTAAAAGATAAATCTTTGACGCCAAAGGTTATTGAGTTTATTAATAGCTAGAATATGTCTATAGGAAGAATTCAAATTTTAATTACTATTTGCATCGGAGTTGTCTCATTACCTAAAGTTGAATCTAAATTTCTTAAACTTATATTATTAGGTTTTATTTTAAGTTTTTTATCATCATTTTTTGAAAATTCATTAGTTAATAAATTTTCTATGTTAAGCTTTGGCTTATTAGTACTTGCATACTCTATATACGCAATCTATAATAAAAAAGTATTAACCATGTTAATAAGCATTTTCGCTTTAGCATCATTTATTTTTAAAATTCAACATTGGCCGTATGGTTCTGAAATTAGAGCATCAATGCTAATCCCTTTTATCATATTTCTCGTTATCCTTTTTAATCTCAATAAATATAAAGACCACATTTATATCACATCAATTATAGTAGCCTACGAAGTTTCAGAATTACTAAACCTTTTTGGCTTTAATCCGTCCTTAAGTTTCTAGTTCCTTTATCGTATTTTTGCATTATGTCAGACAACCTAATAAGACTTAACAAATACCTTAGTGAAGCGGGTTATTGCTCACGTCGCGAAGCCGATCGCTTAATTGATACTGGTCGTGTAACGATTAATAATACCGTCCCAGAAATGGGGACCAAAGTAACATCTGGCGATGTGGTAAAAGTAGATGGAGAAATTATTGGCGGACGAAAAGAAGACTTTGTTTACTTAGCCTTTAACAAACCTGTAGGTATAGTTTGCACCACAGATACGCGTGTAGAAAAAGATAATATCATTGATTATATCAACTATCCTAAACGTATTTTCCCTATTGGTCGTTTAGACAAACCAAGCGAAGGTCTAATTCTTTTAACAGATGACGGAGATATTGTCAATAAGATTCTTCGTGCTAGTAACAACCACGAAAAAGAGTATATTGTTACGGTAGACAAGCCCATTTCTCAAACTTTTGTTCAGCGAATGGCTGGTGGAATCTATATTGAAGAGTTAGGAAAACGCACCAAAAAGTGTGAAGTTAAAAAGATAGATAAGTATACCTTCAGCATTATTTTAACTCAAGGTCTTAATCGGCAGATTCGCCGAATGTGTGAGTATCTAAATTACGACGTACAAACACTAAAACGTGTACGGATAATGAATATTAAGCTCGATACACCCATAGGCAAATATAGAACACTAACTAAAGATGAATTTAAAACATTAAGTGAACTCATTAGTGATTCTACGAAAACCTTCACCCCAAAACAGAATACAACACGAAAAAACAAACGTTAAATGAACTTTTTGAGCTATATAAAGGATTATAAAGGTATTATTGTACTTATTCTTTTTGTTCTCTTTTTAACGGTAACTTTTGAAACATCACAACAATTATTTTATCTTAAACGCTTTAATCTCAGTGATGAAGCAACCTTCTTTTACTTATTAAAAAATCAAGCTTATCGCTGGATAATTTGGTTACTTCTATCAGGTTTTATTTTTTGGTATGTAAAATCTAATAGTAATGCTTCCAAGATATCCGCTTCATTAGTTTTTAAATATTTAGGGTTGATTATTGGCTTAGTAATAATGAATATTTTCATTATTTCTGTCAGCCAATTAATTACTTATGATATTAAATTTTCGCTTCAATCATTTATAAGCGAATACATGCAATTCTTTATGTATCAAAAAGCACCAATGTATACTTTGGGCTATATTGCTATTACTGTAATTATGCATTTATATTATGCCAATGAAAAACTGCATGTTAAAATTCAAAATTTGTCGGAGCTAAAAGTTACTAATGAAGAATTATATAGACAGCTAAAGCGTCAGATCGATGATAAATCTTCAATTTTAAATATAAAAATTGGTAATAAAAGAAAAATTGTACCTGTAATCGATATTACCTGGATCGAAGCAGATGATTATTGTGTAAAAGTTCATACAATAACTAATGAAACTTACACCATGCGTAGCTCCTTAAAAGCGTTAGAAGAAAAGTTAGACACTAATTTTATAAGGGTACATAGAAAAGCATTGGTGAATATGAACTTTACAGAAGAACTTTATACATCTTCTAGCTCAACCCATTTGACGCTTAAAAATAAGATACAAATACCTGTCTCTAAGAAAAACCTAAAAATCGTTAGAAATTTCATTAATTAGTATTTCATTAACTTATTTTACTGCAAAATCAATACAGTTCTCTGCATTTGCTTAGCAATAGTGATACTTTTTCATTTGATTTGATTTCAACTTAAAAGCCTAATACCCATGAAACTTTTCTACTGCCTTTGTTTTATTTTATTGATTATTACAACTTCTTATTCGCAAGACAAATATAAGGTCTCCAAAGATGCACCTTATGGATTACCAAACCCAAAAGCACCAGAACAAATTAAAGACTTTAAGGGATTAATAGGAAAGTGTAACTGCAAATCTATATCAAGAAATCAAGATCAAAGTTGGGCTGATCCTGTAGATATGACCTGGGAATGGAAATATATTATGAATGGTATGGCTGTACAAGACGAGACTATAAAAGAGGATGGTGGTCATTCGGGCAGCATTAGACAGTTTATTGCAGATAGCAGCAAATGGTACGTACATTATTATTCATCTAATTTCCCTACTACGTCATTACCTACCTGGGAAGGTGGTAAAAAAGAAAATGGTAACATCGTTCTCTATCGCGATCAAAAAGCACCAAATGGCATGGAAGGCTATTATAGGTTGACGTTTTATGACATCAGCGACTCAGGTTATAAGTGGATTGGTGAATGGACAGATAAAACCGAGAAGATCATATTCCCTACCTGGAAAATTGATTGTAAAAGAGAAACAGAAGCTAATTCTGATTTAAACGCTATACAAAAAAACACTATTGCATTCTCAAAAGCCTATATGGATGGAAACATAGACTCCTTAGTAAACATGTACACAGAAGATGGAAAAATATTTCCTAACAATAGAAAGATCATGGTTGGTAAAACAGATTTATTATCGTATTGGACTATTCCCGAAGGCGTTAAAATTCTTCATCATAAAGTAACACCAACTGAAGTTCATATTGAAAATGATACCGCTTATGATTATGGGTATTATGAAGGAAAAACTTTAACTAAAGATAAAAAGGAAATATCCTGGCAAGGCAAGTACATTATCGTTTGGAAAAAAGTTGATGGTGATTGGAAAATTTACTTAGATATATGGAATAATGTTGCTGACTAATTAGAGATACTTTTAGTAAATATTTATAATACTATACCTTAGTAACTGCTATTTACTTACTTTAGTCTTGCATGCAACAAACGCCTTCTTTTGATACATGGACTTCTGGTTTTCTATTTGCAGTAGCAATGGGTGTTTTTTTATGTGTCATTTTATTTGGCAGCAAAAATAAACGCAATTTTCCCATAGCTTTATTTGTACTATCATTTTCTACAATTCTATTTTGTTATGTTTTGTATTGGACAAAGTATATTAACGCTTTATCCTATTTAAGTCCGCTTCTATTCATTGGATACTATGCTGTTGGTCCATTACTTTACATGTATATACTTGGACTTTATAATAAAAAGATGAAGTATCTTATAATGCATTTTGTAATGGTTTTCTTCTACATAGGTATAACATTAGTACTATGGTCTGGATGTATATTTAATTACGAAGTACAATTGGCTTTAATATTTAGTGTAATGTCAAATTATATTTTAATAATACTCCACTTGGTATTTTATTTATCTCTAATGTTACTTCTTATTAAAAAAAATGATGCCACAAAAACCGAATTTCAAAAAATACGCTATAAATGGGCAAAGGTTTTAATAATACTTTACACCACGTTTTTATGTGCTTATATTTCATATTATATTTTAATAAATTTTTCATTCTTCAATGATCAATGGGATTATATGGTGTCTTTTTCAATGACCATTACCATCTATACGATTGGGTATTTTGTATATAAAGAGCCTCAAATTTTTGATGGCGAATTTTTTGCGGAGTTATTTCTACCAATAAAAAATAAAGAGGATAGCTTTGAAGATAATTTAATCAATGAATTTTACAATAATCTGATTAATTATATTGAGCGCGAAAAGCCTTTTAAAGACAATGAACTTAGATTGGCCAATTTGGCAGATAAAGTGGGTTACTCTACGCATTTGTTATCGAAAGTAATTAACAAAAAATCCGGAAAGAATTTTAATAGTTTCATTAATGATTATCGTCTCATAGAAGCCGAAAAACTATTAACCACAAAAAGCAGCTATAATATTAAGACCATTTATTTTGATGTCGGTTTTAATAATAAAGTTACATTTTACAAAGCTTTTAAAGAAAAACATAATTGCACACCTACTGAGTATAAAAGAAGTAAACATTTATAAATATATACTTACTATCTCTGCTTTTTATATTGATTTAATTTGAAATTAAAACCATTAGCAATGAAAAACTTTTTAGCTTTAGTAATTACACTTTCTTTATTTACAGGGATTACTGCACAAAACAATAGTCCATATCAACCAGACTTTAATAATAAAGCTTATAAGAAGGTAATAGAAACAGCTGAGAAACAATTAAAAGCCAACCCTAAGGACTCAATAGCAAATTACTTTATGGCATTTAGTTATGCTAGTTTAAAACAGCACAAAAAAGCTATAAAAAACTTTGAAATCGTAAAGCAAAGAGGATTAAAAGGCCCTAGTGTGCTACTCTGGTTAGCAAAAAGTTATGCAGCAGAAAACAATACGAAAAAAGCACTAACCGAACTGGAAGCTTTAGATAGCTTACAAGTCCCTTTTTCTCGTCAATTAGAAGATTCTATTTTTAATACTATTAAAAACAATGTGAGGTTTAAAAAAATAAAAGAGAATATGTACAAAAGAGCTAATCCCTGCAAATTTGATGTCAGCTACAGAAAATTCGATTTTTGGGTTGGTGAATGGGATGTCTATTCGCAAGGTCAGAAAATTGCAGAAAGTAGCATAACAAACACCAATGGAGACTGTGGTATCTTAGAAAATTGGCGACCAAAAAGTAATAATGGTGGCAACTCTATAAGCTATTATGATTCTGCAGATAAAAAATGGAAACAGAATTGGGTAGCAAATGGAAATGTCAGTCATTATGAGGAACCAGAAAATTATGAAGATGGAGATATGCAGCTAATTGCTAAAAGTAATAACATATGGTACAAAATGGTATACACTCACAACAAAACGGAAGATACTGTGAGACAAACCTTAGAGTCTAGTACAGACAAAGGAAGTACGTGGACTATGTCGTTCGATGGATTATATAAAAGAAAACAGAAAGATTGATTGATGGTTAGATCGATTTCCTGTTCTGGCTTACTAAAATTCTATGTTTTAGTAAGCCTTTTTAATGCCGTATTAATAAAATCATATTTTGATTATCTTTAAATCACAATTAACCAATCATCATGGCTAAACTTTCACCTTTTCATCTGGCAATTCCAGTTTATAATATAGCAGAATGTAGAAATTTCTATACTAATGTTTTAAATTTTGAAGAAGGACGACATAGTAAGTATTGGGTGGATTATAACTTTTTTGGGCATCAACTTGTTATACACTACAAACCCAAAACTGAAACATATACTCATACCAATAGTGTAGATGGAAAAGATGTTCCTGTACCTCATTTTGGTGTGGTTTTACCATGGGAAACCTTTGAAGAATTTGCCGATTTGTTGAGGTCTAAAAGCATCAAATTCATTATAGAACCCTATATAAGATTTAAAGGGCAAGTTGGTGAACAAGCTACAATGTTTTTTAAAGACCCATCTGGTAATGCTTTAGAATTTAAGGCTTTTAAGGAAATAGGGCAATTGTTTGCTAAATGATCTTTTTATTAGTGAGATAAAAGGGCAAATAAATTAACATAAATAAAGGAATGATAATCAACTGTCCTGCCAAAATATAATATGGCCATTCCCCAAAATAATCTAAAAGTGATGCCGATTTGGGTTTTTCATTTAAGTAAAAATAATTAGCATCTAAGACATAGTTTAATACCATCATAAGTGCAATATATACCTGAAGCGCAATAAACGATTTAAATACACTCCTTAGCTTAGGTCTCATCTCAAAAACAAAAATGAAATAGAAAATTACAGATAGTAATCCTAAATGAACTATCCAATATCTAAAATAATCGAAGCTAGGAAAACCAATAATTATATCTGGCGTAATGACACCTTGTAGTGTCCCTCCAATAATCCAAAAGATTAAAATCTCAAACATCCAGTATTTTCTATAATATGTGAAAACCGGAATTATCAATGCCAATAAACTACAGAGGTACAATGGCAGGTCTATCTTAAAATTATAATTATCGAAAAACATACGATATCCATGAAAAGCAACTATAACAAACGATATAAAACATGCCAAGCTATGTACTGCTTTCTGTTTCTCAATGTCATTAAAATTTCGATTAGAATAATTTATAAAACAAACTATAAAGCCAACAGCTATAACTATTGGTAAAATATGTTGTAAACTTCCTATCGAAACTGATCTTGAAATGATAAGAAGTAGTTGAAAAAACATAAAATGATCTTATCTATTATGAAGTCTATGCTGTTCTCTTGCTAATAATGTATTCTTTAACAACATCGCAATAGTCATAGGTCCGACTCCACCTGGAACAGGTGTAATATAACTTGCTTTTTTGCTTACATTTTCAAAATCAACATCACCAGTTATGTAATACCCTTTTTCAGAATCGTCTGGTACACGTGTAATACCAACATCAATAATCACAGCATCATCTTTTACCATCTCAGCCTTCAAAAAGTTTGGTATACCTAAGGCAGAAATTACAATGTCTGCTTGCGAAGTAATTTGAGTAATATTTTTTGTGTGACTATGTGTTAAGGTTACTGTAGAATTGCCTGGAAAGCCTTTTCTTCCCATTAAAATACTCATTGGACGACCTACAATATGAGAACGACCAATAACAACCGTATGTTTTCCTTTGGTTTCTACTCCATAACGATCTATAAGTTCTAATATTCCAAATGGAGTTGCAGGAATAAACGTAGACATATCTAAGGCCATTTTTCCAAAATTAGTAGGGTGGAATCCATCAACATCCTTATCTGGGTGAACAGCCATTAATACCTTTTGAGTATTTATTTGAGGAGGTAATGGCAATTGAATAATAAAGCCGTCTATATTGTCATTATTATTTAACTCCTCAATCTTATCAAGCAATTCTATTTCACTGGTTGTGTTTGGTAATCGTACCATTGTAGATTCAAAACCAACACGTTCGCAAGCCCTTACCTTACTACCAACATAGGTTAAACTAGCTCCATCATTACCAACAATTACAGCAGCAAGATGAGGTACTTTTTCACCATTGGCTTTCATTTTATCAACTTCAGCCTTTATTTCATCTTTAATGTCCTTGCTGGTTTTTCTTCCGTCTAAGATTGTCATGTTAGTAGTTTTCTATTAATTATGTTTCAGAAATTATCTTGGCATATTCTTCATGGCCTGCATCATACGTTTTCCACCGCCACCTTGCATCATTTTCATCATCTTACTCATTTGAGTAAATTGCTTTAGCAGCTGGTTAACTTCTTGCACCGAAGTACCAGAACCTTTACCAATTCGTTTTTTACGGCTTGAGTTTATGATTGATGGATTAGAACGTTCTGCAGGTGTCATAGAATGAATAATAGCTTCAATGCCTTTAAATGCATCGTCATCAATATCGATATCTTTCATCATTTTACCAGCACCTGGAATCATTCCGATAAGATCCTTCATGTTACCCATTTTTTTGATTTGTTGAATCTGTTTTAAGAAATCATCAAATCCAAATTGGTTTTTGGCTATTTTCTTTTGAAGTTTACGTGCTTCCTCTTCATCAAACTGTTCTTGAGCACGTTCTACAAGAGATACCACATCTCCCATTCCTAAAATACGATCTGCCATACGAGATGGATAGAAGACATCGATTGCTTCCATCTTTTCCCCTGTACCAATGAATTTTATTGGTTTATTAACTACAGATTTAATAGAAATCGCTGCACCACCTCGAGTATCACCATCTAACTTGGTAAGGATAACACCATCAAAATTTAAGATATCATTGAAGGCTTTTGCTGTATTTACTGCATCTTGACCAGTCATAGAATCCACTACAAATAGTGTTTCTTGTGGTTGAATAGCTTTATGAATATTAGAAATTTCATTCATCATAGCTTCATCAACGGCTAGACGACCAGCTGTATCTATAATAACTACATTGAACCCATTAGCTTTAGCGTGCGCAATACCAGCTTGTGCAATAGCAACCGGGTCATTATTACCTTTATCACTATAAACCTCAACATTGATTTGATCTCCAACTACATGCAATTGATCTATTGCAGCTGGACGATAAACATCACAAGCTACCAATAATGGTTTTTTAGTCTTCTTGTTTTTAAGATAGTTAGCAAGTTTACCTGAGAATGTTGTTTTACCAGAACCCTGAAGACCAGACATTAAAACTACACTTGGATGACCCGAAAGGTTGATACCTTCTGCATCCCCTCCCATAAGTTCGGTTAATTCGTCCTTAACGATTTTAACCATTAACTGTCCTGGCTGAAGTGTTGTTAGTACATTTTGACCTAAAGCTTTCTCTTTAACTCTGTTGGTAAATTGTTTTGCAATTTTAAAGTTAACATCTGCATCTAAAAGCGCACGTCTTACTTCTTTTAAAGTTTCGGCCACATTAACTTCTGTAATGCTACCATGACCTTTGAGAACATGTAACGCTTTATCTAACTTATCGCTTAAATTATTGAACATAATCGTTATCTCTTTTTGAAGTTGCAAATTTAAGAATTTACGAGAGATAAACGAATGGGATATTTATAATTCTATGCTTATGATTTTATGAATTATACAAGATCTCGCATTTTTTCGGGATTAATTAAGATTACAAATTTCAATACACCTTGCTGGCTTCATAGATTTACTTCTCTAAAAAGAAAAGAGCTACCTAGCGGTTGGCAGCCCTCTTCATCAACTTAAACTTACTAAATTACTAACTTATTCAGCGGTTTTTTATTAATCACAGTTTCGTTCTAAAACTAAAATATCGTCTCCTCTATGTAATTCTAATCTATTTTCTTCACATTCTACAACCAACCACTCACCTGTTATAGCCTGTATATTAGGACCTGTTACATTTGTAAAGGTCACTATAACACCATCATTAGATTGCGATGTGGTCCATGTAGCATCAATGGTTTCAGTGTCTGTATAAATAACCACGATTTGGCTGTTTTCTTCAAAGTCAAAATTCCAATTCATCAAATTATCACTACCATTATAGTTTACAGCATTCCAAATACATTCAGTTAAATAGTCATCAACATCTTCTTCAGAACAACTGTCTCCATCACAATCTTCGACTTCGAGTTCTACTTCAAAAATCTCATAGATACTTGGATTACCTGCGAGAGAAACTCTTGCATAAATTGTTTGCTCGTACGCAATAGTATTAGTGTATGGACTTGGCAGTGCTCCTACTTCATTTTCAGCATCAGCTAAAGTCAAATAAAATGAATATTCTACATCATCATTTGGACAATCTGAAAAGATAAGATTTAAATCAAAAACACCTGTTCCGTCTTCAAAACCGTCGGCTTGATCACAAACTTCAAGTTCTGCATCTTCAAAGCATTCAAAAGGATTTTCTTCATACTCTTGGCAAACTAATATTAACTCTCTATCACCTTGATAAAATACCATACCATCGTCATCACATTCAGACAAATACCATTGTCCATTATAATACTGATCAATAAAAGGAGTAAAATTTATAACTATAAAAATCCCATTATCATCAGAGCTAATATCCCATGTACCATTATGAGGAAGATCTCCTTGATACATTGTAAATAGACTGTTGTCTTCAGAAAACTGGAACGTAGTTAAAGGAGAAGTGTAATCATCTACTGTAGGCACTATATTACAAGACAGTAAATAATCAATAACCTCTTCTTGTGTACAATTGGGTTCAATATCACATTCTTGCTCTAACTCTATGTAATTATTACCACTCATTAAATATAATTCATCATCTTCGCACTCTATAATTTGCCACTGACCCGTTAATTCATTCAGCATTTGTTGTAAAGTCAACTCAATAAAAACATCTCCGGCAATAAGCATCAATTCATAGGTGCCTATTTGACTTTCTGTTCCATCATTATTATTTATTAAAACTTGTCCATTTGGGGTAAAATATACATGAATTGGCACAAGAGAATCTATAAGATTAGTTTCTAGCTCCCAGGCACATTCTCCAAGAACTTCACTTATATTTGTTATAGAACATCCCAAGTCCCCTTCGCAATCTTGCTCTAATTCGATCTCATAGTCTCCTCTAACAATTTCAATTTCGTCATCATCACATTCAACAATTAACCATTCTCCACCTAAATCTTCTTGAAATGCCGTTAGATCGAACAAATTCAAAATTAAACCTTCAGTGGTTGAAGATAAACTCCATGCACCACCAATGGCTGATGTGGTTTCACCTTCTGTAATCGCTAAACTTCCGTCTTCATTAAAAATAATTTGATAGGTTTCAAAATCACCGTTTTCATCCTCAATATCCCAAGGACATTCTACTAGTAAATCTTCTATATCATCTTCATTACATTGGTAATCGTCGTCGTCACAATCATCTTCTACAGCTTCAAGGGCTTGTGCTAATTCTTCGTTAGAGTTAACTTCTATGGTTTCGTCATTAGCATATACTAAAGTTACAGGATAATTTAAACTTACAATTAAGGCATTTTCATCGTCTTCTAAATCATCTATAAATTCATAAAGTGTTTGATCGTTTTCAATAGTTACAGTTTCAATAAGATTAAATTCTGAATTAAATACCGAAAATGAAATAGGATATTCAAAATCTACACATTCAATTATGTCTTCTTCCTCTTCATCCTCGCAGCCTTCTATAAAATCTTCGAGCTGCTCTTCGTCTTCGATAACAATTTCTGTGTAATCATTAAAAATTATGGTTATTGGGAATACAAAGTCTAAAATATCTTCATCGTCCTGTATATCTTCAAACACATCTTCTAATTGTTCTAAATCTGCTTCAGTTTCAATAACAATAGTGATATCGCTTACAATAATGGTTACTGGTAATTCTACGGAAAAACAACTAGCATCATCCAATATATCATCCATTGTACCATGGTTAGCTGTTGTTCTGCTCATTAGCTCAACTAATTCAGTACCAGATTGAATAATTTCTTGTTGCTCAGTATTATTAACTTCTAATGCTTCATCCTGACATGCTGTAAAACTTATCAGAGCAAAAATGATGAAGAGAAATACATGATTGATTTTAGTTTTCATAAAATTGGAGCTTTAATTTATTATGTAACAGCCATAATATAAAAATCCCTACCCTAAAATTTCAAAATATTATTTATAATTTGTGAGGCGAAAATATGAGTCAACCACTAAACAATAATATATGCCAAGAGCAACTATTTGAACGTTTTTATAAAAAACATTCAAAGAACTTGCATGACTTTTTGTACTACAAATTTGGAGAGCATTTAAATCCACAGGATAAAGTACAAGAAGCGTTTATAAAGTTATGGCAAAATTGCGGAAAAGTTTCGGCTGATAAAGCGAAAAGCTTTTTATTTACCACGGCTAACAACCTAATGCTTAATGCCGTAGCGCACCAAAAAGTTGTTTTAAAATATCGAAAATTACCTCAAAAGCATTCTACAAACGAATCGCCAGAATTTGTAATGCAAGAAAAAGAGTATCATCAAAAATTACAAAATGCCTTAGCCAATTTAACCGAAGCTCAACGCGTTGCTTTTTTAATGAATCGGGTAGAAGGCAAGCGATTTAAGGAAATTGCAACACTTTTAGATATTTCTACTAAGGCCGTAGAAAAACGCATTTATGGAGCGTTAAAGAAGTTAAGAGAAGAAATTGACGACATATGATTTGGTATACAGTTATGATATTGAATTTATAAAGGGGTAGGAATTTTTATATTATAACTGTTATATATTTGAATGTACGACTATGACAAGAGAAGAACTCATAAAAAAATGGTTGGATAACAACCTTAATGCTAAAGAGCAAAAAGCTTTTGGGCAACTAAAAGATTATGATGAATTAATCCTAATGAATAGTGCTTTAAAAGATTTTAAAGCTCCCGAGTTCTCTGTGGATAATAATTACGATAAATTAAAACCTAAACTTGAACGCCATATTCAAAAATCTCGCAATTGGTTAAAGCCTTTACTCAGAATTGCCGCTATTTTGGCTATATGCTTTAGTGTTTATTATTATTCAACAAGTTTAGATACAGAAATTAGCACACAAATTGCGCAAAGTACTGAAGTTAGATTACCAGATGCCTCAACAGCACATCTTAATGCTAATTCTACCTTAAGTTTTAATGAAAAAAGCTGGGAAAATGACCGCGAAGTATTATTAAATGGTGAGGCCTTTTTTAAGGTTGCTAAAGGTCAAAAATTTGATGTTATAACAACCAATGGAACTGTTAGTGTTTTAGGAACTCAGTTTAATGTAAAACAACGTAATGACTACTTTGAGGTCACTTGCTATGAAGGTCTGGTTGTAGTTACACATAATGAAGAATCTGTAAAATTACATCCTGGAGATACCTTTAAAATAATAGATGGGAAATTATTTGCTACTGAAAAAGAAATCATCTCGCGACCTACATGGTTGCATGGTGAAAGCAGTTTTAAAACTGTACCACTAGTACTTGTTATCGCTGAGCTTAAAAATCAGTACGATATCGAAATATTAGCTCCAAAAATCGATACTCAGCGTTTATTTACGGGAAGTTTTACGCACAAAAATCTGGATCTGGCATTGCAGTCTGTTACAATACCCTTAAATTTAAGCTATAGTAAATCTGGAAACTCTATTGTACTAAAGCGTGAATAAACGGTTACAACGTGTTATTTTATATGTTTTTATTATTGCCTCTTGTGGTCTAGCTCATAGTCAAAATGATGAGGAACCGCAACCACTTGTCCAAATTCTTAACCAGTTAGAAAAACGCTACAATGTAAAGTTCTCTTACGAAAACAAAACTATTGAAGGCATTTTAGTATCACCTTTATATCCAGAACTTTCTCTAGAACAAGCATTAAATCAACTTCGCCTAATAACTCCATTAGATTTTAATGTTCTTAGTAGTCGATTTATAGCTATATCTCCAAAAGATAATACTATTGAGCGCTTAGAAGAAGTTGTGGTAACTAACTACCTTACAAAAGGTATTTCCAAAACTAATAATGGTGCTGTAGAGGTAGATAGTAAAGCTTTTACTATGCTACCTGGTTTAATAGAACCCGATGTGCTACAGATTATACAAAGTTTACCTGGTATTATTAGTGTAGACGAGCTGATTTCTAACATTAATGTTAGAGGTGGTACAAATGATCAAAACCTTGTCATCTATGAAGGGATTAGAATGTATCAAACTGGTCATTTTTTTGGTTTAATTTCTGCATTTAACCCATATTTAACTGATGAAGTACGCATTTCAAAAAACGGCACTAGTGCTTTATTTGGCAATGGTGTTTCTAGTACTATCGCTATTAAAAACACGAATAAAACAAGTAATACATACGATGCAGGTTTGGGTACTAATCTTTTGAGTATAGATGGTTATGCAAAAATTCCCTTGAGTAAAAAAACAGAGCTACAAATATCAGCCAGACGCTCATTTACAGATGTTTTTGCTTCTACCACATATGATGCATATTTCGATAGAATTTTTACAGACTCTGAGCTTAGTACATCAAATAATATTGATACCGTTTTAAGTTTAGATGAACGTTTTCTATTTTATGATTTTACAGCAAAATTTTTATACAATATTAATAAAACATCTTCATTACGAATCAACCTGCTCAATATTTATAACAGCTTAGATTACAATCAAATATTCACCAATACTAGCAATAACTTTCAAGAAACTAAAAGCACGTTAAATCAGGTGAGTTATGGAGCAAGTGCTACGTATTCCAAAAAATTTAAAGATGGTATAAATACTTCTGCGCAAATTTATTATTCAAATTACGATTTAGATGCCCAGAATAATGATCTTACGAATCAGCAACTTTTAGTTCAAGAAAACAAAGTAGAAGATTACGGGCTTCGACTAGATATTTCTAAAATTATTGACAATAATATCGAATTAAGAGGTGGTTATCAATTTAACGAGGTAGGTGTTACAAATTTTGAAGATGTCACCAATCCAAATTTTACAAGTTTAATAAAAGAGATTAATAGAACACATGCTTTTTTTGGTGAGACTGAGCGTTATTCAAAATCACGCAATACCTATATTAGGTTAGGTGCAAGAATCAGTTATTTTGAAAAACTTAAAGAACTTGTTATTGAGCCTCGTTTTGCTTTTAATCAAAAAATTTCGGATCATATTAGGTTAGAAGTCTTGGGCGAACTAAAGAGTCAATCTATATCTCAAGTTATTGATCTACAGCAGGATTTTTTTGGAATTGAAAAAAGGCGTTGGCTATTGTCTAATACTACAGACGTGCCATTAGTTAAGAGTCAGCAGATATCGCTTGGTGTAAGCTACAATCAGAATAATTTACTGGTTTCACTTGAAGGCTATTACAAAAATGTTGATGATATTAACGCTCGCAGTCAGGGATTTCAAAACCAATTTCAGTTTGCAAACGACATTGGGTCTTACACCATAACTGGCCTCGATTTTCTTATCAATAAACGCTTTAATAATTTTAGCACCTGGTTAAGCTACACCTTAAGTAATAACGATTATAAATTTGACAACTTAAACGATGGAGAGGCTTTTCCTAGTACTTTGGATTTAACGCATGTTGCAAATGCATCGTTAACTTATAATTTAGATAACTTTAAAATTGGTCTTGGTATTAACTGGCATTCCGGACGACCCTATACGCAACCGTCCCAAATTCAAAATAATGCAAATTCTACCATAGAGTATAATTCACCTAATAGTTCTAGACTCAACGACTATTTTAGAACAGATATCTCAGCTGTTTATAATTTCTATCTATCAAAAGGAAAAGGGACAAAAGCAGAGGTTGGCGCTTCTGCATGGAATATCTTTAACCAAAATAACATTATTAACCGTTATTATTTACTAAATTCTGAAGGTAATATTGTTGAGATTAACAACCAATCCTTAAAATTTACACCCAACTTAAGTTTTAGAGTCAATTTTTAGTTGTTAATTGTAGTACCAACTAAATATAATAAATGCAAAATTTTAACTATTTAAGACTTTCCATTTGTTCTGTGTTACTCTTTACATTTTATACAGCTAAGGCACAAATGGCTAATGCAGATGAAAAGAAATCAATATTTTTCATTCCCGAAATACTCATTGGAAAAACCTTAGAAGCCAATACAGGCTTCCCAGAAACTGAGCTTCAAAAAAACCTGTTTTTTAGTATTGGTAAATACAATTTTAACCCAAATAAAGAATGGGCTGCAAGATTAAGCTACCCAAAGACTGGTATATCATTAGGGTATACAGATTTTGGCAATACAGATAAGATTGGAAGAGCATATACCATAATGCCTTTTATGGAAGTAAGTATTTTAAGGAAGTATATATCTGGTTTAAATTTACAAATAGGTATTGGCGGATCTTATACAGATACTCAATACAATATAAACACCAATCCTTTAAACCGCGCAATAACCACAAAACTCAATTGGTCTTTTCGATCTTTTTTATATTATGATATTTTTAAATCTAGAAAAACAGATTGGAGATTTGGATTGGGTTATCTACATCACTCAAACGGTCATACAAATTTACCTAATCAAGGATTAAATTCGTTGGCTGCCAGTTTCTCTGCAAAGATTGATAATAAGATCATTGAAAAGACTAAGCTAAAAAAACCTGCGTTTTCATCAAAATCGCAATATTACCTTTCGTTTAGATTAGGATTAGGTCAAAACGTTTTATCAGAAAAATTCAACTCAAAAAAAGAAGTGTATACTTTTTCAGCATCTGCAGGAAAAATAATAAACAATACCTTTAAAATCGGTGCTGGTTTTTATTACCGTTTTTATGAGCATTATTATGATTATATAAAAGGAAATAAAGCATTGGTTGCTGAACAGTACCCACACTTTGCAGATAATCCTTATGGCTATGCAACAAATTTTGGATTATTTGCATCATCCGAATTATTGATGGATCATTTTGGTTTTGAATTCGATATCGGGCTTAATATATACAAACCATTCTATAAAATAGATTGGCAACTCAATCAAGGCTTTTCTTATGAAAATGGAAATGGTGAAACTGTTGATGTTTTAGGCGAATTAGACTGGTATTACGAAATAAAGAGAACCATTTCGGCAAGAATGGGCTTAAAATATTACCTATGGACAACAAATAAAGCTCCTAAGCATAATATTTTTTTAGGAGCACATATAAACGCAAACCTTGGTCAAGCTGACTTTACCGAATTAAGTATTGGCTATGTATATCGCTTTAATTTAAAAATAAAAGACAATTGATTATGACAGAACAAGACTTATATAAACTGAGATTTCCTATAGGTGAATTTAAAAAACCCGAACACATTACCCAGCAACATATAAATCAATGGATCAACTCAATTGAAACATTACCTCAACGGATATTTTCAGTCACAAAAAATCTCAGTGAAACTGAGTTAAATTACAAATATAGACCAGATGGCTGGACCATAAAACAAGTAGTACATCATTGTGCAGATAGCCACATAAATAGTATTATTAGATTTAAACTTGCAATGACAGAAGACACACCAACTATTAGACCGTATTTTGAAGATCGTTTTGCAAAACTTATAGATTATTCTGAGCCTCTGGATGCATCTATTTCGATTCTTAAAGGTGTGCACGCTAAACTTGGTGTTTTACTAAAAAGTTTTTCTGAAGACGATTTAAAACGTGAATTTGTACATCCAGAACATGGTAAGCACTTTACACTTGAAGAAACTATTGGCACCTATGCCTGGCACAGCAATCATCATTTTGCACATATAGAGCAAGCAATACAACACAAAGGGATGTTTAATTGATTAAAGTAACAACCATAATTAATAAATCTAAGTAAAATTAGTTAAGGCGTACCATTTGCTGTTTCTTGTCGTCTTTCTTTTTCTTTTTGCTTTTCCAGGTTCTTCCTTATCTTTTCAATAGCAGATTCAATAGATTTGTCAGGTTCAATTAAATTATAAGCTCCCCAAAAATTTGGATCAGAAAATCCCGAAATAGCATCGGTGATAATTACTGACGGTCTAAGCCTGTTCTTACCTTTTATTTTTCGCTCTTCGGTATTGATTTCCCAATCAGTTACAGCCATTTCACTAGATAATGTATATATCTTATTGAAAATTTCCCGCTTCTTTTTTACCTTAAATTTTAAATTTAGGTTAGAATAGCTATAATACCACTTATTGCCTTTGGCTTTATAATCAACTTTATAAGTTGCCACTAATGGGTAGACAACAATACTACTAGGCTTCTTTTTTACCAGCAAATTTTTACTTTTACTTTTATTACTTACATCTAAAGCATAATTTGCACTTACTAATGCCAGTGATTGTGAGTCTATATAAAGTTTACCACTATAGTTTAGATTTAGTCCATTATTTTTTGATTTAAAATCTACCACATACACACTTCTATTATTCACTGTGGAGGGCTCATTAAAAGTAAAGCTATAACTACTTATGGTTTCGTCTGTGAAAATATATTCAGGATATTTCATAATATCTAAATATATCGTTGAAAATGGTCCTCCTTGCAGTTTTACAGATACAGTATCTAAACGTTTATAATCTGTACTCTTCCTTGCCTTATTTAACTTTATAGCATCACGAACTAAGGATTGATTTGGGTATTTTAAAATATTAACCACAGCTTCAGTCAATGACACATTTCTATTACGTCGTTTAATGGTTTCTCTGTAAAACGCAGTCATATAAACCGATTGGTCTTGGTGGTTTTTGTCTTTATTCTTAAACACCTTTCTAACTAAACCTTCAGCACTTTTATATGCAGATATATTAACGGTAGAAAGCTCAGTAACTGCTTCATATAGTTTTATAGTATTATCACTTTTAGATAATTCAGATAAAGGTAATACTCTTGTATTATAACCCAACAGGCTAATTATAACCTTAGAATCTAAATTCTCATTAGGAACTTTGAGTACAAAATCACCCTCTGAGTTTGTAATAGTACTAATATTGGTCTCGTTAATACTAAGGCTGGCAGCATCTAATGCTTTATTAGATTTTCCGTCAATAACCCTTCCGCTATATTCGGTAAGGTTTACTTGAGCAAGTAATGAAAAAGGCACTAACATTATAGTAATACAAAAAACACTATAACGCCTTTTAAAGTCTAGAATTTTCATGATGGTAATATTTAAAATTTGGCCTATCACCAAGATACGTTAAATAGGCGGAAAATTCTATAAATCAAAATGTTAAACCGTACACTTTAAAACTTTTTAACGCATTTTATGAGGAATTTACATACGTTCTGGCACATCAATGCCTAAAACACTAAATGCATTCTTAATGGTTTGCCCTACAGTTTTAGATAATGCCACTCTAAACGTTTTTTCCTCTTCAGTATCGGCTCCAAGAATAGATACATTTTGATAAAAAGAATTAAAATCTTTCACCACATCGTATGTATAGTTGGCAATCAAAGCCGGACTATGTTGCTCTGCAGCATTCTGAATTACATCCGGAAATTGTTCTAACTGCTTTAACAACTGCTTTTCTTTGTTATGAAGAGACACGCCGACCGCACTCATTATACCATCATCTTTAATATCAGATTTTCTTAAAATAGACTGTATTCTTGCATAGGTATATTGAATAAATGGTCCTGTATTACCTTGAAAATCTATAGATTCTTTTGGATCGAATAAAATACGTTTTTTAGGATCCACTTTTAAAATGTAATATTTAAGTGCTCCCAAACCAATGGTTTTATAGAGTGCTTTCTTCTCATCTTCTGAGTATTCTTCAAGTTTTCCTAATTCTTTAGAAATCTCCTCGGCAGTATCTGCCATTTCTTGTATTAAATCATCAGCATCAACTACAGTTCCTTCTCTACTCTTCATTTTTCCACTTGGTAAATCTACCATACCATAACTTAAATGGAATAGATTTTTAGCCCAATCAAAACCAAGTTTCTTTAAAATTAAGAATAAGACCTTAAAGTGATAATCTTGCTCATTACCAACCGTATAAACCATACCGCCAACATCTGGGTAATCGTTGATTCTTTGTATGGCAGTACCAATATCTTGTGTCATATACACCGCAGTACCATCACTACGTAATACTATTTTTTCGTCTAATCCATCCTCAGTTAAATCGCACCAAACTGAGCCATCATCTTTCTTAAAAAAGACTCCCGTTTTTAGACCTTCTGCAATGAATTCTTTTCCTAAAAGATAGGTTTGACTTTCATAATAATATTTATCAAAATCAACACCTATGTTCTTGTAAGTCACTTCAAAGCCATCATAAACCCAACCGTTCATTTTTTTCCAAAGCGCAACCACATCTTTATCTCCAGCTTCCCATTTTTGAAGCATAGTATATGCTGAAGTCATGATTTCCGTTCTATTTCTTGCAAAATCATTTATCATCGAAACCTCTTTTTCAATCTTCTTATCAATTGAATTAATTTCATTGACATCATTGCTATTTTCTATAATTGCTTTCTTTTTTTCTTTTAGTTCTTCTATCAATTCAACACTTTGTTGAATTACGTGTCCTCCAACAACTGGTGGAGCAATTATTCCAGTAATATAGTTGTTAAAAATGCGTTTAGCTTGTTTTCTTAGTTCTTCCTCAAATCTCACATAATAATTCCCAACCAGCTTATCGCCTTTCAATCCAGTAGATTCTGGTGTTTCTCCATTTCCATATCGCTGCCAGGCCAACATACTTTTACAAATATGAATTCCTCGGTCATTGATAATTTGGGTTTTGTAAACTTTCTTTCCTGAAGCTTTTAAGATTTCAGCAACAGAATAACCTAAAAGCACATTTCTTACATGGCCAAGATGTAAAGGCTTATTTGTGTTTGGTGAAGAATATTCTACCATTACAGCTTTATCATCTTTTATATCTGAAAAACCATAATTAGCTTCATTTTTAATACTGTTGAAAAAATTAACGTAGTAAGAATCATCGATTTCAATATTCAAGAAACCTTTAACAACATTAAAACCTTTAACTAAATCTACATTATCTTGTAAGTACTGACCAACTTGTTCGCCAATTACAGCAGGATTACCTTTAACCACACGCAACATTGGAAACACAACAACTGTAATATCTCCAGCAAACTCTTTGCGAGTCGCCTGAAATTCTACAGTTTCTAATTCTGATTGAAACAAGGCTTTTACAGCTGTTTTTACATGTAATTCTAAAGTATCTTGAAGCTTCATATTCGGCTTATGCTTTGGTATTTAAAACGCTTGCAAAGATAGGAGTTTTATTATTTTATTAAGATTTTAAACATCTTAATTCTTTATTTTTAAAGTTGTACAAACGCGTCAATCAAAATGGATAGAAAAGAACATTTACTCAGAGGTATTCCTGTTTTAGCTTCACTTAATATCAAAAAAACGGTAGAGTTCTATAAAACGAAACTAGGCTTCAATAGGCAAGGCTATTTAGACGATAACTATGCTATTATTGCGAGAGATAATTTTGTAGTTCATTTTTGGAAATGTAATGATAAAATTCATCCAGAAAACACAAGTTGTTATGTCGATGTAAAAGATATAGACACGCTTTACAAAGAATTAAAGCCTCATGGTGTCATTCATCCTAATGGGCAATTAGAAGATAAACCATATGGAATGAGAGAATTTGCCATATTAGATGAAGATGGAAATTTAATTAAATTTGGACAAGAACTTTCTGAATGATTAGTACTAAAACATAAAATGCTTCATGAAACCGTTAAAAATTACTTTTATTGCTCTTCTTATGATATTGGTTTCTTGCTCTAAAAGTGACGAATCTATTAGTACGAATGAAGATTCTAAGTTCTATAAAGGCATGGACTTGTCATTTCAAAGTGAATTAGAAGATTATAATATAGACTATAAAGATGCTGATGGTAATGCTATTGAACTATTAGATTTTATAAAATCAAAAGGAACAAATCTGGTTCGCCTAAAACTCTGGCACACACCTCAGGATGGAGAAAATAGTCTAGAAGATGTAAAAGCTTATGCACTTAAAGTAAAAGCAAAAAACATGGACTTTTTATTGAACTTTCACTACAGTGATTATTGGGCAGATCCAGGGACGCAAACACCACCTGTTGCATGGCAAGGTATGACTACAACTCAAGTAAAGGTTGGCATATACAACTATACAAAAGATGTTGTTACACAATTAAAAGCACAAAACACGTTGCCAGATATGATTCAAATTGGTAACGAAACCGATAGCGGCTTTCTTTGGGATCATGGTAAAGTATGGGATGAATTCAGCAATAATTGGATAAATTACGCCAACTTAGTTTCTGAAGCCATAAGAGCAGTCAGAGAAGTGGATACCGAAAATAAAGTGCGTATAATGCTTCATCATTCAAGTGTAGAAAATGCGATATTTTTCTTTAACGAACTGCAGCCTTATACTATCGATTTTGATATTATTGGCTTGTCGTATTATCCGCAATTTCAGATTAGAGATCTCAATTTGGTAGCTTCAAAATTAAATACACTGGCTACTACGTTCAATAAAGATATTCTTATGGTAGAAGTGGCATATCCTTTCACCTTAGAGTGGAATGACAATCTGACCAATTTCATAGGAAGTGTTGACCAAACAATACCAGAGTTTTCGCCAACTCCTCAAGGTCAGAAAGCTTATTTTGAGTGGCTCGCAACAACCATAAAAAATATTCCAAATAATAAGGGCATTGGTTTTTGTTACTGGGCACCTGATTGGGTTGCTTTTAATGGTAATGAAAATACTTCAACAAATGGCACATCTTGGGAAAATCAGTGTCTGTTTGATTTTAATCTTAAAGCCCTTCCTGCTATAGATATATTTAATTATAACTAATTGATATACAGATAATTAATAGTTTTGTGCATTTCATCGATAAAAGTGTAGTTTTTCTATGATTTTTGCCGTTAATCGATTTAGCATTTTTTTTATGAATTTCAACCCTCAGTTCATCTAATTTATTGGTATTAAATCCTAATAATTAGTGTATTTGAGCGCATTATGGCATTTTTGGTAGGCTATTAATCAATGTCCCAAACATTAATGAGGCTTAATTATCAAACATTAACAACGTTGTTATTGTTTTGTGTTAACTTACTTTTGACGTCCCTCTATAAAAGTTTTTCACACCAAAACATTACAGTTCGTCTAATCTTAATTCGTAGATGAAACAGTTACTGACATTAGCTGTTTGTCTGGCGTCTCTTTTTGTTTTTTCTCAAAACGAAAAGATAGATGACCTTACGGTAAAATTGGCTTATCAAAACCAAGACTCTACCAAGGTAGACATGTCACTAATGCTCATTGAAGAACTCTTTGCCGTTAAAGATTATAAAAAGGCTTTGCTTTATGTTAACCAAACAGCAAAACTCTCAGAAAAGTTAAATTACACCAGAGGATTGGCTGAAAGTACTTATTACAGAGCACTAGTTTACAGTCAACGTAACGATTACTATAACGCCATTGATAATTATAATAAATCCCGAAAATATTACCTTCAGTTAAGTGATACCTTAGGAGTTGCCAAAGTAAGCAATAGTATTGGGCTCATTGAAATAAAACGTGGCAACTATGCCATTGGATTAAAAAATTCATTATCTGCTATTGATATATTTGAAAAACAAGGGCTTAAAGATGAGCTCAGTTCTGCATACAACAACTTAGCTGAGGCGTATTTTAAAACCAATCAAATTGATAAAGCTATTGATTTTAACCATAAAGCTTTAGAAGTTAGAACAGAAATTAATGATAAAGCTGGTATTATAATATCAACTAAAAATATTGCTAATCTTTATTCTCTGCGAAAAGAACATCGTAAGGCCATTGAATATTACGAAAAAGTATTAAAGCTTATTAATCCAGAAACTGACCAAGATATACGTGGAGAGATTCTTCCAAAACTTGGAAGCGAATATTTAGAATTCAGAGAATATGAAAAAGCTTCGGAATATTTGGTAGAAGGATTAAGGTATAATAGAAAACAAGGAAATCAGGAAGGTATCCTTAGGGCATTAAACGCTATCGGTAACTTAAATCTTCAGAAACGAAAGGTACGATTGGCAGAAATTCAACTTAATGAAGCGTATTCAATTGCTCAAAAAATTGACAATAAAGTCGAACTTCTAGAAAATTACAAACTTCACATAGCTCTAGATTCTACTCGAGGATATTTTCAGAATGCTTTCTTTTGGCAAAATAAATATTATGACTTAAAGGAAACACTTTCTAAGGTTGACCAACCCGTTTTTCCTTCTGATGTTGAGCCGTTAGATTTAAATACAACCAACTCAATAGAAGACGAACTCAATAATTTTGAAGACCAAAACGAAACCACTGAAAAATCGTGGTTAAATAATCCTCTTTTTACATATGGTACATTAGTAGCGTTAGCTGTCTTTTTAACCCTTCTATTATTTAGCTATCTGAAAAACAAAAAACTTAGGACTACCATTATTGCTCAAAAAGAACAACTAGATCATGAGCAAATACGAAACGAAACTATTCTTGAGCAAACACATCATCTTGAAGAAGTAAACCAAGTAAAAGATAAGCTCTTCTCAATAGTTTCTCATGATTTAAAAGATTCTATTTCGTCCATAAAGGCCTTCTTAGATTTATTAAAGGAAGATAGCATTTCAAAAGAAGAGTTTAAAGAATTAATCCCAGAATTGAGTGAAAATGCCAATAACGCATCTTCACTTTTATTTAATTTACTGAATTGGTCTAAGTCGCAAATGCAAAACTTAGAACCTAAACCAGAATTGTTTAACATTCAGGAGGTATTCCATACTAAAATGGCATTGGTAGAACAAAAAGTTGAAGATAAGCGCATTGTACTCATTGACGAATCCCAACGCGACTTTGTATATGCTGATAAGAGTATGGTTGAGATTGTAATTCAGAATTTAATTACCAATGCGGTTAAGTTTAGTAGAACAGGTGATGTTATTACCGTATCTAACCAAGATGTTGATGGCAAAGTATTAATCTGTGTTGAAGATACAGGAGTTGGTATTTCCAGAGAAAATATTGACAAGCTGTTTAATGCCAACAAAAACTTTACGACTGTTGGTACCAAAAACGAAAAAGGTACTGGTCTGGGCTTAACCATAGCTAAAGATTTAGTAGAACTTAATGACGGAAGGATTTGGGTAGAAAGCATTCAAAACGTTGGTAGCAAATTCTTTATAGAGTTACCAAAAGCTGCTCCACGAACTTAATTTATTTTATCTATATTTAGAGCTCTAAAATATAGATATATGAAACGCTTACTCCCTTTTTTAGTCCTAATTATTTCTTTTTTAAGCTGTAAAAATGATGTTAAAACAGATACTACAAAAGAAACAATTAAAGAAGACACCGAGCTCAAAGAGTTATTTACTTTAATGCAGGGGTCTTTTAATTCTGAAGTACAATCGCAAGTCGATTCATCTTACTACAATATCTCATTACATATGTACCCAATTTGGGAAGATAAGGAAGGCCATTTTTTATATGTAGAACAAGCTTTAAATCGCATGCAAGACAGACCTTATCGCCAACGTATTTATGAAGTTACCAGAGCTTCGGACAGCACATTTAGCTCGGCTGTTTACAAATTAGATGTAGATTCACTTTGGATTGGTAAATGGAAGACACCTAAGGCTTTCGACTCTATTTCGTTAAAAGACATTGCTCTAAAAGAAGGTTGTGAAGTCATTTTAAAACGTTTAGCACCAAACCATTATATGGGAAAAACCGGAGACGAAACTTGTGTAAGCACTATGCGCGGAGCATCTTATGCTAGAAGTGAGGTTGAGATTTTAGAAGATAAAATTATGTCTTGGGACCGCGGATTTGATGCTGAAGGTAATTATGTTTGGGGAGCCGAAAAAGGGCCGTATATTTTTAATAAACTCGATTAAGCTTTAGGTAAAAATACTTCGGCCATCATACAACGTGCACTACCTCCTCCACATGTTTCAATGGTATCTAAAGAGCTGGAAAGAATTGGGCAATATTTTTCTATACGATTAATCTGATCTTTAGTTAAACTTTTATGTGCAGCTTCGCTCATTACTAAATAGCGTTGATTCTTATGTCCTTGTAGTTGTAACATATTACCGGCAAATTGATGCATTTGAGTTTCAGTTATAGATATAACCTCTTTTCCATCTTGTTTTAAATGCTTAACAATATTTTTACGTTCCTTTTTGTCATCAATAGCATCTAGACAAATCACAGCAAAGTTTTCTGCCAGGCACATCATCACATTAGTATGATAAATCGCTAACCGTTTTCCGTCTACGGTTTGATTAGCTGTAAAAATTACAGGAGTATATTCAAAATCTTCACAAAACTCTATAAATAAATCCTCATCTGCTCTTGGTGACAAAGCACAATATGCTTTTCTATTTACACGATCCATTAAAATACTTCCTGTACCTTCTAAAAAGACACCCTCATGTTCTGCAGAGGTGTAATCTACAATATTTTCAATC
Source organism: uncultured Winogradskyella sp. (assembly GCF_947498345.1). Lineage (GTDB taxonomy): Bacteria > Bacteroidota > Bacteroidia > Flavobacteriales > Flavobacteriaceae > Winogradskyella. The sequence goes on from NZ_CANMJY010000008.1 coordinate 80,039, forward strand.
TTAAAACCTTCTTCTTCCAGTCTTATAAACACTTCGTCCCTACGTTCGCGTCTTCTATTCTCTGCAAACATGGGATATTTAGCTACATCACCATTACTATGAAAACTCACCCAATTATTAGGAAAAATTGAATCTGGTGTATCCATTAACTTATCATCTTGCTCCACAATAACATTAATACCTACAGCACTTAATTTTTCAACAAAAGCATCAAACTCTTCTTGTGCTTTTGCATTTATTTCAGCATTCTTAATTTTCATATCTTCCTGAAAATAATTATTAACAGCGGTTTGCTCATTCATCCTAAAATTTACAGGACGAATCATTAAAATAGTATCTGTAGTCTGTTGCATTTTTTAAATTTTGAAAGTGACACAAAATTAGTCTTTTTTCTAATCTGAAAATTATCTCTTGGCTAATTTTTATGACTTAAAATCTGTAAGTTTGAAGTACAATCTAACTCATCATGAAAAAACTTATAATTCTTTTTTTAGTAATAACCTCTTGCTCAGATAAAACGGATAAAAAAACTAACCTAAAATATGATACAGACTTTACAACTGTTTTCGAAAACAGTAATGGTTTAGAAACAGCTACCTACGAACAAACTATTCAGTATTACTCAAATTTAGCTGAGGCTTATGATGAAGTTTCAATACAAGCAATTGGTGAAACCGATTCAGGCAAACCGTTACATATTGTTACCCTAAATATGGACAAGTCTGGTGATGATTTTGAAAAATTAAGAACTGAAAACCGAATTATCCTCATTAATAATGGTATTCATCCTGGTGAGTCTGATGGTATAGACGCAACCATGATGCTTTACAGAGATATCACACAAGGAAAAATTGAAGCCCCGAAACATACTATTCTGGTTACCATTCCTATATACAATATTGGCGGAAGTTTAAATAGAAACTCTGTTACACGCACCAACCAAAATGGGCCTATATCATATGGTTTTAGAGGTAATGCTCGCAATTACGATTTAAACCGAGATTTTATAAAATCTGACACTAAAAATGCCAAAACATTTGCCCAAATTTTTCATTCAATCCTGCCAGATATATTTATTGACAATCATGTAAGTAATGGTGCAGATTATCAATATACCTTAACACATTTGTTTACGCAACATAACAAAATGGGAGGCGTTTTGGGTGACTATATGCATTCGCAAATAATGCCACAATTAGAACAAAAACTTAAAGTGAAATCCTGGGATATAACACCATATGTTAATGTTTTTAATCGTACACCAGAATCTGGTTTTTCGCAGTTTATGGATTCGCCTCGCTACTCTACAGGTTACACTACTTTGTTTAATACCATAGGTATGATGGTAGAAACACATATGCTAAAACCATACAAACAACGTGTTGAAGGGACTTATGAACTTATGAAAAGTATGATTGAAATCGTAGAAGAACAAGGTGAAAGCATTACACAATTGAGAAAAAATCAAGCTAAAACATGGAACGCAGGAGAAACTTATCCATTGACCTGGACAATTGACACAACAAAATCCTCAATTTTAAAGTTTAAAGGTTATGAAGGTAATATGGTAGTGAGTGAATTAACAGGTGCACAACGTTTAAAGTATGATAGATCTAAACCTTTTACAAAGGACGTAACTTACCAAAATTATTTTGTTCCGGTCACCAAAATCAATATACCAAAAGCTTATATAATTTCGCAAGGTTGGTATAATGTGATTGAACTATTAAAATTAAATCAAGTAGAACTAACACGAATTAAAAATGATACAACACTCACTGTAGAGTCTTATAAAATCGATGATTACAAAACGCGTACTTCTGCTTACGAAGGACATTATCTGCATTACAACACTAAAGTAAAAACCTCTGTAGAAAAGCTAATTTTTAGACAAGGAGACTATATAGTAAGCACCAATCAAAAAGCAATACGATATTTATTAGAAACTTTAGAACCAACAGCACCAGACTCATTCTTTAACTGGAATTTCTTCGATACTATTCTTCAACAAAAAGAAGGGTTTTCTCCTTATGTATGGGAAGACAAAGCTCAATTACTTTTAAGAGCAAACCCAAAACTACAGATAGAATATAACATTAAAGTGAGCTATAATGAAGAGTTTGCCAACGATTGGTTTGCTCAACTCGATTGGATACACAAAAAAAGTAAACATTATGAAAAAGCGCATTTGCAATATCCTGTTTATCGCTTGAAATAGGATGATACTTTAGAGTTTAATATTACCAGATTATGATAGGACCAATTGGAATATACGAAGAAGGAAGAATCATTGAATTAGAACCTGGTATTCATGATATAAAAATCTTAGGCAGTTGGTTGGTATCCTTAGATAATTTCAAAATATACTTCAAAGAAATCAATAGTAACAAAATTATCTGCTGGAAAGAAAGAACCTTTCGCACAAATCATTATGTCAGTGGAAAAAAAGCAAAAGTAATAGCCGATGTAGATATAGATAAAAGATCTAAGTATTCCATTCATTTTGAAAACCCTTCTCATATTAAAGTAATATTTATGGGACCTTTTGGGTTGGGGATTTTACTTAATAGAAAAATACCAAACTCTGAAATTAAGATAAGTATAGGGTTTTCTGGATATTAATATTGTATTAAAGAAAATCTTCAATCAAACCAAAACCCTAATATTGGCATAACTATTTTCCAGAGCTTTTTGAGAAGCCTTTTTATCTAACCATTCTACTTTAGTAATCCCTTCACTTGTCTCAGGTAAAAGTTTCCCTTCAAAATCGGTCTGCATTTCAAACCAATAGGTGATTTTTATTTTGTGTTTACCATTACGCTTAAAAATATGATAAGTCGTTGGTAACGGTTTTGTGATTTTCAACCCTTTTACACCAGTCTCCTCTTCCACTTCTCTAATCGCTGTCTCCTCTATAGATTCCTTTTGTTCGGCTTTGCCTTTTGGCAAATCCCATTTATCATTTCTATAAATAAAAAGCACCTCATCATTTCTATTATAAGCTTTCCCCCCACCAGCAATGACATTTGGCAACAATTTAAGAAAGTGTTTTAAAAGCTTATCAGGGTTATTGTGTATTAAATGTACAGCTTTTAAATCTGTATTATTAAGGGTTTTTATAACCTTACCGATATTAACTGACTTAAGGAGGTAGGATTTAAAATTCGTTTCCTTTTCGATTTTAGTAGTTAAAACAATAGGCTTGTCACCAACATAAATAGTGTACATGGATTTGGTCAGTTATACTTTTACAATTGTAAAAGTATTATTTTTTGTAATAAGTATTTAAAATTGAAAATTAAATTGAGATTAAATTTTAAAGCTTTTAAAATTCATTAATTTTGCGACATGATTTTTAATAAAGAAACCGCAAAAAAAACCGCAGAAGTTTTACTGCAAATTAATGCCATAAAACTGCAACCCGATGAGCCTTTCACCTGGGCATCTGGATGGAAATCGCCTATTTACTGTGACAATAGAATTGTATTGTCATTTCCTATGATACGAAATTACATAAGAGAAACTATGGCTAAACACATAGAAGATTACTATGGTAAGCCCGATGTTATTGCAGGTGTGGCTACAGGTGCTATTGGTATAGGAGCTTTAGTTGCTGATTATTTAAACCTTCCTTTTGTTTATGTAAGGCCAGAAGCTAAAAAGCATGGTCGCAAAAATCAAGTCGAAGGGCATATTGAAAAAGGGCAAAATGTTGTGGTAGTTGAAGATTTAATAAGCACAGGAAAAAGTAGCCTTAATGCAGTTGCAGCACTTAAAGAAGCTGAGGTTAATATAAAAGGTATGGTTGCCATTTTCTCATATGGTTTTGATGTAGCAACGAAAAATTTTGAAGACGCCAATATAGAGTTACATACGCTTGGTAATTACACCAACTTATTAGAACAAGCCCTAGACACTAATTATATTACAGAACAACAACAAGACATTTTAGCACAATGGAATGCCAATCCAAGCGAATGGAACGCTAATTGATATATTCATTCCAAAAACATAAAAACATGAATTTAGAATCACCAAAGGTAACTATAGATAAATCAGCAGAAGAAACATTTAATTTTCTATCTGATGTTAAAAATTTCGAAAGTTTAATGCCAGAAAACATTAGCAAGTTTGAAGTTTTAGAAGAAGATAAATTTCTTTTTGCTTTAAAAGGCATGCCAGAAATTATTTTAAAGAAAAAAGAAGCCACACCAAATAGCAAAATAGTTTTAGGGGCTGCCGGTGGAAAATTAGACTTCTCCCTTATAGCAGATATTACAGAAGCTGAAACTACAAAAAGTGAAGTGCAATTAACTTTCAATGGTGAATTCAATGCCATGATGGCCATGATGATAAAAGGTCCTATTAGCAAATTTATTGAAACGCTTGTTAGTAATATGAAAACTACTGTTTAATAAAGTAAAGTCAGGTCTTTTAAATCAAAGGTCTTTATAATTTCATCTTCGGTCCAAACTTTGAGTTTACCAGCTTCAGTAACTCCTCGTATAATACCTAAGAAGATTTCGTTATTAGGCAATCTAAAAGTAGAAGGTTTGTCTTTTCTAAATAGATTGGTTTCATATTCGGCTTTTAAAGCTTTATATTTTTGATTTTCTAATTGTTTAAAATAAACTTGAAGATGTTTCAAAATTTGAGACAGCACCTCATCTTTATTGTATACAATTCCTGTTAATAAGTTCATAGAGGATGCTTGTGGTAAGTCATCAAAAAATTTCTGGTTAACATTAAGTCCAAAACCTATAACCGAACCTTGAAATTTGTTGTTTTTAATGACATTTTCAATTAAGATTCCGCATATTTTTTTATCTGCTGACAAAATGTCGTTAGGCCATTTTATATGTAATTGAGGTATCTGAAACTTATCTAACGCTTTACTAATTGCTAATGAAACCACCATACTAATGTAGAATTGGTTTTCAACTTTAAAATCACTAAAGTGTTTAAACACACTAGCAGTAAGGTTTTTACCAATCTCTGCTTGCCATTTAGTACCCATTTGCCCACGCCCTTTGGTTTGTTGTTCGGCTACAACAACAGTATAGTCTTTAGGTAAATTAACCGATACCATGTCTTTAAGGTAAGTGTTAGTAGAGTCAATGGCATCAAGTTTGATTATATACATATAAAGGCAATTTTATTTTATAGTTTTCTTATGACAATTACAGCATACAAGAACTAAAAAAATAATAACTTTGCATAAAATTAATTTAAATTAATGACGAAAGAAAAAACCAATGCAGACCAACTCATTACAACAATTATAGGAGGTATAGAAGAGGTTAAAGGAAAAGAAATTACAATTTTAGATTTAAGAGATATTGAAAATACGGTTTGCGATTATTTTATTGTTTGTGAAGGTACTTCTAATACACAAGTAAACGCTATCGTCAATTCCATTCAAAAACAAGTTAGTAAAGCCTTAAAAGACAAACCATGGCATATAGAAGGTACTGATAATGCTGAGTGGGTTTTATTGGATTATGTAAATGTCGTGGTACATGTTTTTCAAAAGCATATAAGAGAATACTATGATATTGAAAGTCTTTGGGGAGACGCAAAAACTACACAAATAGAAACAAGTTACTAAAATAAAGATTACCGCATTTGCGGCAACAAGATGGCAAAAGACAATAAAAATTTAAACAAAAAACCTAAAATGAATCCGTATTGGATATACGGAATCATTATAGCGGTTTTTCTATCCATTCAATTATTTTCTGGTGGTTTTGGCGATTCTTCAGGAAGCAAAACAACACCTACCGAATTTTTTAATTATTTAAGAAATGGGGATGTAGATAAAGTTGAAATAATTAATAATCGTATCGCAAGGGTATACTTAACTAAAGAAGCTCAGGAGTTAGAGGTACATAAAAACTCTAAACCTAAGTCTTTTCTTCCATCAGTAACTCCTGTACCAAATTATAAGTTTGAGTTTGGAGATTTAAAATTATTTCAAGAAGAAATAGATAAAATCAAGAGCGAAAACAACCTTGATGTTCCTATTGCTTTTGATACCGAGCAGAATGTTTGGGGAGACCTACTATTAACTTTGTTACCTTTTATATTAATAATCGGTGTATGGATATTTATAATGCGTCGTATGTCTTCTGGTGGAAGCGGCGGAGCTGGTGGGCAGATTTTTAACATAGGAAAATCTAAAGCCAAGCTCTTTGATGAAAAGTCCGACACAAAAACCTCATTTAAAGATGTTGCAGGTTTAGAAGGTGCTAAAGAAGAAGTACAGGAGATTGTAGATTTCTTAAAATTCCCAGAAAAATATACAGCTCTTGGAGGTAAAATACCTAAAGGTGCACTACTTGTAGGGCCTCCTGGAACTGGTAAAACATTACTAGCTAAAGCTGTTGCTGGTGAAGCTAAAGTGCCTTTTTTCTCACTGTCTGGCTCAGACTTTGTTGAAATGTTTGTAGGTGTAGGTGCATCTCGTGTAAGAGATCTATTTAAACAAGCTAAAGAAAAATCACCTTCCATAATTTTTATTGACGAGATTGATGCTATTGGTAGAGCAAGAGGAAAAAATAATTTTTCTGGCTCTAATGATGAACGCGAAAATACATTGAATCAATTATTAACCGAAATGGATGGTTTTGGCAGTAACACTAATGTTATTGTATTAGCTGCCACAAACCGAGCTGATGTCTTAGATAGTGCTTTGATGCGTGCTGGTCGATTTGATAGACAAATTTATGTAGATCTACCTGATGTAAGAGAACGTAAAGAAATCTTCGAAGTACATTTACGTCCGCTAAAAAAGGAAGAAACATTAGATATCGACTTCTTGGCAAAGCAAACGCCTGGCTTCTCTGGTGCTGATATTGCTAACGTATGTAATGAAGCAGCTTTAATTGCAGCAAGAAAAGGAAAAAAAGCAGTCAACAAACAAGACTTCTTGGATGCTGTTGATAGGATTATCGGTGGATTAGAAAAGAAAAATAAAATCATTACACCAGAAGAAAAACGTGCTGTTGCTTTTCATGAGGCAGGTCATGCAACTGTTAGTTGGATGTTAGAACATGCGGCTCCATTAGTAAAAGTAACTATCGTTCCCAGAGGTCGTTCTTTAGGTGCTGCTTGGTATTTACCAGAAGAACGTCTTATTGTTAGACCAGAACAGATGCTAGATGAAATGTGTGCTGCCCTAGGAGGTAGAGCTGCAGAAAAAGTAATTTTCGACAAAATATCAACTGGTGCTTTAAGTGATTTAGAAAAAGTAACAAAGCAGGCAAGAGCCATGGTAACTATTTACGGTCTTAGCGACAAAGTTGGTAACTTAACATATTATGATTCTTCTGGTCAATCTGAATATGGCTTCACTAAGCCATATAGTGAGCAAACAGCTGAACTTATAGATAAAGAGATTTCTAATATTATTGAAGAACAATATGAGCGTGCAATTAAACTCTTAGAAGCTAATAAAGATAAGCTTACAGAACTTGCAGAAGTGTTGTTAGATAAAGAAGTAATATTTAAAGATAATCTTGAAAAAATCTTTGGCAAACGTGCTTTTGACAAAGAAGAAACACTAGCTGAAGAAGAGGAATAACAACTCATACAATCATATAAAAAACTTAAATTGACTAAATGTTAATTTAAGTTTTTTTATATTTGAGAAATGCACTAATTACAAGATTAATAGCAACAATTCAATGAGCTTATTTCGTAAACTCTTCGGAAAAAAATCTAATGAGTCTGAAGAACAAATACCAAATCAAGAGCGTGGCAAATATATGCCAGAAGTTAAGTTGCCTGCTGATGAGCGTTTTACTATAAATTTTAAGGCCAATGGTGGAAAATTTTTGTATTGTGAAAATATGAAAGAAGTTAAGGATAGCTTCAATTCTATACTAGATGAAAACCAATGGCATAACGATAAAGTTTTTATGATAGACGAGCGTTTATCGTCATTGTTTAAAGATTTTAGCCTTAACAGTACAAAAAAAATATCCGAAAGCTCTTATTTTCTATCTACTTGTGAATATCTTATTTCCGATGATGGCTCATTATTGATTTCTTCTAATCAAATTGCCGAAAAAAAATTAAAAGAGCTACCAGATCATTTTATAATCTATGCCACTACAAGCCAATTTGTTGAAAACATTGGAGAGGGTTTAAAAGGTATTAAGTCTAAAAGTAAAACTAGTATTCCTACAAATATTACTACGATAAAGCATTTTAAAACAGCAGATGATAAAGACTTTCTAACATATGGAAGTAGTGCTAAAAACCTATATTTGCTTCTACTAGAAGATTTATAATGAAGGAATTATCTATAAGAGCCATATCTGGTGCTGTATATGTTCTGTTACTTATAGGTTCGCTTTACTTTCAAACCGGACTTGTAATTACCCTCATGCTTTTTGGCATTATTAGCTTAATGGAATATAGTAAATTAATTAAGCTAAAAGGATATTCGCAATACATCATCTTTGTAATTCTTTACAGTCTTTTTTGGTACATATGCCTATACAATACTGGTTTTTTTGATAGTAATGAAGCCATTAACATCTTATTGGTCGTTACTATTTTTGTGAATCTCATTTTAATAAAAGATTTATTTACGTTTAAAAAAATTCCGCTTTTTGAAACCAAACGTTATATAACGACAACATTTTATCTTAGTAGTGGTTTTGTGTTTACGCTACTAATTGCAAACTTTCAAAACGTATTCACTCCTCTATTACTTTTAGGATCCTTTATTCTAGTATGGGTCAATGATAGCGCTGCATATTTGGTAGGTAAGAATTTTGGAAAGCAAAAACTGTTTCCAAGTATTTCACCAAAGAAAACGGTTGAAGGTTTTTTGGGCGGTCTGTTTTTTGCTTGTATTGCTAGTTATTTTATTACCATATATTCAGAAACGCTTAACTCTACTAATTGGTTAATAATAGCAATCATCGTTAGTGTATTGGGTACTTTTGGTGATTTAATTGAATCAAAATTTAAACGTCAAGCTGGTGTAAAAGATAGTGGTGTAATAATGCCTGGTCATGGTGGGCTTTTAGATCGTTTAGATAGCATTATCTTTGCAGCACCATTTATATATTTATTTTTAAGAATTGTAAGTTATGTTTCATAAAGAAGGTCATAAAATCATATTTATAACATTAGTAATTGTCGTTGGTTCGTTTTTCTTAATAGACGAATTTATTGTCAATGAATGGTTACGTAAAGGATTGATGATTATTGTTCTTATCTTTTTTATCCTCATCCTTCAATTTTTTAGAAACCCTAAACGTCATACGCACGTTAATGAAAACCATGCCTTATCACCTGTAGATGGTAAAGTTGTGGTTATTGAAGAAGTAATGGAGAATGAGGTTTTTAAAGATAAGCGTATTCAGGTATCTGTATTTATGTCTCCTCTCAATGTACATGTAACGCGTTACCCTATTAGTGGAAACATTAGTTATAGCAAATACCATCCAGGTAAATATTTAGTAGCTTGGCACCCAAAAGCCAGTGAAGAAAATGAACGTACAACTGTCGTAGTAGAAAATAAAAGCTTTGGAAAAGTGCTTTACAGACAGATTGCTGGCGCATTAGCTAAGCGAATAGTCAATTATGCTACTTTAAATTCTAAGGCCACCCAAGGCGCGGACTCAGGCTTTATTAAATTTGGTTCACGCGTAGATTTATTTTTACCTTTAGATGCAGAGATTAAAGTAGAACTCAATCAAAAAGTTCGAGGTGGTGAAAGCATCATTGCCGAAATGAAATGACACCTGAAGAATTACATAAAGAATTTCTAGATGCCGTTGAACGTGTAAATGCCCATACGGACCCCTTTCCTGCAGATTTTTTATTACGCTTATATGCCTATTATAAAAAAGCGACCAATGATTATGGTAGACCTAGTAGTCGCAAACAAATTATAAATGCCTTTAAAACCAATGCGCTTTTTCAAGTGCAGGATATTAGCGAAGATGAAGCTAAGCAAGAATATATAAATCTGGTAAAAAATTATTTTTTGTACCGCAAATAGTTAATCTCTAATCAAAGGCATTGTAGAACAACGTAATAGACCTTCTTGTTTTGCAATTTCGGCATAAGGCACTTCTTCTACTGTAAAACCATTGTCTCTCAGCCAATTATTTAATCTTGTAAAGTTCTTTTCAGAAATCACAACCTCTTCAGAAATAGAAAACACATTACTATTCATGTTGTACATTTCGTCTTTGGTAATTTCAAAGATATTATCCTTTCCAAAGAAATTAACTAACCATTCGTACTCACTTTCAACTAAAAATCCATTTTTATGAAGAATAGCCTTATTCTTACCTATAGGTTGAAAACAACAATCTAAATGCAACGCATTTTCTTTTGGATTAGTATTGGATTTACGTAGCTCAAAAGCTTTTACAGTTTTATCTGGAAATAACTCCTGAATGGCAATAACGGCATCCATATTAGTACGTGCCGTTATATAATCGGGATAATCTTCACCCGAATAAGTCCCAATAAAAATATAATCGTTCCAAGGCATTACATCACCACCTTCCACGTGGCATTCTTCTGGAAGGATTATTACTTTATCCTTATCTATTTGCTCAATAACGTGCTCAATTGCCTCATACTCACGTTCTCTATCTGGTAAAATATTGGCTTTTATTAGTTTATCCTTAATAACAAAAGCGATATCTCTTGAAAAAATCTGGTTATAATCTTCTATAACTTTAGGTCTGTAAACTGTGACATCATACTTCTTAAAAACCTCAGCTACAGCCTCCATTTCTTTAATCATATTCTTTTCCTTAGGATATGTACCAGCTTTTATATGCTCAATTGATTTAGGGTCATATGCCTCTTCAATTTTTGGTACTGGCCCATTGCTTTTTGCAGTTCCTAGAACAACAGCTCTAAGGCGCGATGTTTCATTTTCTATATTTAAATTCATCTTAGGTAGAATACAAAAAAGCTTCATAATAATTATGAAGCTCTAATTGATTATAGTTTTCACTAGCGCTTTTCAATAGGTTTAAAAGCTCTGTAAGTTTCACCAATATATAATTGTCGTGGCCTGCCAATTGGCTCTTTGCGCATGCGCATTTCGCGCCATTGAGCTATCCATCCTGGTAATCGTCCTAGCGCAAACATTACGGTAAACATCTCCACCGGAATTCCCATAGCTCTATATATGATTCCTGAATAAAAATCAACATTAGGATATAACTTTCTATCTACAAAGTACTGATCTTCTAAAGCTTCTTTCTCTAAGCCTTTAGCAATATCTAAAATAGGGTCTTCAACTCCTAGATCTCCTAATACCTCATCAGCAGCAACTTTTATAATCTTAGCTCTTGGATCAAAGTTTTTATATACGCGGTGACCAAAGCCCATCAAACGGAAAGGATCATTTTTATCCTTAGCTTTTGCCATATATTTTTTAGTGTCTCCACCATCTTCTTTTATAGCTTCGAGCATTTCTAAAACAGCCTGATTGGCTCCACCATGTAATGGTCCCCAAAGCGCAGAGATACCTGCAGCAAGAGATACAAATAGACCAGCATGAGAAGAACCTGTAATTCTTACAGTAGATGTTGAACAATTTTGCTCATGATCAGCATGTAGAATTAATAATTTATCTAATGCATTAACTAAAATAGGATTCTGTTCATACTCTTGTGTTGGGCTTTTAAACATCATTTTTAAGACATTCTCTACATACCCTAAACTATTATCCCCATAATCTAATGGTAATCCATGTTTTTTACGCATGGTCCATGCTACTAATACAGGGAATTTACCTAGTATTCTAACAATAGCATTATACATGGCCTCGTCTGAGTTAACATCAACAGAACTCGGATTAAATGCTGTAAGTGCACTTGTTAGGGAAGATAACACACCCATTGGATGTGCCGATTTTGGAAAAGCATCTAATATCTTTTTAATATCATCATCTACAACCGCGTGAGATTTAATATCAGAGTGAAATTTATCTAGTTCCTCTTTATTTGGTAATTCTCCAAAAATCAACAGATAAGCCACTTCTAGAAAGTCTGCTTTTTCAGCAAGTTCTTCTATAGAATACCCTCTATACCTTAAAATACCTTTTTCACCATCCAGAAATGTTATAGCACTTTCGCAACTTCCGGTATTTTTGTAACCTGGATCTATAGTAATAACACCATTGGTTGCGCCTCTTAAGGCTTTAATATCTATAGCAACTTCGTTTTCTGAACCTATTTTTACAGGAAATTCAAACTTATCGCCATTAATTTCTAAGGTAGCTTTATCTGACATTTTAGTTTATATGTATTTTGTGAATTTTTAAGGACTGTAAATTTACGAAATCTCAAACGATTTCGGAAGTAGATTTACAACGCTTTTAACAATTTCAATATTCTTAAAATCAATAGCAGAAACTATGAGCTCTATTTCTCAAATTATCAATAATATATAATGCTACAGCATTTGAAAAATAAGGATAATCACTAATTTTGTCCTACTTATAATTAACTATGAATTATATTAGAATTTTCTTGTTTCTTATCTCATTTTCTTGCCACTCACAAGTTGTAAATATTGAAACTTTGCGAAAACCAAGTGATTCTGTTAAATGGACAGGTTCGGTTAGTCTAGATGTATCATTGATTAAAAATACTAATGATATTTTTAGAATTGCCAATAAAGCCCATATCCAGTACAACAACAATCTTAATTTTTGGCTATTTGTTAATGATTTAAATCTTCAAAAAATAGAAGATAATTCCTTAGTAAATCGTGGTACTCAACACTTAAGATACAATAGAAGAATCTCTAAAAAGATAAAATGGGAAGTGTTTGCACAGGGGCAATATGATGCCATTTCCGAAATAGGTTTTAGAGGTTTATTAGGAACCGGACCACGATTTAAGCTGTCTAAAAACGATAATTATAGGTTTTATTTAGGCACTTTAATTATGTATGAATACGAAAAAGCATCTAACGCTATTCCCGACCGCATTCAAAATGATATAAGAGGAAGTGCTTATCTGTCTTTTAGCTTATACCCTACTGAAACGATTAGCATTATTAGCACAAGCTATTATCAACCAAAAATTGATATACTTAATGATTACCGCTTTTCCAGCAATACATCAATACTTTTTAAAATCTTTGAAGATTTAGCATTTAAGGCTAATTTTAATTTTTTCCATGATGCTTTTCCTGTGAGTTCAGCAGTACCTAAAACTCAATTTGAGCTAACTAATGGCTTACTCTATACATTTTGAATCTATTATTTTTTGATTAAACGTTCAGTAATAATTCCTGAAGGAGATTGAACCTCTATAAAATATATACCACTTCTATAATCCATGATATTTACTAAAGCCGTAGTTGAATTTAGATTCTGTTGATAGGTGAGTCGACCTTGAATGTCATAGACCTTAATTGAATCCATTAAATTTCTACTTGTAATACTTATATAATCAGTAGTTGGATTAGGATACACTTTAATGGTGTCCTTTAGACTAACTTCATCAATGGACAAGACTTGAAAATTAGTTTGAGCAATGTTGGTTATAATCGGAAAATTATAATCAAAATAGATTTCCGCTTGTTGCGAAACATCATCACCTGTATTTAAAGTATCTAATGATTTAATTTTAAATAAAACATTACCTGTTTCAGCAGGAGCCAGATTGATATCATCAAATATAAACTCTACGCTATTCCCTGTAATTCTGGAATACATATCGTGAGAGGAATTTAATATTTGTAAAGTACTCAAATCATATTGTGCTTCATCAATATCATCTCTAATAACCACAAATGTCGCTGCTGCTGTACCTGTATTTTCAAACCTGACATTATAATGTAAGTACTCTCCTATTATATCTGGCGACACAATATCACCTTCTAAGCATATAATATCATTAGGATCATAAGCCCCAACTACAACCTGCTCTAAATTAAATACATTATCATCTGGAATTTCATCACCAGAAACTGGGTTAATGGTTGCCGTAAATTCTAATACATCATCTATATTAACACTAGGTGTTTCCATTGGTGAATTGACATTAAGCACAAAATCGATTACTCTACTTTCAAATGGGTTTAAATCTAGATAATCCCATGACAGATTTCCAGGATCTTGTACAGAAAGAGCCTCTGATGTTGATATAAGATCTAAAACACTATCATCATAAGCAAAGTCTATACTGCCAGAAAGCACCTGATTCCCCTTATTTTTATAAACTAATTGATACTCTGCATCAAAACCTGGTCGAGCTGGCACAGTTGGAATGATGAGAATTTCTACATCATTATGAACGCCGTTTGCAGTAATACAAAAATCTTGATTGGTCGTATTATTTAAATCTGTAAAATCTATAATTGGATTCAATGGCGAAATATTGAAAAAACTAGGGTTCTCTAATTCTGGTGTTAATTGATAATTACCTACTTCAGTATAAAATATATAGTTGCCTGATTGGTTAGAGAAGGATGAACCTATTGATGCACCATCATCCAAACTGAATCTTAAATTTGGCATCTCATAATCCGAGTCATCGCATCCGCTATTATCCAAATCTAATTTAACGTTTCCTAAAATCGTATTATAATCACCTCCAGGCACAAATGAGCAATAACTACTTATAGGACCTTGATAATCTGTAAACTCTTGAAAGGCTAATATTTCTTCCTCATCCGCACATATAAACTCAATTGGATTGTTTAAAATATTTAATGGAGAAAATATGGCATCCTCATCAAATGAAACTCCTCCGTTTTTTATATTAATGTTTGTGATTTGATTATCATTACAACTCCACCATATTAATTCATTGTGATTACTCAAATCTAATTCTGTCAACTGATTATTGCTACAAATTAAAAGCTCTAAATTATTGTTTTGTGATATATCAAGAGAGGTGAGATGATTAGAGCTACATGTTAAATGCGTCAAATTAATGTTTTGAGTAACATCAATATTGCTAATCTGATTATTAGAAAAATTTAAATATATTAAACCTGAATTTTGAGACACATCTAACATGTTTATATTATTAACGCTACACCTCAAATTCTTAAGATTTATATTTTGAGATATATCTAAGTTAGTTAATTCATTATTAGAAATTTCTAAATACTCCAAATCTATATTTTGGGTAGTATCGATAGTACTAATTGCATTACCATTTGACCATATGGTTTTTAAATTTATATTTTGTGAAATATTAATATTACTTATAGAATTATGTCTACAATTTAAAAATTCTAAATTAGTAAATGATTCAATTCCTGTTAAATCTGATATGTTTTGATTTGCTGGTCGGTTTTGATTTTGTACTCTTAACTCATATACATTTAGAGCCTCAGACACCTCAATCTCACCATTATTATTTGTATCAACGATTATGTCATTACCATTAAAGTCTTTAGCAATATTTATCGCAGGGCTTGCTTGCAATAACCTTGCTTTAAAATTAGGATCTGGGATATTAACGATTTGGGCTTGTATCATTCCACAAATAAAAATGAGGGTGAGAATAGTAAAGATTGATTTCATAGTTTTTTATTTTTAGATGTGGATTTTCTAAAAAGGTTGCGTTATAAAACAATTTAATTTATTATTTTTCTTACAAGAAATACAATCATCATACTAATTATCAATTAGTTTCCCATAAAAAAAACCTACCCAAATTAATGGATAGGTCTTTCAAATTTATTGGCACAAAATATTACTTCACCTTAAACGCATTTTCTTGCGGAAAATAAGCAACATCTCCTAACTCTTCTTCTATACGTAATAACTGATTGTATTTTGCCATACGATCACTACGTGAAGCAGAACCTGTTTTAATTTGACCTGTGTTAAGCGCTACAGCCAGATCTGCGATAGTATTATCTTCTGTTTCTCCAGATCTGTGAGACATTACTGAGGTGTAACCAGCATTGTGTGCCATATTTACGGCAGAAATGGTTTCTGTTAATGTACCTATTTGGTTCACTTTAATAAGAATAGAATTTGCAATGCCTTCAGAAATTCCTCTTCCTAAGCGCTCTACGTTAGTCACAAATAAATCATCACCGACTAACTGTACTTTATCACCTATTTTTTCGGTTAATAATTTCCAACCATCCCAATCATTTTCATCCATACCATCCTCAATAGAAATAATAGGATATTTAGACGCTAAACCTGCTAAATATTCAGCTTGTTCTGCTGATGTTCTCACCACACCAGAATCTCCTTCAAACTTTGTGTAATCGTATTTTCCGTCTACATAGAACTCTGCTGCTGCACAGTCTAATGCAATCTTAACATCGTCACCAAAGGTGTATCCAGCTTTTTCAACAGCAAGTTTAATAGAATCTAAAGCATCTTCAGTTCCTCCTTCTAAGTTAGGTGCAAAACCACCTTCGTCACCAACAGCTGTACTTAAACCTCTATCGTGTAGTACCTTTTTAAGGTTATGGAATATTTCGGTTCCCATTTGCATGGCATGGGTAAAGTTTTTTGCCTTTACTGGCATTACCATAAATTCCTGAAAAGCAATCGGCGCATCACTATGCGAACCTCCATTGATAATATTCATCATTGGTAATGGCAAGGTATTAGCCGAAACACCACCAACGTACCTATACAATGGCATACCCAATTCGTTTGCTGCTGCTTTAGCTACTGCCAATGATACTCCTAAAATAGCATTAGCACCTAACTTTGACTTGTTTGGTGTACCATCTAAATCTATCATTAATTGATCAATAGCATTTTGCTCAAATACTGAAACTCCCAGTAACTCTTGAGCAATTACAGCATTAACATTTTCTACAGCTTTTAAAACTCCTTTTCCCATATACGAATTACCTCCATCTCTCAACTCTACAGCTTCGTGCTCGCCTGTAGATGCACCTGAAGGTACAGCTGCTCTTCCCATAATACCACTTTCGGTAACAACATCTACCTCTACCGTTGGGTTTCCTCTTGAATCTAAAATTTGTCTTGCGTGTACATTAATTATAATGCTCATTGTTATTTTGTTTAATGTTGATTGGTATCAAAATTACGAAAATCTAAAACTTAAAATAGAACATCAATCATATTTACGATTAATATTTACTATAATGTTTTCGTAACTTAAAAAACGCAACAAAACATAAATTTTGTTGCGTTTTTTGTATTTAGTTGTTCTTAATATTCTCTATAAACTGGTCAAACAGATACACTGAATCGTTTGGTCCAGGACTTGCCTCTGGATGATATTGTACCGAGAAACAGTTTTTGTCTTTGATTTTAATACCTGCAACTGTATTATCATTAAGGTGTACGTGTGTAATTTCTACATTACTATTGGCTTCGGTTTCTTCTCTATTAATAGCAAAACCATGATTTTGAGAGGTAATCTCACCTTTACCTGTTACTAAATTTTTTACCGGATGATTTATACCTCTATGGCCATTATGCATCTTATAAGTTGAGATGCCATTAGCTAAAGCAATGACCTGATGCCCTAGGCATATGCCAAATAATGGTTTATTTCTGGATATAATTTCCTTAGCAACTGCTTGTGCTTCAACTAAAGGTTCTGGGTCACCAGGACCATTGGATAAAAAATAGCCATCTGGATTAAAGGCTTCTAAGTCTTCAAATTTTGAATTGTATGGAAATACTTTAATATAGGCATCTCTTTTGGCTAGATTTCTAAGAATATTCTTTTTAATACCTATATCTAAAGCGGCAATCTTATATTTTGCATTTTCGTCGCCAAAATAATACGGTTCTTTTGTTGATACTTGAGAAGCCAACTCTAAACCTTTCATGTCTGGCTGCTCTGCTAATTGCTGCTTTAAACTTTCGATATTGTCTACTTCAGTTGATATTACAGCATTCATAGCGCCATGATCTCTAATATAACTCACCAATGCTCTGGTATCTACATCTGCTATGGCTAAAGTATTATGCTTTTCAAAAAATTCTTCTAGTGATGCATCACCTGCAGGTCTGGAATACTCAAAACTAAAATTTTTACAAATTAAGCCTGCTATCTTAACAGTATCAGATTCTACTTCGTCTTCTTTAGTGCCATAATTACCGATATGTGCATTAGTAGTCACCATTAATTGCCCATAATACGAAGGATCTGTAAAAATTTCTTGGTAGCCAGTTGTACCCGTATTAAAACATACTTCACCAAATGCAGTTCCTTCTTTTCCTATGGACTTTCCATGGAAGATAGTGCCATCAGCCAATAAAATAAGTGCTTTTTTTCTTTGTTTGTATTTCATATTCAATTCGTTATATAGAGTTTTCCGTATAATCGGAAATTTTTGGTTTTACAAAATTCCAAAAAAAAAGGATAAACTTAAAAAGTCTATCCTTTATATTTATTAATGATTATTAACATCCGATAATCGGACCTTATGTATGGCAAAAGAAGTTCTAATTTTTCTATCTGATTTCACTTTAGAACCTGTTTGCCTTTTCAAAATCATTTCTTATTCTTCTTCGTTAGTAGCTTTAGTTTCTACTGGTGCAGCTGCAGCAACACTTTTCTTACCACCTCTTCTACTTCTACGTGTTTTCTTCTCTGGCTTACCAGCTGTATAAAGTTCATTGTAATCAACTAACTCTATCATTGCCATATCAGCGTTGTCACCTAATCGGTTACCTAACTTAATGATACGTGTATATCCACCAGGACGATCAGCAACTTTAGCTGCAACATCTCTAAATAATTCTGCAACCGCCTCTTTTTGTCTTAATCTAGACATCACAACTCTTCTGTTGTGTGTTGTATCTTCTTTAGACTTTGTAATTAAAGGCTCAACAAATTGCTTTAAAGCTTTTGCTTTTGCTGTTGTTGTGTTAATACGTTTGTGCTCTATTAAAGAACAAGCCATATTAGCTAACATAGCTTTTCTATGTGCTGTTTGTCTTCCTAAGTGGTTGAATTTTTTTCCGTGTCTCATGACCTTTGTTTTATCATCTTGCTACCAAACTCAGTTATTTGAGGAGCAAAATATGATTATTATTAATTATCTAATTAGTCTTTATCTAACTTATACTTGCTTAAATCCATTCCGAAGTTAAGACCTTTAACGTTTACTAATTCTTCTAGCTCAGTTAAAGACTTCTTACCAAAGTTTCTGAATTTCATTAAATCGTTTTTATTGAACGATACTAAATCACCTAATGTATCCACTTCTGCAGCTTTTAAACAGTTAAGTGCACGTACAGAAAGATCCATATCAACTAATTTAGTTTTCAATAGTTGTCTCATGTGAAGTGATTCTTCATCATAAGTTTCAGTCTGTGCAATTTCATCGGCTTCTAATGTTATACGCTCATCAGAGAATAACATGAAGTGGTGAATTAGTATTTTAGCTGCTTCTGTTAAAGCATCTTTAGGATGAATAGATCCATCAGTTTGAATTTCGAAAACTAATTTTTCGTAATCCGTTTTTTGCTCAACACGGAAGTTTTCGATACTATACTTTACATTCTTTATTGGAGTATAAATAGAATCTGTAAAGATTGTTCCGATTGGTGCAGAAGCTTTTTTATTTTCTTCAGCAGGAACATATCCTCTACCTTTTTCGATAGTTAATTCCATATTGATGTTTACTTTAGGGTCTAAGTTACAGATCACTAAATCTGTATTTAATACTTGGAATCCTGAAATAAACTTCTGAAAATCACCTGCAGTGATTTGATCTTGTCCTGATATTGAAATCGTAACGGTTTCGTTATCAACTTCATCAATCTGGCGCTTAAAGTTAACTTGCTTTAAGTTTAAGATCATTTCAGTAACATCTTCAACAACACCAGAAATCGTAGAAAATTCGTGATCTACACCTTCTATTCTAACTGAAGTGATTGCAAAACCTTCTAAAGAGGATAATAACACACGTCTTAGTGCATTACCTACTGTTAATCCGTAACCTGGTTCTAAGGGTCTGAATTCGAACTTACCTTCGAAATCAGTAGAATCAATCATGATTACTTTATCGGGTTTCTGAAAATTTAATATTGCCATTTTTCTTCGTTTTAATTGTTATTTAGTTGCGCGGTCTATAGGTTTGAAGAACACCAATAAACCCTTTGGCTAAATACCAATAAGATTAATTTATTATTTAGAGTAAAGTTCAACGATGAATTGCTCGTTGATTTGTTCTGGAATTTGAATTCTCGCAGGAACAGAAACATAAGTTCCTTCCATTGTATCGTTATTCCATGTAATCCATTCGTAAACATTGCTAGAGTTAGTCAATGAATTTTGAATAGCTTCTAATGATTTAGATTTTTCTCTAACACCAACAACATCACCAGCTTTTAATTGGTATGAAGGAATATTTACCTTTTCACCATTCACTGTAATATGTCTGTGAGACACTAATTGTCTTGCACCACTTCTTGTAGGAGAAATACCCATTCTGAAAACAACGTTATCTAAACGCGATTCACATAATTGTAATAATACTTCACCTGTGATACCTTGAGCTGCGGTTGCTCTTTTAAACATGTTTCTGAATTGACGCTCTAAAATACCATAGGTATATTTAGCTTTTTGCTTTTCCATTAACTGGATTGCATATTCAGATTTTTTCCCACGACGACGGTTGTTTCCGTGTTGTCCAGGAGGATAATTTCTTTTTTCGAAAGCTTTATCATCTCCGAAAATAGCTTGCCCAAATTTACGAGCAATCTTTGTTTTAGGACCAGTATATCTTGCCATTTTAAATTGTTTTTGAGAGTAGTTAATGAATTAAGGTCTTAATCTTATCCTTCTATAACCGTTAATCTCTCGTTGATACTTGTTATTTTAAAAATTTCAGTTTGCAAATTTACACATAAAAAAATTAATATCAGCCAAATAAATGACTGATATTAATCTTCATAAAGGTGTAAATTATACACGACGTCTTTTTGGTGGACGACAACCATTATGTGGCATTGGAGTAACATCAATTATTTCTGATACTTCAATACCTGCATTGTGAATAGATCTGATAGCAGATTCTCTACCATTACCAGGACCTTTTACATATACTTTTACTTTCTTTAAACCAGCTTCTTTAGCTACACCTGCAGCATCTTCTGCAGCTAATTGTGCAGCATAAGGAGTGTTCTTTTTAGAACCTCTAAAGCCCATTTTACCAGCTGATGACCAGGAAATAACGTCACCTTTTTTATTGGTTAAAGAAATGATGATGTTATTAAAAGATGCTGTGATATGCGCTTCTCCTATTGCATCAACGATTACTTTACGCTTTTTTGTACTTGACTTTGCCATATTTTTTAGTTTCTAGTTGTTAGCTTTAGTTGTTAGAATCCTAAACTTTTACATTTCAGGCAGATTCATCTAACTTCTAAACTAATGACTAATGTCTGTTATTATTTAGTTACTTTTTTCTTGTTAGCAACTGTTTTTCTTCTACCTTTTCTTGTACGAGAGTTGTTCTTGGTACGTTGTCCTCTTAATGGAAGACCAGCTCTATGGCGAATACCTCTGTAACATCCGATATCCATTAATCGCTTAATGTTTAACTGAGTTTCAGAACGTAATTCACCTTCAATCTTGAAATTTCCAACAGCTTCACGGATCGCTCCAATTTCGTCGTCAGTCCAATCTTGTACTTTTGTGCTTTCGTCAACTTTAGCAGTTTCTAAAATTTCTTTAGCTCTACTTCTACCTATTCCATAGATATAAGTTAAGGATACTACTCCTCTTTTTTGTTTTGGTATGTCTACACCTGCAATTCTTGCCATATAATTTAGTTTTTAGCTGTTAGCTTTTAGTTGTTAGAATCCTAAACCTTTCGATTTCGAACAGATTCATCTAACTACTAATTACTAATGACTTCTTTTATCCTTGTCTTTGTTTAAATCTAGGATTCTTTTTGTTAATTACATAAAGTCTTCCTTTACGTCGTACTAATTTACAATCAGCACTTCTTTTTTTAACTGATGCTCTTACTTTCATCTGTTTCTCTTTATTTGTTTAATACTGTTAGATGGAATCTTACGATTTCATCTTGTTAGTATCTATAAGTTATACGAGCCTTCGTTAAATCGTAAGGACTCATTTCTAATTTTACTTTATCACCTGGTAACAACTTAATATAATGCATACGCATTTTTCCAGATATGTGTGCAGTCACAATGTGACCATTCTCTAATTCTACACGGAACATAGCATTAGATAATGCTTCTATTATCGTTCCGTCTTGTTCTATTGCTGCTTGTTTTGCCATAAATTATTTTTAAGTATTTAATCGTCAATTAACAAATACCTTGCCGAATCATTAACAGATTAAATGCTTTAAATTAAATTTAAATTATGAGGTCACAGATTTTCTGTTTTTACCTGTCTTCATCAAGCCATCGTAATGCTTATTTAATAAATAAGAATTAACCTGCTGCATTGTATCAATAGCTACACCAACCATAATTAAAAGCGATGTACCACCAAAGAATAATGCCCAACCAGATTGTACTCCCATTAACTTTACAATAAATGCAGGGAAAATTGCAATTAATGCTAAGAAAATAGAACCCGGTAAGGTTATCTGTGACATAATCTTATCTAAATATTCTGAGGTTTCTGAACCTGGACGAATACCAGGTATAAATCCTCCACTACGTTTTAAATCATCAGCCATCTTATTAGTTGGCACTGTAATCGCCGTATAGAAATAGGTGAATACAATGATCAATAATGCAAATACAAGATTATACCAAAATCCAAAGATATCTTGAAAATTAGTTTGCATCCATTGACCAACACCAGTGTCTTTTAAGAATGAAGACCCACCTATAAGACCTGGCACAAACATAATTGCTTGAGCAAAGATGATTGGCATTACACCTGAGGCATTCAATTTTAATGGTAAAAACTGGCGTGATCCAAATACATTTTTTTCATAACCACCAGAAGCTGTTCTTCTTGCGTATTGTACAGCAATTTTGCGCACTGCCATTACCAAGAATACCGAAGCAAGGATAATTAAGAACCAAATCACTAATTCTATTAGTATCATCATAAAACCACCATTACCACCTAATCGTGAAGTAAGGTTTTGAGAAAAAGATAACGGCAAATTAGCTATAATTCCAACCATTATTAATAATGAGATACCATTACCAATACCTTTATCTGTAATTTTCTCACCCAACCACATAGCAAAAACACAACCTGTGACTAAGATAATTATCGAAGAAAAGTAAAATACATTTTCCGAAAAACCAGGTAGCAGCATTGCATTTATCGAAGGTAAACCAGATAAAGAAGGTATACTAGCTAAGTAACCTGGCGCCTGCACCAAACAAATACCAATAGTTAACCAACGTGTGATTTGAGTAATCTTCTTTTGCCCGCTTGCTCCTTCTTTTTGAAGTTTTTGCAAATAAGGAATAGCAATACCCATTAATTGTACAACAATGGAAGCAGAAATATAAGGCATAATACCTAATGCAAAAACTGAAGCATTTGCAAAAGCACCACCTGTGAAAGCCACAAGTAAACCTAAAATACCTTCATCTGTACCAGCTTGTAAAGCCCCTAGAGAATCCATATTAATACCAGGCAATACTACCTGAGCACCAAAACGATACACTAGCAACAAACCTAAGGTTAAGATAATTCTATCCTTAAGTTCTGTGATTTTCCAAACGTTTTTTAATGTTTCTATTATCTTCATCCTTTGTGATCTTATAAAGTTACAGCTTCACCACCAGCAGCCTCAATAGCAGCTTTTGCCGTAGCAGTAAATTTATGAGCAGTTACTGTTAATTTAGTTTTTAATTCACCTCTACCTAGGATTTTAACCAGGTCATTTTTCCCAGCTTTACCTAATGATACAAGTGTTTCAAAATCTACAGTATCTTTAATTTTCTTTTCGTCTACTAATTGTTGTAAGGTATCTAAGTTTACACCTTGATATTCTACTCTGTTGATATTAGTAAATCCAAACTTAGGAACACGTCTTTGTAAAGGCATTTGACCACCTTCAAATCCTAATTTCTTAGAATAACCCGAACGTGATTTAGCACCTTTGTGTCCTCTACGAGCAGTACCACCTTTTCCAGATCCCTGACCACGTCCAACACGCTTTCCTTGATTTTTTACTGAACCTTCTGCAGGTTTTAAATTACTTAAATCCATTTTTAAGTGTATATTTTTAAGCTTCCTCTACAGAAACTAAATGTTCTACTTTCTTTACCATACCAAGGATATTTGGTGTGGCATCATGCTCTACTACTTGACCAATCTTTTTTAAACCTAAAGCTTCTAATGTTAGCTTTTGTCTTTTAGTACGATTGATTGCACTTTTTACTTTAGTTACTTTAATCTTTGCCATCTTATCCTAGATTATCCTTTAAATACTTTTTCAAGTGAAATTCCACGTTCTTTAGCTACAGATTTTGCATCCCTTAATTGTAATAAAGCATCAAAAGTTGCTTTTACTACGTTATGAGGGTTAGAAGATCCTTGAGACTTTGATAATACATCATGTACACCAACGGCTTCAAGTACTGTTCTTACAGCACCACCAGCAATAACTCCGGTACCTGGTGCAGCTGGGATAATGTTTACTCTAGCTCCTCCATACTTACCTTTTTGCTCGTGAGGTAATGTTCCTTTAATGATAGGAATTCTTACTAAGTTTTTCTTAGCATCTTCTACAGCTTTAGCAATAGCAGTAGCAACATCTTTAGATTTACCTAATCCATGTCCTACTACTCCTGCTTCGTCTCCTACAACAACGATAGCAGAAAAACCAAATGCTCTACCACCTTTTGTTACTTTAGTTACACGCTGTACACCAACTAAGCGATCTTTTAATTCTAATCCGCCTGGTTTAACTAATTCTGCGTTTTTATATTTTTGATACATAATGTCTTAAAATTTAAGTCCTGCTTCTCTAGCACCTTCTGCTAATGATTTTACTCTTCCGTGATATAAGTAACCACCTCTATCAAAAGAAATAGTTTCAACACCAGCTTTCATAGCTTTTTCCGCAACAGCCTTACCAACTAAAGCAGCAACTTCAGTTTTATTTCCTTTAGACTTTGCAATATCTTTATCTCTCGAAGATGCAGCAGCTATAGTTTTACCAGTTACATCATTCACGATTTGAGCATAAATTTCTTTATTACTTCTAAAAACAGCTAATCTTGGTTTTGTTTCAGTACCAGATACTACCTTACGGATTCTGTTTTTTATTCTTATTCTTCTTTCGTTCTTTGTCAATGCCATAACTTAATTATTAAGCTGATTTACCTGCTTTTCTTCTAATTTCTTCACCAACAAACTTGATACCTTTTCCTTTGTAAGGTTCTGGCTTACGGAAACCGCGAATCTTTGCAGCCACTTGACCAACTAATTGTTTATCGTGAGATGTTAATTTAACGATTGGGTTTTTTCCTTTTTCTGAGATAGTCTCAACTTTCACCTCTGGTGCAATATCTATAACGATATTGTGAGAGAAACCAATTGCTAAATCTAATTTTTGTCCTTGATTTGATGCTCTATAACCTACACCAACTAATTCTAGTTCTTTGGTCCAGCCTTTAGAAACACCTTCTATCATATTAGCAATTAACGCTCTGTAAAGACCGTGTTTTGCTCTGTGATCTTTTTTCTCAGAAGGACGAGACAATGTAATTGTACCGTCTTCTAACTTTATTTCAACATCTGAATACTCTTGAGTTAATTCACCTAATTTACCTTTAGCGGTAATTACATTGTCTTTAATCTCAAGTGTTACACCTTCAGGAACTGTTATTGGGTTTTTACCTATTCTTGACATAATTTCCTGTTTTTAGTAAACGTAACATAATACTTCGCCACCAACGTTTTCTCTTTGCGCTTGTTTACCTGTCATCACTCCATGAGACGTAGAAACAATTGCAATACCTAAACCATTTAAGATTCTTGGCATTTCGTTAGCACCAGCATATTTACGCAAACCTGGTTTACTGATTCTTTGAATTTTTTTGATAACTGACTCCTTAGTGTCTTTGTTATACTTTAAGGCAATCTTAATTGTGCCTTGTGCAGTAGATTTGTCATCAAACTTATAACTTAAAATATAGCCCTGATCGAACAATATTTTAGTCATCTCTTTTTTTAAGTTAGATGCAGGAATCTCAACCACTCTGTGGTTTGCTTTCACAGCATTTCTAACTCGCGTTAAATAATCCGCTATTGGATCTGTGTACATAGTTTTAATTTTTGGAAAATGGTTTTCGATTATTTCGAACCTAAATTCCGATTATACAATAATTATATTGATAATAGTACAGAAGCTAATTCGCTTCCTCAATGTTACCAACTTGCTTTTTTTACACCAGGAATTAATCCTTTGTTAGCCATTTCTCTAAACATTACACGAGAGATACCAAACTGTCTCATATAACCTTTTGGTCTTCCTGTAAGCTTACAACGGTTGTGCATACGTATAGGTGAAGCGTTTTTTGGTAGCTTTTGTAATGCTTCGTAATCTCCAACTTCTTTTAAAGCTTTTCTTTTCTCAGCATATTTTGCAACCATTTTTGCACGCTTTACCTCACGAGCTTTCATTGATTCTTTAGCCATAATTAATTCTTTTTAAATGGTAATCCTAATTCTGTTAATAGTGACTTTGCTTCCTTATCCGTTTCTGCAGAAGTCACAAATGTAATGTCCATACCATTGATTTTATTGATTTTATCAATATCGATCTCTGGGAAAATAATCTGTTCTGTTACACCTAAGTTGTAATTTCCACGACCATCAAAACCTGTAGCTTTGATACCGTTAAAATCTCTAACTCGTGGTAAAGCTGAAGTCACTAAACGATCTAAGAACTCATACATTTGCTCTCCTCTTAAAGTTACTTTAGCACCAATTGGCATACCCTTACGCAACTTAAAAGATGCAACATCTTTTTTAGAAATCGTAGCAACAGCTTTTTGTCCAGTGATTTTAGTTAATTCATCAACAGCATGATCAATTAACTTTTTATCTGCAACAGCAGCACCAACACCTCTAGATAAAACTATCTTTTCAAGCTTAGGCACTTGCATTACATTTTTATATCCAAATTCTTCTGTAAGAGCAGGAATTACTTTATCCTTATACTCTTGTTTTAATCTTGCAACGTAAGCCATAATTAAATTACTTCATTAGATTTTTTAGAAAATCTTACTTTATTGTCGCCATCCATTCTGTAACCAACTCTAGTTGTTTCACCTTTAGAGGTTAACAACGATAAGTTTGAAATATGAATTGATGCTTCTTTCTCTACAATTCCACCTTGAGGGTTTTGAGCACTTGGTTTAGTATGTTTCTTCACCATGTTTACACCTTCTATTATGGCCTTGTTCTTATCTTTTAATACTTTAAGCACTTTACCTTCTGATCCTTTATGATCTCCAGCTATTACTTGTACGGTATCTCCTGATTTTATTTTAAGCTTTGTCATCTTATTTATCAATTAAAGCACTTCTGGTGCTAATGATACAATTTTCATGAATTGTTTATCACGAAGTTCTCTAGCTACAGGACCAAAAACACGTGTACCTCTCATTTCTCCTGTTGGATTTAATAATACACATGCATTGTCATCAAATCTAATGTAAGAACCATCTGGTCGTCTTACTTCTTTTGCTGTGCGTACTACAACTGCTGTAGAAACGGCGCCTTTTTTGATGTTTCCGTTAGGAGTAGCATCCTTAACAGATACTACAATTTTATCTCCAACAGATGCATATCGTCTTTTTGTTCCTCCTAGCACGCGGATAGTTAAAACTTCCTTTGCGCCAGTATTATCAGCTACTTTTAATCTTGATTCTTGTTGTACCATAATTACTTCGCTCTTTCAATTATTTCTACTAATCTCCAACACTTAGATTTACTCATAGGTCTTGTTTCCATGATCTTTACAGTATCTCCTTCGTTGCAGTCGTTTGTTTCATCGTGTGCGACATATTTCTTAGTCTTTAACACGAACTTTCCATACATAGGGTGCTTTACTTTTTTAACTTCGGAAACAACAATAGATTTCTCCATTTTGTTACTCGTTACTATCCCTATACGTTCTTTTCTTAAATTTCTTTTTTCCATCTTTCAGCAGAATACAATTATTGATCGTCTCTTTTAGTTAATTCAGTCGCTACTCTAGCTACAGTACGACGAGCGTGACGTAACTGAATAGGATTTTCTAAAGGAGATATTGCGTGAGCCATTTTTAGGTCTGCATAACTCTTTTTAGTCTCACTAAGTTTTTCTTGTAACTCAGCTGTTGAAAGCTGTTTAATTTCTGATTGCTTCATAATACTCTAATATTAAGCTTCGTAATCTCTAGCTATGATAAACTTAGTTTTTACCGGAAGTTTTTGTGCTGCCAAACGTAATGCTTCTTGAGCTACGTCTAATGGTACACCACTTACTTCAAATAATACGCGTCCTGGTTTTACAACAGCTGCCCAATACTCAACAGCACCTTTACCTTTACCCATACGTACTTCTAGAGGTTTCTTTGTAATAGGCTTGTCTGGAAAAATTTTAATCCATAACGATCCTTCTCTCTTCATGTAACGAGTAGCAGCAATACGTGCAGCTTCTATTTGACGAGCAGTTATAAAAGACGAGTCTAATGATTTAATACCGAAAGTACCATTTGATAACAAATGACCTCTTCCCGCATTTCCTTTCATACGACCTTTTTGCTGCTTACGAAATTTTGTTCTTTTAGGCTGTAACATTTTTTCTTTTCTTTAAAAAATTACTTTCTACGACGTTGGTTTTTGTTTCCACCACGTCCACCTTTTCCTTTTTGCTTAGAAAGACCTACTAATGGAGAAAGTTCTCTTTTCCCATACACTTCACCCTTCATAATCCACACTTTCACACCTAATCTACCATAAGTAGTATGTGCTTCAACAAGAGCATAATCTATATCAGCTCTAAATGTGGATAACGGAATACGTCCTTCTTTGTAGTGCTCAGAACGTGCCATTTCAGCACCATTCAAACGACCACTAATTTGAATTTTAATTCCTTCAGCATTCATACGCATTGCTGCAGCTATAGCCATTTTTATTGCTCGTCTGTATGAGATTCGACTTTCAATTTGACGTGCAACACTTGCTGCAACTAAATGTGCATCTAGTTCAGGTCTTTTAATTTCAAAGATGTTCAATTGAACTTCTTTACCAGTAATCTTTTTAAGCTCTTCTTTTAACTTATCTACCTCTTGACCACCTTTACCGATAATAATACCTGGTCTAGCAGTAGTGATAGTAACGGTTACAAGTTTAAGCGTACGCTCAATAATTACTCTACTTACACTAGCTTTAGATAAACGCGCATGGATATACTTACGGATTTTATCATCCTCAGCAAGTTTATCTCCATAATCATTTCCGCCATACCAGTTAGATTCCCATCCTCTGATAATACCTAAGCGATTTCCGATTGGATTTGTCTTTTGTCCCATATCTCTATCTTAGCTTTGTGTTTTATTTAATGCATCTACAACCACTGTTACGTGATTAGAACGCTTTCTAATTCTGTGTGCTCTACCTTGAGGAGCTGGACGCAATCTCTTTAACATAGATCCACCATCTACTCTAATCTCTTTAATGTAAAGCTTTGCTTCTTCTACGTCTGCATCTTCGTTTTTTGCTTGCCAGTTTGCTATCGCAGACATAACTAACTTTTCTAAACGACGAGACGCTTCCTTAGGGCTAAATCTAAGAATCTGAAGCGCTTTTTCTGCCTTTTGACCTCTTACTAAATCTGCTACTAATCGCATTTTTCTTGGAGATGTAGGACAGTTATTTAGCTTAGCAAAAGCAACTTGCTTTTTCTCCGCCTTAATAGCTTCCGCCATTTGTTTTTTACGACTTCCCATGATTCTTATTTTTTACCTTTATTCTTAGCACCTGCATGACCTCTAAATGATCGTGTTGGTGAAAATTCTCCTAATTTATGACCTACCATGTTTTCAGTAACATATACTGGAACAAATTGACGACCATTGTGAACTGCTATAGTCTGACCAACGAAATCTGGAGAAATCATTGATGCTCTAGACCAAGTTTTGATAACCGTCTTTTTGTTTGAAGCTACATTTTCTGCAACTTTCTTTTCTAATTTATAATGGATATAAGGTCCTTTTTTTAATGAACGTGCCATACTATCTTAATTATTTCTTTCTACGTTCTACAATATACTTGTTACTCGCTTTCGTCTTAGAACGCGTTCTATAACCTTTAGCAGGAATACCGTTTCTAGATCTTGGGTGACCACCTGAAGACTTACCTTCACCACCACCCATTGGGTGATCGACTGGATTCATCACAACTGGTCTTGTACGAGGACGTCTTCCTAACCATCTGCTTCTACCTGCTTTACCAGATACTAACAATTGATGATCTGAGTTAGAAATAACACCTATTGTAGCCATACATGTTGCTAATACCATTCTAGTTTCACCAGAAGGCAATTTAATTGTAGCAAACTTACCATCTCTAGCCATTAATTGAGCAAATGCACCAGCACTACGCGCCATAACAGCACCTTGCCCTGGGCGTAGCTCTATACAAGAGATAATAGTACCTAGAGGTATTTCACTTAACGGCATTGCATTTCCAATTTCTGGAGCGATACCTTTTTCACCAGATACAATTTTTTGCCCTACTTGTAAACCATTTTGAGCGATAACATAACGTTTCTCGCCATCTTGATAGTTTAATAAAGCAATAAATGCTGTTCTGTTTGGATCGTACTCAATTGTTTTAACTTCAGCTGGAACCCCAGTTTTATTACGTTTAAAATCAATGATACGATACTTCTTCTTATGACCACCACCTTTGTAGCGCATGGTCATTTTTCCTTGACTGTTTCTACCACCAGTTCTTTTTTTCGGAGCAAGCAAGCTTTTCTCCGGCTTATCAGTAGTAATGGCGTCAAATCCATTTACTACTCTAAATCGCTGAGCTGATGTGATTGGTTTTAATTTTCTTACTGACATAAGTCTAATTACATGTTAGCGTATAAATCTATTGTTTCACCTTCCGCCAGTTGTACAATTGCTTTTTTAACAGCATTTGTTTTACCATGTTGAATACCAGTTTTTGTGTACTTAGTACTTCTATCTGGACGGACATTTATTGTACGAACCTTAGCTACAGAAACACCATAAGCAGCTTCTACTGCTTTTTTGATTTCTACCTTGTTCGCCTTTGTATTCACCTCAAATGCATACGCATTTAACAACTCACTTTGCATGGTTGCTTTCTCTGTGATGATAGGTTTTATTAAGATACTCATCTGTGTTCTATTTACTTAAGTTCGATTCAATTCCTTCTAATGCACCTTCTAAAAGAATAACTTTATTAGCATTCATTATTTTGTAAGTGCTTAATTCTGAGCTGGTTACAACTTCAGAACCTTTAAAATTGCGTGATGACAAATATACATTATTATTTGAGTCACCCAACACAATAAGAGATTTTTTGTTTTCAACCTCTAATGCCTTTAAAACACTGATAAAGTTTTTAGTTTTTGGAGCATCAAAACTGAAGTCTTCCAATACCATTATCGCCTTATCATTTGCTTTAATACTTAATGCTGATTTGCGTGCTAATCGCTTTACGTTTTTATTTAATTTAAAACCGTAATTTCTTGGTCTTGGACCAAACATACGACCACCACCTTTAAATACACCAGACTTAATAGAACCTGCACGTGCAGTACCTGTTCCCTTTTGTTTTTTAATCTTACGTGTACTACCAGCAATTTCTGCTCTTTCTTTAGCCTTATGCGTTCCTTGTCTTTGATTTGCTAAGTATTGCTTAACATCTAAATAGACTGCATGATTGTTAGGCTCTATAGCGAATACGTCTTTAGAAAGCTCAGCTTTTCTACCCGTATCTTTTCCGTTTATATCTAAAACTGCTACCTTCATTACTTCTCAATAATTACATAAGAGTTTTTGTGACCAGGAACACATCCTTTTACAACAAGTAAATTCTTTTCAGGAACTACTTTATAAACTCTTAAATTTTGAACTTTAACTGTTTCACCACCCATTCTTCCGGCCATTTTCATTCCTTTGAATACTCTCGCAGGATAAGAAGCTGCACCAATAGAACCTGGAGCTCTTAAACGATTGTGCTGACCATGCGTTGCTTGACCTACACCTCCAAAATTGTGACGCTTTACTACACCTTGAAAACCTTTACCTTTTGAAGTTCCTGAAACATCAACAAACTCACCTTCGATAAATTGTTCTACTGTGATAGCATCACCTAATTTGTACTCCGCATCAAAACCTTTAAATTCTACGACTTTGCGTTTAACAGAAGTACCCGCTTTCTTCGCATGACCAATGTCAGCTTTAGTAGCGCTTTTTTCTGTCGCGTCATCGAAACCTAATTGAAGGGCATTATAACCATCAACTTCTTCAGTTCTGACTTGGGTAACGATACATGGCCCAGCTTCGATTACTGTACATGGAACATTTTTTCCATTTTCATCAAAGATGCTGGTCATACCGATTTTTTTTCCAATTAACCCAGACATATTTATTTATTATTAATTATTATTCTTTATTAAAAATTCAAGGCTGAAAAATACGTTTCAGCCTTGAATTGTATTTTTTACCGTTTTTCCTTTGCTCGCAGCTCCAGACATGTATTTGAGAGCATATTATTGCTCAATCTTTCATTACACCTTTATCTCAACTTCAACTCCACTTGGTAATTCAAGTTTCATTAAAGCATCAATTGTTTTAGAAGACGAAGAGTAAATATCTAATAATCTCTTGTAAGAGCTTAATTGAAATTGTTCTCTAGACTTCTTATTTACGTGAGGCGAACGTAACACAGTGAAAATTTTCTTGTGTGTAGGCAACGGAATTGGTCCCGTTACAACAGCTCCTGTGCTTTTTACTGTTTTTACAATCTTATCAGCAGACTTGTCAACTAAATTATGATCGTAAGACTTTAATTTTATTCTAATTTTTTGACTCATTTTCTTTTAGTTTTAAGCTTCTACGCCTTTTGCTGCTGCAATTACTTCCTCTGATATATTTCTAGGAGTTTCAGCATAGTGTGAAAATTCCATTGTTGATGTTGCTCTACCTGAAGATAGTGTTCTTAATGTAGTTACATATCCAAACATTTCTGATAATGGCACTGTAGCTTTTACAGTTTTTGCACCAGCTCTATCTCCCATTTCACTTACCTGACCACGACGACGGTTTAAGTCACCTACGATATCACCCATGTTTTCTTCTGGAGTAATAACTTCAAGTTTCATGATTGGTTCCATAATTACAGCTTTAGCAGCCTTAGCAGCATTTTTGAATCCTAACTTAGCAGCTAATTCGAAAGATAACTGATCCGAATCCACATCGTGATAAGAACCATCTGTTAAGGTTACTTTCATAGCGTCTACTTCATAACCAGCTAATGGACCATTTACCATTGCCATTTTGAATCCTTTTTCAACTGAAGGAACAAATTCCTTAGGAACATTACCACCTTTAATTTCTGAAACAAATTCTAATCCTGTTTTACCTTCTTCAGCTGGCTCTAATGTAAAAACAATATCTGCAAACTTACCACGTCCACCAGATTGTTTCTTATAAACTTCTCTGTGTTCTGCACGTTGTGTAATTGCTTCTTTGTACTCAACTTGAGGTTGCCCTTGGTTAACTTCTACCTTAAACTCACGCTTCAAACGGTCTACAATAATATCTAAGTGAAGCTCACCCATTCCAGAAATAATAGTCTGTCCTGAAGCTTCGTCTGTTCTTGCAGTAAATGTTGGATCCTCTTCAGATAACTTAGCTAATGCCATACCTAATTTATCAACATCTGCTTTAGTTTTAGGTTCCACAGCAATACCAATTACTGGGTCTGGGAAATCCATAGATTCTAAAACAATAGGATGCTTTTCATCAGACATAGTATCACCAGTCTTAATGTCTTTAAATCCTACTGCAGCACCAATATCACCAGCTTCGATAAATTCGATAGCATTTTGTTTATTAGAGTGCATTTGATAGATACGAGATATACGTTCTTTCTTACCTGAACGATTGTTTAAGATATAAGAACCCGCATCAAGACGACCAGAATAAGCTCTAAAGAATGCTAAACGTCCTACGAAAGGATCTGTAGCAATCTTAAATGCTAATGCTGAGAATGGTTCTTTAACGTCTGGCTTACGAATGATTTCGTTACCAGTATTAGGGTCTGTACCAGTAATACCTTCTTTATCAGTTGGAGAAGGCAGGTAACGACATACAGCATCTAATAAGAACTGTACACCTTTATTTTTAAATGCAGAACCGCAAATCATTGGAATAATAGCCATATCCATTACAGCAGCTCTAAGTGCAGCATGCACTTCTTCTTCTGTAATAGAATCCTCATCTTCCATAAAT
The DNA here is from genome assembly GCF_947498345.1 of uncultured Winogradskyella sp. Taxonomy (GTDB): domain Bacteria; phylum Bacteroidota; class Bacteroidia; order Flavobacteriales; family Flavobacteriaceae; genus Winogradskyella. Next base: position 114,458 of record NZ_CANMJY010000008.1, read on the forward strand.
TTTTCTAAAAGATTTTCATCGTAACTAGCAACTTCTTCAATAAGATTTGCTCTTAACTCAGCTGCTTCCGCTTTCAATTCTTCAGGAATATCAATAACATCGAAAGTCGCCCCTTGAGTTTCATCGTGCCATACAATCGCACGGTTCTTTACTAAATCTACGATACCTTTAAAGTCAACCTCATCACCAATATTCATTACAATTGGCACTGCATTAGACTTCAACATATCTTTTACTTGCTGACATACAGCCATAAAGTTAGATCCTTGACGATCCATTTTATTAACGAAACCAATTCTTGGAACTTTATAATTATCAGCTAGTCTCCAGTTAGTTTCAGATTGTGGTTCTACACCATCAACTGCACTAAACAAGAATACTAAACCATCTAATACACGTAATGAACGGTTTACCTCAACCGTAAAGTCAACGTGACCTGGAGTATCTATAATATTAAAGTGATATCCTTTAGTATCTGGAGTTGGCTGACCGTTTTCCATTGGAAAATTCCATGTACAAGTTGTCGCTGCAGAAGTAATTGTAATACCTCTTTCTTGTTCTTGCTCCATCCAGTCCATAGTAGCTGCACCATCATGCACTTCACCAATTTTGTGAGACACACCTGTGTAATAAAGGATACGCTCTGTTGTTGTGGTTTTTCCTGCGTCAATGTGCGCAGCAATACCTATATTTCTTGTAAATTTTAAATCTCTTGCCATTTCTAATTAAAATCTAAAGTGTGAGAATGCTTTGTTTGCTTCTGCCATTTTATGAGTATCAACTCTTTTCTTAACGGCAGCACCTTCTTCTTTAGCTGCAGCTAATATTTCTGCTGCTAAACGTTGTGCCATAGATTTTTCGTTTCTTTTACGTGCGTAGCCAATTAACCACTTCATCGCAGTTGAAACCTTACGGTCTGGACGAATTTGCATAGGGATTTGGAATGTAGCACCACCTACACGACGACTACGTACTTCTACGTGAGGCATCACATTAGATAAAGCTTCTTTCCAGGTTTCCAAGGCTGTTTTTTCGTCATCATTCTTTTTCTCCTCAACAATATCAATTGCATCGTAGAATACTTTAAAAGCTACAGACTTTTTACCGTCCCACATCATCATGTTAACAAAACGCGTTACTAACTGATCATTAAATCTTGGGTCTGGTAAAAGCGGTCTCTTTTTTGCTGCTCTTTTTCTCATGTCTTCTTCTTAAAGTTTTAAATTACTTTTTAGGGCGTTTTGCACCATACTTAGATCTACGTTGAGTCCTTCCAGCTACACCTGCTGTATCCAAAGCACCACGAACGATGTGATATCTAACACCTGGCAAATCTTTTACCCTTCCACCTCTAACCAATACTATCGAGTGCTCTTGTAAGTTGTGACCTTCTCCACCGATGTATGCATTTACTTCGTTTCCGTTTGTTAAACGTACCCTTGCCACCTTACGCATTGCTGAGTTAGGTTTTTTAGGTGTCGTTGTATAAACACGAGTACATACACCACGTCTCTGAGGACACGAATCTAAAGCAGCCGATTTACTCTTCTTGGTTATTTTGGCTCTTCCTTTTCGTACTAATTGTGAAATTGTTGGCATATATTTCTATATAAAATTTTATTTAACCCTCACTTTTGAGGGCTGCAAAGGTAGGAATATATATTTATTATTCAAATAGTTGAGAATTTATTTTTCAAAGAAATATTACGATTCATTTTTTACATATATATAATGGTCTATTTTTACGTTATCATTTGAGTTATTCCATATAGATTTAATGACTTTTATTCGACGATTTATTATACTTCTACTTTTGATTTTTTCAAACCATAACCTAGGTCAATCTATTGGTTTAAAAGTTACTGGCGAAAATGAAGCAAAAACTACTGTTATAGATTCTGTAGGGTATATTACATCTTTTAAGAACTATATCAGTCTTGAGAAAGAATTAAATAGTTTAAAAAATAAGCTGAATCGTTTAGGCTACATCGACACAAGTATTGACAGCATCACCAAGCTAAATGACAGCTTATTTAACGCTCAATTATCTTTAGGCATAAAGGTTAGTAGAATTAGAATTCAATATGATTTAAAATTTAATGCTGAATTATTGAATTTTATCAACCATAAAAAGGGTGATAATTTCTTTGAGCTGGATATTGCAGAACTTGAAAGCTCTCTAAATGAACTAAATTCAAAAATAGCAGAACAAGGAGATCCTTTTTCAAGTTTGCAACTTATAAACATCTCTAAGTTGAATTCTGATTTGATTTCCGCTGATTTAAAAATCACAAATAACCAAAAGCGACGCATCGATAAAATCATTGTAAAAGGTTACGAAAAGTTTCCGAAGTCTTATATAAAACGTTTTTTAAAATTAAGAACAGGAAAATCTTTTAACTTAAATGCGATTAGAGATAATGTTGAGCTTCTGGAAGATCTACGATTTGCGAATAAAATTAAAGATCCCGAAGTGCTTTTTACTAAAGATTCTACTACACTCTACTTATATGTAGAGAAAACTAAAATCAATAACTTTGATGGTTTTCTGGGTTTTGGAACTAACGAAAACACCAATAAAATTGAATTTGATGGTTATTTAGATTTAAGGCTTATTAATAATTTAAACTTTGGCGAAACTCTAAACTTATTTTACAAAAGTGATGAAATAGACCAACAGACCTTTAGAGTAGATGCTGATTTACCTTATTTATTTGGTTCGCCAGTTGGGTTGCAAGTCGGGCTAAAAATTTTCAGAAAAGACTCCACTTTTTTAAATGCTACTCAATATGCTAAAGTTAACTATCAGATTAATGCAAAACACCGAATTGGATTAGGTATTACCTCAACCAATTCAACAAACCTCCTGGAAAATGATACTGCTTTACTAAATGATTATACATCTAATTTCTACACTCTAAATTACAACCATACTAAAGCGCAATTTTACGACCCTCTTTTCCCAATTAATTTTTGGTTTGATTTCTCTTCTGGTTTTGGGGACAGAAGCAATGACTTTGGAAAACAAACACAAAGCGTTTTTAATTTAGATACCTATAAAATTTTTAACCTTAATAATAAAAATAGTGTTTATACCAGATTTAATGGAGCTCTTTTAACTTCTGATGATTACCTAGACAACGAATTATTTCGATTTGGTGGTATAAACTCCATTAGAGGTTTTGAAGAAAACAGCCTGGTAGCCAATCTTTACGGTGTTATTAACACAGAATACCGATATCGATTAAGCAGTAGCATTTATGTACATTCGGTATTAGATGCAGCCTATTTTGAAAATCAAATCACTGACACGAGAGAGAAACTCTTTGGTTTTGGTTTTGGTCTTGGTTTACTAACCAATGCTGGTTTATTTCGTTTAAACTATTCTAGTGGAAAATCCGAAAACAGACAGTTTAGATTGTCTGACTCTAAAGTTCATGTGAGTTTAACAGCTACGTTTTGATTTGTAAAAAATTATATGGTAAATTTGCGATGCTAAGAAAAAGAAAAATACTATGGTTAGAAAATTACTATTGGCATTATTAATTAGTTTTAATTTTGCTCATTCACAAAATACAGTAGGTACGATTTCTATTACAGAAGATGCCTATGATGCCTTTACTCTTTTTTCAGTTCACGAAAAAACATTTCTTATTAACAATTGTGGTGAAATTATAAATGAATGGACAAGTAGTTACCCGCCAGGATCAGCAGTTTATTTATTACCTAATGGCAACCTCCTTAGACCAGGTAGGTTAGATGACGGTAGTACTGACATTGTTATTGGTGGAGCAGGTGGTATTGTAGAACTTTATGACTGGGACAATAATCTCTTGTGGTCTTACACGTACAGTACGGATGATGTTAGGCAACATCATGATGTTTATCCGCTAGCTAATGGTAATATTTTAATGTTAGCCATTTCTGTAATGCCTGAAGCTGAAGCCATTCAATCTGGAAGAGACCCTTCTAATATTCAGGATGGTGAATTGTATAGCGAAACTATATTAGAGTTGCAACCTGTTGGGACAAACCAAGCTAATATAGTTTGGGAATGGGATATCAGAGATCATCTCATACAAGATTTTGATAACACCAAAGATAATTTTGGTGTTGTGGCTGACAATCCTCAATTATTAGATATTAATTTTTTAAATGGAAATAGCCCTGTAAACAATTGGTTGCATGTTAACGCTATTCAGTATGATGCACTACGCGACCAAATTGTTATTAGCTCTAGAAAGATGAGTGAAATATACATTATTGATCACTCAACTACAACAGCTGAGGCAGCCTCTGGCTCTGGTGGCACCTATGGAAAAGGTGGTGATTTTCTTTATCGCTGGGGAAACCCTGAAGCTTACGGAAATGGAACATCTACCGATAGAAAATTATTTGGTCAACATACGCCATATTTTATCCCTGCTGGCCTTCCTAATGAGGGAAAGATAATGCTGTTTAATAATGGCATTGATAGATTACCGTCGTATTCTCAAGTAGATATTATCTCACCTCCTGAGTCTAGTTTAGGGGTTTACGATTACACACCAAATACAGCTTATCTTCCAAATTCAACTGATTTTACATATGATGAAATGCCTTCGTCAGGTGTATCAGATTTTTACACACCTATTGTAAGTAACGCTCAGCAATTACCTAACGGTAATATTTTGGTTTGTGAAGGTAGAGATGGTTTATTCTTTGAATTAAATAGCCTTAACGAAAAAGTCTGGGAATACATAAACCCTATAAATAGTAATAATGGTACATCCACTACACAGGGAGATCCTGCACCAAATGTAAATTTAACCTTTAGAGCTATAAAATATCCCTTGGACTATGCTGCATTTACCAGTAGAGATGTAACTCCAAATGGTACAGTAGAATTGAGTCCAGATTTCACCCCTTGTAATAACTTGAGTATCGAAGATAATCAGCTGTCTATTGTTAATATATACCCAAACCCTTCAAATGGAATTTTTAATATTAATTCGAAACTCAATATTGATAAAGTGGAAGTCTACAATACTCTTGGAAAAAAGATCTATGATACAAAACTTTCTAAGGTAAATTTATCAGAACAAATAGACGGCATCTATTTTTTGAAGATTTATTCTGATTCAAAAGTAATTAGCAAAAAAATTATAAAGAACTAGTTTGAATACCCTTTTTAATTATGAAACCATCCATTAATCAGGATGGTTTTTTTATACCTTTACGACATGAAAAATGAAACCACAATTTTTGGGATTAGAGCTATAATTGAAGCTATAAATTCTGGGGAGACTATAGACAAAGTTTTTTTACAAAAAGGTGTACGAAGCGAGTTGTTTCAAGAGCTAGAACATTTATTAAGACAAGAAGGTATTAATTCGTCTTATGTGCCAATCGAAAAATTAAACCGCTTAACACGAGGTAACCATCAAGGTGCTGTTGCTCAAATTTCGCCTATTGAATTTCACAATATAGACGATTTAGTAATACAGGTTATTGAGTCTGGTGAGACACCATTGTTTTTATTGCTAGACCAACTTAGCGATGTTAGAAATTTTGGTGCTATTGTACGTACTGCCGAATGCACTGGTGTTAATGGTATCATCATTCAGAAAAAAGGTGGTGCTCCAATAAATGGAGATACTATTAAGACCAGTGCTGGTGCAATTTTTAAAATACCTGTTTGCAAAGTTGACCATATTAAAGATGCTGTATTCCACATGCAATCTTCTGGTATAAAAGTTATTGCTGCTACTGAAAAAGCTAATGATTATATATACGATGTGTCTTTTAAAGAGCCTTGTGCAATTATTATGGGATCTGAAGGAAAAGGTATCAATCCTTCGGTTTTAAAAGTTGTAGATACAAAAGCCAAGCTTCCTATTTTAGGTGAGATAGAATCACTTAACGTTTCTGTGGCTTGTGGTGCGTTTTTATATGAAGCCGTTAGACAACGCTCTTAGTTTTCAGTCTTCTTTCTTTCTAAAAATGTATTTAATTTTTGGAGTTTGATTTATTTCAAATTCTGACTCAGTTTCAATTTCTACTTCATCCTCTGGTAATATTTCAATAAAATTTCCGTCTTCATCAAAATGACGCATAAAAGGGTCATCGTCCTCATTGTAATCTGGGCGCTCCCATTTATACCTTTCTGGCTTTGCGACCTGTTTTCTAAAGATTAAAGCAAAAACCAGGCCTGTAATTAACCCACCTAAATGCCCTTCCCAAGACATCCCGTCTTTTATAGGGAATACATACCAAATCATGCTTCCGTATAAAAATATAACCATCAAAGACAGTGCAATAAGCCTATAATGTTTCGCGAAAATACCTTTAAAAAATATGAAGCTCACCAATACATAAATTAAGCCACTTGCTCCAATATGGTTACCATTACTAGCTATTAACCAGGTTAAAAATCCTGACAAGAGAATGCCATAAAAAATAACTTTCCATGCGACTTTATTATAGAAATAGAATAAAGCTAAACTAAGTACAAAAAGCGGTATGGAATTATTATATATATGATTAATATCTCCATGTAAAAACGGACTTGTAAAAATTCCTAAAAGACCTTCTAGCTTTTGAGGTCTTATACCAAAGGATTTAATACCATAGTCTACTCTTACCTGATACCAGAATACCAACCAAATCATAAAAACCATTAGTAATGGATACAAAATGATATTGTTAGAATATTTAAACTGTTGCGAGGACATATTATAATTTAACAGGTATACTTCAAATTTACAGCCAAAATTTGTTTGTATGAAATATTGTCAGAAGTCTATATTAGTTAAGACAATAATTTAACCTATAATCACAAATCTATGACGAATGATTTTTGTAATTTTCGCCTATGAATACTCCGTTAGCTGAACGATTGCGACCGCAAAACTTAAACGATTACCTAAGCCAACAACATTTGGTAGGTAAAGACGGTATGCTATATCAGCAGATTAAGAGTGGGGTTATTCCATCTTTGATACTTTGGGGACCACCAGGCATAGGAAAAACGACTTTAGCTAATGTTATTGCCAATGAATCTGAACGTCCGTTTTTTAAACTTAGTGCTATAAACTCTGGCGTAAAGGATATAAGAGATGTTATTGATAAAGCCAAAAAAAGCGGAGGTCTATTTACCTCTAAAAACCCCATTTTGTTTATTGATGAAATTCACCGTTTTAGTAAATCGCAACAAGATTCATTGTTAGAGGCTGTAGAAAAAGGTTGGGTAACTTTAATAGGAGCCACGACTGAAAACCCAAGTTTTGAAGTCATTTCTGCATTACTATCCAGATGCCAGGTCTATACTTTAAATGCATTTAGTAAAGCAGACTTAGAAGCGTTGCTGCAACGTGCCATTAAAGAAGATGAAATCATTTCAAAATTACAGATTGAATTAAAGGAAACCGAAGCACTTTTAAGATTCTCAGGTGGTGATGCCAGAAAACTATTGAATATATTTGAATTATTGGTAGCTTCATTTGATACCGAGCCTATAATTATAACAAATAATTTAGTAACAAAACAGATACAGAATAAAACTGCTCGGTATGACAAAACTGGCGAACAGCATTATGATATCATTTCTGCATTTATAAAATCTATACGTGGAAGCGACCCAAATGCTGCTGTGTATTATTTGGCACGTATGATTGAAGGTGGTGAAGATGTAAAATTTATAGCCCGACGTTTGTTAATCTTAGCAAGTGAGGATATCGGCAATGCTAATCCTACAGCTTTGGTAATTGCTAATAACACATTTCAGGCAGTCTCTGTAATTGGTAATCCAGAGTCACGGATTATATTGAGTCAATGCACAACATATCTGGCAAGTTCGCCAAAAAGTAATGCAGCTTACGAAGCCATTAATAAAGCTCAACAAATCGTAAAAGAAACTGGAGATTTGTCTGTGCCTTTATCTATTAGGAATGCACCAACAAAATTAATGAAAGAGCTTGGTTATGGTGATCAATATAAATACGCTCACAGTTATGAAAATAATTTTGTTGAACATGAATTTCTTCCGGAAGCTATAAAAAACACTACACTTTACAATCCTGGAAATAATGCCAGAGAACAGGCCCAACGCAACTATCTTAAAACACTTTGGAAAGATAAGTATGGCTATTAGGCTAAAACTTAATATTTAATTGCTTCTTTTCTTTTAGCTTTCCATCATTTTCAGAATAAAACCAAAATCCGTCTTCTTTATAAACAATAGCACTTTTACCCTTTACTAAGTAAACATTATTTGCTGCTGTGTTTAATAAGGTCATCACTATTTTAGGTTCTGAATTTACTAATTGATAACCATTTTCAATAACCTGCGCATAATACAAATCATTATAATTTTCTTTTTCTGCTGAAGGTTCTTGTTTTGGCTCTACTTGCTCAATAGTTTTTTCTATAACAACATTATTTTTAGATTCCTTTTTAGTATTTACTAATTGTGTATCTAAAGGTTCATATTTATAGTCTAACTGCTCTATTGAAATAAAAGCCTCTTTTAAGGCTTCGGTATAGGCTTTCTTTAAGTCCTTATCTTTGCTCAAACCTACTGCTGTTCTGTATACTTCTTTACCAAAACAGTCCTTAAGAATTATCTCCAATCGGGTTGCTAAAAATCCTTTTTTGTTTTTTTCAACGTCAACATACAGTGCTTTACATCTATCCATCATTAAATCATCAGGGAAGTCTTGTACATCAAAAAGAGTTGTAAACCCTTCTTGTTTAAAGATATGTCTTGTTAATGTATTAAGTCTATACTGATCTTTATCTTTTAAAAATTTATACTCTATAGGTACAACAACATATTTATAATTGTTAATGCTTTTTTGAGCCATTACGTATAACCCAAATAACATAAATGCAACTACAATTACTACTCTCTTACTCATAATTTATTTTTTACAGATAGTTTTCTATCGATTTTAATTTAGTAATTCTTTTATAATTTTTAGTGTTATTTAAATTCCTATAGTCAAAGTAAATGGTGTCCATACCAATATTATTTGCACCTTCAATATCGGCTTCGAGGCTATCTCCAATCATAACACTTTCCTCTGGCAGTGCACTTGCAGAATCTAAAGCAAAATTAAAAATTTTAGGATTTGGTTTTTTTACTCCAACCATTTCTGAATTGGTAATAGTTTTGAAGTAATCTCTAATATTAGAATTCTTCATTTTACGTTCTTGAGCTTCTTCAAAACCATTAGTGATAATATGCAACTCATATTTGTTTTTTAAATAATTAAGAACCTCAAATGTACCTTCAAACAAATGATTAAAGGTTGTTAAATGATCTATATAAGCAACTGACAAATAATTAATAGTCTTATCTTCTATGGCCATTTTTAGAGCATCAAAAGCTTCTTTTAATCTACTGTAACGCAAATCTGCTTTAGATATGCGTTCTTCTCTGTACAGTTTCCAGTATTTAAGATTTATAGGTTCGTACACTTGTAAAAAATCATCAAGATTAGCATCAATATTGCTAAGCTTAAAAATCTTCTCGAATGTTAATCCAGAGTTTTTATCAAAATCCCAAAGTGTATGATCTAAGTCAAAAAATACGTGTTTTATATTTTTTTTCATTCAGCAGATTCCAGTATTAAATTAAACAGCGACCTATAGCCTTTCCATCGGTCTAAATTACTAAACGTGTAGTTATGAAACACAGGAGTAAAAGTTCCATTAACAGCTTTTACTTCTTCAATAAGTTTTTCCAGATGTTCTTTTTTATCTAGTTCTGATTGGTATTTCAACAATCCAAAATCTAAGCAGTGGTATGGATTAATTTGTAATGGAGTTTGTACTTCGTAATCCAGGTCATAAAACTGAAATGGTGTACAAGTCCCAGCTCTAAACCCTAGTGTATCTATATACCCCATTGTATAATCTTGATGAATTTCTAATTCAACCAAATTCCTATAAGATTGTGGTAAATTCAACTTTGAAAATGAATGCCTGACAGCTTTTAATTCGCTATTGGTTATGGCTTCTAATTTAAGTTTTTCCTTCTTTAATATTGTAATATCTTCTAAAGCAAAATACGAGGCTTTTATACCTACATTACAATAATCTGCCACGGATTTTATGAGCGATACAAATTCTTTTTTATTAGCGTTTATATTTTTATCGTAGGTCGAATAATCACCTATTAAAAACAGCACCATAAATTTAAAATTGCTTTGTTTTTGTTTAGTTATTATCCATTTAAACGTATCATAAGGATCTCGTTTAAAACCCATTAATACCAAGTAACGCTGATAAAGTTGTTTTAACCTAAATCTCCCTATATCGGACAATGTTCCCCCAATGGTACGCAATAAGCCTTTCTTTCTAAAATAGAATGCCATTGGCACATCGATAACAGGTTGAATTTGATATTGTCTTTTGGAAAATCTAAAATCCGAAAAACGCTTTTGTAAAACTGCTTGTAGCTTATACGCCCATATATCTATAATGGGTTGATTTAAAAACCGATGCCTATATGCCAAACTTTCCTTAGCCATAAATCTCCCATAATCATCTTTTACATGAGGTAAGTATTCTTCATAACGACTCAATAAATAAAATGAAGCCGCAAAAATATCAAATGGTAAGTCACTACGTTCTCCCGTTGCAAAAAATCCTTTTGTGTTTTCCCATTGTTGCACATTAATATCTATATCTGTTAAGCCTTGTTCAAATAATAATGTATGGCTTCTTACAAACAACTCATTGCTTAATGGTTGTTTAGTGTAAGACATCTTAAGGCTATTGTGTGCAATAAAATCTTCTATTTTAGACGTAAACTTCACCTCCAAACCTAATATACGCTTGCAAATATGCTTAAACGTATATTTTAAACGTGGCGTGATTTTATGAGTATATACTAATAGCATAAGTTGAAGCAGATTCCAAAAACTAAAAATAACAAATTCCAATGTTAATAATTCAAAACTATGGCCTATTCTCTATAATTAATTTTTTCAGAATTTAATATTTGAAAATAGCTATATCTTCACAGAAGATTTTGGTCTGCAAAACTAAAGTACGCTTCCTCTGTTAAAATAAGATGGTCTAATACTTTAATGTCTAAACTTTCAGCTGCTGTTTTTAACTTCTGCGTAATATCTTTGTCAGCCTGACTAGGTTTTAAAGTTCCTGAAGGATGATTATGGCACATAATTAAAGCAGTAGCACCAACTTCTAAGGCATTCTTTAATACCAAACGCACATCAACTAATGTACCTGTTATACCACCTTTGCTTAATTGCCCTTTATGAATAACTTTGTTTGAATTGTTGAGATAAAGAATCCAAAATTCCTCATGCGGTAATTCCCCTAAAATGGGTTGCATTATCTTATAAACTGAATAACTAGACTCAATCTTGCTTAATTGCAAATTATCTTCTAGGCGCCTTCGCCTTCCTAGCTCTAAAGCTGCTACAATAGTAATTGCTTTAGCCTCACCAATACCCTTAAACTCCATAAGTTGATTGATAGAACGTTTTCCTAAGGCATTTAAATTATTAGTAACACTACCCAAAATCCGCTTACATAAATCCACGGCACTTTCATCTCTGTTACCAGAACCAATTAAAATCGCAACAAGTTCTGCATCGCTGAGTATAGCTTTACCTTTGTCTCGTAACTTTTCTCTTGGCTGATCATCTTGTGACCAATTCTTAATTGAGAACGAAGTTGATTTTTCTGACATGATTTAAAGATAAAAAATTGTAAATTTATAGCTACAAATAAGTCTATTATTTTTTTGAGTAAAAACAGAAGTTAAAGCTAGTTTAGAGCTAACAACTAATTGTAATTAACTCGGGTAAAACAATAAAACCTAACAAATGAAGTCATTTTTTGAAGATGGAGTCTATGACGAAATTACATCGCGTCTTAGCAAATTAAATAACGATACCTCAGCAATTTGGGGCAAAATGAATGTTGGACAAATGTTACATCACTGTCAAATGCCATTGAATATAATTTTAGAAAAGGAAGATTATGGTGTAAAACCAAACTGGCTTATTAACCTATTGTTTAAAAAATCGATGTATAGTGATAAACTCTGGAAAAAGAATTTACCAACTGCCAAAGGATTTGCCATAAAAGATGAAAAGGATTTTGAAACTGAAAAGAAAGCTATTACCGCTCTTATTGATGAATTAAACACACAGCGCAAGCGTAACGATTGGCAACCACATCCTGCGTTTGGAAAACTCACTAAAGAACAATGGGGGAAAATGCAGTATAAGCACTTAGATCATCATTTTAGACAGTTTGGTGTTTAATTCGTGGCTATTTCCATTGAAGAATGGTAAATTATGTTTTCATTAAACACCTGTTAATAATAATCATTCATTAGCATGAACTATCCTCCAAAACATCATCAAGACGACGATAGAAATCACATGGTTGAAGTTATTAAAACTTACCCTTTGGCTACCATTATATCAGTGAAAGCTAATGAACCATTGATTACACATTTACCATTAATTTACGACAATGAAAAACTTATAGGTCATATAGATATTTTCAATCCTCAAGCTGCACTTCTTAAAGACAATAATGCCGTTAGCATTATTTTTGGTGGACCACAATGTTATATTTCGCCTACAATATATTCGACCACGCAATTACCTACCTGGAATTATATTAAGGTACATTTAAAAGGAACTGTAAAAGCCATTAAAAGTAAAATAGCATTAAAACAATCCTTGATTACTATGACCGAATTTTTAGAAGCGCCAGATCATAAATATGTTTTAGAACCTGATAATCCTCGTTTAGATAAAAACCTCAACTACATTGAAATGTTTGAAATTTCTATTACCAATTGGGAAGGAAAGTTTAAACTCTCACAAGATAAAAAACCTAGTGACACAAAAGCTGCTCGTGAAGAATTGTTAAGAGCCAGCCAGGACAGTATTAGGGAATTTTTAGATAACGTATTTTAAATAACAACCGTTATGAAAAGGATACAACTTTTTGAATTTGAAGATTTCAGTTGGTTTCCAAGTGCTATTAGAACTGGTATGACTAACTTATTAGTGGTGTTGCAGAAAATGATGGGAACATCAAATATTATTGCTACACTTATATTGACTACTAAACAACAACATAACTTTTCTAAAATCATTGATTTGGGTTCTGGTTCTGGAGGGATAATGTTAGATGTTATAAAGCAACTTAATAAAAACAAAACAGAATCTTTAGAACTGGTCTTAACGGATTTACACCCTAACCCTAAATTAGTAGAACGAATAAACTCGAGTAAAGCTGATACTATTACCTATAATAAAATTTCAGTTGATGCTACTAACTTAAGTGATTTGCCAACGGGTTTAAAAACTATGATAAATAGCTTTCATCACATGCCACCAAACATTGCCAAAGGCATTTTAAAATCGGCTCAAGACAATAAGCAACCCTTATTAATTTATGAGATAGGCGAAAACACTATACCAACACTTCTATGGTGGATATTACTTCCATTATCATTGGTTATACTATTTGTTATGGCATTATTAATGACACCTTTTGTAAAACCTTTAAGTTGGAAACAATTAGTTTTCACATACCTTATCCCTATTATTCCGTTATGTTATGCATGGGATGGACAAGCATCCATTATGAGAATCTATACATTCAAAGACATAGAGCACCTCATAAGAGACTTTAAAAATGAAACCTATAATTGGGAAATAGCCAAAGCAAAAAAAGCAAATGGCAAAAAAGCGGGTTATTATATTTTAGGATTGCCTCAATAGTATAACACTAATGCTTTTTTATAGAATTAATTTATGTTATAAGAGTCTAATCGCCTAATAATAGATGGTATGTCTTGTGAAACAAAAGAAGATGTATCATAAATAAGTCCATAACCGTCTGCATAATAAAAATGATCTAGTCCTGGTAATTGCTCATCCAAAGATGAAATGGCATAACGTTGTGAGTATGTACTAATAAATGTACCTGCCTCAACTGTAATTTCATTATCTAATGCAATGAGTTGATCATAGATTGTTCCCCAACCAAGGTCATTCATAACTCTAGCAGAAAAATCATTATTGGCATATTTAATACTACTATCATCTCTAATTAAATAACCCAGAGAATCCCTTAACAATTCAAAATGTTCTCCATTAGGATTGCAAAAGGCAATGCCCGCTTCATTTCCCGTTGTCCATCGTCTAAACTTATAAAACGTATTACCATTAATTATTTCTGTACCAACGATACTTACAGAATCAATAACACCAGTATCGTCGTAACTTTGCGTAGCACTATTATACCTGTAGTTTTTGTAAACCCATTGATTACCTAAAGTAAGTGCATAAAAATTGGAGTCTTGGTTTTGTGGATTGTCATCGTTATCGGAAGCACAAGAGGGTGAAAAAAATGCAATAAGGCAAACATAAATAATTCGTTTCATGATTATTGAGATTGATTAATTTGAAACGTAATTATGCTTTATACCTATAAATAAGATTGGTTGGTTAAATAACTAACGTTGTAATTTTTAATTTATTATAGCATTTGACTTTATGAAAAAATTAAACGAAATTCGGTATCAATTTTTAAAAACACAACCTTCCTGCTATTGTATGAAAGTAATAAACCACGAAACTGGATTTTGGTTTTTGTTACAAGAACATCATAACTACTATCTTGATGTAAACTGTAATTATTCTTTTGTAGGATTTAATAGAACAATAAAACTAAATGAAATAGAATTAGAAAAATTTAAAATTAATGGATTAGAATATATAAATGAACTGGCAAAGGAAGTTCAATATCATGCTATGACTAAATATAGCAGAAGGCATATTACAGGTAAAAACAGCAAATCAATTCATAGAGCCATAATAATTTATAATGAACAAAACACCTTGTAAGATTTCAGATAAAAAGTCAACTAACGTATCTTTACCATCCATAAATATGGAATGTATGCAAGACACAAAAATCCTTAATTATATAAAAGCCGTATTAGAAAATATGCCAAGTGATTGGCTCAATTTAACAACACATCGGCTGGATATTTACAATGAAACATTAGCAAAAACAGAATTCATAGACCAATTTGAATCTCTGTTTAAAAGCAACAGCTTTGAGGCCTTGATACTTGCTAAATTACCCACAGCCTATGACTATATTCGCTTGGGTCATCCTTTGTCTTGTGTTTTAGAATGGACAATTGCCAAGTTGCAACACCAAAAATCAGAACATGTAATTGGTTTTTCGTCACAAACAATCCCTGTTTTGGCAATTCTTAGAAAAAATTTACTCGATAATAAAAACACTCAAATTCTTTACACAGACAAACTAACTGAATGCTTTGATACTGAGCTGATAAAGCGTGTTTATGGTTATAATTTTGAATTAAAACAAGTTGAAAATATTGACGCAATCACACAATTTGATGGCAGCAATGTCTTTATTTCAGAGCAAAATAAGGTTGAAGCTGTAAGTCTAAATCCGCATATTGATTTTTACGTGAATTTATATTCAGACTTAGGAAGTATTTTAGTTATAAATGGTGAAGATAACACAGATTACATATCGGACATACAGCATGTGAGACGACGAGAAACCATAGCTATGACACCTACAAATTGTGTAATTGCTTTAAAAGCGTTAACTGATCAAACTTCAATTATTACGCAAAACCTTAGTATTGAAGATCATAAAACCAGCGTATTACATTCCATAAAAACCATTACGAATTCATCATCTAAAGCAATCGTTGGCTCCAGTGGACTCTCGGTTCAGTATGCCATTATGATGGGACTTATTGATGAGGCCTTAAAACAACATCAAGGAAAAGCTATTAAATTTATTGTACCTACTAACTGTTATGGAGGTACTAATGATCAAGCAAGACGTGTTGCTGTTTGCTTAAACCATGTTGAAGTTGTGGATTTAGAAGTCGACGGTGATAATGATATGGTGCAAAGTTTAGAAAACGTTTTAAGTAAAATTGCAATCGAAGACGCTGTACCCTATATCATTGCCGAAATCCCAACAAATCCTCGTGTAGAAGTCCCGGACTTAGAGCAATTAAAGGCAGTTTTAACCAAAGTTAGACAAACACCAAAAGGTGAAATCGCTACTGCACCAGTTTTTATTTTAGACCAAACGTTTTGTCCTAACCTTAACTTTTTAGGAGACAATGAAACCCTTTCAACAGTAAAGACTATTGCTTATGTTAGCGGTTCTAAGTTTCCTAGTGGCGGAAAATGTACTGCAGGTTATTGTGTAGCGAACAAAAAAGCAGAAGCTTTAATGCACAGCATAAAGCAGCATCTTAATGTATGCGATAACGAAGCCACAGATTTGCAGTATAAAATCTTAGCAGAACAACTGCCATCCATGTTGCAACGTATTAGCAACGCCTATACCAATACACGTGAGTTTGTAACTTTCATACAAGATATCTTGCCTGATGCCAAAATTAATTTTGTATCAGAAGCACTAGCTGCCCAAGGATTTACACCTTCTGTTTTTTCACTAGACCTTCCAACGCAAGGTGATACAGCAGAAGAAAAGGAAACCTATAAACGTGAGTTAAATCATAAGCTTATTAGTCTTATGATTAATAAAATCCCCAATGAAAGCAAGTATTGTGTAAGCTATGGGCAATTAAAAGGTTGCTATTGGACCATACCTGCAACCTCAACACAAGGCACAACGAAAGAAAGTGATAAAGATTATATTGCAAGAGTAGCTGTATCTCCAGATTTAGATTTAGAAAAACATAAAGAGGTGTTTAAAGCCTTTGTTGAAAATATTCAGATGAATAATCAGATATCAATTCAATAATTCATCAAGTAGCACTCTTGTCTTTTCAAAAGAAGGTCTTGGTGCTTCAGAATCAATTATTTTCCCTTCTGGATCTATTAAAATAAATCGTGGAATAGAATTTACCGCATAAGCATTCATAAAATCACTATCAAATGATTTGTCTGCAAAAAGCTGAATACCGCCAAGTTGCTTATCTATTATAAATTGCTTCCAGGTATCTTTCACCTTTTCTTTATCTACCGAAATACTCACAAAAACTATATTTTTATTATGATAACGCTCTTCAAGTACTCTTAAATAAGGTACTTGTTTAATACACGGACTACACCAAGTTGCCCAAACATCAATATAAACATACTTACCTTTTAAATCTTCCAAGCTAATGATTTTGCCATCCACAGACTCATAACTAAATACTGGAGAAGTATCTCCTTTTGCCAAGCCCTATGACTTCATTACCTCATTGTATTGCTTTTCTGCAGCCTCAATAAAAGGTTGATGAGTCGTAACCATCTTTATTAGGTCGAGATAGTCTTTAGCGCGCTCTTTATTTGATGAAATTTTTGAGTAAAATCCATTTACTAAAGTGATAGCAGTATCTCGTAAAGGAACCTCACGCAATACATTTAACATTTCATCTGCATTTGGTGCTGCCTCAATTTTTTTACTCCAAATTGAATTCACCAAATAGCGATAGTAAGGTTGTTTTTTATAATCATCTTCTTTGTTCAATTTAACTTTATCAAGTGGCTTATAAAAGTCTAACGAAGGTGATATTTCATCACCTAAATAAAATTTGTAACTGTTGGCATAATTTTGAATACTTAGTAAACGCTGATACTCTATAGATTTCCTTTCAGCTACTTTAAAAAAGTCTTCAGTAGTGGATTGCTCTAATTTCTTGAGATGAACCTGTTTTAGGTTTTCAATATTCTTTAAATACGTTGATTCATCAACTTTATAAAAAGCTTCTAAATCCTTGGTGAGTTCTTCATCAATAGCTGATTTTTTAGCGAGATAATTATTTCGCGCTGCACCTTTACCTTCAAACACAAGTGTTTCATCAAAATGCTCAGCATCAAAACTTATATACAATTCATCTTTTGGATATAGATATATATAAGCCGTATTACGACCATAAGTCAAAAAATAAAAGCCCTCTTCTATTTTAGTAGATAGTTTGAAATCTCCGTCATCATCTAGGTCAGCTGAAGTTACTTCTTTATAATCGAAAAAAGTAATCTTAATTGAAGTGGCTGAAGGATTACTGACTTTGCCAGAAACTATAACTTTACCTGATTTAGCAAATACAGAAATACTAAAGAATAGAATAGAAAGTGTAACAATAGTTTTGTACATATTTTTAATTTAAAGATTATTAAAAGAACTTTTTCACCTCATCAAAATCCAAACCACCATAATTACCAGAACTCATTAAAAGCAGGGATTTGTTGTCAAAATTTTGCGAGAACAGAAAATCTTTAAAATCGTCTGGGTTGGTATAGATAATTAAATCCTCACGTTCAAAAGCTGTTGCGATTTGCTCGTGAGTTACTTCTTCTAACTTTTTAATTTCTACAGCATGAGGTGAGTAAAATACAACGGCAACATCAGCAACGTCTAAAGCCCCTTTATATTCTTTTAAAAATTCGGCGTTTAAACTACTGTAAGTATGCAATTCTAAACACGCCACTAAAGTTCTATCACTATACTGTTCTTTAACCGCTTTAGTTGTAGCTTCTACTTTACTAGGTGAATGTGCAAAATCTTTATAAGCAACACTTTTAGAATTCTCGGCAATTTTTTCTAAGCGTTTACTTGCTCCTTTAAAGGTAGAAATGGCCTCGTAAAAATCGTCTTCGTCAATACCCATATGCTGGCAAATCCATTTGGCTCCAGCTAAGTTATTAAGGTTATGTGCTCCAAATACCTCAATTGGCATTGGCCCTTCAGGTGTTTCTAATAGGGTTTCACCATTTTCAACGGTGTATTCTGGTGTTTGGTAGGCAATCTTTCTTATCTGGTTTTCTGAAGCCTCCACGACGCGCTTCACCTCAGCATCTTCTTCATTGTAATTAATGCTTCCTCCTCTAACAATAGAATCTACAAAAATGCTAAACTGCTCAACATAATTCTCGTAAGTAGGAAACACATTAATATGGTCCCAGGCAATACCACTTAACAAGGCAATATTAGGCTTGTACAAGTGAAATTTTGGTCGTCTGTCTATTGGAGAACTCAAATACTCATCTCCTTCTAAGACCATAAAATCATTATCTTCCGTAAGTTTTACCATCACATCAAAACCTTCGAGCTGTGCTCCAACCATATAATCCACGTCGCAATCGTGATAATGCATCACATGCAAGATCATTGAGGTAATGGTCGTCTTTCCGTGACTTCCACCAATAACAACACGTGTTTTATTCTTGGCTTGTTCATACAAAAATTCAGGATAGCTATAAATTTTCAAACCCAATTCTTGAGCTTTAAGCAATTCTGGGTTATCTGCTTTAGCATGCATCCCCAAAACAATGGCATCTAAATTGGGTGTTATTTTTTCTGGATACCAACCAAAAGCTTTTGGCAATAGTCCTTTGGCTTCTAATCTTGACTTTGAAGGGTTAAAAATTTCGTCATCACTTCCTGTGACTTTATAACCTTTATGATGAAGAGCTAGAGCTAAATTGTGCATCGCGGCACCACCAATAGCAATAAAATGTACGTTCATAGTATCCTTAAATAAGTGTTGTAAAAATACTATAAGTTTTTTGAAAAGGGAAGAACAATAAATATATCTAAAATGTCTGGCAGAGCCTAGTCGAAGCCATTTGAATCTATAACTTAACTAAGTACTTCGACTGTACTAAGTGTAGCATCAGAAACACATTTTATAACTCAGGATTTACTGCTAAACTATTAAACAATTTTGCTTTTGTGCTAAAAAACTTATTCTGAATTTCTATTGCTTTTAACTGTCCATCAATAAGCTTAGATTCTCGTGAGTTAACCAAAAACAATGAACTTTCACCCAATTCAAACTTACGTTCTTCAGCTTGAAGCATACGCTCGTAATCCGTAACCATTTGAAGCGTTATTTCATTTTGAGCAACATACGATTCTAGCTCTTGCTTTAAAGCATCAATCTTATTCTTCAAGGTAACACGTGTAGCACCAATTTCAAACTCAGTATCTCTTTGCTTTATTCTTGCTAACTTTAAATCTCCACGTTCTTTCCTTAAAAATAGCGGAAAGCTGACATTTAAACCTCCTTTATATTCTGCTGTATTAAATGTCCTTGCCACATCTGGAGTCTCTGTTAAAAAGTTATACTCAACATCTATTCTAGGCAATAACCGGTTTGCTTTTAAGCGCGAATCGACTTCTAAGCCCTGTAACTTATAATCCAAGGATAATATCTTTGGGTGTGATTCTATAATAGCCTCATCGGTTTGTAACTGATTGATATTAAACGTAGCATCTACTATTGGCTCAGTGTCTACATCTGGAATAACATCTGGTTGCAATTCTACCGGTATATTATTTTCTAACCATAAAAAGTTAGAGAGCTCTAAAGCTGCTTTCATCAACTTTACTTTAGATTGCTCTAAACTTAGCTTTCTGTTATTTAAGGCAATTCTGGCTTCAGTAGCATCAATTTCTGCATTTTCACCTACCTCAACTCCTTTAACAATACCTCTATAACGCAATTCTGCATTGATCAAAAAGTTTTCGAATAACTTTAATTCATTGTAGGCTTGCAGCCACTCAAAATACACAAGCGATGCTTCAAACAAAATGTTGTTTATATAAATATCGCGATCTGCCTTGGCTTGTTCTCTAAATAATCTGGCTTGTTTTAAAGCAGCCATTCTATCATTAATCCATAGACCTTGACCCAAAGGAACAGAAACACCAGCGCTATATAGACCATCATCTGGTACAAAAGCTTCGGGATTTAAAAAATCTCCTGAGTTTTCCTCGAATGTTCCTTTCAATTCTACACCAAACCAAGTCGGAATTTTAAAAGTACCATTGAGCCTATCAAAATATTCAGTGTTTTTAAACTTCTTTCTATCATAATCAATTTCGAGTTTTGGATCAAAAGCACCTCTGGACTTCATTAGTTTAGCCTGACTCTCATCTATCACTAATTGAGCCTGCTTAACAATAGGATGAAACTTTTTTACAAAACCTAAATACTCATCAAAACGAAGTACTTTATCTAAACTTTCATTTTGAGAAAATCCCATAAAACTGAAACTGACGAGTAATCCTATAAACCTTAGTCTCATTTAATGTCCTTTTTTAGTTTTTGCTTTAGTAGCTCCCTCTGGTTGGTAATAATTAGGAGGAAAACCATTTAACTGTCTCCACAATTCAAACCAGATTGGCACATCGTCTAACAATGCCATTGTAAATGCTCCTGAGCCAGCTCTAATGTCTTTAGGCCATTTATGATCATCCTCATCTGGTGCCAGCAGAACTCTAAATCTACCGTTATCGCTAATAAAATTCTCTATAGCAACAACTTTTGCACCATAAGTTCCGTAAGAAATATTTGGCCAACCACTAAAGACAATTGCAGGCCAACCATCAAATTGAACTCTTACTTTTTCACCTAAATGCAATAATGGTAAGTCTATTGGCTCTACAAAGGTTTCTACAGCTAAATCTACCTGAGCTGGCATAATACCAACTAAGGATTCTCCTTCCTTAAAGGTCTGTCCTACTCCACCTCGCAATGCCTTGTTGATATAACCATCGTAAGGAGCTGTTACAAACTGTAGTGCATTTCGCATTTTATAATTAGAATATTGGTTGTCTAATTTTGTCACTTGAGCTTCAGTATCGAATTGACTAGACTGTGCCGTAAACTTATCACTCTGCGCTTTTGAAATTTTATCTGCATAAGAAGCCGTAACTCGAGATATTTCTACCTCAGCATTGATCACTTCATTTTTACTGGTCAATAATTTATTTTCTTGAGAAATTAATTTGGCTTCTGTTTCCTGAAGCTTTAATCGCTTATCTTCTACATCTCGTGTCGCTTTAAAACCTTCTTCTTTAAGTGTTACTGTTCGATCAAATTGACGCTGAGCAATTTGCTTGTTTGTCTTTGCTGCTTCAAAATCAATGCTATCGCTTTGTACCTTTAGCTTAGATTGTAATAATTTATTTCTAGCTTGTTCTAATTTTAAGCCACGTTCATTAACCAATGCAGCAATTTGCCTATCCAAAGCTCTTACTTTTTCTTCGTAAGAACCAACAGATTGTGCTTTGGCATCACGTTGCTGAGCTGTTCGCTCCACTAAATTAGGATCAAAGTACTCGCTTTTTATTTCTGAGATTTTCATAATTGTATCCCCTTTAGCTACAAAATCTCCTTCGCGTACAAACCACTGCTCTATTCTACCTGGAATCGGAGATTGAATGGTTTGAGGTCGTTGATCTGGAGTTAAGGTGGTAACATTACCTCTACCTGTAATATTTTGTGTCCAAGGCAGAAATAAAATGATTACACCTATAATAGCAAAGGCCCCTAAAAAACGATTAAAATATTTATAGTATCTACCGTTAAAGACACGCTTGCTTGATTTATAAGTTGAAAGGTCAACTTTTTTATTCAATGGGTTATTCGAAATATTCAACATAGCTGTTCTTTTTAGATAATTTCACCATTATTTAAAGTTATGACATCTGTACAATCACTAGCCCAATCTTTATTAAAGCTTGCAACAATCAATGCCCATGGATTTTCTGGCGATGTTAATGCTTTAATTATACGTTTGGCCTCAGATGCTTCAAAATGTTCTAAAGGCTCTTCGAGCACTAATACTTTAGGCTTTTTTAGAATTGCCCTGGCTAAAATAATTTTCTTTGCAACTGTAAAAGACATTTGTTTACCTTCAGGATAAATAATTGTATCTAACCCATTTTCTGTTTGTTTAATATATTCTCGTAAGCCAACAATCTCTATAACTTTATTGATCTCGGCTTCTGTAATATCTTTATTAACTAACGTAAGGTTATCTTTTATACTACCTTCAAACGGTGTCTCTTCTGCCAACGATAACCCTAAACAAGATCTATAGTTATTAAGGTGTATATTTTGAAGTGATTCATCATTAACAAATATTCGGCCTTTTGTAGGGTGAATAATTCCAGAAATCATTCTAAGCAAACTCGATTTACCCGAACCGCTTGGACCTTGAATTAAAACACGACTCGATGGATGGATTGTAATTGACACATTATTTAATATAGGTTGAGCTCTATTTGGTACTTCGTAAGTCACATTATCAAATTCAATTTTTAAATGCTCAGCAGTATCAACTTCAATTCCATCTTGTGGTTCTAATTTTTTATCTACTACCTGTCCCATTTTCTCTAAAGAGGTTAAAACATCATAAAATGATTCTAATCCTAAGATGAGTTTTTCTACAGATGCGATAACCAATAAAATAATGATTTCTGCTGCAACGAACTGACCTATATTCATTTCCTGGCTAAGCACCAAGAGTCCACCAATAACTAAAAGACCAGCAGTTACAATGACTTTAAAACCTACCATCTGTATAAATTGAATTATCAGAATCTTAAAGTGGTTTTCCCTGGCTTTTAAGTAGCCATCTACCAGTTTGTCGTTTTTATCCAAGGCCAGAGAGGTGCTGCCAGAAATCTTAAAACTTGTAATAGCTCTAGCTACTTCTTGAATCCAATGTGCCACCATATACTTCTTCTTAGATTCAATTAAGCTTGTATACATTCCCTTTTGAATGGTAAACTTAAAAACGATATAAATCAGCAAGATTAAAAGAAAGCCAAATGCTATAAAAAATGGATGATAAAACGATAACAATATCAATGCAAATACAATCTGTAAGACTGCAGCAGGTACATCGATAAGTAATTTAGCCAATCCTTTCTGAACAGTTAGTACATCAAAGAAGCGATTTGCTAACTCTGGCGGATAATAGTTACGCAATTCGTTCATTTTTATCTTTGGAAAGCGATATGTAAACTCAAAAGAAGCTCTCATAAAAATACGTTGTTGTACAGTTTCTATAATTCGCATCTGCATAAGCTGTAATATGCCCACAAAAACGACTCCTAGAGTGACTAAAATAACCAGCACTATCCATGATGTGCTAACTTGTGCACCTTGTATTAAATTGATAATTGCCTGAATACCTAATGGTAATGTAAGACTAATTAATCCTGAAAATACTGCATAGTAGATTACTTGCAATAAATCCTTTTTTTCTAATCTTAAAATTCCCAGGAAACGTTGCCAAGGTGTTAGAAGAGGTTTATCTTGATTCATCTGTTGTTGTCTTTAAAACGTTTTGAGTTAGGTTGATAAAAAATTCGGTTGGAGTGACATCTTTACCACAGTCTGTGATTGAACTAAAATGTGCCTTTAAAAAATGCTGATGCAATGCACCTTCTACGATAGTACTAGCGAGACTCGACGGAAACTTATAATCAGGATCTACCTTGTTAATAAATTCACTTAAACGTTTAATGAGCCTTTTGTATACCACAAAATAGCCTTCTTTGTTTTCGCTATCTACCTCCTTTGTTAAGTAAGATTTAGAATATTCATTAATAATAATTCTATTTAACACTACTTCATTAATATGAGTAAAGGCTATATCTTCTTTAATGGTTCTTGTAACTATATCTATTGCTTTATGTAATTGCAATTTATTATCTGGCACATTGTGGGTAGCAAAAACCAGTTGATATTCTATCCATGCCCAATACCAAGATGTAAGATATAAAAGTAGCTTATGCTTACTCTCAAAATAACGGTAAATAGAACTTTCATTTGACCCGATCTTATTCCCTAGTTTTTTGAATGTAAAACTGTCGAAACCTATTTCATCGATCAACAAAATACTATGTCCAATGATACGCTTACCTAAATCTGATGATTCTGGATCTTTAATAAAGATTTTATCAGGAACTGATATTTTTAAATTTGACAGTAAATTAATCATGATTAAAATATTTGGTTTCAAATATAATAGTAATACTATTAATTTTGCATATTTAACAAATATTTAAGTCATTAATAATTTTAATGATTTACATAAATAATATTTATACGTACGATACTAAAGCCTGTAAATACTAGATTTTTCCTCTTTAAAGACTTTAATTTTTGGTAACCCAGCAATGGCTTTATCAATCCATTTAAGGGCTTCTGTCTTATTATTTTTGTGTTTGTAGATTTGTGCTAAACGATAATAAGCCCAAGCTTTAGGCACTCCATCTTTGGCAGAATGATTAGACAAATAGGTCTTTAGGCACTTCTCACCTTTATCTAATTGCAAGTTGTAATCCGCACAAACTTTGCCAATCTGATAATGCATAGCATTACGTTGTAATTTTTGCTGAGCTTCCTCTAGATTATCGATGGCTTTATTTGGTTTTCCCTGTTTTTCATAAAACGTGGTTAGCTTATCATAACAAGTTACCGAACCACCTACTTTTATAGCTAAGCGGTAGTATTTTTCAGCCAACTCAGGTTCGTCATCATATTCATAGACATAACCTTTTGCTAAGTAGCCATCTACTTTTGAAAGCTTTTGGAGTTCGTTAGCATATTTTAGTGCTTTTGAGTTGCTTCCACCCACAATACCTGGTAGAGAAACATACAATTCTACTAAAGCCCAACGTGCATCAATATGGTTTGGGTCTAATTCTGCAGCTTTTAAAAAAGCACGTTTTACATCACCAATAATCCCCAAAGCTTTAAGTTTACTAATACTTAATGCTTTCATACCTAGAGCGCCACCATACTTATAGTGATAATTGGCATTTGTGGGTTCTTTTTCTTTGAGTTTTTCGTATTGTTCAATGGCTTCATCCCATTTCTTTTGATGCCCATAAGCATCACCCAAAAGTTCAATAGCTTCTTTATCATTAGGATGAGATTCTAAAAATGAAACTATTTCATTTTGAGCATTAACAAACGCTTTTTCGGCAATAAAGCTTTGCGCTTTTTCTTTTGAAGTCTGAGAAAAACAAAAGGATGATATAAAAAAAATACACAGAAACTTATTCATAGTAATTAGCATTTTTTTACAAAAATACAATTTATTAACGTTCCGTTTCACTCTCAAATTGTGTAACTTCACTCATCCAAATAAGAGACTCACTTCTTATTGCTTTTTTTGGAATACCTTTTGAAGGTATTTTGTAGAAAACACATACTGATGAAAAATTATATCTCTATACTCATGCTTATTTGCTTTGCTTTTTTTTCTAATGCTCAAAATCATTTTGAAAGCCAATGGGAAGCTGTAATCCAATTCGAAAAAGAAGGCCTTACCAAAAGTGCTTCGGATTTGGTGGAAAAAATATACCAATCTGCAATCCATAAAAAAGATAAGCAACAACGTATTAAAGCTTTGCTTTACAAAAGCAAATACATGTTAACGCTTCAAGAGGATGCTCAGCTCAATATCGTAAAAGACTTTAAATCTGAAATTGATATTACAGACGATATAGTAACCAAACATTTATTAGAAAATATGCTAGCTACATTATACTGGCAATATTTTCAACAAAACCGATATAAGTTTTATAACCGGTCTAAAACAGCAGAAAAAGTTGATGATATAGATTTTAGAACCTGGGATTTAGAAACGCTTTTCAACGAAATACATCTCTATTATCAACGTTCGCTTAAAAACGGTTTAATGCTTCAGTTAGAATCTCTGGAGAACTATAAAATACTTTTAAACGAAGCCAAGAGCTCTAAAATTTACAGACCTACACTTTTTGATTTATTGAGTCATAATGCGCTACAGTTTTATAAAACAAGTGAAAATAGTATTACACAACCTGCTTATAAATTTAAAATTGAAGATGAAGCTCTTATCGATAATAGTGAACAATTCATTAATCAAAAGCTTGAATCTAAAGATTCATTATCTCTACAGTTAAACGCTTTAAAAATCTATCAGAATCTTTTAAAATTTCATCGTAAGGATAAAGTAAGTAAAGCTTTTGTTAATGTAGATATTGAACGCTTAAAGTTTGTTGCTCAACACGCTACTTTTAATCATAAAGAAAATGCATTAGTACAAACTTTAAATGCAAAGGCTAAAGAGCTAAAAGACTCATCGTTATCAGCTTTATATAATTTTGAAATAGCCACAGTTTATAAAGACTTAGGAAATCTATACAATAGTAATAATAGCCATAAAGAAGTTAAAAATACTTATCGCTGGAAACTTAAAGATGCTATAGAATTATGTGATACTGTAATTTCAAAATACCCTGAGAGTGATGGAGCCAATCAATGTAAAATTTTAAAACAACAGATACTTATATCGAGTTTAAGCATTTATGCTGAAACATATATTCCTATAAATTCAGCATCTCGAATTTTAGTTAACTATAGAAATTTAAAAAGCTTAGATTTTAAGATTTACAAAGTCAATAAAAGACAGCTAGAAACTTTTAACAAAACCTACAATGTTGGCGATAAAATTAAGTTTTTCAAAAATCTGGATGCGGTAGAGGCGTTTTCAAGCACTCTAAAATCTGAGGGGGATTATCAAGAACATCGTACTGAAATCATTGTTCCTGAATTAGCAAACGGATTATACCTTATAAAAGCAGAAACTGACACAAAAGACAATGTTTTTGCCACTGCGCATATTCAAATCACAGATATGGCATTGGTAGAAAGCGTGCAAAATGATGCGGTATATTACCAACTTATCAATAGAATTAACAGCTCACCAATTACCAATGCTAATATTAAGCTAAGCTATAGAAACAATAGAAATAAGACATTCACTAAAAAGTTAAGTACTGACCGTTTTGGTAAGTTTAAGTTTAATCGAGATAACAACTATTACAGAGCTGTTGAGATAAAAGCAACTTATAATGATGAGATTGCCTTTTTTGGCAACTATCACGTAGGTAGAACATACGATCGCAACGTCAATAACGACACACAATACAATGTCTTTTTATTTACTGATCGTAGCATATACAGACCAGGACAGACGGTTTACTTTAAAGGTATAGCAACCGCTACAAAAGACGAAAAAACAGAAGTCTTCGCCAATAACGCTGCTAAAATAACACTCAAAAATGTAAATGGTGAAGACGTTGGTGAGCTCATGTTAAAAACCAATGAATTTGGCTCGGTTAGTGGTGAATTTATTTTACCTAACGATGGACTTACAGGCAACTATACTATTGAAATGTTCTCAGGAACGATTGGTTACACCTATTTTTCAGTAGAAGAATATAAACGTCCAAAGTTTAAACCAGAATTTCAACCGATTGCAGAAACCTATAAAGTCAATGACAGTATAACTGTAAAAGGCACGGCATTAGCGTTTGCTGGTAGTAATATTACGGATGCTAAGGTCGTTTATCGTGTAAAGCGCCAAGTACAATATCCTGATTGGTACTATTGGAGACGACCATTTTACAATTCTGAACTACAGGAAATAACATTTGGTGAGACCAAAACAAATGACAAAGGTGAATTTGAAGTGGTTTTTAAAGCATTACCTGATGAGCGTGTTTCAAAAGACAACCTACCTGTATTTAGATACGAAGTTTCAGCAGATATTACAGATATTAATGGAGAAACCCGTTCAACAACTACTATAGTTAATGTTGGATATCACGCTATGACATTAAGCATAGTTGCACCAGAAGTCATTAATAAATCTAAAAAAGACATTACCATTTCTTTACTATCTCAAAATTTAAATGGTGAAAACGTCCCTGCAAAAGGAACGATTAAAGTCTATAAACTCAACGCACCAAACTATGTATTACGAAACAGACCTTGGAATGCGCCAGATTATCAGGTTATAACTCAGAACGAATTTAAAAGACTATTCCCTCACGACCCTTATAATAACGAACACCTATTAAATAATTGGGATCGAGGAGAGCAAGTTTTTAGTGCTGATTTTGATACTGAAAAAGAAAAAACCATCACTTTAAAAAGGTTAAAGAAATGGGACTCTGGAAAGTATATTATTGTCGCTGAAAGCAAGGATCAATTTGGACAAGACGTAAAGGATAAAGTATACACATCTCTTTATAGTAAAAATGACAAAACCGTTGCAAATCATCAATTATTTGAAGCGTCTTTAGATAAAGACAGTTATAAAATTGGTGATATCGCAAAGCTCACCCTAGGTTCTGCGGCAAAAGACATTACAGTAACTTTAGAAGTTGAAAAAGACAACAAAATTATTGTAACGCAATTAGTAAAACTCAGTGATTCTAAACAAACAATTAGCATTCCTGTATTAGAAAATGATTTAGGCGGCTTTGTAGTGCATACCAGTTTTGCTGCATTTAATAGTTATATACCTCAAAGTTTTAGAGTTAATGTACGTTATCCAAAAACGGATCTGGAAATTGAAACTACGACCTTTAGGGATAAGCTACAGCCAGGACAAGAAGAGACCTGGAGTTTTAAAATAAAAGGTCCAAAAGGAGATAAAGTATCTGCTGAATTATTAGCTGGCATGTATGATGCATCCTTAGATGAATTTGTACCACACAATTGGAATTTTAATCCAATCAACAGATCACAGTATTACGGAAGGCTAAACAAAAGCTTTAGACAGAGTTTTGGGAATACTAATTTTAAATTGTTTAATCGTTTTGCTTACCCAAATGGATATGCAAGTCAAAGTTATGACCAATTGAATTGGTTTGGGTT
This sequence comes from uncultured Winogradskyella sp., assembly GCF_947498345.1. Lineage (GTDB taxonomy): Bacteria > Bacteroidota > Bacteroidia > Flavobacteriales > Flavobacteriaceae > Winogradskyella. Next base: position 143,982 of record NZ_CANMJY010000008.1, read on the forward strand.
ATATTTTGGGTTTGGTAAAACTAAATATTTAATTAAAGGCAGAGCTCCTGGAATTGAAATCAATGAACTTGCTAGTGAAGCTTTTGAAGCAGATGAAGACTTAGAATCTGTAGTCGTAATGGACGTAAATAATAAAAAAGCTCTTGTTTACAATCAGTTAACAGAACAAAGTGGTGGAACTGTTATTGCAAAGAGAGCTGAAAAAGAAGGGCATAATGAAGAATCATTAGACTCCGACAACATCCAAATCCGAAAAAACCTAAACGAAACCGCATTTTTCTTTCCACAGTTACAAACAGACAAAGAAGGTAATGTAAACTTTAACTTTAAAGCACCAGAAGCTTTAACTCAATGGAAATTACAATTGTTAGCGCATACCAAAACGCTAGAAAGTGCAGTTACCCAATTAGAAACTGTGACTCAAAAAGAATTGATGGTGATACCAAATGCTCCTCGTTTTTTAAGAGAAGGTGACAAAATCTCAATTAGTACTAAAATTGCTAATCTCACGGAAAAAGAGTTATCAGGTGTTGCGCAATTGTTGCTAACAGATGCCGTGACAGGAAAATCTTTGGACGATGAATTGTCAAATTCATACAATGAGCTTGGTTTTAAAGTTGATGCAAAAAGCAATACACAGGTCACTTGGAATTTAGATATTCCTGAAGGTATCCAAGCTGTACAATATAAAGTTATCGCAAAATCTGATGACTTTAGTGATGGAGAACAAAATGCTCTACCTGTATTATCTAACAGAATGCTAGTTACAGAAACCTTACCAATGTGGGTGCGATCTAATGAAACAAAGACGTTTACACTAGATAAGTTAAAAGATAACACCTCTACGACGTTAACGAATCATAAGTTAACATTAGAGATGACCTCAAATCCTGCTTGGTATGCGGTTCAGGCTTTGCCTTATTTAATGGAATACCCTTACGATTGTAATGAGCAAACCTTTTCCAGATACTATGCTAATGCATTAGCACAGCATATTGTAAAATCGAATCCAAAAATTGAAGCGGTTTTTAACCAATGGAAATCTCAAGAGGCTTTATTGAGTAATTTAGAAAAGAATCAAGAATTAAAATCATTATTGATACAAGAAACACCATGGTTGCGAGATACTCAATCTGAAACTGAGCAGAAAAAACGTATTGGTTTGTTATTCGATCTCAACAAAATGAATAATGAGCTAAGCTCAGCCTTACGCAAACTAAAACAAAACCAATTACCTTCTGGTGCTTGGCCTTGGTTTAATGGTGGTTATGCCAACCGTTATATAACACAACACATTATAGCTGGTTTTGGTCATCTAAAGCAACTTAATGTGGTTCAAAATGGTAATGAAGCATCAATGATTTCAAATGCTATTCAATATTTAGATACCAAATTTGTAAAAGAATATAAAGACTTAAAAAAATATAATAAAAAAGTAGATTTAAATAAGGATCACTTGTCTTATACGCAATTACATTATTTATATGTGCGTAGTTTTTATCCAGAAATCAAAGTCTCTAAAGACGTTGAGAAAATTATGGATTATTATAAAGGTCAAATTAAAAAGTATTGGTTATCACGCTCATTATATGCAAAAGGTTTAATGACATTAACCATGTATAGAATGAATAACGATAAAACTGCTGGTAAAATTTTAAGATCATTAAAGGAAAACAGTATTACATCCGAAGAGTTAGGCATGTACTGGAAAGCAAATACCAACTCATGGAACTGGTATCAAGCACCTATTGAAACACAAGCCCTATTAATTGAAGCCTTTTCTGAGGTTGGAACTGTTATTCAAAGTGAAACAAAGAATATTGAAGACATTGATAACCTAAAAATATGGTTATTAAAAAATAAGCAAACCAACCAATGGAAAACCACTAAAGCTACTACAGAAGCTGTATATGCTTTACTATTACAAGGCAGTTCTTGGCTAAATGTTACAGAAATGGTTGATGTAAGAGTTGGTGATGAGACTATATCGTCTTCAAGATTAGAAAATGTAAAAGTTGAAGCAGGTACAGGCTATTACAAAACATCTTGGACAGGTTCTGAAATTCAATCAAAACAAGCAGAAGTTACTATCACTAAAAAAGGAGATGGTATTGCTTGGGGAGCATTATACTGGCAATACTTTGAAGATTTAGACAAGATTACTTCTGCTGAAACGCCATTAAAGTTGAGCAAAAAACTCTTCTTAAAAACTAATACTGATAAAGGTGAAGAAATCTCTGAGGTTACCTCAGACACAAAGCTCAAAGTTGGAGATTTAGTTAGAGTAAGAATTGAGCTATCAACTGATCGTTCGATGGAATTTGTTCACCTTAAAGATATGCGAGCCGCAGGTTTTGAGCCTATTAATGTCTTATCGCAATACAAATGGCAAGATGGTTTGGGCTATTATGAAAGCACCAAAGATGCTGCAACAAATTTCTTTATTGATTTTTTACCTAAAGGAATTTATGTATTTGAATACGACTTAAGAGTTAATAATGCAGGTAATATGAGTAACGGTATTAGCACTATACAATCTATGTATGCGCCTGAGTTCAGTAGTCATAGCGAAGGTGTTAGAATATCTGTAGAGTAAGCATTTTGTTAGTTAAATAAATGGGCAACGACAAAGTCTCTAAACAGGTACGAAAAATAATTTTGTAACTTGTTAAATAATAACTAACAAAATTATACGATTATGAATTCAAAAGTTTTTATGGTTCTAAGAATTTTACTTGGAATCTTTATCCTCGTTTTTGGAGTAAACAAATTTGCAGGTTTTTTACCAATGCCAGAATTATCTGGTGATGCAGCCGCATATTTTGGTGCATTAGACAGTTCTAAAACATTGATGTTAGTCGGTATTGTTGAAATCATTGCAGGATTGGCATTAATACTAAATAAATTTGGCGCTTTATTGGCCTTAATCTTAATGAGTATTTCTATTAATGCGTTCTTATTCCATGCGGTTTTAGATCCTGGTGGAATTGGTGGATCAGTGGTATTACTCGTGCTAAATATTCTAGTGCTTTACGGTTATAAAGATAAATACAAAGAATTATTGAGTTAATTCTTTATAAGTTTAATAAAGCGGCTTTTAAAAGCCGCTTTATTATTTTTAATCATCTGTTATATGGATATTCACTTATCCAATGGAAACCACGATTAGTTAAAGTAAAGTCTTTAATACCGAGACGCTTACATGATCCATAAATGGTATCGCCTTTGAAAATAAAGTTAAAATCTAAACCAGTACTGTCTATTTTCTTATAGTTAAAATCAAAACTTTCAGACTGTTCACTCCAACTCGTAAGCTTTAGTCTACCTTCGACTAGGCTATCCTTTTTCACACCATAATAGCTGGCACCACCATCAGGAAATTTACGAACCTGTAATGACCCTTCTCTTTGAACAGCTATTGACTTCCAGAGCTTCTCATTTTTGTAATTAGTAATTGTATCACCATTAATACTAAAATTTGTGATTTCATAAGCACCATATAATTCTGGTTTTGGAGCTTCTGAACCGTATAGTTTTTGGGAATCTAATGCATTAACAAAACCATAGATAAAGACATAACCAAGTAACAAAGCCTTAAAACTGTTCATGGCTAGATTCAATCCTTTATTAAACTTTGGCCGTTTAACTATATCTAAGGTTGTACTGATATTAGTAAAGAAAAACAACACTAATCTCTTTATATCTCTGGATAGTAAAAACAAGGTCATAATAACTAAATGTGTAGATAAAATCTTTACAGGCACATCATAAAAATAATTAACAGCCATAACATTCATTGCTGTCATTAAAGTTATCAGTGCACCAAATGTCATAGTTCTTCTAAACAAAAGTAGTCCCGCTAATATTTCGGCAATACCCATAAACATATTATACCCTTTAGAAAAACCTAAAAAAGTCCAGGCTAATCCCATTGGCGAAGACTCTCCATAAGGTTCTAAAAGCCTATAGAAGCTTGGGTAAGAAAACTGCAATTGAATTACCTTAACCATACCATAACTTATAAGCATTAGTCCAACATAATATCGCACTCCCATAGTTAGCCAATAATAGAGCTTAGTGTAGTCATTTCTCTTTCTATCAATTATCGACCAGATTAGAGTTCCAATAGTAGCGATTAAAAAAGCTGTAAGTATTACCAAATAATCAAATAGTGTATCACCACTACCTGTCATTTTAGTAGTCACTGCTTCTTCTATACCATAAAGATTAGAAGCCAACCAGCTTATAAATTTTTCCATACCTTGCATAGGGTATGCAAAGATTTTATACCAAAATGGAAAAGCTCCATTATTTTGAAATAGAATGATTTGAGTAAAATAAATAAAAATAAACCTGAATCCTATTTTTTCAAATAGCGACCAAGAAGCGTTTTTGATTGATGTCATTGTAATTTAAGTTGGTTAAAAGCTGTTATGCTTTGTAGTTAAAGCCAATCGTACTCTATAATTAGCCTGATGCTCATATCATAAAATTGATTACGCATGAAAAAGCAGAATAGCAAAACTTATTTCTTAGGCGGATACCCAGCAAATATTTTATCGATCAATTTAGCGAAAGTAGCCTCACGTTTTTCTGGAGATGCATTTGGTCTATATGTACTTTCACTAACCGCTTGCCAAAACAACTTTTCGTTTTGAGATTTATCGACAAAGTCAATAATAATTTGTCTAGTATTTTGATTTCCTCCTAAAGGAATTCCTACAGAAACTCCTCCAAAGCCACCTCTGCCTCCACCACCAGCTCCTACACCAACACTAGAATTGTTTCTATTCATTACGTCCTGGCTTTGAATATCAATAAAAAAATCTGGGTTATCTGAGCGTGTTAATCCCATAGCAGAAAGTTTAGCATCAATAGCTGTCATTATGCGTTTATTATCCAACTGACTTAAGCCCGTCTGCATATCATCAAAATAATTATATGTCTTGTATTTTGTGAAATCAGTAGATTTCTCGTAGTCATAGTTAACTACAGTACCACATGATGTAACAAGTAGAAGCAGAAAAAAATATTTTAGAGTTTTCATTTTTATTTTAAAGGTATTAAAAAATGAAATCACTAAGAAAACTTTAACTATTCTTCTTCAGAATGAGGCTCTACAACTTTAGTTAAAGAAGAAGAAATGATTCCGGTTGGTATGGCTACAATACCCAAACCTATTAGCAAAATTATAAATGTAAAAACACGCCCACCAACAGTTATAGGATATACATCACCATATCCAACAGTGGTTAAGGTTACTATAGACCACCAAAGACTGTCAAAAATTGATGAAAAATGTTCTGGTTGTGCTTCATTTTCAAAGTAATAAATACCTATGGCAGCAAAGTAAATTAATACCAGCGTTACACCCATAAATAAGACAATCTGTTCTTTAGCCATTAGCATTGCTTTGGTAAAATGGCGCATCGCTCTGTTATATCGTACCAGTTTTAAAAGTCTAAAAAGCCTAAATAATCTTAATACTCTGAGCGATCTTAAATCTACACCAAAGGAGAGGTAAAACGGTAGTATAGCTAGAAAATCAATAATTCCGAAAAAACTAAAAATAAATTTTGGTTTGTTATCCGCGACATAGATTCGTGCTAAATACTCCAGAGTAAATACAATTACACAAAAAATCTCAATAGAGTTAAGTATAACTTCGGTTTGTGGTTTTAAATTTGGAAGCGTTTCAACAGAAAACGTAATCACAGAAAGTACAATCAAAAACTGAATAAAAAAGGCAAAACTCTTACTGAGCTTATTATCATTATATTCTACAATATTTTTAATCTTTTCTTTCATTAAAGGACTTTAGATTAGTCATTAAGCATTCTCCATAATTTATCTTTTAGTTCCGTTAAGCCTTGTTCTGCTACAGATGAAATAAACATGTACTGACACTCTAAATCTTTATCTAAAATAGTAGACATTTCGGACTTAAGTTCATCATCTAACATATCTGATTTTGAAATGACCACAAAGCGTTCTTTATCTAACATCTCTGGGTTATAACGTCTTAACTCATCTACCAAAATTTCATATTGTTCAACAATATCCTTGGCATCAGCTGGTATCAAAAACAATAAAATGGAATTGCGCTCAATATGCCTTAAAAAATAATAGCCTAAACCTTTGCCTTCAGCAGCACCTTCAATAATTCCTGGAATATCAGCCATTACAAACGACTGAAAATCACGATATTTTACGATACCTAGATTGGGTTTTAGAGTGGTAAATTCGTAATCTGCAATCTTAGGTTTTGCAGATGTCAATACCGATAGTAATGTAGATTTACCAGCATTAGGAAAACCAACTAAACCAACATCGGCTAATACTTTAAGTTCTATGGTTATATCCTTTTCTTCATGAGGAATTCCGGGCTGCGCATAACGTGGTGTTTGGTTTGTTGGGCTTTTAAAATGCCAATTACCACGACCGCCTTTCCCTCCTTCGGCTACTATCTTTTCTTCGTCATTCTCGGTAATTTCAAAAAGAATATTATTAGTTTCTGTATCTCTAATGACAGTTCCTAAAGGCACTTCTATAATGGCATCTTCACCATCTGCACCAGTACTTCTGCCTGAACTTCCATGTTCTCCGTGACCTGCTTTAATATGTCGCTTAAACTTTAAATGAATTAATGTCCACAGATTAGAATTTCCACGTATGATAACATGTCCACCTCGACCACCATCGCCTCCATCAGGACCACCTTTTTGTATATACTTTTCGCGATGTAAATGTGCAGAACCTTTACCTCCGTTACCAGATGTTACATGCATTTTCACATAATCAACAAAATTTCCTTCAGTCATAATTGAGTTTAAAGTTCTAAGTTTAAAGTTTAAAGTTTAAAGTTTAAACTCGATTGACGAGCTAAAGCTTATCCAGCACCTCACTTAAGCGCACCGTAATTTCTTCTATGCTTCCTACTCCATTTACACCAAAATATTTGTTCTGGTTAGAATAGTAATCTTTTAAAATAGCTGTTTTATTGTAGTATTCTTTTATTCTGTTCCTTATAATACTTTCATCTGCATCATCTGCACGTCCACTTGTTTCACCACGCTTCAATAAACGTTCAACCAATACCTCATCGTCAACCTCTAGAGCTACCATTGCATTGATTTGAGAATCTTTAGTATCCATTAGATCATCTAGTGCTTTGGCCTGCGCATTGGTTCTTGGAAACCCATCAAAGATAAAACCTTTGGCATCAGCATTTTTTTCAACTTCTTTATTGAGCATATCAATAGTAACCTGATCCGGTACTAATTCCCCTTTATCCATGTAAGACTTAGCCAACATTCCTAAAGCAGTTTCGTTCTTAATATTATATCTAAAAACGTCTCCCGTAGAAATATGTACTAAATCGTATTTTTCTTTTAAGAAATTTGCTTGCGTTCCTTTTCCTGCGCCTGGAGGTCCAAATAGCACAATGTTTGTCATGTGTTGTGTAGTTTTTAATTGATAAACGTCTGGTAAATCTCTTCCTAATCCATCATAGTCTAAACCATAGCCAACAATAAATTTATTTGGGATTTCTATACCGACATAATGAAGCTTAAAATCTTTATCATAGGCTTCTGGTTTGTAAAATAAAGTTGCAATGATTAATTCTTTTACATTTTCATTCTTAAAAATGCGATGCACTTCTTCTAAAGTTTTACCCGAATCTATAATGTCTTCTAAAATAACTACAGTTCTTCCCGTTAAATCCTGAGTTAAGCCAATTAAACGCTGAATATCGTCAGTTGATTTCACTCCCTCATAAGATGCTAGCTTTATAAAAGTAACTTCACAAGGTTTAGGGTATTTCTTCACAAAATCACTCACAAACATAAATGAGCCATTTAAGATACCTATAAAAACTGGCATTTCATCTCCCAAATCTTTAGCCACAGCATCTACCATATTTTGCACAGCTGTATCAATTTCTTTCTCAGAAATGAAAGGTTTGAAGTATAAATCGTGAAGCTTTAACACTGTCTTAATATTTTAGAAATGCAAAGATAATCAAATGATTATCGATAGACGATTTTTGGTTTCTAATTTTAGAATTTTATCCTATAATTAGCTTATTTTTGCAGTAAATTAATGTTTAATTTAAAGATTTCTATTAATTTTTCCGTGGAATCGGAAATCTTGGTATTTATAAAAATCATAAAAAAGTTTCCCATTTCTATGGGAACAACTTAAGTTGATGAACTACTTTTCTTCAGACTTCAAGCTAGGTATTCTTGGTGGTGGCCAACTCGGCAAAATGATACTTTACAACACACGTAAGTTTGATATCTATACCTGTGTTTTAGATCCAAGTAAAGATGCACCAGCCCGATTAGCCTGTGATGAGTTTACAGTTGGAGACTTACAAGATTATGATACCGTTGTTAACTTTGGTAAAAAAGTTAATATTCTAACCATTGAAATTGAGAATGTTAATGTTGATGCCTTAGAAACTTTAGAAGATGAAGGGGTTAAAGTTTTTCCGTCTTCAAAAACACTAAAAACGATTCAAAATAAGGCACATCAAAAATTATTTTATCGCGATCACAATATCCCAACGGCAGATTTTTCACGTTTTGCACATACATCTCAGATTGATGAAGCTATAGATAATGGAGGTTTAAGTTATCCTTTTGTGTGGAAAAGTGCACGCTTTGGATACGATGGCCAGGGTGTTAAAGTTGTAAGACGTTATACGGATTTAGTGGATTTACCGAATGTAGAATGTATTGCAGAGGATTTAATTCCTTTTAAAAATGAATTGGCCGTCATCGTTGCCAGAAATTCTAAAGGGCATTTAAAAACCTATCCTGTGGTTGAAATGGAGTTTCATCCCGAAGCCAATCAGGTAGAATATGTGATTTGTCCTGCGAGAATCCCTGATGAAATTACAAAAAAGGCAGAATTGATAGCGCTTAAAACAGCTGCTGCTTTTAAACATGTTGGACTATTAGCTGTTGAAATGTTTCAGACTGAAGATGATGAAATTTTAGTCAATGAAGTAGCACCAAGACCTCACAACTCTGGTCATTATAGCATTGAAGCTAGTTACACGGACCAATTTGAGCAACACCTAAGATGTATTTTAGGCTTACCACTAGGAAGCACTGAAAGTAAAGTTGCCGGAGTGATGGTAAACTTAGTCGGTGCAGAAAACCATACAGGCAACGTACTTTATAAAAATATCGAAGTTATTATGGCTATGGATGGGGTGACACCTCATATCTATGGAAAAAAACAAACCAGACCATTTCGTAAAATGGGACATGTTACCATCGTAGATAAAGATTTAGCAAAAGCCCGTGAAATTGCGGAAAAAGTAAAACGAACAATTGAAGTAATTAGTGAATAAGTTATGAGTAAAGTGGGAGTAATTATGGGAAGTAAAAGCGATTTGCCAGTAATGCAAGACGCTATTGATATTTTAAAAGGATTTGATATTGAGGTTGAAGTCGATATTGTTTCTGCACATCGTACTCCCGATAAACTATTTGACTATGGCAAAAATGCTCACACCAGAGGGGTAAAAGTCATTATTGCCGGAGCTGGTGGTGCTGCACATTTACCAGGAATGGTAGCTTCATTATCGCCTTTACCAGTCATTGGAGTTCCTGTAAAAAGTAGCAACTCTATTGATGGTTGGGATTCTGTGTTATCTATTTTACAAATGCCAGGTGGAGTTCCTGTAGCTACTGTGGCATTAAATGGAGCAAAAAATGCAGGTATACTAGCTGCCCAGATTCTTGGAAGCGCTGACCAATGTATTTTAGATAAGGTCATAGTGTATAAAGAAGGTTTAAAGGCAAAAGTGATTGATTCTGCGAAAAATCTATAAAAAAGCCTCAACAATAACTGTCGAGGCTTTCTGCTATTAACCAACCCTTAGAGTAAAAAGTTCATTACTCATAAGGTGACGCAAAAATAAATAAAACTTAATTAATTATGTGATTTTTGCTATCATAAATTAGCGTTAAAATTCACATTATCAGATAAATACGTAAGAAAAATTAGACGATTTAAAAATGAGTATTCTCAACAAAAACTTTAACACACCATATAATACAGCGCCTTTTTCAGAAATAAATACTGAAGATTTTCTTCCTGCATTTAAAGTTGCAATTGCAAAAGCTAAAGCAGAAATTAATGCTATAGTAACTCAAACTGAAAAACCAACATTTCAAAATACTATTGAAGCTTTAGATTTTTCTGCTGAAGAACTGGATAGGATCTCTAGTATTTTTTTCAATTTAAACTCAGCTGAAACTAATGACACCATTCAAAAAATTGCGCAAGAAGTTTCTCCTCTACTTTCAGAGTTTAGTAATGATATAACATTAAATGAAGGTTTATTTAAGCGTGTAAAAACAGTTTATGATTCTAAATCTGAACTAAATCTTACAACAGAACAACAAACGCTTTTAGATAAAAAGTATAAAGGCTTTTCCAGAAATGGTGCCAACTTAGAAGAATCTCAAAAAGAAAAGCTACGTGCTATAGACAAAGAACTAAGTCAATTAAAACTAAAATTTGGTGAGCACATTTTAGCTGAAACCAACAAATTTGAAATGCTTTTAAATGACGAATCTGATTTGTCTGGGCTACCAGATGGTGCAAAAGAAGCCGCAAAGCAATTGGCAGAAAGCAAAGAAAAAGATGGTTGGTTAATTACATTAGATTATCCTAGTTATATTCCCTTTATGACTTATGCCAACGATAGAGCTCTCCGCGAAAAATTATCTAAAGCTTTTGGTAGTAAAAGTTTTAAAAATGATGATCTAGACAACCAAGATATTGTATTAAAGATAGCTAATTTACGTTTTCAACGTGCACAGCTTTTAGGCTATAAAACGCATGCACACTTTGTATTAGAAGAGCGTATGGCAGAAACACCAGAAAAAGTCAATACGTTTTTAAAAGAGCTATTGGAAAAAGCCAAACCAGCTGCTGAAAAAGAATTCGAAAATCTTGAGAAGTTTGCAAAGAGCTTAGATGGCATTGATAAACTTCAAAAATGGGATTCTGCATACTATTCTGAAAAGTTGAAACAAAAGCTATTCAGTTTAGATGATGAGCAATTAAAACCCTATTTCAAATTAGAAAATGTTATTAATGGTGCTTTTGCCGTCGCAGAAAAATTATTTGGATTGCATTTTGAAGAAATCGATAATAAAGATGCCATAGATTATATTGATAAATATCACGAAGATGTAATGACGTATAAAGTGACTGATTCAGAAGGGTTAATGGCAATTTTTTATGCTGATTTTTTTCCAAGAGCAGGTAAACGTAATGGAGCTTGGATGACCTCTTTTAAATCACAAATGATTAAAAATGGTCATAATCATCGTCCACATATATCTATTGTTTGTAACTTCACCAAGCCTACAAGGAGTAAACCATCTTTATTAACCTTTAATGAAGTTACCACATTGTTTCATGAGTTTGGTCATGCCTTACATGGTATGCTTGCCAACACCACTTATCCAAGTTTATCAGGTACAAGCGTATACTGGGATTTTGTAGAATTACCAAGTCAAATTTTAGAAAACTGGTGTTATGAAGAAGAAACCTTAAAGCTCTTCGCTACACATTATAAAACTGGTGAAATTATACCAATGGAGCTTATCGAAAAAATTAAAGCTTCTGCAACGTTTCATGAAGGAATGCAAACTTTACGTCAATTAAGCTTTGGAATGTTAGATATGGCATGGCATGGTGTTGATCCTTCAAAAATTAAGGATGTAAAAACCTATGAAATGAAAGCTTTTGGTAAGACCAGTTTATATCCCGATGTTACTGAAAATTGCATGAGTACAGCTTTTGCACATATTTTTCAGGGAGGTTATTCTTCTGGTTATTACAGTTACAAATGGGCAGAGGTTTTAGATGCTGATGCTTTTGAATACTTTAAAGAGGAAGGTATATTCAATAAAACCGTTGCGGATAAATTTAAAAACTATGTCTTGTCTCAAGGTGGTACGGAAAACCCAATGACGTTATATAAAAAGTTTAGAGGACAAGAACCTAAGCCTGAAGCATTGTTAAGACGTGCTGGATTGCTGAAATAACTTAATACTTCACCATCTTAACAGTTCGACTAAAATTATCAGAGTTTATTTTTACTAAATAAACTCCAGTACTTTGAAGTTGAAAATCGTGAGTAGTTTGGGTTGCAATATTAAGAGTATCATCAATTACTTTTTTACCTAGCACATCATAAACAACAATACTGTATTGTGCAGGACTTTTAAAAGTAATTGTTCCATTTCCTACAGTGATGTTTTTAGTTATAGTAAAAGTTTCTACCGATAAAATAGCAGAACCAAAACCATAATCACTACCTCTTAAATCAGCTGATTGACGAGACTGATCCGCATTAGTTATTAAAAAATACCAATCAAAAACCTCTGTACCATTAGGAATAGTCGTTGTATTTAGAATGGGCTCTTCTAAATAAGTACGTGTAGCAGGATTAAAAGTCGCCACGTAATATCCTAGTCCAGAATCGAACGTCAATGGAATCATAGTTGAAAGATTCGCAAAATCATCATGATAATCCCATGTCATTGGATCTGCATCAGTTTGTAAGCCCGTATACAAATACAAATTGGGATCGCTCATAGGATCGAAAATAGAGTAATCTGCAAATTCACCATACTTAAAAGTAATAGTACCAGAATTAATATCGCAAGGATTAGGAACAAGCTCTATTTGGGCCTGGCTTATTCCAAACATAAGTAATATAAGATATAGTAGTTTTGTCTTCATATAAGTTCTATTTTAAACTAATATAAGAAATTTCAATAAAATAACTTTCAGTAATTATTGAAAGTTTAAAAATTATTGTATATTTGCTCTATGCAATATCAAGAAGCAAAAGAAAAATTTATTAGTACTTGGGGAAGTTTAGGTTCGCTTTGGGGAATCAATAAAGCTATGGCTCAAATACAAGCTTTGCTTTTTATTTCTACAAAACCCTTGTCTATGGAAGATATCATGCAAGATCTTAAAATCTCGCGTGGTAACACGAGTATGAATCTTAGACAACTTATGGATTGGGGTATTGTAACTAAAGTGCTGGTTTCTGGTGAACGCAAAGAGTTTTTTACCACAGAAAAGGATGTGCAAGAATTAGCACGTATTGTAGCAAAGGAACGAAGCCGAAGAGAAATAAAACCTGTTATTAAGGTTTTAGATGAAGTGTCATCTATTAAAAATGATGGTACTGAAAAAACAAAAGAATTAATTAAACAAACCAAAGCTTTAAGAGAATTAACTGATGATTTGGACACCTTAATGAATAAGTTAGTGAATCAAAAACAAAACTGGTTGACAAAATCGGTTTTAAAGCTGATGAAATAGTTAATATATTTTTTAAATATAACTTTCAATTTTTTCTGAAAGTTTAAAAATAAAAGAAATGAACTACAACATTATAACATACATTATATATCTACCAATTATTTGCTTTATAATGGTGAAAATCGGTTGGTTAGTATATAAAAATGGTGAGGTCTTTTTGATTAATCTGTGTAATGGCAATTTTGAATTGGCAAAAAGTATTAATAAAATATTATTAATCGGATATTATTTGACCAATATTGGGTATGCGATAATTACAATAGCATATTGGGAAAAGATTAACTCATTAAGTTCAATGTTTGGTTCTTTAAGTTCAACTCTTGGTAAAATCATTTTTCTACTAGCAATATTACACTACAATAATATTTTTTGGCTTAGACAAATCTTAAAAACTAAAATCATAAATCAATAATTATGGAAAATTCAAAAATCATCATCGGCTACATTATTTACTTACCTATAGTAATTATCCTAACAATTTACATATCTAAAATGCTTTTCAAAAATGGTAGGCTTTTTATGATAGATATTTTTAAAGGCAAAGAAGATATTGCCTTAGCTACAAACAAATTATTTGAAATTGGTTTCTATTTAATCAATATAGGTTTTGCTTTATATATAATGGAAATTCATTACTATCAAAGTGCCGAATTGAGCTACCAAGGACTCATGGAGATATTAAGCAAAAAAATTGGTGGTTTTACTATATATCTAGGGTTAATACTTTTCCTAAACTTATACCTTTTTTTTAGAGGTAGAAGTAAATCTAGAAAGACTGTATTAAGAACGACAAATCAGTAACTATAAATTTTGTTTATCATGAAAACACAAACTATAAACCTCAGCAGCTATGCAGAACAAAACCGTATCGAAATGGTCGATTTCTACAATGAAGCAACAGAAGATTACGAGTTTTGGAGCAACGATTACAACATGCATTTTGGGTATTTTATACCCTTTAAAACTAATCCGTTTAAACGCGATAGCATGCTCAATCAAATGAATACTCAAGTCCTTAAGCGACTACATATAGGTAAAACTAAAAACCGATTGGTAGATTTAGGTTGTGGTATGGGAGCAACTATGAGACATGCATTAAAATTTCATGAAAACATATTGGCTTATGGAGTAACGCTATCTGATTTTCAAGTAAAGCAAGGCAACGAATTATTAAAAGGAAAAAATGGGATTATTTTAAAAGAAAATTATAACAACACCTCTTTTCAGTCAAATTCGTTCGACTCTGCAATAGCTGTAGAAAGTTTTTGTCATTCTGGTCATAACTATATCTCACTAAAAGAAATGCATCGTATATTAAAACCTGGTGGACGCTTTGTTATTGCTGATGCTTTTCTAAAGAAGGATGAAACCAAACTTTGTAAAGGAGGAAAATATGCTTACCATAAACTCTGTAACCATTGGAGTTTAGAAAAATTAGAAACCCATACTTATATAAAAGAAAAACTTAAAGAACTTGGTTTTAAAAACATAAAAGTAGAAGATACCTCGTTTAGAGTTGCTCCTTCAGTTTTACATGTTCCCTTTGCAATCACAGGCTTTATATTAAAAAAACTCTTTAGTTTTAAAGGTATTAAACGAGAAAGTTTTCATAACCTAAAAGGGTCGTTCTATGCTTTACTCACAGGTTTACACATGAAAAGTTTTGGATATTACATTATCAGCGCAGAAAAAATATAAGTTGCTGAGCTATAAAATCCTAAGTTCAGGAATTTAGATTTTAGTTTTTCTGAAATTAATATCCTATTTTTGAGCAAGCAATGAGAAACACTAATGCCTAAGCATCAATTAGACCCAAATAACTGGATAAAACTATATTCGGATTACCTATTTAATTACACCATAACTCGTGTTAACGACAGGGTAATTGCACAAGATTTAGTATCTGAAACCTTTTTGGCAGGACTTAAATCTATGGCTAATTTTAAAGGTGAAGCCAGTGAACGTACCTGGTTAATTTCAATACTTAAGCGTAAAATTATAGATTATTATCGTAAAATAAATTCTAATAAGGGAAAAGCTGAAGTTAGAATGAATTATAATAGCGATACAGATGCAGAAGGAGATTGGTTAGAAGAGCGGGTTGCCGATCCTTTTGATAAAACGGCAGAAGATAAATTAGAAAACTTGGAATTAGGTGATGCCATCTATGATTGTTTAGGCAAATTACCTGAAAAACAAGCAGAGGTTTTTAAAATGAAAACGATTTTAGGTTATGATACCGAAACTATTTGTAATGAATTAGAAATTACAGCGTCTAACCTTTGGGTAATCATTCATAGAGCGAGAACTGCTTTGGCTGATTGCATGCAAAAAAATTGGTTTTAATACAATGAAAAAAAGTTTTTTATTTATAAGCTGTGAGGAAGCTCACCACATTTGCGACAAAAGACAATATGGTGAAGCTACAGGCTGGGAGCGTGTTAAATTGGGGATCAGACTTTCCTGGTGCCGAATAACAAGAGCTTATTCTAATAGAAATAATAAATTAACTGAAGTGATGCAAAAAGCTGAAGTTGATTGTTTAAAAAATGATGAGCGCGATAAGCTCAAAAAACAATTTGAAGAAGAGCTAGCTAAGCATCAATAAGATAGCTAACCACACTACAGGTATACTTTCTACCCAAAAAGCACTATAATATTTTGATTGGTTTTTGTTTGAAAAAGCAACAAACAAAAGCGTAACAAAAGTTATTATTAAAGTAGAAACTATTGTTTTACTATCAACTTCGTCTTTAAAATACTCTAAAAAGAAAAATACAATCAGCAATAAAACACCTGTGATTTTGGTATTTTTTACACCTATTTTTTGAGGAACTGTGGCGAGTTTTACACTATCATAATTAAGATCTCTAATTTCAAAAGGTAGCATCAACACAATTACAAAAATAAAACGCTGAACACTCATAATAATAACATCCGTACTAATGCTAATATCATTATCGATTAGCGGCAAAATAACAGTAGTAAATGCCCAAACCAAAGCAATTACGTAAATTTTTAGCCCACTTATTTCCCTTAATTTTTTTTGATTATCTCTAAAATAATGCATTGGCAGTAAAGGAATAGCATATAAAAATGTAATCACACCTAAAAGCCCAATTAATATAAGCGTATGCGTTTCAAGGTGATAAGCATAATAACATAAAGCTATAAAGGCCAATAACGAAAATATCTGAATCGTCTTTAACCAACCAGCCAAGCTTCTATGATGAAACTTCGCTACTCCAAAATACTTTACAAAATTATAACCAGTGATAGTAGCAAAAAACACGAAATAGAGCACATTTTCATCATAATCTAACCCAAACTGCAGACATGTCATCCATGTTAATGCATAAACTGCTAATGCCACATGAATGCTAGAGTTTATATAAAAATTTAAAATATGTTTTAATACCCTCACGTTACAAAAATAGGTAATGTGTTAATAACCCTTAGTTTCGGTTAAAAACTTTAGTTTTCCTTAACTATATAAAAAGGCTAAATGCGTATTTTTGCATATCAAAAATTTTAGCATAAAAAAGAATGGACACAACCTCTTTTGCACTTAGGCACATTGGCCCAAATCAAGACGATCAAAAAGCCATGTTAAACACCATCGGTGTTACAAGTATAGAACAATTAGTATCTGAAACCATACCAGCTGGCATACGCCTGGAAAAAGATTTAGATCTCGATGCTGCCATGAGTGAACAAGAGTATCTAAATCATATTTACAAACTGTCACAACTCAATAAAGTTTACAAGTCTTATATTGGTTTAGGCTATCACCCTTCTAATTTACCAGCGGTAATTCAGCGTAATATATTAGAAAATCCTGGTTGGTATACAGCTTACACACCTTACCAGGCAGAAATTGCTCAAGGCCGTTTAGAAGCACTTCTAAATTTCCAAACTATGGTCATAGATCTAACCGGAATGGAAATCGCAAACGCCTCGCTTTTAGACGAAAGTACCGCAGCTGCCGAAGCCATGAGCTTATTATTTGCCGTAAGAGAACGAGCTCAAAAGAAAGCAGGAGTCAATAAATTTTTTGTTTCTGATTTGGTACTGCCTCAGACTATAGAGCTGCTAGAAACCAGAGCTAATCCTATTGGTATAGAATTAGTTATTGGTAATGAAGCTGAGTACAATCTATCTGATGAGTATTTTGGAGCGCTATTGCAATATCCTGGAAAAAACGGCCAGATTACAGACATTAAATCATTCATTGAAAAAGCAAACAAAGAAAACATAAAAGTAGCCGTAGCAGCAGATATATTAAGTCTGGTTAAGCTTGAGACTCCCGGGAAATTTGGTGCAGATGTCGTAGTAGGAACCACGCAAAGATTTGGAATCCCTATGGGTTATGGTGGTCCTCATGCCGCTTATTTTGCTACAAAAGAAGCATATAAACGTGACGTACCAGGCCGAATTATTGGAGTTACAAAAGACACTAATGGTGACAGAGCCTTACGTATGGCATTGCAAACCAGAGAGCAACATATTAAGCGCGATAAAGCAACATCTAACATATGTACAGCTCAAGTTCTATTAGCTGTAATGGCTGGTATGTATGCTGTATATCATGGCCCAAAAGGTCTAACCTTTATTGCCGATAAAGTTAAAAACTCTACGTCTACTTTAGCAAAAGCTTTAGAAAGCTTAGGCTTAGAGCAAATGAACTCGCATTACTTCGATACACTACAAATAAAAGCAGATGCAGTTAAAGTAAAGTACGAAGCTGAAAAAGATGAAGTAAACTTTTACTATCCAGACACAAATACAGTTACAATTTCAATTAATGAGACTACAACAATTACTGATCTTAATGAAATCATTTCAATTTTTGAACGTGTAACAGAAAACAAGACAGATAAAATCATAACGATTTCAGATACTGAAACTATTCCAGATCATATAAAACGTCAATCAGACTTTTTAACTTTTGAAGTATTCAATTCCTATCATTCTGAGACAGAATTGATGCGTTACATTAAAAAATTAGAACGTAAAGATTTAGCTTTAAACCATTCCATGATTTCATTAGGTTCTTGTACCATGAAATTAAACGCAGCTGCAGAAATGCTACCATTAAGCTGGAGTAGTTGGGGAAATATGCATCCTTTTGTTCCCGACGACCAACCTATAGGTTACAAATTGATGTTACATGCTTTAGAAAATCAGCTTACTGAAATTACAGGTTTTGCGGCAACATCTTTACAACCCAACTCTGGTGCTCAAGGGGAATTTGCTGGTCTTATGGTTATAAAGGCCTATCATGAATCTCGAGGAGACCATCATAGAAATATCTGTTTAATTCCATCATCTGCCCATGGAACAAATCCTGCAAGTGCTGTAATGGCGGGTATGAAAGTTGTTGTTACTAAAGCTTCAGAAAATGGTAATATTGATGTTGAGGATTTAAGAGCAAAAGCAGAATTACACAAAGATAATTTATCAGCACTGATGGTAACTTATCCTTCTACTCATGGAGTTTATGAATCAGCTATTAAAGAAATTACAAAAATCATCCATGATAATGGCGGACAAGTCTATATGGATGGCGCTAATATGAATGCTCAGGTTGGTTTAACCAACCCAGGAAACATTGGTGCAGATGTATGTCACCTTAACTTACATAAAACATTTGCCATTCCGCACGGAGGAGGTGGACCAGGTGTTGGCCCTATTTGTGTTGCCGAGCAGCTTGTTCCGTTTTTGCCTGGAAACCCAATTATAAAAACGGGAGGACACCAATCTATTACAGCAATTTCAGCTGCTCCTTTTGGTTCTGCTTTAGCTTGCATTATATCCTATGGTTATATTACAATGCTAGGAGCAAAAGGTTTAAAAAAATCTACTGAGGTCGCTATCTTAAATGCCAACTATATCAAAGAACGTTTAGAAGGTTATTATGACACGCTTTATACAGGAGAAAATGGTAGAGCAGCTCACGAAATGATTATAGACTGTCGTGCTTTTAAAGCAAATGGCATAGAGGTTACAGATATTGCCAAACGTTTAATGGATTACGGATTCCATGCACCAACTGTATCATTTCCTGTTGCAGGAACGATGATGATAGAACCTACAGAAAGTGAAAGCAAAGTCGAAATTGATCGTTTTTGTGACGCTATGATTTCTATTAAAAATGAGATTGATGCTGCATCAAAAGATGAGCCTAATAATGTTTTGAAAAACGCACCACATACTATGGAAATGCTAACCTCTGATGAATGGTTGCTCCCTTATACAAGAGAAGCTGCTGCATTTCCATTAGATTATATAAGAGCAAATAAATTTTGGCCAAGTGTAAGACGTGTTGATGACGCTTACGGAGACAGAAACCTTATCTGTAGCTGTGCACCGATTGAAGATTATATTGAAGCCTAATTTTTTAATAAATATTATTTAAAAAAGCACTCAAATTGAGTGCTTTTTTTATGTTTTCTCATTTTTCCTAAAGAAATATTATCAATTCAAGAAAAATGCTGTTTTTAATGCACTAAATAAAGGAAAACTCTTTATTATTAGTTAGTTTCGTATTACTGAACTGAAATAAAATAACTATGGGAATTAGAATCACCGGAACAGGAAGTTATGTACCTAGCAGTATTGAAAAGAATGAAGACTTTCATCAGCATAAATTTTTAAATCAAGATGGCTCTTCTATTGACTACCCAAATGAAGTCATTGTAGATAAGTTTAAAGCTATTACAGGTATTGTAGAACGACGCTATGCAGACAAGCAATTAACCTCATCTGATATTGGGTTTTTAGCAGCCCAAAAAGCTATAGAAGATGCTAATATAAATCCTGAAGAGATTGATTATATTATCTGTGCTCACAACTTTGGTGATGTTAAAGCAGATACCATTCAAAGTGATATTCTTCCTTGTTTGGCTTCTAGAATAAAACATAGCCTGAGGATTAAAAACCCTAAATGTGTCGCTTACGATATTCTTTTTGGTTGCCCTGGTTGGGTTGAAGGTGTCATTCAAGCGAAAGCTTTTATACAATCTGGCATGGCTAAACGTTGTTTGGTTATTGGTTCTGAAACCTTATCGCGTGTTGTAGATAAACACGATAGAGATTCCATGATTTATTCTGATGGAGCTGGAGCAACCATAGTAGAAAACACCAAAGAAGAAGGCATATTGACTCACGAAACTGCAAGCTTTACTTATGATGAAGCCTATTACCTTTACTTCGGTAACTCAAATAATCAAGAACTTTGCAAGGACACGCGCTACATTAAAATGCATGGTCGTAAGATTTACGAATTTGCTTTAAACAATGTACCACTTGCCATGAAAACCTGTTTAGATAATAGTGGTATAGATATTTCTGAGGTTAAGAAAATTTTAATCCATCAAGCTAACGAAAAAATGGATGAAGCTATTATAAAACGCTTCTACAGATTATATAAAACACCTGTACCAGAAGGTATAATGCCAATGAGTATTCATAAACTCGGTAATAGTTCTGTGGCAACAGTACCAACACTTTTTGATCTTATTAGAAAGCAAAAATTAAAAGATCATAGTATTTCTAAAGGAGATATTATCATTTTTGCAAGTGTTGGAGCTGGTATGCACATCAATGCTATCGTTTACAGATACTAGTATGGCAAAGAAAATTGCAATTATTGGAGGTGGAAACTTAGGTAAATCTATTGCAGATGGATTGTTATCCAACGATTTTGAACCATCACACCTTACCATAACCAGAAATAGAATTGAGCTATTAAAAGACTACAGCGACAAAAATGTAGTCATTACCCAAAACAACAAAAAAGCTGTTCAGAGTTCTGACATCATAATTATTGCAGTTAAACCCTACAAAATTGAAGACATTCTCAAGGACATTGCTTCAGAAATTACAAGCGATAAAATTCTGGTGTCTGTTGTTAGCGATTTTAGCATACAAAGAATTGCAGATCATTTTGATGTACAGCCTCCCATTTTAAGAGCTATGCCAAATACTGCTGCTTCAGTAAACGAGTCTATAACTTGTATAGCTTCGGAAAATGCTTCGGACAACGACATTAAAGAAGTAACTTCAATTTTTGATGCATTAGGTGAAGTCATCCTTATTGATGAACATTTAATGGATGCTGCTACCGTTTTGGGTGCTTGCGGAATCGCTTACGTACTACGATTTATAAGAGCTATGATACAAGGTGGCATTGAGATTGGTTTTGATGCCAAAACAGCTACAAAAATTGCTACACAAACCGTAAAAGGAGCTAGTGAGCTCTTACTTAAAGGTGGCAATCATCCTGAAGCCGAAATTGATAAAGTAACCACACCTAAAGGTTGTACCATTACTGGTTTAAATGAAATGGAACATAATGGGTTTAGTTCTGCTTTAATTAAAGGCATAAAGACTTCATTAGATAAAATTTCTTAGTAATGTACGAAAAGAGTTTTCCTAAAAAACGTTTTAAATACACTTTAGATTTTTTAAAAAAGCATATTGACCCTTCAGAATCTATTTTGGATTTGGGTGTAAAAAACCCGTTTTCAGAAATTATGGTCTCAGAAGGTTATACCATAGAAAATACCTTAGGAGAAGATTTAGATGAAGATCGTACTACTATTGAAAATTCTTCAGCAAATGTCATTACTGCATTTGAAATTTTTGAACATCTGTTATCACCTTACGAAGTTTTAAAATCAATAAAAGCCAATAAGTTGGTGATAAGTGTTCCCCTAAAATTATGGTTTGCGCCAGCATACAGAAGTAAAACCGATATGCGAGATCGGCATTATCATGAGTTTGAAGATTGGCAATTAGATTGGCTTTTAGAGAAAACAGGTTGGGCAATTAAAGATCGACAAAAATGGACCAACCCTGTAAAAAGGTTAGGTATTAGACCTATTTTAAGGCGATTTACAAACAGATATTACATTGTATATGCTGAAAGAGTTTAAATTTGAAGAAATTTCAATTCAATTTTGAACTTCTACATCATCATACCTGCGCATAACGAATACATTTATATTGGCAAGACACTTCAATCTTTGGCTGAGCAGTCATTTCTCCCCAAAAAAGTAGTTGTTGTAAATGATAACTCTACAGATGATACAAAAGCCATAGTAGAAGCTTACACCAGGCAATATGATTGGATAACTTTAGTAAACTCAAAATCTTCAGATAAGCATTTACCTGGTTCAAAAATTATACACGCTTTTAATAAGGGTTTAGATACTTTAGACAACAATTACGATATCATTTGTAAGTTTGATGCTGACTTAATTTTTCCAAAGCATTACTTAGAAGAAATTTCAAATCATTTTAAAACTAATCTTAAGCTGGGAATGGCTTCCGGGTTTTGTTATATTGAAAAAAATGGAACTTGGGTTCTAGAAAATCTAACTAACAAAGACCATATACGTGGTGCATTAAAAGCTTATAGGAAAGACTGCTTTAAAGAGATTGGTCAATTAAAGCCATCTATGGGTTGGGATACGGTTGACGAACTCTTAGCTAAATATAATGGTTGGGAAATCTTAACGGATAAATCGTTACATGTTAAACATCTTAAACCTACTGGTCAGTCTTACAATAAAGCATCAAAATATTTACAAGGAAAAGCCATGTACAAAATGCGTTATGGTTTTTGGATTACATTAATCTCAGCTCTAAAATTAGCTTATAAAAAAGGAAGTTTTAGATTATTTAGAGATTATATAAGTGGTTACTTTAAGGCTAAGTCAAGTAAGTCTGAATTCCTTGTTTCTAAACATGAAGGAAAGTTTATTAGAAAATTACGCTGGAATGGGATCTTCGATAAGTTGAAGTAAAATCTTAATTTAATGCTTCGAGTAATTCTTCGGCTTTATCTTTATTAAATAGGTTTTTCGAGACTATCTTTTTTAAAATCTTACTAGCATCCCCTACTCTATCTTGTTTTAAAAAAAGTAAGGCTTTATACCAGTAGCCAACATTAGCATTTGACAATTCACTATCAATAAGTATATTAAATGTGGTTTCTGCTTCTGCATACTTTTCTAGTTCTGTTTGAGATATACCTGCATAAAGAAAAATAAATATATCACTCTGGTCAGTTTCAATAATTGGTTTAAAAATGGCTAACGCCTCTTTATAATTCTTAGAATCGAAAAGCTTTTCGGCTCTTACTAGTTTAGCACCTGTGCTATCCGTTATATTACGCGTGGTAAAAGAGGGCAAATCACTTAAACTCGCATATTCTTTATAGAGTTCTTGATTAGAAATCTTTTGATTAAAGAAGAATTGAAATACCATAAAAACAACAATAGAGGCAGCTGCTAAATAATAAAGAAGCTTTATATTAGCTCTTTTTGATACAGTTTTTTGACTAGAATTCACTTTATCTAGTGTACGCTTTAAATCTTGAATGTCACTTTCATCTAATAATCGTTTATAGTCGTGGACTTCCTCAGATAAATTTTTAGCATAACTCCACTCTTCTTCATTTAATACATTAAAAAGTTCCTTTTCTAATTCAAAGTTTTCTTTGAATAGAACATCAGAATTTAAGCGTTCTAAAAATGATTCTTCTTCATCTTTAGATAACAATCCTTTTAAATACTTATCTATTAAAATATCGTCTTTCATCTTATAATTCTGTAAGTGTTCTAAACCTCTTATCTTTCATTATGAGTTCTTTTAGACTGTTTTTACATTTAAAAACGCGCTGCCTAGCAACAGTCTCTGAATTATAATTAAATCTATTCATTATCTCTACATAAGGCACTTTAGAAAAGTATAATTTTAGAACTTGTTTACAATTCTCAGAAATTAACTCTAAACATTCGGTAAATAATTCCCATCGTTTTTGTTCTAAAATTGCCACAGCAATATCTTGGTTGTCATCTCTTAGTTCAATAACACTATGTTTTGTTACTTTAATCTTTGATTTATTTAATTCTCTTCTCCATAAATTTTTACAAACCGTAAATAAATAGGCTTCAAAACTTGTAGTAATTTCAAATTTTTCCCTCTTATACCTAACAGCAAGTTGAAGCAAAGCTTTTTGAAAAATGTCTTCTGCATCTTCTTGATGACCCTTATTATTTATAACAAAAGATTTAACTTTAAAAAAACTATTCTCATAAATAGCTTTAATGACCTTATCATCGTTATTCAATAAAGCTCTTAAATAAGTAGAATTATCAGCCATTAATTAATTTTAGTTTTTAAGCAAAAATAAACTTTTATCTTTGATAACTTAATAGGATTTAATTTTAAGAATCCTCTTATTATTGAATTTTTTTTAAATGCATTTTGATAAAATTCATGATACCATGCACCAAGTAAACCTATCAATTATGACATACTTTAGCCTATTTTGTACTCAAAGATTATTCACACTACTATTTATTTTAAATCTATTTTTTGTCAATGCTCAGCAAAATGACAGTTTAAAAATTACAGATTTAGAAAATGGAAAAGAGCTTCTTTTTTATGGAAAGTATAATGAATCAGTTTCTGTTTTTCAAAAAGTATTAGAGAACTTTAAATCATCAAAAGACTATTCGAAAATTGCTGAAACGTACAATTTGTTATCGCAGGCTTACTTCTCTAATTCACGCTTAGACGAAGCATTATTATCTGCACAAATCGCATTAGAGAATAGTCGCAAAAATGACCTGAAAAGTAATTATGAAGAAGCAAATGCTCTTGATAATATTGGCAATGCCCAAACTGCTATGGGTAAGTTTAAAGAAGCACTTACTAATTATAATTTAGCGCTAAACATTAGGCTTCAATATATAGAAAAAGACAACTACGGACTAGTAAGTAGTTATTATAACTTAGGTACACTTTTTAGGTCAAAAGGTGAATTTGAAAGCGCTTTAAACTATTTAAATAAAGCCTTAAATACTGAACTAAAAAAAACAAAAAAAAACAAAATACTACAAGCTAATAATAACGAAGCTATGGGTTTCGTATACTATGACCTAAGTGATTTTGATACTGCATTATCCTATTTTGAAACAATGTTAGACTTGTCTAATGAGGTATATGAAAACAATAACCCTTACTTTGTAAAAGTATATAATAATCTTGGTCTTATATACTCCATTAAAGAACAGTTTAACCAAAGTCTTGAATATTACCAAAAAGCAATTGGCGTAAGTATTAATAATTATGGAGTAGACCGCCATCCAGATCAGGCCAAACTAAATTTCAATATTGGTACTATTTACCGCAGACAAAATCAAAAATCAAAAGCTCTATACCATACCAAAAAATCATTAGATATGGCTTTAAAGGTCTTTGGAGAAAATCACAGAAATCTATTCTTCCCTTACAGTCAAATAGGACAAATATATAATGACGAAAAAGGTATTTTTTATTTAATGAAAGCATTAAAAATTTGTAACGAAACTGATAAATTAAGAATTTCCTATCTATATGATTATTTATATGAGGCCCATACAAATGTTGGTAATTATAGTGAAGCTCTTATTTATGCAAAAAAAGCACTTCAAATTCGGGAAGATGTGTTTGGAGAAAATAATGTTAACATTGTCCGCTCTAATAACATAGTTTCAAAAAGTTATATGGCAGTAAACGACAACCAAAATGCTTTAGATCAGATTAATAAGGCTATTAATTCAAATTACTTAGGATATGATCGTAATAATATTTTAGCAAAAACCATAAAGTTGACTGACTTTTTAGATGATGACTTATTACTTGAATCTATAAAGATTAAAGCAGATATATACTTGAGTCTGTACAACAAAGAAGGGCTAAAGGAGCAACTAGAGGAGAGCAATCTTTTATACAAAAAAGCCAATTCATTGATTAATATCAAAAGAAATAAAAAAAGAAACTATGACGATAAGATTAAGTTTTCTGGTATAGTTAAGTCTATTTATGCAAAAAATATTGAAACTCAGCTTTTGTTAAGTAAATCTCAAGAAAATAAAACGTCGCTAGATGAATTATTTTATTTTTCTGAAAAAAGCAGAGCAAATGTCTTAAGAGAATTAGCAAAAAATACGGAT
The DNA here is from genome assembly GCF_947498345.1 of uncultured Winogradskyella sp. Lineage (GTDB taxonomy): Bacteria > Bacteroidota > Bacteroidia > Flavobacteriales > Flavobacteriaceae > Winogradskyella. The sequence goes on from NZ_CANMJY010000008.1 coordinate 170,366, forward strand.
GCAAAAAACATATCGCATATAAATACTGAAATCTTAGAATTAGAAAATCATATAGACACAGAAATTGCTAAGTTAACATCTAATATCATTGACGAAGCATCAAAAAAACAAATAGATAGCTCTAAAGCACACAAATTAGAGGGTAATTTGTTTGACTTAAAAAGAAGAAAAGATTCGTTAGAAACACAAATTGAAACTGATTATCCGAAATATTATGAATTAAAATATGAGAAAAACATCATTGAAATCTATGAGCTTCAAAAACAACTAGAAGAAAACACAACATTTATAGAGTTCTTTACTTCAAAAAATAATGTTTACGTCTTTATTATAACAAAGGATAATTTTCATGTTGAAAAGTTACTAATCGAAAATTTAAATGAAAAAATAGAAACATTAAATGAAAGCATCACTAGCAAAGAAGAAGCTAGTTATATAAGTTTGTCATCAAACCTATATGAACAATTAATTAAACCTATTCGAAAACATATTATAGGTAACAAGTTAATTATTGTTCCAGACGAATCATTATGGCATTTACAATTTGATTTACTAATTACTTCTAACGAAACTAAAACTTACAATCAACCAAATTATTTACTTTTTGATTATGCTATTAGTTATGCAAATTCTGCTAGTATGTTATTTGAAAATACAAAAGGTATAATAAAAAATGATTTATTAGACGAATGTATAGCCTTCTCCTATACTAGTAGCAACTCAATTTCAAACACTACCGATATAGATCTACCTGGTTCGAGAAAAGAAATAAAAGAGCTATCAACTATTTTTAAAGGTAAATACCTTTATGGTGACCAGGCTAATGAAACTAATTTTAAGAATAATGTTAATTACTATAAATTAGTTCATCTTGCTTTACATGCAAAGATTGACAGTCTAAACCCAAAACATTTAAAAATCTTTTTTTCAGAAACAGAACAAGACGAAAAAGAAGATAATATTCTTTACGGTCACGAATTATATAACGTTAATATTCCTGCAGACTTAGTTGTTTTAAGTGCCTGCAATACAGGAGTTGGTAAAATCAATAAAGGTGAAGGTATTTTAAGTTTAGGAAATGCTTTTCAATACGCAGGTGCCAAAAGTCTTATGTTGAGTCGATGGGAAATTTCAGACGAAACCACACCAGAAGTCATGAAACTTTTTTATACAAATATTAAGAGTGGAATGAATAAAAGTGTGGCATTACAACAAGCCAAAATTAATTACTTAAGCTCTACTGATATCCTTAGATCTTCACCTTATTATTGGGGTAGTTTTTACATCTTGGGAGATACAAATGCTGTAGAGCTTAGTAACTCATCTTCATATATGTATTATTATATGGGAGCATTTATAGTACTTATAATCTTCATTATCCTTTTCCGAAGAAAAAAATAAATTATTATTAAATAACAGATTTAGAAATAGTCTCAGCAAATTTTATGAGACAATTTTCACCTCCTTTTCGTCAATGATTGCAACTTTAAAAAATTTAGCTTAAAAAACAGGGTAACAGAATAAAAATAATTGAACAATAATACAAATTGATTGTTTAATTAAACTTAAAATACTATGAGATTATACTTTTACAAAGTACTAACGATTCTGTTTATATGTACTAGCATGGGCGGTTTTTCGCAAAACAACTGTATTGATACTTTTGATAGTGGTCAACTACTTAATAACAACTATAATTTAAGAGGTGCGTCAACAAACCAATTAGGTAACAATCTTACTGCTGATCACTACGCCTATTGCGGCAATAATGATCCTGCTTCAGTTCAAAGTTTGAGTTTTCCTTTCAACCAAACCAATAATTTTCAGGATGCTGCTACTCAAGTAACTTCAGGGATTGAACAATATCTATCAAGTCAATTAGGAGTATCTCTTAACAGAACAATTGGATCCAGAGCCCTCAAATTAAATCCAACAATGGAATTGAATATTAGCAATAGAACAACAATTTCTAGGAATATTCAATTAGATGGTGACTTTCTTAATTTTGACTTCATACACTTAGGATTGGTACCTGACAGCAATAATGATCACATAAATGGCTTTCTAGAATATAAATTAATTGATGCCAATAACCCAAGTGTTATTTTAGATCAAGGATGTTATAATATCACAAATGACACCTCAGCTAGTGAATTTAATCTTTACACAAGAGCCTATCATCCTACCATTTCTAGTCAGCTAATAGCATATACACCAAATTGGGTAACACACAGCATAGATCTAAGCTCAATTAATGCAAATAATGCTGTATTAGAATTAACTGTATCTGACTGTGGCACTTTAGGCGCAGAGGGACAAAAACATTTTAGTACTGCTTATATCGACAATATTTGTATTACTTCATGTGATGATAACACAGGTAGTATAAAAATGGATGCTTTTGTCAGACTAAATTGTCCAACTGAAAACTTTATAGTTTCTGGACTTTATGAAAACCCAGGTTGCAGTACAGATGCTGTCTCTATAACTGCTTACATTGCTCCTTACGACACAAGTAATCCTAATGGAACTTCAAACGCAACTCCAATTGCTACAGGCACTTTTAATGATTCAAATTTTAGCTTTGATATTAATCCAAATACTTTAGATTTTATACCATTTCAAGACTATAACATATTTGTCATTGTAACGTTCTCTGATGGAAGCACAGCAGTTGGTCATCGTAAATACTGGGAGCTCACTTTTGATGATTGTGATACAACTTCAAATCCGTGTGAAGATTCACCAATAACGATCAACAGCGAAATACCAAAATGCAATGATTTAAACCTAGAAGGTGACTTTAGTTTTGAAATATGCGGAGATTACTGCGCTGATAACACTAATGGTCCTTATTTAATATATATGTATCTTGAAATCCTCGACGTAGATAACGATAGCCAGATTATTAACACAATCACTACGCCTTCATCTTTTACTGAAACCAACTATTGCTTTGAAATTACAAATTCAGATTTCGATAATGGATCAACTGGAAATTATGATTTTAAAGTAACTGCTCTTTTTCAAAATAGTGATGGCTCTTACTATGAAGAAGATGTAACTGTAGGAAGGTTATCATTTGATGATTGTCAAGAAAATGGTTGCGAATTGATTAGTGAAGCACAATTATCTTTTTCTAATACCACTGGATATGTACTATCATGGGAAAACATTCCAAATGCAACTTATGAACTTGAATTTGTAGTGGACTATTCGTGCTTTTCTAGTCCTTTTCCACCTTTAGATGATAACGCTGCTACTTTCATTACAACAAATAATTCTATTAGTCTTTCAAACGACATAACTCCAGTAACGGGTGGAAGATCATGGCAATATCGCATTAGAACAGGGCCTAATTGCCCATGGACTGAATGGTGCTGCGTGGCATATGCCCGAATAGATACAAGTTGCTCCTCTAGCCTCGGCAGAAAAAAAAGTAATAAAAAACAACATAAAGATCTGAATTTGGTTTCTATCTATCCAAATCCTGCAACGAGCGCGCTTACTATCGCAACAGACGACTCAAAAATAGATTATATAGGGCTTTATAATATTTATGGAAAGCCGCTATTACAAGTTAAAAATGTAGATGCTTTTCAAAAAAGTATTCAAACCGATAGATTCGCAAGAGGATATTATGTTGTCAAAGTGACTCTTAAAGACGGAAGCACAGAACATAAAAATGTAATCTTAAAGTAAGTCTTATCTAATAATTTTAATAAAAAGCTGTTTAGTTTAATCTAGGCAGCTTTTTTAAAAATTTAAAAAAATAGGGTAACAATTTTTTGTTTTTAGAACAGTAATATAAACTATAAAATCTATTACTGTGAAAGACGCACTTAGCTACCAAACACAACAATTATTAAAAGCCAACAAAATAATAATTGATTTTAATGAGCTAGAGTTTCAAATCCAAAGCCATCCTACCTACCCAAGTTTACATGCAATTACTGGAGTACTCGATCATTTTAATATTGAAAACTTAGCATTAGATGTTCCGATTACAGCTAATGTTTTAAGGCATCTTCCAAATACTTTTTTAGCACAAATTAATATTGAGGAGCAAAAACAATTTGCCGTAGTTTCAAAAATTAAGAATAACTATCATTTAATTTTTGATTCTAAATCTAAGAAGACAGTATCAGAATCCGATTTCCTTAATCAGTTTACTGGTATTGTTTTGGCTGTAGATAAAACCGAGTCAGATCTAAGTAATAATTATTCAAATATAAGATCAAATATCATTAGAGGTCTTGCTATTGGTTCTGCAATAGTATTTGTTTTGCTTTTTGCGAACACCAATCCAAGCATTATTAACATTTTATTTCTAACTACTTCTATTTTAGGCGCTTACATTTCTTTTACAATTTTAAAGCAAGAACAAGGTGAAAGTACATTACTTGGTAATGCTTTTTGTTCTAACCCAACAGAAAAGAAAAGTTGTAATGCCGTATTATCATCAAAAGGCGCAACGGTTTTTGAAGGCTTTAAATTAAGTGACATGAGCTTTATTTACTTCACGAGCTTAGGATTAGCTACATTTCTATTGGTTATAGTTAATGAAAGCGTTTTCATTCCAAAACTTATCAGTGCTTTGGCATTGTCAATAACTGTATATTCTATTTACTATCAAATAAGAGTTGTAAAAAAATGGTGTTTCCTTTGCTTATGTATAGTAGGGCTCATATGGTTACAAGCGGGTCTTTTTGCTATAGATAACGTTCCTAACTTTACGTTATCTAGTATTCTTTTCACTACACTTTCATTTATATCCATAGGAGCTATATGGCTTTTTATGTCTAAAATTTATAAAGACAATACAGTACTTAACAGAAGTAAAGTTGATTATTTTAAGTTTAAAAGAAACTTTGAATTATTTAATAGTCAATTAGATAAATCTAAAGTAATAGATACAAAAATTGACAACATAGATGAAATAGAGTATGGTAACCCAAATAGTAATTTTAATATTACCATTATTACCAATCCGTTGTGTGGGCACTGTAAACCAGTCCATAAACTCATTGAGCAGATTTTACAACAATATTCACAATCTGTTAAACTCACCATCAGATTTAACATTAATCCCAAGGATCCAGAGAGTGGTGCCGTAAAAATTGCGACTCGACTATTAGATTTATATAATAATAGTACAGAAACATGTATGAAAGCCATGCACGAAATTTATGGTACTTCTACAATAAATGACTGGTTAAATAAGTGGAAATTATGCTCAGATCCAATACAATATCTAAGCATATTAAAAAATGAATATGATTGGTGCACTACCAATGGCACAAACTTTACCCCAGAAATTTTAATTAACGGCAAGTCATATCCATCAATATTTGACAGAAGTGACCTCATTTATTTTATCGAAGACTTACAAAGTGAAGCGAAACATCAAGTTAGACTTCCGGAAACAGAGAATATCTAAAAAAAGCAAAGCCCAAAAGCGAGCTTTGTAATGAACAGTATTCTCTCGCGAAGAACAGACATAAAATGTCTTTAATGCTCACGTAAATATAAATTTAAAATAAGAATCAGGTATAATCTGAATTGAAAAAGAAATTCCCAACATATAACCAAACAGAAGCTAAAGACTGTGGTCCTACATGCATTAAAATCATTGCCAAGCATTATGGCAAATCTATAAACACACAAGAATTAAGGCAACTTAGCGAGACAACAAGACTTGGCAGTAATTTGATGTACTTAAGTGAAGCTGCAGAGTCTATAGGCTTTAGATCACTGGGTCTTAAGTTGACATATAAAAAATTAAAAGAAGCGCCTTTACCTTGCATTTTACATTGGAACAACGACCACTATGTTGTACTCTATAAAATAAAAAAAGATACTATATATATTTCTGACCCAGCTCATGGCCTTATAACATATACCAAACAAGAATTTATAAAATTTTGGATTGGTAAAAATGCTAATGAGAATACAGAAGATGGTATTGCCCTTATTTTAGAGCCTACACCCAACTTTTATCAAAATGAATTTGATGATGATAAAAAATTTGGTTTTAGCTTCATTTTTAAATATCTAATTAAGTACAAGAAATTTATAGTTCAGCTAATTATTGGCTTAATTGCTGGCAGTTTGCTACAACTTGTACTACCCTTTCTAACACAGAGTATTGTAGATATAGGTATACAGAACCAAGACCTCAACTTCATATATCTCATTCTTTTTGCACAGCTAGCATTATTTACAGGTAGAGCTTCATTAGAGGTTATTAGAAGTTGGATACTCTTACATCTTAGTACGCGTATAAACATCTCTCTTATTTCAGATTTTTTCATTAAGCTTATGAAGCTCCCCATTTCTTACTTTGATGTAAGAATGACTGGAGATTTACTGCAACGCATTAATGATCATAAACGTATTGAACGTATTCTCACAACATCATCGTTAACCATCATATTTTCATTCTTCAATTTTATTGTTTTCAGTTGCGTTCTTGCCTATTACAGCTTACAAATATTTGGAGTTTTCTTAATAGGCAGTGCCCTATACATCGTCTGGGTACTATTCTTTTTTAAAAAACGCAAAGCATTAGATTATAAGCGGTTTTCTCAAATAAGTGATGAGCAAAGCAAAGTCATAGAGCTCATCAATGGTATGCAAGAAATTAAACTTCATAATGCTGAGCGACGCATGCGTTGGAATTGGGAATATGTACAAGCCAAACTGTTTAAAATTGCAACCAAAAGTCTTGCCTTAGAACAGACACAAAGTGTAGGGTCTAATCTAATTAACGAGCTAAAAAACATGTTCATCACAGTACTTTCAGCTACATTGGTTGTTGAAGGTAATATTACCTTAGGTATGATGATGGCCATAAGCTATATGGTTGGTCAACTTAATGGACCAATTATTCAACTAATAAGCTTTTTGAGAGAAATGCAAGACGCCAAAATTTCAATTGAACGTTTGGGTGAAATCCATAACATGGAAAATGAGGAAAATCCCGAAGACAATAAAATTGCAAATATTCCTAAAGAAGCAAATATAAGTCTTAACAAAGTTTACTTTAAATATCCGGGAGCCTTAGAACCTGTAATAAGAGACCTAACGCTCATAATACCACCAAAAAAAACAACTGCTATTGTTGGTGTAAGTGGAAGTGGAAAAACCACCCTAATGAAACTTCTCTTGCGTTTCTATGAAACAGATAAAGGTGAGATCTCAGTTGGAAACTTTAACCTCAACAATATATCACAACGGATTTGGCGAGAAAACTGTGGTGTAGTTATACAAGAAGGTTACATCTTTAATGATACCGTAGCTAGTAATATTGCCGTTGGCGAAGATTACATAGATAAAGAAAGGTTACAGCATGCAGTTCATGTCGCTAACATATCAGATTACATAGCGCAATTACCCTTAGGATATAATACAAAAATAGGAAGCGAAGGCACAGGACTAAGTACAGGACAAAAACAACGCTTACTTATTGCCAGGTCAGTATATAAGAATCCAAGGTTTCTATTCTTTGATGAAGCTACCTCAGCATTAGATGCTAATAATGAAAAAACAATTATGGAAAAGCTAAACACTTTTTTTAAAGACAAAACTGCAGTGGTTATTGCACATCGCTTGAGTACGGTAAAAAATGCACATCAAATTGTTGTACTTGACCAAGGTAAAATCGTCGAAATAGGAAATCATGATGAGTTGATAAAGAACAAGGCCAATTACTATAACCTAGTAAAAAATCAATTAGAGCTAGGCAACTAAAATATTCTCTCGCGAAGAATAGACGCAAATCTTGGGTGTCTATAATTGTCCAGGAAAAGTTTAAAGTATAAATATTTAATTATGAAAAATTTATTAAAACTCGGAAAGGTTTTAAGCAAAAACCAGCTTAGAACGATCAATGGAGGAAAGAAGAGTTGTACAACAGCAAGCGAATGCGGCCCTACACAATGTTGCAGTGCAATCCTTAGGGTTTGTTTGCCTAATACAAGTGTGTACTGTTAATGATGATAATGAAGATTGATTATTAATATTCAAAATCATATTAGTAAAGAAGAGGAATTAAAACCTCCTCTTCTTATGTATAAATCATAAAAATGGACAAAAACAATATAGAAGATATAGAATTAAGATCCGAACAAATCCAGGATCTTTTAGAAGCAGTTCCTAACTGGATGATTCGCTATGGAAATATGCTCATTTTAGTATTTATACTCATGTTTTTAACGCTATCATGGTTTATTAAATATCCTGATATCATCACATCAAAAGCACAAATTACCACTAAACTCCCACCACTAAAAAAATATACTCGAGTTTCTGGCAAGATAGATTCTATACTTATTGCTGATAATTCTTCCTTGAAAGATGGCACTATTATAGCCGTTATTGAAAGCACAGCAAATTTTGAGCACATACAACTACTTAAATCTATAGTTGATACAATAAAACTCAACAGTAAAAATTTTACATTCCCATTAAACAAGCTTCCTATTCTATTTTTAGGAGATGTAGATTCTGAATTTGCCTTATTCGAAAACAACTACATACAATATCAGTTAAATAAAGAACATCAACCTTTTAACAATCAACAAAAAGGGAATCAATATTCTAAGACACAACTCTACTCAAGGTTAAAAATACTAGAATCCCAAAAACGGATTAACAAAGCAGAATTGGCATTTCAAAAGAAAGACTTAGAGCGACAACAACAGCTTTTTGAAAAAGGAGTCATTGCCAAACAAACCTTGGAATCTAAGGAATTAATATATCTCCAAGCAGAACGAAATTATGCCAATATGGATGCTTCCATATCGCAAATAAAAGAGGCTATTGCCAATGCTAATACAAACGAAATAAATACTTCTATAAAAAAAACCAAAGAAGAAATTAGCCTACTCAAAAATGTGATTCAATCCTTTAATCAACTCAAAAGAGCTTTAAAGGATTGGGAAATGAAATACATGATTTCATCCGATATTGACGGTAAAGTTGCTTTTTCAAAACTATGGTCTAAAAATCAAGCCGTAAATCAAGGTGAATTACTATTTACTATTATTCCTGAAAAGAATTCGTCCTATATCGCAAAGCTAAAAACACCTGCTCAAAATTCAGGAAAAATTAAAGTTGGTCAAACTGTCAATATTAAATTAGAAAATTATCCAGATAATGAATTCGGAACCGTAAAAGGGAATATTGAGACTATTTCGCTACTGACAGATGAAGATGGCTTCTACAACATTACGGTAGCATTACCAGGTAAACTGATCACCTCTTATAACAAGGAAATTATATTTAAGCACGAAATGCGAGGATCAGCCGAGATAATTACCGAAGATTTACGATTGATTGAACGCTTTTTTTATCAACTAAAAACTGTATTCAAAAACTAAAGATATTCTCTCGCGAGGAATGGACATAACCCTTGGATGTCCTTAACTGACCAAGGTTATTTTAATTTTTAAATATTTTAATTATGAAAAATTTATTGAATTTAGGAAAAGCTTTAAATAAAGCTGAGCAAAAACAAGTAATTGGAGGAGCTTCATTTACTCATGAGTGTGGTGATGTCTTTTCTGGACCTTGTTGCTTTGACGTGATGGAGTATTTTCCAAATCAGAATGCAGGTGGCGATGAGTGTGAGGTAGGATCATCAAACTGTGGTGTTTGGGGCAAAGTAAAAGTTTGTTACTAATCACTGTAGGTAATTACTCATTTAACAAGATTGCTTGTTAAACAACTTTAATACTGTGACTTTGACAGCCAATGTGCCTCTGGTGTAAGTGTAGAGGTTCAAGATGTTGGATAAACTCATAGTCGCATTTTTTGTAATTGCCTATAAATTAAGTTCTGAAGAGGAGTTTTAACTCCTCTTCCTTTTAATTAAATTAAAAGTATCTAATTTTATTCCAAAACGAATCCTAAAGGCTCCCCAGTTGCACCATTAGGAAAGCTAATTCCTAAAAGTGCAGAAATCGTTGGTGCTATATCTGGTATTACGGTCTTGCTATAAGTCTCGCCTTGTTTTATACCTTTTCCGAAGAATAATAAAGGCACGTGTGTATCATAATTAAGCCCACTACCATGTGTAGAACCTGTTTTACTATAGGCAATATGAGCAATATCGTCTACCACAATAACGTCACCAGAGCGTTTTTGATTAAAACCATTCTGTAGCAAAGCCTCAATACCAGTTGTGAAATCAGTACTATTCATAGCTGTTGCTGTATACACTTTAGCAATATTAGGATAGCTAATTTGCTCATCAACTAAAGCTTGTTCTACCTTATGAATATTTAAGTTTAACTCTTTCAACTTAGCTTTATTAAAGAATATTTGATTATTGCTTACATTCTCTACAATGTCTATGGTACCATAAGTGTCCTTTAAAAACTTTTGAAATTGTTCTTTTCTAGAGTTGTAGTCAAGGTAACCAGCAGGAATTTTAACTGATTGTAAGTATGCTGGCACATTAACAGCACCATGATCTGCCGTTAAAAATACAGTGTACTCTCCTTTGCCAACGGTCTCGTCTAAATAGTTAAAAAAACGTTCGAGATCTCTATCCAATCTAATGTATGTATCTTCTATCTCTTTAGAGTTTACTCCAAAATTATGACCTACATAATCTGTGCTAGAGAAACTTACGGTTAATACATCTGTATCATTATCTTGTCCCAGAGCTTCACCTTTTAAAGCAGCTATAGCAAAATCTACTGTAAGACTATTTCCATATGCCGTGGCTTTTAAAATATCAAAATCTTCATTTTCAGATTTTAACTCAGCCAAATCATAAGGAAAAGTAGCAGTTTCTTTTCCCATAAAACCACCTTCAAAATCATTTAAATCCTCACCACTTTCTATATACGTTTCTATCGGTAGATATGTATCCCATATTTTAAAATAAGATTCAGCAGCATTAGAAGTATTAAAGTCCATTACCCATTGTGGTAAATCGTTTCTATAAAACGAACTTGTAATCCATACACCTTCATCTTTACCATGAAACCAGTAGGCCGTATTTGCCGTATGACCTGCAGGCAATATTGCTCCTCTATCTTTAATAGCTATTCCGATACTTTTGCCTCTCATTTGCGTAAACAACCTGTTTTCATCTGCAAAACTAGTCGTTAGCATGCGTCGTGGTGACATTTTTCCGGCGGAACTCGTTGTGCCAACTGAGGATACGGTATCATCCTGAGCACAATAAACCATCTCCTTAGTGGCTTTATCATACCAATGGTTAGAGATAATCCCATGATATTTTGGAGTCGTACCTGTATAGACTGAAGCATGCCCTGGCCCTGTATATGTTGGTACATAATTAAAATGATTGTTTTTACAATTAAAGCCTTCCCGTATCATACGTTTAAAACCGCCGTCACTAAATTTAGACTCAAAGCGTGTTAAGTAGTCATAACGCATTTGATCTACTACAATGCCTACTACCAATCTTGGTTTTGGCTCATTTTTTTCGCTATTAATTTCCTGACTTTTGATTATTCTTTCTTGAGAACCACAAGAAAAAAGCAAGGATATGGTGATAATTAATGTGAAGATATTTTTCATGATACGACTGCCATTTTATTGAGTTTCAAAAATACGTTTTTTAGACCATCTTAATTTAAATTAACATTAATAAACTCATCTTTTTTCATACTTTAGCATTAAGAAATTCTTGCATGAAGTACCTTCATAATATTGGCACATACTTTATAATGATTAAAGACATGTTTCGCAAACCTACCAAATGGTCTGTGTTAAAAACTTTAATCCTTAAAGATATTGATGACCTTATCATTGGTTCTTTGGGCATTGTCGCATTTATAGCATTTTTTGTTGGTGGTGTTGTGGCTATTCAAACATCACTCAATATTAGTAACCCTTTAATTCCAAAGTATTTAGTGGGTTTTGCAACACGTCAATCTATCATTTTAGAATTTGCTCCAACTTTTATTTCCATTATTATGGCAGGTAAGGTGGGTTCTTTTATAACTTCTAGCATTGGTACAATGCGTGTTACCGAACAAATAGATGCTCTAGAAGTTATGGGAATCAATGCCATCAATTATTTAGTATTTCCAAAGTTTATTGCTTTAACACTTTATCCTTTTGTGATTTCCATTGCTATGTTTCTTGGGATTTTAGGTGGTTTAGCAGCATGTGTTTATGGCGGTTATGGCACATTAGAAGACTATATCGATGGTGTACAAAATGACTTTATTCCTTTTCATATGACCTATGCTTTTATAAAGACTATGGTCTTTGCTTTTATACTAGCTACTATACCTTCATTCTATGGCTATTTTATGAAAGGCGGTGCATTAGAAGTTGGTAAAGCAAGTACAACATCTTTTGTGTGGACCAGTGTAGTGATTATACTATTAAACTTTTTATTAACCAGTTTACTTTTAGGCTAATGATAGAGGTAAAAGACTTACATAAATCCTTTGGTGATGCACATATATTAAAAGGCATTTCTACCTCTTTTGAAAAAGGTAAAACCAATCTTATTATAGGACAAAGTGGTTCTGGTAAAACGGTATTTTTAAAATGTTTGCTCGGCTTATTTGAATATGAAGAAGGTAGTATTGCTTATGATGGAAAGATCTTCAGTAATCTTAGCCCTGATGAAAAAACCGATTTAAGATCAGATATTGGTATGGTGTTTCAAGGTAGTGCGCTTTTTGATTCTATGACCATTGCAGAAAATGTTATGTTTCCTTTACGTATGTTTACTAAGCAAAGTAAGAGCGAAATGGAAGATCGTGTAGACTTTGTATTAAAACGCGTTAATCTAGATGATGCTCATCATAAAATGCCTAGTGAAGCTTCTGGTGGAATGCAAAAGCGTGTGGCTATAGCCAGAGCTATTGTAAACAACCCTAAATATTTATTCTGCGATGAACCAAACTCTGGCCTCGATCCTAAAACAGCCATTGTAATTGACAATCTTATTCAGGAAATTACAGACGAATACCAAATTACCACTGTAATTAATTCTCACGATATGAATTCTGTAATGGAAATTGGCGAAAAAATTGTCTTTTTAAAAGATGGTTTAAAAGCCTGGGAAGGTTCTAAAGAGACTATTTTTAGAACAGACAATGAAGTCGTAACTGATTTTGTATATTCCTCTGAGTTATTTAAAAAAGTACGACGCATGTACTTAGAAGAAAATCAATAGTTAATTTCTATTAATTCTTACTTTTTCTGTTTTTAATTCATCTTTAAGCCACTTTAACAACTCGCCTTCTTTAACTAAAACCAAGCTATCATTTAAATTTGAATTCCATTTAATATTAGCCACAGAAATAGTGTCTATTTTTATAAAATCTTTAGACTCTAACATTTTGGCATAACCGAAATAATTTAAGTCATTGAACTTTATTTTTACATCCTTAGCAAGACTTGAGAAAGCGACTTCATTATTAGAATTTTGTGTTTCGAGTTGCTGATTTAGACCAGAGATTGTTTCATTTAACTCAGTTATCTGATCTTGAAGCCCAGAAATAACCAACCTACTTTCTTTTAACTGATCCCTCGTATCATTATATGCATTTGTAATCAATTCATAACTCTGTGTGTCACTTCCTTTTATTCTAAGTTTGGCACTCCTTAATTTGTCAAAATTTGGATTTGAAGCTAATTCATTATTCCATAGTTGTTTAGTCTGATCATTTATTTCACCTAAAAAAGTTAGCTCTATTACCTGGTCTTCATAACTATAATCCTCATCAAATAGTTGTGCATTTAAAGGTTCTACCTTTGTCTCAATGAATGTTTTTGCCTGATTATTAAAAATAGATTCTTTATAAACATTTATAAAAGTTAATGTTGGCCAAATCATTACTCCGATGGCTACTAAAGATGCTATTTGAGCTATACGTTTTCGTTTTTTTGAATTCGCATATTTTAACATTGGAAAACGTAAAACCTTTAGTACAATAAACGTTGCTAAAGCGATGAAGATTGTATTAATAGTAAATAAATTCATTGCTCCACCAAAAAATACCCAATTCCCCTTAGCTAAACTATAGCCTGCCGTACAAAGTGGTGGCATTAACGCTGTAGCAATCGCCACGCCGAAAATCACAGATGCTATAGTTCCTTTTTTAGTGCGAGCGATTATAAGTGCTAAACCACCAAAAAAAGCAATGAGTACATCTCTTATATCTGGTTTTGTTCTACCTAATAATTCTGAAGTTTCTGAGGCTGTACCTAAAGGAAAAAATCTAAAAAAGACATATGCTGTTATTAAACTTAGAACTATCATAGTTGCCAAGTTTATAAGTGATTTCTTAAGAGAATCTATATCATTGACAGCAATGGACATACCTATACCTAAAATGGGTCCCATTAGAGGAGATATTAACATGGCACCAATTACTACTGCTGTAGAATTTGCATTGAGTCCTACAGAAGCTACCATGATAGAACAAATTAAAATCCAAGCTGTAGCTCCTTTAAAAGGAATATCTGCCTTTATAGCTTCAATCGTTGCTTCTCTATCTGTATCGTCTCTAAAATCTAAAAGCTCACTTAAAAAAGTAGAAATACTTGAAAAAAGCCCTTTAGCATCTTGCTTAATGGCTTCTTTTTTTTCTTCAACAGCCTTGTCTTTATTTACCTGTTGTTGTTCATCTTCAGAAAAATCGAATTTACTTTCGTCACTCATAGTTAACCATATTCTTCTCCAAAATTGGCTTTCACATTTTGAAGTACTTTTTTAATGTCTTGTTCTTTAGCCTTAGGAAAGATAAGTAAAACTTCGTCTTTATCCACAATAATGTAATCATTTAGGCCATCTACGACGACAATTTTATCTTTTTTTGACCTAATCATATTGCCAGATGCGTCTTCAGAAAGCACTTTAGAATTTACAACAGCATTATTACTTTCATCTTTTTCTAGCTTATCGTAAAGGCTTCCCCATGTTCCGAGATCATTCCAATCAAAAGTAGCAGGAATTACAAAAACATTATCACTCTTTTCCATTAATGCATAATCTACAGAAATGTTTTCAGCCCTAGCGTAATTATCTTTTATAAAGTCATCTTCATACGCTGTATTATATACACTATAGCCACTCTCAAACAATTGAAATAATTCGGGTTGATTGTTTTTAAATGCTGAGATCACAGATTTTACGCTCCACATAAAAATGCCTGCATTCCATAAAAAATTACCCTGTCCTAAAAAAGATTTTGCAGTTTCATAATCTGGTTTTTCACAGAATTGATTTACTGATTTAATGCTTGAAGAATTTGATTTGTCAAATTCGATATAACCATAACCTGTATTTGGAAATGTTGGTGTAATACCCAAAGTCATTAAGGCATCGTTAGACTCACAAAAGTCAAAAGCCATTTTAACGTTTTTGGAAAACGCTTGTTCGTCCTCTATCCAATGATCGCTCGGAGCAACAATCATTACAGCATCTTTATTTTCTTTTTGAATTTTTAAAGATGCATAAAGAATACATGGAGCTGTATTTCGCATTGCTGGTTCTAAAACTACCTGACGCTTGGTAATATTTGGCAATTGCTCAAACACCAAATCATTATAACGTTCGTTTGTAAGAATGAAAATATTTTCTTCTGGAATAAGCGTAGATAAACGATTAAATGTTTTTTGAATTAACGTATTACCGGTTCCAAGCATATCATGGAACTGTTTAGGAAAGTTTTGTGTACTCACTGGCCAAAACCTAGAACCTACACCACCTGCCATTAGTATGGCGTAATAATTTTTATTTTTCATCAACTAATAATTTCTACCTCGGCATTGGGGTTAAACAAATATAACTTACCTGTTTTAACCTCAATGCATTCAAAGCGTTTTCTTCTTTTGTTACCTCTTTTAAAAACTCTACCATTATAGAGCTTAAAAGTTTTACCCAAAGGTACTTCAAAAACAAAAGTTTTTTCCTCCCCTTCGTCGAATCGTTTTAAAGCCAGAGCGAGTTGCGCATCTGTATCGCTAGATGCTTTAGGGTTTTTAAAATGTTTTGCCAATAGCGGCAACAATTCCATCGGAAAAATCTCTGGTCTTAAAAATGGTAACATTAAATGTTGAAACGTGTATTTCCATTCTTTTCCGTGTGGCTTAATTAAACGTCCGTATTGGTTATAAGCCTCAAAGTGAGCAATCTCATGAATAAGTGTTATTAAAAACCTATAAGAATTTAAGTTGGCGTTTATTGTAATCTGATGTTTTCCGTTTGGTAATTGCCTGTAATCACCATGTTTAGTTTTTCGCTCATTTTTAACTTTTACTACCAAATTGTCTTTTGCCATTAAGGCTTCAATTTGAGATTGAGCATTTTTTGGTATAAAATCTAAAAGTTGTGTTTGCATTGATGTAAAAATACACGATTTATAGATTTTTTAAAATCCCAAAATAACCAGATCCGCTAAAGAGTGGAAATGAATGAATTTATCATATTGAGCGCAGTCAAAAAAGCTAAGGCTATTCGACTGCGCTCAAACTGACATTATTAAAAATAGCATCTTTACAAACTTCTTAAAGCTTTTCTGTGAGCAAAGCTGCCGTTTCTATTAAACTTATAAGCTCTTGTCTATAACCATTAACATCATTTCCTTTTGCATTTAAAGCTAATTCCTTAGCCATAGTATACGTTATATCACCTTTATATTTTGAGTCTCTTAGTAGAAGTCCAAAACCTGCTACAGCTGAAGAAAACTTAAAATTATTTGAAGCCTTTTCTAACTCTAAGCTCTTGTCCTCAATAGTTTTTGTAATTAATATGCTCTTATTGTCTTTTGGTTTTTTATATCTAAACTTTATGGTCAACATTTCATTATTATTTGAAGCAACTGTCGTTTCAGTTTTTTGATACTTCAAAGCATCATGTTGCTTTGCTTGGTATTTAGAATTGAAAGGGACGACTTCATATAAAGCTGTGACTGTATGACCTGCTCCTAGCTCCCCAGCATCTTTTTTGTCGTTATTAAAATCTTCATTCTTCATTACTCTATTTTCATATCCAATTAACCGATAAGCTTTGACTTGTGACGGGTTAAATTCTATTTGAATTTTAACATCCTTGGCAATGGTAAACATATTTGCTCTCATATCTGTTGAAAATACTTTTTTTGCTTCCTTTATATTATCAATGTAAAAGTAATTTCCGTTTCCTGCATTACTGATTTGCTCCATACGTCCATCTTTATAATTTCCCATACCAAAGCCACAAATTGTAAGATATATATCTTCTTTTCGTTTCTCTTCAATAAGTCTCACCATTTCTGAACTCGATGACACTCCAACATTAAAATCTCCATCAGTTGCTAATATGACTCTATTGTTGCCATTTGTTATTAGATTCTCTTTGGCTATTTTATATGCTAGTTGTATACCTTCTCCTCCAGCTGTTGATCCGCCAGAATTAATTCTGTCTAAGGCCTCAATGATAGTTTCCTTTTGTGATGCTTTGGTTGAAGGTAAAACTAAACCTGCAGATCCAGCGTATGCTACAATAGCCACTTTATCACTCTCATTGAGTTCGTTAAGCAATAACTTTAAAGCTTTTTTTAACAATGGTAATTTATTATTAGAACTCATGGAGCCAGAGGCATCTATTAAGAACACAAAATTGCTTGGCTTAATGTCTTTATAATCTAATGACTTTCCTTGAATTCCTATATGCACCAATTTATGCTCTATATTCCATGGGCAATCTGCTACTTCATTAGAAAAAGAAAAAGGATGTTTATCATTTGGTTGTGGATAATCATAATTAAAATAATTAATCATTTCTTCTATCCTAACTGCATCTTTTGGCGGTAGCTGATTGTTTGATAAAAACCGTCTTACATTGCTATATGATGCGTTATCTACATCTATAGAAAAGGTCGATAACGGGTTTTGTCTTACATCTCTATAAGTGTTTTCATAAATTCTATCATACTCTTCTGTATTGTGTTCAATTATTGTTACTTCATCTGTTGTCACTTCGTATACTTCTATGTCATCAAGTTCGTACATTGCATTTTTTGATTGACCGTTCGGAGGGTAACATCCATCAAATAATAGTATTAGTACAAAAATGATAGAGAATTTAATTACAGATTTAAATGGTTTTGCCTTCATAATTTTATATTTTTAATCGTTATAATAACAAACCTATAACGTAATAGATTTTATCCTTTAGAAAACGCTTGTAAATCATTTGTAAACGATTTACAAACATTACACAATTGATTTTTAAGCCTTTATATTAATTTTGAATTTAGAAGAACAGCACATATTCTCACAGTTAAAGTTGGCCATAACGTCTACGTTTTTGGAAAACAATAGTGCATCTAAAAACATTGAAGACTGGAAAGGTGACGATATTATAGCATTTCAAGAAGACTTATTTACAAAAGTAAAGGCGCGTGTTAGTGAAAAATGGTTTTACACCTATATAAAAAATGACGCCAATAAGTTGCCAAGAATTGACATGTTAAATCTATTAAGCAACTATGTTGGTTATAAAAACTGGAATGATTTTAAAAACAATCATATAACATCAACAAAGGGCAAAACCCCTAAAAAAGTATTTGTTAAATATTTATGGTTATTGATATTAGTGCCTTGTTTTTTATTAGCATTTTCAATTATAAATAGAAAACATAATTATCAATTCTGTTTTTATGATTCCATTAAAAACGAACCTATTAGTAGTGTTATTCTCAATATTAAAATTTTAAAAAATGGTCAAACGCCCATACACAAAACATCAGATTCTTTAGGTTGCTTTAATTATAAATCTGAAGAAAGTACCATAAAATTTGTAGTCGAATCTCCTTATTACAAAACTGATACTATAGTAAGGCGATTTAATTCTAATAAAAATAAAATTGTAAAGCTAATAGCAGATGATTACGCTTTGATGTTGAGTTATTATACCAACAAGGATATAAAACAATGGAAGAAGCATAGAGAAAAGTTAAATACCATTTTTAATGATAACGCTGAAATATATCAGCTTTTTGAAAATAGTAATGTTGTAGAAATCTATACAAAACAAGAGTTTATTCAGAAGTTGACAATTCCAACACGTAGTTTAAAAGGCATGAGGATTTTAGACAAAACAGAAGTTGATGGCCAAATAATAAAATTAAAATTTATGATTGATTAAACATGAATTTAAAACTAAAACATATCACGATCATTATAATAAGTTTTTTACTTGTAGCCTGCGCTATGGATACTAACAAGGTAAAAAATGCTGAAGTAAATGATATAATGGTTACGGAAGAAACTGATTTAGAAATTATTGTCGATAACTTAGATGATGAGTCTACAATCAATGCACAGTTGATCAGTCAGAAGTTACAAGATTTTTATGATTTGGTGGCTCTACAAAATGAACATCCCGAATTTAATAATGAAGTAATTAAACAACTAAAAAATTACACAAACGATTCTATCAATAATTTTATAGCAAAAGATTTTACCATAATTAAAAATATAAAGCGACTTGGTAATATTATTATTGTAAATGATAGTGTACAGAGGATAAAACTTTCTTATGATAAAGTATCAAATAGCACTAAAAAGACTGATACTATTTATGCTATAATCACTAATAAAAAAGTGAAGCTGGATAATGAAACTCTGATATCCAATAAAATTCAATTTTCAAAATACTAAGTATAAAAGATCAAATCTTTATTCTTCTTCTTTCTTATACTCAATAATTTCAAACTCACTACGCCTATTAAGCTGATGCTCTTCGTCTGTACAATCATTTAAAGGGCACGACACAATAGGTTGCAATTCACCAAAGCCTTCAAACTGCAAACGCCTCGCATTGATATAACCTTCGAGAGCTAAGTAGTTCCTTGTAGATTCTGCACGACGCTCAGATAGTATTTGGTTGTATCTTACTGTACCTCTACTATCAGTATGTGAACTTATTTTTAAATGAATGTCTGGATAACGTTCTAGTTTACTTGCTAGTTCATCTAGAATTATTTTAGAATCCTGACGGATATTCCACATATCAAAATCGAAATAGATAGGCTGGAGCTCAAAAAACAATTTTCCATCTTTCTCCACCACTGGAGGCCCTTCAGGGTCAGTTAGTAGCTTAAATCGTTCAGGATCTTTCTCTTCTAAATCTTTATCTATTCCTTTTTCAGCAATTATAACATCTACAGGGTCAACAGGTGGAGGAGGTGGAGGAGGTGGCAATTTCTTTAAAAGTAAAACATGCTTTTGATCTTGCGCTTCAATCACTCTAACATTTAAGACATTAGAACTATATTCTTCATTGCTAGCCTTTAATATATAATTACCTTCTAATAGATTTTTATTAAAGCTTGCTGTTTCTCCTAAGGTGTTTTTATATAATGTTTCACTGTTTCTATTTAAAAGCTCCACTTCGGTGTTGGGAATGAGTGCTTGGGTTTCAGCATCTCTAATTTCAAAGGTATTAATGTATTCTCTGATAAAAATTTCACCTGTTTGCTTAAATAGAAATATATCATCGTTACTTTTATTTCTATTAGATGCAAAAAAGCCTTCTTGCGAATTGTGATAAATTAAATTAAAATCGTCATAGGGTGAATTTATTGGAACACCTAGATTTACTGGATTTTCAAATTTCCCTTCAATAAACTCAGACACAAAATTATCGAGCATTCCTAATCCTAAATGTCCGTTAGAAGCAAAAAACAAATGGCCTTTGTCTGAAATAAAAGGAAAGTGCTCTCTGTTTTCTGTATTAATTGTAGCACCTAGATTAATAGGCTCTCCATATTCTGATGGTTTTATATCTACATAATACAAATCAAAATTACCAAATCCTCCTTCTCTATTTGAAGAAAAATATAACTTTGAACCATCAGGACTTAATGCTGGATGTTGGTACGAAAACCCATCTGTATTAAAAGGTAGTTTTTCTAATTCTGACCATTTACCATTTGAAAATGTACTTTTATAAAGGTGAATGTTGTTATTTTCATTGCCATCAAATTGCTTTTTACCATCTACGACATTACTCTTAGAAACGTAAATGGTATTACCATCTTTAGTAAAACAAAAATTACCTTCATGCAGCTTACTATTGATTGGTTTGGACATTGGCTTTACCTCACTCATTGGTTTTAAATCCTCATTGATTTTAACAGCATAGATATCTAAAAAGGATTGATGTGTCCATTTATATGTTTTACTAAAAAGCGATTTTGTTTCTCTATCTGAAGTAAAGTAAACACTGTCACCAAATTTAACGGCTCCAAATTCTGAAGCAGTAGAGTTGAATTGTGACTTTTTAATTATATAATCAGGGTTTTTTAACTTAAATGTTTCTATAGTTTTTATAGCTTTATCCGTATCTATTTCAATATTATTATTGGCTTTATAGCGTTTTAAATAATTAATGGCAGTATCATATTCGCCTAATGCAGATAATATTTGGTAGAGTTTAAAATTGTAAATATTATCATAACCTTTATCACTTGAAGGAAATTTGCCGTTAATTAATTGTTTTAAATATCGTGCAGCTCTACGATATTCAAAAGTATTATAATAGGCTATCGAAAGGTTTTCGAGTACTCTTTTAGATTGTTTTTTTTCGAGCTCTTCTTCGTAGTATAAAGCTGCATTAATATAATCCCCTTTCTCGAAAAAGCGATCAGCTCTTGTCTTGTTTTGCGCAATCGCAACCTGCACAAATAGTATGCTTATTATTACAATAATTCTATTTATCATATTAATAAAATCTTGGAGATGAATATTTTTTACTTAATCCTAAGACATCAAATCTATAGGTTAATATAAATTCGTGACTTCCACTATTAAAATCGTTAAGGGCACTTGTATTAAAATCATAGGCATAACCCAATCGTAAATTTGATGTTACCTTAAAACCAGCCAATGCTGTTATTGCATCTTGATAACGATAAGATGCACCTAACTCAAAACGATCTAAGTAAAGTGCATTAGCAGATATATCGAAACTTATCGGTGCGCCTGCAACCATTTTTACAATCGTTGAAGGCTTAAGTTTAAAATCATCATTTAAATTAAAAACATAGCCTCCCATTAAAAAGACATGGATAGCGTTTTGATATAGCACATCGTTATTAACGTCTAAATTACTAGGTATTAAATTTGGCGATGACAAGCCTACATAAAACTCTTCTTTAAACAAAAATGCTCCTGCACCAATATTTAAAACCGTTTTACTTGTTCTCTGAAAAAGGTCATCTGAACTTACATTTGTATCTGAAAAATCGAATCTTAAATTATCTATACCTGTTTTTAAGCCAAAGGATAAATTTAGATCTTCGGTTAGATTTATTCTGTAAGCAAAATCAATATTAAATAAATCTTGATTAACAACTCCTCCTATTCTATCATTAAGGTAGTTAACACTTAATTCTATTTTGTCATTTATAGGAATATTTGCAAAAATATTTCCAGTTTTTGGTGCTCCGTCAATACCAACCCATTGTGTACGATATAAACTTCCAACTTCTACTATGCCAGGTTCATTAATCATATATGCAGGATTAACCACATTCATATTGTACATGTATTGTGTGTAATGTGGATTTTGCTGTGCTTGTAATGCAAATCCAAAAAACAATACGGTTATGATTATTAACAATCTCATATAGTTATCTACTTAAATAAAAGTGTCCTTGAAAAGGTTCAGCCGCTGAATCGTTAGGATTAAAAACATAGAAATATACACCTGATGGAAGACGGTCGCCTAATGTTAGCGATACATTAGACTCTCCATCAAACAGTTCTGTATTTTTATTTCCTTTAAAAACTATTGTTCCATATCTGTTGAAAATTTCCA
Organism: uncultured Winogradskyella sp.; assembly: GCF_947498345.1. Classification (GTDB taxonomy): domain Bacteria; phylum Bacteroidota; class Bacteroidia; order Flavobacteriales; family Flavobacteriaceae; genus Winogradskyella. The sequence goes on from NZ_CANMJY010000008.1 coordinate 193,182, forward strand.
GTTCAAAACTTGGAAAAACCACTGGTAAATTACAAAGATCCAAGACTTCATTTTCACCATCGTCATTATCTGAGATTCCGTCATTTATTTCGCAATCATCACAAGTTTCATCATTTAGAGGCAAAAGCGTTACAATCATGGATACTCTATCAGACTCACATCCATTAACATCTATTGCTGTTACAAAATAATCCTCTCCGTTAACTAATAATGTTGACGTTGGTAAAACATTAGTTGAGCTAATATCATCATACCAATTAAAGGATTGTGCATCATTACTTGTTACTATTAAATCGGCTATTGTTGCCCCATCAATTAAACAAAACGTTTGATCTTGTATACTTGGCGAAGCTATATCTAAAACTTCAACGGTTATAAGTGCACTATCTGGATTACAAAGTGCATTTCCCTGAACCTGGTATTCAAAATTATAAGAACCTTCATTTAGTAAAGTAACATCTAAAATACTACCATTTAAAGCTGATGTATTGTCCAAATCAACAAATGTACCACCTAAATCTGCTTGCGGATCTAATAAGGTTAACAGGTCTATTTGTAAGTCGGATTGACATAACGTTGCCATCATATCACTTCCTGCATTGGCATTAGAAAGAACAGTAATAGTTACCGAAGTTGAGCTTCCTGTACATAATCCATTATCAGGTACTGTATAAATATACTCACCAGCAGCTGACATAGCAGGGTCAAAAATCGCATTATTATCTGTAGACATAAAATCATTTGGTCCAGACCATGTACCCGTTGTGCTTGGATCATTTGTTAAAACATCGAACAAGTTAAAAGCACTTTCATCATTACAAACCTCTAACGTTGTACCTGAGCCTGAGGTGTATTCTTCAAAGACTGTAAAGGTTAATAAAGCACTGTCTAAACAATTACTTGCTGTCGTTGTATTATATATAAAATTAAAGGTTTGCTGACCTGTAATTTCGGGTAATGTAAAAGGGTTTGTAATTATACCACCAGTATCCAAATCTGTCCATGTTCCAAATGGCCCTTGATAAACAGGGTCGTCTACACCATTGGTTTGTAACAATGAAATTAAATCTATAGGTCCTGTAATAGTTGATTCGCAAAACTCTAGACCTAAAGTATCTTCACCTGCATAATTTATTTCACTAATCACAATGACAACTTCTGCTGTTTCGGCATCGCAAAATCCTGAAGGATCTGCCATACTTGTACATGCATCTATGTAATCTAAAGCTTCAAAATCATCAGGATTACAATTAACCTCAGGATTAACCGTATATCTAAAAATATAGGTTCCAGGTTCAGCTCCTGTTAAATTAACAGTGCCCAAATGAGAATATCCAGGTGTTGGTGTGCAATCCCCTCCATTACTTATTAAGCCTAAATTGGAAGGACCAGATACTAAACTCCATTGCGTACAAGCATTAGAAGGGTAATCGAACAACACCCCATTTTCGGTTGTAAACGTGAGTTGATCGTATAAATTAATAGTAGCTGGTATCGACGGATCTTCTTCACAAAACTCAGGGAAATTAGATTGCGAAAACGGTCTTAAATATTCATAAATTTTAAAACTAACCGTTGTATCTGTATCATCACAGACACCAGATCGTTGTTCTACTGAATACGTAAATTCTAAATCAACACATCCAAACCTTACATTATTAGCTATAATTTGTTGATAAATGTCATTTATATTTATTTCCGAATCGCCTAAGGAGGTAACCTGTCCAAACATATCCATTTCCCAAGTCCCTTCTATGTCTTCAAATAGTAAAAATTGATCATCCGTTAAATCAATATCATTATCATAATCTCCATTTAAGATCGCTGCTTCACAAACTCTTTGATTTTGAGCTAAACCTGAAAACACTTGCCTAACTACAGAAATTTTAACTCTAGTCTCCTGAAAAGGGTCACAGGGTGCTATCCCTTCAACTCTGTAAACCAACTCAAATGTTTCTTCATCTACCAAAGGAGGTCCAGGTGCATAAGGTACAGTAACAAATAATTCGGATCCGTTAATCCCGTTAAAATTCGGACTACTCCCTTCGTACATCCACTGTCCATTTGCATGAGGGCTTGGTAGAGATTCTAAAGCTTCAAAAAGATCCATATCCGGAAGTGCTACACAAATATCAACTGGTGTGGAACCTGCATCGCAAACCTGAACATTAACATCTTCTAAATTTGTAGGAAGTGCTATGCCCGAAAATGGTCCTAATACTAAGTTAATGGTTAAGGCAATATCTGATCCACAATTAGCATTTGTCAATTCAAATTGATAATCTGTAGTTGTAGTGGAGGATTCGTTTAAATCCCAGAGAAATAAATCTCCTGTAGCTTCATTTAAAGCAAAGTTAAAGTTAGGATCAAACCAAGTACCAGCTTGTATGGTATTACCTGTAAGATTAGTATACTCGTCGTATAAATTAATAATACCGTCTGGAGAACCGTCATTGTCATTGTCTATTTGCGTCATATCGCAAATAACAATAGTTTCTACAAGATTACATTGCGCTTGAATACGAGTTATAGCAAAAACACACAATACTAAAAAAAAGAGGGTAGTTTTATTGAGTTGCAAGATTTTATATTTTAGGCAATTTAAATTTTTAAAATAAATCTCACAACTTAGTTAGAATAGTTATTAACAAAATTAAACACAAATTAATATTAAGGTGTTGAATTAGAGATTTGTAGTACTTTACCGTTATAAAATTGATTTCCTGTTAAAGCAAAATTATGGATATACTTCGCCATTTCTGCAGCTGTAGTTGGAGCTTGGTAATCTGGAAATGCTTCTTTTAACATTTCGGTTTGCACAGCACCCAAAGCTAATACATTAAACTGTGGACCCTCTGCTTTATATTCTTCAGCTAATAATTCAGTTAAGGTGATCACTGCGCCTTTGCTGGAGCTGTAAGCTGCAAGTCCAGGAAACTTCATACTACCTTGAATACCTCCCATGCTACTTATGGTAACCACATGTCCATCTTTTTTCATGTAGGGTAAAACAATTCTTGTCATTTCTGAAACTCCAAATACATTGGTTTTGTATACGTATTCAAAATCTTCAAAAGTTGTGTCGTTAAAAGGTTTGTTTAAAAGTGTACCTGCATTGTTTATCAATATGTCTACATGTTTCCATTCTTTAGCAATGAAATCGTTTACTTTTTTATAGTCTTCAGCTTTGCATAAATCAAAAGCGAATGAGGTAATATTCTCAAAATGTAAATTATTTACAGGTTGTGCATTTCTGGATAATGCCAATACATTATGTCCTTGATTGGCAAAAAGATGTACCAGCTCAAAACCTATTCCTCTGCTTGTTCCGGTAATGACTATATTTTTACTCATCACTTAAACGTACTTCTTTTGTTGGTGCATTCATCATACCTTCCAATGCAGGTATCATTTTATTAATAAAGTTTGCCATATGATTGTAATCCATTTTATCTGCCTCATCATCTACATGATGGTAATATTCAAAATTTGTAAAATCGAAGGTCGACATAGCATGTGCTGGCATATTAAATTCTTTAAAGAACGGAAAGTTATCTGATCTAAAGAATAATTGAAATTCTTTAGCTTTTGGAAAAAAACCAGCAACTTCCTCCCCTGCATATTGATTTAATATAGGGGCAAAGTTAGAACGATTAAAACCACTCATATAAGCTATAGATTTGCCCGCTGCTCTAGGCACACCAATCATTTCAAAATTAATCATTGTATAGGCATTTAAACCTGCCTCTTTTAGACGCCTTGCTAAATGAGCAGAGCCTTTCAATCCCAATTCCTCAGCTGAATATAAAGTAATTAAAATACTGCGCTTGTTAGTCTTAGACTTTGAAAAATACCTACCAAACTCCATAGCTGCTATGGTTCCTGAAGCGTCATCATTTGCACCATTGGCTATACTATCGCCTTCAACTTCTTTACCTTTACCTATATGATCGTAATGTCCTCCTAAAATTATAAATTCATTTTTTAGCTCAGGATCATTACCTTCAATCATACCTACAATATTGTAACCTATAAATTTTTCTGATTCTTTTTCATGTAAATGTGCTTTTAACATTTCTATCTGAAAAGTATCTCTGTAAGTTTTAAAATATGGTTTAATATTATTGGCTTTGAAATAATTTTCAATAAAAACGGCTGCCTTTTCGATACCTTCGCTACCTGTTGCTCGTCCCTCTAATTCGTCTGAGGCCAGATATTCCATACTTTTTTTAATATCGGCTGCAGTGATTTCTATTTTTTCACCAGATTTCCCATCCTTACCAGACTTGCCGTCGTCTCCTTTTTGTTTTACTGCACACGACATAAATAATGCCATAAATAAAATATAATATATACTTCTCATCATATCTCTTTAAAATAAAAAAACCTGCTCAAGTATTTTGAAACAGGTTAGGTTATACATTACACTATCTTTAATTAAGCTTTTTATTAGCTTTTTTAGAAAGTCTATCAATTTTCTTGTTCATGTCCTTAATAAGTTCGTCTGTCGCACTATCGCACATGGGTTGTATTTTTTTTGGAGTCATAACGGGCAAGCCTCCAACCATTGCTGCCTTTTTCTTAGAACCTGCTAACTCACTAAACTGAAAGATACTTTTGTTATTTTTTGAATATAAGCTTAGACTTACTACTGCTTGAATACTAAAATATCCTAGTTTGCCGATACCAGTTTTATTAAACCTATAGTTTAATCTTACAAACATAATTGCATCTACACCTAAAGCTTCTGCAATAGGCTTAATATTTTTGACTTCTAATCGTTCTCCATAACTTTGTATGACCTTATAACCATCTATAGTTTCAAAGGCTTCTTGACCTCCAATATTTTTATAGTCTCCATACTCGGCTTTAAATTTTTTATATTCAGGAAGCTCTAACACTTTCTCTTCTGGCACAAGCTCAAAATCAAACTCGTTGACATAATTATTAAAAAAAGCTTCATGAAACTTATTTAGCGGATTACTAAGATTAAAATCTGGGTTATCACTAAGTGCTGTATTTTTTGCAATAAAATCTGCTGAAGCATCAACTTCTGAAAGATCAATAACCTTATCTGCATAAAAAGCAATAACTGCTACTTTCTTTTTTTGAGAATGCGCTATACCTGAAGAGATTATCAATAAAAAGATAGCTGCTATTTTAAGGTTTTTCATAATTAAAATTTTGTTTAATGAATTATTTTTATAAAATTTATTCTACACTAACATAGTTACTGGATTCTCAATATACCCTTTTAATGTTTGAAGGAATTGAGCGCCTGTTGCTCCATCAACTGTTCTATGATCGCAAGCCATTGTGAGTTTCATCGTATTACCTGGAACAACTTGTCCATTTTTTACTACTGGTTTAGATACAATAGTTCCTACAGATAAAATTGCAGAGTTTGGTTGATTAATAATAGATGTAAAACTCTCTATACCAAACATTCCTAGATTAGAAATAGTAAAGGTACTACCCTCCATTTCGTCTAAGGTTAATTTTTTATTTCTAGCCTTGCCAGCAAATTCTTTCACTGCAGCACCTATTTGTGTTAAGCTTTGCTCATTGGCAAACTTTACTACAGGCACTACCAATCCATCAGGTACAGCAACTGCTACACCAATATGTACATGATTGTTCAATTGCATTCTATCATCAAACCATTGGGAATTAACCTGTGGGTGCTGACGTAATGCTAAAGCACAAGCCTTAACAATCATATCATTATAAGAAATCTTTGTGTCTGGTAAAGAATTGTACTGCGCTCTAAAAGCAATAGCATTTTCCATGTCAAATTCCACATTTAAATAATAATGTGGTGCTGAGAATTTAGATTTTGCTAAGTTCTTTGCAATTGCTTTACGCATATTTGAGTTAGGTACTTCATCAAAATCTTCTTGACCAGATGGTACAAACTTGGTTACAACAGCTGATGACTGTGCAGCAGAAGGTGTGAAGTTCTCTATATCACGTTTTACAATTCTACCATTTTCACCAGAACCATTAACTTGAGACAGGTTAATACCTTTTTCTTCTGCCATTTTCTTAGCCAATGGTGAAGCAAATATTCTTCCGTCAGAAGTAGAAACTGATGCTGAAGTATTTAAGGCTTTTGGTGCTTCTTTTTTAGTTTCAATTGGTTTTGGTGCTTCAACTTTCTTTTCTTCTTTTTGAGGTTTTGACTTTGTCTCCGAACCAGCAATTTTAAAGTTTTTAGCTACTCCCGAAACATCAGTACCAGCTGGGCCAATAATCGCCAGTAAAGCATCTACTTTAGCAGATTCGCCTTCTTGTAATCCTATATGTAATAATGTACCTGACTGGAAGGACTCAAACTCCATTGTAGCTTTGTCAGTTTCAATCTCAGCTAAAATATCGCCTTCTTCAACTTCTTCGCCAACTTTCTTTAACCAAGTTGCTACTGTTCCTTCCTCCATTGTATCACTAAGACGAGGCATAGTTACCACGATAACGCCTTCTGGTAGGTTTTGAGATGATGCATCAAAATCTACATCAGAAACGTCTTCAACTATATCTTCTCCTTCGGGAATCGCATTTGACTTTTCAATTTCATTACTCCCATTTAATAATCCTGAAATATCTTCTCCTTCTTCACCAATAATAGCTAAAAGTGTATCAACTTTAGCAGTTTCCCCTTCAGCAATTCCTATATGAAGTAATGTTCCTTCATTGAAAGATTCAAACTCCATGGTAGCTTTATCTGTTTCTATTTCTGCCAAAATATCACCTTCTTCAATTTTGTCGCCAACTTTCTTTAGCCAAGCTGCCACAGTTCCTTCTTCCATGGTGTCGCTCAAACGCGGCATGTTAATTACTTCTGCCATAGCTTATAATTTATGTGGTATAAATGGATAATCTTCTTGTTCATATACTGCATCATACATCACGTTCTTGTCTGGATAAGGAGACTCTTCAGCGAACTTCTCACATTCAGATACACGCGCTTTAACTCGCTTATCTATTTCTTTTATGTCATCTTCTGTAGCATATTTCTTCTCTAAAATAATATCCTTTACCTGTGTGATCGGATCTATTTTTTTGTACTCCTCAACCTCGTCTTTTGTTCTGTAATGTTGTGCATCTGACATAGAATGCCCTCTATAACGGTATGTCTTTACTTCCAGAAAAGATGGACCTCCACCTTTTCTTGCACGTTGTATAGCTTCATCAAATGCTTCAGCTACTTTAATTGGGTTCATTCCATCAACAGGACCAGAAGGCATTTCGTACCCACGACCTAACTTCCATATATCAGTGTGATTCGCCGTTCGTTCTACCGAAGTTCCCATGGCGTAACCATTATTCTCACAAACAAAAATTACTGGTAATTTCCACAACATGGCCATGTTAAATGTTTCGTGTAAAGACCCTTGTCTGGCAGCACCATCGCCGAAACAGCATAAAGTTACCGCGTCGCTATTGTGGTACTTATCGCCAAAAGCAATACCTGCACCTAAAGGAATTTGACCACCAACAATACCATGCCCTCCGTAAAAACGGTGTTCTTTAGAAAAGATATGCATCGATCCTCCTAGGCCTTGCGAGGTTCCAGTGGCTTTACCATACAATTCTGCCATTACGCGTTTTGGATCTACTCCCATACCTATGGGCTGTACATGGTTACGATAAGCCGTAATCATCTTGTCTTTTGTTAAATCCATAGCATGCAACGCTCCAGCAAGGACTGCCTCTTGACCATTATATAAATGAAGGAATCCTCTAACTTTTTGCTGAATATATACTGCTGCAAGTTTGTCTTCAAACTTTCTCCAGAATAGCATGTCTTCGTACCACTTAAGGTAAACCTCTTTAGTTATTTTTTGCATTTTATTGATTCGTTCGTTTAATCAGAATAACAAAAATAACATATTAGATAGTAACGAAGAAACTGAAAATCGTAAAATTTTGGCGAAAACGTTATAGGAAACTCCTATCAAAACCTAATGGTAATAAATTAGCTAATGAATTTGATTTAACAACTTTTCCTTTTGCTCCCATAAAATAAATTTCAATGGGTTGTTCTTGTTTAATCTCATATTCAGCAATAGCTTGTCTACACGCTCCACATGGTGGAATTGGAGTCTCAGTAACTTGGTTTTGAGAAGAAGCTGTTAACACCATTTTTAAAATTTTAGCTTTAGGGTATTTAGCACCTGCATAATAGATAGCTGTACGCTCTGCACAAAGACCAGATGGGTAGGATGCATTTTCTTGATTACTACCAACAACAATCTCACTATTATCTAATAATATTGCCGCACCTACCTTAAATTTAGAGTAAGGCGCATATGCATTACCTCTAACATCTATCGCTGACTCCATTAATTTTTGGATGTCATTTGGAAGCTCATTAATATCATTATAAACCTTTAATTGGGTCTCTATCTTTACTTCCTTCATATTTCAATATTATTTTAGACAAAAAAACTATCGCTTTTAGTAAAAACAATAGTTTTGAATATCTATGTTATTTGTAATTTCTAATATTCGTCATACTCACCATCACCAAAATTAAATGTAAGCGAAAAACGCAAAGTATTCTCTAATGGACTTTGCACTTTAGATGCTGAGAATAAATACGATAGGTCTAAATTAATTGTGGTGTATTTAAACCCTGCGCCTATTGCGAAAAATTTACGAGCACCTTTATCTTCTGCCTCATTAAAATAACCAGCTCTAAAAGCAAAATTTTCCTGGTACGTATATTCTGCACCTAAAGCCCATGTAAATTCTCTTAATTCTTCACTAAATCCACCTGGTGCATCACCAAAGGATTGAAAAACACCATTTATAAAACTTACATCATTATCTTTTCCTTGAGTAATAATAGTAGGTTCACTTTCATCAACATCAGTAGTCGTTGGGTCATCATCAGTTTGTTCACCATCTCCATTAGTATCAACAAAACCAAACTTTGGTGGTGTTGGTACTAAGAGTTTAGCTACTTCAGCTGTTATCCCTAATTTACTATACTCATCAAATATAAAGTCAAAACCCCCTCCTAACCGTAAGGTTGTAGGTTGAAAATTTTCTCTACCTCCATCGTCATAGCTAAACTTTGGACCTAAATTCTGAATCGCAAAACCTGCTCTCCATCGACCATTAAAATCATTATAGGCTTCCTCTTCACTTTGATAATATCCTGTAATATCAGCGCCAAATGTACTAGCTGCATCTGCATTAGGATCTACCTGATCGATTCTTAAATCTGATCTTAAATAACGTACTGCTACAGCCATTGCAAACTGATCTGCCAAACGTAAGGTGTAAGCCACATCTGCTGTAAATTCGTTTGGTTTTACATTAATACCAGGATCGTCTTCACCTTGTGTAAGTGTAATTTCACCTAAACTAAAGTATTTGAAACTTGCTGATACAGCGCTATATTCATTTAATCGGTTAAAATAGGTGGCATAACTGATTGAGATATCATTTACCAATCTACTCAAATAAGGTGTATAACTTAAACTTACACCAGATTTCGCTTCAGAAAAGGCATATTTTGCAGGGTTCCATTGCTGTGAAAATCCATCAACAGAAGTTGCTACACCCATATCTCCCATTCCCGCTGATCTCGCATCAGGTGCAATTAGCATAAACGGAACACCTGTTGTAATAACAGAAGATTGGTCTGGAAAAGTAATAGTCTCCTGACAAAAAGATAGGTTTAAAGTTATTAAAGCGATAAGGGTTATTGCGTATTTCTTCATGTTCATTATTGATTATTAATGCTAAATACTTGGCACTAATTCGTTAGCAAATATAAATTATTATTAGAGTATAACAAGTTTTTGAATTTTTTCAACTTGCTTATTTAAACGGTTAGATTTCACTTTTAGTTTATATACATAGACTCCTTTTCCTATTTTATCCCCAAAATCATCTCGCCCATCCCATACAATATCTTTTGATAGAGAACTTACGGATTTACTACCTCCCGTCGTTTGTCCATTGAGTGTCCTTACCAGTTTACCAGAAATTGTAAATATTTGTACTGAAACGTCTAGAGGCTCTACACTATTGTGGTTAAACCAAAATTCTGTGTAATTAACAAATGGATTAGGGTAATTAAGCACATTTTTTACCACTAATTTTTCATCCTTGTCAAAGACTGTAAACTGAATTTCTGCCGTTGATGAATTATTATAAACATCCCAAGCTTTTAATGTTAAGGTATGCAACCCAGGCTCTAAATCTCTAAATGGATACGAAACAGCACCATTGGTATAATCATCTAAATTAGCTTGATAATAATCATTAAGCACTATGGGATTGGTTTCGTCTCCATCAATAATTGCAGTAATATCGTGACCTATTCCACTTGCTGTATTTATACCATTATCGTCTTGAAGTTTTGCTAACAAGGATGGAGATTCGTTTGTAATACCTCCTGAAACAAAGCTTTCGTCATTCATAAACAAATTTATTACAGGACCAATATTATCTTCGGGTGCACTATCGTTAATCCCCCCTACTTTAATATCAAAATTTGCACCTGCCTGATCGGATAATGGGTTTGAAGTTTGTGCATAAAAGCTAACTTTACCATTACCTACGGGAATACCAATATCTCTTGGCACTACAAAATCGAATTCAAATTGACCATTTGTTATACTTGCTTGTCCTTTGAAGATAATTTCGCCTAATGTAGTGTAATCTAATATAATTTGGCCATTACTATCTGTTACTCCATCATTGGCAAGAGTTTGGCGTTGAATTTTTTTATCAAAAACTGTCGCAGTAAGGGTACCATTATAATTAGAGACAAGATTTCCATTCACATCTGTAACTTCCCCTGCAAGCTTTGTATAACTTAATGCTTTAAGTGTATCTATTGGCTGTGTAATCTCTACATCATTAACTCTTGTAAGTACAATATTTGGTCTTGCAAAAGCTAACTTCATTGCAGGGTCACCAATTAAGAACACCAATCTTTTTTGTGATGAACCTCCTATCGTATTATCTACTTTTGTTAATCGTAAGGCTTCGCCAATAGTTGGATAATCATTAGAGCCAAAAGCAAAAATATAATTATCTAAAGTTTCATTAAAACTAACACCAGTGGTTACAAAAATTTGTCTTGTTGTGGTTATAAGGCTAATGGCCCCTCCATTTTTATTCCAAAACGTAAATTCGCCAGCTGTATCTCTATCTGGATCATCGAACTTTGTATACTCACAAGTCACAGTCACAAACAAGTTAAACTTACAGACATTATTGACTTCTTGCGAGTCAAATTTATCGAAAATACGTTCTTTAGCTAATCCATTTTCTCCACCATGACCAAAATAATTTACAACTAATGCACCGACCTCAATAGCATCTTTAACGGCTTTATTTACTTTTGGATATCTATTACCCGCAACTGAAGATTCCTGCTCAAAGGCATCAGAATGAATTTTTGTAACATTTAGAAAAGGTTTCTCATTTTCTAAAGCAGTTCCCAAACCGTCCGTGGTTTCTTGTAAAATTCTTTCCCATTGTATGTCTACGTCATCAGAAATTAGAATTACATTATTTCGCCAACTACCATAAGCTTCAGGTTGATAATAGGCTTGGATTTTATCGACCATTTCTTTTGCTCGCTGAATATCTTCTGCTAATATTCTCCCTACTGCAACATCCATTCTATCAGAAATTGCCATTGTGCCTTCGTCTTCGTCTAGCATGGCATAGAAATCATCTGATACAAAAGAATTTGTAAGACTGAAGCTGTTATTAGTGTACCATGACGGAACCAAATTGGTGTTATTACGTAGTCTATCTTTATAATCATACGACCCTTCCCCAAACAAGCATAAGTATTTTAACCTCCTACTTGGCGTACTAGCATTGTCGTAAACATATTTAATAAAATTTCGTAGTGCAGCAATATCTTGACTACCTGTACTAAATTCATTATAAATGGTCTGAAGGTTAACCACTTTTACTTTTAGATTATATTGATCTCTATTAATTTGTGCTAACCGTTCTGCTTGAGAAATAAGTTGTGAAGGTGATAGTATAATATAATCGATATCTTCAAAAACTCCTTGAGTATTATTAAAAATTGTACCTTTTAAATTTTGATTTGCAACCCTAGATTGCGAATCTTTCTTAGGTTGTAAAGCGCCAGAATCAGAAAACGCTATATAAGTACGTTCTTCACCAGACTGTGCCTTAAATGACAAACTATTCTGATTATCGCTATTTAAAAAATTAGTAACATTGAATCTGTCGGTAATATCCCAAACTTCATCAACAGAAACAGCATTAGACAAGGTATATTCTACTATTCCTGGTGTTGTAATAACAGCTCTGTTTTTAAATACCATTTGCTCACCAGCATAAGCTAAATTTCTTGTCGCTTCAATATTAATATAATCCAGATAAGCTTTTGCCGAAGGATTTCCATTATTATTATAGTCTAATGTTATCGTAATTTCATCTGAAGAAATATTTAGATTATCGTCATAAGCAGACGCTGATGCCAATACTGAGCCTGGGCTTATTGGTGGAAACAATAGACTACTAACAAAATTACCATTAACGGTAATTGCCATTGTGCTTCCTGCAGTTTCAGAAACCGAACCAGCAGCTATTTCAAAGTTTACAGGCTCATTTGTTATTAAATTAGGAAACTGAAACTGATAAACACGTTGATTTTCAATATCAAATTCATCACCAAACCAACGCCTTCCCAGCTTGGCTAGATTGTGCTCATCAACTTCATAAAACTGATAATCTTGAAACGTATTTATTTGAATATCAGCAGCAGCATTAATATTTGGCATTGACTGAATACGTTTACCATTTCCAGCACTAACATTTACATAATAATATGTTTTATCTGTGTATAGGTTTAGATTGGTATTACTCTCTTCGCTATAGGTTGTTGGCCCTTCCCCATAAAATAGTATATAATCGTTGCTATCAAAACTACCATCTTCTTCACCTACGAATTTTATAGCATTCTCTACAACATCAAAGGGGTAATTTTCTGCATTTAGGTAAGGTAACATTCTACCTCCATTACCATAAATTTTTATTTGTCTTGGGTTAACACTATTTGTATTTACTCCCAGACTATTCAAAAAACTTTTGGTTAATCTAAATACACCTGATTCCTCTATATAAAAACGATACCAATCTCCTGTATTTAAAACTGAATTGGTTATTTGATTCATCATTGTACTATTGTTACGACCAGCAAGTGTATTATAGTTTATGGTAAATGCCACTATTTTCTTATATACTCCTCTATCCTTAATTATTGGGCTAATTTCAAAATAATGTGAGCGTTTACCTCTCGCATTCGTATTATATAATTGATATCTTGGGGCGTTTGGTATAAGTTGAATGCTTAAATTTTTAAGATCGGCTTCGCTAATGGTTTCGTAAGATACATTAGATAATACAACAGAATTATTATCTAATAAACTTCCATTACTATCCCATTGTGAAAAAAAAGTAAGGCCTTTTTCATCGTCATAGCTAAAATGTTTAGCATCAAAAGAAGGGACTTGAATTTTCCCATACTCTGTCTCAAGTGTCTTTACACCATTCCATTGGATACTGAACTGTTTTTGTTGCCCAAAAATGAATAATGAGAAAAAAAGGCAAAGAAAAATATAGCAATTTTTCATTTATAAATATTGGTTTTAATCTTCAATTGAATTTACATACATATATCACTAACCTGACAATGTATTTAAATTCACATTAAAATAACGTCCACAATAGTGGCTTATTATGGAGCTTTAATTTTTATTTCAAAAATACAACAATAATTTATTTTTATGCCCGTTATTAAGAAGCAAAATACACCGATAAATTGACCAAATATCCGTTATTATGTTCAAAAAAAAGGATGAAATGCATATTTTTTTGAATTTTGATGCAAAAAAAAATTGTCAGTTTACCTTTAATTGTTATATTGCGGAACTTAAAATTTAATGAGCTTACTTAAACGTATGGATATGAAAAATGTCTCAAACCTAAAATTTTTAATAGCATTAACGCTTTGTGCAACTATTGTAAGTTGTAAGCGGTCGTCTAATTCCAGTAATGTGGATAGTGCTACAGGCTGGAAAATCAACGATAAAAATGGTGGCTTCCAATACAATACAAAATTTAAAGAACAGGAAACGCCTCCTGGAACTGCATTTGTAGAAGGAGGAACGTTTACAATGGGCAAGGTACAAGATGACCCAATGCACGATTGGAATAACTCTCCTAATCAACAACATGTACAATCATTTTACATGGATGAGAGCGAAGTTACCAATCTTAATTATCTATTTTACTTAGATTATGTGAAAAATGTATATCCACCCGATGACCCAAACTATGCTTTAATATATAACGGTGCACTTCCTGATACTTTAGTATGGAGAAATCGCTTAGGTTATAACGAAATGATGACTGAGAATTATTTACGTCACCCTGGTTATGCCAATTATCCTGTAGTCGGAGTAAGTTGGATACAAGCTGTAGAGTATGCAAATTGGAGATCTAACCGTGTAGCAGAAATGTCTTTACAAGAAGCTGGTTATATTAAAAGGGATGCACAATACACTGATTTAAGTGCTGAAAGCACTTTTGATGTAGATACTTATATTAACGCACCAACACAAACTTATGGTGGAAACTCTGAAGTTTTAGAAGGCGGTAAGCGTAGACAACAAACTGATGCTGAAGGTAATCCTATTAATGTATATGCTAACAGAGAATCTGGATTGATTCCTGTAAAATATAGACTTCCAACTGAAGCAGAATGGGAATATGCTGCTTTAGGTCTTAGTGAACTTAGAGAATATAATGTCTATAGAGGACGTAAAAAATATCCTTGGGATGGACAATACACCAGATCAGGTAAGCGTGTTAATCGTGGTGACCAATTAGCCAACTTTAAACAAGGTAAAGGTGATTTTGGTGGAATTGCCGGATGGTCTGATGACGGAGCTGATATTACAGCCGAAGTAAAATCTTACCAGCCTAATGACTATGGTTTATATGACATGGCAGGTAATGTTGCAGAATGGGTAGCTGATGTTTATCGTCCAATTGTAGATGACGAGTTTAATGACTTCAATTACTATAGAGGTAATGTGTATACTAAGAATGCTTTAAATGAAGATGGTACTGTAAAAATTGTTACCGTAGATGAAATTGTTTACGATACCTTACCTAATGGTAAAATTATTGCGAGAGACTTACCAGGTGAGATTGCAAAAATCCCAGTTGATGACCAAGAAACTTATCTAAGAACGCAGTTCGATAGAAGTGATAACAGAAACTTTAGAGATGGTGATAAACGTTCTTCGCGATACTACAGAGAAAGTTTTGACGAATCTGATGATAGAACAAATACTACTGGTAAGATGTATAACTCACCTAAGCATCGTGTAGAAGTTGATTCTGCTGAAGGTAAACTTGTAAGACAATACGATAAATCTAATAACAGAACCTCTTTAATTAATGACGAAGTTAGAGTCTTTAAAGGCGGCTCGTGGAGAGACAGAGCATACTGGTTAGACCCTGCTCAACGTCGCTATTTCCCACAAGATATGGCTACAGATTACATCGGCTTTAGATGCGCAGTATCTAGAGTAGGTTCTAAATCTCAAAAAGGTGGAAAAAAACGTAATTAATAATAACGTTAAATAATATTTAGAGAAGTCCTGATAATTTTATCAGGACTTTTTTATTTTTAAGCCTATGGAAATTGAGTCAATATATCAAAAGTTTAAAACAAGTAACGGTGTATCTACTGATACCAGAAAATTACCTAAAGGGTGTATCTATTTTGCATTAAAAGGAGATAATTTTGATGGCAATAAGTTTGTAGACAAGGCTTTTAATAATGGCGCTAAATACTGTGTCATTGATAACAAAGAAGCTATAATTAATGATAATTGTATTCTAGTTGATGATGTACTAAAGACACTTCAAAGCTTAGCAACACATCACAGAAATGAAATAAATATTCCTATTATTTCTCTCACAGGAAGCAATGGTAAAACTACTACTAAAGAACTTATTCTTTCTGTTTTATCAACAAAATACAAAGTCGGTGCAACGCAAGGCAACCTCAACAATCATATTGGTGTTCCTTTAACGTTATTAAGTTTTACAAGCGATTTAGATTTTGGTATTGTAGAGATGGGAGCTAACCATCAAAAAGAAATTGAGTTTTTATCAAATATCGCTCAGCCAGATTATGGACTAATCACCAACTTCGGAAAAGCACATTTAGAAGGCTTTGGTGGTGTAGAAGGCGTAATTAAAGGTAAATCCGAATTATACGATTATATAAAGCAGAATGACAAAACAGTATTTATAAATACTAATGATACCACGCAAGTAAAACAGATTAATCATTACACAAATACAGTTACATTTGGTTCTGGTTCTAAAAATGATTGTAAAGTAGAGTTTATTGCTGCTAACCCTTTTGTTTCATTAAAGTACAATGGGATTGAAATTAACAGCAAACTTATAGGTAATTACAATTACGGAAATATTGCAGTAGCTACCGCTATTGGGCAGCATTTTAATGTATCTGTTGAAAACATTAAAACAGCCATTGAAAATTATCAACCAGATAATAATCGCTCTGAGATTATTGAAAGAGGCACTAGCAAAATTATATTAGATGCCTACAATGCTAACCCTACAAGTATGTTAGCGGCTCTTAACAATCTTAAGCAATTAAAAGCAAAAAGTAAATACCTTTTTTTAGGAGATATGTTTGAACTTGGGGATGATGCAAAAAAAGAACATCAGGCTATAACAGATTTTGTTGAAGCTAATTTTGATGAAAATATCTTTTTGGTTGGTGAAAATTTCTTTAAAACCAAAGCCAAAGTAACAACCTCTACCTTTTCCTCTTTTGAAGATTTAATACCTGTTCTTAAGACTTTAAATATATCAAACTCTACACTATTGATCAAAGGATCCAGAGGTATGGCACTGGAACGAATTTTAGAGTTTATTTAAGATTAGATACTTAGGCAACTAGCTAGATTAAACATGCATATACATGCTGATTAAAATTGTATCTGCAAATAAAATCCCGATTTGCCTATATCAAATCGGGATTTTATTAATGTGGGTCATACTGGATTCGAACCAGTGACTTCTACCCTGTCAAGGTAACACTCTAAACCAACTGAGTTAATGACCCTTAAACAAAAAAAGTTCACATCTCTGTGAACTTTTGTGGGCGCGAAGGGATTCGAACCCCTGACCCCTTGGGTGTAAACCAAGTGCTCTGAACCAACTGAGCTACGCGCCCTAATTATTAGGACTGCAAATATAGATTAGTTTTTAAAATCTCAAAAGGATTTTTATAAAAAAATTAAATTATTTCAGCTACTACAAAAGTACTACCTCCAACATATATTAAATCTTCTTTTTTCGCATTAGATATTGCAGATTTATAGGCCATTTTAACACTCTTGTATGTCTTTCCTATCAACCCTGTACTTTCAAAAATTGACTGCAATTCCTTAGCATCTAATCCTCGTTTTATATTTGGCTTACAGAAATAATAAATGGCGTAGTCTGGTAGCAAAGGCATTATAGAATCTAAATCTTTATCATTGACTACACCGAAAACAATATGCAACATGTCATATTTTTCAGACTGAAGTTGTTGCATAACATAAGTTAAACCTTCTTTATTATGCGCTGTATCGCATATAATTTTAGGCTTTTCCGCTAAAATTTGCCATCTACCTTTAAGGCCTGTGTTGCTAACCACATTTAGAAGTCCTCTTTTTAATTCAGCCTCAGATATTTGAAATTCAGTTTGTCTCAGAATTTTTACCGATTGGATAACTGTTTTAATATTATGTACCTGGTAAGAACCTTTTAAATCAGATTCTAAAGCCTTATTTACTAATTGATCTGCAAAGTGAATAGTAGAATTTGTTGCTTTGGCTTTGGCTTTAAATACAATTTTGGTTTCCTCTTGGGTTTCTCCTATAACAACTGGTATATTTTCTTTAATAATTCCTGCTTTTTCCACTGCTATTTTCCCTAAAGTATCACCTAAAAATTGCATGTGATCAAAACCTATATTTGTAATTACAGCTAATTCTGGAGAAATAATATTTGTAGAATCTAATCGCCCACCGAGACCAACTTCAATAATAGCAATATCGACTTTTTGTTTGGCAAAATAATCGAAAGCCATTCCTACAGTCATTTCAAAAAAAGATAATTGATTTGCTTCAAAAAAAGTCTTGTTGCGTTTTATGAAACCAATGACAAATTGTTTACTAATAACTTTACCGTTTATACGAATACGCTCTCTAAAGTCTTTTAAATGAGGTGACGTATATAAACCAACTTTATAACCAGCTTCTTGAAGTACTGAAGCCAACATGTGACTGGTTGAACCTTTGCCATTAGTACCAGCAACATGAATAGACTTAAACTTCTTTTCGGGATAACTAAGATGCTTTGAAAGCTTTAATGTATTAGATAAATCCTCTTTGTAAGCAGATTTACCTTTGTTTTGATACATTGGAAGTTGCTGAAACATCCAATTGATTGTATCTTGATAATTCATCAGTTATTGACCTACATCAAAGTTAATACTAACAAAGCCTATTTGTTTTGCTGGCGCATCTTCGTCAGCTGGCCATTTATGTGAGAGTGCAATCTTTTTTGCAGGTGCCAATAAACATGGGTGTGTATTTGTGGTTCCTCTAATACCAGGCTCGGCTTTAGTTACTTTACCCTGTCTATTAACTTCAATCTTAACTACAACCAAACCATACTCATTACAATCTTGCTTGTAAATACGTTTGGATGGTCTTCCTCTTCCTCCTAAACCATATCCTACACCGCCTTTTCCAGGTCCTGAACCACCAAAGTAACTTGGAGCATATGGATCACCATTGAGTTGCCCTTTATTTCCACCTTGGTCGTCTGGTCCTTCACCACCATCATCATTACCACTAGAATTTTTAACACCTCCTATAAGGTTATCTAATTTTTTCTTTTTTTCTTCCTCTTCACGTTTCTTTTTTTCTTCTGCTTCTCTTTTCAAACGTTCTATACGTTCTGCTTCTGCCTTGGCTTTTGCTTCAGCTTCTTTTTGCTTTTTTATGGCAATAGCTTCGGCATTTTCCTCCGTCATTACTTCCTCTGTCTTAGTTGATGTTTCTGTTGGTTCAGAATTAGAAGTTTCTGGTTGAGGCTGGTCTACTACTTTTTCCTCTACTGCTTTTCTTGGCTGTGCTAATGGTTTGTTTCCACTACCAAAATCTGTATTACCAAAATTTACGGCAACGCCATATTCTTCTGGTGGATCCATATACATTAGACCAAACCGAAATAATAAAAATAAAATAACAGACATCAAAATAGAAGTTAATCCCCTAGATCTGTTTTTAGGAGATAATCCCTTTATGTTCCATACAATTAAAAAAAGTACTAAAACAACCAAAAAAACCCTAATACTTACGCTAAACATACTACCCTGTTTTTTTATTCAAAGATTTGTTTCTAAATAAGTTTCAAAAATGATGCCGTTTAATTTGGTTTAACTGCCAATATCACTTTAAACTTATTACGATTAGCTATATCCATAACCTTAACCACATTTTCTACAGGTACAGATTTTTCTGCTCTCAATACAATCGTTGGGGATTCTTGCTTTGATAAAATAGATACCAATTGACTTTCTAAAACACTCTCGCCAACACGCTTTTGGTCTATATAATAGGTCAAATCTTTTTTAATACTTACAGCTATCGATTTCTTATTCTCAGTCTTTCCACTGGCTTTTGGTAAAATAATATCAATCGCATTTGTGGTTACCAAAGTAGAAGCAATCATAAAAAAGATTAATAACAAGAATACAATATCGGTCATTGATGCCATATTGAATTCTGGTGTTACTTTATTTCGTCCTCTAATATTCATATTAGATAGGTTCGTTTAGGTGATCTAAAAATTCAACAGAATTAGCTTCCATTTGATACACTACTTTATTAGTTTTTACCACAATATGATTATAGGCTACATAAGCAATAATACCAACTATTAAACCTCCTACTGTTGTTGTCATTGCTGTATATAATCCACTTGCTAAAACGTCCATTTGTATGGTTCCGCCAGCATTGGCCAATTCAAAAATAGAAAGTATCATACCGACTACAGTACCCAAAAAACCTATCATTGGAGCAACACCAGATATGGTTGCAAGCACACTAACATTCTTTTCGAGGCTGTAAACTTCTAATCGTCCTGCATTTTCAATTGCTGTATTAATATCTTCAAGAGGTTTACCAATTCTGGTAATACCTTTTGCAATTAATCGAGATACAGGTGAATTCTGTTGTGCACATAGCATTTGTGCTGAGTCAATTTTTCCATTACTGACATGATCCTTGATTTGATTCATGAAATTTGAATCAACTTTAGATGCGGCTTTTATAGCGAAAATACGCTCAAAATAAATGTAAGTCGCTACAATAAGAAGTAAGAACAGAATGAGGATAATGACCATACCCGATGTACCACCACTTGTAATTAGCTCTATAATAGACAAGGTTTTTTCAACGGATTCACCATCAGTTAAAACCTCTGCTTCATCTTGAATATTACTTAGTAATATCATATAATAAGTTTTAAGTTTAAAAGTTTCTGTAAGTTATAACGTTAAGTTTTACACTTAAGTATGTTAAAAAATTGCTCTTGTTACCATAAAGGCTAGTGCTCCTGCAATGAAACCAATTAATGCCAGCCAAGAAATTTTCTTTAAATACCAGAAGAAGTCAATTTTTTCCATCCCCATTGCTACAACACCAGCAGCAGATCCAATAATAAGCATACTACCACCAGTACCAGCAGAATAAGCTATAAAATGCCATAGCTGATTATCTAATGGCTCTGAGAACATACCTAAACTAGCTGCTACTAACGGTACATTATCAATAACAGCTGAGCCTACACCAAGAAGTAACACTACTAAATCTGAAACAACAGTACCTGCAGGTTCAGAACCAATTAAGCCAATATTTTCTTTTAAGCTATCAGCAAATCCAAAGAGTATGCCTAATGATTCTAAAGCAGCGACAGCCATTAAAATTCCTAAGAAAAATAAAATACTTGGTAATTCAATTTTTGATAATGAATAGTGTACCGGACTATGACTAGCATGTTCATTGTGTTCTTCTGATGCTGCCGCTGAAATTGCAAATTTTGAATTACTATAGATTTCGGCAAAAATTGCGACTACACCGAGAGATAACATCATGCCAACATAAGGAGGCAAATGCGTAATAATTTTAAAAACAGGCACAAAAACAATAGCTCCAAGTCCTAAAAACAACATCGTAGAACTAAATTTATTTTTTGGCTTATCATTTTCAGACTGTAATTCTAACTCTCCTTTAAATGGTTTTAATAAAGAAGCTATAAAAGTAGGAACAATCATACATAACAATGAAGGTATAAAAAGGTAAACGAATAATTTTCCGGTAGATACTCTTTCGCCAATCCATAACATGGTTGTAGTGACGTCTCCAATAGGTGAAAATGCACCACCAGCATTGGCGGCAATTATTATTAAACCTGCATACCAAATTCTGATGTCTCTGTCTTTAACAATTTTTTGAAGTATTGAGATTAGTACTATTGTAGCAGTGAGGTTATCTATAATTGCGGATAAACCAAAAGCCAGCCAACAAAACATCCAAAGAAGTTTCTTTCTGCTGTTAAATTTTACTGCTGATTTAATAGTAGAAAACCCATCAAAATAATCTATAATCTCTACTATGGTCATAGCACCTAAAAGAAACACTAATATCTCAGCGGTTTTACCTAAGTGGTGCAATAGGGTTTCTTCCATGAGGTGCATTTTTTCTTCATGCGGAAGTAAACCAAAGTTATCCATTAAGCTATGTTTAGCGGAATCAAACCATTGAGAAAAATCATCAATTCCTAAAGAAATCAAAGCCCAACTTATGGCCATCATAACTAATGCAGGAATTAATTTATCTATCTTAATATTGTGTTCTAAAGTAATGGCTAAGTAGCCAAATACAAAAACAAGAATTATTACGGTTTCCATAGTAATGCGATGTTATATTAGTTGTCTTAGTGCAATCTCAAAAGCGGTTTCGCTAATACCAATTTTGGTTGGATTATTTTTATGTACAGCTTTTAGAGCCTTCTTAATAACCTTTGAAGTATCATTAAAAATAGCCTGATCGGTCATTACAACTTTGCGCTCCATAAAGTATGCAAAAACTCTTGCCATACCACAATTGGATATAAAATCTGGTATTAAGCTTACCTTCTGGTCTGTATGCTCCATTATTGGGCCAAAGAAAATTTCTTTATCAGCAAAAGGCACATTTGCACCACAAGTAATAACCTCTAAACCTGTATTTATCATTTGATCTATTTGATTTTGCGTTATCAATCTAGAGGCAGCACATGGTGCAAAAACCTCTGTTTCTATAGACCATATTTTCTCATTAATCTCTTCAAAAGGAATGAGATTATCGCTAACAAGCGTATTTCCATTTTTTTGAAGGTATAAGTCTGTAATTTCTTTAAACGTTAATCCTTCAGCATTAATTAATCCACCCACACGATCAATAATACCTACGACTTTAGCTCCCATCTGAGCAAAATAGAATGCTGCAGCTGCACCAACATTACCAAACCCCTGAACAACTACACGCTTACCTTTTATAGAATCATCTTTAATAGCATAAAAATGCTTAGCTGCAACTGCGACACCAAAACCAGTAATCATATCTGCAACAGTGTATTTTCGGGTTACGTCAGGTGAGTACTTAGGGTTTTCGAGCACCTTTATAACTCCTTGTCTTAATTGACCAATCCTATTGATTTTATCGGCTTGTGAGGGCTTAAAATGTCCTTCAAAAACACCTTCTTGCGGGTGCCAAACTCCACTCTCTTCTGTAATCGGTATAACTTCATGGATTTCATCAACATTTAGATCTCCACCTGTGCCATAATAGCTTTTCAATAAAGGTGAAACAGCCGCATACCAACGTTCTAAAACGCCTTTTTTTCTTGGGTCGTGAGGGTCGAAGTTAATTCCAGATTTTGCTCCACCGATTTTTGGACCAGATACCGTAAACTTAACCTCCATGGTTTTTGCCAATGATAATACTTCATTTCTATCTAAGCCTTTTCGCATTCGTGTTCCGCCACCTGCTGCTCCGCCTCTTAGCGAATTAATGACTGTCCAGCCTTCGGCATCGGTTTCAGAATCATTCCAATGGAATACAATTTCAGGTGATTTATTTTCGTACGTTTGAAGTAATTTCTTTATCAATTTGTGTTAGTTAAGTTAGTTGTAACAAATATAAAAAACTCTATTGCCTTTGAAATGAAATAAACATTAATTTTGAGTGTTAGGTTTCAAAATCTTCCCAGAGGAATGATTAATACGAGCTCCTGTTACACTTTTAAGGCAATTAACTTCATTTCTTTCTCTTAGTATTCCTAAAAGCCCAAAGATTAAAGCTTCTTTAAACTCTACTATACTTTTATTTGGAATTATAATTTCTGATTTTGAAAGGCTTCTCAATCTAGATATTAAGAACTCGTTATAAACTCCTCCTCCAGTGACCAAAATATTATGACTATTCATTTTTAAACTTTGAGAAATCTGAATTGCAATATGCTCAACAAAAGTTCTTAGAATGTTTTCAACTTCAAGATTTAGTGTATCAATCATAGGAAAAACATAAGTTTCTACCCATTCTAAGCCTAAAGATTTTGGTGGGTTTTCTTGATAAAACTCTAATGTATTTAACTTGCTTAAAAGGTATTCATCAATTTTTCCTTTTGAAGCTAATTTACCTTTGTCATCATACTCCAATTTTAATTTTGACACATAATGATTCAAAACAATATTTACAGGACAAATATCAAATGCTATTCTTTCTGAATTATTTTCGAATGAGATATTCGCAAATCCTCCCAAGTTTAGACAGTAATCGTAATTTGAAAATAATAAACGGTCGCCAATAGGTACTAAAGGAGCACCTTGTCCACCAAGTTTGACATCCTGAACCCTAAAATCGCATATCACTTTTATATTTAAAGCATCGCTTAAAATTTGCCTATTGCCTATCTGCAATGTTAAGCCTTCTTCTGGTTGATGTATAGCCGTATGACCATGAGAAGCAATAAAGTCTATATCTTGAAGCTTATGTTGATTTATAAAATCTAAAATAACCATCGCTAAATACTGTGAGTATTGTTCATCAATATTTCGTAATTCATCTTTAGATTTATGAACCAACTGACTCAAAATCAGCTTCCAATCTTTGGGGTATTTTACCGTTTCACAATGATGTATTTTAAATTCCCAAATACCCTTAAAAACATAAGTAGCGAAAATAATATCCATACCATCAAGAGATGTTCCAGACATCACTGCTACTACATTATATTCAGACTTTATCATATTAGTAAAAATACCATTCCTTATTGAAAATACCGTAATAAAAAACTATCTTTGCATGAAAATTTTATCAAATCATTAATTAATCAATTTTATGGACTTTAATTTAACAGAAGAACATTTAATGATTCGTGATGCAGCTCGCGATTTTGCACAAACCGAATTACTTCCTGGCGTTATAGAGCGCGATAATACGCAAACATTCCCTGATGAATTGGTCCGTAAAATGGGCGAATTAGGTTTTATGGGAGTCATGGTAGACCCAAAGTACGGAGGAAGTGGTATGGATGCTATTTCTTACGTATTAATTATGGAAGAACTCTCTAAAATTGATGCATCAGCCTCTGTTATGGTTTCTGTAAATAATTCTCTGGTTTGTTATGGTCTTGAAGCCTTTGGTACAGAGGAACAAAAACAAAAATATTTAACCAAATTAGCTACAGGAGAAAACATAGGTGCTTTTTGTTTGAGTGAACCAGAAGCGGGTAGTGATGCAACCTCTCAAAAAACTACTGCCATTGACATGGGAGATCATTATATAATTAATGGTACAAAAAATTGGATTACCAATGGTGGCCGTTCTGATGTGTATTTAGTAATTGCACAAACGGATAGAGAAAAAGGTCATAGAGGTATTAATGCTTTTATTGTTGAAAAAGGAATGCCTGGATTTGATATTGGTCCTAAAGAAGATAAATTAGGAATTCGTGGAAGTGATACACATACACTTCAGTTTAATGATGTAAAAGTTCCTAAGGAAAATAGAATTGGTGAAGATGGTTTTGGATTTAAATTCGCAATGAAAACTTTATCTGGTGGTCGTATTGGTATTGCTGCTCAAGCATTAGGTATTGCAGCTGGCGCTTATGAATTGGCTTTGAAATACTCTAAAGAACGTAAAGCTTTTGGAACTGAGATTGCAAATCATCAAGCTATCGCCTTTAAGCTTGCAGATATGCATACAGACATTGAAGCTGCACGATTATTAGTAATGAAAGCTGCTTGGGATAAAGACCAAGGTAATAACTACGATATGCCTAGTGCTATGGCAAAACTTTATGCTAGTAAAGTAGCTATGGAACATACTGTTGAAGCTGTGCAAATCCATGGAGGTAATGGGTTTGTAAAGGAATACCATGTAGAACGCTTAATGCGAGATGCAAAGATTACTCAGATTTATGAGGGTACTTCTGAAATACAGAAAATTGTAATTTCAAGAGGAGTTATTAAAGGGTAATTAGATTAGTCTATTTATTTTTTAAAAATCTGTTTTGCTTATGCTTTTATGTCTAAGCATTGCTGGTATTTTATATATCTGGCTTTAGTAAATAGACCTTTTAAAACACTAGCAAACACCAAATAATAATAATTATTTGGTATAATGTTTGATGCCTACTTAGGAAACCATATTTCAGTGAAATATTTTTCCGCGCTTTTGTTAGTAATACTTACGAGTTATCTACATGCTCAGCAGCAAAAACCTAATAACACATTTGAAGATATTGTAGATTTATCTATTTCCCTTAAGGCTGAAGCGTTAGGTTCTGTAGCCAATTTAATTATTGCTGTTTTAAACTCTTGCGATGATGAGAATAATGATTGCGAAGATAATGAAGATGAAGTTGCATACATAAAAATGATTTTTGGTGGAGAGACTAAAGTTGGATTTAATATAAATCCTTTATTGTTATCAGGAGGATACGATCTTTTAAGTATTCCAAAAGATGTCTATGGTAAAGAAATTATTGGCTCAACTTTTTTTGTAGAATCTCAAATCGATTTAAGTTCTGATGGTGAACAATCTCCATATTTCTTTGGACAGATTGGCAGGACTTCTTTTTCTTTAAAACAATTAATTCCGCACTGGAGGTATACTATGGGAATTGGGTATAAAGGGGAGCATGTTGGATTAGATGTTGGGTATAATTTCTTTAATAATCCCGAAGAACAACAACAAGAGTTTTTAATAAATGACACAGAACTTTTTAAAGTTGAAGACAGTTTTTTAAAGTCTGGTTTTGTAACACTGAGACTTACTTTTGAAATACTCTAAAGTCCATTCTAAGTCTATAATCTTTTTAGTTATTAAAAAGTTCGTTAACCACCAAACGTAATTCACCATAAGAGTATTTCTCATCAAGCTGATGTTTTAAGTCCGAAAGGTTTTCGAAAATCTTAGCAGGAATAATTGCCTTTAATTCTGAATAATGTGACTCGGACATTAAGTCCATTACTTTCACTTCACCAGAAGTAATAAAACTTGCCAAATGACCAAATATTGTATTTGAATTTAATTCTCGATCCTTTGCTATTTCTTCTATAGACTTTCCTGCTTTAAATAATTCTAAAGAAATTTTCTTGGTATCCCCTTTTTTACGTTTTGGCTTTTGGGTCTCAAACATAGAAACATTATGAGAAACGGTAATATCATTGTCTGCGCAATACTCCTTTATAACTTGTAATATTTCTGTTCCATACTTATCTATACGTGTCTTACCCATTCCATGAATTGTCTTTAATTCTTCTTTTGAAGTTGGTAATAGTTCACACATGGCATATAAAGATTTTTGTGTATAAACCTGAAAATGTACTAAGTCTTCTCTGTTAGCTATTTCATTTCTCAAGATTCTTAGCAACTCAAAGAGTTCTAGATTAGCTGTACTATCAATAACAGCTTTATTATGCTGTTTCTTCGGTTTTTCTTTAGCTAAAAAGACAGATTTCGCCCTTAATTCTAAAAAATGTTGCGTGTTAAATCCTTTCTTTAAACTTTCAAAATATAATAGTTTAGCTCCCAATAATTCTTCTAAAGTATCAAGTTGTTTCGCTATGTCTTTTGTAATCGCTTTATTATCTGTGGTAAAGTTTAAAGTTTGTAGTGAATTTTTAATCGTTGATTCTGTTTGGGCTAAAAAGTAGTTAATAGCTTTAGTAAATCTCTCCTGCAGTATTTTATTCGACTCAGGAATATTTACCGAATCACCAATCGATTTTAATTGATTATTAAAAGAATTACTTATTTTAAGTAGATGAGTAACTGATTCTTTAATCGTTGTCAAAGGCAATTCTATATTACCCTCTATATTTCTTCTATTTTTATAGTAAACATCTAAAATTCTGTTTGCAGGATTTATAAACTTATAAAAATTAAAAATTTCTGAAATTAAATCTAGTTGAAATTTACGCTTAGATTTTTGAAGAATATCATTATTTGGTTGATTAGCTTTTGCGTTTTCATTAAAAGAAACGACATTACTATCACTAATAATTTGATGCGTTGTAATTTTACTTTTTAGTATCAAGCCTTCTAAAGATTTACAGCGACTAAGCGCTACATAGGTTTGACCATGCGCAAATGCAGCTTCGGCATCTATTATAGCTTTTTCAAATGTTAAACCTTGACTTTTATGGATGGTTATTGACCATGCCAAGCGAAGTGGCATCTGAGTATAACTACCGACCTTGTCTTCAGAAATTGCCTTCGTATCAGCATCTACAGTATATTTAATATTCTCCCAAACTTCAGGCTTTGTAATAATGTTAAAATCATCATCTGGGCAATTGACTACAACTTCATCATCATCTAATAAAATCACCTTACCTATTTTCCCATTGAAATAGCGTTTATCTTGTGAACTGTCATTTTTAATAAACATAACCTGTGCTCCAACTTTTAATTTTAATTCTTCTTTATTTGGATATGAATGCTCTGGAAATTTTCCTTCAACAATAGCATTGTATATTCTTGTGTTGCCTTTAAGTTTTTCTAACTCTTGCTTATTGATCTGGTTTGCTTTATGGTTATGAGTGGTTAATGAAATATAACCATCGTTTTTGTTTGGAATAAAATCGGGTTGATATCTTTTATTTAGCTCATCTGCTGAAGTTTGACTTAATTTATCATTTCTAATTTCATTAAGGATATTTATAAACATTGGATTTTCTTGTCTATATATATGCTTAAGCTCAATCGTAATCGGGTTAGAATTCTGATATGCTTGACTACTAAAGAAAAATGTATTCTTATAAAATGGTTTTAATAATTGCCATTCTTGTTCTTTTACAACTGGAGACAATTGTTGTAAGTCACCTATCATTAATAATTGTATTCCTCCAAAAGGTAAATCTCTATTTTTAAAGCGTCTTAATGTTGCATCAATTCCATCAAGCAAATCTGCTCTTACCATACTTATTTCATCTATAACTAATAGATCTAAAGA
Source organism: uncultured Winogradskyella sp. (assembly GCF_947498345.1). Lineage (GTDB taxonomy): Bacteria > Bacteroidota > Bacteroidia > Flavobacteriales > Flavobacteriaceae > Winogradskyella. The sequence goes on from NZ_CANMJY010000008.1 coordinate 221,874, forward strand.
TTTGATAATATTAATTTTGGTTTTACTAAATTTTCTATTGAAGTTTGATGAAGAATGTAATTCCCCATGAGATAAAATTGGTCCAAATGGTAGCTGAAAAAAAGAATGTATTGTAACCCCTTTAGCATTAATAGCTGCAACTCCTGTAGGTGCAACAATTACCATTCGCTTTTGAGATTGAAACTTTAGTTTATGTAAAAACGTAGTTTTACCAGTCCCTGCTTTACCAGTTAAGAAAATATTTCTATTCGTATTATTAACAAAATCCCAAGCAAGGTCAAGTTCCTGATTATTTTTCATACCACTATTTCAGATAAAATTTGAAGATAACAAATCTACAATTTACTAAAGTAAGGTTTATAAAAAGCAAAACACCCTTACTAAAAAATAGTAAGGGTGTTCAAAAAA
>NZ_CANMJY010000009.1 GCF_947498345.1 uncultured Winogradskyella sp.
ACTAAAGATACCTCCTGTATCACCTGTTATTGTGACTGTACCACCATCACAGGTAGGTGTTACTGTGAATGATGGGTCGTCTTGAATTAAAACAGTGAATGTTAATGTAAAGACATCTGGACACGCACCTGCAGTAGTGTATTGAACTACATAAGGTAATCCTGAAATAGCTCCAGTTACTTCACCTGTAGCAGGATCAATATTTACTCCTACTCCAGGAAAACCAGTAAATTCAAATACTCCACCTGGTGTAGCTAGAGGATTATTTACCGTGGCACCATCACAGGTAGGAGTAACATCGAATGTTGCATCATCAAGTGGATTAACAACAATTTCTAATGTTGTCGAAGATGCACATTGATCATTATCTGGAGTAAATGTATAAGTTGTTGTAACCATATTATTTAAAGCGGGACTCCAACTTCCTGTAATTCCATTGTTTGAGGTGCCAGGAAGAGGGTCTAGGCTTTCTCCTTCACAGATTGGATTTATGGCATCAAAAACAGGTGTTTCAATAGGTAATATATTTATTGTAAAGTCTTCAGTAATTATTTCCCCACATTCATCAGTTATAGTAACTGTATAGGTTGTGTTTGTAGTCGGTGAAAAAGTCGGATTTGGGATGTTAGGATTACTTATACCTGTTGTTGGACTCCAAGAATAACTAACGGCTCCTTCGTATGTAGCATCAACAGAATCTAAAGTTGTGCCGTTACATATTGATTGATCTTCTAAAAAAAAGTCGTCAATAAATGTAAGTCTTTTAAAGCACAGTTGCTGTACATTAACTGCACCTCCTGTTGAACCCACAAAACCAAAATAAATATCTGACGTACCTCCAAAAATAGTATTTACAAAATCTTGAGAATAGATAATTCGCTCATCACAATCAAAAAACACACTTAAGGTCTGTGTATTTGCTCGCCATAAAACTTTGACCTCATGAAATTGTCCATCTTCTATATTGTTCGAGGTTAGTGAAGCATTAATTGGACCTGCTAAATTAGTGGGACTAGTGTGACTTACATTACCATTAGATATTAAAGCTATATGGTCACTAAACGGGTCGCCATTTTCGCCATTTTGCCATGTATCAAACTCTATAGCTAGGTTGTTGTTTATTCCTTGATAAGCTAATCCACCACCAGAATTACCAACTTCTGGTGTTGAAGACGTTTTAAAAACCAAAACAATTCCATCAGCTCCATTAGCATCATTACTACCCATGTTAAGATCAAAAATCATGTCGAAATCTGAATTAAAATCGATAGTATTTTCATACCAAACCGCTCCCCTTTGGTTATTTATAGCATTTGTAATTCGATAACAATCACCACCAAGCGAAATAGCATCTTCTACAAATGTTGGGTTAAGTTGAGCTGAGGATAAATTAAAACAGAATAGGCAAATAAAAACCACTAAATATTCAAGTTTTATAAGTTTTCGATATAGCATTTTTAATACCATAATCATATAATTAATTAAGTGGTTTTTCAAAGTAGTTTAAATTATTTCACATAAAAATTTAACACTGTAGAACTATATTAAGTAAATCTGAAAATTAACTCCTAATGCTTTATGCGCTAAAGGAATGAGAAAAATTATGAAAAACTTAAGATCTAAGCAATGTTTTTACACGTTTAAATATATAGATAAATTTGTGTAACGTTGATTGTTTTTCGACGATAAGGTATTTAAATCTGCTTTTGTATAGCAATTGTATAGTATATGGATAGATTAATCAGACATTTTAAGCAAAATAAAATAAAATCTTTAGTGATTTTTGTTTTGGCTATTGCTTATTATTTCTGTTTACCTAAGCAATTATTTAAAGATCCTACCGCAACCGTTATTACTAGTAGTAAAAATGAATTGTTGGGTGCCTTAATTGCAGATGATGGACAATGGAGATTTCCAGAAAGCGATAGTATTCCAGATAAATTTAAGGTATGTATTCTTCAGTTTGAAGATGAATATTTTTATAAGCACCCTGGGTTTAATCCTATTTCAATTTTTAAAGCCTTAAAACAAAACATAAAATCGGGTTCTGTAAAACGCGGAGGAAGTACTATAACGCAACAAGTGATTCGTTTGTCTAGAAAAGGAAAATCGAGAACTTATATTGAAAAACTTAAAGAAATTATCTTAGCCACAAGACTTGAATTGAGGTTGTCAAAAGAAGATATTTTAAACTTATATTCTAGTCATGCCCCTTTTGGAGGTAATGTAGTTGGTATTGATGCTGCGTCTTGGAGATACTTTAACCGTAATGCTCACAGTTTATCTTGGGCAGAAAGTGCTACACTCGCAGTATTACCCAATGCACCAAGTTTAATCTACCCAGGAAAGAATCAAAAAAAATTACTAGATAAGCGTAATCGTTTATTAAAAAAACTTTTTGAAAAAGGTACAATTGATAAGTTAACCTATGAATTATCAATTGCTGAAAGTTTACCTCTAAAGCCTTATCCTTTGCCTCAAATCGCTCCGCATCTGCTTCAAAAAGTAGCGAAGGAAAATAAAGGAGAACGGATTAAAACAACAATTAAAGGATCATTGCAAAAGCAAGCAAACGGCATTGTAAAACAACATTACAATCTATTAAAGCAAAATGAAATTTATAATATTTCAGTATTAGTTTTAGATGTTAAGACACGAGAGGTTTTAACTTATATTGGTAATTCACCTACTGATAAGGAGCATCAAAACAGTGTTGATATCATTAACAAGCCTAGAAGCACAGGTAGCATTTTAAAACCTTTTCTATATGCATCAATGCTCGATGCTGGTGATTTATTACCAAACACCTTGATTGCTGATATCCCAACACAATTTGGAAGTTATCAACCCGAAAATTTTAATCAATCTTATGATGGGGCAGTCCATGCCAATGAAGCATTATCGCGTTCATTAAATGTGCCTGCTGTACGAATGCTTCAAGATTTTGGTTTAGACCGTTTTTATCATTACCTGAAGCAATTAAAGTTAAAAGATTTAAAGTATAATGCCAATCATTATGGTTTATCTTTAGTGTTAGGAGGTGCAGAAAGCAATCTTTGGGATTTGTGCAGAAGTTATGCAGCTATGGCATCGACCTTAAATCATTTTAACGAAAATTCGAGTCAGTATTTTACTGAAGAATTTATTCAACCTATATATGATTCTGAATCTAGTATTGATTTTGGTGAACTGACCAATGAGAAAACTATTTTTGATGCGGCTTCTATATATCTTACGTTTGAAAGTATGAAGCAAGTTAACCGACCAGAAAGTGATGAAAGTTGGGAGTTCTACGATTCCTCGCAAGATATCGCATGGAAAACAGGAACTAGTTTTGGCTTTAGAGATGCTTGGGCAATTGGGACTACTAAAAATTATGTAGTTGGTGTATGGGTAGGTAATGCAGATGGTGAAGGAAGGCCAGGTTTAGTTGGTGTACAAACGGCAGCTCCAATTTTGTTTGATGTATTTGACATATTGCCCAATAGTGAATGGTTTGCAAAACCTTATGATGAAATGATAGCGGTGAGTATTTGCAAAAAGAGTGGTTATAGAGCCTCTGCAATCTGTGATGACACTGAGCGGCGATATATTCAAGTCAGCGGCCAAAAAACAAAGCCGTGCCCATTTCATCAATTGGTACATTTAGATACTACAAAAAAATTTCAAGTTAACTCGTCCTGTGAAGCTGTTTCGAGTATTAATAATACACCTTGGTTTGTCTTACCTCCATTACAAGCTTATTATTTTCAGAATAAAAATCCATTTTACAAACCACTTCCTCCGTATCGCAAGGATTGTATTAAAGCTTCGGTTATCTCCATGGAATTTATATACCCTAATCAGCAAAGTACTGTTTTTCTTCCTAAAGATTTTGAAGGTAACACCAATGATTTAGTCTTAAAAGTGGCACATTCTAAACCAGAGTTGGAGTTGTATTGGTATATTGACAATAAATTTGTTGGTAGCACAAAAGATATTCATGATATGGCTGTCTTATCTTCTGGAGGCGAACACATTATTACAGTAGTGGATGCCCTAGGTAATGAGTTGAAACATAAAATTACGATTTCGGAGTAATCTTATTCATCATCAAATCCCTATTTTTGTAATCTAAATTTTATAAAATGGAAACCTTACAATTTTTACATTCGGGCTGGGCTTATTTGGTTTTACTTGTATTAATACTCGCAACGGTTAACGCACTTATCAAATTCTTTGGCGATAAAGAGTTTGATGCTAAAGACTTTAGAATTTCTTTGTTTGCATTAATTACTATGCATATTCAGCTATTGCTAGGTATTATACTATTTTTCTCTAAAGATTATTTTAGTACAATAAGTGAAGTAGGCGGTATGGGAGAAGTTATGAAAAATTCAGCATTAAGAAACCTTATTGTTGAGCATCCGTTAACTATGATTATTGCAGTTGCCTTAGTAACTATTGGTTATTCTAAGCATAAGAAGAAATTAGTATCTAAACCAAAATTTAAAGTGTTGGCTATTTTTTACACTTTGGCTCTAGTACTAGTTCTGGCAAAAATTCCATGGAACCTATGGTTCTAAAAAAGTAAAAAGGCGCAAATTTTAATTTGCGCCTTTTTTTATAACTCGAGGTTTAAGGATTAATCCTCAACTTTTTCGTCGTCTTCTTTTACCTCTTTTATAAGATAAACATATACTGGAAAATGATCACTAAAACCACCTGTAAAGCCACCATTAGCAAAACTTCTTAAAGGATAACCCTTGTAGCGTCCACGTTTGTTAAACATATATGCAGGATTATATATACCAGCTTTCCAGAATCTAAATGATGAATAATCATTTTCTAATAAAGGCTGTGTCATCATTATCTGATCAAACAAGCTCAAAGCATCTCTATAGGCTGTAGTTCCCCAACCTTTTTCTGTAAACATCTTTTCGTACGGATTATAGATTCCTTTTAATGGTACATCTTTCTTTTCTTTCTTTGCCTTTAGAACCTTCTTTACACTTTCGTTTGTAGGATCATCGTTTAAATCTCCCATAGTAAAGATTTTAGCATATGGGTCTATAGATTGCAAAGAATCGATAATGCGCTTATTTAGTTTTGCTGCACCAACACGTTTAGATCGGCTTCGGGCTTCACCACCACTACGAGAAGGCCAGTGATTAACAATAATGTGTATTAAATCTCCATCTAATTTACCCTTAACCAATAATTGATCTCTTGTGAAAACCCGTTTTCTTGTAACATCATCATATATCAATAATTCGTGAGCACTAGAATCTATAGGTTCAAACAATGCTTTTTGGTAAAGCAATGCTACATCTATACTTCGTTTATCTGGACCATCGTAATGAATAATTCCATAATCCTTACCTAGAAGTAAAGGGTCATTTACTAAATCTTCAAGAACTTTTCTGTTTTCAATTTCACAAACGCCAATAACAGCAGGAGCATTGTTGGCCTTGTCAGCACCAATATCTGCAATAACCCTAGCCATATTCTTAACTTTTTGTTTGTAAATTTCAGAACGATTAGCTTTCATTTCCATTATTGGACTAGCCTCATCAAATTTTAAGGGGTCATTGATGGTGTCAAATAAATTTTCTAAATTGTAAAACGCAACAGTATGAATTTTAAAGCGTTTTTCTTCTTGTGCATAAACGTTAGAAATACAAGCTATAGCTAGCAAGAAGAGTAGTGGTTTTAATATTTTCATGATTGATATATTATCTAATTGTTATATCCAAAGCAAATTGCTTGCCAAAAGTATGTAATTATTATAAATGATGTACATTTGCACGCCTCAAATAAACATAATTTAACTTACAGTAACAATCAATATTAAAATTAGGCATGAAAAAAAGTTTTTTACTCTTTCTGTTCACTATCGCCTTTTCTTTAACAGGTTTCGCACAACAAACCATTGTTAAAGGAAGTGTTTTGGATGGAACTACAGGAGAACCAATTCCTGATGTAACAATTACTATTGAAGAAACCGGACAAACCCAAAAGACGGATGGAAAAGGTGAATTTAGTTTCACTTCTAACGTTCCACTTGGTGAACAGGTTCTTAAAATTGAAAAAGTAGGCTATGTTACAAAACGTTACCCTATCGTTGTAAACGAAGGTCAGACCGTAGATATTAGTGGTATGACATTAGATTTTGACACGAGTGACAAAAAAGATTTATTCACTATTTCTATCTCGGATGCCAATCTGAATAGTGAAGATGATGGTTTAACAGATAACATCTCTGGTCTACTACAGGCATCTAGAGATGTATTTCTTAGTGCGGCAGCATTTGATTTTAGTGCTACATTTTTTAGACCAAGAGGTTTAGATAATGCCAACGGAAAGGTACTTATCAATGGTGTTGAAATGAACAAACAATTTAATGGGAGACCACAATGGGCTAACTGGGGAGGATTGAACGATGTTCAACGTAACCAGGAATTCTCTATGGGAATGTCTGCAAACGACTACAACTTTGGTGATTTAGCAGGAACCAACAATATTGTAATGCGTGCTTCGAAATACAGAAGAGGCGGTCGTATATCTTATGCGTCGGCTAACAGAAGCTATCAAGGTAGAGTAATGGGGAGCTACAGTTCTGGTCTATTAGAAGGAGGTTGGTCTTATTCTGTATTAGGCTCGAGACGTTTTGGTGAAGAAGGTTATATCGATGGAACATTATACGATGCAAATTCTCTTTTTGTAGCTGTTGAAAAACAAATCAATGATAAGCATAGTATAAACTTTACAGGTATATATGCACAAAACAGACGTGGTCGTTCTACAGCAGTTACTCAAGAAGTAAATGACTTAAAAGGACGTAGATATAATCCATTTTGGGGGATTCAAAATGGTGATATACGTAATTCTAGAATACGCGAAACCAATGAGCCAATTCTAATGTTAAATCACTTTTGGGATATCTCTTCTAAAGTAAAATTGAATACTAATGTTGCCTACCAATTTGGTGAAATCGCCAATACTAGAATTGACAATGGAGGTACTAGATTAGTAACTATAAATGGGGAAGATGCATACTTAGGTGGTGCACGTAACCCAGACCCTACATACTATCAAAACTTACCGAGTTTCTTTTTACAAGATGCTAATCCAACAGCTTATGATTACCAACAAGCTTATTTAGCTGAACAAGCTTTTCTTGATGATGGTCAATGGGACTGGAATGCACTTTATCAAGGTAATGCAACCCTTAGAGCTCAAGGAGGCAACTCATTATATGCATTACAAGCTGATGTTGTAAAAGATCAACAACTCACATTTAATTCTATTTTAGACGCTGAATTGGCAGATAATATTAGGTTAAATGCGGCATTAAATTATAGAAGTTTAAAAAGTGAAAATTTTGCACGTGTCGAAGATTTATTGGGTGGTACGGGTTACCTTGATGTAGATTTCTTTGCAGAAGAAAATGACAATTCTACTATTAGTGATGAAGTGGCTGCAAATCTAGCACAAAGTAATGTTAGAAACCCAAATAGAATTGCCAGAGAAGGTGATCGTTATAAGTATAATTACGAGATAGATGCTGATGTTATCAGTGGTTTTGCCCAAGCACAGTTTAAATACAATAAGATTGATTTTTATGCTGGTGTAAGTCTTTCTCAAACAACATATCAAAGAACAGGTATTTATGAAAATGGATTTTTCCAAGGAGGAGGTAACGACGGTTCTTTTGGTAAAAGTGATAAGTTAGATTTTTCTAATTATGGTGTTAAAGGAGGCTTTACCTATAAGGTTACAGGTAAACATTTAATTGATGTTAATGCAAGTTACTTTACTAAAGCACCATCGATTAGAAACTCTTTTAGTAATGCAAGACAATCTAATGCTAAAGTCATAGGTCTAGAAAGTGAGAAAGTTCAATCTGTAGATGTTAGTTATATCTTTAGATCTCCAATTGTTAAGGCCAGAGTTACTGGTTTTTATTCAGGATTCCAGGATGGCTCAGATATAGGCTTTTATTTTACTGAAGACCTAGCAGGCTTAGGAGTAGATAGAGGTGATGCCTTTGTACAAGAGGTTTTAACTAATATTGAACGTAGACATGTTGGTGTAGAAATAGGAATTGAAGCCCAAGTAACGCCTACAATTAAATTAAAAGGCGCTGCTTCAATTGGTCAATATACATTTCAAAACAACCCAGACTTATATTTAACAAGTGTCGATTTCCAAAATAGAAGTGATATTGACTCAGAAGTAAGATTTGGTGATGGTACTACGCAATTAGATGGTTACCATGTTGCTGGTGGTCCTGAGCGAGCTTTTCAGGTTGGTTTTGAATACAGAGACCCTGATTTTTGGAATATAGGTGTAACGAGTAACTTCTTTTCTAACGCTTATGTAGATGTTAGTAATTTAGCAAGATCAGCTAACTTTTCATCAGATTTCGATGGTAATACGTTTAATGATTACGATCCTGTTGTCGCTAAAGAACTCTTAAAACAAGAACAGTTTGACGATTATATGCTCGTTAATATTATAGGAGGAAAATCTTGGAAAATAAAAGATTACTTCGTAGGTTTCTTTGCTACTATAAATAATGTGTTTAACGAGGAATATAGAACGGGTGGTTTTGAGCAATCACGTTTAGCTAATTTCCGTCGTTTACAAGAAGATAAATCTAGAGATAATGGCCCTGTATTTGGTCCTAGATATTTCTTTGGAAATGGTACTACATACTACCTTAACGTATATGTAAGATTTTAAAAAAGCTATGTTAGAACAAAATAAAATTAAAAAAATGAAAACTTTAAAAATTAACAAATTAATACTACTTCTTATAGGTTTAGTAGTATTTAACGCTTGTGTACAAGATGATGAGTTTAGTACACCTAACACTTCTGTTACGGAGCCAGATTTAGATGGTGATGTTATAGAGATAACTTCTATTGCTGGAGATGTAGCCCAACTTCATGGTGGTGGAATTGATTATGATAATGATGAAGATTTTGTGCTCTATGACAATGATGCACAAACAGAATTTGTTCAAGGGTATGTTGTATCTTCTGATGAAGGAGGAAACTATTTTGAAGAAATTATAATTCAAAATAATCCTGAAAATCCAACTGTTGGGATCAAGGTTTTAATTGATGTTAACCCATTATTTGTAAGATATGAAGTGGGTCGAAAAGTGTATGTAAAGTTAAACGGGTTATATGCAGGTATTTCAAACGGTGTTTTAACACTTGGTACACTTGATGGTGAGCGAATTGGTAAAATTCCTTCTGCTCAAGAGAATGACGTAATATTTAGATCTGCTGAACAAGCAATGATAGTACCTATGCCTTTAGGTATTGAAGATTTTACTAATAACAGAACTAATTTAATGATTGAATTACAGGATGTACAATTTAACAGAGAGCAAGCAACAGGTGACAACCCTTTGAGCTACGCTTCTGAAGCATTTGATGAATTTGATGGTGAGCGTATATTAGAAAGTTGTGCTGGCCCTGCTACATCAACGTTTAGTACAAGTACATTTGCTGATTTTAAAGGCTTAACTTTACCATCAGGTAGAGGTAGTATGACAGCTGTTTTAACTAAAGATTTCTTTGGTGAGGTATTTAATGTTGTTGTAAACTCTCCTGAGGATATTAATTTTGAAGATGTAGAACGTTGTGATCCTTTTGATATTAACGATTTTGATATTGTATATGAAGAAAATTTCACAGATGGACTTACAGGTTGGGAGGTTGTAAATACTGTTGGAACACGTCAATGGCAAGCTAATGATTTTGATGGTGAGTTTTATGCCAGAGGCTCTGCTTTTTCAGGTGGAACAATATTGCAAATGGTAAGCTGGTTAATATCTCCATCCTTTGATTTTGATGCTCAAGCTGATGAGTCATTAGTTTTAGAAATAGCTGATGCTTTTAGCAATGGAGATCCTTTAAGAGTATATTATTCTAATGATTATGTTTCTGGGAATGACCCATCAACTGCTACTTGGACAGAAATCGGTACAGATCAAATCCTTGCATTACCAGTTAACACAGGCTTTTTTGATAATGAATATGACCAAACAGATTTGATTGATTTATCTGGTGTTACTGGCGATGCGGTTATTGCCTTTGTTTACGACAGTAACAATGCTACAGTATCTACTACTATTGATTTGAGCGATGTTAAGATATTAACTCCTCAATAAAAAATAAGAACGGAATTAAATTAAAAAACCAACTCAAAAGAGTTGGTTTTTTAATTTAATAACCTATGAGTTACTATATTATAACAGCGTATAAAATAGCAGTATTTAATGTTAGACACTTTCTATATCACCATCTTTAATTACTATAAAAAGAGAATAAAAAAACGTAGCCTTGTTTTAGCAATGCTCTATATTAATTTTTTAGAGCTTGCTATTATCCTTGCATTAGGTACTTTCTTTATGGCATTTGCTAACCAAATGCGCCTCATAACAATGTCTATAATTAAATTTTGGATGTTTTTTACTGTAATTGCAGCGGTAGTAATTTTCAAAAACTGGATGCGTTATAATGGTAAAAAACGAAATATCCTTAATGCTAAATTAAAGGCCAAACCAGCCTCTATATATCTTTTGTGGTTTTTACCTTTTGGGTGTTTGATTATAGCTTATACCTTATTTCAAGTGCTATAATGTTTTCTACAATAAAAAGCGCTATCCTTTTTAATAGGATAACGCTTTTTATCTATTTGTAAAAAGTTTTCTTCTTATTCCGATTTTTTAGCCTCTGTACAACAGGCTTTTTTACATTCTTCTGAGCAAGCCTTTTTCTTTGCTTCAGATTTATTGGCACAGCAAGATTTATCACAATTTGCTTTACAGGCTTTTTTTACATGACCTTCAAACTCATCAACAATCTTAATGTCTTTTACTTTGTATATGTCAGCGACATTAGTTACTGCTTCTTCTAAAGATTTTGGAGTAACTTTAGCTTCATCATACTCGACCATTGCCAATCGTTTATCAAAATCTACCTTAGCTGTTTTTACACCTTCCATTTTTGCCATCTTCTTTTCAATGGTTTTGGCACAACCCATTGCACAGGTCATTCCCTCAATACCAAACTCTACTTTAGCATAAGTAGCATTGGGGTCTAAAGCTTGAGAAACATCTTTTTCAGCAACTTCTAGATCTACAGTTTTAACTTCTGGTTTAACTTCATTTTTACATGAAGAAAATACCAAAGCCATAACTACGATAATACATATATTCTTAAATGTGTTCATGGATTTATTTAATTTTGGCTAAATCTAATAAATATTGATGTTTTTGCATAAGAATTAACGATTTTTGTGATTCTTTTACATAGTTTTTGTATGAAAAACCCTAGTATCAAGTGGATTTACCTTTTATTATTATCTGTAATTTGGGGAAGTTCTTTTATCTTAATTAAGAAATCACTTTTGGGTCTCACACCATATCAATTAGGTGCTTTAAGGACTATAATTACCGGTATTATTCTTTTAATTTTTGGTTATTCTAAATTAAAAGGTATTCCTAAATCTAAATGGAAATGGTTATTAATTTCTGGGTTATTAGGATCGTTTTTTCCTGCGTTCTTTTTTGCAATTGCGGAAACAGAAATTGATAGTGCTGTAGCGTCAATATTAAATTCTCTGGTACCTTTAAATACTATTTTATTAGGTTTTACGGTATTTAAAATTGCTTCTACTAAGCGTCAGGTTTTAGGCGTAATAATTGGTTTTATAGGTACGGCGATTTTAATATTTAAAGGATCTGAGTTGAATCCTAATCAAAATTATTTATATGCAAGTTTTGTTATTGCTTCTACTTTAATGTATGCTGCAAATGTAAATATTATAAAACGGTATTTACAAGATGTAAAACCTTTGGCAATAGCTGCTGGCAACTATGTTTTTATTATTATCCCAGCATTAGTTATTCTTCTATTTACAGACTTTTTTACTGTTGAGCGTCTTAATAATTCTAATTTGCCTTATGCCTTAATCTATGTTATTATTCTCTCAGTTTTTGGAACAGCATTAGCTAAAGTAGTCTTTAATAAATTGGTACAGATATCTACACCAGTTTTTGCATCTTCTGTGACTTATGTTATGCCTATTATAGCTTTAATTTGGGGAATTTTAGATGGTGAGACTTTTAGTTTTATACAAGGTTTAGCAGCATTACTGATATTAATAGGGGTTTACTTATCTCATAGGCGTAAAGCATAAAAAAACCGAAGCGAAAGCTTCGGTTTTTTTATTAATTAAAAAGAAGGATTTAGTTAAAATCCTCTGCAGTTACACCTTCATTTATTTTTACTTCTGTTGTGTCAAAAGTAAATGATTGAGGTCCTACAGTAACTTTCTTAGTGTAAGGTATCATTATACCATTAACATCTTTGTAATTAGAGTAATCAGTAATATTAGTAATTGATTGCCCTTGCGCTTCAACTGTTTCTTCAGTTCTTACTAAATAACCTGTTTTAACATCATAATATCTGTAAGATGTATTATCGTCTTTAGTAACTTTAATTTTATAGACATCAATTCCGTCTATTGTAGTTTTGCTGTCTAATTCAATAGTTGAAGGTTCCATGTATAATTCACCAAACAATCCTTTGTTTGCTTTTCTTGAAGATAACTCTTTGTCCTCCATTGGAATTTTTCTTCCTTGTTGTTCCATGTAACCACTCTCACCATCAAAATTTTGCTTCATTAATGTTCCCATACCTTCAGCAACAACTTCCATTTTAAACTTATTAGGTGCCATTTGCTTTGTAGTAGCTTTTGGCTTAAATGGGGCTCCTGGTATTGTCATATCTGCAATAACTAGAGTAGAATTAACTTTTCTTAAGTTGTCCTCACCTCCAACTGCTTTTACATAATTTTTAATTACGGTTTGTGCAGTTAATCCTTCTGGTAATGGTTTAGAGAACACAGGTTTCTCAGTCTTATTTGCATATGCATCATAATACATTATAGGAATACCTGTTTTTTCTAAATTTTCTAATACGTCACTTCCTTTTCCTACTACAACGATACGTGCATTTTCTGGTTTAAAGTGTTTATTAGCTACACGCATAACGTCTTCCTTGGTTACTGCGTTAATCTTTGAAAGATATGTAGCATAAAAGTCCTCAGGTAGATCATTCAATTTAACTCTTAACGCATAATTGGCAATAGTTTGTGGACGCTCTAAAGCTAAAACAAAATCACCTACATACTTAGCTTTTGCATTTGCGAGATCTTTAGAATCTACAGGCTCATTTTTGATTCTATTAATTTCTTTAAGCGTTTCTACTACAGCGCTATCAGTTACCATATTTCTAACAGATGCACCAGCGGTAAAGCGAGAAGCATTCCATCTACTTGTACTGATGTTAGAACGCGCTCCATAGGTATAGCCATGCTCCTCACGAAGATTCATATTTAAATAACTACCAAAACCGCCACCTAATATTTTATTAGCTATTAATACAGCATGATAATCATCATCATTCATTTTAAAATCCACATTATTAGTCAATGAAATATTAGACTGTACCGCATTTGGCATGTCTACAAAATTAACCTGTGTGTATTGTGCATTAGGGCTAGGTTCTGGTATTGTAATATCTACACCTGCAGATTTTTCCCATTTACCAAAATTTGCCTTAATCTGACGTTTTACTTCACTTATGTCAACATCACCTACAACTACTAAATAGGCATTGTTTGGGTTAAAGTATTTTTCGTAGAATGCCAATACATCACCAAACTCAATATTGTTTACAGTTTCTTCGGTAACAAATTCACCTCTAGGATGATTTTTCCCATAAGATAATGCTCCTCCAACTCTTCCTGCTACAGCATCTACGCTCTTTTCTTGAGATTTTAAACTCTCAATAAGTTTTTCTTTTTCTTTTTCAAACTCTTCTTTAGTTAGTAATGGGTTGATAGCTGCATCAGCCATTAACTCAATAATTCTATCAGAGTATTTAGATAAAGAACTCGCGAAAGCTCCTTGAGCTCCAAAATTTAAATTAGCTCCTAAAAAATCGATTTCATCATTAAATTCATCTTTAGGAACATTGGTAGTTCCATTACCCAACATTGACCCTAGAATACTAGATACACCAGCTTTTTCACCTTCAGCAATTGGCTTATTATCAATTGTTAAAGAATAAGATGCTCTAGGTAATTTATGATTTTCTACCACTAAAACTTCAATTCCGTTATCTAATTTAAATTCGCCTGGCTTCTCTAATGTTATTTTAGGAGCTGGACCTGGTTCTGGTTGTTTAGACCTATCTATTTGTGCATTTACACCTACTGCCATTAAAAACAATACAATAAATGCTGATACTTTAGTTTTCATATTACTATTAATTTTTATTTTATTGATCATCTTTCTTTGGTGAATACTCGAGTATTAAACGTTGGTTTGGGTTTAAATACTTCTTAGCAACGTCTCTAATTTCTTCTCTTGTGATAGAGCGATAAATGTCAATTTCATTATTAATTAAATTTACATTATCATACAACATGTAATAACGTGCTAAAGAATTAGCAATACCAGAAACACTAGAATTAGAGTTTACAAATTGATTCTCAAATTGATTTTGAAGTTTTTGATAATCACGCTCGGAGATTAATTCTGATTGCATTTTAGCAACCTCTTCATCCATTTCTGTGATTAAAGTATCGAGAGATATATCTCCTAATGGTAATGCAAATAAAGCATAAAGTCCATAATCTTCTTGACTTAAGTTAACGGCCTGAACTGCTAAAGCTTGTTTTTGTTCATCAACTATCTTCTTGTATAATACAGAACTCTTTCCGCCACTTAGATAACTAGAAATCATATCAAGGACATAAGCATCTCTGTCTTTAAAAGAAGGTGTTCTGTATGCTGCAATTACTGCTGGAATTTGAATATTAGGATCATAAGCCTTATCTCTCATAGATTCTGTAATTGGTTCTTCTCTAGGAAGATCTCTGGTTACTTCTTCTCCTCTTGGAATTGGACCGAAATAATCCTTAATCATTTTCTTAACCTCAGCTTTATCAATGTCTCCAGCAACAACTAAAACGGCATTATTTGGCACATAATATTTTTTATTGAAAGCCTGAAACTCTTCTAAAGTTGCAGCATCTAAGTGCTCCATTTCTCCAATAGTGGTTCCTTTGTATGGATGAACTTTAAACATACGCTTCTTAACTTCAGCCAAAATATTTCCATAAGGCTGATTATCTACACGTAATCTTTTCTCTTCTTTTACCACTTCGTTTTGTGTATCTACACCTATTTGGTTTATAACAGGGTGCAATAGACGTTCGGACTCCATCCAAAGACCAAGTTCTACACTGTTAGAAGGAAATACTTCGTAATAGTAAGTTCTGTCGTCTGTAGTATTTGCATTATTGCTACCACCATTAGAGGTTACAATATTAAACCATTCTCCGCGAGGAATATTTTCTGTTCCTTCAAATAATAAGTGCTCAAAAAAGTGAGCAAAACCTGTACGCTCTGGATCTTCGTCTTTAGCACCAACATGGTACATTACTGAAACCGTTACTACAGGAGCCGAATGGTCTTGATGCAAAATAACATGCATTCCATTATCTAAATCGTACTCCTCAAATTCTACTTGTTGCGCATTGGAATGAAACCCAATAAGCAACAAAAGCGCTAGAGTAAATAAGCTTTTTTTCATTATTAATAGTGTTTAAATTTTAAAATTATTTTAGTGTATGTCTAAGCTACATGCATATTGTTACACAAAGCCTTGCAAAAATAAGGAATCATTAGTCTTTTTTAACATAATAAAATGTGAAAACTCAATTTAAAGTGACTCAATATTAAATTCCTAAGGTTCAATCCCTTCGAAATTCGATGAGAAACTGCCCGAAAAGCCTTAAAACGTTTGTAGATTACGAATTTAGGAGTATATTTGCATCCGCTTTCTGAGAAAAGCACATTGTAATTTATAAACAAATAAATAAAAACGTTACGCTATGTACGCAATTGTAGAGATAGCAGGGCATCAATTTAAAGTTGAAAAAGACCAAAAAGTTTTTGTTAACCGTTTGTCTACTGAAGAAGGTAAGAAAGTTTCTTTCGATAACGTTCTTTTAATAGGAAATGGTAACGATGTTACTTTAGGCGCCCCAGCTATAGACGGAGCACAAGTAAGTGCTAAAGTCTTAAAACACCTTAAAGGTGACAAAGTAATAGTTTTCAAAAAGAAGAGACGTAAAGGTTACCGTGTTAAGAATGGACACAGACAAGCCTTAACAGAAATCGTTATTGAAGGCATTACTGCTTCTGGAGCTAAAAAAGCTGCACCGAAGAAAGAAACTAAAAAAGCTGAACCTAAAGCTGCTGCAAAGCCAGAAGCTAAGAAAGCTACTGAAAAAGTAGAAGTTACTCAAGATTTAAGCAAAATGACTGTTGCTGAATTAAAAGAGATGGCTAAAGCAAAAGGAATTACTGGTATTTCTTCTATGAAGAAAGCTGATTTAATTGCAGCTTTAAGTTAATTTTAAAAAATCTAAAATCGAAATAAAATGGCACATAAAAAAGGAGTCGGAAGTTCGAAAAATGGTAGAGAATCAGAATCGAAACGCTTAGGTGTTAAGATTTTTGGTGGACAAGCTGCTGTTGCAGGAAACATTATCATAAGACAACGTGGTAACACACATCATCCTGGTGAGAATGTATACCAAGGAAAAGATCATACTTTACATGCCCAAGTTGATGGTATCGTAAAATTTACTAAGAAAAAAGACAACAAGTCTTACGTTTCTATTGAGCCGTTTGAGGCTTAAGAAATAATAGTTCTTATAAAATTTAAACCCTTTCTATTTTAGAGAGGGTTTTTTGTTTATTTTCACTCAAAGCCATAGTAAATCTAATCTCTTTATTAATGTATTGGAATAGAGATTTTTTGGCTTTGTTCTAAACGGTATATTAAACAATATCCATCTTCTTCAACAGGAAACTAGCATTCATGTTTTGGCAAACACCTTGTTTGAGTTTATAATCGAAGAAAAGTTCATCATTTATAATTTCAGCATCAAAGAAATAGTTTTTAACAGCTTCTAATTCGACTTCAATTTTAGTTAAACTTAGATCGTGTGTGGCTATGATACCTGTAGCATTAAGCTTCACTAATTTTTCTACAAATTTTCTAGAACCAATGGCTTTATCTGTGCTATTGGTGCCTTTTAAGATTTCATCGAGGATTACAAAATAGTTTTTGTCTTTTTCAATAGTATCTACAACAAATTTTAGGCGAGTAAGTTCACTAAAAAAATACGAACTATCATCAGTTAACGAATCTGTGGTTCGCATACTTGTAATAAGTTTAATAGGCTTGTACTTACTTTGTTTAGCACAAACGGGTAAACCTACATTAGCCATAACTATATGTAGTGCAACGGTTCTTAAAAAGGTACTTTTACCAGCCATATTTGCTCCGGTAATAATAAAAAACTGTTCTTCATTTAGCTTTAAATTACTGTCAATTCGTTTCTCTGAGTTTAGTAATGGATGCCCTAATTCTTTAGCCGTAATTGTAGTATTTTGCTTAGTTATAATGGGGTAGGTAAACTGCTGATGGTTATACGCATAGTTTCCTAAACTATTAAAGGCATCGAAAAATGTAACGACTTCAAACCAGTCTTCTACCTTATCAGCATATGTGGAAATCCATTGTTCTACATGATAGGTTTGCCTAATATCCCACAGTAAATAGCCATTACCAAAAATGGCAGAAATAAAATTATTTCTATTATCTAGAGCGTCTAAAGTTTTTGAGAATTTCGAAAATATTTGAGAGGCCTTTAAGCTTTTAGATTGTATTTTCTGTTGTTGGGCTTTTAGTAATTGCGATGTAAATTCTTTTTGTTCAATTTGTTCTAATAATAAAGCATATTGTCTAAATGTATCTTTTGTTTTCTCTGTATTTTGAGCAACGTTATTAATCTTCTTTAAATATTTACCTGTAATAGCAAGACCCAAAAGCAACCAATAACCGGCATACTTTATAGGAATGATCTCCATAACACCTAAAAATAGAACAGCAACTGATGCTACGCTAAAACTAATAGTTAACCAATAAAGTGTTGTATTTAAAAATGGTTGGTAATCCTTTAGCCATTTAATTATTGAATTTGCTGAATGCTCTATTTCAACTCCTTGTGCAACTCCAGAATAATGCTGCCTCCATTCTGGCAATGCTGCTAATTCTTTTACAGCTTCTTGTCTGTTCTCAATATTGGAGATATTGTTTGCAAGTAAATGTTTAACAAGTGTTTCTGTTCCTTCTTTAATAGTTGTTCTATTTATAAACTGAAAGAAAGAACCTTTTCCAAATAAATCGATATCTAAACTATAATAATGTTTTGGGTTTTGAAATTGCAAACCAGAAGGTCTATTATGGAAATCGCCTGACGCTATTTTAAGCTCTTCTTCGTTAATTATTGCTAATCTTTTATGCAAAAACCGCTTTGCTTTTAAATCCGTATACCTTGAAAGTAAAAACAAGAAAACAGCGATTCCTATAACAGCTATGATAGTTGCGATTTGCCATTTTTGAAACGTTAAGTAAACACCAAATGCTGCTATTACAAAAATTGAAAGCCTAAGCAGGCTATACAATCCCATTTGTTTGTATATGCGTTTAGATTCAGCTTTATGTTTTTCTAATTGTTCTTTGTAAAATGAATTAGGATTTTGCATTTTTATAATTTACAGTCCGGATGCATCAATAGTATTAAAAACAGCTAAAATAATATTAACGGCATTTTTATAAAACTGTGGCGTGATATCTTCGAAATCGTCTGTTGGCTTATGGTAAGCTTCATGGTCTTCATTTCCAAAATATAAAAAAGGAATTTTTGCTAAATGAAATGGACCATGGTCCGAAGCCATTGTCCAGTTTTGTTTTCCATCAGTCCCATCGTGTCCTTGTAATAATTTGGTTGAGGTCTGGTTTTCAAAATTGTCAATAATCGATTTTAATTTATCATTATACCTTCCGCCAACAACATATAGCTCATCCTTTTGGCTACGACTTATCATATCCATATTTATGTTAAGAATGACCTTGTCTTTTTCTATAGTTTTTACAAAATGTTTAGCTCCTTGTAGCCCTATTTCTTCAGCATCAAATGCTGCCAGAATTACAGAATGATTAGGTGGGTTTTTAATCATGCTTTCTGCAAAGCTGATTAATGCCGAAACACCAGAAGCATCATCATCTGCCCCATTGTATATTATTCCATCGCGTATGCCTAAATGATCGTAATGCGCACTTATAATAATATATTTATCAGGATATTTTGCGCCTTTAATTTCTGCTAAAATATTAACCCCTCGATAACCTTTGTTTCTGGAACTAAACGTGAATGTCTGCTCAAATTTACCATTAAACCCCGAAATGTTTAATGACTTAAACTCATTTATGATGTATGCTCTTGCAGAGTCATTACCTTTTTTACCTGTTTCTCGTCCTTCGTACTTATCAGAGCTTAATTCTTCTAACCGTTCGAGAAGTTTGGCTTCATTAAACGTAGCTTTTTTTGTATCTGTAGTTTGCGCACAGCTATATGTAATAGACAATACACAGAATAATAAAGAAAGTAACTTGTATTTCATGTTAGGGATTTGATTGCTATCAAATAAAAGAAAAATCCTGAGGATTAACTCAGGATTTTTTATAAATATATGTTATAATTTTTAGCCTTTTAAGCTTGCTGCTAAATATTCGCGATTCATACGTGCAATATTTTCTAAAGAAATACCTTTTGGGCATTCTACTTCGCAAGCTCCAGTATTGGTACAGTTACCAAAACCTTCATCATCCATTTGCTTTACCATATTTAGTACTCTATCTGTTGCTTCAACCTGTCCTTGTGGTAATAAAGCAAACTGAGATACTTTTGCAGATACAAATAACATGGCTGACGAATTTTTACAACTCGCTACACAAGCACCACAACCAATACAAGTTGCTGCATCAAATGCCTTATCTGCATTTTCTTTTTTAATAGGAATAGCATTTGCATCTTGTGTATTACCCGAAGTATTTACCGAAATAAATCCACCAGCTTGTTGTATACGATCAAAAGATGTGCGATCTACTACTAAATCCTTAATTACAGGAAATGCTTCAGCTCTCCAAGGCTCTATGTAAATGGTATCTCCATCTTTAAAACTACGCATGTGTAATTGACATACTGTAATTTTGGTTTCAGGACCATGAGCTCTACCGTTAATATATAAAGAACAAGTACCACAAATACCTTCTCTACAGTCATGATCAAATGCTACTGGTGATTCTCCTTTCTCAATTAATTCTTGGTTAAGAACATCTAACATCTCTAAAAAAGACATGTCTGGAGAAATATCACTAATAGGATAATCAACTATTTTTCCTTTATCATTTGCGTTTTTTTGACGCCATATTTTAAGTGTAAGATTCATGCGATTATGAATTTAATGTCTAATATTTTTCTTTTAAAAAGTCTTGACCAACTTGGGTAACATCTACTTCTGTATTCTCAAATTCAATTGGTAAGCCACCAGTTTTTTTCAGAATAAAATTTAAAAGTAAAGCTGCTAATAATGTTACGATAAATATGATAACTCCATAAAAAATTAAAATAAATATTATAGCAAAGATACCACCGCCAAGCATGGCAAAACCACCAACTAAATCTTGAGTAGCACCAACAACTGATGCGATTAACATCATCGGAACAAATATTAATAATATTATAGCCAGATATGTCAATGTTGCAATCATGGCGTATTTAACTGGATCTACGCGTTTTAGCTTTAATTTTAAGATTGAATTATTCATTAATATAATATTATTTGTAGCTCCTTTCTTTTACTTCAATGTTTTTATACTCTAGAGGTTCTTTATGATGAACGGCATCACTAGGTTGTCCTTTATATTCCCATGCTGATACATACTGGTAATCCTTTACACGCAAAGCTTCACCACCTTCAGTCTGATATTCTTCTCTAAAGTGTCCACCAGCAGACTCATTACGTTCTAATGCATCTTTAGCAAATAACTCACCAAGCTCTAAGAAGTCAGCAACGCGACCTGCTTTAGCTAATTCTTCGTTATATTCATGCTCTGTTCCCGGAACAAATACATCTTTATAAAATTCTTCTCTTAGTGAAGCAATCTCAGTAATAGCTTCTTTTAAATCTTTTTCATTACGCGCCATTCCACATTTATTCCACATTATCTTTCCTAAACGTTTGTGGAAATGATCTACAGATTTAGTTCCTTTATTATTGATAAACTTATCGATATCAGCACGGACATTTTTCTCAGCTTCCTCAAATTCTTTTGTGTCTGTTGGAATTTCACCTGTTCTAATATCGTGTGCTAAATAATCACCTATAGTATACGGTAACACAAAGTATCCATCAGCCAGCCCTTGCATTAATGCCGAAGCTCCTAATCGGTTGGCACCATGATCAGAGAAATTAGCCTCTCCTATAGCATATAAACCAGGTACTGTTGTCATTAAATTGTAATCTACCCAAAGGCCTCCCATGGTATAATGAACCGCAGGATAAATCATCATTGGTGTTTCATATGGGTTTTGATCTACAATTTTCTCATACATCTGAAATAAGTTTCCGTACTTATTCTCTACAACTTCCTTTCCTAGTTTTGTAACGATAGCTTTATCATCAACATTTAAGCCTTTTACATAAGCTTGCTCTTTTCCATAACGCTCTATGGCAGAAGCAAAATCTAAGTAAACAGCTTCCCCCGTTTGGTTAACACCATAACCTGCATCACAACGTTCTTTGGCTGCACGAGACGCAACATCTCTAGGGACCAAGTTACCAAAGGCTGGATATCGTCTTTCTAAATAATAATCTCTATCGTCTTCTGCTAAATCTGTTGGTTTTAAACTACCATTTCTAATAGCTTCAACATCTTTTTTATGTTTTGGCACCCAAATACGTCCATCATTTCTTAATGATTCTGACATCAATGTTAATTTAGATTGATGATCACCTGAAACAGGAATACAAGTTGGATGAATTTGTGTATAACAAGGATTAGCAAAGAATGCTCCACGTTTGTGGGCCTTCCAAGCTGCAGTAACGTTAGAACCCATTGCGTAAGTTGAGAGGTAAAATGCATTACCGTAACCTCCAGTTCCTAATACAACTGCGTGAGCTGAATGTCTTTCTATTTCACCTGTTACCAAGTTACGCGCTATAATACCTCTTGCTTTTCCATCTACAATAACCACATCTAACATTTCATGACGTGTATACATCTTAATCTTACCACGACCAATTTGACGATTCATAGCAGCATAAGCACCTAAGAGTAATTGTTGACCAGTTTGACCCTTTGCATAAAATGTACGGGATACAAGTACACCGCCAAATGAACGGTTATCTAAGAGTCCTCCGTATTCTCTAGCAAATGGTACACCTTGTGCTACGCATTGATCAATAATATTTGTTGATACTTCCGCTAGACGATAGACATTGGCTTCACGCGAACGGTAATCACCACCTTTCACAGTATCATAAAACAATCGGTATGTGGAATCACCATCACCTTGATAATTTTTTGCTGCATTAATTCCACCTTGAGCTGCAATTGAATGTGCTCTTCTTGGTGAATCTTGAAAACAAAATGCTTTTACGTTATAACCTAACTCGGCTAAAGTAGCGGCAGCTGAACCACCTGCTAAACCTGTACCAACGATAATAACATCTATAAGACGTTTATTAGCTGGATTTACAAGGTCTATTTTATTTTTATGATTTGTCCACTTGTCCGCTAAAGGACCTTCTGGTATTTTAGAATCTAATATTGACATATTATCTTTTGTTTAGTGGGTGAAATGATGAAATAAAGCTATAAAAACAAACCCTAAAGGCACACCAATAGCATATACTTTACTAAAACCTTTAAGTCCTTTTGTATATTTATTATTAGCTCCGACAGATTGAAAAGCTGAATTAAAGCCATGTAAAAGGTGTAAGCTTAACAGCACGAATGATATTACATAAGCACCCACACGTAATGGATGATGAAACTTATGTACTAGTTCCTCATAGTACCTTAATCCACTTTCAGCATTTGCTGGATCTATAAGACCGCTCATATCACCAACAATATATTTTGTGTTGATTTCAGGAATCCAAAAATCAATAAAGTGTAGTACCATAAATGCTAATACTACAGCTCCAGTTAACAACATATTTCTGCTCATCCATGTAGAGGTTGCAGCTCGACTTGTTTTTGCATAACCAATTTTTCTTGCACTCCAGTTTTTATATTCAAGTATAAAACCCATTACAAAATGAAATAGAACACCAAAAATCAGTACGGGTTGTAAAAGATATTGAATTACCCAAAACGTTCCCATAAAGTGTGAGACATCATTAAATGTATCTGGGCTAAAAACTGAAAGAATGTTAATTGCAAAATGTTGTAATAAAAAAACCATTAGGAAGAGTGCCGAAAGCGCCATGGCAAACTTTCTTCCAATCGACGAATTTAGAATTCCGCTCATTGTAGATCTAATCTTTTTGTTAGTTCTACAAAAATACAGTAGAATACACGTTTTAGCAACTGACGTATGTCATAATTATTTATTTAGAATGGTTTTAATTAGAAACGCTAGGAATTAACCCTCTAAGTCCCATATCTACAACTTGCTCACCTGCCGACGGCTCATATTTTCCATCGTTATTGACTTCGATCCATTCAAAACTATCGTTTATTGAAAAAGACAATGTTATGGTAATATCTTGGTTTTCATTTCCTGTTACAGTAAAAGCATTAGAAAATTGCCCAGTGATTATACATGAACCTTGTGGTACAGGTGAAGTCGCAAATAATGGATTGGGCACAGTTGTTGCACCTTCTGGTGCTTGGCCTTGAGTGGTAAACCCAAGCGCTTCAAAGGCCCAAAACCCTTGTAGTTTATCATCATTGACTGTAATGGTACTTTCATTTAAGTCTAAATCTGTTATATAGTTATTATAACCAACAAAACTGGCCAAGCGCCCAGTAACTTCACCTGTATTATCTGCTAAAACCTGGATGTCGCCTTCCTGATAGGCTAGAGATACTCTTACCCATTTGTAGGTTCCTGCTTCAACCTGGCTTAAAGGCATACTTAAAAATATCTCATCATCACCTGCGAAAATGGATTGTTGAAAATCTATGGCTATATCACCACCTTCATTTGTTTCTGCTCCTTCATAAATTACTTCTCCCTGACCTAATAGTGTTGTTGCCGTTGGAGCAAATTCAATATAATTGGCACTCATTCTTTTAATTAATGGAGTTTGAGCAGCATTGCCATTAGGGATCGTTGCTGGTTGTCCCAAATTATCTAAGCGTATTTGATTGGTGTCAAAATTGAATTTAATGATGAGATTGGGTTGCGGATTATCATCTTGGTCTTCACTACAAGAGCAGCAAATTATAAAACTTAACAATAGTAGAATTCTACCTGGATTCATAAAATATTATTTTATTTCAAGCTTAGTCTTGGAATTATCTATTTGTATAGTATAAACGCCTTTAGGTAAATAATATTTTCCGTTGCTGGCTTCTTTGATATCAATACTCGTATCTTCTTTCATCAAAGCCTTTTTTCCTTTTTCTGTTAATTCTAAATTATAACCCACATAATTAAAACCCTTATCTGCGTTCATCTTTATGCTATTTAATTCTTTCCCATTCTCAGAAAGAATTTTAATGGTTTTTTCTTCTGAAGTATTACAGTAAAACTGAATTGTCTTTTCTGGTTCGTAGGCCTCTAACCATTGGCTCCAAGAATTTCCCCAACGGCTCGAATGATGTATTGGACTTAGATTGAAAATTGTAATAGTTTTCGATGCTATATCTGTATTCATTTGCTGTAATGGAGCAATATTGGCTTTGTATATACTGCGCCCATGAGTTCCTAATAATAGGTCTTTGGCCTTAGGTTGAATAACAATATCGTGTACAGCAACATTAGGAACTCCATTTGAAAACGCATCCCAAGATTCACCCATATTAAAGGATACGTAGGCTCCATTATCGGTTCCTAAATACAGTACATTTTCGTTTTCAGAATCTTCTTTAATAACATTAACTGGCGAGACAGGAATATTACCGCTAATATCTTTCCACGTTTGTCCATAATCATTACTCATATAGACATAAACTTTAAAATCATCCCAACGGTAACCATTTAATGTAACAAAAACCCGTTCTTTTTTGTGTTGAGAAGCAATGACACGACTTACCCACAAATCTTTTGGGAAAGTACTTGAAACATTTGTCCAACTACTTCCCGCATTTTTAGTGACATGCACTAAACCATCATCGCTACCTGTATAAATTAATCCGAATTCAAATGGACTTTCGCTAATAGATGTTAATGTGCCATAGGCTACATTTCCTTTTTTACCACCATTGGTTAAATCGTCACTTATGGCTTTCCAATCTCTGCCTTGATTCATAGATCGCATGAGTTTATTACCACCTAAGTATAAGATGTCCTGGTTATGCGGAGAAAGTAAAATAGGTGTTTGCCAGTTAAATCGGTATGGATTTTCACCTAAAGTGTGTTTGGGTTGAATGTAGGTTTGTGTATTGGCTTCTAAATTTAATCTAAAATAGTTTCCAAACTGGTAACCTGTATATACAATATTAGAATTACGATTGTCAATCTGAATTTGCATCCCATCACCTCCCATTATAGATTCCCATGGGTATTGCCCTTGTTGATGCCAGGCTTTGTTTTCGCGTGCATTGTGAGGTCCTTTCCAAACACCATTATCTTGTAGGCCTCCATATACATTATAAGGTTTTTCATTATCGATATTAATGGCATAAAATTGCCCAACGGAAGGTGAGTTGTTTTTTATCCAGTTTTCGCCATCATCGTAAGTAATATTTATTCCACCGTCATTTCCATCTACTAAATGGTTTGGATTCTTAGGGTTGATCCAAAGTGCATGATGATCTGCATGTACATTTTCTGCACTAATCGATGTCCATGTTTTTCCTCCGTCCTTAGATTTCACAATTGGTACACCATAGATGTAGATATCATTTTCATTGACAGGAGATACATGGATATGCCCAAAGTAATAGCCATAACTAAAATAAATCCCATCTAAGTAATCCTCGTGTGTTTTTTTCCATGTTTTTCCTCCGTCAATACTTTTATAAACCTCAGCTCCAACCACAGGAGTGTCAAATAACATAGAATTGGCATCTTCTAAATATTTAGCTAAATCTATAGGTTTTACATTGCCAGAGCGCACCATTTGCTTTACATTTTCTGCTCTGTATTTTTCCTGAAAACCATTTATTTTTAGAAATCTATTGAGTTTCTTATCGTCTAATTCTAAAAAATCTGTATTAGACATTGTTTTAAAATCTTCTTTTGTCAACCCACGTTTATCATCTTTCTTTTTATCATCAGGTCTTCTAAATTGGCTATCGTGTACTGCATAAACGATATCATCATTAAAAACGGCTACACCTATTCTACCCACTCCTTCACCAGTTGGAAAACCACTATCTGCAGTTGAAATTTTTGTCCAGTTTTCGCCAGCATCAGTACTTTTATAAATACCTGAATTTGTTCCATTACCAGTAAAATTCCATGCTTTTCTATCCTTTGTCCAAGATGTAGCATACATAACGTTATAATTATCTGGACTGTGTTGCAAGTCAATTACACCACTCATATTATCTACAAAAAGTGTTTGCGTCCATGTTTTTCCTCCATCTATAGTTTTGTAAACACCACGTTCGTTATTTGGGGAGTATAAATGACCAGTTATACCAATAGTAACTACATCGGGATTATCGGGATGGATTAAAATTGGAGCAAAATGATGTGCATCCATAAGACCAACATTAGACCATGTTTTTCCGTTATCTGTTGATTTTAAAATCCCAATACCAGCATATGATGAACGCGATGCATTGTTTTCACCAGTACCAACATAGATAGTTCTGGTTGGCCAATGCACAGCAATATCACCTACATTTTGCGTATCTGAACGATCTAAAACAGGAGTAAATGAAGTTCCGTTATTAGTTGTATGCCACACACCACCTGATGCATATCCTACATAAAACTCTGAGGGCATTTCTGGGTTTACATCCACATCTACCACACGACCACTCATAATTGTAGGACCAATATTTTTAAAGGGTACATTTTTAACCAATGACGATTGAGCCATCTGTCGTTTTTGCGTTAAGGCTTGTGCTACAATTTCTGCCGAAGTTGCAGGTTGTTGTGAAAATGCTAAATAAGTACTCAGAAATACTACAAAAGAAAGAAATTTTATATAGGACATTTTTGGTTGGTTTTATGTGGCATGAAATTAATGAATATTGCTTGAAGCATCAAAAAAGTCTTTATGTAAATCAAAGACTAAACTATTGTTGTAATTGTGAAAACGAACCTTTAGTTAAGTTACATTATTTTTAGCTTAAAGCTGTCGCTTATTAATCATTTCAAAGAACTTTTTTCGATAAGTATTACCAATTGGTAATTGTCGACCCTCCATCCAAACAGCATCATTTTCTATTCTTTTGATATGTGTTAGTGCAATAATATATGATTTGTGAATTTGGATAAACTGATTGCTTGGTAATCGTTTAGACAAGTGCTTTAAAGTACTATAAGTAATAATTTGCTCTTTGTTTAATTGTACGGAAACATAGTTTTTTAAACCTTCAATAAAATGGATATCTTCTAAAAAAACTTTGTTGAAATTGTGTTTTCCATCGGTCTTTATAAAAATATAATCTTCGGTATCTCTATTTGGTGCCAAAACATCTTTGTTAGATGGTTGAGCTTTGGATACAGCCTTATAAAAACGCTCAAAAGCTATAGGTTTTAGTAAATAATCTATTGCTGCTACTTCGTAGCTATCTAAAGCAAACTCCGAATAGGCTGTAGTAAAGATGATTTTTGTTTTTGGGTTAATAATCCTAGAGAGTTGAACACCAGTTAATTGAGGCATTTGCACATCTAATAAAACTAAGTCGATAGTATTCGATTCTATATAAGCCAGGGCTTCTAGAGGTTTTGTAAAAGAAGCCTGAAAATTTAAAAAAGAAACATCTGCAATATACCGCTCCAATAATCTAATTGCAGCAGGTTCATCATCTACTATAATACAGTTTAGTTTTTGCATTACAACGGTAGTTTTAGGTAAGATTGGTAGATGTTATTTTGTGTTTTAGAATAGAGTGTAAATTGTTCACCAAAAAGGAGTTTCAATCTTTTATTTATGTTTTTGGTTCCTATGCCTTTATCCATATAGTTTTCTGAAGGATCTACAGCATTTTCGGTCTTAATCTCAAGACTATGCTGATTAATGTTAACTTCAATTGTTGCAGGTTGGTCGGCATCATTAATAATTCCGTGTTTACATAAGTTTTCTACAAAATGGATGAGCATTAATGCAGGTATTTTCTGCCCTTCGATTTTTCCTTTTATTCTAAAATCAACATAGAATTCATGTTCATAACGCTTCCTGTAAAAATAAAGATAGTCTTTAATAAATGCAATTTCCTTATCCAAGGGCATATAATTTTCTTTAGCATCATAAGTAACATATCTCAAAAGATGGGATAGTTTTAATATATCTTCAGCAGTCTTAGGTTTGTCTTCATATAAATCTGAATAAAACCCATTTAAAGTATTAAACAAAAAATGAGGGCTTATCTGAGATCGTAACATAGCCATTTGGGCATCTTGATGTTGTAATTGAATTTGGTGCATTTTTGATTTATTCTCATTAAACCTAAAAAACAAGAACATTAGACTACTAAACAAACAAGGTCTAATGGTATATACAGCACTGTCTGTTAAATAAATAGCCACAATGTTAGGTCGGTCGAGGTTGTAATTATGAAAATCGAATAATGCTAACAATAAAACCTCTTCAAAAAGAAAACGAATACCAGCAAAACAAAAAACCATAAAGACAAAAGACAAGCAATATTCTATTATTTTATTAGGTTTTAAAAATCGTGGTGCAAATATCAGGTAGTTTATAGCATATACTGAAAAATAGGTAATATGCATTGTTGTAAAAAGCACAATTGAAGCTGGCTTAAACCACATGTCAGTTGACTGATTGAAAATGATGTCATTAGAGTACTCCCATGTTACACTTACAACCATAAGGAGAATGGCAAAAACGATGTTATATTTTAATTCTTTAGATAATCGCATTGAACGAATTTAATAGGATTCTATGAAAATAACGATACGATTATACCAACTTTATGTCTTATACCATCAACTTATTTGTTTTTAGGACGAACACATTGATGTAAAAATTATAACAGTTGATGGAGTTATAGATACTACTGATCTAAGTAGGAACAATTTTGGACTTTAGGACAATTATCATTGTACAGATATTAATTTTAAAAACACCATATCATGAAAAACATTATCACAACACTATTATTAATAATGTGTCTTTCCATGAGTGCACAGAAAGTTGCAAAACAGTTAGATACTGAACTCTTAAAGACATACACTAATTACTTTACTATTGAAAATACTAAATTAAGTGGTGAAGGCGCTGAGGTCTTAAAAGATATTATTCGTACTTCTCAATTTGTAGTATATGGAGAAATACATGGTTCTAGGCAAACCTCAATCATTAATGAAGCATTAATGCCTTTGTTAGCTGATTCTGGATTTAAGTATTTTGCAATAGAAGTAGGGCCTCATTCTGCAGAAAAACTTACTGTGCTGTCCACTCCTGCAAACAAAACGACAGCTCAATTAAAAGCATTCAATTCTGCTTACACTGTATCGCAAGGGGGCGACACTGCAGTACCAATTCCGTTTTTTGACAATGTAAGTGATGCGAAATTTTTGCAAGCTGCTCGTAGCAACGGAATGCATCTTTGGGGGCTTGATCAAGAGTTTTATTTTTCTACCTTTTACTTAATGGACGAGCTCACAAAAACTGCTAAAAACAATGCCAATTATCAAGATATTGTTCAATTACAAAATAAAGCAAAAGCTATTATGTTCAAACATTTTATAGGAGAGTTTAAGAAAGAAAATGAGGGAGCTTATAGTCTTATAATCAAAGAGCCAGCTGTAACAAATTATTTTAATGCCTTTGACACATCTAATAAAAAAGCGCAGGCTATTATAAAAGATTTAAAAATCAGTTGGGATATTTATATTCATTGGCGAAATGATTCTCATGCTGACCGCATTAGTTACATGCGAGATAATTTTATGAAGAATTATAAAAAAGCCCTAAAGACTGAAGAGCAACCTAAAGTTTATACCAAAATAGGAAGCTTACATGCTAGAAAAATCTTGTCTAATGGTGCATATGATATAGGTGAATTAGTAGAGTACTTAGCAAATGAAAATGGAACCAAAGCCACAACAATTGGGTCTTGGATACCTTATGAAGTTTCTGAAGATGGAAGTATTATTAATTATTTTGAAAAGTATAAGCGTAGTTACAAACGCTATAAACTATTTATGCCACTAGCAAAACAAGATCAGTGGACCATCATAAATCTAAAAGCCATTAGAGCTGCTATTGAAAATAAAGCTATTGCACTACCTAAGGATGGTTCATATCACAAACTAAGACAACTTATATATGCTTATGACTATCAATTAATTATTCCTGCAGACTTGCCAACGATTCCTAATCGTTCCTAGTATTCTATAATTAATTACTTCAGAAAAGCACAGGTGGCAATATTATAGATTTACGAAAAGGTAAATTTCAAAATATAAGAAACAAAAAAGACAACTTTAAGAGTTGTCTTTTTTTAATCTATTTTAAGATTAAGAACTAATCTATAATAAGTTTCTTTGTTATTGAAGCTTCATTACTACGTATTGTTAAAAAATAAACCCCATTACTAACATTGGTTAAGTCAATTTGGTTTAGCGGTGTATTAGCTAACGGCTTTTGCATAATGAGTCTACCATTAATATCGTATACTTCTGCATTGTTTAGAGTTATAACCCCCGAATTGTTAATATAAAAAGTACCTTTAGATGGATTTGGATAGATATTGATTACAGCACTTAGTTCTTCAGAAGAAACAGAAAGTACTGCACAGTCAAAGTTTTGCATTAATGATTCACCACAAACTACTGCAGTAGTACTTCGGGTTTGCACATCACCTGCACCGTTAATATCTCCTGTACTTAAGCTTCTTTGAGATTCTCCATTAGACAATGCATAATGCATTACTACATTACTATCTATGACGTGTCCTAATTGATGGCCATGACCCAGTTCGTGCACGGCAACACTTTCAAAATCAAATTGTGAAAATGAAGGAGCAGAAGGTCCATATTGCCAGTTGATACCATCATCAAATACAATATCTAATTCTACTACTCTCCAATCTAAGTCTGTACCACCATTGGTGAAGCAACCCGAAAATCGAGATGTACAACGCCCAAGCACACCATTTGGTAATTCACTACCATTATCCATACGTACAATATTAATACCATCGCTTGCTACCACATCTGTAGTAGTTACTGAGCCAATCGTCCAATAGATACCTGTTTCGCACCTCCAAGTGTCTAATGCTCTTAAAAATGATGCATTTGCTAAAGCATCAGCATCAAAATCTGTAAACATCTGCCATGTATACCCACCATTGCCATCATCATTAATGTGTTGAGTTGGATAGGCAACGTTAGTCCCTGCTGATACTCCATCAGATACAACATTTAATTGCGCATATTCTATATTAAGAGTTTGAGCTGAGGTGTCTAATATTGCTGTTACAGCAGAATTAATAATAGCTATAGATCCTGTACCAGCATCTGTTGGAATCAATACTGTAATTTGGTTATCCGTCCAGCTAATAATCTCAGTTTGTAAAGCTATAGCGAATGTAGCACCACCATCATCTGCATTAGAAAATCCAACATTTTGAGCTGTTGTACCAAAACCAGATCCTGTAATAACCAGCTCGGTCAATGTCCCTGCAGTTGCAGTTGTTGGACTAATCGAGGTAATACTAACTCCACCTCTGTTGGCCGTTGTATCAATACTAAAATCCTTAACATTAGAATAACTAGTATTGGTAAGGTTAGTAATATCGTTATAGAAGTTAGCGATACCTTCTTTTCTAGTATAGGGATTAACAACGGTGTTATTAAAAACATTGTACTTATAAAAGCCTTGTGCATCACTGTAGGTTTCAAAAGCACTGTGCTGAGTAGTAATGTTTACTGTGTTATTTTTTAAGATAAAAACACCAACGTCATTTTTATGTAGCTGAAGACTTGGAGTTATAACCTGAGCCTCCAAACCAACAGTTCCTCCCGGAGTAATTATTTCAACAGTAGATAATTGCGATCCTTTAAATACTTTATAAACATCGATAACATTTACAGTATAAATATTTTCGCGATTGGTATCCCAATATGATTTTTTTGAGATAACTTTACCTTCAACGATTTGAGATGAAGCCTGAACCTGAGCGTTCAAAGGAACTTCGAAAGTTAATTCCTGAGCGTTTATTGTTTGCTGTTTTACAAAAAGGCAAAACATTGCGAATAAACAGAATTTTAGAGTAATTTTTTTCATATTAGAGTTAGGGTTTAATTCGTTTCATCGGGCTAATATAGCAATTTACCGATGTTTTTGAAGAAAAACATCACTTTTTTCACGCAATTAGTAAGAAAAGAAATACAATTTCACTAACAAACGCTTTATAAAAAAACTATAATAACTTTAGAATAATGAATCAACTACAGCACATATTAATGAATGTTATTAGATTCATTAAAAACATCCCTAAGTAAGGAATAACGAAAAACAATGCAAGCTTCAAAAGTCAATTTTGAAATCTATTTTAAATCCGTTCTTAACGATAAGGACTTAGAACATCATGTTCCAGAAATACTAGATCATTTTCAACTATTAGCACTTCAAAAAAATGACTTCTTTGTCAAAGCGGGTAATGTTTGCAAATATTTCTGTTATATAGAAAGCGGAATTTTACAACATGCTATTGACGTTTTGGGCGAAGAAAAAACCACCTATCTCGCATTAAAGAATTCATTGACCTCAGCCCTCAATAGTTTTAAAAATAAAGTCCCTTCCCGAAAAAGTATTAAAGCCTTATTTGATTGTCAACTCTGGGTTATAGATATCGAAACCTTTAATGATTTACTCAATACTAATGTGGCGTTTAATCGCTTTTATTACAACCTTATTGAACATCAAATTTTTAGAATTGATGATTATAGAATCGACCTGTTGACGCTTACTCCGGAAGAACGTTATAAAAAACTATTGAACAACGAAAGTGAGCTTCTCCAAAAAGTACCTCTACATTATTTAGCCTCTTTTCTGGGTATTTCTTCGCGTCATATGAGTAGAATTCGGAAAAACATAAAATAAGGACATTTGGCTGGTGGATTAAAACTTCATTTAATTATTTTTGGGTAGTTCAATAATAAGGTTCCCGATTTCGCGGGAACGAAAAATTCTTTTTCGATGAAATGCTGTCAAAATAACGTTTGATCCTTTTCTAAGAACATGAATTAAGCATAACATTTGACCAAATTATAACAATAAATAGCGACCAAATGAAATACGATTTAATAGACCGCAACCTCTTTATAAATAACCGTAAAAACTTTATGGCTCAGATGAAGCCAAGCAGTTTAGCGGTATTTAATTCTAATGATATTTATCCTGTAAGTGCAGACAGTACGATGCCTTTTGAACAGCACAGAGATATCTTTTATTTAAGTGGTGTGGATCAGGAAGAAAGTATTTTGGTGCTATTCCCAGATTGCCCAAAGGAAAAACATCGTGAAATTCTATTCTTAAAAGAAACGAACGAGCATATTGCCGTTTGGGAAGGTGAAAAACTCACAAAGGAGGCTGCTTTAAAAACTTCTGGTATTACAACCGTGTATTGGTTACAGGACATGGAAAAGATTATGTTTGAACTCATGACCCAATGTGACACCGTATACATTAACACTAACGAACATTACCGCGCTAATGTAGACACCGAAACGCGCGAAGATCGTTTTACGAAATGGTTAAAAGACAAATATGCTGCGCATAGTGTAGCTAAGAGCAATCCTATTTTACAACGTCTACGATCAGTAAAAGACCCAATAGAATTAGACCTGATGCAAAAGGCCTGTGATATTACCGAAAAAGGGTTTAGACGTGTGCTTAATTTTGTAAAACCAGACGTTTGGGAATACAATATCGAAGCTGAGTTTATGCACGAGTTTTTAAACAACCGTTCTAAAGGTTTTGCTTACACACCTATTATTGCCGCAGGCAATAATGCCAATGTCTTACACTATATAGAAAACAACCAACAGTGTAAAGCAGGTGATTTGATTTTAATGGATGTTGGTGCCGAGTATGCGAACTACTCTAGTGATATGACGCGTACCATACCAGTCTCAGGAAAATTTACCGATAGACAAAAAGCGGTGTATAATGCGGTGAACCGTGTTAAAGACGAAGCTACTAAAATGCTGGTTCCCGGAACGCTTTGGGAGCAATACCATGTAGAAGTTGGCAAACTGATGACCTCTGAATTGCTAGGTTTAGGTCTTATTGACAAAGCTGATGTACAAAACGAAAATCCAGACTGGCCAGCGTATAAAAAATACTTTATGCATGGCACGTCGCATCATATTGGTTTAGACACACACGATTATGGGTTACTCCACGAACCCATGCAAGCTAATATGGTTTTTACGGTTGAACCTGGTATTTATATCCCAGACGAAGGCTTTGGGATTCGTTTAGAAGATGATGTGGTTATCCAAGAGTCTGGAGAACCGTTTAATTTGATGCGTAATATTCCAATTGCCATTGAGGAGATTGAGGATATTATGAATGCTTAAGTCATTTTACGGTTTCCCTCAATAATAAAATTATTATAATTTATTCATTTGTTTAAAAATACGTAGGCTTACGTATTGTTTGATCTATATTCTTTGATTAAGTTTGAAAAACTGTATACATATGCCAAGTTTAAGTGTAATTGACTTCTTTTGTGGTGCTGGTGGGTTTTCAGAAGGGTTTAGACAAATGGGCTTTGAAATAATCAAAGGTTATGACCATTGGAAACCAGCTATTGAAACCTATAATCATAATTTCGGCTTAAACTGTAATCCTAAAAATATTCTTGATTTTGAAAACTCCATTGAAGAAATTGACAAAACTCCTGACACAGACATAATACTTGGAAGCCCACCATGTGTGAGTTTTTCTAACTCTAATAAATCAGGAAAAGCTGATAAGTCTCTTGGGGTTAAACTTACTGAAACATTTTTGAAAGTTGTCGCTGTCAAAAAACACCAACCAAATTCTAAAC
Organism: uncultured Winogradskyella sp.; assembly: GCF_947498345.1. Taxonomy (GTDB): domain Bacteria; phylum Bacteroidota; class Bacteroidia; order Flavobacteriales; family Flavobacteriaceae; genus Winogradskyella. The sequence continues at coordinate 35,379 of NZ_CANMJY010000009.1, forward strand.
TCAAAGGTTGGTTTATGGAAAACGTAGTCAATTCTAGAAAACATTTAAAAGAATCATATACTTTTGAAAATCTTGGCCTAGAATATTGGGCATATGCTCATTATATAAAACCAAATACAATTGCCCTTAACTTAAAAGAAAACACTGAAATAATTAACTCTGCTGACTATGGCTCTTATCAAGCCAGAAAGAGAGTTATTTCGGGAGAAATTATCAATAAGGGAAAGTTGATTGTTCCAAAACCGTCACATTCAAATAATGAAAACGATTCTCTTCAAAAATGGAATACTCTAGGTAAACTAATACAAAAAATTCCTAAACCAAATTGTAAAAAGTCTTCAAGAAAGATATTAGACCCTATATACAAAATCGAAATTACTCTCAACTCATTAAGTGATCATTTCTACGATAGTGGACTTTATAAAAGCGAGTGGAGGCAATCAAAGGAATACAAGCTAAATCATTATTGTATGGGAAAAATGTCTTTCCCAGAAAACAAGAACAAACCAAGTAGGACAGTAACCGCTACAAAAAGTGGAACATCTAGAGAATCATTAGTATACAAATCAGAATATTCTAGAAAAGGAAATGGAGAGTATAGAAGTCCAACTGTGAGAGAAGTAGCAAGTATTATGGGCTTCCCATTTACATATCAATTCTTAGGCACAATAAATAGTAAATGGAGATTGGTCGGAAATGCGGTATGCCCATCGGTTAGCAGAGCCTTTGCAAACGAGCTTTTGGTTCAACTTGATTTTAACACTCCTGAACAATTAAAAATAGAAAAAGAACCTAAACTTAAAGGAGTTCAAAACCTTAATGATTTTAAAGAGAGAAAATTTGACAACCAACCAAGACGAACTAAAAACTCAAGATTTAGAAGACATCCTATTAAAACCGGTAACTTAACTGTAACACTCTCAAACTTTGATATTGAAAAAAATTCTCAAACCGATGATAAATGGTTTACTTCAATTCAGTATGGAACAGGCGAAGGTTTTAAAAATCAAAATGTTATTGATGGGTTTTACAAAACAATAGAACCTATAATTGCTGAAAAGAATTCAGGTCCAAATTTTATTAAAACTATTAATAATGGGTTTTCTGAAAAAATAGGTTCATCCGAACAAATTCAAGAACTTTATGAGATGCAAGTTTCGAATGATATACTTCTTGAACCAACGGAGTTAGTTGAAGAATTATCTAGAATTATAAATAATATTGAATTTGAAACAACTGATTTTATCCAAAATGAAACCTTAATTTTTAAACACAAAAATATTATCCCTGTTGAACAACTATTTGCTCTTTACGCCATAAATAAAATATCAACAAAAGCCAATCAGAAATAAATATGAGTAAAAAAGTTAGAATTCAACAGATTGAAAATATTATTAAAACAGAAAAACCTGTTGGTCGAATTGATATACCATGGAAAGACAAATTAGAACCAATGGATGTATATCAAATACCATTAGACTATCTTGTTTACAACAAATATAATGGAAGGATTCTAAGTCGCACAAAATCATATGAAAACCAAAACTTGAAAATAGATGTTGAAAGTGATGTGGGCAAAAAGCTAATAGAAGATTTATTATGGAATTCAAAGGCTCAAAAAAACAAAGAAACTCTTGCGAGTCTAAATAAAATTGGGCAAGAAAAAGTTGGAATTATTACTCAAGACGGAATAATAATAGATGGAAACAGAAGAGCAATGCTTCTTAATAAAATTGATCACATAGATTATTTCAAAGCTGTTATTTTACCTGTAGAATATGAGGGGAATCCTCTAGAAATCGAAAAATTTGAGACCAAATACCAATTAGGAGAAGAAAGAAAACTTGATTACAATCCAATTGAGATTTATTTAAAAGTACAGAGTCTATATATGCAACTTAGTGGTAAATCATTTTACTCACCAGAAACGGTCGATAAAAAGGCTATTAAAAGAATTTACGAGTGGATTGGAAACTATAAAAATATAAAAAGCTCTAATGATATTGAATATACATTAGCAGTAATGAATTCAATGGATGAATACCTTGATTGGTTCGAATACAATGGAATTTATACAACTCTTGACGAAAGAGAAGAACAATTTAGAGGATTAACTACTTGGTTAATAAATCTATATGGAGAGAATTCAAGAAAAGCGTTTGATTATTATAAGGATGATGATGTTGACGACTTAAAAACTCTTTGCTATGATTTGATTAGAATTAAATATAAAAATGAAAAATTCAGATATGTAGCACAAGGACAGAAACAAAATCATTTCTTTGGAAATAAAGAAATATGGGATTCATTTCATAATGAACACAGAAGTATAACAAATGCATTTATTGAACCTAAAATTGATGTTAATGTCAAAAACTTAGAAGCTCACTTAAATAGTATAGATAGTAAATTCAAAGATGAAATTGGAGAAAAACTAGACGAGAATGTAGATAATCATTATACAAAATTAAGAAATAAACAATCTCAGGATCAACCAGAAAAATTAATCAATAAAGCGCTAGATTCCTTTAATTCAATAAATAAAAACAATAAAAACTTCAATTCAAAATCTGTCCAAAAACTTGTTGAAGAACTTGGAAACAAAGTTTTTGATTCCCTTCAAAAGAAATCACCTTCAAGAGTTTTATCTCATATTATTAATTTATTGGAAAGTATTGATATTAAACAAATTCCGGATAATGAAATAAAAGATGTACAAGATAAAACCAAGAGAATTCAACAAATTGGTTATCAAATAAATAAAAATCTATAATGCCATTAGAAATTGATATTAATAAAGAAGAAAACTCTTTTGCATTATTTGGATTTGATGAAACTCTATTAAACAACAAAAGACTCTTATTTTCATTTAAAAGACTTGGTTATGAATTAGAAAATCAAGTAATTTCAATTCCGTTTCGTGAAGAAACCCAAATAAAAACTCTTCAAGAAGTCCAAAGATTACTAAAGAAATTTGATATAAGTTATTCAGCTTCAGAAGCAATAAAAGATGAATTAAAATCATACCATAAAGAAGAAGAAAACTTTGAATTATTTAGTGAAAATGCAAAATCAATCCGAAATAACGAATTTAAAAAAAATGAACTTTTAATTCAACAATTTGACCAATTTCAAAACGTATTAAAAGATATAATGGATAGAAGACTCTATCCTCTTCAATTACTCTCTGCTTTCCATATGGCTTTTGCTCAAAACTCATGCAATTTTGCAGTTCCTGGAGCAGGAAAAACTTCTATCGTTTACGGAGCTTATGCGTATCTAAAAAGTTTACCAAATGAAGACCATAAGCACGTAGATAAACTTCTTGTTATTGGTCCTCTTTCTTCATTTGCTCCTTGGGAAAATGAATACGAAGAATGCTTTGGAATAAAAACAAGTTCTTTTAGATTATCTGGGGACCCAAGCATTTCTTTTGAGAAAAAATTAGAACATTTTTACTCTCCAAATGCGCCTGAATTGTCACTTATTTTTCACGGAGGAGTTGATCGATTTCAAACTGATATTATTGACTTCTTAAAGCGAAATAAAACAATGGTAGTTGTAGATGAAGCTCACAGAATAAAGAACCCTGAAGGTGTTTGGGGAAGAAGCGTTACCGAAATATCAAAAGAGGCCGTTTCAAGAGTTATTCTTACTGGAACACCTGTGCCAAATGGCTATCAAGATATTTTTAATCTATATAAGTTTATATACCCTTTTAAGTTTAAGCAAATACTCAAGTTCCATTATCACAATTTAGAAGATATGACCGCAAATAGTTCAATTGACTCCAATCGTGTACAGGAGTTAAAAGAAAATATTTCGCCATATTTTATCCGAATAAAAAAAGATGATTTAAAGCTTCCGCCAATTGAAGAAAACTATATTCAAATTGATATGGAACCATATCAACGAGAGATATATGATTTTATAGAATCTCAATACATTGAGCATTTTAAAGTAAATAGTTCAGCAACAGTTAAAGATGTTCTCAATAAGGCAAAACTTATTCGTTTAAGACAAGCAGCAACCAATCCTTCTTTACTATCCAAAACACTTAAAGATTCATTAGAAAATAACGAATTAACTGGTGAATATGACCCAAATGCAGTTTTTACTGCGGACACTGATGAGTTTGTAAATGATTCAGAATTCTTTAATAAAATAGTCAACTATTCAACTTTTGAAGTTCCTAAAAAGTTTGATGCCATTTTAAATACTCTTAAAACTAAAATTTTTCCTGAAAATGGAAAAGTCATTATTTGGACTATTTTTATTCAAAATGCTCTTGAACTTCAATCATATCTAAAGGATAATCATATTAAATCAAAACTTCTAATTGGATTAGTTCCGCAAGATGAAAGGGAAATAACAATAAAAGCATTCAATAATCCTAAAAACGATGATTTTAGTGTAGTTATAGCTAACCCATTTTCTGTCGCAGAATCAATATCGCTTCATAAAGGTTGTCACAATGCCATTTATCTTGAAAGAGATTATAATTGCTCTAATTTTTTACAATCTAAGGATCGAATACATAGAGTTGGATTAAATAACGACCAGATTACAAAATATTATTATTTCGTATCTACTAACTCTATAGATGAAGTAATTAATTCAAGGCTTCATTTAAAAATCCAACGAATGGAGGAAATAATAAACGATGAAATTCCTTTATTTAAGCAAATTGATGATAGCGATGAAACTGATATTATCAAAGAACTGATTTCCAATTATGCTCAGAGAACTTAGAAAATACAGCAATTTTGGGACTCCAAATTATTTCTTTGAATTACTTACCACACTTAAAAAAAATCAAGATGTAAGTTTCCGACGAAGAGATATAGATAAACTTTTTTTTAATAAAATAATAGATGATAGAAGTGTTTTTGATGGGTGTGTTGAACTAGCATTAAAAATAGATATACTGAATAATTCAGAGGGTTTGATCACTTTAAATACAGGAATTTATAATTATCTAAACAGTGTCAATCAAATGGTTGATAAATTTAATGAGCATTTATTTCAAGCACTAAAGAATGATGATGAATTCCACAATATTTTTTGTTCAGAACATTTATCGCACGATATAATTTATAAATCACTACAAATCAATAATGCAGCTTTTGGATTAAAATACTCTAATTTCAAGCAACTACTTATTGATTTTAAAACAATTAAAAATCATCCTACACCACAAATTAATTGCTTCATTATAAATTCAAGGTATAAAAGGCTATTTGATAAATCTGTATTGCCTGAAATCAAAAAAAGAAAAATTGGAATTGAAGAGTTTCGCGAATCAATGGAACAAAAGCAAATTTATGGAGAAGAAGCTGAAAAATTTGTATTGAATTTTGAAACTAAAAGATTAAATCAAAAAAAGAAGATTGATTGGGTAGCTGAGTATGTCGTAAACGCTGGTTATGACATTGCTTCCTATGATAATGAGTATGACGATAATCAGAATCGATTTATAGAAGTAAAATCATATGAAGGTGATACACCATACTTTTTTTGGTCCAAAAATGAATATGAAGTTGCTAAAGTCAAAAAAAATGAATATTGGATATATCTTGTGAATAGGAAAGAAATAAACAAAAAAAGCTATCACCCAATAATGAAGCAGAACCCCTTTGAGTCTATTCTCAAAGATGATGAATGGGATAAACAAGTGGATAAATACAAAATTTCATTAATTTATTAGTTTACTAGTTAAAAACAAACAACCGCTCCACACTCTCTTTAGTGGATAGGTTTTTAGCATGCCAGGAGAAGGTGGTTTTAGCACCTTTTTCCCAAATGCAGGTAAAGTCTTCAGGAGCCTTATATTCACTTATAAAAACCTGGTGACCTGCTTTACTTTGTTGGCGACACCAGTCCCAAAATACATCATGGTCAAACCCATCTCTGTATTTGGTGGTCGCTGCATAAGGAGGGTCGCAGTAAATGATACTGTTTTCTGGTATTTCTAAATCGAGATAGGATTGACATGAGAGTTGTACGCCTTCTAAGCTGGGCACTTGTTTGGTAATGTTTCGATAATGTTCAGACCAATAATCGCGCTTCCCTTGTTTATCGCGTCGGTAACCTGCAAACCATTTACCTCCAAACGAATTAAAGCCAACATAAGCGACCAGATGTTTTGGGTATTCCTCTGGCTTATATTTAATATGTCTATACTCGTCTTCACTTACGGATTTTGGCGGATCCCAATGGTCATAAATCAAAGCTTGCCACATGGCCATGAGTTCCTCGTGTTGGTCATTAGCAATGCGGATGCCATCGACCTTGTCTATCATATTCATACCACCAGCAAAAGGTTCGAGATAGACTTGGTTAGGTTGCCTGTCCTTTAAAATAATGGGTAATAAGTCTTTGGCAAAACGTGCCTTGCTTCCCATGTACTTCATCTTAAATATCCTTTTGTTTTGGTTGCACAAGCGCTGTAATCACCAAAGCTAATACTGCTGGTAAGACCCAACCCAAATTATATTTTGCCAAAGGAATAATTTCTACAATAGAATCTAAGCTTCCTTTTGATAAAATAAAACTTAAAAAATCAGGAATGCTAAAAATAAAGGTCACCATAACTACAGCTCTAAACACTAATGGTGTTGCTATGCGATTAGGCAGCACATTTAAAATTATAAGAACAATTGTAATTGGATAAATAAACATCAATACTGGCAGTGCAATATGAATAATAGTATTAAAATCTAATTGCCCAACTCCAACTCCTGCAATACACGCAATAACAGCGGTGATGATATAAGCGGTATTCGATTTATTGAACAAGCCTCTAAAATAATCTGCTGTTCCAGCCACAATACCAACCGCTGTGGTAAAACATGCCAGAGAGATGAGAATACTCAAAACGGTATTTCCAAAATTACCTAAAGCGGCAATACTAATCCCTCGTAATAAACTAGCACGTTGCATATCAGAACTTAAGGCTGTATCCACTTTAATCTCAGAGCCATAATAAGCGCCTGTAGCTATAAGTCCTGCATAAATAATAAACAAACCTCCACCTGCTATAAAACCAGATTGTCGTATGAGTTTGCGTTTAGATTCAAACTGACTCACCTTCATATTTTTAAAATTGAGCGACACAATAATCACAGCTCCAACAACCACAGCTCCAATGGCATCAAAGGTTTGGTAACCTTCCAAAATTCCTGAAACCAAAGGCGTTTTAAATGTTGATGTTCCTGTTGTAAAAGCCGAAGACGATAAACCTATACTAATCACTGCCAAAAGCATGATGACAATAAATGGCGTTAAAAACTTTCCGATTAAATTCAGAATCTTAGAACGGTTCAAAACAAACACCAAAACCAAAGCGAAGTAAATAGCACTGGTCAATAATGGGCTCGTTCCAAAGGCTGGATGAATCGCAATTTCGTGCGTTGCGGAAGCTGTTCGTGGAGAAGGAATTGCTACCGAAATGATATAAACAATAACACAATAAACAGAGCTGAACCAAGGCGAGACCTTTTTTCCAAAATTGTACATCGTGCCTTGTAATTTCGAATGTGCTAAAATCCCTATAATCGGAATGAGCACTGCTGTAATCATAAAACCTATAGTCACCCAAAGCCAGTTATCACCTGCATTATAACCTAATAATGGAGGTAATAACAAGTTTCCTGCTCCAAAAAAAAGCGAGAATAAAGCAAAACTTGTGACTAAAAGTTCTTTGCGTTGTATGTTCACTTAGTTGGTCTTTGCAAGTTCTAAATCATGGAAATCGAAACTAAAATCTGTTATAGGCGCTATGTATTTCATAGTAGCAGAAACGGCATTCCCCTTTTCATCAAAAGTAAACTGAACAAAGACATCGGCATCATAACTTCGATCGTTCCACTTGGCTACAAAAGTCGTTGCATTATAGGGTAATAATTCTCCAAACAATCTTGGAGAGCGTTTGCATTCAATCTTAAACTTATACCCATTAATATCCGTAATAATTATGTCACCAAACCAATCGTCAGTGTATGTGCCTTCAATTGATTTTGGAGTTGGGAAAGTAGCTCTTTGCAAGTTTTCAACCTTAGCATAAACATCAGCTTTTATGCTGTCATTATATTTTAAGTAGTTGGCATTTCGAGCACCCAACATTGTTAACCAATCTCTATTTTCATAACCCAAATACGAATCTTTAATGGTATTGGTAATGGTGTTAAACGCCGAACCATTCATCTGATTGGTTAAGACTACGATGGCTAAATCTAAATCTGGAATCATGGTAAATTGTGTCACAGTCCCAATCAAGCCTCCTGTATGATAGACTTGTTTGTGGCCTCCTTTAACGTCAGTGACAAACCAACCCAATCCGTATCCTCTAAAATTAGAGTTATACCAATCTCCTTTTCTAACAGACAACGGAGTTTGCAATTGCCATAACTCATGAAATAGGCGTTCATCTAATAAGCGTTCTCCACTTTCCGTCACAGCATCATTCATTAAGAATTTTGCCCAGGTCATCATATCATGCACATTACTCACAATACCACCAGCAGCATTTGCCGTTTCACTCCAATCATGCGGAATTTGAATCACCTTACCTTCTGCTCTGGTATGTGCATCAATAATGTTAGACTTATCAGTGACTCTATTGTAGGATGCTTTGGAATTTTTCATCCCAACAGGTTTCATAATCTTGGATTCGATAAATTCTTCCCAAGACAAACCGCTCACACGCTTCAACACTTCACCTGCAATAATGAACATGTTATTGTTATAAGCAAACTTGCTTCTAAAAGAGGTTTCAGGCTCTAAATATTTGACATTATTGATTACATCCTGTACTGTAAAATCATTGCCTTCTGGAAAGAACATTAAATCTCCTGCACCTAATCCCATGCCACTGCGATGTGTCACCAAATCTCTAACCGTAAAATTTTCAGTAACCCAGGAATCGTGTAATTGAAATTCTGGAATATACTTACGCACAGGATCATCCCACTTTAATTTCCCGGCATCCACCATCATGGCTAAAGCAAAACAGGTAAAGCCTTTACTGTTAGAAGCCACACCAACTAAGGTGTTAGAATTCATATCCTTTTTAGTTGTCAATGAGCGTACACCATGGCCTTTCGCATAGACTTCTTTCCCATCTTTAAATATTCCAACAGAAATACCAGGAACGTCAAAAGTGATAAGTGTTTCTTTAATCAGTTTATCGAGTTCTGCCTCTTCCATTTGAGCAGATACAGTCATACTACTTAAGACAAAAACTAAGATCAATAATCGTTTTAAAATCATGTGAATTTTGATTTATAATGAGAAGCTTCAAATATACTAAATGTTAGTGATGATTAGTCTGTTAAAATAATTTCAAAACCTATCTTTGCATTTGTGATTTTAGACTATAAAAACAGTAATATTCATTATACTGAATCTGGCAAAGGTTCCGTGATTGTCTTGTTACATGGTTTTTTGGAAACCAGTACAATGTGGACCGAATTTATTCCAGAATTAACTAAAAACAATCGCGTTATTTGTGTTGATTTATTGGGTCATGGACAAACCGATTGTGTAGGTTATGTACATACTATGGAAAACATGGCCAAAGCTGTTCATAGTGTTTTAAATCATTTAAAAATTAAAAGGGCAAAATTTATTGGACATTCTATGGGAGGTTATGTAGCATTAGCTGAAGAACAGCCTCATCTTTTTGAAGGTTTGTGTTTGATGAATTCTACATTTGAAGCAGATACTGAAGTGCGAAAGTTAATGAGGACACGTGCTATAAAAATGGCGCATACTAATTATGAGAATTTAGTGCGTATGTCTTTTGCTAATTTATTTGCCCCAAAAAGCAAAATAACCTATAAACAAGATTACGAGGAAGCTTTACAAATTGCTTTAAAAACTTCGGTGCAAGGTTACATAGCAGCACAAGAAGGAATGATTCTAAGACCAAATCGGTTAAAGATTTTTAAGCAGCTCGATGGTGAAAAACTTATCTTAACAGGAAGCAAAGACGCACTAATTAATCCGGATAAGATTAAAGCTCAAATAAAAAACACGTCTATTAATCATGGAGAATTATCTGAAGGTCATATGAGTCATATTGAAAATAAATCAGATTTATCCTACTTTTTAAAACATTTTATCGAAAAATAAAACTCTTTGGCGTTTTTTTGATATTTTTTTTCCTAAGTTTATCCCACTGAAACAAATCTAGCTTAAACAACCTACTTATGCCTAATAAATTATATTGCGACTTTTTTGGCCATAATTACGAAGTGACAAAGAAGGTAACCAACCACGTTAAAGAATATACTTGTACACGTTGTAAAAAACAACTCACCACTAATAGCAATGGTAAGCTTACAGAATTGACTCCAAAATTTCAAGAAATAAATTCTGCTTTAGAGCGTATTTATAACAACAGAATGATGCGTTTGAAGCAGAAATCAATCAGTTCATCGATTTGTTGATTGTTAATAACCTGTGAATAACTTGTTTTCTTATATTTAAGTATCCTAATTGATCTTAATCTCTATAAGACTACGAAGTTAAAATGAAAAATGTTTACTGCTCATTATTTGGTCATGATTATTCAGTATCAAAAAATGTGACTTACCACGTAAAAGAATACAAGTGCAAAAACTGCAAGTCAGAAATGACTATAGATGGTAACGGAAAATTCATTCCGCTAACGCCAAAATTCAAAGAAATAAATTCAGTATTAAATCGCGTTCATAACAAACGCTTAGAGAGAAGTCAAAAGCTTCTTATGATGGATTTTTAAGCGCATTCCATCCTTTTGCAATTATCGGTATTTTCTCCTCAGCTCTTGTTACCAAGTGCATTCCTCTATCTTGTTCAGTCATATAACCTATAACCGTAAGATTTGGGTTTCCTTTTATCTTTGGAAAATCTTCTTGAGAAATCGTCATTAATAATTCGTAATCCTCACCACCATTTAAAGCTATTGTGGTGCTATCTATATTGAATTCTTCGCAAGTAGAAATTACCTGAGGGTCTAATGGGATTTTATTTTCGTATACATCAACACCAACTTTACTTTGTTTACACAAATGAATAACCTCAGAAGATAATCCATCGCTTATGTCTATCATACTGGTTGGTTTTACTTCAAGTGTATGCAATAACTCTACAATATCTTTTCTGGCTTCTGGTTTCAACTGACGTTCAACAATATAGCTGTACATGGAGAGGTCAGGTTGATTGTTTGGATTAACTTTAAAGACCTCTTTTTCGCGTTCTAGCACTTGTAATCCCATGTAGGCACCACCTATATCTCCAGAAACTACTAGCAAATCATTAGGTTTGGCACCAGAGCGCAATACTTTATTATCCTTGTCAACTTCACCTATTGCTGTAACAGAAATAACCAGTCCAGAAGTTGAAGACGTTGTGTCTCCTCCGACAACATCTATATTATATAATTTAGCAGCGGTAGTTATACCAGCATAGATTTCTTCTAGGGCTTCTAAAGGAAAACGGTTAGAAACAGCAATCGATACCGTAACTTGAGTGGCCTTGGCATTCATTGCATAAATATCAGATAAATTTACTATTATAGCTTTGTAACCTAAATGTTTTAATGGTACATAGCTTAGATCAAAATGCACTCCCTCAACCAACAAGTCTGTAGAAACAACAATGTCTTTATTCTTAAAATTTAAAACTGCAGCATCATCACCTATACCTTTCACAGTAGATTTTTGAGTGACTTCAAAATGTTCAGTAAGGTGCTCAATGAGTTTAAATTCACCTAATTCACTCAATGGTGTACGTTTCGGATTTTTATCTTCTATCATATTGCAAAAGTATTATGCTTTTTTAAATAATTTAGTGATAATTAGCGTTAATTATATTTGGATTTACCATCAAATGCAAAATTTACTGTAAATTGCTAAAAAAAAGATTATGAAATTTACGCTTCGTATACTGGTAGCATTACTGGTATTGTTTTCATTTAACTGTTCGGACGACGATGATAATTCGGGTAATAATCAAACCGCTAATTTTCCATGCGTTAATGGTTTTGCTAATGGTCATCCATGTAACGGTTTTGATTTAATGAGTCATATCCCAATTGATGTGCTTGGTGGTGATGGTGCAGAAGGTAACGATTCTTGGGGTTGGACAGATCCACAAACAGGGAGAGAATATGCTTTAGTCGGTACATCAACTAATGCGGCTTTTGTAGATATGACCGATCCTGCTAATCCTGTTTTACTTGGTGTATTACCTACAGCTACAGTAAATAGTGATTGGAGAGATATTAAGACTTATAATAATCACGCTTTTATTGTAAGCGAAGCTGCTGGTCATGGTATGCAGGTCTTCGATTTAACACGTTTAAGAAATGTTGCAAATCCTCCTGAAACATTCACAGCAGATGCCACATACACTGAATTTGGAAAGGCGCATAATATTGTTATTAATGAAGAAAGTGGTTTTGCTTATGCTGTAGGAACTACAACTTTTAATGGTGGGCCTCATTTTATAAATATTCAAAACCCAACCAGTCCTGTTGCAGCTGGTGGTTATGCTGATGATGCATACTCTCATGATGCACAGGTGGTTACCTATAATGGACCAGATACAGACCATACAGGTAAAGAGATTTTAATTGGAAGTAACGAAAATGAAGTGGTAATTGTGGATGTCACAGATAAAGATAATCCAGTTCAGATTTCTACAATAGATTACAGTAATATTGGCTATACGCACCAAGGGTGGTTTACCGAAAACATGGAATATTTTTTATTAGGAGACGAGACTGATGAGATTGACTTTGGACTCAATTCAAGAACTATTGTTTTTGATTTTACTGATCTAGATGATCCGGTATTTCATATGGAATATCTTGGGCCAACAGGAGCTATCGACCATAATGGTTACGTTGTTGGTAATACTTTCTACGTGGCTAATTATACAGCTGGAGTTAGAGCTATAGATATTTCAAATATTGCTTCTGGTGTTATGGTAGAATCAGGTTTTATTGATACCTATATACCAAATGACAATACAGCATTTAATGGTGCTTGGAATATCTATCCTTTTTTTGATAGTGGAAATATAGTTGTAAGCGATATTGATGGTGGTTTATATATAGTTAGACCTAACTAAATGATATGTTTATTAAAAGGTTATCATATCTGTGTACTACGCTTTCTTTTTTAATACTTTTTTGCTGTAGTAATGACGATTCTACAAATCGCTCTATAGATATAGAGGCTACTTTTGTTAAAACTTTTGGTGGTACTAAAAACGATAGTGGACAAGCCGTTGTAAATACAACTGATGGCGGTTATGCTATTTTAGGGTATACACAAAGTAACGATGAGGATATTACTGATAAGCTAAACGAAAGCTTTGATTACTGGGTAATGAAATTTGATGCCCAAGATAATTTACAATGGCAAAAAACCTTTGGAGGCTCTTTAGATGAAAGAGGGAGTGATATCATTCAAACTCAAGATGGTGGTTATGCACTTTTAGGTTATAGCTTTAGCAGTGATGGTGATGTTACTGAAAATGCAGGATCACAAGACTATTGGCTTACAAAGCTAGATTTTGATGGTAATATGACATGGCAAAAATCGTTCGGATACCAAGGTGCAGATACAGGAATATCAGTAATCCAAACCAATGATCAAGGTTATCTGATTACAGGTGTGTTAGATGTCACTGCCTCTGGTGGAGAAGGTAATTCATCACGTACAGCCAATAGACATGCAGGTGGCGATTATTGGGCTTTAAAACTAGATGCTTTTGGAAACATAGAATGGAGCAGATATTTTGGAGGAAATTTTACAGATACTCCTAACGATGTTATTCAAACTAATGATAATGGTTTTGTAATTGTAGGTAGCTCTGACAGTGATGATACTGATATTTCTGGTAATCTAGGAACTTATGATTTCTGGGTACTCAGAATTTCTTCGACAGGTGAAATGATTTGGGAAAGATCTTTTGGTGGAACTCAAATAGACGAAGCAAGAGCAATTGTAAAAACAAATGATGGTAATTATCTCATTGCTGGAGATACAAGAAGTAATGATAATAATGTTTCAAAAAACAATGGTGCTGCTGATTTGTGGCTTATAAAAATATCTTCAGATGGCGATTTAATTTGGGAAAAGACAATTGGTGGTAGTAACTTTGATGTATCTCGTGCTTTGGTTAAGTCTCAAAACGATGGTTTTTTACTGGCTGGCAGTTCTCGAAGTAACGATATAGATGTAGCCATTAATCAAGGTCAAAATGACGCATGGCTATTAAAAGTTGATACTAACGGTAACTTAAAATGGGAAACTACTGTAGGAGGCTCAAATATTGATTTTACATATGGTATAGCTGAGCTTAATGATGGCTCCATAATCGCAGTTGGAGATTCTACCAGTAGTGATGGTGACATAATAGAAAACAAAGGGTTTACTGATTTACTAGTTATAAAAATCGATTAAAAAATAAAAAAATGAAAAAGAAAGCTCCTTACGAAAACAAATTACAAAAACAGGTTTTAATCATCCTTGTAACTTTAGGTTTAAGTTTTTTTTCCTGTAGTACTGATGGTGACTCTACTCAAAATTTTCAGGTAGCAACGACATTTAAGTTCACTCATAATTGGGATGGCGCACCAGTGACAAATTCAGATTTTAATACGATTCAATATACCAATGAAAATGGGGAGATGTTAAGCATAGAGCGCTTACGTTATGTCATCTCAGATATTACATTTACTGGAGCACAAGGAGAAATTTTAACATTCGAAGCACATAATCTAGTAGATGTTACAAATGATAATGGGTTACTTTACACATTAAGCACGTTAGTTCCAATAGGTAATTATAGTAATGTGTCGTTTACATTTGGATTAAACAATACCTATAATACAGGGAATTATCCAGACTTAAACGCTGCTAATTTTAATGTCCCAGACAATTTAGGTGGTGGTTATCATTATATGCAGTTTGATGGTAAATATTTGGATACAAATTCAGATGAGCAAGGTTTTAATTACCACGCGATTAGAGCTGTGGATAATCCAGGGCCTAACCCAATATTTCCTCAGGATACTTTTTTTACAGTAAATCTAGGTCCTGTAGCTATAGCAAATGTTACAGAGATTGAAGTAGAAGCTGATTTAGCAGAATGGTTTAAAAACCCTAATACATGGGACCTAAATATCTACAATCAAATGCTAATGCCAAACTCTGATGCTCAGATTATGATGTTCGAAAATGGGCAAAATGTATTTTCATTAGGTGATGTAACTCAGCAATAAAATGGGAGATGAGGAAAAGGTGTTTTTTTTTAATTCTTTTGACGTGTTTGAATTGCTCAAATGATGATTCGGGTTACGAACCCACTCCTCAACCTTTAAGTATTCCCGAAATTTTTTCTGATAATATTATTCCACCTGTTATACCCACTGATAATAGGCAAACCCTTGAGGGAGTAGCGCTAGGGAAAAAGCTCTTTTTTGATGAAATTCTATCGGCTGACGGTACAAAATCTTGTGCTTCTTGCCATTCACCTCAAAGTGCATTTACAGATAATTCGCCAACAAGTATTGGTATTGATGGTATAGCAGGAATACGTAACTCAATGCCAATATTCAATCTGGCCTGGAATTACAACGAACGCTTTACCTGGGACGGAAAAGAACTTAGCCTAGAACGCCAAGCGGAAGAACCTGTGCAAAATCCAATTGAGTTGCATAGTAATTGGGATAATGTTATTGAGCGATTACAGGCACATCCCGAATACCCTGAACTCTTTAGGTTGGCATTTAAGACATCAACAATAACTAAAGAGTTAACCACAAAAGCTATAGCTCAATTTGAGCGAACACTCATCTCTGCGAATTCTAAATTTGATAGGTATTCTCTAGGTCAGGCAACGTTAACATCACAAGAGTTAAACGGTTTAGATATTTTTCTCAGAGAAGATAAAGGAGATTGTTTTCATTGTCATGGCAATCCTAATAATCCACTTTGGACAGATAATGATTTTCATAACAATGGTTTAGATAGTAATTTTTCGGATTTAGGATTAGGAGCTGTAACGGGCGACCCAAACGATAATGGTAAATTTCGTTCCCCTTCTTTACGTAACTTAGCATATACAGCACCTTACATGCACGATGGTAGATTTACAACCCTAGATGAGGTCATTGATCATTATAGTGAAGGACTTCAAAATTCACCAACAATTGATCCTTTAATGAAACAATTAGCACAAGGAGGAGTACAATTAACCTTGCAGGAAAAAGCTGATTTAAAAGCATTTTTACTAACACTTTCAGATCCGTCATTTTTGAATAATCCAGACTTCCATAATTAAGTTTTGTAAGAATAATCTACTTTTTTAGTGTATTTTGTCGAAAATTAGAGTATTTAAGCATTATTATGAAGTGAATTTTCTAAATTTTCAATCCCAAATTTTTTTAAATGAAACCTACTTCAAACAAAGCACTACCTTGTGCAGTGTTTGGTCATAATTATGTGAAGTCCAAAACATATACTGACCAAACCGCAGAGCTAACATGTAGTCATTGTAATACAGTTGTAAAAACGGATACTCATGGTAACTTTGAAGAACTTAGTATTACTAATAAAGATATTCAATCTACACTTAGGCGGTTATTTCATTTAAAGCTCCAGATTTCCAAACCAAATTTTTTATAATAACCAATAGGTAAATTCTATTAAATCATATGCTAATATAATGTTAGTAAATATGGTTTAACCTTTGTTATATTGTATATTTGCATTCTATTTAGAACTAATCTAGTTAAACATTATGATTAAAGTTTCTGAACAAGCAAAGAAAAAAGTCATGGAACTCATGACCGACGATGGCTATAATCCACAAAATGACTATGTTAGAGTAGGTGTTAAGAGTGGTGGTTGCTCAGGCTTGTCTTACGATTTAAAATTCGATAATACCCAAGTAGAAGGAGATAAGGTTTTTGAAGATAATGGTATAAAAATCATTGTAGACAAAAAAAGTTTCTTGTACTTAATTGGTACAACATTAGAATATTCAGGGGGATTAAATGGTACTGGGTTTGTATTCAATAATCCTAATGCAAACCGCACTTGTGGCTGTGGGGAATCATTTTCACTTTAAAAAATACTGATGAGTAAATATACAGAAGACGATTTAAGGGAAGAGTTAAAAACCAAAGAATATGAATATGGTTTTTATACAGATATAGAATCTGAAACATTTCCTAATGGTTTAAATGAAGATATTGTTAGAGCAATTTCTAAGAAAAAGGAGGAGCCAGAATGGATGACCGAATGGCGACTTAAAGCCTTTAAAGTTTGGAAAGAAATGACCGAACCAGAATGGGCTAATGTGCATTATGAGAAACCAGATTTTCAAGCTATTTCTTATTACTCTGCACCAAATAGCAAACCAAAATATGATAGTATAGATGAGGTAGATCCAGAACTTTTGGCAACTTTTGAAAAACTGGGTATTTCTCTAGATGAGCAAAAGAAACTTGCAGGTGTAGCAATGGATGTGGTTGTAGATTCTGTTTCTGTTGCGACAACCTTTAAAAAGACTTTAGCAGAAAAAGGCATAATTTTTATGAGTATTTCTGAAGCTATTCAAGAGCATCCTGAATTGGTAAAGAAATACATTGGTACAGTTGTACCTCAAAAAGACAACTTTTATGCGGCTTTAAATTCTGCCGTTTTTAGTGATGGTTCTTTCTGCTATATTCCTAAAGGTGTGCGTTGCCCAATGGAATTATCTACTTATTTTAGAATTAATCAAGCTGGTACAGGTCAATTCGAAAGAACCTTAGTGATAGCAGATAAAGGTAGCTACGTAAGTTATCTGGAGGGTTGTACAGCGCCAAGCAGAGATGAGAATCAATTGCATGCAGCAGTAGTAGAATTGATTGCACTAGACGATGCAGAAATAAAATACTCAACAGTTCAAAATTGGTTTCCTGGTAATGCCGAAGGTAAAGGTGGTGTTTACAATTTTGTAACCAAAAGAGGGCTTTGCGAAAACAATGCTAAAATTTCATGGACTCAGGTAGAGACAGGTTCTGCTGTAACATGGAAATACCCTTCTTGTGTATTAAAAGGAGATAATTCTGTTGGCGAATTCTATTCTATAGCTGTAACTAATAATTATCAGCAAGCAGATACAGGTACCAAAATGATTCACTTGGGTAAGAATACCAAATCTACCATTATTTCTAAAGGAATTTCGGCAGGGAAATCTCAGAATTCTTACCGTGGATTGGTGCAGATAAGTTCTAGAGCAGACAATGCGCGTAACTTTTCGCAATGCGATAGTTTATTAATGGGTAATGAATGTGGAGCACATACTTTTCCTTATATAGAAGCCAAAAATAAATCAGCTCAAATTGAACACGAAGCTACAACAAGTAAAATTGGTGAAGACCAGATTTTTTACTGTAACCAACGTGGTATAGATACTGAAAAAGCAATTGCATTAATTGTTAATGGTTTTAGCAAAGAAGTCTTAAACAAATTACCTATGGAATTTGCTGTTGAAGCTCAAAAATTATTAGAAATCAGTTTAGAAGGATCTGTAGGTTAATATGATTTGAGGTGTGAGATTCAATCTAAGCATCTCATTAATTCTAAAAATAAATATGAAAAAAATAACATCACTTTTATTAATTGCTTTGACTTTGGTTGCTTGTAAAAATGAAACAAAGCCTGAAGTAAACTTAGAAGACAATCGTGCAAAATCTTATGATGCAAATGATGGTTTCATTACAATGAAAGGTGAATATTTGTATTATGCTGATGCTGCGGTTTTTCAGACACCAACAGAAATTTACGGTGTTGTAATGGATGAGAACTTAAAAAGATTAAACGAACAAGCCAAGCCATTAAAAAAAGAAGCCACAGATGGTGTAATGCTAACTGCCAGAGTCAAAAAAATTAAAAAAAACGAAGATGAAGAGGGTTGGCCTTACAAATTAGAAATTAAAGAAATTTTAAAGCTAGAAGCTACAGACCCAAAGAAAGAAGACGTTATAAAACTAGGAAATTAAAGACTATGTTAAAGATAAACAACTTACACGCAAGTGTAGAAGACAAACCAATTTTAAAAGGGATAAACCTTAATGTAAAACCAGGTGAGGTGCATGCCATTATGGGACCTAATGGTTCTGGTAAAAGTACATTAGCATCTGTAATAGCGGGTAAAGAAGAATACGAAGTTGAAGAAGGTGAAATCTTATTAGATGGTGAAAATATTGATGAACTAGGACCAGAAGAACGTGCTCACCAAGGAGTGTTTTTATCGTTTCAATACCCTGTAGAGATTCCTGGAGTTAGTGTTACTAACTTTATGAAAACTGCTATAAACGAAACACGAAAAGCTAAAGGGTTAGAAGATATGCCTGCTAATGAAATGCTTAAAATGATTCGTGAAAAATCTGAGATGTTAGAGATAGATCGTAAGTTTTTGTCGCGTTCACTTAATGAAGGATTCTCTGGTGGTGAGAAAAAACGTAATGAAATCTTTCAGATGGCAATGTTAGAACCAAAACTAGCAATATTAGATGAAACCGATTCTGGATTGGATATTGATGCCCTTAGAATTGTAGCTAATGGTGTAAACAAACTAAAATCTAAAGATAATGCAGTCATTGTTATTACACATTACCAAAGATTATTAGATTATATCGTTCCAGATTATGTACATGTATTGCATGATGGAAAAATTGTAAAATCTGGATCTAAAGATTTAGCTCACGAGTTAGAAGCTAAAGGGTACGATTGGATTAAAGAAGAAGTAAACGCTTAATCTCTAAGCAAAATGGAATTAAAAGAAAAATTAGTATCCTCTTTCATGGCCTTTGAAAATATGGTAGACATAGATTCACCTGTTCATGATATTAGAACTGAAGCTATCAAGAATTTTGAGATTGAAGGATTTCCTACTAAGCGACAAGAAGCCTGGAAGTATACCTCATTAAATTCGGTTTTAAAACACGATTATAGCGTATTCCCAAAACACGAAAATGCTCTGGAGTATAAAGATGTAAAGAAGTATTTTATACATGAGATTGATTGTTATAAAATCATTTTTATTGATGGAAAATATTCATCGCATTTATCACAAACTACACATGATGGTATTGATGTTTGTTTGATGTCAGCAGCACTATCAAAACCAAAATACAGATTGGTGATTGAAAATTACTTCAACAAAATTGCTTCTAAAGATGGTTTATCATCTTTAAATACAGCATTTTCTGCAGAAGGCGCTTATATACATATTCCAAAAAATAAATTGGTTGAAAAACCAATTCAGATTATACATTTTTCTACAGGTAATGAAGCTGCTTTAATGCTTCAGCCAAGAAACTTAATAGTTGTAGATGAAAATTCTCATGTTCAAATTATAGAGCGTCATCAGAGCTTAACAGATAATCCTGTTTTAACTAATAGTGTTACTGAAATTTTCACAAACAAACGGGCTATTGTAGATTATTACAAAATTCAGAATGATAAAAAAAGTGCATCTTTAATAGATAATACGTTTGTAAATCAAAAGCAAGAAAGTTTAGCAAAGGTTCACACGTTTTCTTTTGGAGGTAAGCTTATTAGAAATAACCTCAATTTTTACCAAAATGGTGAGCGCATAGATTCTACTATGAAAGGTATTACCATTATTGGTAATAAGCAACATGTCGATCATAATACATTAGTACATCATATAGAACCTAATTGCGAAAGTCATCAGGATTATAAAGGTATTTTTAATGATAATGCAACAGGTGTTTTTAATGGTAAAGTTATTGTAGAAAAAGAAGCTCAAAAGACAAATGCCTTTCAGGCAAATAATAATATCCTTATTAGTGATAAGGCAAGTATCAATACTAAACCGCAGTTAGAGATTTTTGCTGATGATGTAAAATGTTCTCATGGTTGTACTATAGGTCAGCTAGATGAAAGCGCCATGTTCTACTTACGTTCTCGAGGTATTCCTGAAAAAGAGGCTAGGGCGTTGTTAATGTTTGCTTTTAGTAATAATGTTTTAGATTCTGTAAAAATTCCTGCAATTAAAAACAGAATTACTAAAATTATAGCTAACAAATTAGGTGTGAGTATTGGATTTGATTTGTAAATGAGCAAACTAGCAGAACATACGGATTTTAATGCTAAAACCATAAGACAAGACTTCCCAATACTCAATCGTGAAGTTAATGGAAAACCACTAATCTATTTTGATAATGCTGCAACGTCACAAACACCACAACAGGTTATTGATGTTATAGTAGATTATTATTCAAACTACAACGCTAATATTCATAGAGGTGTACATAGCCTAAGTCAAGAAGCTACCGACGCTTATGAGCAAGCACGTATTAAAATACAACATCATTTTAATGCCAAACATGCTCATGAGATTATTTTTACAGCAGGTACAACACATGGTATTAACCTAGTTGCCAATGGCTTCTCTTCGCTATTGAAAAAAGGGGATGAAATTATAGTTTCTGCTTTAGAGCACCATAGTAATATAGTGCCCTGGCAAATGCTTTGCGAGAGAACAGGTGCTAGATTGAAAGTCATTCCTATGAACGAAAACGGGGAATTGATACTTTCAGAATTTGATGCGCTTTTAAACGAAAACACAAAATTGGTTTTTGTCAATCATATTTCTAATGCCCTAGGAACGATCAATCCTATCGCGTATATGATTAAAGAAGCTCATAAAGTTGGAGCAGCTGTTTTAGTAGATGGAGCGCAATCTTGTCCACATATAAAACCAGATCTACAAGCTTTAGATGTGGATTTCTATGTGTGTTCAGCTCATAAAATGTGTGGTCCAACAGGTGTTGGTATACTCTATGGTAAAGAAGAATGGTTAAAGAAATTACCACCTTATCAAGGAGGAGGTGAGATGATTGCTGAAGTGTCTTTTGAAAAAACAACCTATGCAGATTTACCTCATAAATTTGAAGCAGGTACACCTAATATTGCAGGTGGAATTGCCTTTGGTGCTGCTATTGACTATATGAATAGTATAGGTTTTAAGAACATAGCTAATTACGAAAACAAACTTCTGGAATATGCAACAGAGCAACTACTTCTAATAGAGGGTTTAAAAATCTATGGAACGGCTAAAAACAAAACTTCAGTCATTTCATTTAATATAGGTAATATTCATCCATACGATATCGGAACAATTTTAGATAAAATGGGTATTGCTGTGCGTACAGGTCATCATTGTGCCCAACCTATTATGGATTATTACAAGATTCCAGGTACTATAAGAGCATCATTTATGTTTTATAATACTATAGAAGAGATTGACACTTTCATTACTGCATTAAAAAAGGCAGTACTTATGCTTTCATAGACTTTGGCATTAAAAATGTAACTTACATTGTAAACAATATGTTATATCATGAAATTTTTATTTAGTCTATTTACCATTGTAATGCTTGCCGAATCTTGTAATTCTAATAAAGAAGTAGTTTCAGACTCTAAAGAAACTGAACAAGTTGTGGCTTCTAAACCAAGCCGAGAAGCAGTCAACTTAAAGCAAGAAGTAGTTGGGGACAATTACGAAAAAGTTCTAATTACATACCAAGCTTTATCAAGAGGAACTTTTGAATATGTTCAAATTTCAAAAGCTCAAGTAATTATTTCTGAAGATAGAAATCTAAAAGAGATGAGCACTTATAATTGTAAATCTCAGGATTGGGTTATGTTAGAAGAACTGATAGAGAAAATCGATATTGAAAATTTAAATAAATTAAGTGCGCCAACAAATAAACGATTGCACGATGGTGCAGCTCACGCAAATCTGGCGATTATTAAAGGTGATGTAGAAATGATGACGCCTACATTTGATCATGGTGTACCACCAAAAGAAATTGAAGCATTAGTTAATAAAGTGTTATCCGTTAAGGAAAATGCTGTTAAACAATAGTGATTTTGTAATTTTACAACAAAGTATTAAACTATGACAATTCAAGAAGTTCAAGATGAAATTATAGATGAATTCTCAATGTTTGAAGATTGGGAAGAACGCTACCAGTACATGATAGATTTAGGTAAAACACTTCCTTTAATTGACGAAAAATATAAAACCGAAGATAATATTATAAAAGGTTGCCAAAGTAAGGTTTGGGTACATGCAGATATGAGTAATGATAAAATTAACTTTACTGCAGATAGCGATGCTATTATCACTAAAGGAATAATTGCAATACTTATTAGAGCATTTTCTAACCAGCACCCAAAAGATATAATTGAAGCCGACACATATTTTATTGACAAAATAGGCTTGAAAGAGCATTTATCACCAACTAGAGCAAATGGTTTAGTGAGTATGGTAAAGCAAATAAAATTATATGCAATTGCTTACCAAACACAATTAAATTAAGTGTCTTATGTTAATTTGTAAGACAACTGTAGTAAACACAAATATTTAAAAAATGAGCGATACAACAATAGATACAAATATACTTGGGGATAAAATCGTAAGAGTTTTAAAAACTATTTATGATCCCGAAATCCCTGTAGATATATACGAATTAGGACTAATTTACGATGTTTTTGTCAATGAAGATTATTATGTAAAAATTTTAATGACATTAACAACACCTAATTGTCCAGTTGCAGAAACCTTGCCTCTCGAGGTCGAGGAAAAAATAAAATCACTTAACGATGTTAAAGATGCTGAGGTAGAAATTACATTTGACCCACCTTGGTCACAAGATTTAATGAGTGAAGAAGCAAAACTCGAATTAGGAATGCTCTAATAAAATTAATCAACATGTCAAAAATTGGAATTGACTCTATCGCGTTTTATGTGCCACAACTTTATGTATCAATGGATGATTTGGCAGCGAGAAGAGGTATCCCTGCCGAAAAGTTAAAACGCGGTTTAGGGCTTCAAAAAATGGCAGTGCCAAATGTAGGTGAAGATGTTGTAACCTTTGCCTCAAATGCCTTATTAAACCTTATTGAACAAAATGATCTCAATCCTAATGAGATTGGTCGTGTATACTTAGGTACCGAAAGCGCAGTTGATGGCTCAAAACCATCGGCAACCTATGCCGTTGAAATTGTAGAAAACAAACTAGCTTCAACATATGGTGAACGTAGTTTTAAGAATTGTGATATTTTAGATATGACTTTTGCATGTGTTGGTGCTGTAGATGCCATGCATAATAGTATTGATTGGGTAAAACAAAATCCTGAGCGAAAAGCCGTTATTATAGCCTCTGATGTTTCAAAATACGATTTAAATTCTACTGGGGAATATACACAAGGTGCGGGTGCAGTAGCAGTTTTAATTACACATTATCCAGCTATTTTAGAGATAAATGATACTTGGGGTATTGCATCGAAAAGTGAAGGCGATTTTTTTAAACCAAGACGTACATACAAAAAAATTGAACTTTTAAAAACAGTATTTAAAGACTTAAATTTAGATACATCTAATAAGAAAATCGAAGATTTTTTAAACTCGTCTTCATCCGAATTTTGGTCAGATAATAACGACTTGGTAGAAGTCTTTAAAGAAGAACCTGTGTTTGATGGACAGTTTTCAAATACATGTTACAGCGACAGAATTACGGAAGCTATTGCACATTTTAATACACAAAACACAACGGATTTTGTAACAAAATGGCAACAGCTTATTTTTCACTTGCCATATGCCTTTCATGGGAGACGTATTATTTTTTATAATTGGCTTAATTGGATAGAAGATACAAGAGTATACTTAGCTTTGGAGAACGAGATAGGTGAACGCAAAACATCAGACAAGAAAGAATGGAAAAAAAGCGCTTACAAATCAAAAATTTATAATGAATTTATAACATCAAAAATTGTATCAGGTGAATTAGCATCTTCTGAAATTGGGAACATGTACACGGCTTCAATTTTTATGTCATTTTTAAGTTATTTATCACATAGCTTAGACGTTTCAAAAACAATTGAAGGTGATACCATTGGTTTTATAAGTTATGGAAGTGGTTCAAAATCAAAGGTGTTTGAAGGTACAATTCAAGCTAACTGGACTTCAAAATTAAAAGATGTTAAACTGTTTGAATATTTGAAAAACAGAACGGCTATTGATGTGACTACTTACGAAAAAATTCACCGTTCACAATTAGAAAAAGCTGTATTAGATGGTAGTAAAATAGCTTTGGATTATATTGAAAAAGATGACACCAATTATGGCTTACGACGCTACAAAGTGAATTAATATAAATATGGAAGGAGAAATTGTAAACAGAGTAGCAAATAGTAAGCTTAAGGTTATAGATCTCGAAGATTATTATCCAGAAGGAAAACGCGTCCTTTTTGATATAAAGGATTGGTTAATGGAGGGCTTAGTACTAAGAGAAAAAGAATTTAGAGCTTCGGTTGCTGAACACGATTGGTCACAATACCACGATTGTTATGTAGCTTTGTATTGCTCTACTGATGCTATTGTGCCAGATTGGGCATATATGTTGATTTCTCTTCAACTTCAAAATTATTCTAAGCTAACTGTTATTGGGTCATTAGAACATTTAGAATCTATTATCTACACCTCCATTATTTCAGATTTAGATATCTCTGATTATAAGGACATGCCCGTAATTATAAAAGGTTGCTCTTACAAGCCTGTGCCAGCAAATGCATTGGTATTACTATCTCAACGATTAAAACCAGTGGCAAAATCCATCATGTTTGGTGAAGCATGTTCCTCGGTTCCACTGTTTAAAAGAAAGTAACATATACCAGATTTATACTTTTTAAAACCATTGTAGTGTTATTGTAATGGTAAAGAAGGGGTTACTGTAAATCATAAAGACTTATATTTGCAAATTAACAAAACTTAGACTTACTAAAATTTAATTCATTATGAACAAAAAACTACTCTTATCTGTATTCTTAATGTTAATGATTACATTTAGTTTTTCACAGACAAAAGAAGAATTAGAAGCTCAAAAAGCAGAGAAACAAGCGGAAGCTGATAAATTTCAAGCGGAAGCTGATGCTTTACAAGCACAAATAGATGCATTACCAGGATGGCGTATTGGAGCCTTTGGTACTATAGGTGGTAGCTTATCTAACTTTAGTAAATGGTATGCTCAGGGAGCACCAAACAATCAATCTGGGGCAATTGGATTTACAGTAAATGCTTTTGCAAATAAAATAGATGAAAAATACTTTTGGAGAAATAGTTTAAATACAAATTTAAATTGGACCAAGTTAGATAATAAAGATGATCCTAATGATAGTGATGATTTTGAACCTACAACAGATGTATTTAATTTATCATCATTATATGGGAGACGACTAAGTGAAAAATGGGCAGTTTCTGGGCTAGCTGAGTATAGAACTACAATATTAAATAATTTTAACGACCCTGGTTATTTAGATGTTGGTGTAGGTTTCACCTGGACACCAATTACAGATTTAGTTGTGGTTATACACCCGGCAAACTATAATTTTGTATTTTCTAGTGGTGATACTGTTTTTGATTCGTCTTTTGGTGCAAAAATAGTTGCTGATTATACACGACAAATAGGGAAAATTAACTTTAAAACAAACCTCTCTGCTTTCCAAAGTTATGAGGATAGTAACCTGTCGAATTGGACATGGATTAATTCTTTTGCATATACTTTTTGGAAAGGTATTGGTGTTGGTTTTGATTTTGGATTACGTAGTAATAGACAAGAAGCAGCGAACTTTCAAGGTGTAGATTTAGATGATGCAGACAACGATTTACAGAGTTATTATACTGTAGGATTAAGCTATAAGTTCTAAATTCATCAGAGATAAAAAAAGAGGTCTAATTTAAATTAGACCTCTTTTTTTATATTATGTCTTCTACGTCTGGATAAAGAAAATGATTATATGGAAATCTGGTGATATGGATTTCTCTTACTTCTTTATAAACCCGTTTTCTAAATTCATCAAGATTTTCTTTTTCTAATGCAGAGATAAACAATACGTGATCACCTAATTTTGCCATCCATGTTTTTTTCCACTCCTCTATGGAGTAATTGGCTTTAGTACGCTCAATAACCAAATTATCATCATCATAAGGTTCGGCTTCATAGACGTCAATTTTATTAAACACCATAATAGTCGGTTTGTCTTTACTATCAATCTCATCTAATATTTGATTGACAGAATCTATATGCTCTTCGAAATTTGAGTGCGAAATATCTACCACATGGAGCAATAAATCTGCTTCTCTAACTTCATCAAGTGTGCTCTTAAAAGATTCTACTAATTGTGTTGGTAGTTTTCTAATAAAACCAACAGTATCGCTAACTAAAAAAGGAAGATTACCAATAACCACTTTTCTAACTGTAGTGTCTAAAGTTGCAAAGAGTTTATTCTCAGCAAAGACTTCACTTTTACTAATAACATTCATTAATGTAGACTTCCCAACGTTTGTATAACCCACCAAAGCAACACGCACCATTTTGCCACGATTACCACGTTGTACAGCCATCTGCTTATCAATGGTTTTTATTTTTTTCTTTAACAATGAGATTTTATCGCGAACAATACGTCTATCGGTTTCTATTTCGGTTTCCCCAGGACCACGCATACCAATACCACCCTTTTGCCGTTCCAGGTGTGTCCACATACCTTTGAGCCTTGGCAGCAAATATTCGCATTGTGCCAACTCTACTTGTGTTCTGGCATAGCTGGTTTGAGCACGTTGTGCAAAAATATCTAGAATAAGGTTGGTTCTATCTAAGATTTTACAATTAAGAATTTTACTAATATTTCGTTCTTGAGCAGGAGATAATTCGTCATCAAAAATTACGGTTCCAATATCATTTTCCTTAACAAAATGCATTACTTCGTCCATTTTTCCTGTCCCTATAAAAGTTTTAGGATTAGGCATGGTCATTTTCTGGGTATAGCGTTTTACGACTTCCCCACCTGCAGTGTAGGTTAAAAATTCTAATTCATCGAGGTACTCTTTAGATTGTTCTTCATTTTGATCTTGAGTTATTATACCTATAAGAACAACCTTCTCTAAATTAATATCCTTTTTTTCTATCATACATAAATTAAAGTGCAAAGTTAAGTAAATGTAGTATTCTAAATACGCTTTAAAAAACCTATATTTAATCCCATGAATAATTCTTTAGATACTTACACTATTGCATTCTATAATATTGAAAACTTATTCGATGTAGAAAATGACCCGCTAACCAATGATGATGATTTTTTACCGATTTCTGCAAAGCGTTGGACACCCAGGCGTTATGAAAATAAGCTAAGAAAACTTGGTACAGTAATTTCAAAAATTGGAGATGAGGATGCTGAGGAAGCACCTATAATTATTGGTTTGGCAGAGGTAGAAAACAAAAGAGTATTATTAGACTTAGTAAGAAGTAAAAACCTTATTGAAGAAAACTATAGCTATGTGCATTACGATTCGTCAGATGAACGAGGAATTGATGTCGCTCTCCTTTACAAAAGTGATACTTTTAAAGTAGAAAGTTCTGAGACATTTTCAGTATATCTACAAACAGAATCTGGCGAACGCGATTATACTAGAGATATTCTATTAGTACAAGGGAAGTTAAAAGAAGAGCGCTTAAATATCATTGTTAATCATTGGTCTTCAAGACGCGAAGGCGAGAAGGAGACAGAACATAAACGCATAGCAGCAGCCCGCAAAGTAAATTCTATTATTAAAAGATTAAATAAAGAAGAGGTCAATACAAAAATTATTGTAATGGGTGATTTCAATGATAACCCAAATAATGACAGCCTGTCTTTAATAGAGAAGGAAAGTAGCTTATATAATCCATTTAAAACCGTTTGGTCAAGAGACAAGGGCAGTTTAAATCATGATTTTCAATGGAATTTGTTTGATCAAATCTTATTTTCAACTAATTTTTTTGACGCAGCAAATTCGATTTTATCATATAAAGGGGCGGATGTTTATAATAATAAATCGTTAACTCAATATCATGGTAAATATAAAGGACAGCCTTTTAGAACTTATGTAGGGAAAAAATACAAAGGCGGTTATAGTGATCATTTTCCTGTTTATATACAATTGAAAACTTCCTAAACCTTTTATCGATTAATACGGTAGTTAGTCTATTATAGCAATGTTAACATCTTGTTAATAGGCATTTTTTATATATTCGAGTGGGCAAAAAAGAACGACTAACCAACGTAATTAAATACCCAACTAAGCCTCATTTATTTTTTAAAAAAACAATGCCTTTATAATCAGTGTGTTATAGAGGGTAAAATAATTTCTAATAAATCGATTAATAATGAAAAAGATTACTCTAATTTTATTGCTTTTGTGCTTTTCCTTTTCAGTAAGTGCTCAAGTACTTAATCAGCCTGCAGCCTGGCCAAATACAAATTGGACAGTTACAGGTGTATTTAACACAGATCCTGCTGCATATGAAGCAGATCCTACTCTGACTGCTAATTTCGCGTTCGACGATGATGATGCAGGTAATGGTAGTGACGATGATATTGCTGCAGAGTCACCAGTTATTGACCTTTCAGCAGCATTTGCAGCTGGGGAAACCTGGTTGTTTGTCAACGTAGATTATACATACAACGACTTAGCTGATACCTTAACTCTAGAATATTGGGATGCTGACGCTGGCATATGGGTAACATGGCAACAGTTTGTAGCTTCAGGAGATCAACCATTTGATAATTTTTGTGGAGGTGTACGAGATAGCTTTGTGAGTGATCAATTAAATATAGCTGGTTTTACCGCAACCCAATTGTCAGGTTTTCAATATAGAATATCATTTTTAGATGATGGTGGTGCAGGTGGTGCAGCTTTTGAATGGGGATTTTGTTTTGATTCTCCAACGATAACATCGCAGACTCCACCTACATGTCCAGATCCAGATATGTTAACTGTTGATAATATTATGGAAACAAGTGTAGACTTACAATGGACTGAGACAGGTTCTGCAACCTTATGGAATATTGAATGGGGATTAGCAGGTTTTGTCCAAGGAACAGGTACTACAGTTTCTGGACTTACAGCTACAACTTATAATTTAGCAACCTTAACAGCAGGTACATCATACGATTTTTATGTGCAAGCAGATTGTGGTGGCTCAGGTACATCCAATTATATAGGGCCATTTAATTTTGTTACCGCCGTACCAGGTGGCACATGTGCCAATGCATTTGCTATGACAGTTGAGACAGATTGTGATACTGCAACTCCAGTTACATTTGACTTTGCCAACGCAGAAGATATAGATGCCAACGGTGAGAATCCGTCTTGTGATGGGTTTGGAAATTTTGGCTACTGGGTAAGCTTTACAGCGCCAGCTGTGGGTTCTGTTGTGTTTAACTTTGGTGGTGCAGCTAATGGTGTTGGTCTAGAAATCTTAGATGCTTGTGGTGGTACAACTATAGGGAATTGTGAAAACAATACGTTTGATACTGGCGAAAGCTCAGATGTTATAGGTGGTCTTATACCAGGAAACACTTATGTAGCCGTAATTTGGAGAGATGGACAAGCAGAAACTGCTGATGTATGTATCGAAGAAGGGCCAACATGTCCATTTCCTATAGACTTAGATGCTTTAAATATAGGTGAGGATTCAGCAGATTTAAGTTGGACTGAAAATGGAGCAGCTACTACTTGGAATATTGAGTGGGGACCATCAGGTTTTGTTCAAGGAACAGGTACAACCGTTAATGGTGTAACAACAAACCCTTACAATTTAACTACATTAACACAAAATACAGAATACGATTTTTATGTACAAGCGGATTGTGGTGCTGAGACTTCTGATTTTTCTGGACCTTTTACATTCACCACAACCCCTCAATCTAATTTTACACTAGATTGTGTTTCAGGAGGACCATTAACTCAAGATTATTGCTATGAAAGTGGTGGTGAAACGACTCCTTTTATATTTACATTTACCAGTAATGATGGTACACCTTTAAATCTTGTATTTAATTCAGGTTCAGTAGAAAATAATTATGATGAACTTGTAGTATTAGATTCTGACGGTACTCCTTTCCTAGGTTATGAGCCTGGTCCACCAGGTTTTGGTAATGGAAATACTGGAAATGCTGGTGATATAGGAGGTTTAACATTTCAATCTACTGGAGATACGATTTCTTTCTATATTAATTCTGATGGGTCTGTAAGTTGTGGAGCTGGAAGTGCAGGGTTAACAGCTGGGATTAACTATACCGTTTCTTGTGCTACATGTATTAATCCTCAAGCTATTTATACTGTGGTTGATGATTGTGATAATGGGGATCAATTTTTAATAGATGTAGATATTACTTCTATAGGTGATGCTACGTCTCTAACAATATCTAATAATATAGACGCTAATACAGTTCCAGTGACGGCAACTGGCGTATATCAAATAGGGCCATTCCCTTTTAACGTAGATGTTGTGGTAACTGTTAGTAATGATCAAGATGTAAATTGTGTAATTAACAGTACTGCAATACAATTATTGGCTTGTCCTCCAGAAAACGACAATCCATGTAATGCTACTGTAGCTGTTGTTAATGATGATATTCTATGTGTTAACAGTACACCTGGTAGTCTTATAGAGGCTACACCTTCAGGAAATGCTGACCCATCTTGTGGTGGTGATCCAGATGACGATGTTTGGTTTCAATTTGTGGCAACAAATGAATCACACTTAATATCACTGGCTAATATAGCTGGTAGTACAACAACTGATGTTGATCACTCCGTATATTCGGGTACATGTGATAATCTAACTGAGATTGCATGTGTTTCAGATTTTGCAGAACTATCTAGCGTTGCTTCTGGATTGACCGTTGGGGAAACTTACTTTATTAGAATTTACTCAGGAGGTTCTGATGCAGAAACTACAACATTTGATCTCTGTATCACTCCATATAATGCTCCAAGCAATATTGAATGTGATACCGCAGCAAATTTCTGTAGTGGTAGTGATGCTACAGATATATTATATAGTTATAATACTATAGGTATGCCAGATAATACATCAATTGACTGTTTGGGGACATCACCTAACCCAACATATAGTGTTTTAGAAATTGGAACTTCTGGTGATATTTTAATTGAAATGGTTCAAAACTCTGCTTTTGATGCTGATGATAACCCAATAGGAGATGAGTTGGATGTTGATTTTATACTTTGGGGGCCTTATGGACCAGATGATGATTTGTGCGTTCTTGGATCTGTTGTAGATTGTAGTTATTCTGCTGCACCAGTAGAAAATGTTACACTTACAGGAGCAGTACAAGGTGAAATTTATTTATTATTAATAACCAATTTTGAGGCAGAAGCGGGTGTAATACAAGTACGTCAAACCAATGTTGGAGCACCTGGTTCTGGTAGTACAATAGCAGATATTGAGGCAGAGATTATAAGTGCTGAAGTATTTATAGATCCAGATAACGACCCTATGGAAACAGATGAGGTTTCTGTTTGTGGATTCCCTTCAGTTACTATTGAAGCAGATTCACCTTTCGCTGATGATTATGTGTGGTATGAAGATGGTTTTGTAATCCCTGGTCAAACTTCGAGTACACTGACAGTTCCAATTGGAGGATTTGGACTAGGAGCTACTAACTATCAAGTACAGGCATTTGATGGGCAATGTGGTACTAACACTTTTTCTCAAATAGTAATTGTAAATCTATATGACGAGCCTAGCGCTCTTGCACCACAAACTCTTGTGGTATGTGATGGTCCTGTGGCAGATGGCGAAGAAACTTTTGATTTAGATGCTTTTAGTACGTCACTTGGTTATAGTGCAGATTTTACGATTAGTTATTATACAAATATGACAGATGCTAACACAGCAATGAATGCAGTACCAACACCTTACACATCATCAGGTGAAACTTTAATCATAAGAATAGAGGATGTAGACGCTGCTAATAATGGTTTCTTAGGATGTAGACAACTATCTGAAGTACAATTAGTCGTTAATGCTAATCCGGTTATTAATCAACCAATGGATTTTATAGTTTGCGATGATGCAGATGGTAATGTTGACGGTTCAACACAGTTTAATTTAACCTCAATCGACACTGAGGTTACTACTGATGCTAATGTCACTGTTACTTATCATATGTCTCAAGATGATGCAGATGATGGTGTAGGTGCTTTAACAAGTCCTTACACAAGTAGTGGTGAAACAGTATTTGTTAGAGCAGAAGATAACACTACAGGTTGTCATAGTACAACATCATTTAACCTTGTTGTTAATGTTGTGCCATTATTTTCTATTAACACTGATGTATTTTATTACGATGCCGATGATGATGAATTTTTATTATGTCCACAAACTGAATCTGGTGCTATCTTAACAATAATACCTAATGGCTTTAATGTTTCAGAAGTATCTATACAATGGTTATTAGATGGTATGGATATAGCGGGAGCAACAGGTTTATCTTATGAAGCTAATACTTCAGGTGATTATGCTCCTAGAATAACATTTAATGATACAGGATGTTCTAATATAGTATCGGATAATACGGTTACAGTTGTTGAACTTGATAATTGTATTATTCCTGAAGGTATATCTCCTGGAGTTTCCCCTGGCTTTAATGATAGCTTTGACTTAAGGTATTTTAATGTTACCCGACTCGATATTTTCAATAGAAATGGAACTCTTGTTTATTCTAAGAAAAATTATTCTGATGAATGGGTAGGACAGACTAATGATGGCGAAGAACTTCCTGTTGGTACATATTTCTATACCATGACATACGAAGGCGGTGCCAAACAAAAAAGTGCTTGGGTATATATAAACAGATAACAGATAATCAACTAACTGAATCAACTTAAATTATAATGAAAAAACTCTCTATTATAGCGGTTTTGCTTTTAGCATTTCAAATGCATGGGCAACAAGACCCTCAGTACACACAGTACATGTATAATATGAATATTATCAATCCAGCCTACGCTGGCTCTAGAGAAAACCTCTCTTTTGGACTGTTATACAGAAATCAATGGGCTGGTGTAAGTGGTGGACCAGAAACAGGAACATTTTTTGGTCACTCACCAATTGGTAATAATTTAGGATTAGGTGTATCTCTTATTGCCGATCAAATCGGTCCTGTTAAAGAAACCAATGCATATGTTGATTTATCATATACATTAAAGCTAGGTGGCGAACATCGCTTAGCTTTTGGTGTTAAAGCAGGAGCAACATTTCATGATATCAATCTAACAAGCGGTAATGTAGATGTTATTGATGATGGAGATCCTTTCTTTGGCATAGGTATTAACGAAACCACACCTAATATTGGCGCAGGTTTCTTCTACTATACCAATAAGTATTATTTATCTTTATCGGTTCCTAACATGTTATCATCTGTGCATTTAGATTCTAATGGTAATAAAATTGGTTCTGAAACACAGCATTATTTCTTAACTGGTGGCTATGTTTTTGATTTGTCACCAAATACAGAACTTAAGCCATCATTTATGTTAAAGTCAGCTTTTGATGCTCCGACTTCTTTTGATGTTAACTTAAACGCTAGGTTCTTTAAGAAGTTTGAAATTGGTGCATCATACAGATTAGATGATTCTGTTTCTGGATTAGTAAACTTTGCATTATCACCATCGATAAGAGTGGGATATGCTTATGATGCTGTTTCTTCAGAAATAAAAGCATTTGCACCAGCATCGCATGAAGTTATGTTGTTATTCGACCTTAACTTCCCTAAGCGAGTTTCTCGTTCACCTAGATACTTTTAATCCGTTAAGCTAAAACAATTATGAAAAACTTAAAAACACTTTTATTTATTACGTTGATGAGTAGTAGTTTATGCTTAACTGCTCAAAACAAAAACACTAAGAAAGCCGACAAAGAATTTGCCAGATTTGAATATGTCGATGCTGCAGAAAGCTATAAAAAACTTATAGACAAAGGAGATGGTTCTTCTTACGTTTATGGGCAATTAGCAGAATGCTATTATAATATTTTTAATTCAGTTGAGGCCGAAAAATGGTATGCTAAGGCTTTAGAATCTAGTGATGACCCAGAGATGATTTTTAAATATTCTGAAATGCTTAAGGCTAACGGAAAATATGAAGAATCTAATAAGCAAATGGAAAAATTCGCTTCAATGCGCCCATCAGATAATAGAGCGACTGCTTTTAGAAAAAACCCTAATTATCTTCCTAAGATTTTAGAACAAGGAAAAAAGTTTAATGTACAAGATGCAGGTTTTAACACAGCACAATCAGATTTTGGTGGTGTAACACAAGATGGTAAACTATATATTACTTCTGCAAGAAACGATAACCGTAAAACTTATGGATGGAATGAAGAACCTTTTTTAGATATTTATACATTGACTAAAAATTCTGACGGATCGTACCAAGGAGCAACCTTAATGAACGATCAGATTAATACAAAATACCATGAAGGATTAGTGTCATTCTCACCAGATGGGGAGACTATGTATTTTTCTAGAGAGAGTTATTTTGAAAAAGATTTTCAAAAAGATTCTCTAAGTAGAGTGCGTTACAGCCAACTATATTTATTTAAAGCAACAAAACTTGGAAATGATTATGATAATGTTGAAAGCTTATCTATCAATAGTGAAAACTATTCTGTAAAGAATCCTTCTGTTAGTGCTGATGGTACTACCTTATACTTTTCATCTGATATGCCTGGTGGTTATGGACAATTTGATATTTATAAAGCACCAATTAATTCTGATGGAACAATTGGAGAACCTGTAAATATGGGGCAAAAAGTTAATACAGAGGCACAAGAAATGTTCCCTTATATAAGTAGTAATAATACGCTTTATTTTTCTTCTAATGGTCATTTAGGTCTTGGTGGAATGGATGTATTCTACACCAAAGAAGTTGACGGAAAACTTGCACCTGTTAGAAATATAGGTATTCCAATTAGTAGTAACGGAGATGATTTTGCGTTTACTATTGATGAAGAAGCAGAAGAAGGTTTTGTGTCTTCTAATAGAGAAGGAGGCCAAGGAAGTGACGATGTATATGCTTTTAAAAAGTTACAGCCATTATGCGATGTATTAATTATGGCTACTGTATTAGATGATAAAACCAGAGAACCTGTAAATGGTGCATCTGTGACATTGTATGATGCAGAAGGAAACAAAGTGGTAACCAAAACTACAAATGCAGAAGGCATTGCTGAGTTTATTGTAGAATGTGAACAAGATACTGAGCTCGAAGTAGTAATGGAAGATTTTGAAAGCAAAAGGGTACCAGTTAAAGGAAGTAATGAACAAGAATTAGCTGTGCAAATCTCCTTAGATCCTATAGAAAAAATCGTTACACCTGAAGAGATTGTGCTAAACCCTATTTATTTTGACTTTGATAAGTCTAACATTACAGCTCAAGCAGCTTTTGAATTAGATAAATTAGTTCAGGTAATGGATAAGTACCCAGATTTAGTGATTAACGCAACGTCTCATACAGATAGCAGAGGTTCTGAATCCTATAACCAGAGACTTTCTCAACGTAGAGCAAAAAGCACACAGCAATATGTGATTTCTAAAGGAATAGACAAGTCCCGTATTTCAGCTGAAGGAAAAGGAGAGAGCGAACTTAAAGTTAAATGCGGTTCTAACTGTACTGACGAAGAACATCAACAGAATAGACGCTCAGAATTTTTGATTGTTGCTGGCGGACCACAGAATCAAAAATAATTTTTAAACGATAAAATTGTAAGCCTATCATTTTATTAAAATGATAGGCTTTTTACTGAATAAATTTTAATGCTATTAAATTCTTGTTTTCAATGAAAAAAATATTTTTAATTTTTACCTTAATAGGCTTTTCATTACAATTATCTGCTCAAGAAAACATCCTATCTTCGGGTTCTAATAATGAGTCTGCATCTGGTAAAGTTACTTATTCTGTGGGACTAATTCATTATAAAGAAGCTACAGGAACTGGAGGAAGTGCATCAGTTGGAGCTCAGATTCCTTTTGAGGTTTCTGAAGTATTGAGTATAGATGATTTTAGTAGTTCGGTTGCTAAGGTTTTTCCTAATCCAACGGATAATGTCCTAAATGTTCATTTAACATCAGTCGAGAATCTTAAGTATCAGCTTATTGATTTGTCCGGAAGAAAAGTAACATCTGGTCATCTAAATGCACTTCAATCAAAAATAGAGTTAACATCTTTAGAAACATCAATTTATATTTTAAATATCCTTAAGGACAATACAATTATTAAATCTTATAAAATTTCAAAAAAATAATCCATGAAAAAGTTTTTTACTATTATACTTTTGTTTAGTATTACTTTCATTTCTCTTGCTCAAGCGCCAGAATTAATGAGTTACCAGGCTTTAATAAGAAACGCTGATGGTAATCTTATACAAAACACTTCAGTTGGTGTAAGAATAAGTATACTATTAAACTCTGATACTGGTACAGCAGTATATACAGAAACGCATACTGAAACAACTAATGATAATGGCTTGTTGACTTTAGCTATAGGTTCTGGTTCTACATCAGATGATTTTTCTTCTATAGATTGGGGAGATGGCAGCTATTATATTAAATCAGAGACAGACCCAACAGGAGGTACTAATTATAGTATTACAGGAACTAGTCAATTGTTAAGTGTGCCATATGCTTTGTATGCAAAAAACTCTGGGGATAGTGATAATGTGAGTTCGCCTAATCCTGTTTCTGATGTAATAACTACTCAAATTAAGGCAGGGAAACAAATAGTAGTTTATACTAATACTACAGCTTATGGATTTACACAATTCAATGGTGGAAGCGGTAATTGGGATTCTCAAGCCCTTTCAGGAACCGTATTAGGCGCTGTTGCATCAGAAAATGGAATAGTGATATATACAACGACTAATGC
This sequence comes from uncultured Winogradskyella sp., assembly GCF_947498345.1. Classification (GTDB taxonomy): domain Bacteria; phylum Bacteroidota; class Bacteroidia; order Flavobacteriales; family Flavobacteriaceae; genus Winogradskyella. Next base: position 73,233 of record NZ_CANMJY010000009.1, read on the forward strand.
TTATGGATTTACTCAGTTTGATGGAGGAAGTGGTAACTGGGATTCTCAGACACTCTCAGATGAACCCTTAGGCGCAATTAGTTCTAAAGACACTATTGTAATATATACAACGACAAATGCTTATGGATTTTCACAATTCAATGGTGGAAGTGCGAATTGGGATTCTCAAACCCTTTCAGGACTTCCATTGGAAGCTGTGAGTTCTAATAATAATATAGTGGTGTATACAAATACTACAGCTTACGGTTTTTCTCAATTTAATGGCGGAAGTGGTAATTGGGATTCTCAAACCCTCTCAGGTGAACCTGTATCTGCTGTAGCGAATGATGCAACTATTGTAGTGTTGACGACGACAAATGCTTATGGGTTCTCACAATTCAATGGTGGAAGTGGTAACTGGGATTCTCAAACTTTATCTGGTACACCTGAAGGTATTGTAGGACATTAAATCCTATAAAAAATGCTCTGAATTATTTGTCAGAGCATTTTTTTGTTTTACCTAAGAGGAAATCCTTTTGCTGCCCACCATGGATGAACCTCTATAATAAGTCGGCCAGCTTTAACCATAGGATCGGCATTTGCTAAACTATCGGCCATTTTTAAAGTTGGTACATTATAAATGGTAATACCTCTAATATCTCCATCATCACCAAAAGGTCCGGAAATATCTGCATAGCCTAACTCGTACATTTTACCTAAATGTGCCAAATGTTCGCTTTGAAGACGATTAGCTTCTTCTTCGTTTTGATTGCGGATAGGACCGCGTTTTAAAAAAGCGATGAAGTATTGTTGCATTAGTGTGGTATCTTTTGTTTTTTCATCTACATAATCAAAAACTTGATAGCCGTCTTTAACCAGTTTTGTTTTAAGCTCTGCTATAGATTGTTCTTTTATGGTTTCTAGGTCTTTATTTGACGGGTCTAAAAGATCTTCTTCAGTCACGATGCCTTTTTCTGGGCTAGACTTAACTTCATTTTTACAAGCCAATAAGCAAGCGAATAATAACAGTAATGTTAGTGATTTTTTCATTAGTTCCATGTATTATATGGTTGTTTACTTAATTGAGAATTATAATATTTGATGTCTCCGGTAACTTCTTTGCCCAGCCATTCAGGTTTTTCAAAAGTTTCATTTATAGTGTTAAGCTCAACTTCGGCAACTATTAAACCTTCGTTCTCACCAAAAAATTTATCAACTTCAAAGGTGTGATTCCCAAATTTAACTTCATAACGCTTTTTATTAATTACCCCTTCCTCGCATAACTTTAAAAGACTTTCGGCTTCAGTTTTAGATATTTCCTTTTCCCATTCAAAACGCAGTAAACCATTCTCAGTCGATTTTCCTTTTACGGTTAAATAGCCTTTGTTCTTTTTTAGCCTTACACGAACTGTACGCTCTTTATGACTGTTTAAAAACCCTTGTTTAATATCAAAACTATTGTAGGCTTCGTTTATAAAAACTTCTGATGTTACTAAAAATTTACGTTCTATTTCTGTGGCCACAAATGATACTATTTAAAAGGCATTTAATGCCTAAATTTACATTATGATTAACGATTTACCAATAAGAAAGATAATTCATGTGGATATGGATGCATTTTATGCCTCTGTTGCACAGATGGATAATCCTAAACTTAGGGGTAAACCTATCGCTGTTGGTGGTGGAGGAAAACGTGGAGTAATTAGTGCCGCAAGTTATGAGGCGCGTAAGTTTGGTGTAAAAAGTGCTATGTCTGGTCGTTTAGCAGAAAAGCTTTGTCCCGATCTTATTTTTGTAAGGGCTGATTTTGAACGCTACATCGAAATATCAAAACGTATTCGAAAGATTTTTTACGATTACACAGATTTGGTAGAGCCTTTGTCACTTGATGAAGCTTACCTAGATGTTACTGAAAATAAGATAGGGCTACCAAGCGCTACTTTAATTGCTCAAAAGATTAGGCAGCGTATTTATGATGAAGAGGGTTTAACAGCTTCGGCAGGTATATCTATTAACAAATTTATTGCTAAAATTGCCAGTGACTATAACAAACCTAATGGGCAAAAAACTGTAAACCCAGAAGATGTGCTTCAGTTTTTAGAAGATTTGGATATTAGAAAGTTTTATGGTGTTGGCAAAGTTACAGCTGAGAAAATGTATCAAAAAGGAATCTTTACAGGAAAGGATTTAAAATCAAAATCGCTTGAATATTTAGACGAGCATTTTGGAAAATCTGGTCGTTATTACTATTATATAGTTAGAGGAATTCAAAATAGTGAAGTAAAACCCAATCGCATTAGAAAATCTCTAGCTGCTGAACGCACTTTTAGTGAAAATCTCTCTTCCGAAATTTTTATGCTCGAAAAACTAGACCATATAGCAAAAGAAGTTGCTAAACGCCTAGATAGAAGTAAGGTTGCTGGTAAAACGGTGACACTAAAGATAAAGTATAGTGACTTTACGCTTCAAACACGAAGTAAGACTTTACCTTATTTTGTAAGCGATAAAATCATAATTTTAGACACTGCAAAAGACTTGTTGTATCAAGAAAGGTTAAAGAATTCTGTTAGACTATTAGGTATTTCGCTTTCTAATCTAAATACAGATAGGTCTAACTTGACTAAAGTATCAGAGGACAAGGAAAAATCTGTTAGCGTACAGTTAAAGTTCGATTTTTAATCTATAGTATTTCTTAAGTTTATAGAGCTAACTAAAAGCAATTAAAAATGAAGTTCTTAAATTCTACTTTAGTTGTGCTTTTAATCTTTTCTTTTTCATCCTGTAAAGAAAATGAAGAAAAAAAGAAACATATCGCAGAACCCGAATCTGAAATTGAAATAAAAAATGATGTACAACCCTTTGCTAAACATATCTTTTCTCAATTTACCAATGTAAGAGATTTTACTATGGATGTTGATGAAACAGAAGCTTATTTTACACTTCAAAGTCCCGCACGAGAACTTTCAGTAATCATGAAGATTGAAAACAAAGGAGGTAAATGGCAAGAACCAAAAATTAGCAGTTTCTCAGGAAAGTATACAGATTTAGAACCTTTTTTATCTCCAGATTATTTAAAGCTATATTTCGTGTCTAATAGACCTATATCAAAGGATAGTACAAACACAAAAGATATGGATATTTGGTATGTTGAGCGGACAACAAAACAGAGGCTTGGTCTGAGCCTAAAAACATAGGTGTGCCTATTAATACCGAAAGAGATGAATTCTATCCTGCAGTAGCTAAAAATGGCAACCTCTACTTCACCACCATTAAAGAAGAGCTCGAATCTGCAGACGATATCTTTGTTAGTAAATGGAAAAACGGTGCTTATAAAGAACCAGAAATTTTAGAAGGAGGTGTCAACACAAAAGGTGCAGAATATAATGCTTTTATTGCTCCAGATGAGTCTTACATTATCTTTGGCGGTTGGCGACGACCTAATGGTTTAGGCTCTGGTGATATGTATATCAGTGAAAACGTAGATGGTAAATGGTCAACTGCTAAAAACCTTGGAGATAAAATTAATTCTAAATACATGGAGTTTTGCCCCTTTGTAAATAATGGAATACTCTATTTTACGAGCCGAAGAAGTAGTGTATCATCTAAGGAAAATGGCTTTACTAGTACAAAAGAACTAATTTCTGAGCTAAATAAATATGATAATGGATCGAGTAGGATTTATCAAGTAAAATTAAGTGATTAACGCTTTTAATTTTCTATAAATTTCCTCAGCATTTTGTTATGATAAGATATTTAAACAGGTTATTGCTGAGGTTGTAACATATTTTTGAATGAAAAACTTTACTTTTTTGTTATTGATTCTATCTTTTGGATGCTCTTCACAGACAAAAGCAAGTATTGAAGCTGAAACAGAATCAAAAAATCACCCTAAAGTTGACAGCATTATTAATGCCATCAAATCTAAGTATGACTTGTCAGGCATATCGATAGCTATGGTAAATCCTGAGTCTGAAACTTTATTAAAAAATATAGGGTATACAAATAGCAATTCTAAAAAAGAGATTACAGATACAACACTATTTAGTGCTCAATCAATCAGTAAAATCTTTACGTCTTTGGCATGTCTTAGTGCAGTAAAGGAGGGGTTTTTGGATTTAGATATTTCAATAACAAAATATCTGCCAAATTTTAGCATTAATAGTGCTCATGAAGAGTATGCCGCATCAAAGATTACACTAAGACATTTGTTATCTCATATGTCTGGATTACCACCAGATGCACCAGATGGAAATATTTTCACTCCCCAATTTAAAGGCAATCTATATACTACTTTGAATCAACGTATAAAAAGTATGAAGCATCTTTGGTTGAGAACAAAAGTTGGTTCTCAATATAATTACTCAAATATTGGTTTTGATCTCGTTGCAAGAATTATTGAAGTATCATCAGGGAAAAGTTTTCACGAATATGTACAGCAAAAGGTACTTAATCCACTCAATATGAAGTATAGTACTTTCAACCTCGATGCAATTCAATATTCATTAAATGTAGCACAAGGCCATTGCAACAATTTTGATGGTTTGATTCCTGTTAGATTTTCATCAATTGGATCAGGCGGACTATATACTTGCTCAAGAGACATGGCAAATTTCTTAAATTCTTCTTTAAAGGGGTTCCCAGAAATTTTAGATGACGATCAATTAAGTGAGTTGACGACCATACCTTTTTCTAACGCATCGAATGGATATGCCTTGGGGTTAACTATAAACCAGATTCAATATTGCACTCCAACATATGGACATACAGGAAATGGCTTTGGATTTACATCGCTTGTTTTATGGATTCCAGAGTACAAAATAGGTATTGCAATAATGTGTAATCGCGAATCTGCCTTTTCTGGACTGCAAAAAATCCAACGGGTTCTACTTAATAAATTTATGCCATCTGAGATTGCGGATTTACCATGTCATAGCTTAGCTGAGTATTCCAGTTATTTCAAAAAAGATGACGAAACGTATTATAAATATATTGCTGGGGATTATTCAAACGGTAATGTTACTCTTACATTTGAAACCAGAGATAATACTTTTGGTGTTTTAGCACCAAATGATGGGAGCTACAGAAATGTTTACTTTCTTTCCAAAAATGAATGGTTTATAAAAGACAGCGAAATCGTTCAATTCTTGTATAAAAATGAGCAAATCATAAATTTGAATAATGGTATGACTTTCGTTAAGATTGATGTTAATCCAATAGAAAAGGGACCGAATAATCCTAATTGGAACGAATATACAGGAAGATACCGCTCCTATGCCTATGGTGTTTTGGAATCAACGGAATTCATAGATATAGAAAATGGCTACTTAACCCTTAATAACAGCCTACTAAAGGAATATATTCCAGATGTGTTTTTTGATCAATTTGGACAAATAGTTGATTTTAGAAATGAAACAGTTCAAATTGAATATGGTAGGTATATGAAAATCGATTAAAATTAAGTCTGATTTATATTAAAAATATATTATTCTATGAATTTACTAGTTTTTATTATTGGCTATGCGACCATCCAGAGTATTTTGCTTATTTGTCTACTAAGTTCGGTTAAAAGAAAACTAGATAAAGGAATTTATTATTTAATTCCTTTGTTAATAGTTACAACATTTATTGGAGTTCAGTACATGTTTATTAACTTAGGGTATTATCAGTTTTATCCAAAATTATTTGCACTTGGTTTTTCTCCAATGTTTTTGATTCCGCCACTATTTTACTTGTTTAGTTCAAGCAATTTTAATTATCAAAGGTTATCATTGAAAACTATGCTGCATTTTATGCCTTTCGTTTTTGTGTTAATTGTACAGTTTATTGATTTAAGGTCACCATTTAAGAAGATACTATTTTCATTATTTGTTGCTCAATTACTAGGCTATAGTATTGAAAGTTATAGAATAATGAGAAAGGGGAGAAAACACAATGCAGAACCATCCAGAGTTTTAAAGTTTTTAACGCTGTGTATGCTTATTTTTGCTATTTGTACATTTATACTATTTATAACAAAAATAGGTTTAGATATTAATAGTGTAAATATAACAACTCTGGTTATAGCATTTTTAATTGGCTTTGTGACAATTCTTGAAGTAGCTATGGTTAAAGGATTAAACACATCGTATGATTTTATTACACTTCAAAATAAAAAATATAAGATATCTAATTTACAATCGCAGAATTTAAACACTTTAAACGAAAAAGTAATAGAGTTATTGAGCCATAAAAAGGTGTTTCTTAATTCGGGATTAAATGCAAATGACATGGCAAATCAATTGGGGATTAGTAGGCACCAACTAACCGAGTTTCTCAATCAAGAATTGAAATGTAGTTTTAATGTATTAATGAATACATATAGAGTTGACCATGTTAAAGATGCATTACTAAATAAAAACAAAAAACATTTATCAATTTCAGGACTTGCTAATGAATCAGGTTTTAAAAGTACAGCGACTTTTTATAGAGTATTTAAAAACCAAACAGGATTAACCCCTTTAGAGTATATCAAGGAACATTCTCAATCTTCAAAATAGTTCTTATTCGTACGAATGAGAATAGTATATTTTCATAGCATAACTATTTGAAGCTATTTTAGTCCTTAGATTAAAATAACTACTGTAATGATTCATAAAAATGAAGTGACTGTATTTTTATATGGTATGTTAACCCTTTCTTTTGTACTTATGTGTAATTGCACTATAAGTGAAAAAGAAAAAGTATCTATAAAAAATTATACTCCAGAACAATTTGCAAAAAACAGGTATATATCTGGAGGATCTTTTTCAAAAAAAGGACATAAACTTTTGTATACTAGTGATGAAACAGGTTTGCCTGCAGCGTGGACTTATAATATAAAAACTTCAAAAAAAACATTACTACAAAGAGATTCTCTTAATGCTGTTTACTCTTTAACGCTTTACGGTGAAGATGATAATTTAATATACATCATGAATCCTAATGGTGGAAGATCTATGCATATTTATGCTAAAGAAGGAGTACAAACTACTAATATAACACCTGGAGAAAATATAAGAGCTACATGGCGAGGTGTAAATAATGATTTCTCAGGTATTTATTATCTGTCTAATGTGCGTTCTCCTCGAAAGTTTGACAGGTATGAATATAACTTTACGACAAAAACATCTCAATTAATATTTCAAAACGACACAAAATATAGTACGAGTTATAACTCTAATAATCGCAAATATATTTTATTACACGAAAGAATAACTGAAGAAATAACTAATTTATACTTATATGATATAGCTAACAAAAGAAGAGTCTCTTTATCGCCAGCAGATAATGACTCTTATTTTTATGGAAAAGGGTTTTCTTTAGAAAGCAACGAAGTATATTATTTAACTAATTTCAATAATGAATTTGCTTACTTCGAAAAGTATAATATTAAAACAAAAGAAAGAACTCTTATTGCAAAAGAAGATTGGGATATTGTTAACGTTACTTTTTCTCGAGATCATAATTTTCTCGCTATTTATACAAACGAAAATGGAAGGGCTAGAGTTAAAGTTAAAGATTTAAAAAAGAACAGGTTTTTAGATATCCCATTTCTAAAAACTGCTGAAATAGAAAAGATAAGATTTGGTCCTAAAAACAGATATATGTCTTTGCAAGTTGCGGGGTATAATCAACCGAAAAATATTTGGTTGTTAAATCTACAAACTGGTGAGGCAAAACAGATAGTCTCAAGCCTTAATCCAGAAATAGATGCAAATGATTTATCATATCCCATAGATACCACCATTACTTCTTTTGACGGTATAAAAATCCCGGCTTTTCTATACCTTCCTAAAAACAAAGCTAAGAAAACAGATGCAGCATTAGTATGGACCCATGGTGGACCTGGCGGTCAATTTCGTACAAACTATAATCAGTATATACAATACGTCGTAAACCAAGGTTATACAGTTTTAGCAATAAACAATAGAGGGAGCAGTGGATATGGCAAAACATTTAAAGCCTTAGATAATCAAAAACATGGTTTAGACGATCTACAAGACATAATAGAAGGGAAAAAATTATTAGCATCGATGAAAGATATCGATGAAAACAAAATAGGAATTGTCGGTGATTCTTATGGTGGCTATTTAGTGCTTGCTGCATTGACCTTTCACCCCAATGAATTTGCTATTGGAATAGATATGTTTGGAATTTCGGATTGGTTACATGTTCTAAATAGCATCCCAGCTTTTTGGGAAACCAGAAAAAAAGCACTTTATGAGGAAATAGGTCATCCTAAACATGACTCTATCAAACTATATAATAAATCACCTTTATTTTTTAGTGATAATATAAAAAAACCATTAATGGTAGTTCAAGGAGCTCATGACCCTAAAGTATTACAAAGTCAATCAGATAGTATCGTAGCAAGAGTTAAATCTAACAATGTGCCGACAAAATATATTTTATTTGATGATGAAGGACACGGTATTAGAAAAAAGGAAAATCAAATTGAAGTAATGAGAGAAATCGGTGAATTTTTAAACCAATATTTGAATTAAAAAGCACAACATTGAAAATAAAAAAACCATATAAAAGAGCTCTTATATTATTCTTAATAATATTTAACCCTATTACTGCAATTGCACAAGAGTATGGGATAACAGTATTTGGAACCAACCTTATCATTAAAGAGGATATAATAAAAAATCATACAGAAGAATTAGATACATTGAAAATTTTGTACACTCGAGATCGGGATAAATACAAGAAAAAGAAAGCTGATTTGGAAAATAAGTTAATGACATTTGGTGACTTTTCACTAATCAATGTACAATTGATTAAAAGTTATACAGGTAAGTATGATTTTATTCTTGACCTTGTTGAAACCAGTGATGCAAAAACACGACTTAACTTCCGGGAAATAGATACGATACACTTTGATGATCCAGATAATTTGATAGCTAAATGGCAATCATATGAAGATTATAGTTATAGATTATTTAAAGATGGGGAAATTAAGGATTATAGCTGTCCTGTTATTCATTGCCTATGGTCATTTAATCACCTTAAATTAAAATCATATTTAGAGTTTTTTAATACTTATGCTCCAAAGCACAAAGACAGGCTTATCGAAATATTAAATTCAAGTAAATCACCAAATAAAAGAGCTTCTGCTGCCTTCTTATTAGCGCACTCAGAAATAAGTAATGAAGACTTATTAAAAATTCTTATGCCTAGTATTTACGACCCAGAAAGGAATGTAAGAAATAATAGTATGCGAGTAATTTATTATATAGTTCGTGCATATCCAGATATTAAATTTGATATATCGAAAGTCATTGACGCACTAGATTTCCCCAGCTTTACGGATAGAAATAAAGCATTGGTTATTTTAAGATCTATCTCATTAGATAATTTAAAAAAGGAAGATTCAAAAAGATTATCTCGCATTCTCGTTGAAATTTTAGAGAAGAAAGATGCTCACAATTATAAAAATGCATATATAGTTATAAAAAAGCTAAGCAAAAAAGATTTTGCTATAGATGCTATTGAGAACTGGGGAAAATGGCAAAAAACTTACTTTAAAGATTAAAAATAATTCTTGTGATTAATTGTTTTAATCAAATAAGATAACACCTTTTTACAACTCATTATACTGTAACTACGGAATATAAACTATATTATAGCTCATAAATCACACTAAATAAATACTTTGTAAAACTCTCTAAAAACTACAACTCTCAATCTCAGTTACGCGGAGCGTGTTTACCATACCTTTAGCTTGTATTGGCATAGCGGCTAAACTAATTAACATGTCTCCGACTTCGAGGTAACCCTTTTTACAGGCAATAGCATTTACATCTTCAATAGTTTCGTCTGTGCTTACAAATTTATCATAGTAAAAAGCCTCTACTCCCCAAAGTAAACTCAGTTGGGTTAAAATACGTTTATTAGAGGTAAATACTAAAATATGAGATTGTGGTCTCCATGCTGAGATTTGAAACGCTGTATAACCACTATTAGTCAATGTGGAAATTGCTTTAGCATTAATCTCATTAGCCATATTTGCAGCATGATAACATATGGACTTTGTGATATAACGCTTGGTTCGAATATGTGGTGGAGATTGTGGAACTTCAATCAATGGCGAATCCTCAACACTACGAATAATATTTGCCATTTGACGAATTACCTGCACAGGATATTGTCCAACAGACGTTTCACCAGATAGCATTACAGCATCTGCTCCATCCATTACCGAATTCGCAACATCATTAACCTCTGCACGTGTTGGAGTTAGACTGGTAATCATGGTTTCCATCATTTGCGTAGCGATAATAACAGGAATTCGGGCACGCTTTGCTCTCAATACTAATTTCTTCTGTATGAGTGGTACTTCTTCTGCAGGGATTTCTACACCCAAATCACCCCGAGCTACCATTAATCCGTCACAATATGCTACAATTTTATCAATATTCTCAACCGCTTCAGGTTTTTCAATTTTGGCAATAATTGGAATTTTATGATCACTATGCTCATTGATCAACTTTTCGAGCTGCATTAAATCTTCTGCGTGTCTTACAAAGGATAATGCTATCCAATCTACTTTTTGTTTAATGGCAAAAATTGCGTCTTCAATATCTTTTTCGGTTAATGCAGGTTGTGAGATATTTGTATTTGGTAGGTTAACCCCTTTTTTAGACTTTAATGGTCCACCTTGAATAACTTCAGCTTTAACTTCTTTTTTACCGTCAGTAGAAACCACTTCAAAAATGAGTTTACCATCATCGAGAAGAATACGTTCACCCGGTTTTGCATCTTGTGGAAAGTTCTCGTAAGTCATATAGACCCGCTCTTTTGTGCCTTCAAAACGTTTTCCTGTGGCAAAAACAATTTCATCACCTTCATTGACAATGACTTCACCTTTCATTACACCAACTCTTAGCTTAGGCCCTTGTAAATCCCCTAATATAGCTGCGTTGTAACCATATTCATCATTAAGTTCTCGTATCATTTTTATGCGTGCTTCTACATCTTTGTAATCAGCATGTGAAAAGTTGATTCTAAATACATTAGCTCCTTCATCCAACATTGCCTTAAGTGTTTCTTTGTTACTCGTTGCTGGACCTAATGTGGCTACTATTTTTGTTTTTTTATTTGACATCAATTCAAAAAATTAAGTGGTCTTTTGATTTTAATTGTTTCGGGTTAACCGAATAACTTGTAATAATCTGAGGAATAATCTGCAGCTTATTCAAGATCAATTTTTCGTTTACATTCTGAATTTCATCAGAAATCTTAATAAAATAATCTACCTTTTTAAATTCTGGGACAAGATTAAAGGTTTTTAATACTTTTTCGTTAGTTTGAAATAATGTCCCCGAACTATATAAACTTGCTTCCTCTTTCTTGCACACATTAGAAATTAAGTTCCAAGTTATATATTGCGAAGTATTATTCCATTCGAAAATACTGTATGAAGATTTTAAATACTCAAAATCTAAATCATCTGGTTTGCGTTTTAAGTTTAGCTCTAAACTTTGATTAAGTAAATAAGCCAAACGGTAATCTTCTAGCCCGCAATGAATGGCAATGAGTTTGTAGGTGTCATCATAGAAATCATCAACTAGAAGTTTGTGTAAAGCCATACAGTTATAACTTTGAAATGTAAATATAGAATATAAATAGCTTAGAATAATTAACTTTTGGTTAATCTTAACCCTTAAAATCTACGAAAACGTTATAGTTTGGTAAGAATTATTAAAGACCAATTAAATAAGCTTAGTAATTTGCTTTTGGAACGCAAAAAAGGCACGTTTAGAAGCTTTTTCTTCTGCCTTTTTTTTAGATGTTGCTCTTGCTTTAGAAACAACTTTATCGTTAATACTTAATTTAACCGAGAAGTGTTTTAACTCATCATTTCCTGTGTCTTCATATACTTCGTAATCAAAAGTGTTTTTTTCTTTTTGGCACCATTCTATAAGCAAGCTTTTATAACTAATAACTTTACCTTCTAAGGTTTCAATATCTACATGCGGATTAATAACACGGTTATAGATAAACTTTTCGCAAGCTTTAAAGCCTTTATCTAAATAGATAGCACCTACCAAAGCTTCAAATAAGTTACCGTGAATATTGTTTCCAAAATTATTTTTTGGGATTCTGCTTTTTACTAAATCAATGAGCATGAGCTCTTTACCAAGTTCATTTAGATGTTCTCTACTTACCACTTTCGAACGCATTTTAGTAAGATAACCTTCATCTCCATGTGGCACTTGTTCAAAAAGATATGCTGCAATTACAGAACTTATCATTGCATCTCCAACAAACTCAAGACGTTCATAGTTAATAGGATTACCCGTTTTATCCTTAATATTCATAGAACGGTGGGTAAAGGCTTTTGTATAAAGCGATTTAGATTTTGGTTTAAAACCTAGAATATCTTTTAGTTGTAAAAAAAAATTCCCGTCTTCTTGAGTACGGGAATTTTTTAATATGTTACGAATGAAGCTCATTCGGGATTTAATCTAATTTTTTAAATAATACACAAGCGTTATGACCGCCAAATCCAAATGTATTACTCATTGCGACTTTAATATCTCGTTTCTGTGCTTTATTGAGTGTTAAATTTAATTCAGGGTCTATGTTTTCGTCAACCGTTTCGTGGTTGATTGTTGGTGGTACAATACCATGCTGCATAGCCATAATAGAAGCAATAGCCTCAATAGCTCCAGCAGCACCTAACAAGTGACCAGTCATAGATTTAGTAGAATTAATGTTTATGCTCTTAGCATGACTGCCAAATACCTCTGATATAGCTTTCAATTCGGCAACATCACCTAATGGTGTCGATGTACCGTGTGTATTAATATGATCTACATCTTCAGGATTTAATCCAGCATTTTCTAAACAATTTTTCATTACTGCAACAACACCTATACCATCAGGATGTGGTGCTGTCATGTGATAAGCATCCGAGGACAAACCTCCGCCTACAACTTCAGCGTAAATTTTAGCTCCTCTGGCTTTTGCATGTTCGTATTCTTCTAAAACAATAGAACCTGCTCCTTCGCCTAATACAAAACCATCACGGTTAGCATCAAAAGGTCTAGACGCTGTTTCTGGACTATAATTTCTAGTACTCATAGCATGCATAGCATTGAAACCTCCCATGCCTGCAATAGTTACTGCAGCTTCACTTCCGCCAGTAATTACAACATCACAATGACCTAAACGAATCGTGTTTAAGGCATCGATCATTGAATTAGCAGAAGATGCGCAAGCAGATACTGTGGTGTAGTTTGGTCCCATGAAACCATATTTAATAGATATGTTTCCTGGTGCTATATCAGCAATCATTTTTGGAATGAAACGTGGGTTAAATCGAGGTGTACCGTCACCTTTAGCATAGTTTAACATTTCTTCTTGAAATGTTTCTAAGCCTCCAATACCAGCTCCCCAAATTACTCCTACTCTCAATTTGTTTACCGCGTCAAGATCTAGTTTTGAGTCTGCTATAGCTTCATCAGAAGCAACCATGGCATACTGCGAAAACTTATCCATTTGGCGTGCCAATTTTCTATCAATAAAGTCAGTAACTTCAAAGTTTTTTACTTCACAAGCGAACTGTGTTTTGAACTTTTCAGCATCAAAATGTGTTATAGGTGCAGCACCACTCTTACCATTAACAAGACCATTCCAATATTCATCTTTGGTATTGCCAATTGGTGTAAGTGCACCTAGACCAGTAACTACGACTCGCTTTAATTCCATAAAAATAAAGTTCTTATTTTGCTTCTTCTATATAAGAAATAGCTTGACCAACTGTTGCAATGTTTTCAGCTTGATCGTCTGGGATTTGAATATCAAATTCTTTTTCAAATTCCATTATTAATTCTACAGTATCTAATGAATCTGCACCTAAGTCGTTTGTGAAGCTAGCTTCAGTTACAACTTCGTTTTCATCAACACCTAATTTGTCTACGATAATCGCTTTTACTCTTGATGCAATGTCTGACATAATCTTTTAATTTTAAGTTTTAATTAGACCGCAAAAATAAAAAACTTTATTTTAAAAATCACCTTTACCGATAAAATGTGCCTTTAAATGCAAAAAATCAGTAGAAGTATTTTGGTTTTGCGTCTAATTGTTAATTATTATTCTTTTTTTTGTTTTGAATAATAAACCAATATACCTGTAAATGAAACGTATTGTAATTTTTGCGTCCGGAAGCGGATCAAATGCTGAAAATTTAATTAAGTTTTTTCACAACAGCGATAATGCGTCTGTTATTCAGGTATTGACTAACAATCCTCATGCCAAAGTTTTAGAGCGCTGTAGAAGATTGAAAACTAGTGCATTATCGTTTAATAGAATTGCATTTTCAAAATCTAATGATGTACTAAACATTTTAAAAATAGCACAACCAGATTTAATTGTTTTAGCAGGGTTTCTCTGGAAATTCCCCGAATTTATTTTAAGGGAATTTGAAAACAAGGTTATAAATATTCATCCTGCATTACTGCCAAAATATGGGGGGAAAGGCATGTATGGTATGCATGTACATAAAGCTGTAGTAACTAACAAAGAAACTGAAACAGGTATAACCATACATTATGTAAATGAAAATTATGATGAAGGAGCCATTATTTTTCAAGCAAAATGCGAAGTCGAAACATCAGATACTGCTGAAGATGTGGCTGCTAAAATTCATAAATTAGAGATGGAACATTTTCCAAAGGTGGTTGATAAGCTACTATATAATTAAAAAATAGTTCTCGATACCTTGCTAGATTCAATTCGGACTGACGTCACTTCGAGGAAAACCAAAGTAATGAGGTTTTGTGTCGAGAAGTTATTTTAAAACCTATTAAACTTTGTCTAAAAAGAAAAAAAAATATTACACCGTTTGGAAAGGTCATAACGCAGGTGTCTTTGAGTCTTGGGATGACTGTAAAGCCCAAATTAAAGATTTTAAAGGAGCACAGTATAAATCTTTTACGACTTTTGAGGCTGCTAAAAAAGCATATAAAGAAGGACCCAAAAATTATATAGGTAAGTCCAAAACCTTTAAAAGCGAGCTGTCTGATGCGCAGCTTAAAAAAATAGGACAACCTAATTACAATTCTATTTGTGTAGATGCGGCATCGAGTGGTAATCCAGGTAAAATGGAGTACAGAGGAGTAGACACAAAAACAAAAAAGCAATTATTTATTCAAGGACCTTTTGATGAGGGTACTAACAATATTGGCGAATTCTTAGCCATAGTTCATGGTCTAGCCTTTTTAAAACAACATAATAGCGATCGTATTATCTACACAGATTCTAAAACCGCAATGAGTTGGGTGCGTAAAAAATTATGTAACTCTAAACTAGAACGTAACGCTAAGAATAAACCTGTCTTTGATTTGGTTGATCGTGCCGTAAAATGGCTCAAAAATAATCAATATACGACTGCCATAGTAAAATGGGAAACTAAAGCTTGGGGTGAAATACCTGCTGATTTCGGGAGGAAATAACAGTATTTGTAAAATTGTTTTTTACACATAAATTTTTGCATGCTAAATGCCAATTATTGGTTTTCACAAGGAATATATTTTATGTAAATTTGCACCTTAATTCAAACTTAGGTAATGGGTAAATTAGTGATTGTTGGTACAGTAGCTTTTGATGCTATTGAAACCCCTTTTGGTAAAACCGACAAAATTCTTGGGGGTGCTGGTACTTTCATAGGCTTAGCTGCTTCAAACTTCAATGTAGATTCTTCTGTAGTTTCAATTGTGGGTGGAGATTTTCCTCAAGAGTATTTAGACCTTATGTCTGATAAAAATATTGATGTTTCAGGGATTGAAATCGTAAAAGAAGGAAAAACATTCTTTTGGAGTGGTAAATACCATAACGATATGAATTCGCGAGATACCTTAGCAACAGAGTTAAATGTATTAGCAGATTTCGAACCTAAAGTGCCTGAAAATTATAAAGATGCCGAAGTAGTTATGTTAGGGAATTTGCACCCATCTGTTCAAATGAGTGTATTAAACCAAATGGCAACAAAGCCAAAAATTGTAATTCTCGATACAATGAATTTTTGGATGGATTGTGCTTTAGAAGAATTACACAACACAATTAAGCATATTGATGTCATTACTATTAATGATGAAGAGGCAAGACAATTAACTGGTGAATATTCGTTAGTGGTTGCAGCAAGAAAGATTCATGAAATGGGACCAAAATATGTAGTTATTAAAAAAGGGGAACATGGCGCATTATTGTTTCATGATGATAATGTATTCTATGCGCCTGCTTTACCATTAGAAGAAGTATTTGACCCAACAGGTGCTGGTGATACTTTTGCTGGTGGTTTTGCCGGTTACTTAGCCAAAACTTCTGATTATTCCTTTGAGAATATGAAAAAGGCTGTAATATATGGCTCAACCCTTGCGTCCTTCTGTGTAGAAAAGTTTGGTACAGAACGAATGCAAAACCTAACGGCTTCTGAAATACATAAACGTTTAGACCAATTTAAAAGTCTAACACAATTTGAAATAGAATTAACTTAAAACCTGCGCGCTCAAAATTGAGCGCGTTTTTTATTATATAACATGAGTGATGCTTTAAAACATGAGTGTGGGATAGCACTTATTAGACTTTTAAAACCATTAGAATATTATAAAGAGAAATACGGAAGTGCATTTTATGGTGTTAACAAAATGTACTTAATGATGGAGAAGCAGCACAACCGTGGGCAGGATGGTGCTGGTTTTGCGAGTATTAAATTAGACACCAACCCAGGTGAACGCTACATTAGTAGAGTACGATCTATTGCTCAGCAACCTATACAAGATATTTTTTCGCAAATTAATGAGCGTATAAACCTAGAGTTAACACAACATCCAAACTATCAAGACGATGTCGCTTTGCAAAAAAGGCATATTCCCTATGTAGGAGAACTTTTATTGGGTCATGTTCGTTATGGCACTTTTGGAAAAAATAGTGTAGAAAGTGTTCATCCGTTTTTAAGGCAAAACAACTGGATGCACAGAAACCTCATTGTAGCGGGTAACTTTAATATGACCAATGTAAATGAGCTCTTTGATAACTTGGTTGAAATTGGACAACATCCTAAAGAAAAAGCTGATACTATTACAGTAATGGAAAAAATAGGTCATTTTTTAGATGATGCTGTTTCTAAAATATATAAAGACCTTAAAAGAGAAGGGTATTCAAAAATAGAATGCTCTCCTTTAATAGCTGAGCGATTAAAAGTGCACAAAATTTTAAAGCGTGCAGCAAAAAATTGGGATGGTGGCTATGCTATGGCTGGGTTACTAGGTCACGGTGATTCATTTGTACTGAGAGATCCTGCGGGTATTAGACCTGCTTATTATTATAAAGATGATGAGGTCGTTGTTGTCGCTTCTGAGCGACCAGTAATACAAACGGTATTTAATGTACCTTTTGAAGATGTTAAGGAGTTAGATCCTGGTCATGCTATTATTACAAAAAAGTCGGGCTCTACTGCTATTAAAAAAATATTAGAGCCCCTAGAGCGAAAAGCGTGTTCGTTTGAACGCATTTATTTTTCTAGAGGAAGTGATGCAGAAATTTACGAAGAACGAAAAGAACTAGGTAGATTATTAATGCCAAAGGTTCTTGAAGCTATAGATAACGATACAAAGAATACAGTATTTTCTTTTATTCCTAACACAGCCGAAACGTCTTTCTTTGGAATGATTGATACAGTAGAAGAGCACCTTAATCATAAGAAAACACAAGCCATACTTAAAGGACAAAGGGAGTTGTCAGCTAAGAAAGTTGAAGAAATTTTATCCGAAAGACCAAGAATAGAAAAAATAGCAATTAAGGATGTTAAGCTAAGAACCTTCATTACTGAAGACAGTAGTCGAGATGATTTAGTTGCCCATGTTTACGATGTTACATATGGTGTTATAAAACCTTCGGATAATTTAGTAATTATTGATGATAGTATTGTTAGGGGAACAACGCTAAAAAAGAGTATCATTAAAATGATGGATCGTTTAAATCCAAAGAAAATAGTTGTTGTTTCCTCAGCGCCTCAAATTCGCTATCCAGACTGTTATGGTATTGATATGGCTAATCTTGAAAGCCTTGTCGCCTTTAGAGCAGCTTTAGAACTTTTAAAAGACCATAATAAATACCATATTATAGAAGAGGTTTATCAAAAATGCTTAAAACAAGTACATCTAAAAGATAAAAATGTTGTGAACTATGTTAAAGAGGTTTATGATAATTTTACGGATGAACAAATCTCAGGTAAGATTTCAGAATTGCTTAGCGATGAAGATGTTAATGCAGAGGTGAAGATTATTTTTCAACCAGTAGATAATCTTCATAAGGCTTGTCCAAAAAACTTGGGCGATTGGTACTTTACAGGTAATTACCCTACAGTTGGTGGTAATCGAGTAGTCAATAGAGCATTTATTAATTTTTACGAAGGAAATAAAGAACGTGCTTATTAATTATCACTCAAATTAACGTTTAATCCGAAAAAATAGGTATTTCACCCAAGAAATAGGTATTTCATCCATTATATGTATTGTTTTAACAAATAACATTTACATTGGTATCACCATAACATAAGTAGGTTAAGTTCATGGTAGATTTGGGGCAAAAAAAGGTGAACATTGTTCACCTTTTTTTATAGATATAATTAAAGTAAAACTTTAAGTAAATTAAAAGTTGTTAGTCTTGTTTCATAGCTAAAGCTAGTTTAATCATAGAGGTTTCCACGCTTAGACTAATATATAGGTCGTTTATCCAATAAATTTACGAGTTAAAATAATGTAAACTTATATTTGACTCACCATAACATAAGTAGGTTAAGTTTATGGTAGATTTGGGGCAAAAAAGGTGAACTCTCTGTTCACCTTTTTTCATTTTATACCAGTGTTAGGCTGGTATCTTTCATTTTAGCTTTTCTTATTTTTAAATCTTAAAAACACTCAAAATAATAAAATCCAAGCCTATACAAGCTTGGATTTTATTTCTATAATAGTAAGTTCTTAAACTTTATTTAGCTTCAGCATAACGTCTTTCAACTTCATTCCAATTGATTACTTTAAAGAAAGCGTCTATATAGTCAGGTCTTCTATTTTGGTAATTTAAGTAATAAGCGTGTTCCCAAACATCTAAGCCTAAAATTGGTGTGCCACCACATGTAACACCAGGCATTAATGGGTTATCTTGATTTGGCGTAGAACACACTTCTACTTTTCCTCCTTTATGTACACACAACCAAGCCCATCCAGAACCAAATTGTGTTGCAGCTGCCTTAGAAAAAGCCTCAACAAATGCCTCTTTAGATCCAAACTCAGCTTCTATGGCATCTTTTAAATCTCCTGAAAGATAACCTCGGTCTTCTGGATTCATCACTTCCCAAAACAATGAATGATTGTAAAAACCGCCACCATTATTTCTCACACCAGAATTACTCATGTCTAGATTGGTCAAAATATCTTTAATAGATTTCCCTTCCAAATCTGTTCCTTCAATCGCTGCATTCAATTTTGTTGTATATCCATTATGATGCTTAGAATGATGTATTTCCATAGTGCGTGCGTCAATATGAGGTTCTAAAGCATCGTATGCGTATTTTAATTTTGGTAGTTCAAAAGCCATGATATTTATGTTTTAGTGTTAAAAAATTAAATTTTAACAAAATTACAATTTTGAAAACAAGATTTTCCAAATTAATTATTAAGATTACCTATTTTGGTATAAAATTTATCTTTTTTGCAAAATTCAGCTTTTAAAATATATAATGCTTCCGCAGGTAGTGGTAAAACATTTACGCTAGCGAAATCTTATATTAAAATATTGGTAGCCGCTAAAAATTATGACCAGTTTAAATCTATTCTTGCGATAACATTTACTAACAAAGCGGTTGGTGAAATGAAAGCTCGCATTATTAATATGTTAATAGGCTTTGCTTTAGAAGAAAGTTTTAGTGCTCCTCATCCTATGTTTACAGCCATATGCGATGAAATGTCTATAACACCTAAATACCTTCATGATAAATCCAAACATATACTTAAACATATTATCCACAACTATGGCGCTTTTGATATTTCTACGATAGATGGTTTTACGCATCGGGTTATTAGAACCTTTGCTCACGATCTTCAGCTTTCTGTAAACTTTGAGGTAGAGCTCGATCAAGAGCGATTGCTAAACGAAGCTGTTGATAGTTTAATAGCAAAAGCAGGAAGTGATGATCAACTCACCCAAGTACTTGTTGATTTTGCAATTGAAAAAGCAGATGATGATAAAAGCTGGGATATCAGTTACGATTTCAATAAAATCGCAAAGCTTCTGGTAAGCGAAAATGATTTACCAGCGATTGAGACTTTAAAAGATAAAACGTTTGAAGATTTTAAGCAATTAAAATATCAATTAGTAAGTAAGATTGAGGTGTTAGAAAAAGAAATTAAAAAGACTGCTGATAATGTATTAAAATTAATAGAAACGTGTAATCTACAATTTGATGATTTTAATAGAAAATCGCTTCCTAACCATTTTAAAAACCTAAGCCAAAACAAAATTGATATAAGCTTTAATACGTCTTGGCAAAACGATTTAATAGAAGGCAATGTACTTTCTCCAAAACGAGTTACAGATACTATAGCGTCTATTATTGAGAATATTCAGCCAAACCTGGCGGAAGCCTTTCTTAAAACCAAATCTTTGGTTTATGAACTAAAGTTAAAAAAAGGATTTTATAAACATATTACACCACTTTCTGTTTTAAATGCAATTAAAAATGAATTAAATGCATTAAAGGAAGACCAAAATAAAATGCTTATCTCTGAGTTTAATAAAATTATAAGTGCAGAGATAAAAGACCAACCAACTCCATTTATTTATGAACGTCTGGGAGAAAAATTTAAGCACTATTTTATAGATGAATTTCAGGATACATCAAAAAAGCAATGGGAGAATTTAGTTCCCCTTTTAGATAATGCCTTATCCGCTTCAAACGGTTCTGCGATGATAGTTGGAGATGCTAAACAAGCTATTTACAGGTGGCGCGGAGGTGAAGCGGAGCAATTTATGGATCTTTACAACCAAGTACAAAATCCGTTTCAGATTGAAGCCGAAATATTAGCACTTGACACCAATTATAGAAGCGCAAAAGCGATTATAAAATTTAACAATGCGTTCTTTAAATATTTAGGCGAAAATTATTTAACAGATAAGGACTATGGGAAGCTTTACGAAACTGCAAAACAAAAAGCAAAAAGAGATATAGAAGGCTACGTTAATTTCACGTTTTTAGAAACTGAAAAAAATGAGGATAATACTGAGCTATATACTTCTAAAGTTTTTAAAACCATTGAAGAATGTCAAAAAAATGGCTTTGCTTTAAATGATATTTGTGTTATTGTTAGGAAAAGAAAAGAAGGTATTACTATTGCTAATTATCTTAGTGAAAAAGGTATTAGAATCACTTCTTCAGAAACCTTGCTTTTAAAGAATTCAGATAAAATTAATTTTATTGATTCGTTTTTAAAGCTATTAATTCAGCCTAATAATGATTTGTTAAAAATCAAAGTCTTGTCGTTTTTAGCAGAGAAAAATAAGATTGAAGACAAGCACACCTTCTTTGTAAAACACCTAAAGACAAATCTTAATGATATGTTTGAAAGTCTTAAGGCTATAAATGTTATAATTCATAAAAATAAGTTACTTCGATTACCGCTTTACGAACTTGTTGAGCACCTTCTAAGAGTTTTTAATCTTCATAATGCTTCTGATGCTTACCTTCAGTTTTATATGGATGCTGTCTTAGAGTTTACACAAAAACAAAATTCAGATTTAGCCGCTTTTTTAGAGTATTTTGAAAAGAAAAAAGATAGCCTTAGTGTCATTTCAACAAATGATATGAATGCGGTAAAAATAATGACAATCCATAAGTCTAAAGGGCTTGAGTTTCCTGTTGTGATTTTCCCTTTTGCAGACCTTAACATTTATAGAGAATTAGAACCTAAAGTCTGGTTTTCTGTTGAAAAAGATATGCATCACAATTTCGAAACTTTACTTCTTAATTATAATAAAGATCTAGAGTATTTTGGTAATGTTGGTAAACAGCTATACGATACTCGTCAATCGCAATTAGAGTTAGATAACATCAATTTATTATATGTTGTTTTAACCAGATCTGTTGAGCAGCTATACGTAATTTCAAAAAAAGATATCAATTCAAAAGGAGAAGCCAATGTTAGCACATATTCAGGAATGTTTATTTCCTACCTACAAAATATAGGCAAATGGAGAGATAACAAATTAACTTATAGCTTTGGCAAATTAACCTCAAAAAATCACAAACAAGAAAAAGAAGAGATATCTAAACTACTCAAAATTATCTCAGTACCTAAAGAAGCTCATAATCTAAATATCATTACAAAATCTGGATTGTTATGGGACACTAAACAACAAAGCGCAATAGAGCGTGGTAATTTAGTGCATTTCATTATGTCAAAGATTAAAACAATCGAAGATATTGATTTTACATTCAATGATTTGGTCGCTTCTGGAGAGGTTTCAAAGAGTTATATGACGGAATTAAAACTATTAGTGCTAAAGGTAATTGAACACCCAAAACTAGAGCCATATTTTAAAGATAATTTTAAGATCTATAATGAAAGAGATATCATTACCAGCACGGGCCAACTATTGAGACCAGATCGTTTAAATATCAGTTCAAACAATGAAGCTGTAATCATAGATTATAAAACTGGAGAACAAAAACCATCACATAGATTACAGCTTAATAAATACGAAACTGTTTTAAATGAAATGAATATGAAAGTTATGCGCAAAATTTTGGTTTACATAAATGATACTATTGATGTCATTGAAGTCTAATTTTTACATAGTATCTTTGTTGTAACTAACACAAAAAATCATGTACGGAAATATAAAAATACATCTACAACAAGAAATAGAATCCATTAAAGAAGCAGGGCTTTTTAAAGAAGAACGTATTATAACCTCACCTCAAGGTGCTGAAATTACACTAAGTACAGGACAAAAAGTTTTAAATTTCTGCGCTAATAATTACTTAGGCTTATCATCACACCCAGATGTAATACAAGCGGCAAAGGATACAATGGATTCTCATGGATATGGGATGTCTTCGGTACGATTTATTTGTGGCACACAAGATATACATAAGGAATTAGAGCAAAAAATTGCTGCTTTTTATGGTACAGAAGATACTATATTATACGCAGCAGCTTTTGATGCTAATGGTGGTGTTTTTGAACCGCTATTAACTAAGGAAGACGCTATTATTTCAGATGCGCTAAATCACGCTTCAATTATTGACGGTGTAAGACTATGTAAAGCAGCTCGATATCGTTATCAAAATAATGATATGATAGATTTAGAAAAACAACTTATTGCTGCTAATGAAAATGGTACGCGTTTCAAAATAATAGTTACAGATGGGGTGTTTTCTATGGATGGCTTGGTAGCACCATTGGATAAAATCTGTGATTTAGCTGATCGATATGATGCTATGGTAATGATAGACGAGTGCCATGCTACAGGCTTTATAGGCGAAACAGGTATCGGTACATTAGAAGAAAAAGGGGTTCTGGGAAGAATTGATATTATTACTGGTACTTTAGGTAAAGCAATGGGTGGTGCTATGGGGGGTTATACTACCGCCAAAAAAGAGATTATTGAAATTTTACGTCAACGTTCTAGACCTTATTTGTTTTCAAACTCGTTAGCGCCTGCAATTGTAGGAGCATCTATCAAAGTTTTTGATATGCTCAAAAAAGACACTTCATTAAGAGATAAAGTAGATTGGAATACAAAATATTTCAAAAAAGGAATGAAAGATGCAGGTTTTGATATTGTTGATGGGGATTCTGCAATTGTACCAGTGATGTTATATGATGCTAAATTGTCTCAAACTATGGCAAATATGTTATTAGATGAAGGGGTGTATGTGATAGGTTTCTTTTATCCTGTGGTGCCTAAAGAAAAAGCAAGAATTAGAGTACAATTATCTGCAGCACATAATAAAGACCAACTAGATAAAGCAATTTCAGCCTTTATCAAGGTAGGGAAAACATTAGAAATTATTTAAAATGGTTACAAACTCGCTATTTTAGGGCGATATAACAATATTTTTATATATTTGTCTTTGTTAATAGTATTTAACAACTTACATTTGTCAACAATTAACACTTAAAATTAAAATTAATTAGAATATGAAAAATCTTAGCAGATTACTTTTTGTCGCAGTGCTTCTTATGAGTTTTAGCACTACACATGGTCAAGACAAGAACAATCCATGGGCTATAACAATTGGAATGAATGCGGTTGACCCATATCCAGTTGGTGAAGACGCGCCTCAAGGAGATTATTTTGACGAATACTTTAACGCAACTGATCATTGGAATGTTGTTCCATCGCTATCTACATTATCTGTATCTAGATATTTAAGCGACGGTTTTACTTTTACTGCTACGGGATCGTTTAATAGAATTGATAAATTTGGAACCAATTTAAATCCTGATGGAACTGAAGCTGGAACAAATAAAGTTAATGACTTAACGTATTATGGTGTTGACGGTAGAGTATCATACAGCTTTATGAAATTAATTAAGTCTAAAAGTTTAGATCCTTCTTTAGGTGTTGGTGGTGGTTACACTTGGTTAGATGAAATAGGAGCTGGTACACTTAATGGATCTGTAGGTCTTACATATTGGTTCAGTGATAAAGTAGGACTTAATGCACAATCTACTTATAAGCATGCTTTCGAAGATTATTTACCTAAGCATTTCCAACATTCTATTGGTGTAACATTTAAGTTTGGTGGAACTGATACTGATGGTGATGGTATATATGACCAAGATGATGCTTGTCCTGAAGAAGCTGGTTTAGAAATTTTTAATGGATGCCCAGATTCTGATAATGATGGTATTCAAGATTCTAAAGACGATTGTCCTAATACTGCTGGTTTAGCTGAATTTAATGGTTGCCCAGATGGTGATGGTGATGGTGTTATGGATAAAGATGATAAGTGTCCTACAGTTGCTGGTTTAAAATCTCTTATGGGTTGTCCAGATGCTGATGGTGATGGTGTTGCTGATGGTGATGATAACTGTCCTAACGAATCAGGTCCTGCAGCTAATAATGGTTGCCCTTGGCCAGATACTGATGGTGATGGTATATTAGACAAAGACGATAAGTGTCCTAACGAAGCTGGTACTGCTGCTAACAATGGTTGTCCAGAAGTTAAGCCTACTCAAGAAGTTATCGATACTTTAAATAGTTATGCAAGAACCATATTATTTGATACAGGTAAAGCATCTTTCAAAAAAGAAACTGACCAAGTATTACAAGCTATGGTAGCGATATTCAAAGAATACCCAAGAGCCGATTTTGCAATAGAAGGTCATACGGATAGTGTAGGTTCTAAGTCTACAAATCAAGCTTTATCTGAAAGAAGAGCTAATGCAGTAAGAGATTACTTAATCGCTAACGGAATTAGTGCTGACAGATTGACTGCTGCTGGTTATGGTGAAGATAACCCAATTGCTACTAACAAAACTAGAGCTGGTCGAAAAGAAAACAGACGTGTAGAGGTTAAGTTGAAAAACTAATAATATCTCAAACAAAATAAAATACATTTTAAAAACGCTCCGAATTCCGGAGCGTTTTTTATTTTTATAAAATGATAAGTTTTATAAAAACTGTATTGCTAGATCTAAAAGCAAAAGAAACTAAACTCGAAGATCTATACTTTATCCTCCCAAGCAAGCGTGCAGGTGTTTTTTTAAAACATCAACTTTCGACATTATTAGAATACCCTATTTTCTCTCCTCAGATCCTTAGTATAGAAGAGTTTGTAGAAGATCTGTCTGGTCTTCAAAAGCTTTCAAATGCAGATTTACTTTTTAGATTTTACGATTCATATAAAACGTTAACTCCAAAAGTAGATCAAGAACCTTTTGAATCGTTTACTAAGTGGGCACAAATGTTATTACAAGATTTTAATGAGATCGACCGTTTTCTTGTTCCACAAGAACATATTTTTGACTATTTACATGCTATTAAAGAATTACACCATTGGTCTTTAGAAAATGAGCAAACAGACTTAATAAAAAACCATTTACAGTTTTGGAGTAAACTTAAGGAGTATTATCTAATATTTACGGAAAAATTATTACAATCTAAACTAGGTTACCAAGGCTTGATTTATAGAGAAGCTGCTGAAAACCTAGAAATCTATATAGAAAATAACAAATATAAGCATCATGTATTCATGGGTTTTAATGCTCTTAATACAGCAGAGTCACAAATTATACAAGGTTTACTACAAAATGATTTAGCTCACATTTATTGGGATATTGATAAAGTGTTTACTGATGATGATATACATAGCGCTGGGCTATTTATAAGAGCACATAGAAACCAATGGAATTATTTTAAAAAACAATCTTTTAATTGGGTAACCCCTCACTATAGTGAACCTAAAAACATACAAGTTATTGGCATTCCTAAACTTGTAGGTCAGGCAAAATATATTGGGCAAATATTAGAGGATATTAGTTTACATAATAAAGAACTTAAGAGTGTAGCTATTGTCTTAGGCGAAGAACATCTGTTAATGCCTGTGCTCAATTCTATCCCTAATAATGTACCTCAGCTTAATATTACCATGGGTTTGCCATTAAAATTTGTTCCTTTGGCATCATTATTTGAACAACTTTTTTCTATTCATAGACATAAGACAGATAAATTTTACTTTAAAGATATTATAGATATCGTTTCTCATCCATCAATTTACAATCTGTTTGAAATAAACCATAAAAACTCATCTAATGCCATAGTTGAGCATATTCAAAAGAATAACTTGGTTTATGTTACTACTCAAGAACTAAAACAGATTGCCAATAATACTTCTGATGAGCTTATTGAGTTACTATTTCATTCCTGGGAAGACAAACCTAAAATAGGCTTGGTCAATTGCTTAAATATCATTTTAAGGATTAAAAAGCATCTAAGCGAAAACAAAAACATTAACCGTTTAGAATTAGAATATTTATATAGATTTAATACTTTGTTTAATCAGTTATTAGAGTTAAACTATAATTACGGCTATCTTAATTCGGTTAGCTCAGCATATAGTATTTATAGAGAATTATTAAGTGTAGAAACTTTAGATTTCAAAGGTGAACCACTCGAAGGTCTTCAGGTTATGGGTATGCTTGAGTCACGTGTTTTAGATTTCGAAACCGTTATTATAAGTTCTGTTAACGAAGGTATTCTCCCATCAGGAAAAACCAACAATTCCTTTATTCCTTTTGATGTAAAAATAGAAAACAACTTACCTACTTATAAGGAGAAAGATGCTGTCTATACGTATCATTTTTTTAGACTCTTGCAGCGTGCCAAAAATGTTTATATCCTTTATAATACAGAAGTTGATGCCCTAAAGGGAGGTGAGAAAAGTAGGTTTATCACTCAATTAGAAATAGAAAGGATACACCATATAAAACATTATGTAATTTCACAAGAAGTTCCAGTTATAGAAAAAAAGTTACAACATATATCTAAAACCCAATCTGTATTAGACAAATTAAAGGATCTGTCTTTAAAAGGGTTTTCTCCATCTTCTTTAACTAACTACATAAGAAACCCTATTGATTTTTACTACGAGAAAATACTTGAGATTAAAGAATTTGAAGATGTTGAAGAAACTATAGCTGCCAATACCCTAGGATCAGTAATCCATAATACATTAGAAGATTTTTACAAACCTTTAGAAGGGAATTTTTTAACGCTAGAGCATTTAAATACGTTTAAATCTAAAATTGAAAAAAAGGTAACTAAGCATTTTAAAGCTTTGTACAAATATGGGGATTTTACACAAGGTAAAAACCTTATCATTTTTGAAATAGCTCAACGTTATATTTCTAATTTTATTAATTCTGAAATTGAAAGTTTAAAACTAGGAAATGAAATAAAAATTATAGCTATTGAGACAAATAATACTATAGAGTTAAAAATTGAAGGTATAGATTTTAATGTTAAACTCACTGGAAAAGTAGATAGAGTAGACCAGTTTAATGGTGTAACAAGAGTTATTGACTATAAATCCGGGAAAGTGGAGCAAAACAAAGTTGAGCTTGTCAATTGGGAAGATTTAACGACAGATTATAATAAATATAGTAAATCCTTTCAAGTGCTATGTTATGCCTACATGATGCATCAAAAGCGAAAGATACAATTGCCTGTCGAAGCAGGTATTATATCATTTAAAAATCTTAATGCTGGATTTTTAAAGTTTGGCAAAAAACAGTCAGCTTTTAGCAGGATAAAAGAACAATTAATTGCGGAAGAAACATTAAACAATTTTGAAATTGAACTAAAAAAACTCATTTTAGAAATCTGTAATCCAGACATAGATTTTATTGAAAAAGAAATGGATTGATACAAATAGAAAAAAATATCATATTCAAAAGGTAAAGTAAGAAACCTATTCTTATAGATGTATTTTATTCAAAACATAAAATCAATCAGCCCATAGTTATTTTCTGCCATGGCTACAAAGGTTTTAAAGACTGGGGAGCTTGGCATATTTTAGCAAAATCTATAGCTAAAGCAGGGTTTTGTTTTATAAAGTTCAATTTCTCTCATAATGGAGGTACAATAGAAGATCCCATCGATTTTCCAGATTTAGAAGCCTTTGGTAATAATAGTTACACAAAAGAATTAGAAGATTTACATGATGTTATAGATTGGTCTCAAAACTATTTTCAAAATAACCCATTAATAAACACATCCCAGCTTTGTCTAATTGGTCATAGTCGAGGAGGAGGTATAGCCATTTTAAAATCATCAGAAGATAGTAGAATCTCTAAGTTAATTACTTTGGCGAGTGTAAGTGATTTTGAAAAACGTACTTCAACTACAGGGGATTTAGACGAGTGGAAAAATAAAGGAGTAAAGTATGTACTTAACGGGAGGACAAAACAGCAAATGCCTCACTATTATCAATTCTATGAGGACTTTATGACCAATAAAAAACGATTGCATATTGAATCTGCTGAAAAACGACTTACAATCCCACATCTTATTATTCATGGTAATGAGGATATCTCTGTTTCAATTAATGAAGCCATGGAGTTAAAAAAATGGAATCCTAAAAGTCGGTTAGAAATCATTGAAGGAGCTAATCATGTCTTTAATACGAAACATCCATGGAAAGACATGGAAATGTCAAAAGAATTAAAAGCAGTAAGTCAGTTAATTCTTAATTTTGTTTAATTAGAAAACAAAACACTATAAAATAAAAAAGCATTCCATGTCGGAATGCTTTTTTAAATATTTGAAATAAAGATGATTTATTCTTGAGCTGTTTCAGCTGCAGGTGCTGCATCTGCTGCTCCCGCTTCAGTTGTTTCTTCGCCTTCTTCTTCATCTCCTTCTTCTTCATCAACAATTGCTAGTCTACTACGTCTTACTTGACAAACAACCGTATTGTCTGGGTGAAGGAATTTGTAGTCTTCGTTTTCTAACTCTGTGATGTAAAGCTTTGTGCCGATTTTTAATGGAGTAATATCTACTTCAATAAAATCTGGAAGTTTAGATGGTATAGCTTTTACTCTTAACTTACGGAAAGGTCTTCTTAAATTCCCACCATTTCTTACACCTATTGAGGTACCTGTAAGTTGTACAGGAATATCCATAGTAATTGGTTTGTCTTCAAAAATTTGATAAAAATCTATATGAAGAATTCTATCTGTTACAGGATGAAACTGAATATCTTGCATTATAGCATTATATTCTTCTCCGTTATCTAGGGCAATCACAACTGTATGCGCATTTGCGGTATATACAAGTTTAGAGAATGCCAACTCTGGTGCAGAGAAATGTAGTGGCTTGTCTCCTCCGTATAGTACGCAAGGAACCTGACCAGCATTACGTAAGGCTTTTGTTGACGTTTTGCCTACGCTTTCTCTTTGAGATCCATTGATTGTAATTGATTTCATTTCAGAAATTTTTAGTTTATATTATTAATTACCTCATTTTGAGGGCTGCAAATTTATAAATATATTATGGAAATGCTAGTATATTTAAGCTATTTTTTGCTTATTAGGCAACTAGATGATGTGAAATGGAGCAAGTCCCTCTAATTTTACATCACAAATTTATTACTAATGGATTTATTGTGATGAACATTATGCATAACTTCAGCAAATAAATTAGCGCAGCTTAAGACTTTTAGCTTCTTACTAGTTTGTTTTACAGGAATTGAGTTTGTGACTATTAATTCCTCGAGTTTAGAATTTTCTAGTCGTTCGTATGCACTACCAGATAAAATAGGATGCGTACAAATAGCGCGTACACTTTTTGCACCTCGTTCCATCATTAGATCTGCTGCTTTTGTAAGTGTGCCAGCAGTATCAACCATATCATCTACTAAAACAACATTCTTTCCTGTTACATCTCCAATGAGCTCCATGTGAGAAATAACATTGGCTTTAGCACGTTGTTTATAGCAAATAACAACATCGCTTTTTAATGCTTTAGAATAAGCATAAGCACGTTTAGAACCACCCATGTCAGGTGATGCTATAGTTAGGTTATCTAAGTTAAGACTTTTCAAATACGGTAAAAATATAGTCGAAGCAAACAAGTGATCTACTGGTTTTTCAAAAAAACCTTGTATTTGGTCTGCGTGCAAATCCATTGTAATAATTCGAGTTGCACCAGCGGCCTCTAACATCTTGGCTATTAACTTAGCCGCAATTGGTACCCTTGGTTTATCCTTTCTGTCTTGTCTTGCCCAGCCAAAATAAGGCATAACAGCAGTGATATGTCTAGCAGATGCGCGTTTTGCAGCATCAATCATTAAAAGCATCTCCATCAAATTTTTTGGGCCAGGATGCGTAGAACCAATAATAAAAATTCGTGTTCCTCGAATAGATTCTTCATAAGAGGGTTGAAACTCCCCGTCACTGTATGTAGATGTAATAACATTGCCTAGTTTAACTCCATAAGCAGTAGCGATTTGCTCTGCTAAATCTTTACTTTGAGTACATGTAAATATTTTTGCTTCTATAGTATTGTTAGGCATTTGTAATCAGGGATTTAAAGCGTTGTTGGTTGTTTTATTAGTAAAAACCAAATTTAGAAAAATATTTGTTGGGTTAACATATTAAACCTACTATTTTTATGTAATAACATATTTATATAATAAGAGACCTCTCATTTTTTAAATGAGAGGTCTCTTTTTGCTAATTGCTTTTATGCAACGTATTTATCCGACTGTAGCTCTTTTAAATCCAATAACTTCAACCTCGCCATAAGATTTAACATATTCTGCAACAGTTTGCTTTTCGTCTTTAATAAACTTCTGATCTAATAAACATTGTTCTTGATCTAAAGTTGTATTGTCAGAAATAAAACGCTCCATTTTACCTGGTAATATTCTATCCCAGATTTGCTCTGGTTTACCTTCAGCTTTTAACTCAACCTTAGCTGCTTCTTCCGCTTCAGCCAAAACTTCTGGAGTTAATTGTGCCATAGAAATATACTTAGGTACATTCTTTAAAGTTTTGCCTAAACGTCCTAATTCTATATTATCTTTTTCGATAACAGCGATGCGAGCTTCAGTTTCTGAAGCCACATAAGCTGGATCAAAATCTTTGTAAGATAATGTGGTTGCTCCCATAGAAGCTACTTGCATAGCTACATCTTTTACTAAAGTTTCAGCATTATCTACTTTAGCAGACAAACCTACTAAAGCAGCAATCTTATTAATGTGAACATATTGTCCTACGAAAGGTGCCTCTAACTTTTCAAAAGCAGTGATATCTAATTTTTCACCGATAACACCAGTTTGCTCAGTTAATTTTTCAGCAACGGTCATTCCGCCGAAATCACCAGCTAAAAATTCTTCTTTTGTATTATAGTTTAATGCAGCTTCACCTAATTCATTAGCAAGCTTTACAAAATTTTCGTTTTTACCTACGAAATCAGTTTCGCAACCTAAAACGATAGCAACTCCTGATGTGTTATCTGAATTTATTTTTGCAACAGCAGCGCCTTCAGAAGAATCCCTGTCAGCTCTTTTTTCTGCTACTTTTTGACCTTTTTTACGTAAAACTTCAATGGCTTTATCAAAATCACCACCTGCTTCAACTAAAGCTTTTTTACAATCCATCATACCAGCACCAGTTGCTTGTCTTAGCTTGTTTACTTCTGCTGCTGTAATTTTTACAGTGTTTTCCATAGTTTTAAAATTTAAAAAGTCATTCAATTAATTTTCGAGTTGAAAAGAATTAAATGACTTTTAATATTGTATAAATGTTATTTATTCTTCTTCTTGAGCTGCTACTGGAGCTTTTTCAGCTTTCTTAGCTGCTGGTTTTGCTTCAGCATTTGCTTTATTGTCTTTATCAGCACGTTCAGCTTTTCTTTCATTAAGACCATCTTCTACTGCAGATGTAACAATAGATAATATCTTGTTGATAGATTTTGAAGCATCATCATTTGCCGGGATTAAATAATCAACCTCTCGTGGATCGGAGTTGGTATCTACCATTGCAAAGATTGGAATGTTTAATTTCTGGGCTTCTTTAATAGCAATGTGCTCACGCATAATATCAACTACAAATAAAGCTCCTGGTAAACGTGTCATATCTGAGATAGAGCCTAAATTCTTCTCTAATTTAGCACGTAAACGATTTACTTGTAAACGTTCTTTCTTAGATAAAGAGTTAAATGTACCATCTTTCTTCATTCTGTCAATAGAAGCCATTTTCTTAACGGCTTTTCTAATTGTAACGAAGTTTGTTAACATTCCACCTGGCCAACGCTCAGTAATATAAGGTTGGTTTACAGCACCTGCTTTTTCTGCAACGATGTCTTTTGCTTGTTTTTTAGTAGCTACGAATAAGATTTTCTTTCCTGATGCTGCAATTTTGCTTAATGCTGCACAGGTCTCTTCAATCTTAGCTGCTGTTTTGTAAAGGTTGATAATATGGATGCCATTACGTTCCATATAGATGTATGGAGCCATGTTTGGGTTCCATTTACGTGTTAGGTGACCAAAGTGTACACCTGCTTCTAGTAGTTCTTTTACTTCTACTTTTTCCATTTTTGTAATAGTTTACGTTCTGTTGAATTAGCAATGATTAAGTGGTTGCTTTTGCTCGCCTTAACCATTTAGATGCTAAACTAAATCCTCACATTTAGTGATGGACAACAATAACTGGTTTTAATTTTGCTGAATTATTCAGCGATTTCAATAAAATAAAGTAATTCAGAATCTGAATATTCAGATTCTGAATTAAGTGTTGTTGGATATTAACGTTTAGAGAACTGGAATTTTTTACGCGCTTTCTTCTGACCGAATTTCTTACGCTCTACCATTCTTGGATCTCTTGTTAATAGACCTTCTGGCTTTAATATTGCTCTGTTTTCAGCATCAACTTCGCACATTGCGCGCGATAATGCTAAACGTATTGCTTCTGCCTGGCCGGTGATACCACCTCCATATACGTTAACAGTAATATCAAAGTTGCCATCATTGTTAGTCATGGTTAAAGGTTGGTTTACTTTGTACTGCAGTGGTGCAGTAGTAAAGTATTCCGCCATGTCTTTTTTGTTCACGGTAATGTTACCTTTTCCTTTGGCAACATACACACGAGCAACAGCCGTCTTTCTACGGCCAATTTTGTGAATTACTTCCATTAGTTAATTTCGTTTAAGTTAATTGCCTTTGGCTTTTGAGCTTCGTGAGCGTGCTCAGTACCAGCGACAACAGTTAAATTTCTAAAAAGAATTGCACCTAATTTGTTTTTAGGTAACATTCCTTTTACTGACTTTTCTACTAATCTGGTTGGGTCTTTCTCAAACATTTCAGTAGCAGTCAAGCTTCTTTGACCACCTGGATAACCTGTATGACGGATATAACTTTTATCTGTCCACTTGTTACCAGTTAAGTTGATTTTTTCTGCGTTTACAACAATAACGTTATCACCGCAATCAACGTGTGGCGTAAAGTTAGGCTTGTGCTTACCTCTTAAAAGTATTGCTACTCTCGAAGCTAAACGACCTAAAGTTTGTCCTTCAGCATCAACTAAAACCCACTCCTTATTAACGGTAGCTTTGTTAGCAGAAACTGTTTTGTAGCTTAATGTATCCACACTAATTTGATTTAATATTGTGCTTAATAGCACAAAAGATTATACATTCCTCTTCCGAAAAAGAGTTTGCAAATTTACGATAAACTATTGGATTACCAAACGCCTAATGCTATTTTTTTATCCTGAAAATCAGCAAGTTTTAGTACTACTTTTTTAGTTTAATTTTTTGTGGCTCTAGAAAGTCTATCGTTTATAGATTTACCTAGCCCAAAATCTGGAAGTCGTTCTGCAATGATAATGTCTAAATCTTCTTTGTCTAATTGATGTAATGCATCATAAAGCTTTGATGCCGCTTCTTGAAGATTCTTTTCTTTAGACAATACGATTTTAAAGTCGATGATTTCATCATTCAAAAGATCATCATATAGGAGTAAGCCAATTCGTCTACCTTTATAATCTTTAATAGCTTTTTGAAGATTATCCGTTAGTATGGTTTTTGTTTTTGGCGCATAGTGACGTTCTAACATACCTGGAGCATCTGGTGCAATGTCTTTTTTGTTTTTGATCGCAATCTTACCAACTATATTTTCAAGATCTTCAATTGGTGTTGATCCTAAGCGATAGATAATGGGTTCATCATTTTCAAAGCCAATAATGGTAGATTCAATTCCACTTTTACATGGTCCACCATCCAATACCATTTTTATTTTTTCCTTAAAGTAGTCTTCTACATGCACGGCTTTAGTAGGACTAATACGATTAAATGGATTAGCGCTTGGTGCTGCTAAAGGAAAACTTAATTGATTTAATAGCTCTAAGGTTGTAGGGTGATTAGGAACTCTTACCGCAACAGTATCTTTTCCAGCAGTAATTATATCTGGGATTGTGTTTTTCTTTTTTAGAACTAAAGTTATTGGTCCTGGCCAGAAAGCATTGGCCAATAGTTTTGCTTTTTCAGGAATGTAATCGACAATTTTCTCTAGATAATCTAATGAAGGTATATGAACAATGAGTGGATTAAAACGAGGACGTTGTTTAGTTTCAAAAATTGATGTAATTGCTTTTTTAGAATAAATATTACCTGCTAAGCCATAAACTGTTTCAGTTGGTATGGCAACCAATTCTTCTTGGTTTAAAAGCGCTACTGCTTTTGATATGTCTTTTGAAATAATGCTCATCCTCTAATCAGACTGCAATATTACTTCAAAAAAGTGAAAGTTTTATTTTAAATCACTTAAGTAACGATGAATCATACTTACTACAACCGAACCTTCGCCTACAGCTGAAGCAACACGTTTAACAGAATCATGTCTTACATCGCCAACTGCAAAAATCCCCGGAATACTAGATTCTAAAGATTGAGGCTCGCGATTAGAATAGATATTACATTTGGTTAAATCCTTTTTAAGTAATGACATTCCGGTACATATAAAACCTCTTTCGTCTGTGACCACAATACCTTCCATCCATTTTGTATTTGGTTTTGCTCCTATAAAAGAAAACACATTCGAAACTTCCATTTCACTTCGTTCACTTTTATTTGATATGGTGATTGATTCTAAATGGTGATCACCTTTGAGTTCAACAATTTCTGTATTTCTAAGAATCTGTATTTTTTCTGAAGCTTCTAATCGCTGTACTAAATAATCACTCATTTTTGCACCTAAGTCATTACCTCTTATCATCACATAAACCATTTTGGCGTGGTTAGATAAAAACATGGCAGCCTGCCCGGCAGAATTACCACCACCAACAATAACTACAGGTTGATTAATGCAATTACTTACATCCATACCTGTAGCAGAATAGTAAATACCACTACCTTCATAATCACTTATGTTGTCAATTGGTAAGCGTCTGTAAGCCGCACCTGTAGCGACGATAATAGCTTTCGATTTTATAACTTTATCATTAGTAGCGTAAACTGTAAAATGATCTTGATTGTATTCTAAACTTTTAGCACGATGAGGAATAGAAATATTACATCCAAATTTCTGAGCTTGTATGTATGCTCTGTTTGCTAAATCTCCGCCAGAAATACCCGTCGGAAAGCCTAAATAGTTTTCAATTTTAGAACTCTTACCTGCTTGTCCACCTGGTGACTCACTATCAATAGTAACAACTTCTAATCCTTCTGAGGCGGCATATACACTTGCTGCTAAACCTGCTGGTCCAGCACCAATAACAAGCACATCAAACACTTTGTCTTCAAAATCCATAAGTACACCACTATACCTTGCAACTTCATCTACAGATGGTCTCACACAGACTTTAGATTCGCTATTAATTAAAATAGGTAGATCGTTTTCAGATAAATCAAAACTTTCAAGTAGTTCTAAAGCATCAGCTTCTGAGTCTGTATCTATAAAGTTGTGCCAAATATGATTCTTTTCTAGAAAATCTCTAATTTGATATGTCGCATTAGACTTGCCAGAACCTACTAATTTTAATCCACCGGACATTTCGGATAAAACAGTTTGTTGGCGTAGTAAAAAGGCATTTAATAACACATCACTAATGTCACTATTTTTTGAGATGGCCTCTCTTAGTTTACTAGGCTTTATCCTTAGTAAACTAGTATCTGGTATGGTATCTGCATGAAATTGTGCAGCTCTATTAGACAACATACCACTATCTCCAGTAAATTCGTATTTACCGTGAGTAACTATAGTGGTTTTATTATATGGGTCATTAATATCAACAGCACCTTTGAGGATTACAAAAAAGTCATAGAGATTGTCACCAAGTGCAAATACTCGGGTTGGGTCATCATAATCTTCAATTATCCCATAATCTTTAAGTTTTGTAACTTGGTTATGTGTTAATTCTGGAAACCTTGGGTCTTTCATTTCTAGTATTTTTTAATCAATTTATGCTCATAACACCACATCCATTTTTCATTTGGCTCTGCAGAACTCGCTACTGGATGACTGTATGATGAGGCATGTTTGCTGGCATGTTTGTTTGGCGAACTATCACAGCACAAAGTCACCCCACAAGATTGGCAGGTTCTTAAATGTAACCAAGTGTCACCTGTTTTTACACATTCTTGGCATTGGTATACTTGTGAAGGCTTAACTTCTGAAATGCCATTTAGATGTTCGCAGGTTTTAAGTTTAAATTTTGACATTGAAGAAACAGTTAGTAATGTAAAGATAATGAAAGGTGAAATAAATATGGATTTATTATAGCCCTAAAAAAGTAAATAATAACATCATAATTGTAAATAAAATTACGTATCTTACAAATTACGTTTCCTCAATTTTTGCGTTATCTGTATTATGTAACTTTGTCATTAGAGGAATAATAATGTAGATGTATAAGGCATAGTTTTTGATTTATTTAACATGTCTTTTTAAGATTTTAAATTATATTATAAACCAATTAGTAATTAAAATATTTATTATGAAACACTTAACTACACTATTGCTTTGCTTCTTAATGGTTTTTTCCATTTCTAATGCCCAGCAAAAAAGTAAAACAGTAATTAAAGGAACGGTTACAGATTCTCTTGGGCAACCTGTTAAAAATGCTGTGATTTTTCTTGATGATGTAAAGACGAATAAGACTACAAATAAGAAAGGTGAGTTTAAAATAAAGGTTAAAGAATTGCCAGAAACCGTTTCTGCTTTCTCTGAAGACCAAGGGTTTGAAACTGTGGGTTACGATGAAACAATTAACATAAAATTTAATGTAAACAGTATTAAAAAAGGGGAATATGTTGCCTTTATGGCAAAATACGCCAACGCAAAAAACGAATCTAGGAAGAACCAACAGGTTTTTACGGATATCTATGATCTTTTAAGAGCTAGAATTCCTAATTTACTTATTGATGGTAATAATCAAATTAGAGTGCAAGGACAATCAGGTAGCTTTAACAGCTCTAATGAACCATTATTTATTGTTAATGGTGCTCCAACCAATGATATTGAACAATTAGTACCAGATAATATTAAAAGCGTTACACTATTAAAAGGCTCAACTGCTGCAATTTACGGATCAAGAGGTGCGAATGGTGTGATAGTTTTTGAAACTAAGTAATACCAATACTTTTTTACGTTTTTATTAAAGAATTTAATGCGCCTCTAACCAATTTGAACCAATGTCTAAATCGACATCTAAAGGTACAGATAGGTTATAGGCGTTTTCCATTTCGGTTTTAATAAGATTTTTTAAGCCTTCTAACTCTGGTTTATACATATCAAAAACCAATTCATCATGCACTTGTAAGAGCATTTTAGATTTGTAATTACCAGCCTTAAGTTTTTCATGAATATTAATCATGGCGATTTTAATGATATCTGCAGCACTTCCTTGTATTGGCGCATTTACAGCGTTTCGTTCTGCAGCTCCTCGTACTACAGCATTGCGAGAATTGATATCTTTTAAGTAACGACGGCGACCTAAAACTGTTTGCACATAACCATTATCTCTGGCAAAATCTACTTGTTTACTCATATAGGCTTTCAACTTAGGGTAAGTCTCATAGTAGGTGTCAATCAAAGCTTTAGATTCTGAACGCGATAAGTTGGTTTGATTACTCAACCCAAAAGCCGAAACTCCATAAATAATCCCGAAATTAACCGTTTTGGCATTACTACGTTGCTCTCTTGTAACTTCATTAATAGGGACATTAAATACTTTTGATGCTGTAGAGGCATGAATATCTTCTCCATTTTTAAAAGCTTCAATCATGGTTTCTTCTTCACTCAAAGCAGCGATAATTCTCAATTCTATTTGTGAGTAATCAGCAGCTAATAAAGTGTAATCTTCATTTCTTGGAATAAAAGCTTTTCTAACCTGGCGACCACGTTCTGTTCGGATAGGAATATTTTGCAGATTCGGATTATTACTACTCAAACGTCCTGTAGCAGCAACGGTTTGCATATAATCGGTATGTACACGTCCTGTGCTTTCTTCAACTTGAAGTGGTAAAGCGTCTACATAAGTGCTTTTTAGTTTGCTAAGTCCTCTGAAATCTAAAATATTTTGAATGATTTCATGGTCTTTTGCGAGGTAGCTCAATACATCTTCAGCAGTAGAATATTGACCTGTTTTGGTTTTTTTAGGCTTATCAACCAGCTTCATTTTTTCAAATAAAATCACACCTAATTGCTTTGGGGATGCAATATTGAATTCTTCGTTGGCAGCTTCATAAATTTTCTTTTCAAGATTGGCGATATCACTATTCAATTCTTCAGACAATGAATTTAAAAAGTCTTTATCCAAGTTAATACCTTCTAATTCCATAGTTGCTAATACACGTAGAAGAGGCACTTCAATCTCATCAAACAACTTTTTTGTATTGGCTTCGCCAAGTTCCTTTTCAAAATGTTCTTTGAGTTGTAATGTAATATCAGCATCTTCAACAGCATACTCAGTT
The DNA here is from genome assembly GCF_947498345.1 of uncultured Winogradskyella sp. Lineage (GTDB taxonomy): Bacteria > Bacteroidota > Bacteroidia > Flavobacteriales > Flavobacteriaceae > Winogradskyella. The sequence continues at coordinate 112,720 of NZ_CANMJY010000009.1, forward strand.
TGCTTTTCAATTGGTACTTCTCGCATTGAGAGTTGGTTCTTACCTTTTTTACCAATGAGTTCATTAATTGAAATAGGTGTGTAATTGAGATACGTCTCAGCTAGTACATCCATATTATGGCGCATATCTGGATTAATCAAATAATGTGCTAACATGGTGTCAAACAAATTGCCTTTAACTTCAATATTATATTTTGCTAAAACCTTAATATCGTATTTTAAGTTCTGACCAATTTTTTCAATAGCCTCACTTTCAAAAAACGGTCTTAGTTCTTCAATAAGTACTTGTGCTTCATCTCGGTCTTCTGGGAAAGGTATATAAAATCCTTTGCCAGCTTCCCAAGAAAATGCAATACCAACAAGTTCTGCTGTCAACGGATTGAGGCCAGTTGTTTCTGTATCAAAGCATACTGAAGTTTGGTTCATTAAATTTTTTGCAAACAATTTTGTTGCCATACCTGACGCCACACTTTGATAAAAATGCGATGTTGTTTCTACTGTCTTTCTTGTAAATGCTGTACTTGTTTCAGTATTTGTTTCAGATGAATCATCACCTCCAAATAATGAAAACTGACCTGCTCCAGCAGACTTTTGTTCTTTTGGGGTTACCTTTGGTAATGTTTTCTTTTCTGAAATCTCAGCAGTTGGTAGAGTATTGGCTTCTACTGAAAATGTCTTTAAGAAGTTATCGGTTAATCGTCTGAATTCTAGATTTTGAAATATCTCTTTAACTTTTTCAATATCGGGATGATCGAGTTCAAAATCTTTGGCATTAAACTCAACAGGAACATCGAGCATAATAGTGGCCAACTTTTTAGATAACAAGCCAAGTTCACCATTTGCTTCGACTTTTTCTTTCATTTTTCCTTTTAACTGGTCTGTATTTGCCAGCAAACCTTCCATACTACCAAATAGGTTGATAAATTTCTTAGCAGTTTTTTCACCAACGCCAGGAAGCCCAGGAATATTATCACTAGAGTCTCCCATCATACCCAAAAAATCAATCACCTGCATAGGATCACTTACTTCAAATTTCTTTTGTACTTCAGGTATTCCCCAGGTTTCGTAACCTCCGCCAAAAACGGGCCTGTACATAAAAATGTTTTCCGTAACTAATTGTGCAAAATCTTTATCGGGTGTTACCATATAGGTTTTATAGCCTTCTTTTTCAGCTTGTCGCGACAAAGTACCTATAACATCATCGGCTTCGTAACCTTCCTTAACCATAATAGGAATATGCATGGCTTTTAGTATCTCATAGATATAAGGAACAGCAGTTTTTATACCTTCGGGTGTTTCATCTCTATTGGCTTTGTATTCTTGGTACATTTCCACGCGATCAACACTCCCGCCTTTATCAAAACAAACGGCTAAATGATCTGGGCGTTCACGTTTTATAACATCTAGTAATGAATTCATAAAGCCCATAATGGCTGAGGTGTCTTCACCTTTAGAATTGATTCTCGGATTTTTTATAAAAGCATAATACCCACGAAAAATTAAGGCGTATGCATCGACAAGAAAGAGACGTTTTTGGTCTGACATTTTAAAAGTTTAAGTTGAAAAATGAATGTCAGCTCGAGCGTAGTAAAGAGGTATTTATATAATACACAACCATACCCTAACAGACAAGAAACTCAAAGCTACGAAAAGTTATGCGTTTGAATGAAAAATTTAAATATTCAATTTTCACTTAACGATTATTTTTTTATAACTCGATGACTCAGCATTACTCACTTTTAAAATATAGATTCCAGAACTTAACGTATTTATATTTATATGTGTTGTTCTATTATAAATTGATTGTCTTAAAACAGAACGACCATTTATTGATACAATTTCTAAAGTATAATTAGAGCTTAAGTTTGTATTTGTTTTGAGCGTTAAAAAACCTTTTGCAGGATTTGGAAAAACCTTAAAGCTATTATTGTTGAATGTTTCAAGGCTCAAAAAATCATTGTTTTTAAGTTCAATAATCTTGTCGTCGTCAGCATTTGGGGTTCCTGCAAAATCCTTGTTGGTAGTACATATAAAAATTCTACCATCAGGCAAAACTAGCACATCTCTAAGTCGTCCTCTAGTATTGATAAGGTAACTATTTTCTTCTATAACTGTATTGCCATCAGCACTAAGTTGTAGCTGAATCAATTTTTTATCTTTGAGTACAGCTAATAACAATGAGTTTTGCCACTCTGGTATAGAAGGATGGTCAAAGTAATCCATTCCGCAAGGTGCTATAGCAGGTGTCCACGCCCAAATAGGTTCGACAACATTTTCGTTATTACAGAATGCCATTTCTGAAGATAAATCACAATACCCCTCAACGTTTGGCCAACCAAAATTGGCATTTTCTTCGATGATATTTATTTCATCATTGTTTGATGTACCATGTTCTGAACTGTATATTTTTCCGTTTCCTGAGCATAAACCTTGAGGATTTCTATGACCAAATGACCAGATGTAACTATTAGTAATAGGGTTATCTGCAGGAATAGAACCATCTAGATTTAATCTAAGAATATTTCCGTTTAGAGTACTGAGATCCTGAGCTGTGGTAGGATCGATATAACCGTCTCCAATAGTAATGAATAGCTTATCGTTTTCAATTAACATTCTAGAGCCATTATGCGATACGCTTCCTGGAATGTTATCGATTATTGTTAATGGACTCGATAAAGTGTTACTATCAATACCATAAGTATATCGTACGAGTTTAGAAGTTGTAGCAGTATTGGTGTAATGAACAAATAAATAAGGTGTTGTTGGAAAATCTGGATGAAGTACAATAGAATGCATGCCAGCACTAAAGCCAAAAACTTCAACATCTGGGACGGAATGTATGGGTTGTAATTCGTTGGTATCTGGATTTACTCGGTTGATATTTCCAGATAGTTCAGTAAACCAAATCCATCCATCATTACTATAAGTCATGTCCCAAGGTACAGTAAGGTTTGTGGCTATGACACGTTCGGAAACTAAGGTGTTATCTAATTGTATTTGTGAGAAACTAGTATAACAAGTTAAAATTAAAGTGAGAAAGCAGATTTTTTTTGTCATTTTTGTTATGCTTTTTTTTAAATGTAATAAAATATTATGAAAGTATTTTCAATAGCAATCCATGGAGGAGCGGGAACCTTAGTAAAAGGGATGATGACGCCAGAGCTAGAGGCAAGGTATAAATTAGCCTTAAAAATAGCCTTAGATGCAGGTTATAAAGTTTTAGATGATGGTAAATCTTCAATCGAAGCTGTTGAAATTGCAGTAAAGCTATTAGAAGACTCACCATTATTTAATGCTGGAAAAGGGAGTGTTTTCACAGCTGAAGGTACCCACGAAATGGATGCTGCCATTATGGACGGGAAGTCTCTAAATGCTGGAGCTATATCCTTAATTACTGGAATTAAAAACCCTGTGAGTTTAGCAAAAGATGTTATGGAAAAAAGTGAACATGTATTTTTAGCAGGCGAAGGTGCGATGCAGTTTGCCAAAGAATTAGATTATAAATTTGAAGATGACCATTATTTCTATGATGAATTTAGATATAATCAATGGCAAGAGATAAAAGATACAGATAACTTTCAATTAGATCATTCCACTAAGAAAGACTCAAAATTTGGAACCGTTGGCGCAGTAGCATGTGACCAAGATGGTAATATAGCTGCAGCGACATCGACTGGAGGAATGACTAATAAAAAATGGGGACGTGTTGGAGATAGTCCAATGATTGGAGCAGGTAATTATGCAAATAATAAGACTTGTGCAGTAAGTTGTACTGGAAGTGGTGAGTTCTTTATTCGTGGTGTTGTGGCGTATGATGTATCATGTTTAATGGAGCATAAAGGTTTAAGCTTACAAGAAGCTTCAGAAGAAGTTATCCATAAACGTGTTTTAGAAATAAATGGTGATGGAGGGCTTATTGCAATTGATGCCCAGGGTAATATTACTATGCCATTTAATACTGAAGGTATGTACAGAGCTTGTAAATCTTCGGGTGGGAAAGAAGATATTTCAATATATAAATAGTGGTAGTCAGGCATTTAGGTGATACGGATTTTAATCAGATTATGAAATGCTTCTTATTGGCATTCGAAAATTACTTTGTAAAAATGCCAACGGATTATAATTACTACAAAAAACGTTGGGAAGCTGCAGGTGTGAGATATGATTTATCTTATGGAATGTTTGATAATGAAACATTGGTGGGTTTTATTATTAATGCCATTGATGAACGCCAAGGTTATTTAACAGCATATAATTCTGGCACAGGTGTAATACCTAAGTACAGAGGGCAACGTATTGTAAAATCTATTTACGATTATGCTATACCAAAATTAATCCAATATGGTATTACAAAATGCCAACTCGAAGTGATAACCGAAAATATAAAAGCCATTAAGTCTTATGAAGGCATCGGTTTTAAAATTTGTAAACGATTTAAATGTTATAAAGGAACACTTTCAACTAAAAGCAAAGAGGATTTCAGTTTGAATAAAGTTTCATTTAAGGATATGAATTGGGATGTTTTTCCTAACCAAAATTTATATTCTTGGGATAATCAGAAAGAGAGTTTAGTAAATACTAATTATGAGTTTTATCAAGTTGAAGTTGATAATAAATTACAATCCTACTTTATTATAGATTCCAAAAGTGGATATATCGCTCAATTAGAAGCCATAGAAGATTCAATTTCTCAATGGCGAACTCTATTTTCATGAGTACAGTCCATTAATTCAGATATTAGAATTAATAATATAGACAATAGATTAACCGATAAGATTAAAGCAGTAGAAACAGCTGGATTGAAAAATACTGTTGATCAGTTTGAGATGGAATTGTTTTTAAATCAGTAGATTTTACTTGCTTGCCATTTGTTGACTAAAACATAGTTAAGACTAAATAAAAGGAGCTTCGATAGGCAACACTTCTACTTTCTTCTTTTTGATATTAAAACGATCGCCATTAGATAAAATATGAGTTCTCATATTAGTTAATGACATTGGTGTGCCCTCATTTAAGATACTGTGATTATTATGCTTAATTTTTCTACCATCAAAAACAATGACCATCCCAGAGCCAATAACCTCAAAAGTATTATTCTTAATTATTAATCCAGTATCTTCAGCTAAGCCTAATCCCACAAGTTTAGGAAATTGAGCAACCGCTTCAGAAACTCTACCAAAACGTCCACGTCTGATAAAGTGGGTATCAATAATTAATTCAGGAATGAGACTAAGTCCCTTATACATCTTAACTGCACCTTTAATGAAGGATTCAGAGGCGCTTCCTCCGGCAATCATTTCATTAGCCATAACCATAGCACCTGCACTAGTACCAGCAATAACAAAACCTTTCTCATTTTTATAACGCTTAGCTAAAATTTTATGTATTGTTGTACCACCAATCTTGTCAGTAATCTTAGACTGATTACCTCCAGAAAACATAATACAGTCAGCATTTTTTATGAGTTTTATTGCTTTTTCAGTCTCGGAATCTTCTTTAGAGCGAATATCTAAAACTTCAACATTCTTGCAGCCTAAAGTAGAAAATGCAGTTAAATAGTTTTCACCAACTTCAACAGGTATACTCGATGCCGTAGGAATGATTACGATATTAGCATCAATACCGCCAGCTTCTCTAACTACGTGAAATAGAATGCCTTCCTCAATAAACTCTAATGTGTACATTTCATCTGCTTCAATACCTTTGTCCTCATTTCCTCCAATAGGTATTAAAGTGCCCTTAGCCTTCTGCATAATTTTAATCTAAAATATTGCGCAAAAATAAGCCAAATTTTCTATTGAAAAATACTATATTTATAATCTTTCACTAATAAAACCAACTATAATGGAGATAAGAAGTATAAATGCCATGCGAGGACCAAACTATTGGTCAGTTAGAAGACATAAGTTAATTGTAATGGTTTTAGACCTTCAGGAAATGGAGGAATTACCATCTAATAAAATAGATGGCTTTCCAGAACGATTAAAAGCCATGTTTCCTTCTATGTACTCGCATCGTTGTTCCGAAGGTTGTGAAGGAGGCTTTTTTATGCGTGTTGATGATGGGACTTGGATGGGACATGTTATTGAGCATATTGCCTTAGAAATTCAAACACTAGCAGGAATGGATACTGGTTTTGGACGAACACGAGGTTATGGAGAGGAAGGGGTTTATAATGTTGTGTTCTCCTATATGGAAGAATCTGTTGGTCGTTATGCAGCAAAAGCAGCAGTTAGAATATGTGAAGCTCTAATTGCAGGAGAGGATTATGATCTAGCTGAAGATATTCAGGAAATGCGTGAGCTTCGCGAAGCTGACCGTTTAGGACCTAGTACAGGTTCTATCGTTGCAGAAGCCGAAGCTAGAGGTATACCTTGGATTCGATTAAATAAGTATTCGTTGTGTCAGTTGGGTTATGGCGCTAACCAAAAACGAATTCAAGCTACAGTCACTAGTGAAACTAGCAGTATTGGAGTAGAGTTGGCCTGCGATAAAGAAGACACAAAGTATTTATTGGAACAAGCTGAAGTTGAGGTACCTAGAGGTGATATTATTCGTCGTGAACGTAGTTTAGAAGAAGCTTGTCGCTATGTTGGTTATCCTTTGGTGATAAAACCTATTGATGGCAATCATGGAAGAGGAATTACTGTTGATATTCAAAATTATGATGAGGCTTTAGTAGCGTTTAGACATGCTAAGGAGAGCTCTCGGAGTGGCGCAATAATTGTTGAAAAATTCATTGTTGGTGAAGATTATAGATTGTTAGTAATTAACAATAAGTTGGTTGCTGCGGCTTTACGTTCACCTGCGCATGTGGTTGGAGATGGAAAATCGACAGTCCGGGAATTGATTGATGAGGTAAATAAAGATCCTCGTCGTGGTTATGGACATGAAAAAGTTTTAACACAGATTTCTGTCAATGAGTTAACTCAAACGATTATTAAAGACGCAGGTTATACTTTAGAGTCTGTGTTAGCTGATGGAGAAAAACTAATCTTAAAAGACACAGCCAATTTGAGTACTGGTGGTACTGCAGAAGATGTTACAGATATTGTACATCCTGCAAATGTGAGTATGGCAGAGCGTATTTCAAAGATTATTGATCTAGATATTTGTGGCATAGACGTAATGACTACAGATATTTCAAAGCCTCTATCAGAAACAGGAGGTGCTGTTTTAGAAGTTAATGCAGGCCCAGGATTTAGAATGCATTTAGCGCCAACAACAGGTTTGCCACGTAACGTAGCTGCACCTGTTATCGATAAGTTATTTCCTGTGAAAGGGGATACAGGACGTATACCTATTGTAGCTATTACAGGTACTAATGGAAAAACAACAACGTCTCGTTTAATCTCTCATATTGCAAAAATGAAAGGTTATCGTGTGGGATATACAACGAGTGATGGAGTTTATATTCAGAATAGACTTTTAATGACAGGAGATTGCACTGGACCAGCAAGTGCCGAATTTGTACTTAAAGACCCAACGGTTAATTTTGCTGTTTTAGAATGCGCTCGTGGCGGTTTATTACGTGCAGGATTGGGCTTTAAAAAATGTGATGTTGCTGTAGTAACCAATGTTGCTGCAGACCATTTAGGCCTAAAAGGGATCCATACCGTAGAGCAATTGGCTAAAGTAAAAGGCGTAGTGCCAGAAACAGTTCTACCAGATGGATATGCCATTTTAAACGCTGATGATGATTTAGTTTACGATATGCGTAGAAGTGTAGATTGTAATGTGGCACTTTTTTCAATGGACGAAAATAACCCAAGGATTAAGGCTTTACAGCGTTTACATGGCATTACAGCAGTTTATGAAAATGGTTATGTTACTATTTGCCGAGGAGAATGGAAAATGCGTATTATGAAAGCAGAAAACATTCCATTGACTTATGGTGGGAAGGCTAAATTTATGATTCAGAATGTATTAGCAGGGATTTTAGCAGCTCATGTACAGGGTATTAGTATCGAAGATATGAAAGCGGGCTTAGAAACCTTTATACCTTCTGCTGCGCAAACACCTGGAAGATTAAACCTATTTAAGTTTAACAACTTTAATATATTATTAGATTATGCACATAATGCAGCCGGAATGCGAGCACTCCAGAAATTTACGGATGAACTGGACGCAACGGTTAAAGTAGGTATTATTGCAGGTATTGGAGATAGACGTGTAGAAGATAATAATGAAATGGGGAGTATTGCTGCTGAAATGTTTGATGAAATTATTATTCGTCAGGACAAGCGTTTGCGTGGTAAAACAGAAGAAGAACTCATTAAGATGCTAAATGATGGTATTAAAATGAAAGACCCTAACAAGAAGACTACTATAATTCCATCAGAAAAAGAGGCGATTAAACATGCAGTTAAACATGCAGTAGAAGGATCATTGATTATTCTTTGTAGTGATGTAATACCAGATGCATTAGATTTGGTTAAAGAACTAAAGGAAAAAGAATCTAGAGGAGAATTAAACTTAGTATAATCTCTTTCGAATAAACAAAAAAGCCGAAACATTTATGTTTCGGCTTTTTAAATGGTTAATAGCATATTAATTAACAAAGCTTTTTAGTCTTTACTTTAATTTGTAAGCTCTTTCGGTAAGCTTTGATACTTATAATTTCATTACTTTTTTTACGATTAATTTTTAAAACTTTAGCCTTTACTTTAGCAGAAATAACAGTTTTTTTTACCTCAGGCTTTTCAGCTTTAGGGGTTTCAATAAGCTCAGTCTCAACATTACTTACAACATCTTGTTGAGCATATCCTGCAAAAGATATTGTTAAGAATAATAATATGACTAAACCTTTTTTCATAATTGTTAAATTGTTTTTTGTTTTAACTTCGGTTCAAAGAAACGGTAGATATTTACTGTAGGTAAAATTTTTGGACGAAATAAGGCGATAATTAGATAACTGGTATTTGTTAGTAAAAAACATCGATGAAATACACAAAATGGGCTCACAGCCCTTTAAAAAGGGTAATTTTATAGATAAAAAAGCCTAAGATTTAGACCAAATGAAGCTGTTTACCAATAACCTCGATGAAATGCATGGTATAGGTATAATTTTATAAAAAGTATATAAATGATAGATTATAGAGATAATCCCTACTTTGATTTGTTTCTAAAACAGAAAGAGAATCAATATAAAGTTGCTCAGAGTACATATAGTCAAAGGATTAGAAAGCTCAACAAACTTCATAACGCTCTAGAATATACATATAGAAAGCAAATTAAAGAAGCATTGTATAAAGATTTAAAGCGACCTATTATAGAATCTGACTTAGTTGCTATCTATCTCGTCATTAAAGAAATAAAACATGCTAAGGCCAACCTCCATCGTTGGTTAAAGAAAAAAAAGGTTAAATCTGATCTTGTATTGTTAGGTACAAAATCGTGGATAAAGTACGAACCAAAAGGTGTTTGCTTAATTATGTCTCCATGGAATTATCCTGTTAATCTTACGTTTTCACCTTTAGTCGCAGCAATTGCCGCAGGTAATACTGTAATAATAAAGCCTTCAGAAATATCAGCAAATTGTTCTGAGTTAATGGAAGTTATAGTAAAGGATTTATTTGAAGAAGATGAGATTGCATTAATACAAGGAGATGTTGATGTCGCTCAAAATTTATTACAACTACCTTTTAATCATATATTTTTTACGGGTTCTATTCCTGTGGGTAAAATAGTGATGAAAGCTGCAGCGAGACATTTATCCTCTGTAACTTTAGAACTAGGAGGAAAGTCGCCAGTAATAATAGATAAATCTGCAGATGTAAAATTAGCAGCAAAAACTGTAGTTTGGCTAAAACACTTTAATTGCGGACAAACCTGTATAGCGCCTGATTATGTATTTATACAAGAGAAAATTTTAGAATCATTTATAACACATTATAAGTATTATCTAAATAAATTTTATGGATCAGATATTTCAAGCTCTGAAAGCTATGGACGAATCATAAATAAAAAACACTTTAATAGATTGATTTCCTATATTGATAATGCTAAGGCATCGGAGTCAGAATTTTTAATAGAAGGCAAAATTAATAAAGAGGAGCAGTTTATAGGTCCTACAGTAATTTCAAATCTAAAACAGGATGCTCTTTTAATGCAAGAAGAAGTTTTTGGTCCAATTTTACCAGTAAAAACTTATGATCATAAAGAAGAAGTTATCAATTACTTGAAAGATAAGGATAAACCTCTAGCGTTATATGTATACTCAAAATCAAGCTTTTTCACCGATTTAATTATTAACAATACCAGGGCTGGCACAACCTGCATTAATGGTAATGGTATACAATTCTCTAATCATCATTTACCATTTGGCGGTAGTAATAGTAGTGGTATTGGTAAAGCACATGGTTTTTATAGCTTTAAAGCGTTTTCTAATGAACGTGCAGTGTTAAAACGGTATGCCTCAGGACCTGTGACATTGCTTTTTCCTCCATATACTACTTTTAAAGAGAAGTTAGCAAAATTAACTGTTAAGTGGTTTTAAGCCTTATTAAAAAAATCCGATTGAATTTGCTCATTAACTCCATTTTGAAACTTCGTCATACTAAACCATTGGTGTATAGAATAAGACCCTGTTTCCCCTTTTTTATTTACGGCTATATAGCCAACTTGAAAGTCTTTATAGTTGCTATTGGGTTTGTTAACAATTCTGCTTATGGCTTCTTCACAAGCTTCTTGAGGAGATTTACCTTGACGCATCAATTCTACCACAAGAAAGCTCCCCACCGTTTTTACGACTTCTTCGCCTAAACCTGTAGCTACTGCAGCACCAATTTCATTATCCACAAATAAACCAGAACCTATAATAGGTGAATCACCAACACGACCTCCCATTTTGTATGCCAAGCCACTTGTAGTACAAGCTCCAGAAATATCCCCATTTTTATCTATGGCAAGCATGCCGATAGTATCGTGATTTTCTATGTTAATAATGGGTTTATATTTAGCCTCAACTTTCCATTTTTCCCAGGCTTCTTTTGAAGCATCTGTTAATAAATCTTCTGGTTTAAATCCACTTGAAATGGCAAATTGCTTAGCGCCTTCACCTGCTAACATTACGTGCGGAGTGTCTTCCATAACTTTTCTTGCTACTGAAACTGCATGCGTAATATTTTGAAGATAAACAACAGCCCCACAGTTACCATGTTTGTCCATAATACAGGCATCTAGGGTTACATTGCCGTCTCTATCCGGCAATCCACCTTTACCAACAGACTGACCTTTTTCATTAGCTTCTTCGACTCTGCAGCCTTGTTCTACTGCATCAAGTGAGTTTCCGTCAGCTTGTAGAACTTCCATAGCCTTCGCTGTTGCTTCCTTTACATGCCATGTAGCGATGACCAAGGGCAGACCTTGTAAATCGGCAATAGCCTCATTATTTTCTTGAATATTTTTTTTAGAATCAGATTCATCACAACTTATAATTGCGTTTCCAACGGCTAATCCAACACCAGTTAATGACGCATTTTTAATAAATTTTCTACGGTTCATCGAAAAGTTTGTTTTACGTTTCCGCGAAAGCGGAAATCTTTTTTAATACTCTACACCTTGCTTATCTAATACTTTTTTTGTTCTAAAGGCATAAAACAACAAGTATGCAAAACAAGCTACAGCAATCCAATAAGACGATTGAATGCTAAAGATATCAGCAATTTTTCCTTGTAAAGGTGGGATTATAGCACCACCTAAGATCATCATAATTAAAAATGCCGAACCTTGAGAGGTATATTTCCCTAAACCAGCAATACTTAATGTAAAAATACAAGGCCACATTATAGAGCAGAATAACCCACCAGATAAGAATGCGAATAAGGCCAAATTACCAGTTGTGAATAACCCAACCAACATTCCTATAACGCCTAAAACACTAAAGATTTTTAAAGTTCTTACAGGATTATCCTTAGCTAAGAAGAAACCACCAATTTGAACAGCTACACATATTGCAAAAAACAAAATTTCATTGGTAGAGAAACTTTTCCCACCTGCATAATTAGCCACAAGAATAACTCCAAATGCTATATAAGGAACGATAATTAATAGTGCTTTTTTTAACCCTTTACTTGGATCGAAGACAGTGATAGCTCCTACCCATCGTCCAATCATTAATCCTCCCCAATATAATGAGATAAATGGTGCAATTCCGGCATCATTTAAAACTGGTAATCCTAAAGGGTTTAACTTGTTGACTTTATCGGCTACCGTTTTTAGAAGCTCACCTAAATTACTTTGAATGGTAACTTCCACGCCAACATAAGTGAATATGGCTAACATACCTAAAACTAATTGAGGATATTTCATGGCGCCCCAACCTTTAGGGTTTTTTGATGCGCTACTATTAGCAATAAAAACAGAAACAATAACAGCTATCAAAGCGATAAAAAGTAAAACTAATCTTGTGTTTTCTACTTCTTCAGATGCTGAGGTGTCGCCAGAATAGGTGCTAAAAATATATCCGAAACAGGCTGCAATAATTAAAGTTAGAATTATCAGTAAATTTCTTGCCTTATTAGCAGGTTCGAATACTGTTTCAGATTTTAAAGCAGGTAGTTTTTTTGAAAAATAAAAAAGAGCAGCAGCAACTAAAAATAAACCACCTACACCAAGATATAGTAATTGAACTGTAGTAAGAGTGATTTCATTATTTTTTATCATTCTTACTAATTCCTCAGGACTTACTGCTGCAGTACCAAATAGAACTAGTGCAACAACGATAGGTCCTATAGTTGTACCAAACGAATTAATACCTCCAGCCAAATTAAGACGATGAGAGCCTGTCTCTGGATCACCAAGTGCAATTGCAAAAGGATTTGCGCCAGTTTGTTGTAGCGAAAATCCTAGGCCAACTATAAACAAAGCAATTAAGACAAAATAGAACACTGCTGTTTGACCCTGTTCTGCTCCAGCAGTAGCAGGATACATGATAAAGGCACCAATAGCAGATAATAAAAGACCATATATTATAACCTTTTTATAGCCCCAAGAATTGACGATATCTTTTTTAATCGAACTAGAAATAATAAATAATAAGAGCGCTCCTATATAATATGCTCCATAAAATGCAAAATCCACCAATTGCGATTGAAACTGATCGATATTAAAATAGGTTTTACAAAAAGGGATAAACACACCATTAGATGCTGCAATAAATCCCCAGAAAAAGAAAACCGTTACTAAGGTTGCTAATGCCGATTTGTTGTTTTGATTACTCATATTTAGTTGTTGTTAGTTAGTTTTATTTTATCGAAATTTCATCAACAAAAATCCAGCTTCGACCATCATAAGGATAACCTAAATGCCATTCTGGAAGCTTCCCCATTTTCTTGGCGATGATTTTTACGTACTTGTATTCTGTCATAGGAATTTTAAATTCCAAAGTTCTAATTTCGAGCTCACTATCACGTTTTGAAGCGTCAATTTTATAAGATGGTAAAGCTTTAAAATTCATATTATCTTTTGATACCAAACATTGCACTTCTGTAGGATAAAAAATCCAGGCACCTTGGTCTTGTAAAAAATTTACAGTAATAGTATTGATTGGTTTTTGCCGACCTAAATCCACAGTGGCTATGAGATTTCTGTCATAGTAACCTTGCCAACTTCCTGTACGATAGTTTTTAGTACTTCTAATACCATCGATAAGGGCATCATTTCCACCTGCAGAGTATTGATTAGCGTATTCACTTTCTAAAGTGATACTGAGGTTAGGATCTATTTTAAAGAATGGTGTCGTCAATACAGGGCTCTTTATATTACTTTTTTCAGAATAGAGTTTTACTTTGGTTTCTTCGGTTAAAGTAAATGGTTTCTCATACAGCTGAAAATCTTCATCATTTAGGGCATAGTAAATCCTAGCACCTTGCTCAGAGGTATTTAGAACTACTTCGGTTTCTCCTCTAAACGTAATATCTCCTTTTTCAATATATGGTGAAGGCAAAATGATATGATCTTTAATCTCAGTCTTTGGCTCGTTACCAACTCTACTTCCCCATACTGTTGGATTATCGGTCATGGTAAATTCTAGTGTTCCGCCAGAAACAATATCTTCATGTTTTAAATACGTTACATCTAAATCCTCTCCATTGAGTTTTACATTTTCAATATAAATATGAGTATCACTCAAATGTTTAGCTTTTATATTGAATTGTTTTCCGTTTTCAAGATTAATAGTGGCTTTATCAAAAAGTGGAGTGCCAATAATGTATTGATTGCTTCCTGGCGTAACCGAATAAAAGCCCATAGAACTTAATACATACCAAGCACTCATTTGCCCACAATCTTCATTGCCAGAAACTCCATCAGGTTCATTATTATATAATTCTGTCAAGATTTGATGAACCTTTTCTTGAGTTTTATGAGGTTTGTTTACAAAATTATAGAGGTAAGCCATATGGTGGCTTGGCTCGTTGCCATGTGCATACTGACCAATTAATCCTGTAATATCAGATTGGTCGCGACCAGAAGTTTCGGTCTTGGCATTAAATAACCCATCAAGTTGTGCTTCAAGCTTATCCTTTCCTCCTAGCAGGTCAATAAACCCTGAAACATCTTGAGGGACATAAAAACTATATTGCCAAGAGTTCGCTTCTGTGTAATTAAAATTTACTTCATAAGGATCAAAAGGGGCAAACCACGTATTTCGGAATCTCCCTCTCATAAATTTAGACTCAGGGTCGAATACATTTTTATAATACTGTGCACGTTGAATGTAGGTTTTATAATCTTCAGATTTACCCATAGCTTTTGCCATTTGTGCTATCGTCCAATCATCGTATGCATACTCTAAAGTTTTAGAAACCGATTCACTCTCTTCATCCACAGGAATAAAACCGTATTTTTTATAGGCTTCTAAACCAAATTTATCTCTTGTAGCGGAATGTTTCATAGCTTCAAAAGCTTTTTCAGTATCATAGCCTCTGATGCCTTTTAAGTAAGCATCAGCTACAACTGGCACAGCATGATAACCAATCATACAATCGGTATAATTTCCTGCTAAATCCCACATTGGCATAATCCCTCCTTCATCGTATTTCGCTAAAAATGTATTGATAAAATCATTGGTGCGTTCTTGCTCAATAATTGTGTATAAGGGATGTGCAGCTCTGTAGGTATCCCAAAGTGAAAAGACCGAATAATAGTCGAAGTTGGCATCATGAATTTCTAAATCCATACCACGATATCTTCCATCGACGTCTTGATAACGATTTGGTGCAATCATGGTATGATATAATGCCGAATAGAAATTCGTTTTTTTTTCTATGTCATTACTTTCAATGACAATTTTTTTGAGTTGTTTTTCCCAATAATTCTGGGCTTCTTTTCTTACTTCTTCAAACGATTTAGAACCTATTTCAGCTATCATATTGTCTTTAGCACCTTTTTCGTCAACAGCTGAAATTCCTGTTTTGATTACCAGTGGTTCATTGTTAGGATTATCAAAAAGCAGAATAGCTTTTTTACTTTCAAACTTATAATTCTTTGATATGGCAACATCTTCACCATCATCATAAACAATGTCTTTAATAGGATGTGAAAACTTAATATGATAAAACAAACGTTGGTCTTTTGCCCAAGCCGATGAATGTCTATAACCATTAATTTCGTAGTTGTTGAGTTTATTAATCTTATAATCTAATAATTTATCTCTGTGCGCTAAATCCAAAACTACATGCTGATTTTCATTGGAATGAAATTGGTATTTATGAATCCCACTGCGCAAAGAAACGGTTAACTCAACATCAATGTTTGTAGAATCTAGATGAACTTTATAATAACCAGGCTCCGCAATTTCATTATCATGACTAAAATGTGCTCTATAGCCTTCTTTACCATCGTAACCATTATTAAAGTTGATTTTGTTAGTAGGCATTAAGAGTACATCACCATAATCGCTTATTCCAGTACCACTTAAGTGTGTATGAGAGAACCCATAGATATATTTATCTGTATAGTGATAACCAGAACAGCCATCCCAACCTTTTAAACGCGTATCCGGACTTAATTGCATCATACCATATGGCATAGTAGCGCCAGGATAGGTGTGTCCATGACCGCCAGTACCAATAAAGGTGTTTACGTAATTTATTAAAGGTTGATCTTTTTTGGCTTCAGAAATTGGAGATGATTTATTACAACTTAAAACTAAGGCCAGAACAATTAAAACAAAGTATAGTTTAGAGGTCATTAAAAAGATTGCTAATTTTAGCATCTAATATACTAAAATGCATTTCAAGAGCTTAGTAGGGATTCTCATTTTATGTTTTTTAACTTTTGGTTGTACTGAAAGTTATTGCCCAATGATTGAAGTAGATGTTATTCCAGAAGTTGATTCTGTATTGGGATATAATGACGAATTTATAATTGAAAACAAAACCACTATAAGCTTTTCTGAAACCTTTAAAGTTTCAGCCAATTTTTTACAATCCTTTATTTTGAATGGAAGTGGCATTCAATTGAAGTCGATTGAAAAAAATGGTTCTATTTTATTTATACAGAATGATAGTATTCCTTCTGAAGGATATAAACTGGAGACTTTTAAAGATAAGATTAAGATCATAGCTTCTTCTGATCAAGGTGCATTTTATGGTGTGCAAACATTACGACAGTTAATGCCAGCATCATTAGAGAACGGAAGTTTTGATAAAGATAAAATTAGAATTGAAGCTGTTTCTATTAAAGATGAACCAAAATTTCCTTATAGAGGCATGCATTTAGATGTAGGTCGTCATATGTATTCTGTTGACTTTATTAGAAAGTATATTGATGCTATGGCTATGCTAAAGATGAACATCTTTCATTGGCATTTAACTGAAGATCAAGGTTGGCGTATCGAAATAAAAAAGTATCCAAAGCTTCAGGAAATTGCTGCATACAGGGATGAAACCTTGGTAAGACATTACAGTGATCAACCGCATCAATTTGATGGAAAAAAATATGGTGGTTATTATTCGCAAGAGGAGATAAAAGATATTGTGACTTATGCTGAAGAGCGTTTTGTTACTATAATTCCAGAGATTGAAATGCCAGGTCACAGTCAGGCTGCTATTGCTGCTTATCCAGAATTAGGTTGTAAAGGTGAGCAGGTTGAAGTCGCTAAAAAATGGGGAGTTTTTGAAGAGATATATTGTACAAAAGATGAAACCTTCAATTTTCTTGAGGATTTGCTCGATGAGGTGCTAGAATTGTTTCCAGGCAAATACATACATATTGGTGGTGACGAAGCGCCAAAGACGCGTTGGAAAAGCTGTAGTGATTGTCAGGCAAGAATTAAAAGTGAAGGTTTAAAAGATGAGCATGAACTTCAGAATTACTTTATTATGCGAATCGAAAACTATCTAAATTCTAAAGGACGGCAAATTATTGGTTGGGATGAAATTTTAGAAGGTGGTTTAGCTCCAAATGCAACCGTGATGTCATGGAGAGGAACAAGTGGTGCTGTAGAAGCGGCAAAGTCTGGACATAACGTTGTAATGACGCCTACTTCACATTGTTATTTTGATTACTACCAATCCGATAATGAGGATGAACCATTAGCTATAGGTGGTTATTTACCCTTAGAAAAAGTATATAACTTCAATCCAATTCCTGAAGAATTGTCAAAAGAAGAATCGAAATATGTTCTTGGTGCTCAAGGTAATGTATGGACAGAGTATATGCCAACTGAAGATAAGGTAGAGTATATGACGTTTCCAAGAATGCTGGCAATGAGTGAGGTATTGTGGTCTAAGCCTGAGCACAAAGATTATGTGGATTTTGTATCTAAAGTAGAAAACTTCCATAAACGATTAGATGCTTTAGACATCAATTACGCTAATCATTTATATGAAATTGAAGGTGAGATGATTTCTGAAGATAGAAAGTCGTTTTATCAACTCAAAACCTTAACTGAAGGAAAAGATATTCGCTATACCTTAGATGGGAGTGAGCCTAATTTAAATTCTGAAGCCTACACATCTAAAATTCCAATTACTAAATCTACAACGATTACAGCAGCCGTTTTTAATAACAAAGAACGACTAGGCAAAGTATTTAGCCAAAGTATTAATTACCATAAAGGGGTAGGTGCAAAAATAACTATAGATAAAGTGCCTCATAAAGCATATTCAGGCAGTGGTGCAGAAGGTTTAATCAATGGTATTAGCGGAAGTGATTCACGTTATGGAGATAAAGAATGGTTAGGGTTTTCGGGAGAGGATATTGAGATTACTATTGATTTAGGAGAAGTGCAAGCCATCAATTTCATTGAAACACGATTTCATAATGGTAATGGGCAATGGATATATGCCCCAAGAAAGTTTTCTATTGAAGTGGATAGTACATTAATAAATTATGATTCTGATAATGAAGATAAACTCATAGCGAATCAAATTAAAGGAGTGGGTCAATACAGTCGTTTTGTTAAAATTAAGATTCCAAATTATGGGACTATTCCAGAAGGTAAACAGGGTGCTGGCAATAAAGCTTGGACCTTTATTGACGAGATAATAATCAATTAGGATGTTGCTAGAAATTTGTGCCAACTCATATCAGTCTGCAAAAAATGCTCAGCAAGCTGGTGCGCATCGTATAGAGTTATGCCAGGAATTGTCAGTTGGTGGTATTACACCTTCTAATGGATTGTTGAAACAAGTTGTTGAGAATTTACAGATTCCTGTGTTTGTATTGATACGACCAAGAGGCGGGAATTTCGTATACTCAGATGATGAGTTTGAGATTATGAAACATGATATTCAACTTTGCAAAGACTTAGGCTGTCAAGGTATTGTGTCTGGGGTTTTAAATTCAAATTTTACGATAGACCATGTACGCACAAAAGAACTTGTGGAAATATCAAAACCATTAGCATTTACATTCCATCGTGCTTTTGATGAAGTTATAAACCCGAAAGAAGCTATAGAACAATTAGTCGATTTAGAAGTAGAACGAGTTTTAACCTCAGGTCAAGAAACAACTGCTAAGCAAGGTTTAGTGTTACTAAAAGCATTGCATGCAATAGCAAATAATAGGATTACCATTATAGCAGGTAGTGGTATCAATGCTGATAATGCTCTAAAATTTAAAGAAGCAGGATTAAAGGAAATTCATGCATCAGCTTCAACACTAATTGAACAAGATAATTCTATGTTTTCAATTTCTTTAACCTATTCAGACCCTCAAAAAATTAAAGCCATTTTAGATGCGATATAGTTTTCTACTTTTTATTCTCATTTGTTTTAGCTGTCAACCAAAACATAATGTCCCAGTTACTATTGAGATTGATAGTAACTGGCAATTTAAAAAAGTATCAGATCCCATATGGCGTTCGGCAACAGTACCTGGAAATATATTTTCAGATTTACTAGATCATCAATTAATCGAAGACCCATTTATTGCAAATAATGAAGAAAACGTACAATGGGTTTCTAAAACTGATTGGGAGTATAAAACAATTTTTTCAGTGGATGAGGAAACATTTCAAAAGAAAAATATTGAGCTCAATTTTGAAGGTTTAGACACCTATGCTTCAGTATATCTAAATGATAGTTTAATCTTAAAAGCTAATAACGCATTTAGACAATGGAATGTCAATGTAAAACCTATTTTAAAACCTGAAAATGAGTTACGATTGGTATTTGAGCACACTTCAAAATATGAAGAGGCAGAAAAAGCAAAACTGACTTACCAACTACCTGAAGGTAACCGTATTTTTACCAGAAAAGCACAATTTCAATACGGTTGGGATTGGGGACCAAAATTAAATACGAGCGGTATTTGGAGACCAATTAAATTGGTGGCTTGGAATGAATTTAGAGTCGTAGATTATTATTTAAAGCAATTTTCTCTTTCTGACTCAATTTCCGAATTAGGTTTAATTCTTAAAACAAATTCAAGTTCGGATATAGAATATAATATCGATTTATACATAGATGATTATTTATTATATAAGTATAAGGACTATAATCTTTATGGTAATGACACACTTAATTTCGATATAGAAAAACCAAAACGTTGGTGGCCACATAATCTAGGTGAACCCTATTTATATGACATCAAAGTTGTAGTAAAAGATGGAAATAAAATTTTAGACAATATTTCTGTAAAACATGGTATCAGAACCATTGATTTAGTCACTGAAAAAGATAGTATAGGAGAATCTTTTTACTTCAAAGTCAATGATGTGCCTGTTTATGCTAAAGGAGCTAACTATATTCCACAACATAGTTTTCAAAATTGGGTAAATGATCAACACTATGAGGATTTGCTTGATGATGTCGTCGATGCTAATATGAATATGCTCAGAGTTTGGGGAGGAGGTATCTATGAGAATGATATATTTTATGACTTGTGTGATAAAAAAGGAATTCTGGTTTGGCAAGATTTTATGTTTGCTTGTGCCATGTACCCAGGAGATGACACTTTTTTAAAGAATGTACGGCAAGAAGCTGAACAGCAAGTAAAACGATTACGGAATCATGCTTCAATTGCCTTATGGTGTGGTAACAATGAAAACTCAGAAGGTTGGCATCGTTGGGGCTGGCAAGTCGATAGAAGTGGTGAAGAGAAAGACGAGATTTGGGACAATTATTTAAAAGTATTTGACTCTATTCTACCAAACACGGTAGCAAGATTAACAGATACAGATTATTGGGAGTCATCACCAAAATATGGCAGAGGTAATCCAAAATATAAAACCGAAGGTGATGCACACGATTGGTGGATTTGGCACGACGCCTATCCTTTTGAACATTTAGAAGAACATGTACCACGTTTTATGAGTGAGTTTGGATTTCAGTCCTTCCCGAGTTATGAAGTCATTCGGTATATCAATCAGAATGATTCTATTGAAATAAGCTCAGAAGGTTTTAAAAATCATCAAAAGCATTCCAGAGGATTTCAGCTTATCGATGAGTATATGAAGCGCAATTTTCCTATCCCTGATAATGCAGAGGATTATGTCTATATGAGTCAGTTATTACAAGCATATGGTATTACAAAGGGTATAGAGGCTCATCGTAGAGCTAAGCCTTACAATATGGGAACACTATATTGGCAACTTAATGATTGCTGGCCAGCCGTATCCTGGTCTGGTATTGATTATTTAGGTAATTGGAAGGCATTACATTATAAGTTGAAGCATAGTTTTGATAATATTTTAATCTCTTCAAAAATTGAAAATGATACTATAAAAGTCTATGTGATCAATGATAATTTAGAAGACATTAATGAAAAATTACGAATCTCTATTAAAGATTTTGATAACAATATTTTATGGAAAGATTCTAAAGAAGTTTCTATTGCTTCAAATTCAAGTCAAATCAAGTATCAAATACCATTAGCAGATATTAGTTTTCCTAAAGATCAAATTTATCTTGATACTGATTTCTATAATGTTGAAGAACACTTCTTTTTTGTAAAACCTAAAGATTTAAAACTGAAGCAAGGTGATTTCAAAACACAATTTGTAAAAATGGATGATGGTATTAAAGTTATTATTTGGTCAGATGTCTATCAAAAAGATGTCTTTCTATCTACAAAATACAAAGGTTGGTTTCATAATAATTTCTTTGACCTTTATCCAGGTCAAAGAAAATGGATTTATTTTAAATCAAATGATGAAAGACTAGATAAAGTCATGTCAATTGATGATTTGCAAATAAGAAGCTTTAACAATTTCATAAGACAAGTAGGATATTAGATGATTAACTTTGCTAATTAAACCCTATTGATGATTCGCTGGATAATATTTATAGCCATTATTGGTGTCGCAGATTTTTACGCATTTCAATCTTTAAAGACAGTAACCAAAAGTAATTGGTGGTATGCACTTTATTGGTTGTTTACAGTAGTTGTGATTGGTAACTTTATATATCAATTTTACAGTTTTAATAGAAGTAACGGCTTTTCTCAAGCCAATGGTTTTGCTGTCGGTATGTTGATTGCTATGGTTGTGCCTAAGCTTATACTCATTGTTATGATGTTTGGTGAAGATGTGTTTAGAGTTCCTCAAGGTATATACAGCTATTTTATGCAAGACGATAGCGGAAGTGAAAACCAAATTAAGCACTTTCCTGCACGAAGGAAATTTATTAGTCAAATAGCCTTGGGACTAGCTGCAATTCCTTTTGCATCTGTGATTTATGGCATGTATAAAGGGAAATATAATTTTAAAGTTTTAAAATACACACTACATTTTGAAGATTTGCCAGAGGCTTTTAATGGCTACAAACTCACTCAGATTAGTGATGTGCATTCTGGGAGTTTTGATAATATTAAAAAAGTAGAATATGCTATTGATTTAATAAACGAACAGCAATCTGATGTTATATTGTTTACTGGTGATATGGTAAATAATAAAGCAACTGAATTAGAGCCATATGTTGAGGTATTTAAGAAATTAAAAGCTAATGATGGGTTGTTTTCTGTTTTAGGAAATCATGATTATGGGGATTATATAAGATGGAATACTGAAGAAGATAAGAGGCAAAACCTCGAAGATTTGAAAAAACTTCAAAAAGACATTGGATTTGATTTATTATTAAATGAGAATCGATTCATAGAAAGAGAAGGACAAAGATTAGCTATAATTGGTGTTGAAAATTGGGGGAAGGGTGGTTTTAAAAAAGCAGGTGATTTAAAGAGGGCATCTGAAAAAGTTAACAAAGATGATTTTAAAATATTGATGAGCCACGATCCAAGTCATTGGGATGCTGAGGTTGTTAACGATGCTTATCATTATCACCTAACGTTGAGTGGACATACTCATGGTATGCAATTTGGGATTGAAATTCCTGGATGGATAAAATGGAGTCCTGTAAAATGGAGATACAAACAATGGGCAGGTATATATGAAGCTTTGGGCCAGTATATTAATGTTAATAGAGGGTTTGGTTATCTGGCTTTCCCAGGAAGAGTAGGTATTTGGCCAGAAATCACAGTGATAGAGCTTAAAAAAGGCAAAAAGGGGGCATAATTGCTAACAATTGTTTATTTTTATCTTGCTGATAACAAACGGACTAGATTTACTAGTAAAAATTTATGTAGGTTTGTGAAACACGTTTGACTAAAACTATTAACGTATGTCAAAATTTGGGGAATTAATAGATGTCGATATTCCGGTACTATTAGACTTCTATACAGAATGGAATGACCAGTCTGTTGCCATGCATCCTGTGCTTAGAGATGTTGCTGCCGCATTAGGCGATAAAGCTAAAATCATTAAAATAGACGTGGATAAAAATAAGGAATTGGCAGAAGCACTTCGTGTTAAAGGGTTACCCACTTTAATTATCTACAAAAATGGCGAAATGAAATGGCGTCATAGTGGTGAGCAAGATGCAAACACTTTAATTGGCATTATTCAAGAGTATGTTTAACTCTTAAGGCCTTAAAAATATATCCCTTTTCGTTATAATATTCTAAAACTTTCGGAAGTACATATTTTAAATTTCGAGATGCTTTTATACTATCGTGAAAAACAATGATACTTCCTTCTTTTGCTGTAGAAAGTACATTATTCAAACAATTGTCTTCGCTTACAGATTTACCCCAATCATAAGAAAGCACATCCCAAAGAATAATTTTATAGCCCAGTTCTTGTAGCTTTCCACTTTGCTTAGCTTTAAATTTACCATATGGTGGTCGAAAGAGTTTTTCGATTGATATATCTCGATTGATAAATTTGGAATTTATTATCGCTTGTGTTTTTAAGACATCTTCAATATAATCTTTGGTTTTATGTTTCCAACCTTTTAGATGGTTATAAGTGTGGTTACCTACAGAATGCTCTTGCTCTATTATAGCTTGAAAAATTTCAGGATGCTTTTCAATATTACTACCAATACAAAAGAAGGTAGCTTTTGCATTAAATGGTCTTAAAGTTTTAAGTACCCACTGCGTAATTTCAGGAGTTGGACCATCATCAAAAGTTAAATAGAGTACTTTGCTTTCGGTATTAATATTCCAAACAAAATTTGGAAAAAGTGTTTTTACAAATCCAGGTGTTTTTGCTGGAATAATCTGCATGATTGTTTTTAGTCTTCTTCTGGTGCTATAGAATCTGGTATAGAGTCATTTAAAATAGTATTGATATCTATATCCTGAGGTACTTGTTCTTTTTCTTCTTCGACAGGCCCCATCAGCTTATCTAACAAGCTTAAATAGCTGTTGAATTTTTTAGTTTCCTCCAGAGCAAAATCTTTATCATTATAAACGACTAAAATATCTACTAAAGCCCTATAACGTTGAATATCTAAATAAATATCCTCAATCAAACGTATTTGATCATCCTCATCTAAACCACCGAAATACATAATATTTTCTTGATATATTTTAGCTACATCTTTATAAAGCGCTCGTCCTTTTTCTGTATTACCAATTTCATAATATGCACTTATATATGGCTCTAATAGCGAGTGAAAACCAAATTTGTTAACTGGCATTTTTTCCATAGCTATATCAGCAATTTCTTCAGCTTTATCTAATTTATCTTCATTGATAAGTGCTTCAATTAAACGTGCTAAATTACCTCTGTAGGTGATACCATTTCTTCGGGTTTCTATATCATGGTAAATACTTTCTCCACTTCCTCCCCAATTCCATTGTTTTACCATATCGTACATTAAGTCTGGGTCTACACGTCCCATGTCATAAGGGTTGGCTCTATCAACAGGTGTTTTAATAGGTACAAGTTTATAACACATACCGTCTAATTGCAGATAGTCTTTAAGCCAAATATAGTCATCAGCTCCAAAGGCACCACCAGTAAAATAAATAGGTCGTTCCCAGTTATTATTAGCTATAATATCTAACATTAGGAGGCGGTTTTTGTAAATGTAGCTGCCTTCAATTTCTGCATAAAGGTTAGCTTCAATCTTATCTGCATCCTTAGGTTTTACAATTCCATTTTTTAATACAGTATCTTTATCAACAGGAATGCTAATGTGTCTGGTAGGGAAATAATTGGTATTTAAGATATGATTTGGATATTGCCTTGGATCTTCACCTTGTCTTTCAACCACATATTTAAACTTTGTACTTGGCTTATCACTAGAAACAAAATCCATGAAGTCTTTGATTGGTAAGGTGTCTTTGGTAATTTCTCGTCTTATAATAACATCTCTGGTTCCACCTCTATATTGATTATGCGTTAATTGAGAAGGAATTGGATCACTCTCGTAGGCTTTACGTTTCATTTGGTCGATGTACCAGTCTGTTTGAAATAAACTGGTATTGACCACTCGAACATCTGTACGTACTCCTTCAATTTCTTGAAGATACCAAAGCGGAAAGGAATCGTTATCTCCAATAGTAAATAGAATGGCGTTTGGTGCACAAGACTCCAGGTATTTGCGTGCCATAGCATTGGCAGTATATTTTCCTGAGCGGTCATGATCATCCCAATTGTTTGCCGCTAAAATACCAGGAACAATTACAATACAAGCTAGGGTAATTACAGGAGCTAATAGTTTTGATTTAATGTTAGACTTTAATAAATCATAAATCGCATAAACTCCAAAACCAATCCAAATGGCAAATACATAGAACGAACCTACAACCGAATAATCACGCTCCCGAGGCTCAAAAGGTCTTACATTAGTATAAAATTGAATAGCAATACCTGTCAATAAAAAGAAAACCAACAATACCCAAAAACGCTTTGCGTCAGTATACATTAAGAAGAAGAATCCAACTAACCCTAGCAATAAAGGAAGGAAATAATAGGTGTTTCTGGCTTTATTTTCTGCGACTTGGGTCGGTAAATTTTCTTGCGATACTCCGAGGTGTAATTCGTCAATGGGTTTAATTCCAGAAATCCAGTTGCCGTTAAAATCATCATACCTTCCTTGTATGTCGTTTTGTCGTCCAGTGAAATTCCACATAAAATAGCGCCAATACATATAACCAAACTGATACTGAAACATATAAGCGAGATTATCTGTAAAGGATGGTTTTTCTATTATTAAGTATTGTTGTCCATAGCGTCTTAAAAATTGATCATATCCTTCATAATCCACTTCACCATTGGCAATTCGCTGTCTAAAATCATTGACCACTTTATCGAAGCGTCTTTTTTCCTGTATAGAATATTGACCCGCCTCCTCTTCTGAGAGTCCGTAGCTTAGGGCTTCATTATAGGTGCGTGTTTGTAGATTAGGATCGACTTTAAAATCAATCAGTCCTGTAAACATCATATAATTTTCCGCATGTTCGCTACTCCACATTCTAGGCAAAATAGCAGCATGTTCGTGATTGTAGTTTTGTTTACTACCTTTCCATTCATTAATAATAACATATTCGCCTAATTCTTCATCGCGTTCGTAGTTCTTTTTATCATCTACAAAAGGATTGTCTTCATCCGCACCAGAATAAATCTCGGTAAATTGAGGCCCGTAGAATAAATGCGTTTCAGGATATTGTTCTAGATTATAGTATGCCAAAAGCTCTCGCGCATCCGAAGGATCATTTTCATTAATAATCACTTGAGCATTAGCACGTATAGGTAACATCATCCAGGAGGAGAACCCAATAAAGATAAACATAAGACAAAGTACCAAGGTATTTGCATGAATCATTTGTTTTTTTCGAGTGTAATTCAATCCAAAATAGAACAATGCTATAACCATTAAACCAGTAATAATAGTACCTGAATTAAATGGTAGACCTATGGAGTTGACAAAAAATACTTCGAGATTACCAAAGAGTTTTAAGGTAGTTGGTAGTAATAATTTGAATATAAAAAGTAAGATTGCCGCAGAAGCTACATTTGCAATAATGAAGTTCTGTATAGTTATGGTTTTATAATTTTTAAAGTAGTATATAAGGCCAATTGCAGGGATGGTAAGTAAACCCATAAAGTGAACTCCGAAAGATAAACCAATAACAAATGCTATAAGTATTAGCCAGCGATTGCCTCTTGGTTTGTCCATATCTTGCTCCCAACGTAATGCGAGATAAAACATTACAGCCATAATTAAGGTTGCCATAGCATATACTTCAGTTTCTACAGCATTAAACCAAAATGAATCCGTAAAGGTAAATGCTAAGCTACCAACTAATGCACTACCTAATATAGCCATGCTTTTGCCTTTACTAGAATCTTTTTTATGCTTAACTAGCTTTACTAATAATAAACTAATGGTCCAAAACATAAAAAGTATAGTAAATGCACTAGCAACTGCACTCATCATATTCATTATCATACCCACTTGTGATGGCTCAAGAGCGAATATAGAGAAAAATGCTCCCAGCATTTGAAAAAGTGGAGCTCCTGGCGGATGTCCAACTTGTAATTTAGATGAGGTTAAGATATACTCACCAGCATCCCAAAAACTTACTGTTGGTTCTATAGTTAAAGCATATACTACAAACGCAATAGCAAATACAAACCAAGCTAATATGCTATTCCACTTTTTAAAGTTAAAATCTGTCATGAAAATCACTTCTGTTTAATGCAGGCGAATTTACTAATTATTATAGTAATGCCTATGTTTTTAAGTTAACGTTAAGTAATTTCAATTATTTTTTAGCATTTTTTTTGCCTAAGACAAACTTTGTCTTAAATTTGCATCCTCATTTTGAGAGATTGGCCTATGGTGTAACTGGCAACACGTCTGGTTTTGGTCCAGAAGAGTCTAGGTTCGAGCCCTAGTAGGCCAACAAAAAATCCTAATCGAATTCGATTAGGATTTTTTTATTTAAGAATTAGTGTGTTAAATCTTAAAGGTTATAACTGGTCGTTCAGCATGATTTACTAAATCTTCGCTAATACTGCTATTAAAGAAGTGAGCTATACCTTGTCGCCCATGAGTGCTAATACCTATAAGATCTGCATCAATCTCTTGAGAAAAGTTTAGTATACCTTCTTCTACACTTGTGTCATTATGAACGTTTACAGTGTAATTCTCAAAAGTTTGCCCTGAAATAAAATCATTGATTCTAGCTCTAGAATCGTATGTTGTAATAAAATTATTAGCCGTGTTAACTAAAAGAAGGTGTATTTTGGCACCCAATAATTCTGCAAGTTTTGCAGCTTGCTCATATGTTTTTTTGTTATCGTTTTTAAAGTCCGAAGCAAAAACAAAATTTCTAATATTAAAACTTGCATGATGGTTTTTGATAACCAAAACAGGAACATCAGATGTCCTAACAACTTTTTCTGCATTAGAGCCTACAAACATTTCCTTGAGACCAGATGCTCCATGTGAGCCCATGACGATTAAATCGATACTAAACTCTTTACAGGCATCCTTAATTTCATTAAAGGTAATATCTGCTTTAACCGTTTCATGTACCGTAATCCCATCCAGAAAATCACTTTCTATAAGGTCTTCAAATTTTTTGTGCGCTAATTTCATAAAAAACAGTGCCTCAGGGATATCGCTTCGAGCAGCACCAGGGTCGATTTGCTGCATAGGAATTTCCATCATATGTAACAAATAAATCTCTGCATCATGTTTTTTTGCTAACATAGCAGCTACTTTTAAAGCGTTCTCTGCTTGTTCAGAAAAATCTGTAGGGACTAATATTCTATTCATTATGTTTTTAATTTATGATTTATGTTAGTCTTATAAAATTAGCAAAATAAATCCACAATCCGAAGCTTTGAAAAATTAATTTAAATATTGTATATTTGCACCGTAGTTTACCAAAATAAATAGATGAGAGGACGGAAAGTCCTCTCTTTTTATATTAAAAATGTTTAAGAAAACCGTAGAGGACTTATTACAAAACGCTCTAACTGAAAGACAGGATTTGTTCTTAATAGATTTTAGTATTTCAGGTGATAATGCCATTAAAATTGTTATTGATGGTGATACAGGTGTGCTGGTTGAAGATTGTATGTTTATAAGTAGAGCTATTGAGCACAACATAGATAGAGATGAGCACGATTTCTCTTTAGAGGTGTTATCATCTGGAGCAACTACACCTTTGGTTTTGCCACGACAATATGCAAAGCATGTTGGTAGAAACCTTGAAGTAAGAACTAATGATGGTGAAAATCTTGAAGGACAACTCATTACAACTAATGAGCAAGGAGTAGTCTTAAAATGGAAAACTAGAGAACCAAAACCTGTAGGTAAAGGGAAGGTAACTGTTACTAAAGAAGCAAATATTGCTTTTAAAGATATTAAAGAAGCAAAAGTTAAAATAAAATTTTAATTCATATCAATTATGGAAAATGTAGCGTTAATTGAATCATTTTCAGAATTTAAAGACGATAAATTAATAGACAGAGTTACGCTGATGGCGATTCTTGAAGATGTATTGCGTAATGCGTTAAAGAAGAAATATGGTGACGATGATAATTTTGATATTATTATAAATCCAGATAAAGGAGATTTAGAGATTTGGAGAAACCGTATCGTAGTAGCTGATGGCGAAGTTGAAGAGCCTAATCAGGAAATCGCATTATCCGAAGCACAAAAAATAGAGCCAGATTTTGAGGTTGGTGAAGACGTTGCAGAAGAAGTAAAACTCGTAGATTTAGGAAGACGATCTATTTTAGCATTAAGACAAAACTTAATCTCTAAAATTCACGAGCATGATAATACAAATATATATAAGCATTTTAAGGAATTAGAAGGAGAAATATATACAGCCGAAGTACATCACATACGACACAGAGCAATTATTTTGTTAGATGATGACGGTAATGAAATTATTCTTCCTAAAGATAGACAGATTCCATCTGATTTTTTTAGAAAAGGTGAAAATGTTAGAGGTATTATAGAAAGTGTTGAGTTAAAAGGAAGTAAGCCAGCAATTATTATGTCTAGAACATCACCATTGTTTTTAGAGAAATTGTTTGAGCAAGAAATCCCTGAAGTTTTTGATGGTTTAATTACTGTTAAAAAAGTAGTTCGTATTCCTGGTGAGAAAGCTAAAGTAGCTGTAGATTCTTATGATGATAGAATTGACCCGGTTGGAGCTTGCGTTGGTATGAAAGGATCACGTATTCACGGTATTGTACGTGAGTTAGGAAATGAAAACATTGATGTCATTAACTATACAAACAATGTTCAGCTTTTTGTAACCAGAGCATTAAGTCCTGCACGTGTAACATCATTAAAGTTAGATGAAGAAAATATGCGCGCCGAAGTGTTGCTAAAACCAGAAGAAGTCTCTAAAGCGATAGGTAGAGGAGGTCATAATATTCGTTTAGCAGGCCAATTGACAGGTTATGAAATAGACGTATTTAGAGAAGGAGCAGAAGAAGATGTAGAATTAAAAGAATTCTCAGATGAAATAGATGCGTGGATTATAGAAGAATTTAGTAAAGCAGGTTTAGATACCGCAAAAAGCATTCTAGAGCAAGACGTTAACGATTTGGTAAAACGTACAGATTTAGAAGAAGAAACAATATTAGAAGTCATTAGAATTTTAAAAGAAGAATTTGAAGACTAATAACAGTTTAACTTTAAAACAATAAAAGTTAGATTGATATAAAACAGATTTAAGTATATTACGGCAATTTATGGCTCAAATTAGAATTAATAAAGTATTAAGGGAACTGAATATCTCACTAGATCGTGCTGTAGACTTTTTAGAGTCTAAGGGTATCGAGATAGAGAAAAGCCCTAATACAAAAATTTCGCAAGAGGTTTATGACACGCTATCTGATGAATTTCAGACAGATGCAACTAAGCGTGAAAAAGCTCAAGAAGTAAGTGAAGCAAAGCTTAAGGAAAAAGAAGAGCTTCGCGAAAAGCGCGAACGCGAAATTGAAGAAAAAGAAAAGAAAGAAGCCGCTAAAGAAGCTGTAGTAAAAGCTAAGGCCGAACTCGATGGGCCAAAACAAGTTGGTAAAATAGACTTAGACAAAAAACCTAAGGCTAAGGAAGAAGAGGAAAAGAAAGAAGAAAAGCCAAAACCTATACCAACGCCAGAACCAGAGGTAACTCCTAAAGTTGAAAAACCAAAAGAAAAGAAAGAGGAGCCTAAGGAAGAGGTTAAGAAAATAGAGCCAGAACCAAAAAAGGAAAAAACCGAAAAAGAGAAAGAGCCTGTAGCACCTGTAGAAGAAACCCTGAAAACACAATACAAGAAGCTTTCTGGGCCAACAGCAACAGGGAAGAAAATAGACCTCTCAAAATTTGAGAAGCCAAAGAAGAAGAAAGAAGAAAAACCAGCTCCTGCTAATGACGGTAATAAAAGAAAAAGACGTCGTATTAGTAAAGGGGGTAATGATCGCGGAGGCAAACCAAATTTCGATAACAGAAAAGGAGGAAAAGGAAGAGGTAATTCTAGACCAAAAGTGGTTAAAGAAGAGCCTAGTGAAGAAGAAGTGCAAAAGCAAATCCGCGAAACTTTAGAAAAACTTCAAGGAAAGTCCAGTAAAGGAAAAGGAGCTAAATACCGTAGAGAAAAAAGAGATCAACATCGTCAGCAGACAGAAATAGATCAAGAAATTGCAGCAGCAGAAAGTAAAACACTTAAGGTTACAGAATTTGTAACAGTAAGTGAGGTGGCTACAATGATGGATGTTGGAGTTACAGAAATTATTTCGGCATGTATGTCTCTGGGTATGATGGTAACTATGAATCAAAGACTAGATGCAGAGACACTTTCTATAGTTGCTGAAGAATTTGGTTATAGTGTAGAATTTGTAACAGCAGATATCGAAGAATCTATCGAAGAGGTAGAAGACGATCCAAAAGATTTAAAACCTCGTGCACCTATTGTAACAGTAATGGGACACGTTGACCATGGTAAAACATCTTTATTAGATTATATACGTGAAGAAAACGTAATTGCTGGCGAATCAGGTGGAATTACGCAGCATATCGGAGCTTATGGAGTAGAATTAGAAGGAGGGCAAAAAATAGCATTCTTAGATACACCTGGTCACGAAGCCTTTACAGCGATGCGTGCTCGTGGTGCTCAAGTCACTGATATTGCCATTATTGTTGTGGCGGCAGATGATGCCATAATGCCACAAACTAAAGAAGCGATTTCGCATGCACAAGCTGCTGGAGTACCTATCGTTTTCGCTATAAATAAGATTGATAAACCTGACGCTAATCCAGATAAAGTAAAAGAAGGTTTAGCAGGTATGAATTTATTAGTTGAAGATTGGGGTGGAAAAATTCAATCACATGATATCTCAGCTAAATTCGGGACAGGAGTTAAAGAATTACTCGAAAAAGTATTACTAGAAGCTGAGTTGCTAGAATTAAAAGCGAATCCATCAAAACCAGCTGTTGGAACTGTTGTTGAAGCTTACTTAGATAAAGGTAGAGGTTATGTATCTACAATTTTAGTACAAGCAGGTACTCTAAAAGTAGGAGATTATGTTTTAGCAGGAAAAAATAGTGGTAAGGTAAAAGCGATGCACGATGAACGTGGAAATGATGTTGAAGAAGCGGGCCCATCAACACCTGTATCTATTTTAGGATTAGACGGCGCACCTCAAGCAGGTGATAAATTCAATGTATTTGAAGATGAGCGTGAAGCAAAACAAATTGCTGCAAAGCGTACACAATTACAACGCGAGCAATCTGTAAGAACACAAAAACGTTTAACCTACGAAGAAATAGGTCGTCGTATTGCTCTGGGCACATTTAAGGAATTAAATATTATCTTAAAAGGTGACGTGGACGGTTCTGTAGAAGCATTGACAGATTCATTCCAGAAATTATCTACTGAAGAGATAGAAGTAAATATTATACACAAAGGTGTTGGTGCTATTACAGAAAGTGATGTGTTATTAGCAACAGCCTCAGACGCAATTATTGTTGGGTTTAATGTAAGACCTGTCGGTAATGCGAGAACCATCGCAGATAAGGAAGAAATTGATATCCGTACATACTCGATAATCTACGCAGCTATTAACGATCTTAAAGACGCTATGGAAGGTATGTTATCACCAGAAGTTAAGGAAGAAGTTACGGGTACTGCTGAAATTAGAGAAACCTTTAAGATTTCTAAAATCGGAACTATTGCAGGTTGTATGGTTACTAATGGTAAAATATTTAGAAATTCTGGCATTAGATTAATTAGAGATGGTGTTGTTATACATACAGGTGAATTAGCATCATTAAAACGATTTAAAGATGATGTTAAAGAAGTTTCTAAAGGATACGATTGTGGTATGCAAGTTAAAGGGTACAACGATATTAAAGAAAGTGATATCATTGAAGCCTTCCAGGAAGTTGAAGTTAAAAAGAAACTGAAATAATATTCATAAAAAAAAGCGACTGTTAAGTCGCTTTTTTTTATGAATATTCAATTTTTATAATCCACTATTTTTTATCCGTTTTGGGTTGAAAAATAATAGCATTCATATATTTCTTTTTAATCTTAGCCAAAGCCCTGTCAGCTTCTAAACGTGTAGCAAAATTACCAACCCAAACTTTGTAATTGGGAGTGTTCCAAACAATTTCTACAGGCCACTCACCATAAGCATTAAGAAAGTTAGATTTTTCACGTTGTGCTTTATCTGGATCAACACTCTGGTATACCTGTATTCTGTAAACCTTAGTGGTTTTAATATCTTTTTTATATTCTAGTAATCTATCAATATCACTATCTTGTTCTACATTCACTTGCCCTTGTTGTGCATGGACAGAAACAGTGAATACTAATAGTAGCACTAAAATGCTTAAATATTTGGTTTTAAATACCATAATTATTATGTTTTAATGCAAAGGTATGTTATTCAACGGTATTGTGATAAAAATCTTATTTAGAATAGGTATAAATTAGATATTAACACTTCTCTAAGATTTTCAAAATCGACTTTAAATGTTACTTTTGCAAGAGTTTTTACAAACATGTTTTTTCACTTTTTTAATGAAAAAATCGTACCAAAGTTTAGAAGATAATTCAACCATTAATATGAAACAGGTGATCTACCGTAATTTAACCTCTAAGATTCTTCATTTAGGTTTTATTTTATTACTTACGTTTTCAACCTCACTTACAGCTCAAGATGGCGATCCAGCAAATGGAAAATCATTATTCAACACCAATTGTGCGGCTTGTCATAAATTAGATAAACCAATGACTGGCCCTGCGTTACGAAACGTAGAAGCAAGATTGGCAGAAGACGAAGGTTTAGACAGAGCATGGCTAAGTGCTTGGATTCGCAATAGTGCAGCAATGATAAAAGCTGGCGATGCTTATGCGGTTAAGATTTACAACGAATATAACCAAACGGCAATGACGGCTTTCCCAACATTGACCGATCAAGATATTTCTGATATCTTGGCTTATACGGCAGCACCAGCTCCACCGCCACCAGTTGACCCTTGCATTGCAAATCCTGGAGGTCCTGGTTGTGATCAACCAAAAACAGAAGGCGGAATCTCAAATGACCTAATTCTTGGAGCTTTAGCAGTTCTATTTGGTTTATTGGCGATGGCACTTATTTTAGTAAAACGTACTTTAAATCGTTTTGCAGAGGCTAAAGGAATTGAAGCAGAAGTAAAAGGTAAGCCATTATGGAAAGCATTTGTAGAAAATCAGTTCTTAGTATTAGTAACTGCAATTTTCTTCTTGTTAGCTAGTGGTTATTTTGTGTATGGTTACTTTATGCAGATTGGTGTAGATCAAGGTTACGAGCCAGTACAACCAATTCATTACTCGCACAGAATACATGCTGGTGATAATGGCATTGATTGTAAATATTGTCACTCTTCAGCCAGAGTGAGTAAACATTCGGGTATTCCTTCGCTTAATGTTTGTATGAACTGTCATAAATCAATTAGTGAAGTGGCACCTGCAACCTTAGCAGAAGGTAAAGAATATGGTGTAGATTATAATGCGGAAATCCAAAAGCTATACGAAGCTGTTGGTTGGGATGGACAAAACTACACAGGTGACTCTAAACCAGTAAAATGGATTAGAATTCACAATTTGCCAGACTTTGCGTATTTCAATCACTCTCAACACGTTTCTGTTGCTGGTATCGAGTGTCAGACCTGTCATGGACCTGTTGAAGAAATGGAAATTATGTACCAATACTCACCATTAACAATGGGTTGGTGTATTAATTGTCATAGAGAAACAAATGTAAAAGTTAAGGACAACGGTTACTATACTAAAATTCATGAAGAATTGTCTAAAAAGTATGGTGTTGATCAGTTAACTGCGGCACAGATGGGCGGATTAGAATGTGGTAAGTGCCATTATTAATTTTAATAAGAAGTAATTCAGAATTATATGTCATCAAACAAGAAATACTGGAAAAGTGTTGAAGAGCTAAACGAAAACAGCTCTATTGTTGAGACGCTACAGCAAAATGAATTTGTGGAAGCAATTCCAACAGATGAGTTTTTGGGAGATAAAGAATCGTTAGAATCTTCGTCTACATCGCGTCGTGATTTCTTAAAATACGTTGGGTTTAGTACAGCCGCTGCTTCATTAGCAGCTTGTGAAGGTCCAGTGATAAAGTCAATTCCTTATGTTGTGCAGCCGACGGAAATTATTCCTGGTGTTGCTAACTACTATGCAACCACAATTGCAAATGGATATGATTTTGCTAGTGTTTTAGTAAAGACAAGAGAAGGACGACCAATTAAGATAGAGAACAATACTGATGCCGCTACCAATGGTATGGCAAATGCCAGAGTTAATGCTTCGGTTTTAGGATTGTATGATAACTTAAGAGTAAAATCACCAATGAAAGGTGAAGAAGCTATTTCTTGGGATGCATTCATGTCTGGAACAACTTCAAAATTAAATGGACTGAGTGATGATAAGCAAATCGTTTTCTTAACGGCTACTATGCCAAGTCCATCAACACATAAATTAATAGCAGAGTTTTCTGAAAAATATGGTAACGTAAAACATGTGGTTTATGATGCTGTTTCAGAATCTGCAACTTTAGATGCTTACCAAGCAAAGTATGGTAAAAGAGGAATGGCTAATTACGATTTCTCTAAAGCCATGACCATTGTTTCTGTTGGAGCGGATTTCTTAGGAGGTTGGCAAGGCGGAGGTTTTGAGTCTGGTTATGCTAAAAAGCGTGTTCCAGATCATGGTAAAATGTCAAGACATATTCAGTTTGAATCTAATATGTCATTATCTGGTGCAAACGCAGATAAACGTTTGCCATTGAAGCCAAGTGAGCAAAGATTAGCATTAGCTAAATTATATAGCTACGTTACAGGAAACTCTGTAGGTGGTGCGAATCTTCCTGAAGCTTTAGATGCAGCAGTTAAAGCAGCAGCTAAAGAATTAAGTAAAGCAGGAAGTAATGCAGTTGTGGTTACAGGTATTCAAGATGTAAATGCACAAACTGTTGCTCTAGAATTAAATGAATACTTAAATAGTAAAGCGTTTGATTCTAAGACTACGATTAATACAAGACAAGGTAGTGACAAAGCAGTAATGCAATTAGTTGCTGATATGAAAGCTGGTAATGTTGGAGCACTTATTGTAAATGGTGTTAACCCAATGTATACCTTGCCAAACGCATCAGATTTTGCTGAAGGATTAGCTAAGGTGGATTTATCTGTGGCCTTCTCAATGAAGCAAGATGAAACAGCTGTAAATTGTAATTATATCGCTGCGGCACCTCACAATTTAGAGTCTTGGGGGGATTACGAATTAAAGTCTGGTCATTATTCAATGATGCAACCAACAATTCGTCCATTATTTGATACAAAACAATTTCAAGAAGTGCTTTTAGCATGGAATGGAAATAGTACTTCATATAGAGATTATTTAAAATCGGTATGGACTGCTGATATTTTGAATGGCGCTTCTTTCAATAAAGCAGTTCAAGATGGGGTATTTGTAAGTGCTAATCCCGAAGCTGAAATTTTAATTGATTCATCTTCAGATTCTGATGAAGAGACTGTTGAAACACCAAGCGGAAACGCAGCAAGAGCTTTAGCTGCTTCTGCTAAGGGTGGAGCTATGGAATTAGCATTATATACAAAAACCGGAATGGGCGACGGCCAACAAGCCAACAACCCTTGGTTACAAGAGTTCCCAGATCCAATTACAAGAACCACTTGGGATAACTACTTAACCGTTTCCAGAGCTGATGCTGATGAAATGGAATTGGTTAACGAAAATGTTGCTAATGGTGGATTAAATGGTAGTTACGCTAACGTAACAGTTAATGGTGTTACTGTAGAAAATGTTCCTGTAATCATTCAACCAGGACAAGCAAAAGGTTCCGTTGGT
The DNA here is from genome assembly GCF_947498345.1 of uncultured Winogradskyella sp. Lineage (GTDB taxonomy): Bacteria > Bacteroidota > Bacteroidia > Flavobacteriales > Flavobacteriaceae > Winogradskyella. Next base: position 149,844 of record NZ_CANMJY010000009.1, read on the forward strand.
TTAGCTTTTGGATATGGAAGAACATCTGATGCACTTAAAAAGGAGATGAAGACAGGTGTTAATGCTTATCCATTATATAAGAATTTCAATACAGTACAAGATGTAACTATAAAGAAAGCTTCTGGTATGCATGAGTTTGCTTGTGTACAGTTACATAACACTTTAATGGGGCGTGGAGATATCATTAAAGAAACAAGTTTAGAAATTTTTAATACTAAAGATAAACATGTTTGGAACAAAGTTCCAGAAGTATCCTTAAATCACATAGAAACACCTGTAACATCTCCTGATGTAGATTTATGGGATGAATTTGATCGTTCAGTCGGACATCATTTTAATTTATCGATTGACTTAAATGCTTGTACAGGCTGTGGTGCATGTGTTATTGCATGTCATGCAGAAAATAACGTTCCTGTTGTAGGTAAGTCTGAAATGAGACGAAGTAGAGATATGCACTGGTTGCGTATTGATAGATACTATTCATCTCAAGATTCTTTTGAAGGAGACAATGAAAAGAAAGAAAATATTTCTGGTTTAGGAAGCTCATTAAGTGAGTTCGGTGAGATGGAAAGTCCTGCTGATAATCCTCAAGTAGCATTCCAGCCTGTGATGTGTCAGCATTGTAATCATGCACCTTGTGAAACGGTTTGTCCGGTTGCTGCAACAGCACATGGTCGTCAAGGTCAAAACCATATGGCATATAACCGTTGTGTAGGTACAAGATATTGTGCTAACAACTGTCCATATAAAGTGCGTCGTTTTAACTGGTTCTTATACAATAAGAATGATGAGTTTGATTATTATATGAATGACGATTTAGGACGTATGGTATTAAATCCAGATGTTACAGTGCGTTCTCGTGGTGTGATGGAAAAATGTTCTATGTGTATTCAAAAAACACAAAAGACCATTCTTGATGCGAAGCGTGAAGGCCGTCCTGTTAAAGATGGAGAATTCCAAACTGCTTGTTCTGCAGCTTGTGGTAATGGAGCTATGGTATTTGGTGATGTTAATGATAAGGATAGTAAAATAGCAGAATTAAGAGAAGATAATAGAGCATATCACTTACTTGAGCATGTTGGTGTAAAACCAAATGTGGTATATCAAACCAAAGTAAGAAATACAGCTAAAGCATAAATAAAAATTAAAGAAATACGTATATAATTATGGCGTCTCATTACGAAGCACCTATTAGAAGACCTTTAGTTACTGGAGAAAAATCGTATCACGATGTTACCGTTGATGTAGCAAGACCAGTAGAAGGCAAAGCCAACACAGCATGGTGGATTGTTTTCAGCATTGCTTTGGTTGCATTCCTTTGGGGAATAGGTTGTATTATTTATACCATTTCAACAGGTATTGGAGTTTGGGGTCTTAATAAGACTGTAAACTGGGCTTGGGATATTACTAACTTCGTTTGGTGGGTTGGTATTGGTCACGCAGGAACACTGATTTCTGCTGTACTTCTACTCTTCCGTCAAAAATGGAGAATGGCAATTAATCGTTCTGCTGAAGCCATGACGATTTTCTCAGTAGTACAAGCAGGTTTATTCCCAATTATTCACATGGGTCGTCCATGGTTAGCATATTGGGTATTGCCAATTCCTAACCAATTTGGATCTTTATGGGTAAACTTTAACTCTCCATTACTTTGGGATGTATTTGCAATTTCTACATATCTATCGGTTTCGTTAGTGTTCTGGTGGACTGGCCTATTACCAGATTTCGCCATGATCAGAGATAGAGCCGTTAGACCTTTCCAAAAGAAAATTTATTCGTTATTAAGTTTTGGTTGGTCTGGTAGAGCAAAAGACTGGCAACGTTTTGAAGAAGTATCATTGGTACTTGCTGGTTTAGCAACACCTCTTGTACTTTCTGTACATACCATTGTATCTTTTGACTTCGCAACGTCTGTTATTCCAGGTTGGCACACCACGATTTTCCCACCTTACTTCGTTGCAGGTGCGATTTTCTCAGGATTTGCCATGGTAAATACACTTCTCATCATTATGAGAAAAGTGTGTAACCTAGAAGATTATATTACAGTACAACACATTGAGTTAATGAACATTGTAATTATGATTACAGGTTCTATCGTTGGTGTGGCTTATATCACGGAGTTATTTATAGCATGGTACTCTGGTGTAGAGTATGAACAGTATGCGTTCTTAAACAGAGCAACTGGTCCTTACTGGTGGGCATATTGGGCAATGATGACGTGTAACGTATTCTCTCCACAATTCATGTGGTTTAAGAAGCTTAGAACAAGCATTATGTTCTCATTCTTTATTTCTATTGTTGTAAATATTGGTATGTGGTTTGAACGTTTTGTAATTATCGTAACGTCATTACACAGAGATTACTTACCATCATCATGGACAATGTTCTCTCCAACATTTGTAGATATAGGAATCTTTATCGGAACAATAGGGTTTTTCTTTGTGTTATTTTTATTATACTCACGAACATTCCCAGTAATAGCTCAGGCAGAGGTTAAGACCATTTTAAAATCTTCAGGTGAACGTTATAAGAAGATTAGAGAACGCGGTGATAGTTTAGTTGGTACAGGTGCAGATGCCAGAACATCACAAGGTGTAGCGTCAACTGGAGCTACTCCTCAGGCTTCTACATCAGAAGATAATTCTGAGAAAGTAAATAGTCTTTTAGGAACTATAGGTTCTTTTGATGCCGCTACCGAAACAGCAGATGATTTAAAGAAGATTAGTGGTGTTGGACCTAAAATGGAAGACGTACTTAATAGTATTGGTATCTATACGTTCTTACAAGTAAGTAAGATGACAAAAACTGAATACGACTTGTTAGACTCAATCACAGGTTCTTTCCCAGGAAGAGCAGAACGTGATGATTGGGCAGGGCAAGCTAAAAATTTATTAAATAATTAATATAGTCTATGGAAGCTTCAAAAGTAATTCATGCTATTTATACAGATGATGATGTATTAATGTCTGCCGTTAAAACGGTAAAGGCAGAAAAACATCACATTGAAGAGATATACACACCTTTTCCAGTTCATGGACTAGACAAGGCAATGGGCTTAGCACCAACTCGTATCGCAATTACATCATTTATGTATGGTTGTGTTGGTTTAACAGTAGCTATTGTAATGATGAATTTTATAATGATTAAAGATTGGCCGCAAGACATTGGTGGTAAACCAAGCTTTAGTTATTTAGAAAATATGCCAGCTTTTGTACCTATTATGTTTGAGCTAACAGTATTTTTTGCGGCTCACTTAATGGTAATTACATTTTATTTAAGAAGTAGAATGTGGCCTTTTAAAAAAGCTGAGAACCCTGACCCAAGAACAACAGATGACCATTTCTTAATGGAAATAGCCATACATAATAATGAAAGTGAGTTAACTTCATTATTACAAGAAACAGGAGCTGTTGAAATAAATATTGTTGATAAAGACGAAGATGCACATTAATATGAAGACATCCTTAAAATATATCGTAGTATTAGTAATGTTGGTAGGCTTTGTGTCTTGTCAGAAGAATTCAAGACCCAACTATCAGTATATGCCTAACATGTATGAACCTGTGGGGTATGAAACATATCAAGAATCTGATGCTTTTGCTAATGGATTTGAAGCGCAATTACCAGCAGAAGGTTCTATACCAAGAGGTGATTTTATGCCTTATGAAATAGACAATACAAATGAAGGTTATGAGTTAGCCAAAACGACTTTAACCAGTCCCTTAGATTCTACTCAAGTTGATTATGCTGAAGGTAAAGTGTTATATGATATTTACTGTGGTATTTGTCATGGTAATAAAGGTAATGGTAAAGGAAAGTTAGTAGACCGTGAAAAAATATTAGGTGTACCTAGTTATGATGATGCTGGTAGAGCCATTACAACAGGTAGTATTTACCATGTTATTTATTATGGTAAAAACACTATGGGTTCTTATGCGAACCAATTGAATGAAAATGAGCGTTGGCAAGTTGTAGCTTATGTTGAAAAACTAAAAGCAGATTTAGAAAAATAAGATTTAGATAAAGATTATATAATGGAATATAAAATTTCAAATCGATTAAGAATGGGTGCTATCATAATGATAGTACTTGGTGCTCTTGGTGTTGCTTACGGTTTTATGGATTCACATAAATATGAAACTGTAAAAGATGTTGAGACCCTATTAAAGAGTGAAGCTCATCATGGTGGTGGACATGCAGAAGAAGCACATGGAGAGTCTCATAGTGAACCTGCATCGCATGTAGAAGAGGGTCATGGTGATGAAGCTCATGCTGAGGAAGGTCATAAAATGTCTCACGAAGAACACGTGTTACACCAAATACACAACAGACCATATTCAGCTTTATATGTAGCTGCATTCTTTTTCTTTATGATAGCTTTAGGAGTGCTTGCTTTTTATGCGATTCAGTACGCTTCTCAAGCAGGCTGGTCTCCAGTATTATTTAGAGTTATGGAAGGTATTACATCATATGTTTTGCCAGGCGGATTAATTGTATTAACAATAGCATTTTTTGCAGACAGTCATTTGTTTGTTTGGTTAAAAGAGGGTATAACTGAAGTTGGGCATGAAAACTATGACAAATTAGTGGCTAACAAATCAAGTTGGTTAAATAAAACAGGATTCTTTATCAGAGGTGCTATCTTCTTAGGTGGTTGGTCTTTATACAGATACTTCTCTAGAAAATTCTCTATTGCTCAGGATAGTGCTGATGATAACAGAAACTTTAAAAAGAACTTTAGAATCTCAGCTGCATTCTTAGTATTCTATATTTATACAGAATCTATGATGTCTTGGGATTGGATAATGAGTGTTGATCCTCACTGGTTCAGTACATTATTTGGTTGGTATGTTTTTGCAAGTATGTTTGTAAGTGGTATTACTGTAATTGCAATGGTTACCATTTACTTAAAATCTAAAGGCTTGTTAGAGTTTGTAAATGATAGTCATATACACGATTTAGCGAAATTTATGTTTGCTATTAGTATATTCTGGACCTATTTATGGTTCTCTCAATTTATGTTAATCTGGTATGCAGATATTCCAGAAGAGGTGACATATTTTGTTACACGTATTGAACATTACAAATTACCATTCTTTGGTATGTTAGCTATGAATTTTATATTCCCATTATTACTATTAATGAATAGTGATTACAAGCGTATCAATTGGTTTGTAATTATGGCTGGGATAGTAATTCTTTGTGGACACTATTTAGATGTTTTCAATTGGATTATGCCAGGAACAGTAGTTGAAAGATGGTATATAGGAATCCCTGAGATTAGTTCTATATTACTATTTGGTGGTCTATTTTTATTGTTTGTGTTTACAGCATTAGGAAAAGCACCATTATTAGCTAAACGAAACCCATTTATGAAGGAAAGTGAACATTTCCATTATTAATAATTATTAAAAAAGAACATAAACGATAATGACTGCTTTATTAACGATTATAATTGTACTCTTTGTAGCTATTGCCTTATGGCAACTGGTAAAGATTTTTGATTTAGCTCAAGTTGGTAGTTCGAACTCACCAGTTGCTGATGATAAAGACAATAAGCTAAATGGCTACCTGATGATGGGCTTTTTAGTATTTATCTATGTTATTACCATTTTAAGTTTTTGGTACTTAGGTGATTTACCTTTAATGTCTAATGCTGCCTCAGAGCATGGTCCAGGTTTAGATAATTTGATGATTATCTCAATGGTGATCATATTTTTTGTACAAACCGTGACGCAATTTATTTTGCACTATTTTGCCTTTAAATATAGAGGTGAAAAAGGAAAAAAAGCATTGTTCTATGCAGATAATAACATGCTTGAATTTATTTGGACGATCATCCCTGTTATTGTATTAGCTGGTTTAATTATATATGGTTTATTCACCTGGAATGATATCATGAGTATTGACGAAGATGAAGACCCAATTATTGTAGAATTATATGCACAACAGTTTAACTGGAAAGCTAGATATGGTGGTCAAGATAATGTATTAGGTAAGGCTAACGTAAGATTAATTGACTTAGATAGAGCCAATATTTTAGGTGTTGACGAAGATGATCCAAATGCGCAAGATGATGTTATAGTAACTGAGTTGCACTTACCAGTAGGGAAACCAGTATTGTTTAAAATGCGTTCTCAAGACGTATTACACTCTGCCTACATGCCACATTTTAGAGCACAAATGAATTGTGTGCCAGGAATGGTTACTCAATTTGGTTTTACACCAACCATTACCACTGCAGAAATGCGCGAAAATCCAGATATGGTAGATAAGGTTCAAAATATTAATACTATCAGGGCTGAAAAGAGTAAAAAGCTAACAGCAAATGGCGAGGAAGCTCTTGAACCTTATGAATTCGACTACCTATTACTATGTAATAAGATTTGTGGAATATCGCACTACAATATGCAAATGAAGATTATTGTAGAAACTCAAGAAGAATATGACGCCTGGATGAAAGAGCAAAAAACCTTTGCTAATTCATTAAATAAATAATAAAATCATTTTAAGCAATAGATAAAGAGATTATGTCAGCAACAGTAGATACACACGGTCACGACGATCACGACGTACATCATCACAAAGAGACTTTTGTAACTAAATATATATTTAGTCAAGATCATAAAATGATTGCAAAGCAGTACCTAATTACAGGTACAATAATGGGAGTTATTGGTGTTTTAATGTCTATAATGTTTCGTATGCAAATTGCCTGGCCAGAACAACCAAATGTGTTGTTTGAAGCGTTATTAGGCAAATGGGCTCCTGAGGGTGTTATGAATCCAGATATATATTTGGCACTAGTAACTATACATGGTACCATTATGGTATTTTTTGTACTAACTGCAGGTCTTAGTGGAACATTCAGTAACCTCTTAATTCCGTTACAGATTGGGGCACGAGATATGGCTTCAGGATTCCTTAATATGGTATCATACTGGTTATTCTTCTTGTCTAGTGTTGTTATGGTTATTTCTCTATTTGTAGAGGCAGGACCTGCAGCAGCAGGTTGGACAATTTATCCACCATTGTCTGCCTTACCAATGGCACAACAAGGTTCAGGTATGGGTATGACACTCTGGTTAGTATCTATGGCTATATTTATTGCATCGTCCTTACTTGGTTCATTGAACTACATTGTTACCGTAATTAATTTACGTACAAAAGGAATGTCTATGACAAGATTACCATTAACTATATGGGCATTCTTTATCACTGCTGTTATTGGTGTGATTTCTTTCCCAGTTTTATTATCTGCTGCATTATTATTAATAATGGATAGAAGTTTTGGGACATCCTTCTTCTTATCAGATATATTTATTCAGGGTGAAGTACTACATTATCAAGGTGGTTCTCCAGTACTGTTTGAGCATTTATTCTGGTTCTTAGGGCATCCAGAAGTATATATTGTTATACTTCCGGCTATGGGTCTGGTTTCAGAAATTATGGCTTCAAATTCACGTAAACCTATCTTCGGTTATCGTGCTATGATTATGTCTATTTTAGCTATTGCATTTTTATCGACAATAGTTTGGGGTCACCATATGTTTATTTCAGGTATGAACCCATTCCTGGGATCTGTATTTACATTTACAACTTTATTGATTGCAATACCTTCTGCAGTTAAAGCCTTTAACTGGATAACGACCATATGGAAAGGAAATCTGCAGATGAATCCCGCGATGCTATTCTCTATAGGTTTTGTGTCTACATTTATTACAGGTGGTTTAACAGGGATTATTTTAGGTGATAGTGCTTTAGATATTAATGTACACGACACGTATTTTGTAGTAGCACACTTCCACTTGGTAATGGGTATATCAGCATTGTATGGAATGTTTGCTGGTATCTATCATTGGTTCCCTAAAATGTTTGGTCGTATGCTGAATAAAAATTTAGGCTATTTACATTTCTGGGTCACTGCAATTTGTGCTTATGGGGTATTTTTCCCAATGCACTTTATAGGTATGGCAGGTTTACCAAGACGTTATTATACAAATTCTAATTTCCCATTATTTGACGATACAGCTAATGCAAATGTTATCATTACAATATTTGCTATTGTTGGTGGTATTTTCCAATTAGTGTATTTGTGGAACTTCTTCTACTCTATTTTCTACGGAAAGAAAACAGAGCAGAATCCATGGAAATCTACAACCTTAGAGTGGACAGCACCGATAAAGCATATTCATGGTAACTGGGAGGGTGAGATACCTCACGTATACAGATGGCCTTACGATTATAGTAAGCCAGGACATGATGTAGACTTTGTACCTCAAAATGTGCCATTGTATGATGGGGAGGAAGAGTTGCAGCACTAAACAAGATAAAACCCTAAGCTTAGTAAAAGTAAAAGGGGACATTATATTAAAAAGCCTTTCTTTTTTCAGAAAGGCTTTTTAATATATAATACCATAAATATTTATCTTTGTAACAAACAAATCTTAAACCTTAACCTATTATGAAAAAAATTACCCAACTACTATTTGTTATTGTAATCTTAAACTTACCTTGCAAACTACTAGCTCAGACAACTACTTTAGATTTTACGGGTGCATTTGTAAATATAACAGGCTTTATTCCATCACCAGCCACGGGCAGTATTACTCTATCTGATTCAAATTCTTATTCAGTTTCTAGCGTAGGAGGCGGAAGTGGAATTGTGACTAGAAATGGATCAGGTCAGTTAGCTTTTACCATGAATAACGATCAGTCGTATTATAGCTTCTCAAGAACAGATGGATCCGAGTTTAAATTCGAGACTATGAATATTGAATTCAATATTTCAACTACAACTTCGGCTACCTTATCAGGTCTAAAAGATGGAGAAACAGTGGTTGGTGCTTTTAGCGCAATTACTTTTACGCAAAATTTAGCTCAAACCATAGATGTCTCTTCTAACCAAGCATTTAATGATGTTGACGAAGTAAGAGTGTACTTCAACGAATCGGTTGACAATAATGGTACTACTCTAATAAACTCAATTCAATACTCTTCAGCAACTTCTTTTAATGATACACGAACAAAGATTAGTTTCGAGCCAAATACCTGGCCAGTTGCTTCATCAGGTCAAGCCACAATTACAGGCGGAGAATTTACAGATGGAGATATAAAGTTAATCCTAAGTAGTGGTGATATCTATATTGTTGATAACGATGGTAATGCTGGTACTCAAGCCTTATTCCCATCAAACTTTGTAAATGGTGAAACATTGACAATTGAATCGGTTGCTGGTGATGAATTCGATTTTCAAGAGTTAATAATCAATACATTTGGCACATCGTTGGATGCAAATTTTGTTTCAGCTGAAGGTTTTAAAAATGGATCATCAACTGGAATACAAAACACTGGAACAGGTTTTTCAGTATATCCATCTGTTGGGCAATATAGCGTCACTTTTGATGGTCTTATATTTGGTGATGTTGACCGTGTAGTCATTACAAGTAGTAACAATTTTGGGTTTAGTTTAAATATAATTGATGATATTGTTTTAAATTATAACACAGGGACTTTGAGTTTAGGTCAAGACTTATCAAAAAATGTTATAAATATATATCCGAACCCAGTAAAGAATAAGCTTCAGATAAATACGAACAATGCAGCTATACAAGAGATTACTATTTACGATATCCTTGGTAAAACCATTTTAAAGTCCCAATCAAGTATAAGAGTTTTTGATGTGTCTCACTTAAAGTCGGGAATGTACTTAATCAAGATAAAAACGGACTATGGAACTTCAATAAAGCGTATAATTAAAGAATGAATAAATAATTAATTGTTTATATGCACTAAGCCTTTCTAAAACAGAAAGGCTTTTTCGTTATATTTGTTTTAACAGCTCTGTCATTCAGAGTAAAGCAAAAAATCTAAAACTAAGAGATTACCATTTTCATGGGAAATGCTATGAACGAAAACCTAAATCCAAATAACGACAACTTTACACCAGAAGAACTTGATGTAGAAAAGAAATTAAGACCACTTACTTTTGAAGATTTTACAGGTCAAGACCAAGTGTTGGAAAATTTGTTGGTGTTTGTTCAAGCAGCAAACCTTAGAGAAGAAGCTCTCGATCATACGTTATTTCACGGACCACCTGGATTGGGCAAAACGACTTTAGCACATATTTTGGCCAATGAATTAGATGTTGGTATAAAGGTTACTTCCGGTCCTGTGTTGGATAAACCCGGTGATTTGGCAGGCCTATTAACAAATCTGGAAGATAGAGATGTACTTTTTATTGATGAAATCCATCGCCTAAGCCCAATTGTGGAGGAATATCTATATTCTGCAATGGAAGATTATAAGATCGATATTATGATAGAATCTGGTCCAAATGCCAGAACAGTTCAAATCAACTTAAATCCATTTACACTTGTTGGTGCAACAACACGTTCAGGTTTATTAACAGCACCTATGCGTGCACGCTTTGGGATAAGTAGTCGTTTACAATATTATAAAACAGATTTATTAACTACGATTGTACAACGAAGTGCTTCTATATTAAACGTGCCAATTTCCATGGAAGCTGCTATAGAAATAGCAGGTAGAAGTAGAGGAACACCTCGTATTGCAAATGCATTACTACGCAGAGTTAGGGATTTTGCTCAAATAAAAGGTAATGGTAAAATAGATATTAAAATTGCCAGGTTTGCTTTAGAAGCCCTAAATGTGGACGCACATGGTTTGGATGAAATGGATAATAAAATCCTAACTACCATTATAGACAAGTTTAAAGGAGGTCCTGTAGGTATCACGACTTTAGCTACTGCAGTAAGTGAGAGTTCTGAAACTATAGAAGAAGTTTACGAACCCTTTTTAATTCAGCAAGGGTTTATAATGCGTACGCCCAGAGGACGTGAAGTAACAGAACAAGCATACAGGCATTTAGGAAAAATAAAAGGCTCTACACAAGGAGGATTGTTTTAATAACCGTTTATCTATAAATTCTGCACCTTACATTAATTCAACTAATTTTTTGTGATTTTGTCTAAAAGTAATTTTATCCTTTTAAGTAGACTATATCTTTGAAAGATATATAATGCCTACTAATCATGAAAAACCTACTATTTAAGTCAATATTTTTACTGACTGTTTTAACCTTTAGTTCTTGTAATTCTGATAAGGACAACTACGAAACAGTATCTAATAATATCGAATTAGAGAATCGTATAATTGAACTATATGGTTCTACCAGCCCATTAATTCAACCAATAGAAACTGACTATAGTTCTATTCCAAGTGATATAAATAATCCTATTACTGAAGCTAAAGTAGAGTTAGGAAAACTATTATATCATGAAACTATGATAGCTACAAATCCAAACGAAAATGAAGGCATGTATACTTATTCATGTGCTAGTTGTCACCATGTAGATGCTGGTTTTCAAAGTGGACTAAAACAAGGTATAGGCGACGGAGGATTAGGTTTTGGTACTCATGGCGAAGGACGAATTAAAAACCCTATGTATGCTGCATCTGATCTCGATGTTCAACCCATAAGAACGCCAACAACATTGAATGTAGCTTTTCAAAAAGTAATGTTGTGGAATGGACAGTTTGGAGCTGTCGGTCCAAATCTAGGTACAGAAGCCCAATGGACTGTTGGTACGCCTAAAGAGAATAATAATTTAGGTTTTGAAGGTGTAGAGATTCAGGCAATTGCAGGTTTAGATGTTCATAGATTACAGATTAATCCAGATGATATCATTAACTCGTCATATAAAAATATGTTTGATACTGCTTTTTCAAATATAGATGAGAGTGAGCGTTATACCAAGTTAAATGCAGCTTTGGCTATTGCTGCATACGAGAGAACATTACTGCCAAATCAATCCCCTTTTCAAAGGTGGTTAAGAGGAGATGCTAATGCCATGGAAGAAGAAGAAATTGAAGGAGCAAAGTTGTTTTTTAATAAGGCACAATGTTATACATGTCATTCTGGGCCAGGTTTAAACGGAATGGATTTTCATGCTTTAGGAATGAATGATCTTGAAGGGGCTGATGTGTTTAATGACGTTGATATGGCAACCAGAAAAGGACGTGGAGGATTTACAGGGAATCCAGATGATGATTTTAAATTCAAAACGCCGCAATTATATAATTTAAAAGATGTTCAATTTTTTGGACATGGAGGAAGCTTTGAAACCCTAAAAGAAGTTATTGAATATAAGAATGCTGCAGTAGCAGAAAATAGTCTTGTGCCAGAAAATAAGTTGTCTTCTTATTTTGTAGAGTTAAACTTAACTGAAACAGAAATTGATCAGTTAACATTATTCCTTGAAGCGTCTTTATATGATAATAATCTGAGTCGTTATGTCCCAGAATCAATCCCTTCAGGTAATTGTTTCCCTAATGCTGATTATATGTCATCGTCTGATTTAGGCTGTGAGTAGATTATAAATTAAAAACATTATCGTAGTTTAGTTTTTTTAAGAACTAAATTGAATACTACAACTTATACAAACCAAATTAAAGCCGAAGCAAAACGCCTTGGCTTTTTGTCTTGTGGTATCAGCAAGGCAGAATTCTTAGAAGAAGAAGCACCAAGACTTGAAGCTTGGTTAAATAAGAGCATGCATGGTGAAATGCGTTATATGGAGAACCACTTCGATAAGCGCTTGGATCCTACCTTACTTGTAGAAGACTCAAAAAGTGTGGTATCCTTATTATTAAATTATTATCCATCTGAGCTTCAAAATGAAGATTCATTTAAGTTATCAAAATATGCTTACGGAACAGATTATCATTTCGTAATAAAAGATAAGCTTAAATCACTTTTACAGTTTATTCAAGAAGAAATAGGTGAAGTAAGTGGTAGAGCGTTTGTAGATTCTGCGCCAGTTTTAGATAAAGCCTGGGCAGCGAGATCTGGATTAGGTTGGATTGGTAAACACTCTAACCTATTAACACAGCAGGTAGGTTCGTTTTATTTTATCGCCGAACTTATCATTGATTTAGAGTTAGACTATGATACGCCTGTAACTGATCATTGTGGTACATGTACTGCTTGTATCGATGCTTGCCCAACAGAAGCCATAACCAAACCTTATGTTGTAGATGGAAGTAAATGCATCTCCTATTTTACAATAGAACTTAAAGAAAATATACCATCAGAATTTAAAGGCAAATTTGATGATTGGATGTTTGGCTGTGATGTTTGCCAGGATGTATGTCCATGGAATCGATTTTCAAAATCTCATAACGAACCTCTGTTTAATCCTCACCCAGAACTCTTATCCATGACCAAAAAAGATTGGGAAGAAATAACGGAAGACACATTTAGAAAAGTATTTAAAAAATCAGCTGTAAAACGCACTAAATTTTCTGGTTTAAAACGTAATATTGATTTTTTAAAAGATTGAGAGTTATTTAAAACTAAAACCCATTGAAAACTTAAAAGCAAAGTTATCACCAGATGACTCTAAATTATGATAACCGTAACGGTAAAAACCACCAACACCTAAACCCAAATAACCAATATTCATAAAAGGTAATTTTATAAGGTTTTGCAATTCAAGTCCAGTTTCTATAAACAATTCTTCTTTTGTTGAAAAAGCTACCGTTTGATGATTCTCTGTGTCAGATAAACTTCCAAGTCCCAAATTATTATGTAATAAAACATCGGGTTGAAAGTATCCTTTATTATTTAACAGTCTACCAAAATTATGAACGGTAAATAAATGCGCATATTTGTCTGAAAGAAATTCATAAGGGGATACTGTTTGAAAATAATTACGAACAACAAACGGAATTTGCCTATCAAAGGATCCTTCTCCAGTAAATAATAAACCTAACGGAAGCGAACTATCTATATAACCTAAATCTAACCTATAAGTCGTTTTTCCTAAGCCTTTTGTAATAAAACTATGATCTAAGGTAAACCTAAACTTATTATAATCTAGATCACCATCTAAGGCACCCTTTAAACCTTTAGAATACAGTAAATTTAAGACTGGTGCATCATTTGGCAATCTATTGGTTACGCCAAAGTTATTAACTAATTGCTCTTTAACATGGTAACCTATGCCGATACTAAACTCGGAATTTGTATAGTTTGTAACAGGATTTCCATTATTTAAAAATGTATAATCATAAAGTGGCGTAATATCTGTAGTACTAAAACCTAATGACCAGTTAAGGTTTCTGTAGAGTTTCATGTTAGTTGTTATACTATAAGATTCAATACCATCCATTTGTCTGGCAATCCAATTTCGTTGCGAAAGAAAATAATTAAACCTGTTATCTATTGACGCACCTGTTTCTCTGAGGTCATTTATATATTTTAAACTCACTGAGATTTCTTTTTTACCAGGAACATCTACTAAAAGTTCTCCTCCGTATTTCCAGGTATGGTCTTTAAAGCCATAGCCAGCATATCCGCCAATAGATACGTGTTTAAATATATCATCATTAGTGTAAAGGCCTAAGCCAAGTCGAGTCCCTTCATATTTGTTGAACCGCGCAATTTTAGTAAGGTCTATATCTATGTACTTTAATGGGTATCTACCTTTAAGTAAGCTAGGGACGATGTCAAAAACCTTATCAAGTTTTATTTTTTCTCCTATACTATCTATAAAAATATAGGTGCGTTTCTCCCTGTAATTAAGTGAGTCCCTTCGGTTGAAATCCCAAAATGACTTATCTTTTAATCCAGCATTTTCAGCTAAGGTTACAGATACAAATGGAAATTCCTTTTTTGTTAACGAAACATTGGGAGTAATTTTAGAAAGATAACTTTTACCAATGTATGTCACACTACCAAGACCTTCACCAACATTAATTTCAAAATTCAATTGTTCAGGAAACCAATAAGTGTTATTAACATGCTTATATTTTTGCTGAATTGTGACTTCTAATTTGCCAGAATTGAATGTTGTAGCATCCACACTTTGTACAGCATATTTATTAGAATTAATGCTTAGTAGACCTTTTAGCCCTTCAAAATTGCGATTAGCTTTAGGCTCAAAAGAAATTACAAAAATAGTATCATTACCCTGAAGATATTCCTCCTTTAATCTAAATTTATATTTACGTGTACTACCTTTAGAAATTGGATTTAAATAATTGGTTTCAAAAAGGGTAATATGCTCACTATAAAAAGAAAAGGGTTGAAAATTATTAGCTAGCATTGCAAATTTAGGGTTCTTAAAACCCGAAGATCGTGTCGCAATAATACTGTCTTCGGAAAAATTAGGCTTTAAATATTTGTGTTTTGCTATAGTTTCTGTGATAAAAAAATAGGAGCCTTTCATTATGCTATCTATTTTCTCTCTAATCGTATCTCTTTCCTTTTCATTTTTTTGTTTGCCTAGAGTTATTATAATTTTATCATAAGATTCATAGGTAAATGAATTTAAGTGCTCAGGATTATTTAAGGTTTTGTTAGCGATGGTGTTTTTAATAATACGATGAGCAGGGTTTTCACCGTCAAGCACAACTTCTTCTAATTCACTGACTTTAGGCTTTAGTCTAATAGTTTTTGAAGTGATTTCACTTAACGTTAATATTTTAGTTTCATAGCCAACATAGCTAATTGTAATCGTTTTTACATCAGATGTAACGTAAAAAACACCGTCAATATCTGATGAAGTACCTTTATAATCTGTTGTATTAAAAAGAATATTAGCAAATGGTACGACTTGCTCATTGGTATCGTCTATAAGAATAAATTTTTCAGGATTTTGCGCTATAGTTTTAAAACTTAGAATGAGTAATGTTAGAACAAATAATTTTTTCATTTAATAAGTGATGGCTAGTGTATTGCTAATTAACGGAGATTTTTTAAAACTATTGGATTTTCAGACCAATTATCATTATGTATCTTTGCGCCTTAATCCATTTAGATTATGAGTAAACAAAGTAAGCGTATTGAGGCATTAGTTTATCACGCCAAACCAACACCAGGTAAGATAAAGGTTGTTCCTACTAAAAAATACGCATCTCAACGCGATTTATCTTTAGCATATTCTCCAGGTGTTGCAGAACCCTGTTTAGAAATTGAAAAAGAGGTTAATAATGTTTACAAGTATACAGCTAAAGGTAATCTGGTCGCTGTTATATCTAATGGAACAGCGGTTTTAGGGCTAGGAAATATTGGGCCAGAAGCATCAAAACCAGTTATGGAAGGTAAAGGATTACTCTTTAAAATCTTTGCAGATATAGATGTTTTTGATATTGAAGTAGATACAGAAGATATAGATACTTTTATTGAAACCGTAAAAAACATAGCTCCAACTTTTGGTGGTATTAATCTCGAAGATATTAAGGCACCTGAAGCCTTTGAAATTGAACGTCGATTAAAGGAAGAATTAGATATTCCTGTAATGCACGATGATCAGCATGGTACTGCAATTATCTCAGCTGCAGCTTTATTGAACGCACTTGAAATTGCTGAAAAAGATATTAAAGACGTTAAGATTGTAGTTAGCGGAGCTGGTGCAGCCGCCATATCCTGTACACGTTTATATAAGAGTTGTGGAGCCAAAGCAGAAAATATTGTAATGCTAGATAGCAAAGGAGTAATAAGAAAAGACAGAGATAATTTAACATCTCAGAAAGACGAATTTGCTACAAATAGAAATATAGATACTTTAGATGATGCTATGAAAGGCGCAGATGTTTTCATAGGTCTTTCTATGGCAGATATTGTAACACCAGAGATGCTTAAGTCTATGGCAAAAGACCCTATCGTTTTTGCTATGGCTAATCCAAACCCAGAGATAAGCTATAAGTTGGCCATAGATACGCGCGACGATATTATAATGGCAACAGGTCGCAGTGATCATCCTAATCAAGTAAATAATGTATTAGGTTTTCCTTTTATTTTTAGAGGTGCTCTAGATGTAAGAGCAACAAAAATCAACGAAGCTATGAAGATGGCTGCTGTTAAAGCATTGTCGAGATTAGCAAAAGAACCTGTGCCAGAACAAGTTAATCTGGCATATAATGAAACACGTTTAACTTTTGGTAGAGACTACATTATCCCAAAACCATTTGATCCAAGGTTGATTGCAGAGGTGCCGCCTGCTGTGGCAAAAGCAGCCATAGAAAGTGGTGTAGCAAAAGAACCAATTGAAGATTGGGATCGTTATAAAAATTCACTGCTCGAAAGACTAGGTTCTGACAATAAACTAGTGCGTCAATTATTGGGTAGGGCACGTACAAATCCAAAGCGTGTGGTATTTGCTGAAGCAGATCAGTTAGATGTGCTCAAAGCCGCACAGATAGTTTACGAGGAAGGTGTAGCTGAGCCTATATTATTAGGGAGAAGAGACACCATTATAGACTTAATGGAGGAGTTAGAATTTGATGCAGATGTCCCAATTATAGATCCTAAATCTGATGAAGAATTAGAGCGAAAAAATAAATATGCCAAAGCCTATTGGGAAAAGCGTAAACGACAAGGAGTAACGATTTATTCTGCAGAAAAGAAAATGCGCGAGCGTAATTTTTATGCAGCTATGATGGTAAATGTTGGCGATGCAGATGCTCTGGTTACAGGCTATTCTCGAAGTTACCCATCAGTTGTAAAACCAATGCTAGAATTAATTGGCATGGCTAAAGGTGTATCTCGAGTAGCGACTACAAATGTAATGATGACGCAACGCGGACCTATGTTTTTGAGTGATACCTCTATTAATATTAATCCTTCAGCCAAAGACTTAGCCAGAATTGCTCGTATGACATCTCGTGTAACGAAGATGTTTGGTATGGAACCCGTGACTGCTATGATATCGTATTCTAATTTTGGGTCATCAGAAAATCCAAGAGCCGAAAAAGTAAAAGAAGCCGTTGCGTTTCTACACAAAGCATATCCAGAAATGGTTGTTGATGGGGAATTGCAAACCGATTTTGCATTAAACTCTAAAATGCTTCAAGATATTTTTCCATTTTCAAAATTAGCAGGTCATAAAGTCAATACTCTTGTTTTTCCAAATTTAGATGCTGCAAACATAACGTATAAGTTGCTAAAGGAACTTAATAAGACAGAGTCTATAGGGCCTATTATGATGGGAATGGCAAAGCCAGTGCATATTTTGCAATTAGGTGCAAGTGTAGACGAAATTGTAAATATGACGGCAATTGCAGTAATCGATGCACAAGAGCGCGAAAAAAGACAGCAAAAAGAGTTGCTTTCTTAGTCTGTAACTTACCCTTGTAATGTAAATAATTTTATTACATTTGGGACGTTAACCTATGGCATAGATTTATCGGGCAATTATGGCTAAAGCACAATAAGCCATTTTATGCATATGATAAGTTTCAATTAGTGTTAATCTAAGTAGACAGCTAGATTTTATGATTACGCACTTAGAGGGCAAACTTGTTGAAAAAAATCCTACAGATATTGTAATAGATTGCAATGGTGTAGGGTACTTTATTAATATATCACTTCATACATTTTCTCAAATCCCGGATAGAGAACACCTAAGGTTGTATACCTATTTGCAGGTTAGAGAAGATTCTCATAGTCTTTATGGGTTTTCCTCTAAAACTGAGCGTGAAATTTTTAAGCTATTGATTTCAGTTAGTGGTATTGGTGCCAATACTGCACGTACTATGTTGTCGTCCTTAACCCCAGAACAGATAAAAGAAGGTATTGCAAGCGAAAACGTGGCTCTAATACAAAGCGTTAAGGGAATCGGAGCGAAAACTGCACAACGTGTTATTATAGATTTAAAGGATAAAGTGTTAAAAGTCTATGGTATAGACGAACTTTCTTCAATACCAAACAATACGAATAAAGATGAAGCGTTATCTGCTTTAGACGTTTTAGGATTTAATAAAAAACAATCTGAAAAAATTGTTGATAGAATTTTAAAAACTCAGCCAGATGCGCAAGTAGAGCAAATTATAAAAGAAGCTCTAAAAAATTTATAATAGAATTGAACAAAACTAACTATAACCGTTTAAACTTAATTAATCTTTGCCTTTCATTAGTGCTTATAACTCTAATGAATATGTCAGTTTTTGCACAAGAAACAGAGACTGAACAAGATTCTACAAAGACAACTTTTGCCTTTGGGAAGCTAAACATGCCAAACCCAAACAGTATTGTTTCAAAATATACATACGATCCTATTTTAGACCGCTATGTCTACACGGAAAAGATAGGGAATTTCAATATTAATTACCCTTTAATCTTAACTCCAGCAGAATTTCAAAAATTGGTATTAGAAGAAAAGTTGAAGGAATATTACAAGCGCATGGCAGATGCTGCTGCTGGCCAAAAGGAAGGTTCTGAAGAAGATCAGAAAAACCTACTGCCAGAGTTCTATGTTAATTCTGGTTTGTTTGAGACTATATTTGGTGGTAATACTATAAATGTAATTCCTAGCGGTTATGCAGAAGTAGATCTTGGGATATTATTTTCTAAACAAGATAATCCATCTTTTTCACCCAGAAACCGAACTAACTTTACGTTCGATTTTGATCAGAGAATTGGGATAAGTTTACTAGGAAAAGTTGGTACCAGACTCCAGGTAACAGCAAATTATGACACCGAGGCTACTTTCGATTTTCAACAACTCATAAAATTAGAATACACACCAACAGAAGATGATATTGTTAGAAAAATTGAAGTAGGTAATGTAAACATGCCTTTAAATAGCTCACTTATAACAGGAGCACAAAGTCTTTTTGGTGTTAAAACAGAATTGCAATTTGGTAAGACTAGAGTTACTGCAGTGTTTTCAGAACAACAGTCGCAATCAAGATCTGTGGTTGCACAAGGTGGCGGAACTTTAGAAGAGTTTGAGTTTTTTGCAAGAGATTACGACGAAAACAGGCATTATTTCTTATCACATTATTTTAGAGATACTTACGACGATGCTTTACTACAATACCCTTTTATTGATAATCAAGGACTACAAATAACAAGAGTAGAAGTATGGGTAACCAATAGAAATAATCAAACCGATAATGTTAGAAATGTTGTTGCATTTCAGGATTTAGGAGAATCAGAAGCAGGGAACATAGGTTTAAATCCATTACCAGCAAATTTTGTAAATAATCCAGGGGCATTACCAGATAATGGAAATAATGATTTTGATCCAACTAATATTGGAGGTGCAGGCTCACTACTAACGGAAGCTGTTAGAGATATTACTAATGTAGAATCTGGCGTACTCGTTAACGTAAATGAAGGCTTTGATTACGGAAAATTAGAGGCAGCCAGAAAACTTATTGAAGGTCGTGATTATGTTCTACATACAGAATTAGGATATATTTCCTTAAATCAACGTTTGCTAAATGATGAGGTTTTAGCTGTTGCTTTTCAGTATACCAGAGGAGGAGAAGTGTTTCAGGTTGGTGAGTTTGCCAATGATGGTGTAGATGCTACAGAAGTCACTGATGGCAACAATGGTAACCAAGTGGTAAACAATCAAAGTTTAGTCTTAAAGATGCTAAAGAGTGCTGTTACCGCAGTAGACCAGCCAATTTGGGATTTAATGATGAAAAATATCTACGACACGGGTGCTTTTCAATTAAGCCAGGAAGATTTCAGGTTAAATATTTTTTATACTGAAGCCTCGCCTTTAAACTACATTACACCTGTTGAAGGTACTACATTTCCGATATTCAATAACAATACACCATTTACAGCAGATGATTCCGAAATTAGAGAAACACCATTAATACGACTCTTTCATTTAGACCGACTCAATGTTAACAATGACCCTCAAGAACGTGGTGATGGCTTTTTTGATTATGTGGCAAACCCAATTGTAACTGTTATACCACAAAATGGTAAAATTGTGTTTACTAAAGTAGAACCTTTTGGGCGTTACTTATTTGATGTTTTAGATGATGATGGCAACCCTAATAATAATGATGCCGATTATGAGCTAGATACATATCCCAACGCAAACCAAGAGAAATATGTTTACGATTTACTCTATAAATCTACAAAAACACAAGCCTTAGACGAAGCAGAGAAAAATAAGTTTGAGATTAAAGGGCGTTTTAAAAGTAGTGGAGGTGATGGAGGTATCCCAATAGGTGCCTTTAATGTACCTAGAGGCTCGGTTAGAGTGACTGCTGGTGGGCGATTACTTGTAGAAGGCATTGATTACACAGTAAATTATCAATTAGGACGTGTCGAGATTTTAGACGAAGCCTTAAAAGCGTCTAATACACCAATTAATGTTTCTGTAGAGAATAATGCTGTTTTTGGACAGCAAACAAGACGATTCACAGGAATTAATATAGAACATCAGTTCAACGAAAATTTTGTGCTTGGTGCAACCTTATTAAACCTTAATGAGCGACCAATTACACAAAAAGCCAATTTTAACTCAGAACCAATTAATAATACCATTTTTGGCGTCAATGGAAATTATTCTACCGAAGTACCATTCTTAACCCGGTTAGTAAATAAATTACCAAATGTAGATACTGACGTACCATCTAATGTTTCACTAAGAGGTGAATTTGCATATTTGCTACCAGGTGCACCTAATGGTACGGACTTTAATGGTGAAGCTACAGCATATATTGATGATTTTGAAGGGACCCAAGGGTCTATCGATTTGTTAAGTCCATTGTCTTGGTTTTTATCCAGTAGGCCCCTTACAGTTAATGGTGTTAGTGAAAGTGACCCTAGCAATAATAATGGTATTGAGAATGGTTACGACAGAGCATTTTTAAACTGGTATACTATAGATCCGATTTTTTACAGTAGTCAAAGACCAGGCGGTATAACAGATGACGATGTCTCAGATTTATATACCAGGCGTGTCTTTATTGAAGAAATTTTCCCTGAAGTAGATATTGTACAAGGACAAACCTCAGTTATAAATACTCTAGATTTAGCATATTATCCAACAGAACGTGGACCTTATAATTTTGATCCAGCTGCAGCTAATACTCCATTAGATCCAACACAAAGTTGGGCAGGTATTACAAGACAAATCACATCAACCGATTTTGAGCAAGCTAATGTAGAATATATTGAGTTTTGGGTACAAGACCCATTTTTAGATAACCCTTCAAGTACTGGCGGTAAATTATTTGTTAATCTAGGTAATATTTCTGAAGATGTACTTAAAGATGGTAAAAAACAATACGAAAACGGATTACCAGATGACGGTAATATAGAGTTTTTAAAAGCAGACACTCCATTACAGCCTAATCAGCCGTATGTAGTTCCTCAAAACCAATCCCTAATATACACCTTTGCCACTACTGGAAATGAGCGCGCTAACCAAGATGTTGGACTTGATGGTTATGATGATATCGAAGAAAGCCAGATGCTACAGGATATCTATGGGGTTAATAATTTTGGTGAAGATCCAGCAAAAGATAATTACACGTATTATTTAAATACAGATGGGGATATTTTTGAACGTTATAAATTATATAACGGGCAAGAAGGTAATACACCAGATGTATTTACAGATACCAATAGAGGATCAACAACTCAACCAGATGTTGAAGATATCAACCGAGATAATACTATGAATACCATTGATAGTTATTTTGAGTATGAGGTTGAGATGAATCCTACCAACCTTAATATCAATAACCCTCAGATTAATGATGTAAAGACAAGAACTGTAACATTACCAAACGGAACCCAAAGAGAGGTAAGATGGTATCAGTTTAGGTTGCCTATAAATGAAGAAACAAATAGAATAGGTGGAATTACAGATATTAGGTCGGTACGTTTTGCACGTTTATATTTAGAGGATTTTACCGAAAATACAGTACTGCGTTTTGCGACCTTAGATTTAGTTCGTAGTGATTGGAGACGCTATACACTAGATTTAGATAACGACACAAGTAATAACAGTGCAGATGCAGAATTTAATGTAGCTATAGTTGGTGTACAAGAAAATGATGGAGATTATGTTATTCCGCCAGGAGTAAGACGAGAAGAACTAAATAATAACAATAATATTATAAGGCAAAATGAGCAATCCCTTGTGCTTCAGGCTTGTGATTTAGAACCAACAGATTCTCGAGGCGTATTTAAGAATATTAATGTAGACATGCGCCAATATAAAAAACTGCGTATGTTTTTACATGCTGAAGCTCAAGAAGGGTCTACTTTACAAGAAGGCGAAATAGTAGGCTTTATTAGAATGGGTAATGATTTTACACAAAACTATTATCAGATTGAGATTCCTTTATTGCCAACAGATTTGGTTGAAGGTGGTTCTCTTGCAGAGCAAGTATGGCCCTCGGTAAATGAAATTAATATGCCGCTATCGTTTTTGCAGAAAATTAAAGCTTTAGGAATTGATGATGGAACCTTAGCTAATGTTGATCCAACCTATTATAATGTTATTGATGGTGAATTAAATGAGACACCATTAGTTGATGGAAATGTTCCGTTTGATGACGTTACAACCAATGGTATAAAACAACAGCGAATAGCCATAAAGGGTAATCCTAATTTTGGAGATATTAGAGTGTTAATGGTCGGTGTGAAAAATGCCAATCCAGATGATTCAATGTTAAACGTTTGTGGTGAAGTTTGGTTTAATGAACTTCGTATGTCCGATTTAGAAAATGAAGGCGGTTGGGCTGCTGTAGTAAGTATGGATTCTAATATTGCAGATTTTATGGATATTAGTGTTACAGGAAGACGCAGTACTATAGGTTTTGGTAGCATAGACCAAGGCCCTAATGAGCGAAGCTTAGAAGATGTTAAACAATATGATGTTGTTACTAATATTCAGCTAGGGAAATTATTACCTGAAAAATGGGGAGTTCAGATTCCGTTTAATTATGCTCAGAGTGAAGAATTGATAACACCAAAGTTCGATCAGTTTTATAATGACCTTACGTTAGAATCGCGTTTAGATGCTGCAGACAATAGTGCAGATGAAGATCGCATTCGACGACAATCAGAAGATTATACCAAAAGAAAAAGTATAAACTTTATAGGAGTACGTAAGCAAAGAACAGGTGATAAGAAACCAAGATTCTACGATATAGAAAATTTAACTTTCAACTATTCATATAATAAAGTAGAACATCGCGATTTTGAAATTGAAAGAGCTTTAGATCAGAACGTAAGAGCAGGTGTTAATTATAATTATACTTTTGAACCTTTACGAATAGAGCCTTTTAAAAAGAACGATTCGTTATTTACAGGAAAATACTGGAAAATTCTTAAAGATTTCAATCTTAATTTATTGCCATCAAGTTTTTCTGTAAATACAGATATTAATAGACAGTTTAGTAAGCAAAAGTTTAGGGAAGTAGAATTAGGCGGAGATAATATTGGCATTGAAGAGTTATTCAGAAGAAATTACACCTTCGACTTTCAGTATGCCATTAACTATAACCTAACAGACGCATTAAGCTTAAACTTTACAGCGGCCAATACTAATATTGTAAGGAACTATTTCATAGATGATCGCATTAATGGCAGACAAGATCCTGAGTTAGATGTATGGGATGGTTTCTTTGATTTTGGTGACCCAAACTTACAGACACAACAACTTCAGGTTAATTATGAGTTGCCGCTTTATAAAATACCAGCGTTAAGTTTCTTAAGAACAACGTACGCATACAATGGTACATTTCAATGGCAAAAAGGTTCAGATCTTAATGAAGGATTACAATTAGAAGATCCAGACAATCCAGGAACTTTCAATACGTTTAATTTAGGGCATTCTATTCAGAATTCTAATACTCATAATATTAACTCAACTCTTAATATGGAAACCTTCTATAAGTCTGTAGGTTTAGTAAAAAAAGGTAGGCAAAGGGGGAGAACTAGAAATGCACAACCTAGATCTCGTAGAGCAACACCAGATGCTTCATTAGATAATAAAGATGGTGAAGGACAAGCTAAAGACCCAAACAAGCTAAGCACAGGCAAAAAGGCTTACAATACTATGGTAGATATTATAACCATGGTAAAACGTATTCAATTTGGTTATACGGAAAACAATGGTACGTTTTTACCTGGTTATTTGCCAACACCAGGCTTTATAGGGACGTTACGACCAACTGTAGGCTACACTTTTGGAAGTCAAAGGGATATTAGAGATATTGTAGCTAGAGAAGGGTGGTTAACTACATTCCCAGAATTTAATCAACAATATACTGAAGTCACCAATAAAACATTGGATTATTCGATTAATGTAGAACCGATGCGAGATCTTAAAATAGACTTAATTGGTAACAGAACATACACAGAAAATATTACACAAAATTTTAGAGGTTTAGATAATGACGGAGATGGACTTAGTGATGAATACGAAGATTTAATTACAAACTCATTTGGTAGCTTCAATATATCTACAGCATTAATAAAAACAGCATTTAGTAAGAGTGATGAAAATCAATCTGCAGCTTTCGATGATTTTAGAGCCAATAGACTAATTATAGCAAACCGCTTGGCAAGAGCGTTTTATGGTAATACGGCTTTCGGTACTGATGCAGAAGGTTTCCCGGAAGGTTTTGGAAAAAACAGTCAGCGTGTATTATTACCAGCATTTTTAGCAGCTTATCAAGGATCAGATCCAGAAAAAATAACTACCAGAGCTTTTAGAGACGTTCCAATCCCTAACTGGACACTGAAGTATACTGGACTAATGAAAATTCCTTGGTTTAAAAAAACATTCAGACGTTTTTCTATTCAACATGGATATAGATCGAGATATACCATCAATCAGTTTAGAACTAACCTAGATTTTGAGGAATACGATACTACTTTAGATTACGATGACCCACAGAATGCAGATGCACTTGATCAGGCAGGTAATATTAAAGCAAAAACGCTTTTTAGTAACATTAATTTAGAAGAACAATTCAGCCCTTTAATTCGCCTGGAGTTTGAAATGAAAAATTCGATTAAAGTACTAGCTGAGGTGAGTACAGATAGATTATTATCTCTAAGTTTCGATAATAATTTAATGACAGAGATACAAGGTAAAGAATATACCTTAGGTTTAGGCTATCGCATTAAGGATTTAAGAATTCGTTCTGCTCTGGCTGGTCCAAAACAAATTATTAAAAGTGACTTAAATATGCGTGCTGATGTCTCTGTAAGGGATAACAAAACTATAATAAGATATTTAGATTTAGAAAATAATCAAGTAACTGCAGGTCAGACAATTTGGGGAGTAAAGTATACAGCAGATTATGCATTTAGTAAAAATCTCACAGCTATTTTCTACTTTGACTATACATTTTCTGATTTTGCAATTTCTACCTCTTTCCCACAAACATCTATAAGATCTGGATTCACATTGCGTTATAATTTCGGAAATTAATTTTTGGCGTTAATTTTGAAAAGAAGCGATTAAAAAATTACATTTGTTTTTATTAATATTTTATAATATCAAAAATGAATATACCATCAGAATTAAAGTACACTAAAGACCACGAATGGATAAAAATTGATGGCGATGTTGCCACAATAGGTATTACAGATTTTGCTCAGGGAGAATTGGGGGATATTGTCTATGTAGAAGTAGATACTTTAGATGAAACACTAGACATTGAAGATGTTTTTGGTACTGTTGAGGCCGTTAAGACTGTTTCTGATTTGTTTTTGCCGTTATCTGGGGAAATTATTGAGTTTAATGAAAATTTAGAAGACGAGCCAGAAAAAGTAAATACTGATCCTTATGGTGATGGATGGATGATAAAACTAAAAATATCTGAAACTTCACAGATAGATGGTTTGTTATCCGCAGAGGATTACAAAGCACTTATTAGTGGTTAAAAAACTGCTTTTAACAGCCTCAATAGGTTATACTATTGTGCTGATTATTGTGAGTTTGGTAAATCTTAATAGTGTACCAAGCTTAGGGTCATCTTTTGACGATAAAATTTACCATTGTATTGCCTATCTTGTACTTGCATTTTTATGGATGACGTATTTTAAGCCATCATCTAAGAAGTATATTAGAGTTATTGTATTTACGTGCGTAATTTTATTTGGTATTATCTTAGAATTGATTCAACATATACTTAATCCAAACAGAACTTACGATAATTATGATTTAATGGCTAATTGCATAGGAGTATTACTTGGCACATTAATTGCAATTAGATTACACATAATTACGTTAAAATAATATCAAGTGTTGTATTTTTAGTTATTATTTAGTTAAATTAGCAACATTCTATAAAGATAAATACTATGGAACATAAAAAGAATCCAAAATCAGATGTAAGCCGTAATAGCTCGCTCTTCTTTGCAGTTGGTCTTGCCTTAATGTTAGGTATTTCATACATGGCAATTAATTTTAAAACGTATGATAAGAAAGACGTTGTTGCAGATACCCTTAATTTAGATGATGAGTTAGAAGAAGAAATACCAATTACACAACAACTTATTACACCACCACCACCACCACCACCACCACCTGCTCCGCCAGAAATTATTGAAGTGGTTGAAGATGATGTTGAAGTAGAAGAAACCTTAATTGAAACTACAGAAACCGAAATGGAAACTGAGATTGTGGAGGTAGCGGAAGTTGAGGTAGCAGAAGTTGAAGAAGTTCTTGAGGTACCTTTTTCAGTAATTGAAAATGTTCCTGTTTTTCCTGGTTGCGAAAATAAGAAAGGAAATCCTGCTAAGAAAAAATGTATGTCTGATAAAGTACAGAAACTGGTTAATAGAAAATTTAACAAAGATCTTGCAGGAGAATTAGGCCTACAGCCTGGGAAAAAGAAGATTTTTGTGTCTTTTAAAATAGACAAGAATGGAAATGTAGTACAGGTTGGTGCTCGTGGTCCACACCCTGCATTAGAGAAAGAGGCTAAGCGTGTTATTAATTTGTTACCTAAAATGAAACCAGGCAGACAAAGAGGTAAAGCGGTTATTGTACCATACTCATTACCAATTGTATTTCAAGTACAAGACTAGAAAGTTTAAACCTTATTATATATAAAAATCCCGTTCAAAATTAATTGGACGGGATTTTCGTTTTTGGTATGCTTATTGTGACTTTATCATAATATTAACATTTTAAATAATACGTATTATGAAAAATTCTAAAAAAACCCTCAGTGGAGCTGGTCAGAGCACTACTGAAGTAAAGAAACCACAAAAGCATGATGCAAATTTACAAAAAAACTCAACCCTATATTTTCAAATAGGGCTGATACTTTGTTTATTGGGTACTTATGCACTTTTTGAAATGCAGTTTCAAGAAAAAAAGATTATTCCAGATAGTTTAACCATTGATGAGATTGCTACCATTGATGTCGCTCCCGAATTCCAAGTCAAAGTTGAACAAAAAAATGAACCTAAAGAAAAAGTAGATCGTAATGATAAGTTAATTGATGATTATCAAGAAGTACCAGATAACACTAGTGATTTAGAAATAGA
Organism: uncultured Winogradskyella sp.; assembly: GCF_947498345.1. GTDB lineage: Bacteria > Bacteroidota > Bacteroidia > Flavobacteriales > Flavobacteriaceae > Winogradskyella. The sequence goes on from NZ_CANMJY010000009.1 coordinate 178,150, forward strand.
GGTTTTTACACCAGATTCTTCAGATTCGTCTTCGGATGCTGCTGATATTGGTGATATTCCAGATGTTGATAATGATGTTGTAAAAGGTCCAGTATTTGTTCCATTTACAAGTATTGAAAAAGTACCAGTTTATCCAGGTTGCGAAAAATATAACACCAATGATGAGCGCAAAAAATGCATGTCTAAAAAAATCAGCAAGCTCGTTAATAGAAAGTTTAACCTTGGTATTGCAGAACAATATGGTATTACTGGTAAACGAAGAATAGATACGCAGTTTACTATTGATAAAAATGGTAACGTTATCGATATTAAGATTCGAGCACCACATCCTGCACTACAAAAAGAAGCAGAACGTGTGATTAATAAAATACCACATATGAAGCCAGGTTATCAAAGAAATACTCCTGTAGGTGTCATTTATACGCTTCCTATCACTTTTCAGGTAAATGATTAGAAACATGTAATTTTAGAATTCAAAACCGTTATCATTTGGGTAATGGTTTTTTTGTTTTAGACGTACTGAAAAAATAAGTATCTTTCTACCTTAAAAACAAAGTCTTTTTTATGAAGCATATCTGGCTTGTATCGCTTTTATTGATTTCCTTTTTAAGTAGTGCTCAAACAATTTCAACATACGAAAAGCCCCCAGTTTTTAGTGAATGTGATTCACTGGCTATTAATCAACTAAAGTCATGTTTTAATTATTCGCTAAACAGCTTTATCTATAAAAACTTTAAGATACCTCAAGTAGTAATTGATGAAAATTATAAAGGAGACCTACAGGTATTATTTGAAGTTGATAAAGAAGGAGTGTTTAAAGTCGTTTATATCGATGCGATTTATGATGAATTAAAAGCCGAAGCAAAACGTGTCTTTGAGAAACTTCCTAAAGTTAAACCAGCGACATACAATAGTAGACCAGCCTTTGTGCAATATAGTATTAGCATTGCAATTCCTTTAACCGAGCCTGTTAAAGAAGATTATGAAACGAATAAAATTCTATTATCAAAAAAGGAAGGTCTTAATGCTACATTATCTGATGAGTTTGATAAAGTGAATGCAGAACTAAAGCCTTACGAAAAATTAGAATATAGTAGTCAGTTAAACATACCATTTACACATTCGTACTATGCGCGTTTTGATGACGAAATGAATGCCATAGGCACTAATAGTCATACAGCAGCTAAACCATTTGTATATAGTGATGTAGAGCGTTACTACGACATTAAAGCCGAAAAAGAAAGCTTAGCAAAAGAAACAGGCTCCTGGTTGGGCAGAAAATTATACAATGAGCACTTAGTTGAGGTTCAGGGTAAAGATTATTGGTTTACAGTAGATCCTGTCTTTGACTTACAAGTTGGCTCAGACTCGGGGGCAGATAACAGTACTTGGAATAATACCAGAGGTATTTTTATACAGGGTGGATTGGGTAAAAAGCTAAGTTTTTCAGCTTCAGTGTTTGAAAGCCAAGGGCGTTTTGCAGATTACTTTAATCGTTATGCTGAGAGCTTAGGTAAGCCAAACTCAGATACCGAAATTGCCGTGATTCCTGGTCGAGGAATCGCAAAACGTTTCAAAAGTAATAGTTACGATTATCCTGTGGCAGAAGGTTATCTTTCTTACACACCAAGTAAGCATTTAAATATTCAGTTAGGACATGGTAAAAATTTTATAGGTGATGGTTACAGATCATTATTGCAAAGTGATGTAACTAATCCTTACACATATCTTAAGCTTAATACTAATTTTTGGAAGATTAAATATACTAATACATGGATGTGGCTTCGCGATATTAGACCAGAAGTAGAAGAAGATGGTGCATTTTTAACCAAGTATATGGCAAATCATTACTTAAGTTGGAATGTGTCTAAACGCCTCAATATTGGTTTATTTGAATCTGTAATGTGGGTCGATGTTAATGGACGAGGTTTTGATATTAATTATTTAAATCCAGTCATATTTTTTAGAGCCATAGAGTTTGAGTCTGGGCAAGATGCAGGAAATGCTATTTTAGGGGCCTCAGCTAAATACAAATGGAATAATAAAGTGAATCTTTATGGTCAGTTTATTTTAGATGAGTTTTCGCTTGGTGATATAAAGGGAGGAGAGAAAAGCTGGAAAAACAAGTATGGTTATCAACTAGGAGTAAAATATTTTAATGCTTTTAAGGTAAATAATTTAATGCTTCAAGCAGAATATAATCAAGTCAGACCTTATACTTATTCTCATAACTCTATAGTACTCAACTATGCACATGCTAATCAACCAATGGCACATCTTTGGGGAGCTAACTTTAAAGAATTGGTTTTAATTGGTCGTTATAATTACAAACGTTGGTTTGCCGATGCAAAATTTATTATTGGTAAAAGAGGTTTCGATTTTAATGATGGTCAGGATGATTCTTCCTATGGTGGTGATATATTCAGAAATGAGGAAGATAGACCATTTGATAATGGTGTTAAAATAGGTCAGGGAAATAAAACCAACAGTTTTATGACAGAATTACAAGCAGGTTATTTGTTAAATCCTGAAACAAATTTAAAGTTGTTTACTAACATAGTTTTCAGAGATTTTAGCCCAGATGCAATTACGCAATCCACTATGGATTCTAATACGCTTTGGTTTAGTGTTGGAGTAAGAACAGACTTGTTTAATTGGTATAATGATTTTTAGGGCTTTTCTTTTTTTAAGCTCTTATAAAAAGTTAAACGGATACGTTCACTATTAATAAAACCTGATCCATAACCTAAATCATCATAAGTCTTAGTGATATTAGAGTCAACTTTTACGTCGTCTTCAGTTTTATTATTGTCGATTGCTTTTTGTATATTATCTCTAAGAGTTTCAAGCATAGTCAAGAAGTTTTTGTATTCTTCTTTATTAGAAACTTTACCATGTCCAGGGATAATTTTAGTGTCTTCATCAATAAGCATTAAGCCGCGTTTTACAGCTTCAATGTAACCGTCTACACTTCCCCAGAATTTAAATCAATATATGGATAACGTCCATTAAAATAAGTATCGCCAGTATGTAATACATTGCTTTCAGTAAAATAGAGTATGACATCTCCATCTGTATGTGCGTTTGAAACATGAAAAATGGCTACACTTTCATCATTTATAGTAATACTTAGTTGGTCATTAAAGGTAATTACGGGTAAGGCTTCTTTTGGTTTAATACTACCATTATGTTGTTTGCTTTCTAAGCGTTTTTTTACATTATGATGAGCGATAATAGTTGCACCAGCTTTTGCCATATTTTCATTACCACCTGTATGATCTCCATGATAATGGGTATTAACCAAAAATCTAAGAGGTTTATCACTCAAGGCTTTAATTGCGCTCAAAATTTTTTCAGACAACGGGGCAAATTGATCGTCAATTACAAAAACACCGTCTTCACCAACAGAAACACCAATATTACCACCTGCACCTTGTAACATATATGTATGGTCAGAAAGTTTGGTAGTTGTAATTTCTACCTTATCAAAACGACCTTGAGCATATAATGATGTTGAAATAAATAGAATAAAAATGGAAAGAAATTGAGAAATAGTCATACTATTATTTTAAGTGCTTTAAGTCTCATAAAAATACGCAAACTTACAGTAAAGTATGAGCCAGAATTAAAACTATGGGCTTACGTTGGCTATAAGTAAATTTCAAACTATCTTTGCACTCGCTAAGAACAGAACAAAAATACATAGCTTGAGCAGCACAAAATCTTCGGTTTCAACAACTTCAGCGCTTACAGATTTTAAGGAAATCACAAAAATGGGATTATCCATAAGTGTCGTGTTTTCGGCAATTGCTGGTTATTTACTTGGTGTTGAGTCTATAAATTTCACAACATTATTGTTGTTAGCATTTGGTGGTTATTTTATGGTAGGGGCATCTAATGCATACAACCAAATCATAGAGCGCGATTTAGATGCGCTTATGGATAGAACCAAAAATAGACCTATTCCTGCTGGTCGTATGTCTGTAAATACAGCATTTATAATCGCTACATCTTTTACAGTTTTGGGATTGATTACCTTGTATATTATTAACCCCAAAACCGCAATGTATGGTGCTATATCCATTTTCTTGTATACAAGTGTATATACACCGTTAAAGACAAAAACATCATTAGCTGTTTTTGTAGGAGCATTGCCTGGTGCTATTCCTTTTATGTTGGGTTGGGTAGCTGCACGTAATGATTTTGGTATTGAACCCGGAACATTATTTGCGATTCAATTTTTTTGGCAATTTCCTCATTTTTGGGCCATAGGTTGGTTTTTGTACGAAGATTATAAAAAAGGGGGCTTTTTTATGCTACCAACAGGAAAGCCAGATAAAGGAACTGCTGTGCAAATTATAATGTATAGTGTATGGACAGTTATTGCTTCTATAATACCAGTTTTTGGTTTTACAGGAGATTTAAAATTATCTATTGTTGGTGCAGTATTAGTGTTTTTATTAGGTATGGTGATGTTGGTATATGCGTTTAGATTATTTCAAAAACGTACTGCTAAAGCCGCAAAACAACTAATGCTGTCTAGCGTATTTTATATTACCATGTTGCAGATTATATATGTTGCAGATAAATTTTTGAGATAAATGGATTTAACACAAGGTACACCAGAAGAGAAAAAAGCGAGATCTAAAAAGATGATGCTCTGGTTTGGAATCGGTTCTTTAATTATGTCTTTTGCGGCATGGATAAGTGCTTTTATCGTAAGTGCAAAACAGAGAAAAGATAAAGATTGGTTAAATAATTACGAATTACCAGATGCATTTTTAATAAGTGTTGGTATTATTTTATTAAGCAGTTTAACCTTTATTTTAGCAAAACGTGCCTTAAAACAAAATAACAGACCAATGACCACTGTGTTGTTACTGGTAACATTTGTACTTGGTATAGTATTTATTTATAACCAATTTGTAGGTTTTGGTCAGATGATGGCAGCAGGTCACTATTTTACTGGCGAATCAAGTAATATTACAATGACCTATATATTTTTATTGGCTGCAGTACATATAGGTCACGTCATTGCTGGGTTGATATGTGTAATTGTTGTAATTTATAATCATTTTAAACAGAAGTATAATGCCAACAATATGTTGGGTTTAGAACTTGCTGCAAATTTCTGGCATTTCGTAGACCTACTTTGGCTTGTGCTCTTTTTGTTTTTATATTTTTTTAGAGATATAATTTGATTATTTTTGTCCAATCTTAAAATTTAAATAATTTCTATGGATTCTACAGTAGCAAATGCTGGTACAGATGAGAAAACTTGGGGAGGCGGAAACCAACCGCTCAAAGCAAGTTACGGAAAGATGATGATGTGGTTTTTCATTGTATCAGATGCATTAACATTTTCTGGTTTCTTAGCCGCCTATGGTTTTTCTAGATTTAAGTTTATAAAAGAATGGCCAATTGCAGATGAAGTGTTTACACACGTACCATTTTTGCATGGTCAGGAATTACCAATGATCTATGTAGCGTTTATGACATTTATTCTTATTATGTCTTCTGTAACTATGGTATTAGCTGTAGATGCAGGTCACCATATGAATAAAGCCAAAGTCACCTTATATATGTTTTTAACTATTATTGGTGGTGCTATATTTGTTGGTTCACAAGCATGGGAATGGGCTACTTTTATACAAGGAGATTATGGAGCTGTGCAAACAAAAGGTGGAAATATTCTACAATTTGGTGAAAATGTAACAGTTGATGGTAAAGAAAAGTTTAAGCGTATTTCAATAGATGAATTTGCAATACATCATACTACTGAACGTGCTGAGCACGATCGTAGCAGTGGACTTTGGTTTGTTACCGAAGCATCATTGCCACCTTATACAGTAGGTGAGATTTATGATGGTTTAGCTGCTAATGAAAATATACTGGTAAGGACACAAATCATTAACGAAAATGGTGAAAAAACTATATTATCTAGAGAAGAATCCTTAAAGCAAATAAAAGAAAATGGAAAGCTCGTAGTTAAAGGAGCTAACCTTCATGTTAATGAATATGGTACAGCTTTATTTGCAGATTTCTTTTTCTTTATCACAGGATTCCACGGATTCCACGTATTTTCTGGTGTAGTAATTAACATTATTATATTCTTTAATGTTATCCTTGGTACTTACGAAAGACGAGGAAGCTACGAAATGGTGGAAAAAGTCGGATTGTATTGGCACTTTGTCGATTTAGTTTGGGTATTTGTATTCACATTCTTCTACCTAGTATAATAGCAATTTAAGATTCAGTTATGGCACACGAACATAAATTAGAAATATTTAGAGGACTTTGGAAATTTAAGTCTAACACACAAAAGATTTGGGGGGTTTTAGCTTTTTTAACTCTAGTTACTGCAGTTGAGGTTATACTTGGTATATATAAACCAGAAGGTTTAATGACACCTTGGATGACTCCTTTTGAAGGTGGTTTCTTTGCAACACTAATGAATATCATTTTTTCAGCGTTTATATATATGAAGCCTTTAAATTTAATATTCATTATATTAACTATTGTAAAAGCATATTATATCACCTGGGATTTTATGCATATGCGAGATGAAACTAAAGCATTAAGACGCATGGTTGTTTGGACAGCAGTTTTTCTAATCTGTTATCTGATTTTTATCCTTTTACAAGAAGGTGGTTATGTATTCGAAGTCTATAATGCTGACGATGCAATAATAAAACGTGATTTTTAATTACAAATGATTACGTTAAAAGATATCAAAAGGTGGTTTTTCTAAACCGCCTTTTTTATTTTTGCAATTCAAAATTCTTACTGTCTTATATATAAAAGATGAAAGTTAATAACACCAAACGTTACGCCGTTTTAAGTATCTTGTTTTTCTTACCAGTAGCGTTTTTGTTGATGCTCTATCCATCTACACATAATTATGATCCACTAGAAGTTGTAAATAATAATGTTAAGGAGATTTCAATTTCTGAAGGCATAAAATTGCAAGACCATATTACAGTATTAGCTTTTTTTGGAAACAATCCAATGGACAACAGTACTGCAGCATTGAATCTTAAAGAGTTGGTCTATGATAAATTTAAGGGATTTAAGAAATTTCAGATTATCGTTGTAGCACCTAAAGGATCCGAAGACCACTACTCTGAACTAAAAAAAGAAGTTGCCAGATATGAAGACTTAAGGTTTTGGCATTATGTGTTTCATACAGAAGAAGATATCAAAGCAATCTACAACAGCTTAAAGACTCAACGAAGCTTAGATGTAGATTTATCAACGGATAATGTGTTTATAATAGACAAAGATAAAAATCAGCGAGGGAGACTAGATGATAGAGAAGATAATGAAAAGGAGCAGAACAAACCAGTACGTCAATTGTATGCTTATAACTGTATTGAAGTTGCAGAAATAAAGAACAAAATGAGTGATGATATGCGTATTCTATTTACAGAATACCGACAAAAGCGTAAAGGTGAGTTCGACTCTAATAAACGACGCGAAAAAGAATTAAAAAATGAGTAAAAAAACAAACTATTCTTATGTAGGTATTGCATTTATTCTATTGGTGTTTGGAATTATTTTTATTCCAAAAATTATCGACAGAATAAATGCAGACGATATTATAAGAGACGAAAGCCGAAGCAAAGAAGTATCCACATCAATTGAAGGTGATAAAAGCGATTTGGTCTATATTAAAATTAACGACAAGCCTAAAAAAGTTCCAGTTTTTAGTTTTACTAATCAAGATGGTAAAACCATAACCAATGCCGATTATTTAGGAAAGGTTTATGTGGTTGAATTTTTCTTTACCACATGCCCTACGATTTGCCCTATTATGAATCGTAATTTGATTGAGGTACAAAACAATTTTAAAAATTTTGAAAATTTTGGTGTAGCCTCGTTTACTATTAATCCAGATATAGACACACCAGAAGTATTAAAAAGTTACGCTGCAAGTTATGGGATTACAAATCCTAACTGGCACTTAATGACAGGCAAAGAAGCAGATATTTATACATTGGCAAACGAGGGCTTTAATCTCTACACTTCTAGAAATGAAACTGTAGAAGGTGGTTTTGAACATTCTGGTAATTTTGCTTTAATAGATAAAGAAGGTTATATCCGCTCTCGTAAGGATAACTTTGGTAACCCAATAATATTTTATAACGGATTAATAGCAGAAGCTGATGGACAAAATGAAGATGGTATTCCGCAAGAAATTACTATCCTTAAAGAAGATATTGCTAAACTATTGAAAGAATAATTATGAGTTCAGGAGAAATAGAAAAAGAAAAAAAATATAATACGTGGGTTGTAGTGCTCTCTATTATAATTCCTTTAGTTGTAGCACTATTATTTAAGGTAAAAATAGATATGGAATTACCAGTGTTTTTACCACCAATTTATGCAACAATAAATGCAATTACGGCTTTAGTCTTAATTGTTGCAGTGTTTATGATAAAAAGGGGTAATAGAAAACTGCACGAACGCTTAATGAAGTTTGCTATAATTCTATCTGGTTTATTCCTAGTCATGTATGTACTATATCATATGACTAGTAATTCTACTTCATACGAAGGAGATTATAGAGGCTTATACTTATTTATATTAATAAGTCATATTGTGTTATCTATCGCTGTAATTCCGTTTGTGTTGATTACCTATGTAAGAGCGATTTCTAACAATTTTGAACGTCATAAAAAAATTGCAAAGATTACATTTCCACTATGGCTCTATGTTGCTGTAACCGGAGTTGTGGTTTATATTATGATTTCACCATATTATAATTAACATGAAAAAGAAAACGCTCTTTTTACTTTTTACACTTTACTTTTCATTAAAAGTGAAAGCGCAATGTGCTATGTGTAGAGCAGTTTTAGAAAGTGGTGAAGATCAATTAGCTGCAGAAGGTATTAATGATGGTATTATGTTTTTAATGGCTATACCTTATATTTTAGTAGCAGTAATCGGCTATATTGTTTACAGAACTTATAGTAATTCTCAAAAGTCTAAAAATATAGACAAAGTATTGTAACATTTTTTAATTTCAGTAGTCTTAATTATATCAAGTTTACTTAGGAAGTCTTAACAATTTGTTGGCATAAAAGCCTATAGATTTTCTTAAAATTGTACTCTTAACCGTCCAATCTATGATACAAATTAAAGATTTACATAAGTCTTACAAAATGGGAAGCAATTCGCTTCATGTTTTAAAAGGCATAAATTTTAATGTTGAAGAAGGAGAGTTAGTTGCTATAATGGGTTCTTCGGGTTCTGGTAAGTCCACATTGCTTAATATTTTGGGAATGTTAGATGAACTTGATGAAGGTGAATATACACTAGATGGGGTTCCTATTGTAAACCTAAATGAGACAAAAGCAGCTCAATATAGAAATAAATTTTTAGGATTTATTTTTCAATCTTTCAACCTTATTAATTATAAGTCTGCATTAGAAAATGTGTCGTTACCACTTTATTATCAAAAGAAGAAGCGAAAAGAGCGCTTAGAAAAAGCAATGCAATATCTAGAAAAAGTAGGCTTAAAAGAATGGGCAACGCATTTACCTAGTGAACTTTCTGGAGGACAAAAACAGCGTGTAGCTATTGCACGTGCTTTAGCTGCAGAGCCAAAAGTGTTAATGGCTGATGAGCCAACAGGAGCTTTAGACAGCAAAACATCTTATGAAGTTATGGATCTTATTCAGGGTATCAATGATGAAGGAAAAACCATACTAGTAGTGACCCATGAAAAAGATATTGCACATATGTGTAAACGAATCGTTCATTTAAAAGATGGCATTATTGTAGAAGACAAAGTTATAGATCAAGTTAGAGCAAGCAGCTATGTTTAATAAAGACCGTTGGATTGAAATTTTTGAAGCTATTTCAAAAAATAAGCTAAGAACCATTCTCTCTGGTTTTACAGTAGCACTTGGCATCTTAATTTTTACTGTGTTGCTAGGCATGGGTAACGGTTTACACAACAGTTTCTTGACCAGTTTTGTCGATGATGCACAGAATATCATTTTTGTTCGTGTTGGTAGAACTTCTAAAGCAAACAAAGGATTTCAGGAAGGCAGACAACTTCAGCTCAAAAATGAAGATATGAGCTTTATAAAAGATAATAATATTGGTAAGGTGGAATACTTAACACCTAGAGTGTACCTCGGAGTCAATGCTAAATATAAAAAAGAATCTGGCAGTTATACCATAAGATCTGTAAATCCTGATCATCAGTATTTGGAAAAAACAATAATAATGAAAGGGAGATATCTCAATGATTCTGATATAGAAAAACGGTCAAAAAATATTGTTATAGGGAGATTGGTTGAAAATGATTTGTTTAAAAAAGAAGATGCCTTAGAAAAATATTTAAATATTGATGGTATAGCCTATAAGGTAGTTGGAGTTTTTCAAGATAGTGGAGGTGATAATGAAGAACGCGTCATTTATTTGCCCTATACTACTGCACAATTATTATTTGGTAATAATGACCACTTGGATCAAATAAATCTCTCGTATAATATGTCAATGTCTACTGAGCAAGCCATTGCGTTTTCTGATAAGATAGAAGAAGATTTTAAAAAGAAGTTTAAAGTAGCTCCAGACGACCAAAGTGCTGTGAGAGTAAGCAGTTTTGCTGAAGGCATTAAAGATACTTTAGTGGTTTTGGGAGGTATAAATATTGTTATCTTTTTTGTGGGAATAGGTACACTGATTTCTGGTGTTATAGGCATTGGAAATATAATGACCTTTACAGTAAAAGAGCGTACTAAAGAATTAGGAATAAGGAAAGCATTAGGTGCTACACCACGCTCTATTGTTGGAATGATACTTCAAGAGGCTATGCTAATTACATTCATAGCTGGTTATGTAGGCCTGTTAATGGGAATTATTTCTCTCAAACTTATCGGAAATAATTTAGAAGATTTTTTTATTCTAAACCCTTATGTAGATACTCCAATTATAATTCTGGCTACTATTACTTTGATATTTGCAGGTTTACTGGCAGGTTATATACCTGCACGTAAAGCTTCAAGAATAAAACCAATTGTTGCACTGAGAGACGAATAAAACCTTTGACTTATGAAGTTTATTTTCGACAGAGATACATGGCAAGAAATTTACGGAACTATACGTAAAAATAAACTAAGGACAGTAATTACAGTCATTGGTGTGTTTTGGGGAGTGTTCATTTTTGTATTGCTTTTAGGTATGGCAAAAGGGTTGGATAATAGTTTTAAAAGCCAATTCAATGATTTTGCTACCAATACAATGTTTTTATGGGGACAACAAACTAGTATTCCGTATGATGGATTTGAAAGAGGAAGACGAATGCGGTTAACGTTAGATGATGTAGAGGCATTAAAATCATCGATTTCGGACATTGAATACATTGCACCAAGAAACGTTACTGGGCAATGGGGAACTCCACCAGGCCAATTTGTAAGAGGCTCTAAATCGGGAGCTTTCAAGGTATTTGGTGACTATCCAACAATTGATAAAGTTTCAAAAAAGAAAATATTTGATGGTGGCAGATTTATAAATAATGAAGACATTATTAATGAACGTAAAGTCTGTGTGATAGGGGAAGATATATACAAACAGTTTTATGACAAAGATGAAAATGCCATAGGGGATTACGTTAGAATAAATGGCATATATTTTAAGGTTGTCGGAGTATATAAACCAGCAGGACAAGGATTTGAGGGCGATGACTCAATTTTTTTACCTTTTACTACTTTTCAAACTGTATTTAACCAAGGCAATAGAATTTCCTGGATGGTGATTACCGCATATGCAGATAAAAATATTGTAGAAACTGAAGCGACCATTAAAAGTACATTAAAAAGGATGCATCAAGTACATCCTCAAGATACTCAGGCTTTTGGGAGTTTTAACTTAGGTGAAGAGGTAGCAAAAGTTAATGGTTTTCTTAATGGGATGAAACTTATAGGCTATGTTGTGGGCATAGCTACCTTAATTGCTGGTGTTATAGCCATTGGTAATATATTATTGATTACGGTTAAAGAACGTACCAAGGAAATTGGTGTGCGGAGAGCCATTGGTGCCACTCCTTCAGAAGTAAGAGGGCAAATTATGATCGAATCTGTTCTATTGACCTTTGTAGCAGGTATTTTAGGCTTTGCTTTCGGCGCTATTATTTTATGGCTGGTTAATACTTTAGTAGGTAGTAATGATGATGTACCCATACTAAATCCAACAGTAGATTTTACTGCTGTTTTTGGTGCCATTGCAGCAATTGTAATTTTAGGAACTTTAATTGGTTTAATCCCTGCGCAAAAGGCTGTTAGTATAAAACCAATTGATGCTTTAAGAGAAGAATAATTAAATTAAAAACAAGATAATAACAAATGAAAAAGTTTTTCAAAATTCTATTAGTAGTTTTATTAGTATTCATGGTAGGTTTTGCAGGATATTATATTCTAAAATCTAATAATAAATCTCCAATTACTTTTACGACAGAAAAAGCTTTTAAGAGCGAAATAGAGGAAAAAGCTGTAGCAACAGGTAAGGTTGTTCCAAAGGATGAAGTAGCAATTAAGCCTCAAATCTCAGGTATTATTGATGAAATATATGTAAAAGAAGGTCAGCAAATAAAGGCAGGAGATTTAATAGCTAAAATAAAAGTAGTTCCGGACGTATCTTCTCTTACTGCTGCAAAAAATAATATCTCTTCAAATAAGACTGCTTTGAAAACAGCAGAGATCAATTTAAAAACCCAGCAAGGCGTTTATAATAGGCAAAAAACGCTATTTGAAAAAGGGGTAATCTCAGCCAACGACTTTGAAAATATTGAAAACACCTATCAGCAAACTAAGCAAAGTCTTGAGCAATCGAAAATAAATCTTACACAATCCCGCCAAAATTATGACATTATTAAAACAGGAACTACTGCTGGTTTGGGAAGTATTGCTCAAACCCAAATAAGGGCGACAGTATCTGGTACTATTTTAGAGATACCTGTTAAAGAAGGCGATCAAGTAATTCAGAGTAATAACTTTAATGATGGTACATCTATTGCTACAATAGCAGACCTTAATAAGATGATTTTTGAAGGAAAAGTTGATGAAGCAGAAGTAGGTAAGCTAAAAATAGATATGCCTTTAAAGGTAAGTTTGGGTGCTATTCAAGATAAGGAGTTTGATGCAAAATTAAAGTTTGTAGCGCCAAAAGGTAATGAAGAGCAAGGAGCCGTTCAATTTAAGATTGAAGGAGAAGTCGCTCTAGATGATAATTACTTCGTTAGAGCTGGTTATAGTGCTAATGCCGCAATAGTATTACAGAAAAAGCAAGATATTTTAGTAATTAGGGAAGCTTTACTTCAATTTGATAAAGAGACTCAAGCCCCTTATGTAGAAGTCAAAATAGGAGATCAGGAATTTGAAAGGCGTGATATAGAAATTGGAATATCGGACGGTATTAATGTAGAAGTCTTATCTGGTCTTACTGATAGTGATGAAATTAAAGTCTGGAACAAAACAGAACCTCTTAAAATTAAATCTACTTCAAACTAAGAAACTTCTATTAATAAAAAGCCCCCCTTTGTAACATTTAAGTCAATTAAGAGACATACTTAATAACAAGCATAAATATGAAAAAATCAATCATTGTAATTGTATTCCTTTTTGGAATATTTGCTCAAGCTCAAAATAAAAAATGGACACTTTTAGAATGTGTTCAATATGCTTTAGAGAATAACATATCTATTCAGCAATCAGAGTTAGATGTTAACTTGGCTGATATTGATAAAAATCAAGCAGTAGCTAATTTTCTGCCCAATTTAAACTCTAATGCCTCCTATAATATAAATACTGGTGCTAACATTAACCCGGCAACAAACCAGTTTGAGAATAATACATTTAGATCTGCCAATGGGGCTATAAATTCGGGTATAAATATCTTTTCAGGATTTTCAAATTGGAAAACTCTCCAAAGAGCTAAAATAAACCAAATAGCTTCTGAGTATAGACTAGATAAAATGAAAGATGACATTTCACTAATTGTAGCCAATTCATTTCTACAAATATTAGCCAATAGAGAACAATTAAAAGTGCTAAAGGCACAAAACGAAGTTACTCAAGAAAATATTAAAAACACTCAAGATTTAGTTGATGCTGGCACACTTCCACAAGGAGATTTATTAGAGTTACAAGCAACAAATGCAACACAGCTACAACAGATTATTGCTGCTGAAAATGCTTTATTTATTTCTAAATTTGGTTTAGCACAAACCTTGCAATTAAAAGACTATCAAAATTTTGATATCAGTGATGATGATTATGGATTAGTGCCAGCGACGATTTTAGATAAAGATGCTTCGGAAATTGCTGAAAAAGCAAAAGAAGAAGTTAATGATGTAAAAATAGCAAGGACAAATTTTGAATTAGCTCAGAAAGATTTAGAATTAACACGTGCCAACTACTTCCCGACATTGCAAGGCTTTGTAGGCTATAATACGCGTTGGGCGAGTTCGCAAGTTAATCCTTTAACAGGCGAAGATATTTCATTAATTGATCAATTATACTTGTTTGATGGTACTTCTGTAGGACTTCAATTAAATGTACCTATCTTTAATAGATTCAATGTGCGTAACAATGTAAAGCGAAGTAAAATTGAAGTTGAACGATTAAAGTACCAATTAGAGCAAACAGAATTAGATCTAGAATCAACCGTCTATCAAGCATATAATGATGCTAAAAATTCTAAAAAGACCTATGAAGCAGCATTGCAAACAGAAAAGGCACGTCGTCTAGCGTTTGAATATGCTAAAGAACGTTATGATGTTGGTTTATCTAATTCTTTTGATTTTAATCAATCCAGAACAGCCTATGAAAATGCACAATCTGATGTGGTTAGAACCAAATATGATTATATTTTTAGATTAAAAATTTTAGAATTCTATTTCGGTCTACCAATAACCGACTTAAATTAACAAAGCATGAGCAAAACAGTAAAAATTATTATCGGAATCGTCATTCTTACACTAATTATGTTAGTGGTAGGATCTAAAATGGGATGGTTTGGTAAGAAAGGAAATTTTAAACAAGTCACTGTAAAAGAAGTAGTATTATATGATATAGTGGAAACTGTTTCTGCAACTGGTAAAATTCAACCAGAGGTTGAAGTAAAAATCTCCTCCGAAGTTTCTGGAGAAATTTTAGAACTACCGTTTAAAGAAGGGCAAGAAGTTAAAAAAGGAGATTTATTAGTAAGAGTAAATCCAGATTTAATTCAGTCTGCTGTAAGCAGATCTCAAGCTTCATATCAAAACGTAAGAGCAGGTTTAGAACAAGCAGAAGCAAACTTAAAGCAGGCCAAAGCAGATTATGATAGAAATAAAACACTATTTGAAAAAGGTGTTATTTCTAAAGCAGATTGGGATAGGGCTATTGCTGCATACGAAACTGCTCAAGCCAACAAAAGTGCAGCCTATTACAGTGTGCAAAGTGCAGCCGCATCAGTTAATGAAGCAAAAGATAATTTAACCAGAACCACAATATATGCACCAATGAGCGGAACGGTTTCTATGCTTAATGTAGAACTTGGAGAGCGTGTGGTAGGTACTCAGCAAATGGCCGGTACAGAAATTCTTCGCGTCGCTAACCTTAATAATATGGAAGTTGAGGTAGATGTTAATGAAAATGATATTGTAAAAGTGAGTATTGGTGATTCTACAATCGTTGAGGTTGATGCTTACCTAAAGAAAGAGTTTAAAGGTGTTGTAACAGAGATAGCGAATTCGGCAGCTGGTAATTTAGCCGCTGACCAAGTGACCAACTTTAAAGTAAAAGTTAGAATTCTCGAAGAATCGTATAAAGATTTAACTGAAGGAAAACCAGAAACCTACTCGCCTTTTAGACCTGGTATGACTGCTACAGTAGATATTATTACTAAGACAAGAAAAGATGTTATTGCGGTGCCAATAAGTGCTATTGTTATCAAGACCGATACAAGTTCTGTTAAAAAGTCTTACGGTGAGAAATCTATAGTTGATGAGGATACTGAACCGAAGGAGGAAGAAAAGTTTGAATGTGTATTTATTAATTATGACGGTAAAGCAAAACTAAAAGTTGTTGAGACCGGAATCCAAGATGACACCTATATTGAAATAATTTCGGGATTAAATGAAGCGGATGAAATTATAACCGGACCCTACAACACAGTTTCTAAAAAATTAAATCCTGGTGACCTCCTTGAGGTAACAAATAAAAAGGAAAAACCTTCCGAAGAAAAACAAAAAGAATAACCTAACACTAAAATTTATTAATGGCCTTAGTGTTAAACATAGAAACAGCAACGACCAATTGTTCAGTCTCTCTATCAAAGAATGGAGAGACTTTAGTTTTAAAAGAAGATTATACCGCAGGATACTCACATGCCGAAACACTTCATATATTTATTGACAGAGTATTTAAAACTGCAGGAGTTGCACCATCAGAAATTGATGCTGTAGCTGTAAGCAAAGGGCCAGGTTCGTACACAGGTCTTCGTATAGGTGTGTCTTCTGCTAAAGGCTTGTGCTTTGCATTAGGTAAACCTTTAATTGCGATTAATACTTTAGAGAGTTTAGTACATCAGGTAAATATCGATTATGGTTATATAGTTGCGATGTTAGATGCACGCCGTATGGAAGTGTATTCTGCAATATATAATTCTAAATATGAAGAGCAAAGGTCTGTAGAAGCAGAAATATTAACTAAAGAAAGTTATGCTAACTTATTAAAAGACAATAGAGTATATTTTATAGGTAATGGGGTCGAAAAGACTAAACATCTAATCCAACATCCCAATGCTATTTTTATAGATGGAAAATTGCCTTCAGCAAATGAAATGTCTAAATTGGCAGAGTTCAAATATAAAATAAGCGACACCGAAGATGTCGCTTATTTTGAGCCTTATTATTTAAAAGACTTTATAGCTCTTAAAAAGAAAAATTAACCTTCTTTGTGTATTTCAACAGCATGTGGGTAAGGTATTTCAATACCAGCGGCATCAAGTGCTATTTTAACATTTTCAGTCACATCAAAATAGACATCCCAATAATCATCGCCATTACACCAAGGTCTTACAGCAAAATTTACAGAGCTATCTGCAAGTTCCATTACTGTAACAGAAGGTGCGGGGTCTTTCAATACTTTTGGGTGTGATATTAAAACATTCATAAGTACTTCTTTAGTTTGTTTTATATCAGCATCATAACTAACACCATAAACTAAATCTACACGTCTGGTGCCTTCAGAAGTATAGTTAATAATATTACCATTAGATAATGCACCATTTGGTAAAATAATCTCCTTATTTGTTAAACCTGTTAATTTTGTAGTAAAAATTTCAATTTCCTTTACAACACCCAATTCTCCTTGAGCTTCAATTAAATCACCAATTTTAAAAGGTTTAAAAATCATAATTAATACTCCGCCAGCAAAATTACCTAAAGAACCTTGCAGAGCAAGACCAATAGCTAAACCGGCAGCAGCAATAACTGCTGCAAAAGATGTAGTTTCAACACCTACAGTGCCTAATACAACAATAATAAGAACAACTTTTAAAATCCATTTAGAAAGATCAGCAAGAAACTTTTTGAGACTTTCGTCATAGTCACCTTTATTGAGAGCTTTCTTAAGCCCCTTTAGCATTAGTTTAATAATCCAGCTACCGATAATCCATATCAGAATAGCTCCGAGTACTTTAGGTCCAAACTCAACAATTAAGTTGTAGCCTGCATCAATCCATTTTTGTGTTTCCATTTTGGTTTAATTAGCTTTTTTTGAAAATTCGGTTTTATTTAACTTCAAATGTCAATTTTAAGTTAACTCTAAACTCTGTAACATCACCCTCTTTTACTATTGCACTTTGGTCCTGAACATATACAGAACGAATGTTCTTTACAGTTTTAGAGGCTTCTTTTACCGCTTTTTTTGTTGCATCTTCCCAGCTTTTATCTGAGTTAGATAATACTTCAATTACTTTTAATACTGCCATAATATTTTGTTTTAATTAGATTAATACTTTTTAGAAACTCTAACTATTAAAAAGTCACTTACAAATAACAAAAACTAACCATTAATTGCGTTAACGCTTATAGCATTATCATTAAGCATTTCTTTTAACATATTTTCAATGCCATTTTTTAAAGTAAATGTTGATGATGGGCAACCACTGCAGGCTCCTTGAAGTAGCACTTCTACTTTCTTTGTTTGTGGGTTATACGATCTAAATTCTATATTACCACCATCACTTGCTACGGCAGGCTTAATATACTCTTCGAGAATATTTACAATGTTTTTTGAGGTATCATCTAGAGCTTCAAATTTTTGCTCAATAGCCTCTTCGGTTTTGTTGAGTTGCTTTGGAGCATCATCATTTAAAATAGTTTTGCCCTCTTCAACATAAGACTTAATAAATTCGCGTAACTGAAGCGTAATCTCTTCCCATTCTATAATATCAAATTTTGTTATAGAAATAAAATTCTTTTCCATAAAAACATTTTTTACAAAAGGGAATTGAAATAATGCTGTTGCAAGAGGAGAAGGTTTAGCATCTTCAATTGAAGTGAACTCGTATAGATTAGGAACAAGTACTTTATTGCATACAAACTTTAAAACACTTGGGTTAGGCGTACTTTCAGCATAAACCGTAACGGCTGCTTTAGGCTTCATAGCATCTTCTGTTACAACTACACCATTGTTAGATAAATAATCTTCGATTTGTTTAGCTACTTCATCTTGTACGTCACTCCATTCAACAATATTATAACGCTCAATGGCTACAAAGTTAGAGGCTATATACACTTTCTTAACAAAGGGTAAATAAAATAACTGTTGTGCTAAAGGTGAATGTTTTGCATCGTCTATGTTGTTAAATTCAAAACTATTATGATTAGTTAAAAACCAATCGGCTTCAAATTTTAGTATAGTTTCGCTAGACGTAGGTACTATAGAAATTTTGGTCTTCGACATCTTTTTTTTGCAAAAATAGGAAATATCAATTTGAAAGTTTATCCTTAGAATGTGTTTTGCAACTAAAATCTTTAGCCATATCATATAATTTGATTAAATTTCGTCCTCATTTACAATAATTGATTAAAGTATAAGGTTAAACTTAATACTTTATAAGAATTTAAATGACACCTAACTAGCTGTAAAAGAGTTGTTAAACTAATAATTTGATACGATATTTTAAACCAACTCTCTTATTGAAAAAAGGTTACTAATGAAAAAGATATTTTATTTTGTTGCTTTAATTGTATCATCTATAGGATTTGCCCAAGATATTTCAATGCAAAATGGGACATTTAACAGATGTGCACCAGATAGATTCTTTGACTCGGGTGGCGAATTTGGTAATTACGGTAATGATGAAAACTTAGTTACTACTATATGTCCTCAAAATGCAGGTGAATTTATAATTATAGATTTTGTTCAATTTACAACACAACTTGGCGTACAGCCAGATGTATTAAATATATATGATGGTGATGATATTACTGCAGATTTAATAGGTAGTTATCAAGGAACTAATAGTCCAGGTTCAGTTTCAGCTTCTACAATGAATACATCGGGTTGTTTAACATTTGAGTTTATTTCAAATAACAGCGGAAGTACTAATGGATGGGAAGCTAATATATTATGTGCTACGGCATGTCAAAATATTGTAGCTTCTATAGATAGTACTACACCCGCACCAAATGGATCAGGTGTAGTAGGAATACTCCCAGGCGAAACTGTTGATTTTTCTGGAAGTGCAACGTTTTCTGTAGATGGTACAAATGCTACTTACAGTTGGGATTTTGGTGATAGTAATACTGCTGTAGGTACAGATGTTTCTAATACTTTTATGACACCTGGGACATATACTGTAACACTTACTGCTACAGATGATAATCCTCAAGGTTGTGAAGATACAGAAACCATAATAGTTTTTGTATTAGGACCTAATGTTGTGGTAGAACAAGATACGTTTACTCCCGAAGAATTAATTGAAGATGTATTGGTGAATAGCCCTTGTGCTACTGTGTCTAATATCATCTCCTCAACAGGATCTGATTTCAGCTTTACAGAACCTAATGGTATAGGTTATTTTTTTAGTAATGGAATAGATTTCCCTTTTGAAGATGGAGTATTACTAACTTCAGGAGATGCGAGTCAAGCTGGTGGACCTAATGATGATCTTCTAGGTGCAGGAACTGATGCTTGGCCAGGTGACTTTGATTTAAATACACAATTAGGTGTAGATTCTCATAACGCTACTTTTATTCAATTTGATTTTACTCCATTAGCAAATACTATTAGTTTTGATTTCCTTATGGCGTCAGAAGAATATGATATGGGTGGTTTTGAATGTACCTTCTCTGATGCATTTGCTTTTTTACTTACAGACTCTAATGGTGTTACGACCAATTTGGCAGTATTACCTGGTACTAACACACCCATATTAGTTACAAATATTCATCCAGATAATGGAGCTGCTTGTGGTGCCGCAAATCCTCAATTTTTTGGTGCTTATACGCCAAATAATGGACCTCCAATTGCTTTTGATGGTAGGACAACAGTGTTTACAGCGCAATCAGCAGTGAATCCTGGAGAAAACTATACCATTAAATTGGTAGTCGCAGACGATAGAGACAATATATATGATACAGGAGTATTTCTTAAAGCTGGAAGTTTTGATTTAGGTGGTGATTTAGGTGAGGATATTACAATTGAAGCTGGTACTGCAGAATGTGGAGGATCAGAGATTACTTTAGATACCGGAGTTACGACTGCTGATCATACATGGTATTTAGATGGAATTGAAATTGCAGGTGAGATAGGCTCTACTTTAACTGCAACCGAAGCAGGGACTTATTCTGTAGATATTATTTTTACAGGTGTTTGCCAAGCTAGTGATTCAATCATTGTAGAATTTAAACCTAGTCCAACCGCAAACCCTGCTCAAGATCTTGTAATATGTGATGTCGATGGTTCTGCAGATTTTACTTTATCTGATAACGATGATGATATTTTAGGATCTCAAAATGCTTTAGATTTTATTATTACTTACCATTTAACAGAGCAAGACGCCATTGATAATGTTGGGCCGTTACCTACAACTTATACCAATATCTCAAACCCTCAAGTCGTATGGGCACGTATTGCAGATAATTCTCAAGAGTGTTTTGCTACTACATCATTTCAATTAGCATTTTCTGATATAACAATCGATAATCCAATATCGCCTATAAGTATATGTGATGACGCTATTGCGGACGGATTTACGAGCTTTAATCTTACAGATCGTAATGCAGAAGTAATAGGAACAAATAGCGCTTTTGATGTATCAGTTTCTTATCATTTAACTCAAGATGATGCAAATAACAATGTATCTCCTTTACCAGAACCATATATAAATACAACTGCCAATAACCAAACAGTATTTATACGCTTACAAGCTGTTAGTAGTGCGGATTGCTACGCAACAACTACTTTAGATCTTGAAGTAATTGCAACACCTACTGCAAATCTTACAACTTCTTTAGAAGCTTGTGACGACAATAATGATGGAGTTACAGAGTTTGATTTAAGTCTAAGAGATATAGAAGTCATAGGAGCTCAAACGGATGTATCAGTTACGTATCATGCGACAGAAAATGATGCGATGATAGGTACAGGAGTATTGCCTACATTATATACCAATACTAATCCTGGTGGCCAATTAATCTATGTTCGTATCGAAAGTAATTCAGCAGGCTGTTATGATACAACAACATTACAACTTATTGTTAATTCTAGTCCAACTGTTGTAGCTGTTACACCTTATGTGCAGTGTGATTTCAATAATTCAGGAGATGAGCAAGAGCAATTTGACCTAACTACTAAAAATGCAGAAGTTTTAAATGGTCAAACAAATATCTCGGTAGCATATTATGAAAATCAAATAAATGCAGATTCAAATACTAATGCTATAACAGGACTTTATACTAATACAAGTAATCCTCAAGAAATTATAGCAGTCTTAACAAATGTAAACACTAATTGTACTTCGCAAACTACCTTTAATTTGGTTGTAAACCCCCTCCCCACAGTCGTAGTACCTACGGTATTAGAGGTTTGTGACGATGGAGTACCCGATGGTTTAACAGAGATA
>NZ_CANMJY010000010.1 GCF_947498345.1 uncultured Winogradskyella sp.
GGTGAAGCCGACTTAGAAGATATGGTTGTAGGTTCAGGCACAATTATTTACGAAGCGACCTATGCGATCACCCAGGCGGATATCGATGCAGGTATCGTAACGAACCAGGCGATAGCCAGTGGCACAGATCCCTTAGGTGGTGGTGTTACAGATGATAGTGATGATCCAACAGACCCAACAGGAACAGATGATCCAACCGATACAGAAATAGTACAGGTACCTATGATAAGTCTTATTAAGACTACTTTACCACTTGCTGACACTAATGGAGATGGTATTGCTGGAAGCATAGATGATATTATATCTTATGTATTTATTGTAGAAAATACAGGTAATGTAACCCTAACAAATATTGAAGTACAAGATGCACTTCCAGGATTAAATCTAATTGGAGGGCCTATCGCTCAGTTGTTACCTGGTGAGATTGATGATACAACATTTACAGCGACGTATCAGATTACCCAGATAGATTTGGATATTGGGTTTGTTACTAACTCTGCAACTGTAACTAGTGAAGGACCAGGTGGTGATTTAGGTGATCCTGCAGATGATGTTAGAGACACAAGTGATGATCCTAATGATAATAATGATAATGACGATAATGGAGATGGTGAACCAGATGACCCAACAGTGACTCCTGTAAATTCAATCTTTGATTTAGAGGTTACTAAAGTTGTAGATGAATTGCGACCTGTAGTGGGTGACGAAGTTATATTTACCATTGAGGTAGCCAATATTGGAAATGTTACAGCAACCAATGTAGTTATAAACGAACAAATACCTAATGGTTATGTGTTTGTGTCAGCAATTACAACTACTGGAACTTATTCAGAATTTGATGGAGAATGGATTGTAGGTCAGTTAGATCCTGATCAGGTGGAAATTCTTCAAATTACTGTAGAAGTACTTGGGTTTGGAGATTATACTAATACTGCATTTGTTGGTAACGCCGATGGAGGATCTGATGTAGATCCAAGTAATGATGAAGATACAGCAGAAGTTGATCCAATATGTTTGACCATTTATAACGAATTCTCACCAGACGGAAATGGTATAAACGAAACGTTTGTAATTGATTGTTTAGAACGATTCCCTAACAATAAACTTGAAATCTATAATAGATGGGGTAATATCGTATATAGTAAAAAAGGATATCAGAATGATTGGACAGGAACTTCTAACGGAAGGACCGTAATCAATCAATCTGATGAGTTACCAGCTGGGACGTATTACTATGTTCTTAATCTGGGTGATGGTTCAGAACCAAGAGTAGGTTGGGTATATGTAAATAGACGAAACTAATTAACACTGAATAATAAAATATATTAAAATGATACATAAATCATCGATATTAAAAGGATTAGTAGCTTTAGTGTTTATACTACTTAGTGCTAATAGTTTTGCACAGCAAGATCCTCAGTACACGCATTATATGTACAATACACTAAGTGTTAATCCAGCCTATGCAGGGCAACGTGAAACACTAAGTGTTGTTGGATTACATAGATCGCAATGGGTTGGAATTGATGGAGCACCGCAAACACAATCTTTAAGTATTCATTCACCTTTACGTAATGAGCGTATCGGTTTAGGTTTAAATATTGTAAGTGATGCTTTAGGTCCTGCAAGAGAGAATTTTGTAGATGCTAACTTTTCATATACCATACCATTAAATGCTAACGATCTAAAATTATCTTTTGGAGTAAAAGGTGGTCTACATATTTTAAATACTGATTGGAGTAAAGGAAGATTTCGAGATACTGATCCAGCTTTCGAAAACAACTTAAGTTTAACTTCACCAATGGTAGGAGCAGGTTTGTATATGCATACCAGAAAATGGTATTTAGGTTTAGCGGTTCCTAATTTTTTAGAGACGGATCATTATGATGATTTTCAAGAATCTGTAGCTACTGAACGTATGCACTTTTATGCTATTGGAGGATATGTGTTTAACTTAAGTGAAACCTTAGAGCTTAAGCCAGCCTTTTTAGTTAAAGGTGTTTCGGGAGCTCCACTAATAGCAGATATCTCAGCTAATTTTTGGTATAAAAAGAACTTAACTGCTGGTTTGGCATGGAGATGGGATGATTCTGTAAGTGCTCTAGTAGGCTTTCAAGCTACACCAGGTATGTTTATAGGCTATGGTTATGATTTAACTACAACAGGATTAAATAATTACAATAGCGGAACACACGAAATAACTTTAAGATTTGAAGTGAAACGATTAGGTAGAATTTTATCACCACGCTTCTTTTAAAAATATAACTATGAGAACAATTTCAAGATATATATGTGTAGCATTTGTAGGTATGATTACTTTATCTACTTATGCCCAAAACGGAAAGATAAAAAGTGTCGAAGATGACTACAGAGACTTTGCTTATGTTAAAACGAGTGAAGTACTTCTAGAAGTCGCCAATAAAGGTTATAAGTCTGCAGATCTTTTTCAAAAGTTAGCGAATTCCTACTATTTTAATAATGATATGGTGAATGCAGCTAAATGGTATGGTGAGTTAATGATTATGAATGAAGTTATAGATCCCGAATACTATTTTAGATATGCCCTGGCACTTAAAGGCATTGAAAATTATGAAGACTCAGATAAGTGGATGAAGAAGTTTAATGAGCTAAAACCAGATGATTTAAGAGGAAAAGCTTTCCTCTCTAAAGTAGATTATAAGTCTAATATTGAAGAATTGAGTAGAGATGATATTGAGCCTCAAAATTTAGAAATTAACACAGAGCTTTCAGATTTTGGAACTACAGAATATGAAAACGGAATTGTATTTGCTTCAGCTAGAGGCGGAGGGCGTAAATACCGCTGGAATGAAGAACCGTATTTAGATTTATATTCAGTTGAAAAAACGGATGATGGATTTGGTGAGGTTAAGGAAATTGATGGAAAAGTAAATACAAAATACCATGAGTCTAGTGCTGTATTTTCACCTAATGGAAAGTATATGTTCTTTACAAGAAATAATTTCTTCAAATTAAAGTATAAAGAAGATGAAACAGGAGTTAATAGATTACAATTGTATAGAGCGACTTTGAGTGAGGATGGTACTTGGGATGAAATTCACAAGATTCATTTTAATAGTGAAGATTATAGTGTAGCACATCCAGCTTTAAACCTTACAGGATCGAGATTGTATTTTGCTTCAGATATGCCGGGAACTTATGGGCAATCAGACATTTTTGTAGTAGATGTTAATGATGACGGTACACTTGGTGAGCCCGAAAACTTAGGTTCTTCAATTAATACTGAAGGTCAGGAGTCATTTCCTTTTGTAGACACTAGTGGTAACTTGTTTTTTTCTTCAACCGGATTTCCAGGCTTAGGCGGCTTAGATGTATTTAAGTCCGAAGAATTAGACCAAAAGGTAAGTGTGGGTTCTAACAGAAATTTTCCTATTGAAAATGTAGGTAAACCTGTAAATAGTATTGCAGACGATTTTGGCTATTATGAAAACTTAGTCACTAAACGTGTGTACTTTAGTTCTAATAGAGAAGGAGGAAAAGGTAGCGATGATATTTATACATTCGAGGTTCCGGAATGTAAGCAACTGGTTGCGGGAACAGTACAAGATAAAAATACAGACAATCTAATAGCTGATGCTACGGTAATTTTATTCGATGGTAAAGGAAATGAGCTTCAACGTAAAACTGTTGGTGTTGATGCTGCTTTTGAGTTTGAGCTCGAATGTGAAAAAGAATACTTAATTAGAGGAGAAAAAGAAACCTATGCCTCTGACGAAAAACGTTTTACTACACCAAAGCGTAAGCAGGAATTACAACTACAGTTATTGTTAGAGAAAGACGAACAAGAAATTGAACCTTGTGACGATTTAGCTAAGATACTTGATATACCAATTATCTATTTCGATTTTGATAAATCTAATATTAGATACGATGCAGAAATTGAATTACAGAAAGTATTAGCGGTATTGAACAAATACCCAACCATGACTATCGACATTCGTTCGCATACAGATTGTAGAGGATTAGCAGACTATAATGAAAGGTTATCCGAAAGAAGAGCACAATCCACACGCCAATACTTAATTGATAATGGGATTGCTGCCAACCGATTAACAGCTAAAGGTTATGGTGAGTCACAGTTAGTTAACGATTGTGGTTGTGAACCAACAAATACATCTGGTTGTTCCGAAGAAGAACATCAATTAAATAGACGAAGTGAATTTATTATTACAAGTATTAATGGTAAATCTTGCGACGATAAAGAATAACTTTTACGATTAAATAAAAGATTCAAATAGCCGTTTAAAAATTGAACGGCTATTTTTTATGAATTCCTTTACCATTTTTAAAGCTTTAGTCATTAATTTTGCTCTATGACAGAAGAACAAGTCATCCTTGTGGATGAAAACGATAATCAGATTGGTTTAATGCCCAAAATGGAAGCGCATGAAAAAGCACTTCTTCATCGTGCGTTTTCAGTTTTTATATTTAATGATGAAAACGAATTGATGCTTCAACAACGTGCATTACATAAATATCATTCGCCAGGCCTTTGGACAAATACCTGCTGTAGTCATCAACGTGATGGCGAAACTAATTTAGAAGCAGGTAAAAGACGACTGCAAGAAGAAATGGGGTTTGTAACCGACTTAAAAGAATCGACATCTTTTATATATAAAGCACCTTTTGATAATGGTCTAACAGAGCATGAGTACGACCATATTATGATTGGTAATTATAACAAAGCACCAAATATTAATGTAGATGAAGTCGCAGATTGGAAATGGATGTCACCAGAAGCGGTGAAAGTAGATATGGCATTACATCCTCAAAATTATACAGCTTGGTTTAAAATTAT
Source organism: uncultured Winogradskyella sp. (assembly GCF_947498345.1). Taxonomy (GTDB): domain Bacteria; phylum Bacteroidota; class Bacteroidia; order Flavobacteriales; family Flavobacteriaceae; genus Winogradskyella. The sequence goes on from NZ_CANMJY010000010.1 coordinate 4,838, forward strand.
ATTTGAGAAGTTTTATGAATTTATAAACGTCAATAACTTATGAAAGTGACTGTACATAGAAAAGCACACTTCAATGCAGCCCATAGACTTTATAGAAAAGATTGGAGCTTCGAAAAAAATGATGCTGTTTTTGGGTTATGTAATAACCCAAATTTTCATGGGCATAATTATGAACTTATAGCAAGTGTTACTGGAGAGATAGATCCAGAAACAGGTTATGTTATAGATGTAAAGATTTTAAAAGATATTATTAAGTCTGAAGTAGAGGATGCTTTTGATCATAAAAATTTAAATGTCGAAGTGCCCGAATTTAAAGACTTAAACCCTACTGCAGAAAATATTGCAGTTGTAATCTATAATAAAATCAAGGCTAAATTAGATTCTAAATTTCATTTAGAAATTACACTTTACGAAACACCTCGTAACTTTGTAACCTATTCTGGTGAGTAATTTTATGAAACGTACTTTATATCCATTAAAGTTTCAACCCATTTTAAAAGATAAAATATGGGGAGGAGAAAAGCTTATTAAACAGTTTAATAAAAAATCTAATTCAAAACAATTGGGTGAAAGTTGGGAAGTAAGTACTGTTTCTGGTGATATTTCTGAAGTTTCTAATGGAGAATTAAAAGGTGAAACTTTAAAAGACCTTATAGAGCACTACAGAGCAGATTTATTAGGTAAAAAAAATCATGAACGTTTTGGTAATAACTTTCCATTGCTTGTAAAGTTTATTGATGCTAAAGAAGATTTAAGTATACAGCTTCATCCTGACGATGAGTTGGCTAAAAAACGCCATAATTCTTTTGGCAAAAATGAGATGTGGTATGTAATGCAAGCTGATAAGGATGCTAATCTCATTGTGGGTTTTAATCAAGAAATGGATAAGCAAACTTATCTAAAAAATCTTGAGAATAAAACACTTACCAAGGTTTTAAATTTCGATAAGGTAAAAGAAGGAGACACTTATTTTATTGAAACTGGTCGTATTCATGCTATTGGTGCAGGTGTTCTATTAGCTGAAATTCAGCAAACGAGCGATATAACCTATCGTGTTTATGATTGGGATAGGATTGATGATAAAGGTAATATGCGTGAGTTACATAATGATATTGCTATTGATGCTTTTAGGTTTGATATGAATGATGATTTTAGGATGAAGTATAAAAAGCAAAAAAATGTGGCAAACAAAATTATAAGTTGCCCATTTTTTACAACGAATTATTTAGAATTGAATGCAGATATTGAAAAAGAAAACAAAGAAGATTCATTTTTAATATATATGTGTGTTGAAGGTGAAGTTAAAGTTTTAACAGATAACACAACAGATATAATTTCTAAGGGTGAAACAATTTTGATTCCTGCTGTAATTAAGCATTTTAAATTAAAAACTAAAGACGCAAAACTTCTTGAAGTTTATGTTTAAAACTTCAAAATTAAATTCGGATTATTAATATAAGGATTTATTACATTTGTACCTTAATAAATAGAAAAATTATCATGGCAAATAAAAGAGATTTAAAAAAGGATATCAACTATGTTTTTGGAGATATCATTGAAGCAGTTTATTATTGGGAATTAGAGAATACACAAAAACCAACTAAGGAAAGTGATGCCATTATTGATGATGCTTTTGCTGGTTTTGATGAATTGATTGCTCGCGTAAATGATCGAAGTATAGAGGACGCTAAATCGCATTTTAAGGCTATTAATAACGATTTAGAAGCAAAAGGTAGAGCTTTAATAGATCGTATTAATAAATTGAAATAGTTATATAATATTTTAATATTAAATAAAAACCAACCATTCTCATGGTTGGTTTTTTTATGGTAACCTTTTATAGAAACCTAACGGAAATAAATTAGAATATTTTTTATTCCTCAGATGCTCTTTTTAAAATAATATCATTTAACTTCTTTCCATATAATGAATTTTTAACGTTTTCAGTTAAACCATTATAAACGGAATCAATATAAACTGGGTTTGCTGCCGGAATTTTATACAATGCTAAATAAGGTGCAATCATATTATCCTTATGATTTAACGCAAATTGAATGGTATAAGAATACTTACGTCTCAATAAGGTTTCAGAAAGCTTGTTGAGTGAATCTAAAGCAATACTGTCATTGTCCTTTTGGGCTAAAAAGCTGGCTTCAATAAGGTCAAGGTTTTGTTCATTGTATTTAGACATTACTTTGGTGTACTCATTCAATAAATCTTGTTGTTGAGAACCTTTTATTTCAGCATCAAAATTAAAATTCTTTAATGATGTTTTAATTTCTGTTACACCTTTATCTGCCAGGAAAGGAATAAAATGTTCTTCACCATCGTTTTTAAATAATTTAAGATAGAGTAGAATAGGCTCTTCAATATTGGTTTGCAAAGTAAATTCTGGTTGACCATTAATTACCACAGAGTCTAAATCTATAATAGTTGAGTCACCTTCTTTTTGAAGATATACAACACCTTTTTTAAGGTTCTTAATATTACCTTTTAAAGTAAAATTAGCTTCCTTGTCTTTTTCACAAGAAAACATCATTATACCTATAATAATAAGGCTAAAAACTTTGTTTAATTTTAACATACGTTATTTACATAAATTGGTGTGCAAATATCTTACTTTGAAATTAAAAACACTAGCCAGCTGCTGCAATTTTCATCAACTCTGCACAGAGTATAGCTCCATAAGTTCCGACAACATAGCCAAATACAGCAAGTAAAGCCCCAACAGTTGCTAGTGAGGGATGGAAAGCTGCAGCCACAACAGGTGCTGATGCTGCTCCACCAACATTAGCTTGACTACCAACAGCTAAAAAGAAATATGGTGCTTTTATGAGTTTAGCTACTAAGATTAGGAGTCCTGCATGGATGGCCATCCAAACCAAACCGATTAAAATTAATCCTGGATTTTCAAGAATTTTACCTAAATCCATTTTCATACCAATAGTAGCCACAAGAATATAAATGAAGACACTTCCAACTTTACTGGCTCCTGCACCTTCATAATTTTTAGCTTTGGTGAAGGATAATAATACACCAATTAAAGTTGCAATAGAAATCAACCAAAAGAAACCACTACCAAAAGATGATAACGCACTTTTAGGGTCACTTACAGCTTTAAAATTATCTTTAAGGAATACCGAAATATGGTCAGCACCAAAGTGGGCAATACCAACAGCACCAAAAGCAATTGTTAATATTATTATGAGATCAGAAGTTGATGGAATACGTGTAATTTTATCACTAAACGCTTGCACTTTATTTTGCAATTCGTCAATAGCTGTATTGTCTGCTTTTAACCAATTATCAATCTTTTTGCGCTTACCAATTCCTAAAAGAATTAAAGCCATCCAAATATTGGCAACAACAATATCTACAAGTACCATTCCTCCATATAATTCCTGGTTAAATTCATAGATTTCTAACATAGCAGCTTGGTTGGCGCCACCACCAATCCAGCTTCCAGCTAAAGTCGCTAACCCTCTCCATGTCGCATCAAAACCAGCACCTCCAACGGTTTCTGGTGAAAATGAAGAAATTAGTAAAATAGCTATGGGACCACCAATAATAATACCTGCTGTTCCTGTAAAAAACATTACCAAGGCTTTCCAGCCTAAATTAAAAATGGCTTTTAAATCTATACTTAAAGTTAGAAGTACTAATGATGCAGGTAATAAATAGCGACTGGCAATGAAATAAGTTTTAGAAATCTCATCTGAAATTAAACCTAAAGAATTAAATATTGCAGGAATAAGGTAGCACATTAAAAGCCCTGGAACTATTTTATAGAAATAATACCAGTAACCCGATTTTTTTGATTCTGTTAAAAACACAAAACCTAGTGCTATCATTAAAAGACCAAAAACTATTGCATCATTAGCAAAAATTGGATCTTTTGGCTTTTCATAAAAAAAGTACATTAAAATTGAAGTAATTGCAATCAATAAGACTGTTAAAATGAAAGCCAGGATATATTTGCTTTTAGAATTCATAGAGATAATTTCTGCGCAAAATACAAAAATTAAAAACTAAAAAAGTGACCATTTCTGATCACTTTTCACCTTCAGGTTTTTCTTTCTTTTTTGGCTGCCTATTATGTTCTTTTAAGTACTGCATCAACATCCATTCTATTTGTCCATTGGTACTACGAAATTCATCCGCTGCCCATTTCTCAACAGCTTTTAGCATATCTTCATTGATGCGCAACGCAAATGCTTTTTTCTTAGCCATTGTTATTAGTTTTTGGTTTATAAGTTGCTAAAACGTGTTCAGCTTCTTCTTTCTTTTGGGTGCCAATCAAAAGTTTTTTACCATTTTTTAGCTCGAGTTGAATGCCTATATCACCAGATACATTTATGGCTCTCCCTTTTGATTTTTTCCAAAGTCGTCCTCCTTTAAGCCCCCAACCTCCATATTCCCCAAGAGCATCATAGTGTCTTATATAGGCTTTGTCTATGCTATTCCATTCTATGGTCTTTAATTTCCAATGAAATGGAAAGAACTTATAATGTATCCCTTTTTCGTCGATTCTTAATACCAACTTGAACAAAAATATAAAACCAGGGATCAACAGTATAAAACCAATTAATAAAACCAGTTCTATTACAGAAAAGCTATTGGGCTCTTTAATATATTTACCCAAGATTATTCCAACGATCATTAGGATATTAATGGTCATTAAAATAATTAACCAAGCTTGATTAAAACGTTGCTTTTCCTTAAAAATTCGCATTATCTGTTTTTATCACGTTCAAACACTACACTAGCCCAACCCTGACCTATAAATTCAACTGTCCAACCTTCTCTGGCATGTTGATTTAAAAGGTCTTCAAAATTTTGAAATCGACTTCTAAACCCAAGCTTAGGTTGTACCACTTTATATTCTTTCATAATTAATGACTTAAAGTTCCTGTATTTACAATTGGCGAGGCATCTTTATCACCACAAAGTACTACCATAAGATTGCTTACCATAGCAGCTTTACGTTCTTCGTCTAAATCCACAACATCTTTTTTATTGAGTTCTTCAATAGCCATTTCTACCATACTTACAGCACCTTCTACAATTTTATGTCGTGCCGCTACAATAGCTGTAGCTTGCTGGCGCTTAAGCATTGCATTGGCGATTTCTTGTGCATAGGCCAGATAACCTATACGTGCTTCTAAAACTTCAATACCTGCAATAGATAAACGTTCGTCTATTTCTTTTTCGAGTGCATTACTTACCTCATTAACACTAGAGCGTAAAGTAATATCTTCATCAACACCTTCATCTGCAAAATTATCATAGGGATACATACTTGCTAATTTACGAACAGCAGCATCTGTTTGTACACGTACAAAATTCTCGTAATTGTCTACATCAAAAGCTGCTTTATAAGTGTTTTGTACACGCCAAACTAAAATAGTGCTAATCATAACAGGGTTTCCGAGCTTGTCATTGACTTTAAGACGTTCACTATCGAAGTTACTTGCTCTAAGTGAAATCTTCTTTTTGGTATAAAATGGATTTACCCAATAGAATCCATTTTTCTTTACAGTTCCTACGTACTTTCCGAATAATAGCAATACTCTGGAACCGTTGGGTTGTACCATTACAAAACCAAATGCCATAACTAAAGATAATAATAGTGTTATACCTGGCCATGGTGTTTTTAAGGCAATCATTGTGGCGATACTTCCAAAAAATAATATTAAAAATATAAATAACATTAAGTAGCCATTTGCAGGGACGATGATTTTTTCTTCTTTCATAATCTAAAATTTAATTGGTTAATAATCATTAAAAATCAATATGATATTAAAATGATATCATAAAGATATAAAATATTAGTATATAAATTAATGTTTTTGTTACATTTTTATTAAAAAAATAAAAAATAAAGTTTGGCACACCGTTTGATATATAATAAGTGTAATGGTTACAGCGATAGTTACAATAGTAACAACACTACTAAATCGCGACATTACAATTTGGTTGGTTAGTTAGTAAAAAAGCATCTCGTGGTTGAGATGCTTTTTTAATTTTAAGTAACTTTTTAAAGTACAGAAAAGTTGAATTGAATGTTCTCAATATTTCATATTATTAATTATCTATAAATTGAATAATAGTATCAATTAGTTCTGAAGAAATTGGCCTAAACGATTCATTATAGGATTTAGAGTTTTCTAAATCATCTCCTTTAATTTCAAAAAGAACATGATTCATATTCTCAATAATTTTTAGTTGCGCTTTATCATTAGCTGCTTTTAAAAGCTTAGCTTCATTTTCGGAAACTTGAAGATCTTTTGTGCCATTTATAATTAAAATGGGTGTTTTAAGTGTCTCTATAATTTCTGTAGGATTATATTGCATCCAATTGATCATAAAGTGTTGTATATCTGTATTAAAAACAGAGGCTAGGGCATTGGGATAATCAGTTACGGTTTCACCTTGCTTCAATTTATCAACTATTTTCTTAGCTTCTTCACCTAATTGCGGTGCCATATTTGTGACTTGAGTTACAATAACGTCACCAATATTCTGTCCTGCACCAGCAAGTGATATAAAGCCGTCAGCTTCATCCTTAACTGCTAGCATACCTACTAAACTTCCCTGACTGTGACCAAGAATATATATTTTTGAATAATCATCATTTTTTTTGAAATAAGAAATTACATCTGATGCATCATTAACAAAATCATCGAACTTTAAGTTTTTGTCTACTTTACCTTTTCGGATTTGTTTTACTATACGTTTGTCATATCTAAATGTAGCTATACCATTATTAGTTAAGCTTTCTGCTAATTTTTTTAGTGAATTGTTTTTTTGAAAATTTTGATTGCCATTACGGTTTGTAGGTCCGGAGCCTGCAATTATAATAACCAAGGTTGGTTTTTCACTTTCGTTTGGAGTAAGTAATGTACCGTCTATCCATTTTGATATAGAAATTTCATCTTCACTATATGTTTTTTCCTGACCAAAACTGAAGGCAAAAATGAAAAGAAGTATAGTTAATATATAATGTCTCATTTTTAATTTAAATAAGTGTAAAATTAGTTGATATTAAAAAGAATTTATATTTCAAAAACAATTTTTATATGGTTTTAGTATTTATAAATATGCTTTTTAATTTTTGTTGATATGCATTTCATCGACGAAATGCAATATTTCATCTTAAAATGTTAAAATTAAATGTATTTCATCGATTAATAGTGTTTTTTAGCGACAAAATTAAAACCTAATTATATATTTGAAGTGTACTAAAATTTAGTTTTTAGTTCAATGGATTAATTAATTAATATTTGCATTATGTTATGTTGACTTAGAGACCCTAAATCTACTTACATAATAAAAAAAGCAAATTAGAGAAACCGGGTTTGAGGGAACCCGGTTTTTTGTTTTTACAGTTTAATGAGCTTTCTAAACGTAAGATTTATTCTAGGTTTTATGTCCTTTTTTGTTTTAGCGATTTGATGTAACCAATGGTGTTGCATCTCTCCTTGCATAAGTAATAAGCTACCATGCTTTAGAATAAGTTTGTGTCGTTGATTTTTTAATGTTTTGTGCTTAAAATGAAAAGGACGTTCCTCTCCAAAACTAACTGAGGCTATTACTGGGTTATTGCCAAGCTCTTTTTCATTATCTGCATGCCAACCATTACTATCATTACCATTGCGATATAAGTTAATTAATAGTGTATTGAATTTTTGTTCGGAAAAATGCTCTACCTTCTCTTTTATTGACTGTAAAATTGGTGTAAAAGCTACAGGGTGCATTACAATATTTGAATAGGTATAAGGTTGGTTTGTTTCCCCAAAAAGAGCTGTTAGTCTAGGCTGTTTATAGGTTTTTCCATAAACAGTTATGTTATCATGTTGCCAACTGGTTTCAGTATTAATTTTGTTTAAGTAAAAATTTGATTCTTGTTTACTAAAGAAGTTGGGAACGTAGATAAGTTCTACATTAGGCAATTGAAAGTGTTGTTTATCTTCTAAAAACAAGTCCATAGCATAATTTTTCTCTAAATTAGTGCTTCATTATGAATTATAAAACACTTTCATATTTACTTTTCGTTATAGCGATTTCTTTTGGTTATGTTCAAAAAAAAAACTTACCAGAAGGCTTTGTATACGTGGATACTATCATTGAAGATTTAGATGTAGAATTACGTTATTATGGTTCTAACAATTTTGTTGGTGATACTATAGATGGTTACAAGACTAATCGATTGATTTTAACCAAAGCAACAGTTGAGCAATTAAAGCGTGTTCAAGAAGAATTACAACAACAAAATTTATGTTTAAGAGTTTATGACGGTTACCGCCCTCAACGCGCAGTCAATCATTTTATACGATGGGCCAGGAATTTAAAGGATACGATTAATAAATCTCAATTTTATCCCGATGTTGCAAAGCGAAATTTGTTTAAAGAAGAATATATAGCTTCTAGATCTGGTCATAGTAGAGGAAGCACAGTGGATTTGACCATAATTTGTGGTGAAACAGGTGAGCCACTGGATATGGGAAGTCCTTTTGATTTTTTTGGTGAACAGTCCTGGGTAGATTATGACAATATAGAGGAAAACCAAAAAAAGAACAGACAGTTATTACAAACAATTATGTTAAAATATAACTTTAGAAATTACCCAAAAGAATGGTGGCATTTTACGTTGCGTTGGGAACCATTTCCGAAGACATATTTTGATTTTGAGATAGAGTAGTTATAACCTCACATAAATTTCATTGAAAATCCCTTTTAGTATAGAAATTACTAATTGTAAAGCTAGCATTACTAAAAATCCAACAATTATTCCAGGGATAATTAAAATAAATCCTATAACAAGCCAACCTGTTGCTAAACAAGCCAGGAATGTTGTTACTGTACATATTGTTATAATCACATAGCTTAGATATATCATCCATTTATTACTTACTAAACCATAGCTGGTCTTTTTAAGTAGGTAACCTTTTTTGTCTTTAAAATTATTAACTTCTATTAAGACGTCCTTGGACGAATAATCTGACTCATAAGTGAGATAGAATTTTGCTTTCTTTTTTAGAATAAATTTTTCAACCTCAACAACATTATTGTCATAACAAAGGTCGATATAACGTACCTTGTTTTTTTCGAGATCTTTAATTTGTTTTATCCTTTTTAATATAACCTAATTTATCATTCTCTAATTTTATTTCGTACCATCTGGTCTTTTCTCTAAGTTTTACTCTTTTATATGGCAGGTATTCATCTTCGGTAGTTTCTCTGATTTTTTTAGAACTTAATGAGTGTTCTGCATAGATTGGTACAGGCTGTAAAGTGCGAATGAGTTTACGCATATAATATTAAGGTTAATAGTGAATTAATATATGAAGTTCAATGATACTATTTTTTTCCGAATGAAAGATTATTATTGTATCTATTTTAGTATCAGTATAAGACTAAAATCTTGTCCAATATTGTCTTTTCTGACTTTGGCAAGTTCTAAGTTGTTTCTAAAAATTTTCAGAAAACCTACAGGCTCATTCATCCTTAAAGGTTTTATACTTTAAGCCAATACCATAGTTGTAAAGGTCTTTATCTAGCAGGCTCGATCTAAAGCCATTGCCTTTATCAAATTTCACCCAATTATTACCATTGATAAACACACGTTTTATATATGTGTTTTTAGCCTCTAATTTTTCTGTAAAGGGGAGTAATGGCCTAAAATTGGTAGGAATTTTAACTATACCATTTTTAGTTTTTACTTCTTTGTACTTTTTATTGGGTAATAGTTTCCCGGCTTTATCTGTGTAACCCATAACTTGTAGTGATACAAAAAAACCATCCTTTGGAATGTAAATACCGTAATCTTCGACATTCAATGTATAAGCATCTCCATCTTTTTCTGTAGCTCTAAAAACAATAGTTTCATAGGTGAGTACTTTACCAGGTGCACCTTTGTGATTTGCATAAAACTTTACCATAAATAGGGTAGAGAATTTTTTCTTGTCACTATTAGCACGTTTGCGTTTGTTCCAATCTTTAGATTCTAAAGCAATAGGAAATATAATAGAAGTTAGTTTTTGGTCTTGGTCGGAATGTTTAGGAAAGTAAACAGCAATTTCAGATTCTATGGTTGGTAGCCAACAGTTGTAATAATCATCATCGAGGTGAGGTTTTAAGGTTTCCTCTTTGAATTTCCTATTCAATTTTGTACCAATAACAATTTCGTCCAGTTCATCGGCTTGAGGTAGCATAAGGAGTAGCTTGGGAATATCTTTAGTCGAGATATTTAAATTTTTAAATCCCAATGCCGAAATATAGAGTGAATCAATATCTGGATACAACTTTTCTGTAAAAATAAATTTACCTTCATTATCTGCAAAAATACCATTGCCATTACCAAATGATACAGTAGCGTAACTAACAGGGTATTTAGTGACACTATCTAAAACCGTAATTTGAGCAATACTTATTTGAGATACAAGTAATATTAGAAATAAGATTTTGGGCATAAAACACACTTTAAGTTTTAAAGATACATTATTTATGCCATAAAAAAACGCCTCATAAATTGAGGCGTTTTCCTATTTGATTGATTTTATGATTTAGTCATCTAATGCTTTTTTAGTTTGTGTATAGCCTATGTATAAGCCAGCACCTGCCATTAAGAATATCATTGCAGGATATACAGCGTCTTCATTTAGATTTGAATAGGTGTCTAAGATATTGGCAATGAATACGCCTAGGCCTATACCCATTAAAAGAAAAGCTAAATTTATAACTATAACTTTCCATGAAGCTCCTGATCGCTTACCAATATTAAAAATACTTGCGTCTGCTCCTTTTTCAATAAGTGCTAAACGTTCTTTGTTTCGAGATGAAAAATACAGATAAAATACACCAAATATTGATCCGAAAATTATTGCTAAAACTGCTACTTCCATAATTATTTATTTTTAATTGATTAATTTTAATTTGTTCATAGCTTATGACGATACTTTATTAATTTAGGTTACAACTTTTTTTTAAAAATATTTTTTATGGGTTTATGTAACCTTATATATAAAGTAGTCGTCTTAAATAAAAATGACCACCAACGACGATAACATATTAATAGACGCTATTAATAATGGCGATACTAAAGCTTATGCTAAATTAGTAGATCGCTATAAGGATTTAGTATATACTTTAGCATTACGAATGCTAAAACATAAAGAAGAGGCTGAGGAGGTAGCACAAGACACATTTATTAAGGTGTTTAAATCTTTAGATAAATTTAAAGGAGACTCTAAGTTTTCTACATGGATATATAGAGTAGCATATAACACATGCTTAGATAATATAAAAAAGAACAAGAAATATTTAAATAATGTTGCAATAGATGAGTATACATTTAATAAATTAGATACTATAGATAATGCTTTAGACAATATTATTAACGAGGAAAAAAGTACTCTAATTAAGAATTGTATTAATAAACTACCCGAAGATAGTAGTGCTATATTAACGCTGTTTTATTTTGAAGAGCTATCTCTTGAAGAGATTTCTAAAATTATTAATGTTGAAGCCAACACTGTAAAAGTGAAGCTGTTTAGAGCCCGAAAAAAATTGGCTGTTATTTTAGAACAGTATTTGCAACCACAAAATATACTTGATTATGGAAAAGGATAATAAAAAAATAGAAGATTTAGTTAATAAGCTAATGGCTGCAGATAGTTTAGAACAAGCACCTACTGGTTTTACAGATAATGTGATGTCAAAAATTGAAGCTTTGTCCAATACTAAAACTACTGTATATAAACCTTTAATTCCTAAATATATACTATGGTTAGTTGGTACAGGTTTTATAGCCATAGTCAGTTATATATTATTTAAACAACCCACAGGATCTAGTACCTTATCTGAAAGATTTAATTTACCAGAAGTATCATTAAATCCCTTTGAAGGTTTATCGTTTGAGTTTTCTAATACTTTAATGTATGCCGTGGTTTTATTTGCTATAATGTTAAGTATTCAAATACCTATATTAAAGCAATATTTTAATAATCGATTATCTTATTAATTTGGGTAGTACCAAAATGGAATTCTAGAATGATAGAATTGTTGAGTGTCTTTTTTTCTAATACGTTTTCTAAGTACTTTTAGTAGATGCTTGCCTTCAGGTAAGTTTTTAATACCAACATAAGTTTCAAAACCTTTTTGCCCATTTGTACTTTCACCTATAATAAATTCACTTTTATAATTGGTCGAATCAATTTTTATTGTAAATACTTCATTTAATGTTTTTATGTAAGCCCCTCTTAAACTATCTCGTTTATTCCATGATACTGTAGAGTTGGTAATCATTCTAGATTTTAATCCTCTGAGATCGTCTTCTGGCTTTAGCGTTGGGTTAAAGTCAAAGATATAATCATCAAAGTCATTATCCATGATCATAAACACTTTTAAGTAATTATCTGTAACGACTTTAGATGCAATAGCTACATCTTCAATAAAAGTGTCTTCAGTAAGCGCGTCTTCATAATTACGGCTATCAGCTATAATATTATTAGAGTCCATATCATTACTAAAATAGTTTGATGTTTTATAGCTGTATGTAGAAGCATATACAATTAAAATATAAATAGGAACAAGAGCAAAACTAACCCTTCTTCCAAATTTATTATCCAAAAAGTTATAGACAAGTGGACGATATAAAAATGATAGTGTCACCTTACTAAAAACCCAATATATAGGGAAATATATTCGACTTATCCATTTCTTTTTCTTTAACCAGCCTAGCAATATAAAATCCAAAAAAGTTAGAAACATTCCTGTAACAAAAAAAACTAGTAGCGGAGCACCTATCCAAATTCCTAGATTATTATTAATATTATCATTATCAAGCAATGATGTAATTATTAATACAATGGTTAATATACTAAAGGTAAAGGCTAAGACATAGAAAATTAGTAAGAAAGAAATGGCGAATAAGATGCTACAATAGTTTTCTAACCTGCCAATATATCTATCAAAAGAGCCTACCTTTTTTTTAAGGTATTTTGTGAATTTTTGACTGTAGTTAAGTTCTTCGTAGTCAATATCTCCAGAGACATACCTTAAGCCTAGAGCTCCAATCCAAAGCCCTCTTAAAATAACATGCAACAAGAGATTGAAAATAAGAATGGCACAAGAAACCATGACTACTGTTAGTACAATCCATGAATAAACTTTTTCATCATTTTGAGCTGCTGATGCCGCAATCCTTATATGAGGAAATGCAGTAAATAATCCAAAAATGGCAAAACCAGAAATTAGTAATTCTAACTGCCAGCTTTCTTCTTGTAGCTTCTGGAGTAATTTTTTAAATGCAGGATTATTATAATCTTGACTCATTGTTGGCTAATTTAATTTACCCTAAATTTAGGGATATTCCATTAATTTCAACTTTTTTATTCAAATTTTGAAACCCTTTTCATTTTTCTTCGTTTTTATACACAAAGAGATGGACAAAACCATATGCAAAATCAAATAGATAGTTTATTAATACAAGCCTGTAAAAAAGGAAATCAAGTTGCGCAGATGCAGGTTTATGATAACTATTGTAAAGCTATGTTTACCATAGCTTACCGCTATTTAAACGACAAAGAAAGTGCTAAGGACGCCATGCAGGAAGGATTTCTCAAAGCGTTTACAAATATAGAAAGTTACCAACCAAACGCAACATTTGGTGCTTGGTTAAAACGCATCGTCATTAATCAATGTTTAGATACTATAAAGAAAGAAAGATTTGAGTTTAGCAATGATCAAATTGAAACGCTTCAACTCATTGAAGATGATAATTGGGATTTTGACAGTTTCATTTCTAAACAAGACATACTAGTAGCTATAGACCAGCTGAGTTATAAATATAAAATCGTAGTAAAACTGTATTTAATTGAAGGTTATGATCATCAGGAAATTTCAGAAATATTAGATATACCGATTAAAACCTCAAGGACACATTTAAGAAGAGGTAAAGCAAAATTAAGAGACCTATTAAAACCAAAGTATAATGAAGCGAGATATTAGAGATTTATTTAAAGAGGAAGACCAATTAGAGATACTTCAGGAGAATCATAGAGCAGAGTTTTTAGAGAAGCTTCAAAAACAGGCAAAGAAAAAATCTAGTACATTTTTTTGGTTAAGTGTTGCGGCCATTGCGATAATTGCCTTAACTGTTGGCTTCAATATTTTTTATGACTCAACTACAGAGCAAGAAGTTTCGTCAGTGGTGGCACAAATAGAAGCAGTTGAAGCTGAGTATTTAGAAGATATAGAACAAGAATGGCAAAACTTTATAGCTATTGCAGAAGATGAGGTTTTGGTGACAAGGTTTAAGAAAAAATTAGACGAATTAGATAAGAATTATCAGGAGATTTCCGTGCAGTTTAAGAACGACCCTAATAATATTATAGCTATAGAAAACTTAATCGATAATTTACAAACGCGGCTTCAGATATTAAAGGATATACAAGAACATATTAAAATATTAAATCAAAATAACGAACACTATGAAAAATCAATTTAAACTCTCATTGCTGATGCTCATCACATCAGCAGTAGTTTATGCTCAAAAAACGTCTGAATTTGAAATGGACGAAAAGTATACTATTTATAAAGAAAATTTTACTACAAATGACAATACAACTTTGGTGTTAAATTTAAAAAGTACTACCGCTCAGGTGTTAGAGTCACCAGATGATAAAGTATATATTGAGTATACAAAAGAATTTAGAAATACTAGAAAAAAAAAGATAGAAGCCCAGTTGAAACTTCTTGAGGTTTCGGGAAAAAAGGAAGGTAATAAAATCACCTATTCATCAAGGAGTAGAATGAATATAGGTGATAGGATGTATAGTTTCCATGAAATATTAATCGGTCGTTTTGAAGGAAAGCAATCTCTTAAAGATTCATTGCCAAAAGCAATTAAAAGAAAATCATTAGATTCTATTTTACACGAAATTAAAGATGCAGAATCATTATATAGAAATAAAATACTAGGCGGATTAACAAGAAAACCTCGGACAAGTAAGCAGAAAAAAAGAGATCAGATCATTATTAGTAAAATGGTTATAAAGATTCCTAAAAATATACATGTAAGAGCTACTTTAGAGAATTCAAATTTAGTTTTTATGAATGATTTTTATAATCGCGCAACAATGAATGTTAGAAATTCCAGATTGAGATTTAAGTCACTTGGTAATGCACTTAATAATTTTGATTTTGATAATGGGTATTTCAATGCTGAAGAGGTTTCTGGTGGTAGTTATAGTTTTGCTAATGCAAAAGAAGTAAGAATAGGTCATTTGAGCAATTCTATATTAAACACAGAATTTACAAAAGTAGAAATAGGTGAAATAGGTAAAAAAGTGGACCTAATAGATTTCACAGGCGAATATTTTCTTTACAATTGGACTGAAGATTTTAATACCTTTAATTTAAACTCTGAGTACTCTAAAATTCACATATTTAAACCAAAAACCAATTACGGATTTAAAGTGTTTGGTAATAACATTAAAAATATAACTAAAGGTTTCAATGCTGACCTACAGTCTAACGCTTCGGGTGAAAAATATTTGGTATTAGAAAAAAAGCCAAACGAAAATGAGCTCAGTACAGGGCAAATAGATTTTGATATGGTAAATGGTATTATATATAGCTATGAAGACTAGTTAAAACTAGAACAATAACTTTACAACTTTGCAAACCTAATACCAGCGCTTTTTCTTTTTCTTAGAAGCTGTACTTTTACGCCCTTTTTTATACTTACTACCTTTCTTTTTATGAACTATAGGTTTAGCTTTTGGGTCTAAAGGATAGGGGTGATTAGTTTCAATAGGTATTTGTACGTTAATATAATCCTCAATAGTTTTTACATAGCTTTTTTCGTCGGCAGAACACATGGCATACGCTTTACCGATATGACCGGCACGACCAGTTCTTCCTATTCTATGCACATAGGTTTCGGCAACGTTAGGCATGTCAAAATTAAAAACATTGTCAAGTTCGTTAACATCAATACCACGAGCAGCGACATCTGTAGCAATGAGGATTTTTATATAACCATTTTTAAACTTATTTAGAGCTGTTTGCCGATCACTCTGGTTTTTGTCTCCATGAATACTATCTACCTTATAACCGTTTTTAAGTAAGGTCTGTTCTAGTTTATTGACACCAAATTTTGTACGTCTAAAAATGAGTACATTGCCTTTTATGGTGTTTCGCATTAAGTGTAAGCACAATTCTATTTTATTACGTTTAGGGACATAATAAAGCACCTGACTCACATCTTTTGCTATTGAGTGCGTTGGTGTAACGTCAATACGCTCGGGGTTTTTAAGAATACTATTAGCTAATTGTTCAATTTTATAAGGAATTGTTGCAGAAAATAGCAAGGTTTGTTTATCCTCTGGACATAGACGTACTATCTTTTTTACATCATCAATAAAGCCCATTGCCAACATTAAATCTGCTTCGTCTAAAACTAAAGTTTCTATATAGTCTAGATTGATATAATCTTGCTTGTGTAAGTCGAGGAGTCGACCAGGTGTGGCTACTAAGATATCTACTCCTTTTTTTAAAACATCAATTTGTGGTTCAATAGAAGTACCACCAAAAATCACAAAGGATCTTAAGTTAGAAAACTGCGCGTAGGTTTTAAAATTCTGCTGAATTTGAGATGCCAATTCTCGTGTTGGACTTACAATTAAAGCTCTTATTTTTTTACCACGTTTAGGTGCATCTTGCTTATCAAAAAGCTGCTGTAAAATAGGTAATGCAAAAGTAGCTGTTTTACCAGTTCCTGTTTGGGCAGAAACGATAACATCTTTTTGATCTAAAATTGGTGGAATGCCTTTTTGCTGCACCAAAGTAGGCTCTATATACCCTGAAGCATCAATAGCTTTAAGAAGCGGTTTTATAAGTTTTAGGTCTTTAAATGACATTTACTTGATTTTGGGCAAAGGTAGAACAATATTTTACCAACGTTGTTTAACCCAGTCGTTTTGTTCTTGTTCTGTTAAAAAGGTCCAGGCTATGAATCGGCTCACTTTTTGTCCCTGACCCATATCTATGGTTTTTACATTTTTAGTTTTCACTTTTTGTAGAACCTTATAAGTTGGTTTTAGTGTAGCTTCCTTTGAAATTAAACTTGTAAACCAAAGACATTGTTTACCGAAGTGTCTACTTTCATAAATCATATCTTTTACAAAACGCGCTTCGCCACCCTTTGTCCAAAGTTCATTGTGTTGTCCGCCAAAGTTGAGGGTTGGTTTTCCTTTAGTTTTACCTTTTAAGTTTTTGAGCTTTCTTAAGCTTGCTTTTTGAGCTTCCTCTTTTGAGGCATGAAATGGCGGATTGCAAACGGTGAAGTCTATCTTTTCTTCTGGCTTAATAATACCTTTAAAAAATGTGCTAGAGTGTTCTTGCTGTCTAATATCTATATGAGACTTTAAATTTGGGTTTTGTACAACGATTTGTTTTGCTGAGCTAATGGCAGTACCATCGGTATCACAGCCAATAAATGACCAACCATACTCATGGTTTCCAATAATTGGGTAGATACAATTGGCACCAACACCAATATCTAAACCTTTGATGTGATGTCCTTTTGGAATTTTAGAGTGGTTTTCGCTCAAAAGATCTGAGATATAATGTATATAATCTGCACGTCCAGGAATTGGAGGGCATAAATAATGTTTTGGGATTTCCCAAAATTCCAAATTATAATGATGTTTTAATAATGCCTTGTTTAGAGCTAGAACAGCATTTGGATTAAAGAAATCGACAGAATCATCACCATATTTATTTGGTGAAACAAAAGTAGCAAGCTCAGGTGAGTTTTTAATAAGTGCATCAAAATTATAACGTGCTCTATGTTGACTTCTTGGATGAAGTTTAGATTTTACTTTTGAATGTTCTTTTTTCCTTTGCAAGTTACAGGGCTTTTCTTGTTGCAAAGGTAATGTAAACTTATAGGTTTAAACTTTTGTTTTCTCAGCAATAATGTATAGGTAATCACCTAGTCCATTTTCATAAGACTTTACGAGGTCATTTATTTTTCCAGAGTCAATATCCATCCGTAAGTTTTTCAATCCTTTTTCAACCTCGTCTTTATTGGCTAAAGCACTAAAGGAAGAAATACCCTGACGTATGTTGTCGTCAAAATACAATTCCGGGTTTTGCTTACCACAATACAAAAACTGATCTTGTAAATCGGGTTTAATATTATAAGCTTCGGTAGCTGTTATTTTAAGACCAGCAGAGATCATAGCATCTTTAACGGTTTGTAGGGAGGGCATTTGTACCATAGAATCGTCTAACATTTTTGGAAAGTAATGGTTGAGCCAATAACCCATCATTTGTTGTGGAGTAGAAGTAAAGAGTACTATTTTTCCATTGGGTTTAAGCACAAGGTTTAATTCTGAAAATGCTCTTGATAAATTCGTCCAATGATGAATGGTCAACGTTCCGATTATACCATCTATACTACTTTGCGTTAAATTTGTGTTTTCTGCAGTACCTATTTGCCATTGTATATTTTGATTTCTTTGTCTTGCTTTTTGAAGCATTTCAATAGATGGATCAATACCAATAAAGGTAAAACCGCTTTTCTGAAATTCGTTGGTATAATTACCTGTACCACAACCAATGTCTAAATACAAACCATTTTTTGTAGGATTCAAATGTTTTAGAAGTTGCTCAGTTAAAAAAGGATTGGCTTTCCGTGTTTGATTATAGTTGATTCCTATTTTGTTGTATTTGGTTGACATAAATTTAATTTCTATAATAGTAATTTAAGAATGTCACATTGAGCGCAGTCGAAATGTATTAGAAGTTCTGGTTAATAATGTTTTCTACTGCGCTCAAACTGACAGAAACACCTTAAGAGATACAGTTATTCAAAGGTAATAATCAAATCGTCTTGTTTAACCATGCTTCCCTCATCTAAAGTAATGGATTTTATCTTACCTGCTTTATGCGCTGTAACAGTAGTTTCCATTTTCATGGCTTCAATAACAAATAAAGGGTCGTTCTCTTTAATAGCTTGTCCTTTTTTAACTAACACTTTATATAAAGATCCTTGCAATGGCGCGCCAATTTGATTACTGTCTTCTGTATCAATTTTAACGTTTTCCTGTTTTTTAATATTTAAGGATTTGTCAAGCACTTCAACATATCTGTTTTCGCCATTGACTTTAAAAAACACAATGCGTTTACCTTCGTCATTTGGAATACCAACTGATAATAATTTTACAATAACCGTTTTACCAGGTTCTAACGTAATTAAAGTTTCCTCACGTAACTTCATACCGTAGAAGAAGTTCTTTGTTGGGATTAAAGCGACATTACCATAATTCTTGTAGTTTTCATGAGCTTTATCAAACACTTTTGGATATAAGGTGTAGGATAGGAAATCTTCCATTTCTATCGCTCTTGTGAACCCTTTTTGATAAGTATCTTTAAACGCTTTATACTCCTTATCAAAATCTATAGGTTTTAAATGTGCATTTGGCCGATTTGTATAAGGTATTTTGTCTTTGAGTATAATTTTTTGAAGTGCTTTAGGGAACCCTCCAGATGGTTGTCCTAAATCACCTCTAAAGAAGTTAATCACTGATTCTGGAAATGATATTTCCTCACCGCGTTGCATTATATCTTCAGGTGTTAGATTGTTAGTGACCATAAAAATGGCCATATCTCCAACCACTTTAGAACTTGGCGTTACTTTTACCAAGTTGCCAAACATGATATTTACTTTTGCATACATTTTTTTGACTTCGTCAAAGCGATCGCCTAAACCTAAAGCTTCTGCTTGAGGTCTTAAATTAGAATACTGTCCTCCAGGGATCTCATGTTGAAAAACTTCTGCAGTTCCTGCCTTTAAACCAGATTCAAAAGGGTAGTACATCTCTCGTGTATCTTCCCAGAAGTTAGAAAACTGATTGAGTTTTTCCATATCGAAATCTTGTGAACGTTTGTGATATTTCATCATTTCTACCACACCGTTAAAGTTTGGTTGCGATGTTAAACCAGATAAGCCACCAAGCGCCACATCAATAACATCAACACCAGCTTCTATGGCTTTAAGATACGTTGCTGTTTGCAGCGATGAGGTGTCATGAGTGTGCAAATGGATTGGAACATTAACAGTATCCTTTAATGCAGATACTAACTCAGTCGCAGCATATGGTTTTAATAATCCAGCCATGTCCTTAACAGCTATCATATGCGCGCCAGCATTTTCTAAATCTTTAGCCAATTGGGTGTAATATTTAAGATTATACTTGGTTTGGGATGTATCTAAAATATCACCTGTATAACTCAATGCTGCTTCTGCTATGCCTCCTGTTTTATTTCGTACATAATTGATACTAGGTTCCATAGCCTTCACCCAATTGAGTGAATCGAATATTCTAAAAATATCAACTCCGTTTTCCCAGGATTTCTCAACAAATTTTTCAATGAGATTATCTGGGTAGGCTTTGTAACCAACAGCATTAGAACCACGCAATAGCATTTGGAATAAGATATTAGGAATCGCTTCTCTAAGCTGCTTTAACCGCGTCCATGGACTTTCGTGAAGAAAACGTAAACAAACATCGAAAGTTGCTCCTCCCCATACTTCCATACTAAAGATATTCGGGTGATTTTTAGCAAAACTTTCAGCTACTTTTAGCATATCGTATGTTCGCATACGAGTTGCCAAAAGTGACTGATGCGCATCTCGCATCGTCGTGTCTGTATAATGGATTTTCTTTTCATCTTTAAGCCATTGACAGAATTTTTCTGGACCAAGCTTAGTTAATAAATCTTTGGTTCCTTTTGGATATGCAGTATTTCTATCAAACTTTGGAATTTTTGCATCTCTAAAGACCTTGTTATTATCAATAAATTTTACATCTGGATTGCCATTTACTATAACTTCAGCGAGATAATTTATGGCTTTTGAGGTTCGATCTTGAGGTAATTTTATTTTAAATAATTCTGGTGTATTCTGAATAAAATTCACATTCACTTTACCTTCCATAAAGGTTTTATGTTGTATTACATTTTGAAGAAAGTGAATATTGGTTTTTACACCTCTAATTCTAAATTCGCGTAAAGCTCGCGACATTTTTCTGATAGCTCCATCTAATGTTCTGCCATGTGCAGAAACCTTTACGAGCATAGAGTCAAAAAATGGACTTACATTATAACTTTGATAGATACTGCCAGCATCTAAACGAATTCCCATACCAGAAGCACTACGGTAGGTTGTTATAGCACCATAATCTGGCGTGAAATTGTTTTCTGGGTCTTCGGTAGTTAATCGGCATTGTAAAGCGAAGCCATAAGTAGCTAAACTATCCTGAGCGTAAATCTTAATTTGTTTATCTGATAATTTATAACCTCCAGCAATAAAGATTTGTGTTTTTACTAAATCAATTCCTGTTACCATTTCTGTAACTGTATGCTCTACTTGAATTCTAGGATTGACTTCAATAAAGTAAATGTTGTCTTGTTGATCGACTAAAAATTCAACAGTACCAATATTGTTATAGTTCACTTCAGATGTGATGTTGACAGCATATTTATATAGTGCATCTTTAACATCTTGAGAAACATTAAAAGAAGGTGCAACTTCAACTACTTTTTGATGTCGACGCTGTACGGAACAATCGCGCTCAAATAAATGACGAATATTTCCATGTCTATCTGCAACAATCTGTACTTCGATATGCTTTGGGTTTTCTACATATTTTTCAAGAAACATAGTGTCGTCTCCAAAAGCATTCAATGCTTCATTACGTGCTGAACTAAAATTTGCTTCTAAATCTTCATTAGAACGAATCACACGCATACCACGACCTCCACCACCAGATGCCGCTTTAAGCATTACTGGATATCCAATTCTATTGGCTTCAGAAATAGCCATATTTAATGTGTTTAAATCACCTTTATTACTTTCTATGATTGGGACATTACATTGAACGGCTATCTTTTTTGCCGTGATTTTATCACCCAAAGCGTCCATCACTTCAGGATCTGGACCAATAAAGATGATACCGTTTTCGGCACATCGTCTGGCAAACTCTGAGTTTTCGGACAAAAAACCATAACCTGGATGAATAGCATCGACGTTTTTAGATTTTGCCAAAGCCACAATTTCCTCAATATTTAAATAAGGCTTTAAGGGGTCATTATTTTCACCTATCTGATAGGCTTCATCAGCTTTGTAACGGTGTTGCGAATAACGATCTTCGTAAGTGTAAATGGCTACGGTATTTATATTTAGTTCTGAGCATGCTCTCAAAACCCGTATAGCAATTTCGCTACGGTTAGCGACTAATATTTTTTTAATCTTCATGATGGATAGGTTAGGTTTATTTGATGATATAAGGGTTTTCGTTAACGTAATTTCTGGTTATAAAATCTAAGCCATTGCTTAGAAGTTCTCCCATGTTTTTAGACTTTTTAAAGTTAACGTCTTTAGTTAATCTAAAAAGTTCTGCTCTTAACTCACTTATTTTTTCTGGTGTAGAAATGATATCTTTTCGCATACAACTTAGCAAGTCCTCTAAACGTTCACGTTCACTTGTTGCACGCTTAGCCAGTAGTGAGCGTTCTTCTTTTTCGTATTGTTCAATGGACTCTTTAGCGAGAACTTTTAGAGTCATATCAACAAGAGCATTATTCTCTTTTAAAAACTGAGGTTTATAAACTTTAGGGTTGCCTTCGTAACTCTGTTGGTCAAAATCTATGGCCCGGATTCGATATTGTACTCTATCAAAATCTTGCGTAATAACAACAACGTAATTATAAGAGCGCATATCTGCGAGCAATCGCACAAAGCAACGCTCATTGAATTTTACAAATTCTTTAGCTAAAGCACGTTTGTCTTGTTCGGAAAGTGTATTGAGATGATGATGAATAAAGGTGTCACCGGGAATACCTAAGATATGCTCTTCGATAAGCGTATCCTTATGCACTAAAAAATTAATATGGTTTGGGGATAAGAGGTGTTCTAATTCTAAACCGTAAATGCGTGACGCGTCTGCCTTTTTTATGTATAGAAATATATAATTATCATTAAGAATATTTCTCACCTTTACACGGAATGGTTTTGTATTACCAAAGGTGCAAAAATCAATACTGTCAATATTTAGATAAGGAATAATATTTTCGCTACCATCGGAGTGTAAGATAGAATACATTTGTTTAAGACTATGCTCAATTTCATCACGCTCGTATTCAGCATAGTAACAGCTTATCCAGAGTGTATCATTTCCATCATTATCAAAAATTTCTATAGCACCTTGAAAGCGTAACAGGTCATCATAAAAAATGGGTATTTTTATATTTCTAGCTTGCTCACTGAGATAATCTGATAGACAACTACTTATAGGAAATGCAGGTTTTTTTTTGGATATCAGCTTTTCACTCATAACAATTATTGATTAGATTTAAGGTAACAGGATAAAAATAAACAACTATAACTACAACGTTTTCGTGAAAATTACATAAATTATTAATGTGCTGTATATTAGGTGTTTAAATAATAGATGTATGGTAGATTATAACTATGAGTTGAAATGATTTTCAAAAAAAACCGATGTACTCCGTATATTCTATTTTTTAAGAGTTAACGTAAGAAAAATTTCAAGCGTTTTTTTAAGCGCTGGGGAATAGACTCACTATTAAGTAAAAGCTTAAGATGTGATCGATTTTTGTTTTCGGAAAATAGTAATTCAAATAATTGAAAAATTGAAATACTATTTTTAGTACTTTCAATCAATTTAAAAGTGTCTCCGGTTGTTACTTCTCCTTCTTCTATAACCCTAACATAACTACCAGAATAGCCATGCTCAATGAATTGTTGCAAAACGTCGTCTGTACCAAACTTATGAGCAAACTTAAAACAAGGTTCTCTTGGGATAG
This sequence comes from uncultured Winogradskyella sp., assembly GCF_947498345.1. Taxonomy (GTDB): domain Bacteria; phylum Bacteroidota; class Bacteroidia; order Flavobacteriales; family Flavobacteriaceae; genus Winogradskyella. The sequence goes on from NZ_CANMJY010000010.1 coordinate 28,739, forward strand.
TGATTTGTACCACAGCTTTACCTAGTTGATAGATATCTCCAATAATGAGCTGTTTTTCATCTAAGTTTTCAACGGTTAAGTTTTCACCCAGCATGCCGTAAGTCCAATCTAGATTTGGGTATAAGCCTTGCCAATAAGGATAGTGATCGGCAGAAAATAAATAACAGGCTTTAAACTCACCTCCATGTACACGTCTATCCGAAACTTCATCACCTCTGACGTCTTCTTTGCCTAAATGGATGGGTGCATTAGTGGGTTTTTTATAAATACCAGTTGTAACCTTTTTACCTTCCCATATAAAAGTAGTAGGCTTCGCTATATTGGTAGAAATGATTTTCAAAATTCTGAAATTGTTTACAGGATTAAAGGTATAAAAAAAGCGCAAGTTTATTCAACTCGCGCTCTTTAGCTATTAATCCTTAGGGATAACTTAATTAATCTTGTTAGGGCTACAAAATTAAAGTTATTATAACGTTCAAAAATTGATGTATGATAAGAAATTCAGGTACTTTATAACGCTTTTCTTATTCTACTAAGGCTTTCTGTAGTGATACCTAAATAGGATGCTATGTGATAGTTTTTTACACTCTTTTCTATATTAGGATAGGTTTTAATAAAATCTAAATAACGTTCCTTGGCTGTTTTAGAAAGATTAGATAAAATTCGTTTTTGAAATGCAGCAAAAGCTTTTTCGAGCTTTACTCTAAAGAAGTGCTCTATTTTTGGGATTTTTTCATACAAAAGCTCCTTGTCTTGTTCTGTAATTTTATAAATGATTGCATCTTGAATAACCTCAATATTCATTATAGCTTTTGATGATGTAAAAAAAGCCGTGTAATCACTAATCCACCAATCTTTAATACCAAATTGAACCGTATATTCTTTACCATCAGAATCTATATGAAACGACCTTAAACAACCTTCTAGGATATAATATTGTTCGTTAACACTTTCACCAGCAGTAAGTAAAATGGCTCCCTTTTTAACATTGATTTTATGAAATACAGATTCTATAAGTTTTATTTCTTCAGCTGTAAAAACTAGGTCTTTAAAAATCTCTTTTATCTTAGAGTTATCGGAACGCACACAAGGTTAATTATTAGGTTTAAGTTACGTAAAAGCTTTTAAATGAAGATGTTAAATTCGATATTAGAAATTTAAAAAGGTTAATCGGCTTTTTTATATAAGAAAAACCACCTAGAAAAATCCAAGTGGTTTTTTAGTCATACAATAGTGTAAATCTATTCTATTTTTTTAGCAACGGTTTCTGTTTCTCCTTGATATAAAGTAAAACTTTCTACTTTACCAGACTCATTTTTGTTGAATGTTACTTTTAATGCTGTAACTTTTGCAAAGAAAGTTGTTTCATTTTCAGCATAAACTTCAAATTTTCCCTGACCTGTGGCTTGCCCAAAAATTTGATTGCCCTCTACAGTAACTTCAACATGGAAATTTGGGCCTAACTCATACTTTCCTGCATAGTGTTTTATAATGTCATTAGATAACGTAACCTCTTTTCGGGCTTCTGGCATTGATTTATCAACTTCTTTTCCTACATTTTCAGAATCGGTTATAAAAATGGCTTGGCGTTTGCCATCTACAGATTTAGAAAACTTGTACTCAATAGTACCTTCTTCGAACATAAAACGGTCTTCTGCAAGAGGAAAAATATCAAAAACAGTATTAGTTTCTGATTCTCGCATACTTTTTAGTTTGCCATCTTTCATAAAAATATGTCTAACAGCACCATCTTCAAATTTGTAAGCACCAACCCATTGTTTTAGTTGTTCTTCAGATAATTTTACAACATCTTTCATGGTTGGGTAAGGTTTTCCTATTGCAATAGCGGCTAGATTTTGAGTGACCGCTCCAATATCATTACAACTACAATTACTTAGTCCAATAACATAAACATCTTCTTCAATAAGGTAGATGCCATTTGTAGAGGTTCCGAAAATACCACCACTGTGTGTATAGCCCTTAGAACCTTTCAATGTCATTTCACCAAGACCATAACCATAAGAAATATGTTCTCCATTGTTTAATTCAGATCCGTTAATAGCCTTATTAAATGTTTTAGAACTAATCAGAGTATTATTAGATAATGCGTTTTGCCATTTTAATAAGTCATCGACCGTTGATACTAAGGCACCAGCAGCATGTGGTAAGCTCATACTTAAGTAATTAGCATTTACATAACCATCTGGTTCTTGCTCATAAGGCATTGCTCTATTTTTTATTAATTCTCTATTACTACCATATCTTGAGCTAGACATTCCTAATCGATCAAAAATATTTCTCTTAAGAAAGTTCTCATAAGTATCGCCAGATATGACCTCTATAATTTTGCCAAGAAGTACGTAACCCGAGTTGTTATACCTAAATTCTTCACCTGGATCAAAGTCCATAGGTTCGTTTTTAAAGTAATCGATCAGTTCATCTAAAGTTTTGTCATTTCTGGCAACTTTTACAAGGTTTCCGATACCTGTGTAACTTTTTATTCCAGAGGTATGATTTAACAGCTGATGAACTGTAATCGTTTTGCCGTTGGTTGGATAGTCTGGAATAAACTTAGTAATAGGATCATCTAAGCTCAGTTTACCTTGTTCTTCTAGCATTAAAATAGCCACAGCAGTAAACTGTTTAGTTATAGATGCTAACATAAACACATTTTCAGGTATCATATCTACGTCTAGTTCTAAGTTAGACTTACCTACCGCTTTTCTATAAATGGTTTTTCCATTTTTTGCCACTAAGATTGTAGCACCTGGCATGTCGGATGTATAGGATTGAGATACAATATCATCAAATTGTTGTGTTAGGTCTTGGGCCTGAAAGGTTGTTGTAAAAAGAAAGCAAAGAGTAAGAATTGAAAAAGAGAATTTAGTTTTCATGTGTGTTATAATTGGTTGTTTATGTTGAGACGATTTGTCGAGAGGATAAGTTACAAAAAAACCACTTAGGGTAATCTAAGTGGTTTTTTATAGTAATATGTATATTATGAATGTAAAATCTTATTTGATCATATCATAGCTTCGCTTAATAAAGTTGGTAAGTTCTTCACCTTTAAGTAAACCCTGTGATAAACGCGCCAGGTCTAAACTTTGATTTATTAGACGTTCTTGCTTTTTGCGTGTTTTGGTATTAAGAATCTCATTCACCAGATCGTGATTAGTATTAACAATCAGGTTATACATTTCGGGCATATTACCCATACCAAACATACCGCCACCGCCAGTTTGCTGCATCTCTTTCATTCGACGCATAAACTCTGGTTGCGTAATCATAAATGGTGACGCACTACTGTCCATAGCTTCTAATTGTACCATAAACTTTTCTGATGGTACAACTTCTTTTAAAAGCTCATCTAATTTGGTTTTTTCCTCATCAGATAATTTAGAAATGGTAGTATCGTCTTTCTTAATTAAGTTGTCAACATGGTCAGCATCAACTCGGGCAAAAGAGATATTTTCTTTAGAGGTTTCTAACTTTTGCATTAAGTGACTTACGATAGGTGAATCTAATAATAAGACTTCGTAATCTTTGTCTTTAGCCGCCTGAATATAACTATGTTGTTCATCTTTATTTGAAGCATAAAGAATTACCATTTTATCATCCTTGTCTGTTTGCTTAGCCTTTATAGCATTAGTTAGTTCTTCAAATGTAAAGTACTTACCATCTACAGTTGGATATAAAGCAAAGGCATCGGCTTTCTCAAAGAATTTTTCTTCAGATAGCATACCATATTCAATAACGATTTTAATGTCATCCCATTTCTTTTCAAAATCTTCACGATTATTATTGAATAATGACTTCAATTTATCTGCAACTTTACGTGTAATGTAAGATGAAATTTTCTTTACATTTCCATCGGCTTGTAAATAAGAACGTGATACGTTTAATGGAATGTCTGGTGAATCAATTACACCTCTTAACATGGTTAAGAACTCTGGTACAATACCCTCAACATTATCTGTAACGAATACCTGATTTTGGTATAATTGAATCTTATCCTTTTGAATATTAAGATCATTCGTCATCTTAGGGAAATACAAGATTCCTGTTAAGTTAAACGGATAATCTACATTAAGATGAATATTAAACAATGGCTCTTCAAACTGCATTGGATATAGTTCTCTGTAAAACGAACCATAATCTTCATCTTTTAAATCCGTAGGTTGTTTTGTCCAGGCCGGATTTGGGTTATTGATAATATCATCTACAGTAATTTGCTTGTGAGGCTCAGTAGTTTCTTTGCCTTCGGCATCTGTAGTGGTTTTTGGTGTAAAGTCTGGATCGTTTACTTCTTTAGTTCCGAATTTTATCGGAATAGGCATAAACTTATTATACTTGTTTAATAGCTCACGTATTCTGGCATCTTCTAAAAACTCTGTTGAATCTTCGGCAATATGTAGAATAATTTCTGTTCCTCTATCTTCTTTGTCTGCTTCAACTAAAGTGAATTCCGGAGAACCATCACATGTCCAATGTGCTGCTGGCTCGTCCTTAAATGATTTTGTAATAATCTCTACCTTGTCTGCCACCATAAACGCAGAGTAGAAACCAAGACCAAAATGCCCTATGATTCCAGCATCTTTTTCGGCATCTTTATATTTGTCTAAAAATTCTTCAGCACCTGAGAAAGCAACCTGATTAATGTATTTTTCTACTTCATCAGCACTCATACCCAGACCTTGGTCAATGATATGAAGTTTTTTACCATCCTTATCGACTTTTACCTCGATCTTAGGATTGCCATATTCTACTTTAGCCTCACCAATACTGGTTAAATGTTTTAGTTTTAATGTGGCATCAGTTGCATTACTAATCAGCTCACGTAAAAAGATTTCGTGATCTGAGTATAAGAATTTTTTAATTAACGGAAAGATATTCTCTACCGATACATTAATACTTCCTTTTGTCATTTTATGTCGTTTTTGTCATTCCTGCGAAGGCAAGAATTTAATTAATACAATAATTTGTTTGCTGTATAGGTATAGACAAATAAAATACCAAGACAATATTTGTGACAAGATGACATAAAAAAGCCACTCTGTTATGAGTGGCTTTAGCATTTTATAGAATAGAGTGTTAATCTTTTATTGCCTCTGCACTCTCAATAACTTCTTCTTTTTTCTTCTTATTTTTTACATGCTTGTCTAGCCATTGATCTTGCTCCCAAAGCATGTGCATGATAGATTCTTTAGCTCTATAACCATGACTTTCCTTTGGTAGCATTACTAACCTTACAGGTGCGCCTAGCCCTTTTAATGCATTAAAATAACGCTCACTTTGCAATGGATAAGTACCTGAGTTATTATCCGCGACTCCATGGATTAAGAGTAGTGGTGTTTTCATTTTATCAGCATGCATAAATGGTGACATGTTATAGTAAATTTCTGGTGCTTCCCAATAGCTACGTTCTTCACTCTGAAAACCAAAAGGTGTCAATGTTCTATTATAGGCTCCACTTCTGGCAATTCCTGCGGCAAATAAGTTAGAGTGCGACAGTAGGTTGGCTGTCATAAATGCTCCATAACTATGACCACCAACGGCAACTTTTTCTCTGTCAATATAGCCAAGGTTATCTACAGCATCTATAGCTGCTTTTCCATTGGCAACCAATTGCGTTCTAAAAGAATCGTTGGGTTCTTCATCTCCTTCACCTACGATTGGAAATGCTGCATCATCTAAAACGACATAACCTTTAGTTACCCAATATATTGGCGAGCCCCAATATGGATAAACAAATTCATTTGGGTTTGCAGTACTTTGCGATGCACTGGCCTTATCTTTAAACTCACGTGGATATGCCCAAAGTATCATTGGATATTTTTTACCTTCCTTATAATCTAAAGGTAAATAGAGCGTACCTTCTAAATCCAGACCGTCATCACGTTTGTAATTAATAACACGTTTATCAACTTCCTCCAGACTTTTAAAAGGATTTTCAAAGGCAGTGATTGGTGTTAATTCATCCTTTTTAATGTTTCTTATGTAGTAATTTGGATATTCTTTTTTAGATTCGATACGTACAAGAATCTCACCTTTTTTCATATCGATAGCATAATTAAGGCTCTCGAGCTTATCGGTATATTCAGATTGATAAAGTCGTTTTGTTTTTCCTGATTTTATATTGTATTCATCTATAAACGGAAATTGACCTTCTTTAGAATAGCCTGCTCCCATAAGATAGAGTTTATCATTATTTATATTTAAAACAGATCTGCCCAATTCATTTCTAGACGTCACATAATTACCAGGATCACTATATCTATCCTGATAGTTTCTATCTGAAATAACTTTAGCTTTTCCGTTTGAAGGGTTGAATAAATAGGTTTTTAAGTTTCTTGTATTCCACCAATAATCGTAAGCAATCGCAGTATTATCATCTCCCCATTCTATACCAGCAAAGCGTTGTTTAGTTTTTAAAATCTCCTTTGGTTTACCATTAAATGGAGCGCTAAGTTCGTATACAACATCTCTGTAATCCGTTTCAACCGCAGGATCACCTTTATCTAAAGCTTCTGCCCATGTTAATGTTGAAGGTTTATCACCTCTCCAGGTCATTCTACGCTTGCCCATTCTTGTAGACATAAAGCCTTTAGGTCTAACTTCGTCTAAAGGTACTTCATTAACGGTTCTTACTTTTTTACCATTGACATCATACATAATACTTTCGCTCGGAAACCTTGTGTACGTTACTATATAAGAAAATGGACGTTTTACTTTAGTAATCATAATATATTTTCCATCAGGTGAAAAGCTAATACCACGATACATATCGGCACTTAAAAAATCTTGAATGTCACCATTAATGGATACTTTTTTAATTTCAGAACGCGCTAATTGCTCAAAGTTGAATTCGTCATTTGGAGTTTTTAGTAAATCCTGATAGGTTCTGTTTTGGGCTTTGGCACCATCACTTACAGAAACTGTTGGTCCTGTTGGAACAGCTACATCAGTATCGATTAAATCTTTTCTATCACCTGGTAGCATTTTTACCAAAAGGTTTTTATTATCCTTAAACCAATTAATGGTACTTCGCATATTCGCATTAACATTAGCATCTGTTAATTTTTTTACAGAAGCATTGGCAATATTGAGCACCCAAACTTCAACTCCTTTAGATGTAGTGTTTAAACAAGCGATCATGGTTTGGTCTGGTGACCAGCTAAAACCCGAAAGTCTTGCATTTTCAGGTAATCCAGATACTTGTTTAGCGTCTTTATCTCTAATTTTTTTAACTTTAATATTGGTATAATAATTGGTTCTACTACCAATATTGGTCACGGGATTAATACGTAATCCGGCAAGTCGTAATTCGGTTTCAGATAGCTCTTCAATAGATTTATACTGGTTGCGGTAGAGGAGTATCATGTGTTCACCTTTACTATCAATTTGTACTCCTGGTGCCAATTCTACATCGGCTAATTCTAGAATTTCTTCAGAAGGCTGTTGATAGGTTAAGCTTTGTTGTGCATAACCATTGAGAAGAAAAAGTAATGCAAATAGTTTGATTAAATGTTTCATGTTTTTTTGATAATTGATTAGTGTCTTAAGGTACTGAAAAATGTAGTTTTAAAATGTGATAGAGATGTTAAAATTAGCATTGATCAAACTTAAAAAACACTTTATTATGCATGCATAACGAATTGATGTAAGATTCGTACGAAATGGGTTAAATTTGTAATTATATAATCAATGAGATTCTCACTTTCGTGGGAATAAAAAACAGAACTTTTTATGTACAATTCAAGAATAACAGGTTTAGGAAAGTATGTCCCGGAAAACGTTGTCACCAATAATGATTTAAAGCAATGGATGGACACAAGTGATGAGTGGATTCAAGAACGTACAGGTATAAAGGAACGCCGTTGGATAGACCCAAAAACCAGTGATGATACCACATCAATTATGGGAGCTAAAGCCGCTAAAATTGCTATTGAGCGTGCTGGGTTAACCAAGGATGATATTGACTTTATTGTATTTGCAACCTTAAGCCCAGATATGTATTTTCCTGGAGGTGGAGTGCGCGTACAAGAGCTTTTAGAAATGGATACTATTGGAGCCTTAGATGTGCGTAATCAATGTTCGGGCTTTATTTATAGCTTATCTGTTGCCGATCAGTTTATTAAAACAGGTATGTATAAAAACGTTTTGGTGATTGGTAGCGAAAATCATTCGGGTGGTTTAGAGCGCTCAACCCGTGGACGAGGTGTGACCGTTATTTTTGGTGATGGAGCAGGAGCGGCAGTATTAAGTAGAGAAGAAGATAACTCTAAAGGGATTTTATCCACGCATTTGCATTCTGAAGGTAAGCATGCTAAGGAATTAGCCTTAGAAGGTCCAAGTACAGGTCGTTGGGTAGATGCCATTATGGAAGATGACAATCCGGACGACGTCTCTTACTACCCTTACATGAACGGACAGTTTGTGTTTAAGCATGCAGTAGTGCGTTTTAGTGAAGCCATTGTAGAAGGCCTAGCCACAAATAACTTACAAAAGGAAGATATTGATATGCTCATTCCGCACCAGGCAAATTTGCGTATTGCACAGTTTATACAAAAGAAATTTAGGTTAAGTGACGATCAAGTGTATAATAATATTATGCGATATGGAAATACGACTGCGGCATCCATACCTATTGCTTTAACTGAAGCCTGGGAAGAAGGTAAAGTAAAAGAAGGAGATAATGTGGTCTTAGCCGCTTTTGGTAGTGGCTTTACCTGGGGCAGTGCTATTATAAAGTGGTAGACGTGTACAAATGTTTATAAATATTTGTACTTAATTGTAAATGAGTAATACCGCCTAGACGACTATTATTGTTCATTAAATATCGAATTTTGACTAATTTTAAAAAGTACTGATATATACTAGTTGTATGTAATTTAAGAAAAACCAATGCAGAGAACAGAAACCATAGATAAAAATCAACTTTTTGAATTGATTGAATATATTCTTTTGGATTCAAAAACTGAATTCTATGAATCATACTCTGAAATGGAAAAAGAAATAGTTCGGATAAACAGTCTGTCTGAATTTCGAGCTTATTTTGAGAATGGATTAACGAACGGAAAAGTACATTTCGGATTTGGAATTTATAATCCTGAATCGAAAGGCAAGTTCTTTACCTCGAAAATAAAGCTGAATCCAAAATATTGTAATGGAAAAACTTTCCGCTATCAAATAGTGGGTTGGGCAATAATTTTTATACATCTTGACTTGAAAAACGGAGAAAACCAAATAAAATGTAAAGTATCTGTCAATTCAAAAAGACGAGCTGAAAATTGGAATAGCACAAATCCTGAATTTGGAAATCCAGAATTGTGGGAATGGAAAAACGTGGAAAGCAGAGCAAGAAAAATAATTAACCGATTAAAAAAAACTACACACAACAATGTATAACCGCAATTACGGTGGATTCGACTACGTCCGAATCCACTCGGAATTGCGAACGTCAGTGCTTAACCGAAAAGTTTGTGTACTTTAACCCGTAACTGACGGTTATACGAGACCGTTACCTGCAATCTAAACGCAACGAATGAAACAGAAACTAATCACTTTATTAATAACACTAACTTGTACATTTGGATTTGGTCAAGTAAGTCCAGAAGACATTATTGTAGTTTATGATTCTCTAAACCCAAAAGGCAAGGTTCTATTAAAAAGTGAAATGTCTAAAAATTTAGATTCCATTAATATCCATATTTTAGACGATAAAAGACTGGAATTGTTAACTAAAAAGGACAGTTTATTAATTAGTAAAGAAATAATCGGAAGTTGGAATTTGAACACCATTAAAACATCGAGTGGAAAACCTTACAACTTGCAAGTATTTGAGAAAATTGAAATAAGGAATGACGGAAAATTTAACATTTTAGACAATGAAGAGATTATAAGTGGAAAATGGGAAATAAGCAAAGGAGAATTAACCTTAAATTATGACGAACCTCAATGTCAAATAAAAGACAAAGCTTTATTGAAAATTCTGCCAAAAGAACAAATTAAATCCTTAACATATAGTTCGAACTTTTTAAGCATTAGAAAAGTTGATAATAAGAATATTGTATTTATGCATTTCTTACCTGAAAATATGGAAAATATTGATGAGATGTTTTATGTATTAGTATTGTCGAATTATGTCAAAACTGAATAAAAAGACTGCAGGTAACAACGTGTATAATTCATTGCTAGTACTCGCCTACTTACGAAAATCCTCGCGGATTTTCTATTTGGTTTGTATTTGCTAAATTAGTTGCTTAAACACGCAACGAAACCATACACGAACACGTTGTACAACATTAAATACAGTCCTCAACACAAACTTTACACATTAGAAAGTTATGCAAATGAACGTTTCAAACATTGAAAAAAACTAAATTTTAATTAATGGATTTAATTTTAGATTTCTTTTTGGTGGGTGGCATCGTAATTATTGCAATAATTTTATTGCGACTATTAAGAATTAAATCTAAAGAACTACCTCAAAAAATATTAATACTACTTTTTTTACTTCTGTTTTTTGTAGCTGTATACTTTTATGCTTTGTTACATAATATAAATTGGCTAATAAAACTCTGTTTTTTTCCAAATGATATAACAAAAATTACTTTAGGCCCTTTATTATTTCTATATGTAAAGTCTTTATTTTTAAAAGAAGATAATTTAGTTAAGAATATGCTACCACACTTTATTCCTACTTTATTGTTCGCTTTCGGTATTACAATTCCAACGCTTCTATATACGAGTTTTAAAATTGATGTCTTTTCGTATGCATTAAAAGATTTTATATTCATTTTTTTTAGAATTGAAAGTTTCTATTTCATCCTGTATTTGATTATTTCATTACAATTGTTATCAAAATATCAAAAATTAACCAAATACAAATATTCGAACTTGACGAAGTTTGATTTTAATTGGATAAAGATTATGCTTTTGTCCACATTGGGTATTATAAGTGTTGATTTAGTCCTTAAAATATATGAGTCCTTTTTTGGTGATTTTCAATGGAATGTCGACAATATTTCTGTATTGGCTATGATTGTTTTAGTTTCATATTTGGCATATTATGGTGTAAACCAATCTAAAGTATTATTACCAACCTTTTTGTTATATAATGAAATTGAACCTGAAATTAATAAGAAAAAAAAGAAGACAATACCTTCTGATAAAAAAGAAGAGTTTGTAAACCTGAAAAACAAACTTGAACTTATTATAAAAACTGAACAGCCATATTTGGATGAAGATTTGACATTAGGAAAATTAGCAAAACAACTTTCTACAACAGACAAAAAACTGTCCACAATGTTAAATCAATACTTGAACACTACATTTTATGATTTAATAAATAAGTATCGTGTGGAAGAGGTAAAAGTCAAGATAAACTTGGATAGCTATAAAAATTATAACCTATTTGGAATTGCGTCCGAATGCGGTTTTAAATCAAGAACCAGTTTCAATAGAATTTTCAAAAAAGAAACTGGACTCTCACCTTCTGAATTCAAAAAAAGTATTTCTTAAAGTTATTCAATGTTTTTTTAACATATAATAACGCACCAATGCTTCTATTGGTCAACCTAAATCATTATAAATTTATTGATTTGCAGTTAAATTTATAAACTATAATAAAATGAAAAAAAACGTACTGACATTGTTATTTTGTGGACTTGCATTAATTGTAAAATCACAAAACACACCTAAAGAATCACAAAAACAGAGTATAGAAAAATCAATCTTCGGAATTCAGACAGGATTTGCTGGACTTTGGGTTTACAATGAATTAAAACTTTCTAATCAAATTGCTTTTCGAACTGAATTAGGTTTTGATGCCTATAGTAATGATGATTTTTATCCTGATGCTGATTTTCTAATGACTACCGTTATTACATTAGAACCGCGTTGGTATTATAATCTCGATAAACGAGCGAGTAAATCAAAACGAATAGACAATAATAGTGGGAATTTCTTTTCTCTTAAAACAAGTTTTCGTTCAGATGATTTACTTCTCGACTTTGGGGATGATAAAAACGCACAAATAGTAGATAACTTATCAATAATTCCAACTTGGGGAATTAGAAGAAACTTAGGGAAACATTTTAACTATGAAACGGGTATTGGAGTTGGTTATATTCATTATTTTTCTAAAAACGCAGGATTTACCAAGAACAAAGGAGAAACTGCAATAAATTTACACTTACGTATTGGCTATCAGTTTTAGTAATAAAAACGTTGTACAACAACGTGTATAAGTAATAGCTATTTGGTTTATAACTCAAATCGTTATTACTTTTATTTCGTATTTTACTTTCCGAAAAGTAGTGACTATTAAATCGCTACTACTCATACACAAAACCGTTGTGCAACATTACCAAGAACTATGGGAATATTTGATTTTTGGAAGAAAAAACAAAACTCTGAATTAAAAACAGAGGAAATCCCCTTTTACAAAAAAATAATGGTTGATTTACAGAATAAAACACAAGCTGAAAAAGGAACAGTTGAAAAGTATTGGTTTGAGAACGAAAATATAGGACTAAAGAAAACCTTGTTTCATAGGATTTCCATTCCATTAAAACCATTTGATTCAGGAATTGAATACGAATCGCAACCAGTTGAAACCATAATGATTATTGAGTGGATGAATTTGAATTTGCCGAATCCAGATGAATTGGACGGAATTTTAATTCAGACTGATAAAAATTCGGAAACAGAAGCTTCTGTATATCTTGGAAATGCTCATAATCCTTTTGATATTCTTAAGCTGACTTTGAATAAAATTGACGAAAGAAATTACAGAGCAGTCGGAAAAATAATGGTTGATTTCGAACACGAAATGGTTGCAAATAATGAAACTTTTGAATTTGACACAATAATTGAATTTAACGAAACTGAATAATAAAAATAACGTTGCACAACAATGTATAACCGCAATTACGGCGGATCCGACTACGTCCGAATCCACTCGGAATTGCTAACGTCTGTGCTAAACCGAAAATAAACGCATATTAACCCGTAACTGACGGTTATACGAGACCGTTGTGTATAATGTAAACCAACCGCAAAACCTACCGAATTGAATAAAATACCAAAGAATTTAAAATACCTGATTTTCGGTATTAGTCTACTGACTTTTATTGGACTTTATTCAGGTTTTGGAATTAGACTTATGGTTGGGATTTCAAATAAGTTACTACCGATAACAAATTATTTTTTTGCGTTCTCAAGCACTCGTTTTGACTATCTGATTTTGTCAACGATTCCCATATTCGGAATGCTATACAACTCAACAAGAACTGATTTTAAGCTAACCGAACTAATAATGGATATTGTAACCATTTTATTTTCTGTAATCATAATGTTTGGAATCGGACTCTTGATTTTAACATTCATTGGAAAACCTGAAAATCCTTTAATGCCTCAATATATAGTAACTGAACCATTTGAATTGTACACTACAATATTTATTGGATTGGGAATTGGAATTCCGTTTTTGATTATAAAACTGATTAAAAAATAAAAAACACTATGCACAACACAATATATAAAAAATTGCTATTTTGTGCTTAATCAAAGGTCGTTGCACGTTTACTACGTCTGAATTTCCTTCGGAAATTCCTCGCACGCAAACCCGCAACTTTCCATATACATCACCGTTGGCAATAATTAAATCCAAACGATATTAAATAATTAAAATTCATCATTTGAGAGCTTTAATAATTCTTACCCTATTAATTCCATTTTTTGCTATTTCTCAGGAAAAAGAATATATAATAACTAAGAATAATGACACTATTTATGGTAAAGTTATTAGAAGGACTAATTTTGTAAACCCTTCAAAAGTGAGTTTTAAAATTAAAAATAAAAATGGTAAGAAAACACTAATTAATCCAAGTGAAGTTAAGACTATCAGGTCTTTAAAAGGTTTAGACGGCGACTGCTATATTACAACAATTTATGATGAATGGTATATTAAAAGAATTATTAACGGAAGAATAAAAGTTTTTCAGTTAATTGATGGTACTATCTTTTATGTATCAAAGGATGATTCTAAAATAGTTTCTACTGATATTGGTTCGCTCTTTTCTGGTAAAAAAGCCCATTCCCAAGTTAGGCCTCTAATAGAAGATAAACCAAAAATTTTAAAAGAATTTGATGCACTTAAAGGGACTCAAAAAAATATAATGTACATAATAGAAAAATATAACAACGCTGAAAAGTAAACTATTGTCAACAACGTGTATAGTTAATAGTGTTTAAAAGTGGTTCGGGAAATTCTGCCGAATTTCCACACTCTTCGTTCTTTTTTGCTAACTTACATGCTAACACTACTAACCATACACGAACACGTTGCCAGTAATTTGACCAAATCCGCAATTTTACGAGATTACTCAATCAAATAGACTATTTACTCATTCCTGTTTTTCATAGTAAGAGAGTTGAATTAAATTTGATAAAGACTTAAAAAAAATGAATAAAACACTCTTTATCATCTTCGCTATTATTTCTTCCATATCATTTGGTCAAAATTTATCTGAAAAAGTTGGTGTAATAGAAATACAATTAATCGGACAAAATTATAAACGCAATTCTGATGATGAATTAACGAAAAGAAAAACTAATCGCAGAAAGAGACCTTATGCAAAATTATATTTCAATTCAAGTGGAATCTTATTGAAAAAAATAACTTTTGGAAAGCATCATAATACGGATTTACGATTAACAGATAAAATCAAAGTTTATGAATATAATAATGGAAAATTGACCGAATCTATTCAATATGAATCTGATTACCAAAAAAGTATTTATCCATATTGGAAAATAAAATTCACATATAATTCTAAAGACCAAATTATTGACGAATCAAGATATCATATTTTAACGGATTCATTATATAATAAAACAACTTTTGAATATGACTTAAATTCAAATCAAACTAAATCAATTTTAAATCCTACTTATTATTATCAGAGAGAATATGATAGTTTAAATAGAGTAATTTATTTAAAACAGGTTTATGACAATAAATTACGTTGGGATTGGAAATACGAATATAAAAACAACCGAAGAATCGGAATTTTTCAAACGTATTATGATGATGGAGACAACAGTTCCAAATTAGAAATAAAAACATATAATAAAAACGGGCAATTAATAGAGTGTGAAGAAAAATATACTTCTAAATTAGAAATTGGAAACAAAACAAAATTAGTTTATGACAAAAATGGACTTTTAGAAAAAGTAGAATACTTTGAAACATACGACTATGAAAAAGACTATGAAATGATTGGATTTAAGATATTTAAAGTAAAAACAAAATTAAATCTTGATTTAAAACTGTCTGAATCGATTAACGAGCAAATTGAAATAAGATAAAAACTACTGGCAACAACGTGTATAATTAATTGCTTTGGCAAGTGCTTATTTGTAAAATTCCTGCGGAATTTTCTCGCGTTCGTTTTTGTTTACTAAATTAGTTGCTTAAAACACGCAACAAACCATATACAAACCGTTGTACAACATTAGAAATGACCTACAATACTCAATCTGCCATCCTGATAAATCCGAAATCGAATATCCTGAAAAGGAATTGAATAGTTATGAGGTTATCGAATTGATTAAATATTATTCTTGGTTAGAAATTTTGAAATCAATGGACAATATTCCTGACGAAAAAATTTATTACAGTCCATCTTTAGATTTTGAGAATTTAATTGACAAAAGAAGTCTTGGAATTACAGCAACTTTGGAAAATGGAAAACCTGAATTTTCTCTATGGTATAACAGACCTGTTAAAACTCGACCATTATTTGGACTATTAGCCGAAAAAACTAAAATGAAAGTGACTGATAAATGGGGATTTAACCTTGATAAAGCAATTGAATATTATCATTTGTTTCTGAACAGGAATTATGAAAAACTGGAAAGATTAATGACAATAAAATAACGTTGTACGCAAGCTGAAAAACCAATGAAATACATTTTTAAATTCTTACTTCTAGCATTTCTATTAGCTTCCTGCTCAAATCAAGAAAAGCGGATAATTTTACTAGAAAATGAATTAAATATTGACCTTGGCGAAAACTATGAAGTTGTTAAAGATGAAGATATATCGCACAATGGATTTGAAAGCGACTATACTCTGAATATTAATATCAAACTGAATAAATCAGAACTTGAACGAATTATAAAACAAATCGAAACCGAACCATATTTTGACCAACTAAAAAGATTCAGAAGCGAAAGAGGTCGATATCTAATTGCAGGAAATGAGAATATGGAATTTTTCAAATTGGTAGCTGATTCATTATTAAAAACTAAATATCGAGGAAGTTGGTTTCGGACTGATTATGGATTTGAATTTTTGGATATGGAAGATGAAAATGAACCTATCGAAGCTGAAATTCACTTAAAAGAAAAAATATTAAAATTTGAATTTAACCATTTATAGCAGAATGAAAGCCAACACCTAACAACGGCTTTAGTTCATTACGACTGAAATTCCTTAATCGAAATTCATTACAATTTGCTATCTTTCGGTTACGGCGGAAAATCATAGCTGATTTCCCGCAACGAGCCATACACAAACACGTTGGGCATAATTTGAGAAAATGGACTTATTATTAGAAAATATAAATGGGACTGAAGGATCTTTTTACGAAAGACTATCTGAAGAAGGTTACTTTGATCAAAGTCTATTTGCGGAATTAATACTTTTCGTTGATAATCTTAATGGAATGGAATTAAACAAAAATGATCGCCTGAAAAAGAGCACGGAGCTTTGGCACTTGTCATATCGGATTCAATCTAGTTTTGGGTATAATTACAATGAAAGTGATGGTTTCGAAATTGACAATATGGAAGAAGAAAAGCTTATTGAAATCGGGCAAGTGCTAGAATATATTTGCAAATCGTTCACAGATAATAAACAATTGGATATGGATTTTATAAATGAAATGACATAAAAAACTATGCCCAACAACGTGTATAATTAATTGCTTGAACACACAAAGAAATCTTTGCCAAAACCACTACATAATATTTGAAAAAATTAAGAGAAATAGTTTCGGCCAAATGGCTCAATAAGAATTTAAGCAAACCTAATTTAATAGTTCTTGATGCAAGTATCGAATCTAATGCTAGTGGAAAAGAATTCGAAGAATTTGATTGTACGATTCCAGGTGCAAGGCGTTTTGATTTAAAGAACGTTTTTCTAGATAAATCCAGTCCTTTTCCGGACACAGTTCCTAAACCTCAAGAATTTGAACTCCAATGCAGAAGACTTGGGATTAATCAAAATTCGGAAATTATTGTATTTGAAAATAATGGAATTTATTCGAGTCCACGAGTTTGGTGGTTGTTTAATGTTATGGGACATAAAGAAATATTCGTTTTAGATGGAGGGCTTCTCAACTGGATTAAGGAGGGTTTTCAAACCGAAAATGAACATTTGGAGACATTTCAAACCGGAAACTTCAAGGCAAAATATAACGAGAGCTTAGTCGTGAAACTAGAGCAGATTAAGGAAAATACAATTCAAAAAAAATTCTTGATCGCAGATGCCAGATCAGAGGGAAGATTCAATGGTACTGAAAGTGAGCCTAGAAGACACCTAAAAAGTGGTAAAATCCCTAACTCTGTTAATATTCCATTTCAGGAAGTTTTAAATAACGGAAAGTTTAAAACTAAAAACCAACTGAGAGAATTATTTGAGGGTAAATGTGGAGGGGAAAAAGAGTTGGTCTTTAGTTGTGGTTCGGGTTTAACAGCTTGTATTATAATGCTGGCAAATAAAATAAGTTATGGAAATAGTCTAAGAATATATGACGGTTCCTGGACTGAGTGGGCTGAGCTGAATAACTTAAAAAACATTATATAACAATGTGTAAATACAATTTGCCTATACCAGTTTGCTTAGTTTGTGTTGACACGTTGGTCATTCCAAAATACATTTCAAGCTGTCCAAACCTACTCGAAATAGCCTAGGCAATAACTTAACCGAAAAGCTGTATCTTTAATTCTCTTAACGAGGTTATAAGACCATTGTTTACAATTAGAACTGATAATATGTTTCAAAATATTAAAATGAATGTGATAAGTACTGCTCCAAATGGAATCGTTAACTCAGATACCATTTTTGATTTTGAACAAGATCAAGAACTAGTTTCTGCAAGTTATTCAGGTGGGAAAATTAGAAAAGGATATTTGGTTGGCAACGTAAAAGATAATCAATTACACTTTAGTTATTGTCAGATAAGATATAATGGGATGATGGATCACGGAACTTCTATCTGCGAAATTTCATATGAAAATGGTAAACTCATTTTGAAAGAGAACTTTGAAATGTCTTCTGAAAATAGAAAAGAGATCGGAGTGAATATATTCAAACAATTATAGTCGATGTATATTAGTAAAGAAACTAAACAGCAAACGGAAGATAGATTAATAAAGGTATTAAAATCTTCAAGCTTTAAGGTTTATAAAGAGTCATACTATTTCAGAGAATTACCTTTAGATAATTTTGTTATGGACTCAAATGCCTTGGCAATTGTTAGGGATGACGAAGTTTGGAGTCTTTTGGTGCCAGTTGAAAAAGAAGGCACTGAAAATTTCAGGGTTTTCAGATTTCATTTTAAACCTGGATTAGATAATAGTGGTTTTGTTGGTTGGCTAGCTACTAAAATTAAAGAAAAATTCGGCTCTGGTTTATTTGTTACTTGTGGTCAAAATTCTAATCTTGGAGGAATATTTGATTATAATGGATGCCCAATTGAAGTAGCAGATGAAATAATCAATTATATTCATCAATTAAGAGCATAGATCATATAAACTATGGCTATACTATATTGGCTTATTCTTACTTAGCTAATGATAAAAAGTTGAGCTTACATAATACAGATTAAAAAAGCCCAAACACTATAAATTGTCTGGGCTTTTCTGCTATTAACCAACTTAACTAACACTATTATAAAAATTAATTTATAATTACTATTACTTAAAACTTATCTCACTTATTTAGACGTAATACTTTGGGTTTTATTTCATGGTTTAAGCTTTTTAACGTGTATTTAACAAAAACCCGAAACAAACGTTTCGGGTTTCCTATATTTAATAGTCAAACATTAACACTAACCATCAACTATTTATGTAAGCTATTAAATGTACTTTTAAGCATTTCTTTTACTAAAGACACATTACCGCAAAAAATGTGACAGTTTTTGCGACTATAGTGTAAGTTTTAACATTTTCTATAAAAATCCACCACCAGATTTTTCGTCATTATCTCTTCGTTTACGAGACTTTGCTCTGTATTTTCCACCACCAAAACGATAAGATAAGCCTGCGTAAATGGTATTAAATTCTGGCATAAAATCTACTTCTTGTCTAAATGGACGCTCACTTAAGATATTAATCTCTTGCGTATCAAAAACATTATTAAAGTTTAAGCTAAATGTGGCTTTGTTACCTTCTAAGAAATTATAACGCATACCTAAATTTGCAAAATACATAGGGTCCATTTCAAAATTAAGACCAGTATCTTTTCCTCTGTACATGGCAAATGCCGAGAAAGATAATTTTTTACTCACTCTAAAATTATTGAATATTCTAAAGTTATAGATAAGGTTATCAACTTCAACATTATTCAACTCAATATCACTCTCTGTTGGGTTAGGGATTGTTGGGTCTAAGGTTTCTGCAAAACCACGTTGTGTACGACCATACATATCAAAACTAGCATTAAAACTCCACCATTTTGTTGGTTTGTAATTGCCCGACACTTCAAATCCGTATGCTGAGGTATTATCAAAGTTGTCAATTCTTAGGATAACACGACCAGAACCTAATGATGTACGATCTACAAATACACCTTGATTAATTTCATCTTCGATGAGTCTGTAAAATACACCAGCTGTAATACTTCCTTTTTCTAAATTTCTAGTGTAATTGACCTCTACGGAGTTGGTAAACTGTGGTTCTAGCTCTGGATTACCAAATTGAGAAATTAAAGGTGTGTTAAACTCTGGAATAGGATTAACTTGCCCTACACCTGGTCTATCTACACGTCTACTAAAACTAAATTGATATGAATTTTTCTCAGATGCTTCGTAAGTAATAAAGACAGATGGATATACTTGAGTATAATCGTTTTCAAAAGGAAATTCAGTAACCGTGTTATTGGTTAGATCTGTGTCTAATGCCAATGCATCGACATTAACCGTTTCTGCTCTCAACCCAAATTGATACGACCATTTATCTTTTTGCATACTATAACTTGCATACAAAGAATAAATATTTCTTTCGTAATTAAAGTTAGTAGACGTAGGAATGTAATTGCCAGACTCATTTTGTACACGAGCATCAGAGTTGTAATCTATAGTGTTTTCAAACAAACGTGCTTGTACACCAAGCTCTAATTTTGAGGTGTCAGATAAAGGATTTACATAATCTAAATTAATCTCAGTTCTGGTTCTATCCACATCAGTAAATTCATCAAAATCTGGTCGACTTCCAAAACCACTAAAGTTGTTATCAGTAAAGATATCGTTATCAAAAATATTGTAATTTGCTTCTAATTCTATGTTATGGCCTTCTTTATTAAAGTCTAGCTTATAGTTAACATTATATTGTTGACTATTATTTTCGTTGGTATTATCAAATATTTGAAATTGATTGATGCTAGGGTTGTTTTCAAAAATCAGATCAGTTTTGCCTAAAGCACCACCATCAAAAATATTTTGATTTGTAAATACAGAAAAGGTGTTTTTATCATTTATGTAATAATCTACACCAACTTTAAATAGGTGAGAATTACGTATATCTGTAATGTCGAATAATTGTGTTAAGTCAGATTCAGTTTGTTCTAAAATACCTTCATTAGCATTCCGCGAAATGTTATTGCCGTAACTTCCATAAAAGTTAAGTTTACGGTTCCTGTAATTCATGTCTATAGAACTATTAAACTTGGGCTCAATTTGATAACCTAAACCAAAATTAAGGTTTCCATTAAAGCCAATATTTACATTTTTATGAAGTATGATATTGATAATTCCGCTCATGCCATCTGGATTATATTTAGCAGAAGGGTTTGTAATCAATTCAATTTGCTTAATAGATGTTGAAGGAATTTGTCTTAATAATTGAGCAGCAGGAATATTTGATAACTTACCATCGACCATAACCTGCACATTTTGGTTGCCTCGTAAGGCAATATCACCTGTTTGTTGATCTACGTTAACAGACGGAATGTTGTTCATTATATCTGAAGCCGTTGGACCTGATGTTGTTAAATCTTTCCCGACATTGACGACTTTTCGGTCGATTTTTTGCTGAATTGTTGAGGTTTCAGCTACAACAGTAACTTCATCTAAATTTTCGGCATCTTCCTCAAGCATAAGGTCTCCCATGTTGATATCGTAGTTACCTTTTCCGATAGTCTCTTGCTTTAGAATGCTCTTATAACCTATAAAAGTAATCTCTATACTAATTGCGCCCTCAGGAATCTTTTTAATGTTAAACATTCCTTTACTATCAGTAATACCTCCTGTAATTAGTTTCTTTGCTGCGTCTTTTACAATGATATTAACGTAGGGCAGAGGTTCATTAAGTTCAGCGTCTAAAACACGACCAGATATGGAGCCGTTTTTAATTTCTGAATTTGAATTGGGCTGAGCACTTATTATGAATGATGAGGCCATAATAAGCATCGCGAAGAAATGCTTCATTTTTTGATTGATTTTTTTGATTGACTGATAGTTTCTTAAAGGGTAGACGACTACTTTTGCATTAAGTTACTTTATTTAACATATCTTAACATCTTTTTAACAGTATGAATAAAAAAACACTTGTTATCGGAGCTTCTTTAAAGCCACAACGCTATTCTAATATTGCTATTAATAGATTAAGAATGTATAACCATGAAGTTGTAGCTTTTGGACTTAAATCTGGTAAAGTAAATGATGTAGAAATTGACCTAGAGCTAATGCCTTATGAAAATGTCGATACTGTAACTCTATACTTAAACCCAAAGCGACAGCAATTATATTACGATTATATTATAGGATTAAAGCCAAAGCGTGTCATCTTTAACCCTGGGACAGAAAACCCTGAATTCTATCACTTATTAAAGCAAAGCAAGATCGCTTATGAAGCTGCTTGTACATTAGTATTGTTAGGTACTGGTCAGTACTGATCTTTTAATACATAAGAGTCCTATAAACATTAAGATTCCATTAATTATCAAAATTTCAAAACCTATTTCGTAGCCATTAAATAAAGCTTTAGAATTACTATTTAGGATATATGAAATTATTGGAGCTACTATTGCAATAATCCAAACCCATTTATCTTTAATTTGCCACTTAGTCAACAGGCCAAATGCAAACATTCCTAATAGCGGTCCATATGTGTATCCTGCAGCTTTAAACAACTCCCAGATTACAGAAATATCAGTAAAAATGGTATTGAACAATAGAATTATTAAAATTAGAATAATGCTAAAGCCAATATGTACTTGTTTTCTAATCCTCTTGCGTTCTTTTTCTGCCATGTTTTCAATCTCAACAATATCAATACAAAACGATGTGGTCAATGAGGTTAGAGCTGAGTCGGCACTAGAGTAGGCTGCAGCAATAAGTCCCAACAAGAAAAAAGCAGATGTAACAACACCTATTTCTGGTAACATTGCAATAGTAGGGAATAAATCATCTTTTTTGGCTGTAATACCATTAGCTTCGGCATATTGGGTGAGCATTAAACCAAGAATCATAAAGAGCATATTTACAAATATCAGTACAACACTAAATGATACCATATTTTTTTGAGCATCTTTTAGGTTACGACAAGTTAAGTTTTTTTGCATCATATCCTGATCCAAACCAGTCATAGTAATAGTGATAAAAACTCCAGACAGGAAGCTTTTCCAAAAGTATTGTGGGTCGTTACCATCTTTAAAAAAGAACACCTTACTGAGGTTACTTTCTTTAGCATTGTCAATAACTGCTGATACACTGTTTAAATCCAGAGCTGAAGCTAAAAAAACAATGGTAACCAGTACAGAAACTAACATAAACAATGTTTGAAGCGTATCAGTAAAAATAATGGTCTTAATACCACCTCTAAACGTATAGAGCCAAATAAGAGCAATCGTTATAATTACAGTAATTACAAACGGTATGTCAAGTTTGTCAAATACCAATAACTGTAATACTTTAGCAACCAAAAACAGGCGAAACGAAGCTCCTATAGTCCTGGATATTAAAAAAGCTACAGAACCAGTTTTATAACTAATATTGCCAAACCGGTCTTTTAAATAGGTGTAAATCGAAGTTAAATTGAGCTTATAATAAAGCGGAAGTAATACATAGGCGATAATTAAATAACCAAAAAAGTATCCAAATACCACTTGCATATATCCAAATTGCTTGGCTTCAACAGCTCCTGGAACAGAAATAAAAGTAACACCAGATAAAGAGGCGCCAATCATGCCAAAGGCTACAAGATACCAGGGAGCGGATTTATTAGCTTTAAAAAATGCAGCATTCGTATCTTCCTTTCCTGTGAAATAGGATATTAAAACAAGTACAGCAAAATAGCATACAATTAATATTAATATTGAAGAAGAACTCATATATAGACGCTTTTTTACAAGAAATTTTTATGAAAAATAGTACATTTGAAAAAAAAAGCTACTTAAAAACTACAATTTTATGAAAAAGATACTCTTATTATCAGTTTCTATAGTATTTGCTATGAGTATTTCTGCACAAGACTATAGGCATTTAATAGCCGAAGGTACTCATACAGTAGACTACATCTCTCAGGTCGCAGAAAGTCATTTTGATTCTGTAGGTCGAGGCAGAGGTACAGGTTATAAACCCTTTAAACGTTGGCAATATTTTGCAGAACGCGCTATGGATGAGACAGGGAAGCTGAAATCTTCAGAATTTTATTATAATGAGTTACAAAACTATAACGCAATAATAAACAGCGAAGGTGTTGCAGCAAGAACAGTAGTAGGTACCTGGGAAGAAATGGGACCAACGTATTGGAATGCTACTTCTGGATATAATCCAGGGGTTGGTAGAATTACTGCAATAGCAGTTGATGAGGGGGATATAGATCATATTATAGTTGGTGGTGAAACAGGTGGTGTTTGGAGAAGTACTGATGGTGGTACAAGCTGGGAGGTTTTAACAGATAATTTATCTAATATAGACGTTTATGCACTTACTATAGATCCGTTAAATAGTTCAACTTACTATTGGGGATCTACAGGTGGAACTATATTTAAATCTACAGATAATGGCGCAACTTGGACTCTACACGGTAATTTGTTTGGAGGCACTGTCAATAAGATTTTAATAAACCCTACTGATGCTTCAAAAATGTATGCTAGTGTTCAAGGAAATGGCTTATATAAGTCTGTAGATGGTGGTTCAACATGGAACTCTATATTTTTTGTACCAACAGGAACGGGTTACGATTTTGAATTTAAACCAGGAGACCCAAGTACTATATATGCTTCAGGAACTGCCTTTTACAGGTCAACCAACGATGGAGCGAATTTCACTGAAGTCAATGGTGCTGCTCCTAATCGATTTTCTAATGGTGTTAAAATGATTGGTGTTTCTGCTGATGATCCAGCAGTAGTTTATATTGTTGAAGCATCTGGCGGATCATTTGGCGGCATATATAAATCTACTGATAGTGGAGCTACTTTTACAAAGTTAGATCATACTGGTAAAAACTATTTTGGTTACTCATCTAATCCTGAAGATGTAAATGATGCAGGTGTAGGGCAAGCACCTAGGGATATGGATATTACTATTAATCCAAATGACGCTGACGATGTACACATAGCAGGTATAAACACCTGGAGGTCAACAAATGGTGGGGTTAGTTTTAATATTAGTTCACAATGGGTGCCATCTAGTGCTTTTGGTCAAAATATTGGGTATTGTCATGCGGACGTAGATATTATGTTATTTAGTGGTACAGGTTCTAACGCTAAACTTTTTGTAGGTACTGATGGTGGTATATATAAAGCAGAAAATCCAACGGTTGTTAATAATAGTTATTATACGGATTTAACAACAGGTTTAGGAATTAGACAATTTTATAGAATTGGTATAAGCCAAACTGACCCTGTAGTGGTTACAGGTGGTTCGCAAGATAATGGTTCTTCTGTATTGGGGGCAGATGGCAACTGGACAGATTGGTGGGGAGCAGATGGCATGGAAGGTTTTGTAGATAAAAACAATTCGCAAATTATCTATGGAACGTCTCAATTTGGATCTTTTGTTAAGTCTTTTGATGGTGGCGTTAATGTCTCTGGTGTATCACAACCAGATGGTAAAGGTGGTCAAAATAACTGGAATTGGATTGTGCCCTTTGAGCAAGATCCAATAACCCAAAATGTTATCTATTGTGCATTTGATGAAGTCTACAGATCTATTGATGGAGGTGGTTCTTGGACATCAATTTCCCCTAATTTTGGGTCTAATATTGATCATTTTAAAGTTGCACCTACCAATAATCAAATTATGTACTTTGCAATTAACGGAACATTGCGTTATACGCAAAATGCTGGTATGTCATGGTCTGTAGCACCATTGGGTCTCGGTAATAATGTACAAATAAATGAAATTGCAGTTCACCCTACAGATCCCTCAAAAGTAGCAATAGCGACTACAAATAATGAAAAAGTTTATATTAGTAATGATAATGGTGCGTCATGGACTTCAATGCGTTGGGATTTGCCAAATTTCTCAGCACAGGCTTTAGCTTGGCAGGATAATGGTGACGATGGATTGTATGTTGGTATGAATTACGGAGTCTATTATACAGATAATGGATTAGGGAATACCTGGGTGCCATTTAATAATGGGTTACCTAATGTTAGAATTAATGAGTTAGAAGTCAATACAGCAGATAATAGGTTATATGCTGCAACTTATGGAAGAGGGTTGTGGAGATCAAATTTATATAATGAAAATTTAAGTGTTGATGACTTTGAGCTTAATGCCTTATCCATGTATCCTAACCCAGCTACTAATGTAGTTAATCTTAAGTGGAATACATCAGAAGAGGTTAGTGTAAGAGTATATAATACAACAGGTAAGCTTGTGTTTTATGGAAAAAAAGTCAATTTGTTTAATGGATTTAAAATAGACATGTCTTCATTTGAAGCCGGAATGTATTTTGTGAAACTAAATAGCTCAAGAGGAGAGCTAACAAAGCAGCTCATTTTAAAATAGTGACAAAGCCAATAGAACTAAAACCCAATAGCAAATCATTTGCCATTGGGTTTTTTTATGTTCAAAAATCAGTAACTTCGCACTTATGGAATTTTCATCAAAACTCTTAGAAAATGCGGTGAATGAAATGTCGCAATTACCTGGTATAGGAAAACGTACGGCTTTAAGATTGGTGTTGCATTTATTGCGTCAGCCTGAGCACCAAACATTTCAGTTATCGGATGCATTGTCTAAAGTAAGAGCAGAAATTAATTTTTGTAAATCTTGTCATAATATAAGTGATAAAGCTTTATGTGAAATCTGCGAAAACCCAAACCGTAATGAAGAATTGATTTGTGTGGTTGAAGATATAAGAGATGTTATGGCCATTGAAAATACAAGCTCGTTTAAAGGCTTGTATCACGTCTTGGGAGGAAAAATATCTCCTATGGACGGTATTGGTCCTCAAGACTTAAATATTAATACTCTAGTCGAAAAAGTGAAAACAGGAAAAATTAGAGAACTTATTTTTGCTATGAGTCCAACCATGGAAGGTGATACTACTAACTTTTATATCTTTAGACAAATACAAGATTATAATATTACCATGTCTACTATTGCTAGAGGAGTTGCTGCAGGAAATGAGCTCGAATATACTGACGAAATAACACTTGGCCGAAGTATCATGGATCGCGTGCCTTTTGAAACTTCACTAAAATCTTAACTTATTGTGAGGTTATCTGTTGTTATTTTAAATTACAATGTACGCTACTTTTTAGAACTATGCCTCAAAAGTGTTGAGCTTGCTATAGCAAATATAGAAGCTGAGATTATTGTGGTGGATAACAACTCATCAGATGAGAGTTGCCAAATGGTAAAGCAACAATTCCCTAATGTAATTTTGATTGAGAATAAAGAAAACTCAGGATTTTCAAAAGGTAATAACATTGGTGTTGCTAAAGCAAAAGGTAAATATGTATGTATTCTTAATCCAGATACGGTTGTAGCAGAAGACACCTTTATAAAAATACTTCAGTATGCTAAAAAAAAGCAAGATATTGGCATTATAGGTTGTCAGTTAATAGATGGTAATGGAGTATTTTTACCAGAAAGTAAACGTCATGTTCCAACGGCACGGATAGCGTTTCAAAAAATGATAGGTTACGCTGATAACTACTATAATGTAAATTTAAATAAAAATGATATTGGCAAAACAGATGTGTTAGTTGGCGCATTTATGGTACTGAAGCGAGAGGTCTATAATTATGTTGGAGGTTTTGATGAAGATTACTTTATGTATGGTGAGGATATCGATTTGTCTTATAAAATCTTAAAATCTGGTTACATCAACTATTATTTTGGTGAAGCAAGTATTATCCATTTCAAAGGTGAGAGTACTTTAAAGGATAAGGTTTATGCCAAACGCTTTTATGAAGCTATGGAAATTTTTTATAAGAAACATTTTGACAAGAATATAGTATTTACTTTTTTAGTAAAACTCAGTACTAAGCTTGCATCTAAAAAAAGAAGAAGTGTTGCTGAAATAAAGCAAAACGATATTATAAAAACCTTAGTTATTTCTAATAACCTGTCTGATGCATTAAAGTCTAAATTACCTAAACCAGTTTCACAAACCTCTAGTCTTTCTGATGCAATTAATAATACGTTAGTTGTATTTGATACTAACTATCTTAGTTATAAGGTTATTATAGATTATATGAAGTCTAATAGTAGTACAAATCAAAATTCATATAGAATATTACCAAAAAATAGTAATTTTATCCTTGGAAGCGACAGTAGTGTTAGTAGAGGAGAGGTATTACGCTTCTAAATGTTTTAGTTGAATAAAAATCAGTAAAACACACTATTTTTTACTAATTTTGCATTCAATTAGCTAATAAAGACCTTCAAATTATAGATATGGCAAAGTTTGAACTTAAGTTACCTAAAATGGGTGAGAGTGTTGCAGAAGCAACGATAACGTCTTGGTTAAAAGATGTCGGTGATACGATTGAAGCCGATGAAGCCGTTTTAGAAATCGCTACGGATAAAGTAGATAGTGAAGTCCCAAGTGAAGTAGATGGTGTATTGGTTGAAAAGCTTTACAACGTAGATGATGTGGTACAAGTTGGACAAACCATAGCTGTTATAGAGATTGAAGGAGGAGGAGATAGTGAAGCCGTAGCACCAAAAGCAGAGCCAGTTGCTGAGTCAGAAGCACCTAAAGCTGTCGCAGAAATTACACAAACGATTACAGCTGCAAAAGCTACGGTAGAACCAGTGATTTCTTCTGGTGAGCGTTTTTATTCACCATTGGTTAAGAATATTGCAAAACAAGAAGGTATTGCGCAAGTAGAATTAGATACTATTCCTGGTACAGGAAAAGATGGTCGTGTAACTAAAAATGATATAAAGAGTTATTTACAATCTCGTAGTTCGGCTCCTGTTACAGAATCAAAAGTAGAGACAGTAGTTCAACAAAAAGTTGAGGTAGCTTCAAAACCAGCAAAACCTGTTGAAAAATCTACATCTACACCAGTTGTGGCTTCAGGAGAGGATGAAATCATTGAAATGACAAGAATGGGTAAGCTCATTTCTAAGCATATGGTAGATTCTGTACAAACCTCTGCCCATGTACAATCGTTTATTGAAGCCGATGTTACGGATATTTGGAATTGGAGAAACAAGCATAAGAATGACTTTAAAAAACGTGAAGGAGAAAATCTAACTTTTACACCAATATTCATGGAGGCCGTAGCAAAAGCCTTACGAGATTATCCAATGATGAATATTTCTGTACAAGGTGATAATATTATTAAAAAGAAGCACATCAATTTAGGTATGGCTGCTGCATTATCAGATGGTAATTTAATTGTGCCAGTAATAAAAGATGCAGACCAATTGAATCTTTTTGGTATGGCTAAAAAAGTAAATGATCTGGCTAACAGAGCGAGAGAGAATAAGCTAAACCCAGATGATATACAAGGTGGAACATACACAGTAACCAATGTAGGTACATTTGGTAGTATTATGGGAACACCAATTATTAATCAACCACAGGTTGGGATATTAGCTTTAGGAGCAATTAGAAAAGTACCAGCAGTTATAGAAACCCCTCAAGGTGACTTTATAGGTATCCGCTACAAAATGTTTATGTCACATTCTTATGATCATCGTGTGGTTAATGGAGCATTAGGAGGGCAGTTTGTAAAAGCTGTTAAAGATTATTTAGAAGCCTGGGATTCTAGTAGAGAAATTTAATACGTTCCTGAGAAGAGAGTAACCTCAACATTATGAGAAAAGACACAGTTTTCACTGTGTCTTTTCTGTTTAGTAATAAATAGTTCTTAGTTTTATTGTAAAGTATTAGTTTAATTCTTCACAATAAAACCCACCAGATTTTATTAGATTGATTATATCTTTTTCGCTTAAATTTTTTTGAGATTCAACTCTTAATACTTTGTCAACATCTTCTAAGTCTATAGACCAATTTAGAATACTAGAATTAGAATTTAGCAATGCTTTTATGCTTTTTAGCTCTATTTTTGTTTTTATTTTTGTTTTAAAAATATGAATTTTAAAACCGTTTTTTTGACTTTTATAAAATGGACTAATCATCAGTTTCTTCTTTAGAGTTTAAACGATTGACATATGCTTCATAAGCTTTGTTACCTTCTTCTTTCCAGAAGTTGTCATAATGTTCCCATTTAGAGAATTGCCTTTTAGATTCGTGATTACAATTTGATGTCTTGGTTTTTTTCTTGTCTTTACCGCCAAAACCACCACAACCCCCTAGAAGGATTTTAAATAGAATAAAAACCCCTACTGCCTCCCAAAATGTTAATGTAGTAAGCCCAAAAATCATTGGCATTAACCAATTCCATAGCCACATAATAACAAAGCCAAATAATATGGACAGACCAGTTATAAATATGGCACCAAATATTATCATTCCAGCAATTTCCCCAGGTGATTTGCCTCTCATTTTGTGTTTAAAGTAATTTGACATATTTTTTTATTTAACTAATTATTTTCTGTTTAGATTTTAAGTTTTTGTATAAGAGTGAAATAGCTCTATGCCTTCTAGACATTAATGTGCCTATAGGTATACCTGTTTCTTGTTCAATCTCTTTGTAAGTGTAGCCTTCAAAGTCTACAGCGATAATAATTTCTCTATAGTGTGGTTTAAGATTAATTATTGCTGTTTTTAGTTCGCGTTTCATTTGCTCAGAATATAAATCTGAAGATGTTTCATATATTAAAGTGGCAAACTCAATTAATTTTGTTTCGTTTTGAGATTCATAATCAATTTTATTGGTCTTTGAGGTTCGCATAATATCTATAAGCTTGTTTTTAATAGCACGATATACAAATCCTGCTACATTATTAATTGGCGAATATCTATCAGCACCAGTAAATAGTTTCAAAGCTACATCTTGTATAATATCTTCAGCATCTCTATCAATACTCGATTTAAGATTTGAGCTTACATAAGATTTAAGAGCATAATATTCCTCATTAAAAAATGTACTTAACTTTTTACTATTTTCTGATTGATTCATTTAAAAGCGCTTTTTTACAGCTCTCAGTTATAAAGACGTAACTTTTTTAATCTATTGCATTTTTTTGTTATTAATTAATGACGAAACAGATTCTATTCTGTTTCAAAGATTTTAATTAACAATCCCAATCCAGCTTTTCTAATTCGGTGACGGCTATTCTACTTATTCTATTTATCTTTGGTGTTAAAAAAAATAATAATGCAACTCAACCTTAATAAACCCATTTGTTTTTTCGATTTAGAAACCACAGGAATCAATATTTCAAAAGATAGAATTGTTGAGATTTCTATCTTAAAAGTTCACCCAAATGGAAAAGAAGAAACGTATACAAAAAGGGTAAACCCTACCATTCCTATTCCACCAGAAGTAACTAAAGTACATGGTATATCAGATGCTGATGTTGCAGATGCTCCAACTTTTAAAGAAATATCCAAGGAGGTACACAACTTAATAAAGGACTCAGATTTAGGAGGTTTTAACTCAAACCGTTTTGATATCCCGCTTTTGGCAGAGGAGATGTTACGTGCTGAAGTTGATTTTGATATGAAGAATAGACAATCCGTAGATGTACAAACTATTTTTCATAAAATGGAGCAACGAACCTTAAGTGCAGCCTATAAATTCTATTGCGATAAGAATTTGGATGATGCACATAGTGCTGAAGCAGATACCAAAGCCACTTATGAAGTATTGAAAGCGCAGTTAGATAAATACAATACTTTAGAAAATGACACAAAATTCTTAGCTGAATTCAGTTCGCGCAAAAAATTTGCTGATTTTGCAGGATTCCTAGTTTATAATAAAGATGGAGAAGAGTGTTTTTCTTTTGGTAAGCATAAAGGTAAACGTGTAGTTGATGTTATGGAGCAAGAGCCTGGTTATTTTGGCTGGTTACTCAATGCAGACTTTCCGTTGTATACTAAAAAGGTGTTAACTGCGATTAAGTTGAGACAATTTAATAATAAATTGGGCTAAATTTCTGAGTTACTATTAAATCGAAGACTCAGTTGATCTCATCTTATTTAGTAACTTATGAAATATCTATTTTTACTATTACCATTGTTTGTTTTATGTCAAAATCAAACTGCTAAGGGCTTAATTCTTGATAAAAAAACAAATGAGCCAATCCCATATGTAAACATTTCTATCTTAGAATCTCAAATAGGTACTTCTAGTCATGAAGATGGAAGCTTTTCACTTGAGATAAATAATGAGGATTTATATAAAGTTGTAAAATTATCCTCATTAGGATACGAAGTGAGTAAAATACCTATCTCCTTATTTTTAAAAAGTGGTAAGGTTTTCCTTCAGCCTCTAGTTGAACAATTAGATGAAGTCGTTATATCCGAAAAAATCGAAGAAAAAACATTAGTTGTAAATGAATTAAATGAAGACGATTTGTGTCAGGGTTATGGCTCAAGTGCTCAAAATCCTTGGCTTTTAAGCTTGTATTTTCCTTTTGATCAAGATTATGAAGATATAGATTTTATTAAATCAGTTAGGCTTCATTTTGGAAATTTTAAAAATAAAAAGGCAAAATTTAGGTTACGTTTATTTTCCATTGGTAATGATAGTTTACCAGACAAAGATTTATTAAAAGAGAATATTATCGTTAGTCTAAAAAAGAAGCAAAAAATTGTTGATGTAGATATCTCAGATTACAGTATAATTTTCCCAAGAGAAGGCTTTTACGTAGCTTTTGAATGGTTGTATATACCATATAATGAAGAGGAAGTAACTTTTCATTTTGAAAAGAATAACAAAAAGAAAGAAAAAAGAATAAAATACAGCCCAGTACTATCAGGAACATGTGAAGAAGAGGGCAGGTTTAAGGTTGCTATCTATAACTCAGGTCAATGGCGTTTTTATGCTGCCAATAAATACAAAGGAAAGGAAAAAGTGGTTCCTGCGATATCCTTAACTTTGTCTAATTAATTAAAAAATATTCCTGCTTGTGCAGGAAATGACTATGAAACTAATCTGCATAGGTCGTAATTATACAGACCATATTAAAGAGCTAGAAAACGAAAAACCAACGGATCCTGTAGTGTTTTTAAAACCGGATACTGCGATTTTATTAAAAAAACAACCGTTTTTTATCCCGGACTTTTCAAAAGATGTACATCATGAGGTAGAAATTTTGGTAAAAATCAAAAAAGTTGGCAAGTATATCGATAAGAAATTTGCTCATAAATATTATGACGAAATAGGATTGGGAATTGACTTTACAGCTCGTGATTTACAAGCAAAATTGAAAGCTAAAGGTTTGCCTTGGGAAAAAGCAAAAGCCTTTGATGGTGCCGCAGTTATAGGAAAGTGGCTACCCAAATCTCAGTTTCAAAATATTAATGACATCAATTTTAGTCTAAAAAAGAATGAGGAGGTGGTGCAGTCTGCCAGTACAGGGTTAATGTTGTGGAAGATTGATGAACTCATCGAATATATCTCAAAATATTTTACTTTAAAAATTGGAGATATTATCTTTACAGGCACACCAGCTGGTGTTGGCAAGGTTGTTGCGAATGACCAATTAAAAGGATATATTGAGAACCAAGAAATGTTTTCAATTAAAATAAAGTAAATGGCAAAGTATTATAAATTAGATCGTGTACGTGATATGGCTGATAACGATGAAGATTTCGTTATGGCATTGGCAGCAGCTTTTATTGAGGAAGTTCCGGAAGATGCAGAACGCTTAAGAAAAGCAGTGCCAGCAAAAGACTATCACGAAACCTATCAGGCCGCCCATAAGATGAAACCTACTATAGAACTATTCGATTTAGGTGTCTATGACGAATTAATTGAAGTACAGGACTGGGGCAAATATGAGGAAGAAGGTAAAAATGTAGATGAGTCGCTTCAAAAAGTACTTACAGCTGTAGAAAATGCTACCAACGAGATTAAAGCAGACTTCGGGTTATAAATGCAAGCAGAAATAATAACAATTGGCGACGAAATACTCATAGGTCAAATTGTAGATACAAACTCAGCATTTTTAGGGAAGGAATTCAATAAAATAGGTATTTCTATTTATCAAATAACATCTGTACAAGATGATAAGGCGCATATAATTAAGGCTTTACAAGAGGCAGAGAGTAATGCAGATATTATTATAATTACTGGAGGTTTAGGACCAACCAAGGACGATATTACCAAACATACAATTTGCGAATATTTCAATGATACTTTAGTTGAAAACAAAGATGTTCTCGCTCATGTAGAACATTTGTTTTCAAAATATATTAGTACACCAATCTCAGATTTAAACAGGCAGCAAGCGTTGGTGCCCTCTAAATCAAAAGTACTAACGAATCGCTTTGGTACTGCTCCGGGTATGTGGCTGGAAAAAAACGGAAAAGTATTTGTATCGCTTCCTGGTGTACCATACGAAATGAAGGCTTTGATTACTCATGAAGTCATTCCTGCTTTAAGACATAAATTCGAGTTTCCTTATATAAGACATAAAACAATGTTGACTTATGGTTTAGGAGAGAGTGCCATAGCCAATAGAATAGAAGCTTGGGAAGAGGCTTTGCCTGATCATATTAAATTGGCATACCTACCAAGCCTAGGTAGAGTAAGGTTACGTTTATCAGGTAAATCGAGAGATAAAATATCTCTAGAAACTGATATAGAAAAGCAAATTGCCTCACTTTTACCTCAAATTGAAGATATTTTTATTGGTTTCGAAGAAAATGGTTCTATAGAAACTCTAATAGGGAATCAACTCTCCAAACGAGGTAAAACATTATCAATAGCAGAGAGTTGTACAGGGGGAAAAATAGCGCAATCCATCACTTCAAAAGCTGGTGCATCAAAATATTTTAAGGGAAGTATTGTGAGTTATGCCACAGAAACTAAGGTCAATGTTTTAGGGGTTTCACCAACAGACGTAAAGTCACATTCTGTTGTAAGTAAAGAGGTGGCTGAAGCTATGGCTAAAAATGTACGAAAGCTTTTTAATACAGACTACGCCATAAGTACCACTGGAAATGCAGGTCCGTTAAAAGGAGATTCTAATGCTGAAGTAGGCACAGTGTGGATTGCAATAGCTACTGAAAATGAAGTATATGCTGAGGTTTTTAACTTTGGTAACCATCGTGATAAAGTGATTACTAAAGCTACAAACAAGGCTTTTGAAATGTTTCAAAAAGAAATTTTTAAAAAGTAGTATTTTATGTTTGTTGAAACGTAAAGTTTTCTTAAATTTGCACCCTTGTTTAAAATAACCTTTTATGGTTTTAGTTTAGACAATTAGAATTAATAGACCTAAAGAAAGAATACAATGTCAAGAGTTTGTGAACTTACTGGGAAAAAAGCAATGGTTGGAAACAATGTTTCTCATGCTATGAATAAAACAAAACGCAAGTTTAATGCAAACTTAGTTAAAAAGCGTTTTTTCATTCCTGAAGAAGATAAGTGGGTAACATTAAAAGTTTCTACATCAGCGTTAAAGACTATCAATAAAATTGGTATCAGTGCAATGTTAAAAGAAGCTAGAGCAAAAGGATTTTACAAATAATAGCGTACGCTAAAGTCAATTTACAATGGCAAAAAAAGGAAATAGAATACAAGTTATCTTAGAGTGCACAGAGCACAAAGCTTCTGGTATGCCAGGAACGTCAAGATATATTACTACAAAAAATAAGAAGAATACGCCAGACCGTATGGAGATTAAAAAATTTAATCCTATCCTTAAGCGTATGACAGTTCATAAAGAAATTAAATAATTAAGAGACATGGCAAAGAAATCAGTAGCGTCTTTACAGACAGGATCAAAGCGTTTGACAAAAGCGATAAAAATGGTGAAATCACCAAAAACTGGAGCTTACATGTTCGTAGAATCAGTAATGGCACCAGAATTTGTCAATGACTTTTTAAACAAAAAATAAGCTACATTTAGATGTAGATTTATAAAACTGCTTTCATTTGAAAGCAGTTTTTTTATGGCTATATTTGATGAGGTCTGACAACTTAGCAGTAAACCATTAAAGGCAAGGTTGTTGCTGTTAGCAAAGCAAATAGAATTAATTATAAATGAGTTTTTTTAAAAAAATATTCTCTTCTGAAAAGAAAGAAACCCTGGATAAAGGTTTGGAAAAATCTAAATCTTCTTTTTTCAATAAATTAAATAAAGCTGTTGCTGGTAAGTCTAAAGTTGATGATGACGTATTAGATAATCTTGAAGAAGTTTTAGTAACCAGTGATGTTGGTGTAAACACAACATTAAAAGTTATAGAACGTATTGAAGAGCGTGTTGCAAAAGATAAATATCTTGGCATATCTGAATTAAATAAAATCCTCAGAGAAGAAATAGCTGGTTTGTTATCCGAAACTAATTCTGGTGAGGATACTGATTATACCATCCCAGAAATGCCTGCTCAAGATAATGGTAAAAAAAGACCTTATGTTCTTATGGTTGTTGGTGTTAATGGAGTAGGTAAAACCACAACGATTGGTAAGCTAGCTTACCAATTTAAAAAGAAAGGCTTAAATGTAGTACTTGGTGCTGCAGATACTTTTAGAGCTGCTGCAATTGACCAATTACAAGTTTGGGCAGATCGTGTAGATGTACCCATGATAAAACAAGAAATGGGTTCTGACCCTGCTTCTGTAGCATTTGATGCCCTACAATCTGGTGTAAATCAAGATGCCGATGTTATCATTATAGACACAGCTGGCCGATTACATAATAAAGTTAATTTAATGAATGAGTTGTCTAAAGTAAAACGCGTGATGCAAAAAGTAGTAGATGATGCACCACATGATGTATTACTGGTTTTAGACGGTTCTACTGGGCAAAATGCTTTTGAGCAGGCTAAGCAATTTACAGCTGCTACAGAAGTTACATCATTAGCAGTGACTAAGTTAGATGGTACAGCCAAAGGAGGTGTAGTAATTGGTATAAGCGATCAATTTCAAATTCCTGTAAAATATATTGGTATAGGAGAAGGTATTGAGGACTTGCAAGTTTTCAATAAATATGAATTTGTAGATTCGTTTTTTAAGTAAAAAATCACTTTATGAATTTATATTCATTTTTTGATATTGAGCATAATTCTAACCTAAATGTTCCTTCTACAGAAACTATAGCAAATACACTTAATGATATCGTAACGCCTAAACTTAGTTTAATAGGTCTAAGTAATAAGCAGAAAAAGTATATATGGCAAGGTGTGTATAATGCTGAAGGTATTAAACCAATTATTCGATTTAAATATAGAAATTTAAATACCGCTTTTTTTGTAGGAGTAAATTTTAGTTTTATTCCTTCATTAACTCAAAACAAGAAGACAGCACATTATAATTATGCGTTGCAAGTATATGAAAATAGTAAGTATTTTGAAAAGGGATACTCTATTCGACTTTGGAATAAATCATTTTTTAGACAAAGCCTTCAGAAGTTTATTAATAGTAACTTTAGAAAAATTTCAAAGTTTTTAATTCGATTGGATTCTCTTGAAGCAAATATTACATTAGCTGAAAATCAATTCGCAAGTAAGAAATACAATTATAGAATTTATAACCCAGAGCTTCCCTATGTTTTAGCCCATTTATATCATAGACAAGGTAATATGGTAGAAGCTCTAAAGATGAAGACTTTGTTTCTTAAAGAAAATGAGGGATACGATGATTCTATTTTTAAGGGTTTCATCTAAAGCATGCATTTCGTATTTTTATAAAAATACGAACCATGAGATATATTACTTTTCTATCTGTTTTCCTTTTTATTTTTTCTTGTATAGATTCTAAATCTAATGAAGTAAGAGAACCTATTTCAGAATCAGAAACCGTAGAAAGTACTACCGAAAAAGACTCAGATCTAGAGGCTATTTCTACTAAAGACTTTAGAGAATTTAAAGTCTTAGATTCTAAAAATTTGTCGAAAACAGATATATGGGCTGAGATTAATCCACAAATGCAAACATTTACTGAAGCTCAATATATACGATTGAAGCCCTTAATTCTTGAAAAAGACATTCAATCATTACAAGAGCAAATTGCAAAAGAAGAATTGAGTTATACTGAATTAACACTATTCTATTTATATCGCATTAGAAAGTTTGATCGGGAAAATAACTTGTCTTTAAATTCTGTTATAGCAATAAATCCTGATGTGATTAAAGAAGCAAATAAGTTAGATTTGGCTCAGGATTCTGGAGTACATCCAATTTATGGTATGCCAATATTACTCAAAGATAACATTAATGCATCAGGCATGGCAACAACGGCTGGTGCAATTGCCTTAAAAGATAATATGACAGATGATGCATTTATTGTAAAGCAATTAAAATCAAAAGGTGCTTTGATACTAGGAAAAGCAAATTTAAGTGAATGGGCTTATTTCTTTTGTGGGGATTGTCCAAGTGGATATTCAGCCATTGGAGGGCAAACGCTTAATCCATATGGAAGGCGTATTATGGATACAGGAGGATCAAGCTCAGGAAGTGGTGTAGCTGCTTCAGCTAATTTTGCAGCAGCGACAATAGGTAGTGAAACAGCGGGTTCTATTTTGTCACCTGCAAGTCAGAATTCAGTTGTTGGATTAAAACCTACTATAGGCTTGGTGAGTCGTAATGGTATTGTGCCTATTTCTTCAACATTAGATACTGCTGGGCCAATAACCAGAACTGTTATGGATAATGCCATTGTTATGGATGCTATTTTTGGAGAAGATACTACAGATAGTAAATCTTTCATGATAATGTGGGGAGCTGGTTTCTACACAAAGGATATAAAAAAAGCTAGTTTAAAAGACAAACGTTTTGGTGCACCAAAACGTTTACTAGAAGATACATTATTTATGAAAGCAATTTCAGTTCTAAAACAACAAGGCGCTGAAATTGTTGAGATTGATGAGGAACAACTAGGTTTACCAAATTTCCTCAATTTGCTTAACCTTGATATGAAAAAGGATTTGCCTGCATATATGGAAAACTATGCTAATAAAACTATATCATTACGAACGGTTTCCGATGTTATGACTTTCAACTTAAAAGATTCAATAAAAACAATGCCTTATGGACAGAAGTTATTTAAAGGAATTGCAGACGATAAAGGAGATGAAGTATATTTAGAGCGTATTAAAGATACATTAAGCACCAACGGAAAACGGTATTTTGATATTCCTATGAAGGCTCATAATCTTGATGGTTTCTTATCTATTAATAATTATCATGCAGCTTTTGCTGCTGTTGCAGAATATCCTGCTTTAACAGTTCCTATGGGTTATACTAAAGAAGGTGAACCAAAAGGTCTAACATTTATTGGCAAGCGATTACAGGAAAAACAATTATTAGAATGGGCCTATGTTTATGAGCAAGCTTCTAAAGCTAGAGTTGCATCTAAGGACTATAATTAGTTAATGAGATTATCTAATTTTTCCCAAAGTAAGTTATCATAACCTGAAGGTCCTAATTGGCCTTCACCACCGTCATTTCCCATACGAATAATGACCAATTTTTTGCTTGGTACAACATATAGTTTCTGATCATTAGCTCCTAAACCTGCAATTAAATCGTCAGGTGCATTTGGTATTAGCTTACCTGTAAAAACATTTGTTGATCCAGGTAACATATATGATGATTTACCATTAAGCCACCATAAGTAGCCATAAGCTAAATTTAAGTTTTGAGATGTGTTTGTCATTTCAGAGAAATAGGAAGTGTCACCTAGCACAGGTTCCCCATCCCAAGTCCCTTCATTTAAACATAACAAACCAAAGCGAGCCATGCTTCTGGCATTACTAAAGTAGAATTTATTATAACCAACTTGTACCCAACTACCTTGCATGCCTATTTTGTTTTTCAATTCCGAATTAAAATAAGAGTCAAAATCAGAATTTAAAGCTCCAGACATAATTGATTGTGTTAAAGTATAAGGTGCGTTATGGTAGTACCAAAATGCATTTGGATCTTCTAAAAAGGTTAAACAGTCTGAATCTGTACAGTATAAACCGCTTGTGTAATCTAATCCAGTAGTCATTGTGATATGATTTTTTACGGTAATCATATTTTCCTGTTCAATTGCTAAACTACTCCATCCATTTCCCAAATAATTTGACGACGATTCATTAATATTTAATAAACCATTTTCTTGTGCCAATCCGATCATAAAAGCAGTTAAGGTTTTTCCAGCGGAAAACCAAGGGTTATTAGAGGTTCTTGTAGTACTATTAAAATAAGATTCGTTCACAATTTTACCATTGTATAAGATTATAAAGGATTTCGTATCACTATTTTCTAAAAATTCGAGAAGAGTAGGAAACGCATCAATATTCCATCCCAAATCTTCTATGGACATTGTCTCCCAGATATCAGAATTTATAGGTGGAAAATATAATTCATCTTCTGTTAAATAATCAGTATTGGTTGAATCATCAGATGAACAAGAAAATGCTAAAATTATGCTTATAAAGATTAAGGTTATACGCACGTATTTCATAGTTTGAATTTCAATTAAGACTTATAAATATACTAAAGGTTTAATTTAGGTTGTATCTTTGCGCACTGATTTAAAAGAAGATGCGTACAAAGACCTTAAAGAAAAATAGAATCA
Organism: uncultured Winogradskyella sp.; assembly: GCF_947498345.1. Taxonomy (GTDB): domain Bacteria; phylum Bacteroidota; class Bacteroidia; order Flavobacteriales; family Flavobacteriaceae; genus Winogradskyella. Next base: position 69,093 of record NZ_CANMJY010000010.1, read on the forward strand.
ATGTAGTAACCTTAGGTTGTAGTAAAAATGTTTACGACAGTGAGGTGTTAATGGGACAACTAAAAGCGAGTGGAAAAGATGTAGTACATGAGCAAGAAGGTAATGTTGTAGTCATTAATACCTGCGGTTTTATTAATAATGCCAAGGAAGAAAGTGTAAATACCATTTTACATTACATGCAAAAGAAGGAGGAAGGTGATGTTGATAAAGTTTTTGTAACGGGTTGTTTGAGTGAACGCTATAAACCAGATTTAGAAAAAGAAATACCTAATGTCGATCAGTATTTTGGAACAACAGAACTACCAGGTTTATTAAAAGCTCTCGGTGCTGACTACAAGCACGAATTAATTGGTGAGCGTTTAACAACAACTCCAAAAAACTATGCCTATTTAAAAATAGCTGAGGGCTGTGACAGACCTTGTAGTTTTTGTGCTATTCCTTTAATGCGAGGTAAACATAAAAGTACACCAATTGAGGATTTGGTAATTGAGGCTAAAAAGCTAGCCGCTAATGGCGTTAAAGAGCTTATTCTTATTGCTCAGGATTTAACATATTATGGTTTAGACTTATACAAAAAGCGTAACCTTGCCGAGTTATTAGAAAATCTTGTTAAAGTAGAAGGTATTGAGTGGATTAGGTTGCATTATGCTTTTCCAACAGGGTTCCCGATGGATGTTTTAGATATTATGAAGCGTGAGCCAAAGATTTGTAACTATCTGGATATCCCTTTGCAGCATATTTCTGATACTATTTTAATGAGTATGCGCCGTGGAACTACAAAGGAAAAAACAACAAAGCTATTGCAAGAGTTTAGAGCAAAAGTTCCTAAAATGACCATAAGAACCACATTGATTGTTGGTTATCCTGGCGAAACAGAGGATGATTTTCAGACGTTGAAAGCGTGGGTAAAAGAGATGCGTTTTGAACGTTTAGGCTGCTTTACATATTCGCATGAAGAAAATACACATGCATATAACCTTGAAGATGATGTGCCAGAAGACGTGAAGCTGCAGCGTGCCAATGAAATTATGGAGATACAGTCGCAAATTTCATGGGAATTAAACCAAGCTAAAATAGGGCAGGAGTTTAAAGTAGTTATTGACCGTAAAGAAGGTAATTATTTTGTTGGTCGTACAGAGTTTGATTCGCCAGACGTAGATAACGAAGTTTTAATTGATGCAACAAAAACGTATTTAAAAACAGGCGAGTTTACCACTATTAAAGTTATTGAAGCTGAAGACTTCGATCTTTATGGTGAGGTTGTAAATTAATTACTTATGTAGACTGCTATTCATTTGAGTGCCCAAAGCATAAGATATAACCATCGATATCTTCAATTTCAAAATCTCTATTACCATATTGCGTATTTTGAATGGGCTTTATAATTGAAACATCATTAGCTATAAATTCTTTATAGAGCTTGTCTGCGTCTTTAACCCAAATGTAAGCGTCCCATGCTTCTTGCCCTTCGGTATGCCAACCAGCTTTAATAAATGAGATTCGATTAGGTCTTGCATGTCCTTTTTCTTTTAATTGGCGTAGCATTACATAAAAATTCCCACGACTTAAGATGGCAAATTTTGGACCTTCGCCAACCCAATCAATTTCAAAACCAAGTTTTGTAGAATAAAATGCTATCGATTTTTCTACATTCTCAACAATCCATTGTATACCAACACGTTTCAAAATTTATATTTTATTTAGGAGGCAAACTATTAACATAAGCAAAGCTTTGCTCAAAATAGTTTACCATTAATTTTGTGTCTTTCCAAAGTGATTCTGGGACTAAAACATAATCCTTCATTTTTGCTCCATAAGAATAATAATAGCCAGTATTATGTTGCTCCATAAATTTCGTTGCTACATCCTTTGGTAAACGAATACCAATCTCAGCATCCTTGTTTAATAAGGTAAACATGTAACCGTTCGATGAGGTATAAATCATCTTTTTACCTTTACGCTCAAAACCGTTACAGGCTTCCGTAATTTTATCATAAACGTTTAGTGCGTCGTCCCATGTCATAACTTATATATGTTGATCGATTAATATAGCATTACCATCTGGATCTAATATCACAAAACTAGCTGGACCAGAATCAGCGGCTTCGATTTCGCTGGCAAATGTGACATCTTTTGATTTTAAATGTGCCTGAATATCGCGTACATCATCATACTGTTCTAAAGTATTGGCATCTTGATCCCAACCAGGATTAAAAGTGAGGATATTATTTTCAAACATACCTTGAAACAAACCAATAAGTGATGATTCATTTTTCATGATAAGGTAGTTTCTTTCTAAATCACCTGCAAAAACTGAAAAGCCTAAGGCTTCATAAAATGCTTTGGATGCCTTAATGTCTTTTACGGCAAGACTAATTGAAAATGCACCTAGTTTCATAATTCTTATGTGTTTGATTATCAGTTAAAGATAATGAAAGTATCATTAATTTTATTTGATAATGAATAAATCAAAACCATAACCATGATGCATTATAGGCTCTTCATAAACAGCAGTACGCAGTTCTTTGAATTCAAAATCTGGATGGTATGGTTCAGCTTTATGTATAGGGTCACCAAATTTATTAGGTTTTTTGTTAGGATTATCAGTAATCCAACCCATTGAAACTTCGTGGCCTGTTGCTATATGACCGATAATAAGTTCTATGTCTTTGGTTTTATAAATCCTAACAGAATTTAAAAAGTAAGATGATAAATGACCAACAAATGTTTCACTTTTCTCATCCTTTTGGTTATCTGATAACTCTATAGTAAAGTCTTGTTTTTTGTATTTAAACGTGTCTTTTTTTGTAATAGAATCATGATGTATTTCTAGCCGTTTACATTTTTTTTGATAGTCGCAAAATGATAAATATTCTGCTTTAAAATAATCTAAGCTTTTGTAGATCGATTTTATTTGTGCCAGCCCTTTGGTATAAGTAGATTGTAATAATGGTAAATATGAACGACCCTTAATTTCTGAGCTTTCAATTTCTGTTTGCGAAATCAGTTTATGAAACTTATTATAAATAGAAACATATGATTTTACTTTCCATTTCATTGCCATCATATTTTTGCTTTTATCGTTTTTGTCTATATCATGTGTTCTATATAGATGTACTTCAATAAAAATAATACTATCATCTATAACACCAACAGGAAATAGCTTTTGTTGTTTTGCTGATAGGCAGGCAAATGCATTTAGCGATTGAAATAAAAAAACGAATACCAATAACTTTATTTTCATCTCGATGTTTTAATTTGATAATGTAGGTTTTTACAAAGCCTAAGATTTGTCCAATCTCGTTAAGTTTTAGATATTTTAATGGTCTAACATATGAGACTTAAAAATCATTCTTTTTTGTTATAATTCGTAAGCATTATTATTGACAAAGAAAATAGAGTTCACCAAAAATAATTTTCCATTTTCCCAAAAGCTCCTAAAAAGAGGATTATCTGCCATAAAAATAAAGCTACCACTTCCCATACGCTCTTCTCCAAATACTAGCGTTTTATCTAATTTATCTAAAGTATCTTTGCCAGCAAAACCTGAATAAACTTTAGCTTCATTTAAATAAGTAATATTGTAACCATCATCTAACAGACTGTAGGCAGAACTTCCTAATTTTAAAGAAAAGTAGTTATTATCATAACCAAAAGCCATAGGATGAGTATTATCAACATTGGTTTTAAAAATGGCACCAGTAATAAGATTATTAGTGCGTTCACGTTCGCGATCTGCATACGGAATTAGATTATCGTCATTATCGTCACTTTCTGAAGTTTTATAGTTTAAACTAAAACCATCTTTACCTGCAAAACTTCTTAGTGCAGCATCGATAGCTATGACTTTACCACCTTTACGTACCCAATCTTTAAGCTTTTTCATATTACTGTCATTTAGAACACTACCATAATACCCACTTGGTAGTATTAATACATTATACTTATTCAAGTTAGTTGTACTAAAATTATCAGTATTAATGGAGGTCAAAGGATAGTTTAGTTGTTGCTCAAAGAAATGCCAAATTGCACCATAATTCAATGACGAAATGCCTTTGCCAGATAGCACAGCTACTTTTTGTTTATTAATGAGTTTAATATCCGGAGAGCCAATATCTGGAGTAGTTTGCGAAAATCCAGAATTGATCTGAGTCAAAGGCTGTGAATGTTTTTGCGCTACAGTATTTAAAGCACTAACAAAATCTTTGATATGCTTATTATCTCCCTTGGTAATAATCAATGAACCACGGTCAAAATCAGAACCATTAGAACTAAATGGTTTTTCGGTAAACCTCACTTTGAAATTATTTTTTAGCAAATCAGCCAAAAACTGAGCATCATCTATAGAATTCCACTTGCTCACGTATCCATAGGCATCTTTTAAAACTTGTAACGCTTTACGTTCTGCTAATTTACCGCTAGCTACTTTTGTTGTACAAGCAATAGCCTCTAAGCCATATGCATAAGGTACTGACCATGCTGTAATATCGTATGTTAATGAATCCGATAGTTTAGCATTGGGCTCAAATAACACTTTAACCATTTTACCTTTTGGCTGATTGGTATGCACTACCATAGTATTAGCATCAACAGTCATACTGGCTTGTTGACCTGTAGCATAATTATAACCAGATACTTTTGAGCCACTGGCATTTTCAAAAGTAATCTCATGTTTGTTAAGCAGTTTTTTTAAGCTATTTAATTTGTCTGTATTTCCTTTTAAAACATAGCTCTTGTACTTTAAGTTTGAATTGTCAAAGAATTTTGCAAATTCAGTATTCAATTGTTTCGCATTTTTAGAAGCAATTTCAACTGTAGATAATCCAGTAGTAGTGTGATGAGTTAATCGCTCTACTAAAGTTAGTACATGCCCTTCATCATTTAAAATCCCTAATCCAGCCATACCATGACCACCTTGTTCGTAGGTCATACCAATCGCTCCCATATATGTTGGATAGGTATCACCATAACTTGGGTAGAACAAATCGAAACGTTCTCTGGTAAAGAATAACCAACCTTCAGCATCAAAATATTTGGCATGATTTTTACCGATTTGTGTCTGAAAATCGCGTTGCCAATCACTTATAATTTCATGGAAAGGCTCTGCAGCAGGTGCAAAATAATAAGGTTCGTTAGGTCCTTGCTCATGAAAATCAACATGAATATGTGGCATCCACTTGTTATAGGCAAGTAATCTCGATTCACTTTCTACTTGTGTTGCCCATGCCCAATCTCTGTTGAGATCAAATAGATAATGATTAGGTCGTCCACCTGGCCAAGGTTCGTTATGTTCACTTGCCTGTTGGTCAATATCATAAGGTTGACTGGCCGTTTCGTTATACCAATTTACGTAACGGTCTCTTCCATCCGGATTAATACACGGGTCGATGATAACAACTGTATTTTCTAATAAATCTTTACGCTCAGTTAAAAGCTTATAAAGAGTTAGCATAGCTGCCTCTGTACTTGATGCTTCGTTTCCATGTACATTATAGCTCAACCAAACAATAGCCACATCTGTTGAGCTTGGTGTGCCGTCGAGTAGCCCAGTGTTTTTTAGATTATTTTGTCTTATGGTTTCAAGGTTTTTTAAATTAGTTTCACTTGAAACATAAGCCAAATACAAAGGCCTTCTCTCATAAGTTGAACCATATTGTTCTAACTTTACTCGGTTTGATGCGGCAGAAGCAACCGCTTTAAAATAATCGATTACCTGATGATGACGACTAAACTGTGTACCAATATCATAACCTAAAAATTCGCTTGGACTTTGAATGTTCTGTGCGGTAAGAACTAATGTTACATTAAAAGTAATTAAAAGAATGAAAAATAATTTGCGCATGAGCTGTGTTGGTTTTGGCATAAAGCTAGTAAATATAATTAGGGATTTTTAGAATATGATGCTTGTTATTTGAATTAACTAAAAATTAGCAATTAGAATTTACACTTGCCGTATATTTATACCTTCATAATATTTTTATATGCCAACGGACTGTCTATCCTACAGGGATACCAATTATTTTTCTGATTTTATATGTGATTATCTCGATGAAAAATCGGAGCTGCAAGTGCTTTATAGCCGTTTCCCAAATCTCAAAAACTTTAAAGCACAAATAGATGAAAAATCAAAAAGCGGCAACCTTGAGCATAACCGAAAGGTACTTTTCAATGTTTTAAAGAAGCAATATGCGAGTATAGAAATGTCAGAATCTACTCAAAAACATATTGAAAGCTTAACTTCAAAGAATACATTTACGATTACTACAGGCCATCAACTAAATTTGTTTACAGGACCATTATATTTTTTACATAAGATTATATCTACAATAAATTTAACCAAACAATTAAAAGAAACTTATTCAGATTGCAACTTCGTGCCAGTGTATTGGATGGCTTCAGAGGATCATGATTTTGAAGAAATCAATTATTTTAATTTTAAAGGCAAAAAGATCCAATGGAATTCTAATCAAACAGGTGCTGTTGGTCATTTTAAGACTGAAGGTTTAGAACAAGTTTTTGAGGTATTTTCTGCCGAATTAGGTAGAGGAAAACATGCCGAGCAACTAAAAGAATGGTTTAATGAAGCTTACTTAAATCATCATAATTTGGCAGACGCAACACGTTATTTAGCTAATGCTTTATTTGGAGATTATGGATTAGTTATTCTCGATGCCGATGACAAGGATTTGAAGCGTTTGTTTATACCGCAGATGAAGAAAGAATTATTAGATAATACTGCTTTTGAGCAAGTTACGGAAACTAATAATATACTTGAAGATTTAGGACTAAAGATTCAGGTCAATCCAAGAGAAATTAACTTATTTTATATAAAAAACGGATTGCGCGAACGTATTGTTGAAACTGAAGGAGTTTATTCAGTTTTAGATACAGACATTGCATGGAGTAAAGATGAATTATTAAAACATCTTGATGAGGTACCAGAGCGTTTTTCACCAAATGTAATTATGCGACCACTTTATCAAGAAGTTATTTTGCCAAATCTGTGCTATATAGGTGGAGGTGGAGAAATGATTTATTGGCTACAGTTAAAATCTAACTTTAAGATACAAGGTATTACTTTTCCGATATTATTACTAAGGAATTCTGCTTTGGTGAAGACCAAAAAACAAACTGAAAAGCTTGAAAAATTGAATATTTCGAATCAAGATTTGTTTTTAGACAAAAATTCATTCATCAATAAAAAAGTTAGAAAAATCTCGAATATTGATATTGATTTTTCAGAACAGGTTAAGCATTTAGAATCACAGTTTAAAAGTTTACATCTGCTTGCAGAGCAAACAGATAAATCATTTATTGGAGCCGTAAAAGCACAAGAAGCTAGGCAAATAAAAGGCTTGAAACGCCTTGAAAAACGTCTGCTTAAAGCCCAAAAACGTAAATTGAAAGATCAGATAGAACGTTGTACGGCTTTGCAAGAACAATTGTTTCCTAACCAAAGCTTACAAGAGCGAAATACAAATTTTTCAGAAATGTATTTAGAATATGGAGACAGTTTAGTACCTGAGTTGATGAAATCTTTGAAACCATTGAAGGGCAAATTCACTATAATTACGCTTTAGGATTTTAGTTTCAAAAACTGTTAAAAACTATTCAAAAAATCTAAAATCGTCAATCTAAAATCTGAAATCAATTAGTATTTTTGCACATGCAACACAACAAAGTCCTAATTTTAGATTTCGGATCGCAGTACACGCAGCTAATCGCAAGGCGTGTTAGAGAATTAAACATCTATTGCGAAATTCATCCATTCAATAAAATTCCTAACGATTCAGACAGTTTTAAAGCTGTTATTTTATCGGGTAGCCCAAATTCTGTTAGAGGTAAAGATGTACTTCATCCAGATCTTTCAGAAATAAGAGGAAAAAAGCCATTATTAGGGGTTTGCTATGGAGCCCAATATTTAGCGCATTTTTCTGGTGGTGAGGTGGCAGAGTCTAATACACGAGAGTATGGTAGAGCTAATTTGGATTTTTTAAAGACTGATGAAGATTTTTTTGAAAACATTCACGAAGGTAGTCAGGTTTGGATGAGTCATAGCGATACTATTAAAAGTTTACCTAATGAAGCGATTTTATTGGCCAGTACAGAAGATGTGGAAAATGCGGCTTATAAAATTGAAGGTGAAGATACATATGCTATTCAGTTTCACCCTGAAGTGTATCATACAACTGATGGACACCAATTACTTCAGAATTTTCTGATAAAAATTGCGAAAGTAGAACAAGATTGGACACCAAATGCTTTTGTTGAAGAAACCGTTGAAGAATTAAAAGAGAGGCTAGGAAATGATAAGGTAGTGCTTGGATTATCTGGAGGTGTAGATTCTTCCGTAGCAGCAATGTTATTGCACAAAGCTATTGGAAAAAACCTCTATTGTATCTTCGTAAATAATGGTTTATTACGAAAAAATGAATTCGAAGATGTATTACATCAATACGAAGGCATGGGATTAAACGTTAAAGGTGTAGATGCTTCGGCACGCTTTTTGGATGCCTTGGCTGGTAAGAGCGACCCTGAGGAAAAAAGAAAAACGATAGGTCGCATGTTCATTGAGGTTTTTGATGATGAGGCTCATCGTATACAAGATGTAAAGTGGTTAGCACAAGGCACTATTTATCCAGATGTAATTGAGAGCGTGTCTGCCACAGGTGGACCAAGTGCTACTATAAAAAGTCACCATAATGTTGGTGGTCTACCAGACTTTATGAAGCTTAAAGTCGTGGAACCTTTAAAGACATTGTTTAAGGATGAGGTAAGACGTGTAGGAGCTTCCATGAATATGGATAAACAACTTTTGGGTCGCCATCCATTTCCTGGGCCAGGATTGGCAATTAGGATACTTGGAGATCTAACTCGTGAGAAAGTACGTATATTACAAGAGGTAGATGCTATTTTTATAAATAACCTTCGCTCTTGGAATTTATACGATAAGGTTTGGCAAGCTGGTGCTATGTTGTTACCTGTAAATAGTGTAGGTGTAATGGGAGATGAACGTACATATGAAAAATGTGTAGCACTTAGAGCGGTAGAAAGCACAGATGGTATGACCGCAGATTGGGTTAATTTGCCTTATGAGTTTTTACAGAAAACCTCAAATGAAATTATAAATAAAGTAAAAGGTGTCAATAGAGTTGTATATGATATCAGCTCTAAGCCACCAGCAACAATTGAGTGGGAATAATTTAGTGACTTATCAGTCTAACTTGTTTCTTAAAATAGGTAAAATTGAACACATGAAGAATTTATTAACCGTTATACTATTTACTTTTACAATAAGCCTTAGTGCTCAAAATTATATCGAGCACAAAATAAAAGCTGGCGAAACTATTGAGAGTATTGCCAAAAGGTATTTAGTAACTCCTTTCGATATTTTTGCATTAAACCCAGATGCCAAAACAAAGTTTCAACCTAATACGATTTTAATTATTCCTAATTCTAAAGTTAAGAATGAACCTATTGAGGAAAAATCACGGGAGTTGATCGGTTATAAAAAACATAAGGTAAAGCGTAAAGAAACGCTCTATGGCTTATCAAAAAAGTATAACGTTTCCGAAGATGATATAAAGAAAGCAAATCGTTTTTTGTATTCAGAAAATTTAAAAAAGGGAGACAAAATACGTATTCCTAAATACAAAACATTTATTTCTAAACAAACCTTAAAGAATACAGTTAGAAAATATGAGGTTTTACCTAAAGAAGGTAAATGGAGGGTTGCTTATAAATTTGGTATCACTATTGCAGAATTGGAAGCTTTAAATCCTAATATGGAGCCAATCTTGCAACCAGGTGACGAGCTTAATGTGCCTAACATCAATGATAAAGAGGAAAAGACAATAGAAGCTGAGTACAACTACTATGAAGTATTGCCAAAAGAAGGTTTTTATAGATTAAAAATAAAAACAGATTTAACGCAAGAGGAGCTCGAAGACCTTAACCCAGAATTAAAAACAGGAGGCTTAAAAGCAGGTATGGTTTTAAAAATCCCAGCTTCTATTGACACAACAGCTAGTTTATCTAATGTAGAAACTACAAAGTTAGAATCTAATTTAAAGAATTTTAAGACTAAGAAATTGGCTTTAATGATGCCATATCGTCTTAATAGAATTGATACAGATTCTGTTGCTGAAGCAAAAGCTATGATAAAGAAAGATAAGCTATTGTCTATTGTTTTAGATTTTCATGTAGGAGTAAGGATGGCCTTGGATTCTGCTAGGCAGCTTGGTATATCAACAGACTTAAAAGTTTTAGATACACGTTATCAAGCATCAAGAGCCAGTAAATTATTAAATGAGAATGATTTTTCTAATTACGATGCTGTTATTGGTCCGATGGAAGAACAAGCATTTGATAGAGTAGCAAATGCTTTAAAACGTGATAGAGTGCCAGTAATTGCTGCTTTAAATAAACCTAAAGAAGTTTATGGTAATGTGTTTCAAACAATTCCTAAAAATAAACTATTAGAAAAAGCAATGATCGATTTTGTTAAAGCAGATAGCTTAAAGACTAAAGTTGTGATAATTGCAGATCAGGCGCATCGTGAGAAAAGCAACATGTTGAAAAAAGAGTTTCCAGGTGCTACTCAAATATATTCAGAAAGAGATAAGAAAACAGGTAAGGATGAATATTTTGTTTATCCGGTACGATTAGAAAATATGTTTCCGAAAGGAAAAACAATAGTATTTCTTGAGACTGATAGTAATCCTCTAGCTTCTAGCGTCATCAGTATGATTAACTCAAAAGCAATAGATGATACCGAAATTGTTTTAGTAACACTAAATAAAAATAAGGCCTTTGAAGGTAAAGATATAGACAATAACAATTTATCTAATCTTAAGTTCCATTACCCTTCAGTAAATAAGGGTTTTGATGAAGTTAAGTACAATGGTTTTGTTAAAGCTTATAGAAAAGAATTTGGTATTTCACCAAGTAAGTATGTAGCTCGTGGTTTTGACATTACATTAGATGTTTTATTGCGTTTAGCTACAGAAGATAATCTTTACGAAGCTTCTAGCGATACTATAGAGACAGAATATATAGAGAATAAGTTTAGATACAATAAATCACTATTTGGTGGTTATATGAATGAAGCCGTTTATATCGTAAAGTTTGATAATTTAAGAATTGTAGAAGCGAATTAATATGACCTCTAAAGTCACATATTTGGGTAACTTAAGAACAGAAAGTGTTCATGTAAAGTCTAATAATTCTTTTATTACTGATGCACCAGTAGACAATAATGGAAAAGGTGAAGCGTTTTCTCCAACAGATACTGTTGCTACAGGATTGGCAAGTTGTATGTTAACAGTTATGGGAATTAAGGCAAGAGATATGAATGTAGATATGTCTGGTGCTACAGCTGAGGTTACAAAAACCATGGCAAGTAACCCAAGACGCATTTCTAAAATAGAGGTTGTTCTTAATTTTCCGTTTGAAACTGATAATAAAACACAAAAGATTTTAGAACGTACCGCAAATACTTGTCCTGTACATTACAGTTTACATCCAGATATCCAAAAAGATATTACGTTTAACTGGCAATAGATGCAAATAAAACATGTGATAATTTCGTTGTTATTTCTTTTTGTTGGAACAACTTCCAATGAAGAAACCATGACGTGGAATGAATCGCGAAAATTAACTTGGGAGGATTTTAAAGCAAGCCCTAATCCAAATTCAGATGCTGTGGCATTAACGGCTTCGGGTATAACCTTTGGATATTCTGTAAAAACATCAGGTCGTCGAATTATAGATTTTGCCGCTACAGTAGAGGCGCATTTTTATCCCAATAAATCTTGGTACTTAGATGATAGAGCTGATGATTATATACTAGGGCACGAACAATTGCATTTTGATATCACCGAACTCTATGTGCGTAAATTTAGACAACAGTTAGAGCGTCTGGTCGCTAATCAAAATATAAAGCAACAAATGAATCAGATTCATGTAGCTATTAACGAGGCTTTAGAAAAAACCCAGAAAAGCTACGATGCTCAGACCAAACACTCTATAAATGTTGAAGCACAAAAGTATTGGCAAAACTTTATAGATGAAGAACTAGAGAAGCTAGATCAATATAAGTCACAATAAAATTGGAAGGCAGTAAAGAAGCACTTATAGAACTCGCACACTACAAAATGCCTTTTGGAAAATACAAAGGAGATTACCTCATTGATATCCCAGAATATTATTACACTTGGTTTAAACAAAAAGGGTTTCCAGAAGGTAAGCTAGGTAGGATGATGGTACAAATGCATGATATTAAAATCAATGGACTTGAAGAATTGATTTATAGGATTAAGCGTGATTTTACGAAGTAGATTTTTTTAGATTAGTTAGCATTGTTACCCAGCGTTTATTCCCATTTAAATTCAACTATATTTTATGATTTGTTTTGACTATAAAATTAGAAACCTTTTTTAAATTAATTTTATATGTTTTGTGTTTTTAAAAAATAAAAGAAATAAACCAGTGCTATCCCATTTTTAATACGTTTCTTTACATGGTTTGCATAATAAATTATTTAGTAATAATATTCCTGCCTGACCTAGTTCCTTGCTTGTCTGTTTTTATGGTTTACTAATTCCTTTATTAACCGATAACTCCTTAGAAAGAATGGGTTTCATTATTTTTTGGACGATTCAATAAAACTTTGTTTTTAAATGAAATCACTTAAAATAACTGAACAAATTACTATTAGAAATGAAGAGTCACTTAATAAATACTTAAATGATATCAGCAAAATTAGCTTAATATCATTAGAAAGGGAAGTTGAACTAGCAGTACAAATTAAAGCTGGTAGTGAGCTTGCTTTAAATGAACTTATCAATGCTAACTTAAGGTTTGTGGTCTCGGTTGCAAAACAGTACCAAAATAAAGGTCTATTACTACCTGATTTAATTAATGAAGGTAATTTAGGCCTATTAAAAGCTGCCAAGCGATTTGATGAAACACGTGGATTTAAATTCATTTCTTATGCTGTTTGGTGGATTAGGCAAGGTATAATACAATCTTTATCAGAAAATTCAAGAATGGTAAGGCTGCCGCTTAATAAGATTGGGGTTCTTAATAAAATGAAAAAGGCAATTGCTTTTTTTGAACAAAAATATGATCGTGAACCAACATCTTACGAGATTTCTCAAATTATTGAAGTACCTGTTGATGAAGTGGAACTTTGTATTAAAAGTTCCGTATATGGTGTTTCAATAGACGCACCTTTATCTCATGACTCAGACCTAAATATGCAAAGCATTATTATAGCTGATGTATTTCCTCAACCAGATGGAGTATTGTTATTAGATTCACTTCAAGTAGACATAGAAGCTGTTTTGAAATCTCTTTCAGAAAGAGACTCAGAAATCATTAAACTCCATTATGGTATAGGTAATCAAAACTCAATGAACTTATTAGAAATTGCTGAATTATATGGAATTACAAGAGAACGTGTTAGACAGATTAAAGAATCTGCAATTTCGAAAATTAAAAACTCAAACAAATCTCATTTATTAGTAAAATATTTGGGCTGATAAACACTTATTAATTAAAACAAAACATGATGATAAAAAAGATAATAAACAAATTAATGAATATTAACAAAGTAACTATTATGAAAGAAGGTACAGTAAAATTTTTTAACAATGCGAAAGGATTTGGGTTTATAACACTAAAGGATTCTGAAGAAGAAATTTTTGTTCACACATCAAATCTTATCGATCAGATAAAAGAGAATGATAATGTAACATTTGATGTAGAACAAGGTAAAAAAGGTTTAAACGCTATAAGGGTCAGTCTAGTTTAATAGTCATGGACTAAAAGTTAAGAAAGCCATCTATCTAAGATGGTTTTCTTTTTTAAATCTTAATTACATATAAGAAATAAAGATTTCTAATATATAGTTTAATCACTTATATTTAGACTTTAACGAAGTTAGTTGAAAATTTTTTCAAAGTCAAGTACTCAAATTAGTAATACAAAGCTCTCTAATTTCCCATATGTTCTCAAAACTAAAGGGAATATTATTCGTTTTTATCCAGTCCTTTATATAGGTTTTGTGGAAATCAACTTTAAATGCAGTCACTTGATTAGGTGTAATTATCTTTTCTAATAAAATGTCATCTTTAACGCTATTATAATCAGAAGTAGGAGAGGTGTAATCCAAACGTTCTCCATTGATCTTAAGATAACAATGCGCTTCAGGTATATAATCCAATTGATATTCGGACAAAACATTGCCAATTTTTGGTGTATTAGTATTGTTCATTTTATACATGCCAAGAATAAGTTCAATATCTGGCAATTTATTTAAATCAGCGACATGTTTTAAAAAAGCATGTTTAGAACTACAAGTACCTTTTTGTTCTTTCCAGACCAAAGCTAGGTCTTTTCGATTTTGATTTCTTCCATAAGGTAATCCTTTTATGTATGAGGTTAACTTTAACCAATTATCAATATAACAAGACTTTATGAGTAGAGTTAAGCTATCATTAGATTCTAAATTATGGTTAAATACCATGTTATAAAAGTAACATATAAACAAACCATTAACAATTCTTAAATTACTCGTTTTATTTTGTAAATTTGCCTGCGTTTAACAACGCAACATGACCACAAACCCTAAGTATATTTTTGTTACAGGCGGTGTGTCTTCCTCTCTCGGAAAAGGCATTATAGCTGCATCTTTGGCTAAACTCTTACAGGCCCAAGGCTACAGAACTACCATTCAAAAATTAGATCCTTATATCAATATAGATCCAGGCACTTTAAATCCTTATGAGCATGGCGAATGCTATGTTACAGATGATGGAGCAGAAACCGATTTAGATTTAGGACATTACGAACGTTTTTTAAATGTACCAACATCTCAGGCCAATAATGTTACCACTGGCAGAATTTACCAAAGCGTTATTGATAAAGAACGACGTGGTGAATTCTTAGGGAAAACAGTACAGGTTATTCCGCATATTACAGACGAGATAAAGCATAGAATTCAAATTCTTGGAAATTCTGGAGACTATGATATTGTTATTACTGAGATTGGTGGAACCGTTGGTGATATAGAGTCTTTACCTTATGTAGAAGCCGTGCGTCAGTTACAATGGGATTTGGGCGACCACAATGCCTTGGTTATACACCTAACCTTAGTACCTTACTTATCTGCAGCCGGAGAGTTAAAAACTAAACCCACACAGCACAGTGTAAAAACTTTGATGGAAAGTGGAGTACATGCAGATATTCTGGTCTGTAGAACTGAGCACGAATTAAGTGATGGGTTAAAAGCTAAATTGGCACGTTTTTGTAATGTAAAAAAAGAAGCGGTTATTCAGTCCATAGATGCGTCTACAATTTACGATGTGCCAAATTTAATGCTTGAAGAAGGTTTAGATAAAGTGGTATTAGAAAAATTGAACCTTAAAAGCGATGTGCCAGATTTAAATCGCTGGAACGAATTTTTAAAGCGTCATAAAAACCCAAAAAGTGAAGTTACTATTGGTTTAATAGGAAAATATGTAGAGCTTCAAGATTCTTACAAGTCTATTTTAGAAGCTTTTATTCATGCAGGAGCTGAAAATGAAGTTAAAGTCAAGGTAGAATCTATTCATTCCGAATACTTAAATGAAGATAATATAGATTTTAAACTTGGGCATCTTGATGGTGTTTTAGTAGCACCTGGTTTTGGTGAGCGTGGAGTAGAAGGTAAGATCGATGCAGTAAAATATGTTAGAGAAAATAATATTCCTTTTCTGGGCATTTGCTTAGGCATGCAAATGGCAGTTATAGAATATGCCAGAAATGTATTAAATCTTGATGATGCTAATTCTATTGAAATGGATGAGAGCACGCAAAACCCTGTTATCAATTTAATGGAATCACAGAAAAATGTGGTAAACAAAGGAGGAACCATGCGTTTAGGTGCCTGGGATTGTGATATCATTGAAAATAGTATTGCCTACAAGGTATATGGAAAAACACGTATAAAGGAACGTCACAGACATCGTTTTGAATTTAATGATGACTACAAGACTAAAATTGAAGCTGCTGGTATGAAAGCTACAGGTTTAAATCCAGAAACTGGGCTCGTTGAAATCATAGAAATACCAGAACATAATTGGTTTGTTGGTGTACAATATCACCCAGAGTATAAAAGTACAGTAGCCAACCCTCATCCACTTTTTGTGGCTTTTGTTGCTGCAGCATTAAAGTATAAGAATAAAAAATAATGTGCCACTTTGGCGCAAAATGAATTTTGGATAGCTTTTTGGGATATCAAAATCATTAATCAGTCAACCGCTTTTAGCGGATAAATAGTATGGAAGAAAAGAAACTAGATATCAACTCAATCGTAGGATTCATTCTAATTTTTGGAATCCTGGTGTACATGATGTATCAAAACACACCAACACCCGAAGAAGTTGAAGCACAGAAAAAAGCAGAGCAAGAACAAGTAGAGGCAGAACAAAAAGAAAGTAAGCAAAATGAAGCTGTAGTCACTACTGCACAAGATTACAGTACGACTAAAGTTTTAGATTCTACGCAACAAGTAGAACTTAAGAATAAAGTAGGAGCACTTTCTTACGCATTAACATTACCTGGCGAAGATATTACCACAGTACAAACTGATGTTTTTGAACTTAAGTTTAATAGAATGGGTGGTCATTTAGCTGAAGTTAAATTACGCAACTTTGTAGATTACGACTCGGTACCGATATATTTAGTAAAAGACAAAAACAGTGCTTTTAATATTACATTTGGCACTTCTGATAACAGAACCTTAAACACTCAGGATTTTCCTTTTCAACCTAGTGTTACTAAGAATGGTGAAAACACGGTAGTGTCTATGAAACTTAAGGTTTCTGAAACAGCTTTCTTAGAATATAGATATGAGCTAAAGCCTAATGATTATATGATTGATTTTTCAATCAAGTCTCAAGGGCTTAGTGGAGTATTCAATACATCTCAGCCTATTACTATAGACTGGAAACAAAAAGGAATGCGCCACGCCAAGAGTATTAGTTACGAAAACCGCTATACACGTTTAACCTATATGCATGATAAAGATCGTGTAGAGAAATTATCTCAAATGGGTGATGATGATGAAATTGTTGAAGATGTCGAGTGGTTATCTTACAGACAGCATTTCTTTAGCTCAATTTTAGTAGCTAATGATAAGCCTTTTAAAAAGGTAGAAATGACCTCTAAGAATTTAGTAGAAGATGAGGAAGTCGATACCTTATTCACTAAAATGTATACCTCCAAAATGCCATTGGCTTATAGTGGAGGCGAAATTAGCAAGGATTTAGGCTTGTATTATGGACCAACAGATTCAAAAACACTTAAAGCTTACGATAAAAGTTTAGAAGAAAGTATTCCGTTTGGATGGGGAATTTTTGGTTGGATTAATAAAGCATTATTTATTCCATTATTTGGATTTTTAAGTGGTTTCTTGCCTTATGGTATTGCTATTATCGTAATGACCATATTAGTTAAGATTATGCTGTCTTTTGTACAGTATAAGCAATTCTTGTCTCAGGCCAAGATGAAAATCTTAAAACCAGAGTTAGATGCCATTAGAGCTAAATACAAGGATAACAAAATGAAGGCTCAGCAAGAAACTATGGCATTACAGAGTAAAGCTGGTGCAAGTCCGTTGAGTGGCTGTTTGCCAGGTTTAATGCAGATTCCGGTGTTTTATGCCTTATTTATGTTCTTCCCAACGGCTTTTGATTTAAGACAGAAAAGCTTCCTTTGGGCAGACGATTTAAGTTCTTATGATTCTATTGCAGATTTACCATTTAACATTCCGTTTTATGGTGATCATGTGGCTCTATTTCCAATATTAGCTGCTATTGCCATTTTCTTTTATATGAAGATGACCACAGGTCAGCAAACGGCTATGCAAGGTCCACCACAAGAAGGGATGCCAGATATGAGCAAAATGATGAAGTACATGATCTACTTCTCCCCATTATTAATGTTAGTATTCTTTAATAACTATGCATCAGGATTAAGTTTGTACTACTTTATATCTAACCTTATTAGTATTGGTATTATGTTAGTAATAAAAAATTATATCATTGATGAAGAAAAAGTATTAGCCAAGATAGAAGTAAGTAAGAGTAAACCTAAAAAGCAGAACAGGTTTCAGAAAAAAATGGCTGAGATGATGGAGCAAGCAGAACAGCAAAAGCAAGCACAACAAAAGAAGAAGAAATAGCAGCACTTTATTATAAAAAATGAAAGCCTTAGTTTTACTAGGGCTTTTTTTATGTATTAGTTTAATCGTTTAATTTTGAATAGTTTCTAAGTATGCTGCGATTTATGAAGAGCTTAGCGATCTAATTAGAGACAACATTTCTAACCCACGAAAAGAAAATAACATGATACCAGAGTATATTAAAAACAGAAAAGGAGCACGAAGTTTAAAGGACCTTAATCCAGAAGTGATTGAATATTTAAATAGAGGCTTAATTGAAACTCGTAACTTAATGGAATGGTTGGCAACAGACCAATTAGCACTTTTAAAATTAGTTTTAAAAGATTTGGGCAAAGAAAATTGGTTTTCGGATTTTGAAGTTGCTATAAATGCTCAAAAGAAACCCACAGCCAATAGCAATACGAAAGTGATAGGTCAAACTTTAGGATTACTAACTTCAGATAGCTCAATATATGAAGCGTTACAAACGCATACCTCAGATTTAGTACGTTGTTGGTCTTGCTGGGCAGAGAGTACACATTATGATTCAATTCCTGAATTAATCAATGCTATGAAATCTTATGCGTCAGACACCCATTTTGGTGTAAGGGAAGTTGTCATTTTCGCCAGTAAAGAACGAATGATCGAAGAACTGGAAACTGCTATTTGTATACTATCAAAATGGACAAGTGACAAAGATGAGAATGTAAGACGTTTTGCAGTTGAGTCATTACGTCCTGTTGGTGTATGGACTAAGAAGATATCAGCTTTTCAAGAGCACCCAAAAAAAGGCATATCACTCATTGAACCTCTTAAATCCGACACATCAAAATACGTTCGCGATTCCGTTGGTAACTGGCTTAATGATGCAAGTAAGTCTCAGCCAGATTGGGTAAGATCTATTTGTAGCAAATGGGAAAAAGAATCTCCCACAAAAGAAACTGCTTATATTATTAAAAAAGGATTACGGACGATTAATAAATAGCTTTTAGTGTCTCTTTAAATTAGTATATAAAAAAAACCCAGATAAAAATCTGGGTTTTTCTACTAACTAAATCAATCAATATAAAAATGAGGTAATCAGCCTCGATCTTTCTCTTTTATTAGTTGCCAGGTCTTATGACTGTGTCAACTACATGTACAACACCATTTGTAGCTTGTATATCTACTAGTGTTGTAATTATTCCAATCTCACGGTCTAGCCCATCAGTAAGTGTAAACGCCGTATTGTCTGCAGTGATTTCTCCACCTAAAGTCATAACGGCTCCATTTGGTAATCCACTAGACTGTACGTTAGCATTAACAATATGCATTAGCAAAACAGCATCAGTAGTTGCAGCATTTAATTCTCCAGCACCTTCTCCAAAACCTGATAAACTTAATTCTGTCAACACATCACCAAAAGCTGTATTTGTAGGTGCAAATACTGTAAATGGACCAGCATCACCATCAGATACAACATCAATATAAGATGGTTGTACGGTTGGAGTACCAGTATCTGCAAATGCAAGTGCATCTACTAATGTAGATAAAGCACCATTTGTAGTTGCAAAAGTTGCAATTGTTGGTAAAGCTATAACGGCATCTATAATATGCACAGTTCCATTGGTAGCAGTTAAATCTGGGGTAGTTACATCAGCACCTCCTGTTACGTCAGAGCCACCATTGATTTCTACTGTTCCAGCAACTACGTTATAGTATAGGCTTAAAGTTGTATTTGTAACCGGACCTGGTGAAGCTGTTGATTCATAGCCAGAGCCACCATCAATTAATGCTTGCGCAGGAATACTGTTGCCAATAATTACATGGTTTAAAAGAATGTTTCTTACCAAAGTTTCTTGGTCAGCAGTTAAATTATCTAAATCTAATCCTGTAGCCATTAATAAGTCGTCGAATGCAGCATTATCTGGTGCAAATACTGTAAAAGGACCAGTACCTTGTAATGTGGTTACTAAATCTGTGGCTTGTAAAGCAGCGGCAAGAGAGGTTAATCCATTTGCTAAAGCAACATCAACAACTGTTGTTGATTGCACGCCTCCACCATTGTTGTCATCGTCATCACTACATCCAGTAACACCTAAAACCAATAGAAATACTGTGAGTAATTTGAAAGTTTTTGAAATAATTTTCATTTTTTTGAGTTTTTAAAATTGTTCAACATTGCACAAACATCAGTTTGTTTAACAAAAATAAAGAATGATTAAACAAAAATTATTTTCAATATTAATTTTAACATTAATTTTAACTTTTGGATATGCTCAAAAGTCGGTTAATCAGTTTGATAAAAACGGCGAACGTCATGGTCTATGGACGAAAAATTACCATAAGACCAATCAAAAACGTTATGAAGGTGTTTTTAACCATGGGAAAGAGATAGACACCTTTAAATACTATACGTTATCTAATGGGAAAAGTGTTTTGAGTGCAATAAAAGTTTTTAATGCTAAAAACAATATTGCTGAAGCAACATTTTACACCTCTAAGAAAATGGTAATTAGTAAAGGCAAAATGGATGGCAAGTTATATATTGGTGAGTGGATTTTTTATCATAAGAATACTACAAAACAAATGATTGTGGAGAATTATGATAGTAATGGAAAACTTAATGGCGAGCGCAAAGTATTTTACGAAACTGGAGTAATAGCCGAAATTGCAAACTATAAACAAGGTAAATTACATGGTGAATCAAAATGGTTTTTTAAAAGTAAAAAACCTCTAAGGCAATCTATATATCAAAGTGGTTTATTAGAGGGCAAGACTATCAACTATGATAGTAAAGGAAATGTAACCTCAGAAGGCAACTACAAAAAGGATAAAAAAGCTGGTATATGGAAATATTATAAAGGAGGAAAAATTACTAAAGAAATTGATCACACAAATCAAAAGGTGATTAAAAAATATGAATAGCTTTAAGTTATATGGTCTATAGCTTTTATGCATGGCAATCTTGTTTAGATTGCCTTTTTTATTTCGTAATTTTGCATAGATTTTTCGAACAAATAATTAAAGCGATCGTCGCCTAAGCGATAAGTAAACATGAAACGCGTAATTGTAGGACTTTCTGGAGGAGTAGATTCTAGTGTTGCAGCCTATCTTTTAAAAGAGCAAGGCTATGAGGTTATTGGTTTGTTTATGAAAAACTGGCATGATGATTCTGTAACTATTTCTGATGAATGTCCATGGTTAGAAGATAGTAATGATGCTATGTTAGTAGCTGATAAATTGGGTATACCTTTTCAAACCGTAGATTTAAGTGTGCAGTACAAAGAGCGTATCGTAGATTATATGTTTAATGAATACGAAAAAGGACGTACACCAAATCCAGATATATTATGTAATCGCGAAATAAAGTTCGATGTCTTTATGGATATTGCTATGGAACTTGGAGCAGATTATGTAGCAACAGGTCATTACTGTAGAAAAGGCACAATTACAAAGCATGGGAAAGAAGTACATCAACTCTTGGCTGGTGTTGATGCTAATAAAGATCAATCCTATTTTTTGTGTCAATTATCTCAAGAACAATTAGCAAAAGCTTTGTTTCCAATTGGAGAACTGACTAAGCCAGAAGTTAGAGAAATTGCTAAAGCTCAAGATCTAATTACTGCGGAAAAGAAAGATTCACAAGGTCTGTGTTTTATTGGTAAAGTACGATTGCCAGATTTTTTACAACAGCAACTTAAACCAAAAGAAGGCGTAATTGTTGAAGTACCAGATTCTTTTAAAACCTATAATCAAGCTATTCCAGAATTCGACTCTAAAGAAAATGAACTGGCTTTTATGGCTAAGAAACCCGAATACTCGGTTTCAGATGGTACTGTGGTAGGTCAGCATCAAGGAGCACATTATTTTACTAAAGGACAACGTAAAGGTTTAGCTGTCGGTGGTACTAAAGAGCCATTGTTTGTTATTGAAACTGATGTAGAAGATAATGTGATTTACACTGGTCAGGGGAAAAATCATCCAGGCTTACTTAGAAACGTACTTTTTGTTTCTAATGACGAATTACATTGGATACGAGAGGATTTAGCATTAGGAAATGGTGAGACCATGAATGTAATGGCAAGAATTAGATATCGTCAACCTTTAGAAAAGGCAACACTTTACAAGGTAGCTTCAGGACTGTATGTAGCGTTTGAGAATAAACAATCTGCGATTACTGAAGGGCAATTTGTAGCCTGGTACACAGATGATGAATTATTAGGTTCAGGAGTTATTTCTTAAATTGCAATAAAAGAAAAGCTATGATTAGAAAATTAACCATGCTTTTATTGCTCCTTATCACAATAAATAGCTACGCTCAAGAAGACGCTTGGGTATATCTCAGCGATAAACCCAATACATCTGCTGCATTAAGCAACCCAATTTCTATTCTTACCCAAAAAGCTATAGACAGAAAACAGAACCATGGAATAGCTATTGATGCCAGAGATGTTCCGGTTTATGAAACTTACATTGCCGATTTAAAATCACAAACAGGAATCACAGTTTTAGCAAAGTCTAAGTGGTTTAATGCAGTACATGTTAGAGGAACCGAAACAGATATTTCAGCTTTAAGCAGTTTACCTTATGTAGATAACATAGATTTTGCAAACAATAGCTTAGATGCACTTTCGCGTTCATCAGCTATTGATAATAAGAATGACATTGAAGATGAAAATATATTATTTACCTACGGAAATACTCAGAACCAGGTTGAAATGATTAATGCAGACGATTTACATCTTGATGATTTTACTGGTGAAGGTATTACGATTGCGGTAATGGATTCGGGATTTCCAAATGTAAATACCATGGGAGCATTTCAACGCTTAAGAGACAATGGCGATTTGTTAGATGGTTATGATTTTGTTAATCGCAATGCAGATGTATATGCCAATACGGCGAGTTCTCATGGAACGCGAGTATTAAGTACAATGGCGGCTTTTGTACAAGATGAATTTGTTGGTACTGCTCCAGATGCTTCCTATTATTTGTTTCTTACTGAGGATGTGGGTAACGAAAACCCGGTTGAGGAAAGCTATTGGGTAGAAGCTGCCGAACGTGCAGATAGTCTGGGAGTTGATATGATTAATAGCTCTTTAGGATATCGTGTATTTGACAATTCTAATTACGACTATACTCCAGCAGATATGAATGGTCAGGTTGCATTTATTACCAAAGGTGCTTCCATGGCTGCCGAAAAAGGAATTTTGGTTGTGGTTAGTGCTGGTAATTCAGGAGCTTCTACCTGGCAAACAGTTAGTGCACCAGCAGATTCACCAGATGTATTATCCATAGGTGGAGTAAATGAAAATGGTAATTATGTTTCGTTTAGCTCGCAAGGAGGTGCAGCACAAGTTGGGTATCAAAAACCAGATGTTGTAGCCAGAGGAGGATCTGCTTTTGTTATTGATGAGAATAATACGATTACGCAAAATAACGGCACCTCTTTTAGTGGTCCGATTTTATGTGGAGGAATAGCATCTTTATGGCAAGCCATTCCAGATGTATCACCAACTCAAATTATGGATTTGGTAAGACAATCGGCTTCTCAGTTTGCCACACCAGATGATTTATTAGGTTATGGTATCCCAGATTTAGCATTAGCTAGGACTTTAGGATTAGAACAAACCTCTATTGAAGATTTTAGCTTTTATCCTAACCCTGTTAAGGATGAATTAAACTTTAATCGACCTGTAGATACCAATAATTTTGAGATATCAATCTATAATCAATTAGGTCAGCAGGTTGAAGGCATAGTAATTTCTTTAGAAACTAATCATCTTAATGTCTCAGCTTTAGCTTCTGGGATCTATTTGATGAAAGTGTCTTCACAACAAAATACAAGAACTTTAAAATTTATCAAGCAATAAATGGCAAACAGAATCACCTCTCTTTTTAATATCAAATATCCAATCATTCAAGCCGGAATGATTTGGAACAGTGGTTGGAGACTCGCTTCGGCAGCAAGTAACTCAGGGATTTTAGGTTTAATCGGAGCAGGTTCTATGTATCCTGATGTATTACGAGAGCATATCCAAAAATGTAAGGCTGCTACTGATAAACCTTTTGGAGTTAACGTGCCAATGCTATATCCAAACATTGAAGAGATTATGGATATCATTGTAGAAGAAGGAGTAAAGATTGTATTTACCTCTGCAGGTAATCCAAAAACCTGGACCCAATGGTTACAAGACAAAGGGATTACTGTGGTACATGTGGTAAGTTCTGTAAAGTTTGCTTTAAAAGCTCAAACGGCTGGAGTGGATGCCGTAGTAGCTGAAGGTTTTGAAGCTGGAGGTCATAATGGTAGAGATGAAACCACAACCTTAACCTTGATTCCTATGGTGAAAGAACAGTTAGAGATTCCTTTAATTGCGGCAGGTGGTATCGCTACTGGAAAAGCCATGTTAGCTTGTATGGTTTTGGGAGCCGATGGAGTACAGGTAGGTAGCCGATTTGTGGCCAGTGAAGAATCCTCAGCACATGAGGCTTTTAAACAAGTGGTAGTCGATGCTAAAGAAGGCGATACACAACTCACACTAAAAGAATTAGCACCAGTACGACTTATTAAAAACAAATTCTACAACGAGTTACAAGAACTCTATAAAACCGCACCAACGCCAGAGCAACTTAAAGAACTGCTAGGTAGAGCCAGAGCCAAACGTGGTATGTTTGAAGGTGACTTGGACGATGGCGAATTAGAAATTGGCCAAATCGCAGGTTTAATCCATGATGTAAAACCAGTTGCTGAAATCGTAGAGGATATGGTTGCTGAGTTTGAGGATGCAAAACGGTATATTGCTTCATTTTAGGCAAGACTACATAAAATTCCAATAGATCATATCTTATGTAGATCTAATTTTTTCGCATGCTTTTAATTTTATCATTCATCTCCACAATCCATTCATTTACCCACTTCTTCCCTTTTTTAGTCGGATCAGAATTTAATTTATCAATAGTTATTTTATAGTGTTTTATTGCCAGTTCATTTCTACCTAATTCCATATAAGCCTCAGCCAGTACTTCCCATGTACCTGCATTATCTGGCATTGCAATTGTCGCTAATTTTAAGAAATTCAATGCATTTTCAAAATCTTCTTTTAACCAGTAATTCCATGAAACTGCATTGAACTCACTTAATGTAAAATAGTAATCATTGTTTTGTAACCCCATTTCTCTGGCTTTGGCAGAAACATACTGAAAATCATTCTTTGCGTATAATAAAGACAATCTTTCTACTCCCGATATTTTAATTTTTTCTATTGACTTTTCTTGTAAAATGCTCTTTATCTGTTTGTTAATATTGCTCAGGTAGGGTGTTTTTGCATTGGATATTAAGAAATAGGTGTAATCATCATCAAGAGCAATTCTAAAAAAGCAATTTTCACCTTCAGAACCACCTCTATGGCCAACATAACGTTTACCATTTACAGGTTCTAACTGCCATCCTCTAGCATACATATGTCGCTTTCCATTTTTTAGTTGTGCTGGTGTAAGCATCTTTTTGAAGGTTTCATCCTTTATAATCTTTCCCGTTTGAAGAGCTCTGCTAAACTTCCAAAGATCTTCAAGTGTAGAATTGAGACCGCCAGCTCCTTTTCTATTTCTAAAATAAAAGTCAAGATATTTTTGGTAATCTTCATGACTGTCTAAAGGAACGTAACTACTTTTCTCAACAGATAACGCATGTGCTTTCGCAAGGTTAGATTCGTCTTTTATAAGAACTAATCGTTTTGTTTCTTTCATCTTAGAAGGTTCGAATATTAATTCTTTTAAAAGCGTATCATATGTTTTTTTAGAAGCTCTTTCAGCGATTCCTGCCAAAAACATGTATCCAGCATTAGAATATGAAAACTTTTCTCCTGCAGGGAATTCTTGTTTTGGCGTATACTGTTCGTACAATTTAAAAAGGTCCTCATTTGTCATGTTATTGGACATATTCCAATATTTCTTTACCAAATTATCATAGTAAAATGGAATCCCAGATGTATGGGTTAGAAGATGATCTATAGTAATTTCCTTGTAAGGAAGTTCTGGAAAAAACTCAACCAGTTTACTCTCTGTTGTAAAATATTCTAACTCTACCATTCGCATAATTAAAGTTGCTGTCAAAGATTTGTTTACTGATGCAATGCCAAATGAATTTGTTATATCTAATGGTTGTTTTGTTTCTATATTGGCATACCCATACACTTTTGTAAATAGGATACTATCTTTATTTCCAATCATAAAACCGCCATTGAATTGTTGTTCTGAATTTAGCTTAGACAATAGTTGATCTATGACCTCAATTTTCTTTGCGCTATTATTTTGACAACTAGAAAAATTGCTCCATAATAGGAGTAGAATTACGATTTTATGTACTAATGAAGAATTATTGCTACTAGATCTTGTTTCCATGTTTTACGATATTAATAGTTTGGTAGCAAATGTAATATCTGTACACATGATGACTAAAGAAAGTATTTCCTATATCGCGATATAGGAAAAATGATTTCATTTTTTTTGATCTTTAAATTGCTTTGGAGTAAGCCCCGTTTCTTTTTTAAATAAGTAATAGAATCTACTATTGGAAGAAAACCCTGAATTTTGCGCAATACCGAAAATTGAAAGGTTCTTATTATCTGGATCAAGTAGATTTTTTTTTGCTTCTCCAAGTCGGTATTTTAAAAGATATTCCGAAAAACTAAGTCCTAAATTTTGATTGATTACTTGAGAAATATGTCTCGATTGAATTTTTACCAACCCTGAAAAAGTATGTAATGTTAAGTTCTTAATTAAGAATAATTTTTCCTCTTGCATAGCTTTTTCTATTGTCTTTAAGTATTGCGTTGTTGTCTCATTAGATAATTGCGATGATTTATACTTTGCAGGCTTTATTCCAAACTCATTA
Organism: uncultured Winogradskyella sp.; assembly: GCF_947498345.1. Lineage (GTDB taxonomy): Bacteria > Bacteroidota > Bacteroidia > Flavobacteriales > Flavobacteriaceae > Winogradskyella. Next base: position 96,179 of record NZ_CANMJY010000010.1, read on the forward strand.
TCTGAATTCATTTCTTTATATGCAATATAAAAAATTGGAATTGCCAATAAGGATGTAAAACTTCTTCTCAGCTCATTGGGAAAAAACTCAGAACCAAAGCCTCTAAAAATATGAACAATCAAATAAAGAGAAACAAGAAAGGTCATTGTATATAAAGAAGGTAATATCCAGCTAAAAAATTGTTTTGATTCTTTATAATTTTTAAGACTATGTTTAATAGACAACAATAAATAAATGCTAATTTGTATGATCGAAATAATCTGGAGGTTTATAATATGACCATTGCTGTTAAATAGAATATCAAACATAGCAATGAAGATATAAGGCGTTGTATTAGAGAGCACTAACTTTCTGGTCAGTTTCCTGTCATGATATATTACATATAAATACAGTAAAGGACCAACAAACCAAATCACATGGTTAGAAATTCTAATCCATACTGATTCTACATCCAAAAAAGGATAGAAATAATTATAAGTTCTTATAGAAAGAATAGCAAAGCAAAAACAGAGAAATCCTAATAACTGGTTCAATAACTGCTCTCCTTTCTTCTTCAAGAAAAAGTGGACTACTAAAAACAGTGCTTGAGCAGCTATAATTAAGTTTATTATTGAAAGAAATTTTATCATTACTACGTCATATTATACTTAAGCTATAAACGAAAGGTGGTCCAGTTACATAACTTTTAATTGGCACTATAAGATTAGTATTGAAATATAAGAAAAAGAATGATGTGTTTATGTTTTAGGAGAGATGTAAAACCAGTGGCTGAGATGGTAGAGGATTTAGTTGCTGAGTTGAGAAAATAGAATAGGAAATCATATCAAAATAAATATAAGACTACTGATTATCTGAAAAATACGTAGTTCTACGTATTGATTTTTCGTTTATATAAGTTTAAATTAGCTTGTTTAAACAAATTAAGCTAAAATATGACACTAGAATTAATTGTACTTTTAATTTTTTCATTCGTACTGGTTTTATACGGTTGGGCAAAATCTTCCGAAAAAAAACCACATAATTTTTCAACTGAAAAAAAACAACTTAATTTATGGCAAACTACATTTGGTGTTTTTTCTGTTGTTGGTGGTGGAGAATTTATTTATGTCACAGAACTCTCTTATCAATTTGGGGTTTTTAGTTGTACGCTATTTTTGGGTTTTTCTATTGGTTGCTTTTTGTTTCTAACTCTTTATAAAAAGGTGAGACAGTTTAATTCTTATGATTGGGAAAAAGAGAGCAAATATGATATTCACTCAATACCTGATATTTCGTTTTTATATTTCAATAAGGTTTCGTCAAGAATTTCAACGGTCTATATGTTACTTTCTTTAGGTGCCTTACTCCTAATTCAATTTGCCCTTGGAGGTATGATGATAGAAATTCTGACGGGATTTCCTCAAGCGTATAGTATAGTTTTAATGTCTGTAATTGTCAGTATTTATACAATCGGAGGTGGTTTCAAAAGTGTGTTAGCAACAGATATTGTGCAAATCGTAGTGCTATTTATTGCGTTTATCATCATGTGTGTTTTCTTCGAACCTAATTTAATAACTGATTTTAATCAAAATTTATCTATAATTAATCAGACTGCTCAAGTTCCAGATTTGAAAACTTTATCGGTTTTAATAATAGGAGGAATATGTTGGGTTTTTGGGGGAAGTGATATTTGGTTAAGAATAACTTCAGCAAAATCAAACTCTATTGCTAAAAAATCACTTATTTGGAACGGTATTGCTCTGATAATATTTGGAATTTTGGTAGCAATTCTTGGAGCAAAGATTGCCGTAGCAAATCCCAATTTTGAAGCTTCAAATGCATTTATAGAAACACTTAATACGATAAATGATAATTACCTTAAAATTGCAGTAATACTTGGTTTGTTTGCGGGATTAGTTTCAACTGCTGACACAGAACTTCATGCAATATCTGACATATTAAGTAAAGAACTATGGAGACATGAAAACGTTGCAATTTCAGTTAAAAGGCAAAGATTGACTATGGTTTTTGTTTCAATAGTTACCGTTATCATTGCTATCGTTTTTAAAGATGTACTCATTGATGTTTATCTAGTTTTATTAAATGTATTTATAATATTAGGAAGCTACATGTTGATGACGTTATTAAAGAGGGGAAACAATTTGACCTCCATTATATCGCTTTCATTAAGTGGAATTATACTTATTTATATAGCGATTTATCCTCCCGATAACTTTTTATATGCCTTACTTGTAGCATTACCACCGTTAGTTATTATGTCTTTTGTAAAAAACCAAAATGCCAATAAATATGAATAATATTCGACTTATTTCTACATCTGCCGTATTTTGGGGATCACTATTATGTTTTGTAGTTTCAGTTATTCTTAATGCTTTTAATTCTAAACAGGCTCCAATAGAAATAGTAATTCTTTCAGGCCTTTTAGTTGTGTCCTACTATTGCAATATTCTTTTTTTTTCATCTCAAGAAGAAGATCGATTCAATGGGAAAAATGAAGACGATACCTTAAGAAAATATGTGTTTTTTAGTCATGCATTATTTGTAGTTCTTGCTGGTCTAGCGGTTGCTGTATTATCGTTGAATTCTAGTTTAACATTAATGTTCCTTTTAGTTCTATCCTTTTTAGGGCTTTTGAGTTGGTTAATCAATGCAACCTATTTAAAATGGGATAATAGTAATTGGCAGAAAAATTTAATTGGAATAGTATTCGATTTATCAAGTTTTTCATTTGTGATATACTTAACGTTATATCCAGCGATTAAGGATGTGGAGGCAGGTATTGTAGGCTTTATATTTATATTTATTTTACATGTTTCGATAAATATATTTGAACCCCTAAAAAAGGCTATAGCTGGAACATGGCATTTGTTTGCTGCAAAAAGTAAAGATTAGTAAGATATTTATTTCTAGAAAGAAGAAGATAGTTATAATTAAGAAATATTAGAAAAAGGAAGATAAAGTGAATTATTAGTTTCCAAATTTTCATTTTTGTTTGAAGTATTATGTAAACATGATTTTGTCAAATCTAGCTATACTTTATTACTGAATCTAAAATCAAAATCTAAACACTACTTTTGCTTTATGCAAAGTTTACTCCAGGAAATAAGCAATCGCTGTTTTTTAAGTTCAGAATTACAGCAGCGAATTCTAAAGGATTTTGAGCTCATAGAGACTAAAAAAGGCGAAAACATACTAACTGATGGGAGCAAAGCCAATTACCTGTACTTTATTAAAAAAGGGGTGTTGCACAATTATTACTACCATGATGGCAAGCAGATCTCGTCCTGGTTTTATAATGAGAACCAATTCATTACCTCTTGGTATAGTTTCTATGCGCAAAAGCAAAGTTTTGAAGAAATAGAATGTTTGGAGGATTCGGTATTGTACCAAATTAGTTATTCAGGCTACCAAAAACTCATTGCCAATTTTCCTGCTTTTGGCAATTTTGCAAGACTGCTTGCAGAAGAGATGCTCACCTTTATAGATGAGTTCTCTAAAGGCTGGTCGTTTCTTACCGCGAAAGAAAAGTACCAATTACTACTCAATTATTTTCCAGATATAGAACAACGTGTTAAGCTAGGTTATATCGCTTCTTTTTTAGGCATTTCTCAAGAGACCTTGAGTCGCATCCGCAAATAGATTTTTTGATATAAGTCAAAAGTAATACTTTTCATAGTCCTCATTTTTGTATAAAATATTTAAGTATGAAAAATTCAACGTTATTATTTAGAAGCTTAACCATCATTGTTTTTGTGTCTGGTATTACACATTTAGCAAGTTATGCATCACAAAAAGAGGCTGTTAATTATGGTTATAAAGAACCTGTAGATTCACACCAGAAACAAGAGCTTACTGCGGATGAAGCTTCAGAGAACACTACTGACTATAATCTGGAAACAGATTATATCCTTGGCAAATGGAAAGTAACCTACAACAGCAAAGATTTTAAAGGTGCTGTAGTCTATAGTATTAAAAAAAAGGGAGAGACTTTTAATGCCTATACCCATCAATATTTAGATGAAAAAGGTTATGCTGAAAAAGCAGAAGGTGCTAAAACTTTAACCATTACATCTTTTGATGGTTATAAAGGAAAAGGTGTATATGTTTTTGACTATAAGAACGAAAAACATCAAGTCGATTGCCAGATTGATATGGTAGACGAAAACACCTTTAAGTTAAGCTATGATTATTATGGTTATAGTGATGTAGAAACCTGGAAAAGACAGTAGTTATGATTGAATTTTTATCAGAAAAACTAGACTGGATAGATGTACAATATTGGTTTTACATTTTTAATAATTTAAGTCTCATCTACATCATCCTTCCATTTTTTGTATTAGAGCTCATTAGGTATGCTTACTTAAAAAAGTTAAATAAGGATTTAATTTTAGACAGTATTGCCAATGTTATCACTTTTGGTGGATTCTTTTTAGTAGAAATAATATTGGGTCTTTTAGCGATAACCAAGGTGTATTTTTGGGTGTACAACAACTTTAGTTTGCCACATTTAGAATTAAACGGGGTAACCATTATCACCTGTATTTTGTTGGCAGATTTCGCCTACTATTGGGAACACAGAATGATGCATAGAATAGGTATTGGTTGGGCAACGCATACGGTTCATCATAGTTCGCCTCATTTTAATATGTCTGTTGCGTACCAATTTGGACCTTTAGACGCTATTTTACCTGTTGTATTTTCGTTGCCTTTAGTGATGCTTGGTTTTGATCCTGTTTTGGTATTGTTGAGTGAAGTCTTTGTTCAGGTGTTTCAAACCTTATTGCATACAGAGATTATAGGTAAACTAACCAAGCCAGTAGAATTCATTTTTAATACACCATCTCATCATCGTGTGCATCATGGTTCTAACAGACAGTATTGGGACAAAAACTATGCTGGTATTTTCATCATTTGGGACAGACTTCTTGGGACTTTTGAGCCCGAAGTAGAAAAAGTACGTTATGGTATTTCAGAACCACTTAATAGTCATAATCCAATTAAAGTGTTTTTTCATGGCATATCAAGACTTATTAGAAAATTGAAAAAAGTAAAAGGATTCAAAAACAAACTACTTGTTTTTGTAAAACCACCAGATTGGATGCCTAAAGGCATCAACCAATAATAAATTATTGAGTATGAAAGCGAATAACCCGATTTTTGCAGATTTATCTACCTATTCATTAAAGGAAACAATGTTCTTTTATGAAGATGTTTTTAACTGGAAATATTATAAAAGCAACGATTATTATTTAGCCTATAAAAATGATAAAGAAGTCGTTGGTTTATATGAAACTCCAGAAAAATTTAAACAAATGCGCATGCCGCACTTTTGGATGACTTATATACAAGTAAATGATGTTAGTACTACTGTTGCGAAAGCCAGGGCATTAGGTGGTATTATTGAAATGGAACAATCATTAGATAGTTTTGGCAAGGTTGCATTAATCAGAGACCCACAAGGAGCAGGTTTTACGATTTATGAAGGAGATCAACTAAAATCTACAAGAACTCAAAATGAACCTGACACTTTAATCTGGAATGAGTTACATGTTTCTGATGCTCAAAACATTATCCCTTTTTATGAAGGTATTTTTGATTGGCAATTTCATGAAGCAAGTGTAGGTTATTTTAAAATATATAACAGTAATAACAAACATATTGCAGATACCTTAGAAATTAGCAATAGTGATAAAGGGAAGTATGAATATTGGGTTTGTGTTTTTGGTGTTAGTAGTATAGAGAAAACCAAAAGTAGGATTCTAAATAATGGAGGGACTATGGTTAATGATGATGGAGAAAGAATCTTCTATACGGATCACTCTGGTCAGGCATTTTTTTATATTAAAGAAGTCTTATGAGTCATAAGCTTTAACTAATTACGAAACTGTCAAACTTATAAATTGAATGTATTTAATTACAGATTAATGTTATTTCGTACAACTAAAGTCTAAGTACTACTTCTACGTTATAGCTTTTGCAACTTTACTAAATGATTTAGCATAATCTTATTTAAAACACGTATTGTTTTCTGTAGGCATTTGGCGTTATAGAGGTATATTTTAAAAAGAGTTTTCTAAAGGTTTTTGGGTCATTGTAACCAACATCAAACTGTATAGCAGAAATACTATCACTACTACTTACAAGCAATTCTTTGGCTTTTTCAATCCTAACACGTTGTAAATAGGCGTTGGGAGTATTTCCGCAGCTCAACTTAAATCGCCTTACTAAAGTTCTTTCTCCAAGATTGCAATGGGCAGCGACTTCTGCGTTGGTAATTTTTCTCATATAGTTTTGCTCAATATATTGTTGCGCTTTTAAGATGTTACTATCCGAATGATCTTTTTGTGCATTAAACAATACAAACTGGCCTTGAGAATTATTATTATAGTTAATTTGAAATACACCTATTGCCCACTGTGTAGCTTCTTTACCATAAAACCGATCAATTAAATAAATAATTAAATTTAAAAAAGAGAAAGCGCCTCCATTTGTAAAAATTTTTTGATCTTCTGTGATAATGTTATGCTTACGATGTTTGGCTTTGGGAAATAGCCTTTTAAACTCCTGTGTTTGTAACCAATGTGTGGTACATCGTTTATTGTTGAGAAGACCTGCACCACCAAGTAAGAAGGCTCCAGAGCATATACTGGCAATATAGGCTCCTTTGTTATACTGTTTTACCAACCAATTACAAAGCGCTTGGTTATCTTCGATTGCTTTCTCAATATTAGATTGTATGGCAGGTACAATAATTAGATCGGCTTTTTTAATTTCATGAAATTTTGCTTGTGCATGTAGAGAAAAAAGGCCACCAACTATGGATTGTTTTTTTTTACTACCTGCCAAAATTAATCGGGTATTGGAGTTAGTAAATTGTATAATAGAAGACAGTATTTTGTAACTCCCAGAAATACTACTGACTACTACATCTGCATCAGGAACCGCAATGACTATATTATTTAATTTACGCACAGATTCTCAATTTTAATTAAAAAGGTAATTTGTCCAAATTTACCCTCTTTTTGGCAAAAAAGCAAAACAAGAATATAGGTAGAACCTTTAATTTTGATTGTGAATTATATGAGGCTTTGTACACTTTTATTCATAAAAGTAAGCCTTATGCTAAAATTTTAATCATGAAATTAATTACATTATTTACGGCACTGATTGTATCTACTATGATATTTTCTCAAGAGACAACGGATTATAAAAAACCTGCTATCGATATTTTAACTCAAACCTATAAGGTATTAGATGACAAAGTTTCAAACCTTACTGAAGCAGAATTAAGGTATGTACCACAAGATGATGGATGGTCTATCTTAAATAATTTAGAACATTTGGCATTTGTAGAAAAAGTATTGAATAAAGGGTTGAGTGATATGATCGAAGCCGGAGATATTCAAACTGATAAAGACTTAAGCATGAATGATTGGCTAGTAATTTCGCAAGTGACAGACAGAACTAATAAAGCAAAGACACCACCAAAATTTGAACCACAACCAGAACTTAAGGATAAAGGAAGAGATTATTTTATGGCTGAAATCAAAAAGTACAGAGATCATACACTTTGGCTAATAAAAGATTCAAAACTTAATCTGCGCAAAATTTTCGGGCCCTATCTTTATGGTGAAGCTGACGGCCTTCAACAAGCTTTAATAATAGGAGCACATTGTTATCGTCATACTGTTCAAATTGATGAGGTTTTAAAAGAGATGTACTCTGAAAAGGAAAAAGAATAATATAGAAGTTGAAGACAATACATACTATTAAGCAAAATAATTAATGTACGACAAAGTGCTATTTTCTTTACTTAAAACCTCTACTTTTGCGCTATGTTTTTGCGCAACTACACCAAAGAGTTTAAATACAATCTAAGACTAGCTTCCCCAGTGATTTTGGGTATGCTTGGGCATACCTTTGTGAGTTTTGTAGATAATGTGATGGTTGGGCAATTAGGCGCTGCAGAATTAGCAGCGGTATCTTTGGGTAATAGCTTTATTTTTATTGCCATGTCCATTGGTATTGGGTTTTCTACTGCGATTACACCTTTAGTAGCTGAAGCAGATTCTGAGCAAAACTTTATTAAAGGCAAATCTGTTTTTAAACATGGGTTTTTTCTGTGTACGGTTTTAGGTTTAGTACTTTTTTTAATGGAATTGGTAGCAAAACCTTTAATGTATGTGATGGATCAGCCAGAAGAAGTGGTGGAGCTCGCTATTCCGTATTTAGATTTAGTAGCTTTTTCGTTAGTGCCTTTAATTGTCTTTCAGGCATTTAAGCAATTTAGTGATGGTTTATCCTTAACTAAATATCCTATGTATGCAACGATAGTAGCTAATGTGCTTAATGTAACCATTAACTATGTGCTGATTTTTGGAAAGTTTGGTTGTCCTCAAATGGGCATTGTTGGTGCAGCTGTTGGGACCTTAGCATCGCGCTTTGTTATGCTCTTTTTCTTATGGTGGTTGTTAGCTAAAAAGGAAAAATCTAAGGCTTATGTTACGAATATAAAGTTCTTTAAACTCAGTAAGCAGCCACTCAAAAAATTAACAAATCTTGGTCTACCTAGTGCTATGCAAATGTTTTTTGAGGTTGGTATTTTTACAGCTGCAATATGGCTTAGTGGTACGTTAGGTAAAAATGCACAAGCCGCCAACCAGATTGCTTTAAACTTATCTTCTATGACCTTTATGGTAGCTATGGGATTAAGTGTTGCAGCTATGATACGTGTAGGTAATCAAAAAGGGCTAAAAGATTTTAGAGCCTTAAAGCGTATTGCAGAATCTATATTTTTAGTAGGCTTTATTTTTGCTGTAGTATTTGCTCTGTTCTTTGTTGTTTTTCATACAGCATTACCAGATTTGTATGTCGATTTAGATGATCCTGCAAATGCAGTAGATACAGTAGAAGTAGTGAAAATAGCATCAACCTTATTATTGGCTGCAGCAGTGTTTCAGATTAGTGATAGTCTTCAGATTATTGCGCTTGGGGCTTTGCGTGGCTTACAAGATGTTATGATTCCAACTCTGATTACCTTTATTTCGTATTGGGTTGTTGGTTTTCCGATTAGTTATTTTTTAGGTAAAGAAGATGCTTATGGAAGTCTGGGAATCTGGCTTGGACTACTCGCTGGGTTGAGTGTCGCAGCAATTTTATTGTATTTTAGGTTTAATTATTTGACGAAGCGTTTAATTTTGCAACAAGATAAAAGTTAAAATATGGAACTACCAAAGTTTATACTTGGCGATAATACCGATTATCCAGATGCAATTTTCATTATACATACAGAGTTTCCGAGATTCATAATCAATCTTGAAAATGATGAAGTCGAGTGGTTTGAAGAATTTGATCAGCATGACCAAAAGGAATTAGAAACCGAAACAGAAAATTATATAAAACAAGCCACAGCGTTTTATGATAGGGAAGTGGCAAGATACGATGACTAATGCTGGATAAACTTTTAGATTTAGATACTCAATTTTTTCTTTACCTAAATAAATTAGGGTCGCCTACTTGGGATAACTTGTGGTTGATTATTACAGACGAATTTACTTTTGCACCACTTTATGCTGTGCTTTTATTCCTGATTTATAAAAAATATGGTGCAAAATCATTGCTTATTATGGTTTTGGTTATAGCAGCTATGATAACCTTTACAGATCAAATAACCAACCTCTTTAAAGATGGCTTTATGCGTCCAAGACCTTGTCGCTTAGATGAGCTAAAGGCAGACGGTATGCGTTTTATTGCTGAACGCTGTGGTAAGTATGGATTCTTTTCTGGACATTCATCAAATTCAATGGCAGCAGCTGTGTTTGGAGGTTTGGTCTTACGACCTTATTTTAAAAATTTAATATTTTTCCTTTTACTTTGGAGTTTTATAGTTGCCTACAGTAGAATTTATGTTGGAGTGCATTATCCAATAGATATCTTATGCGGAATGACCTTTGGAGCATTGGCAGGTTTTGGATTTTACAAATTGAATACTTATTTACTCAAACGAATAGTTACTCATTAGATTCTGTAATTTTATAATTTATATATTTTTTCTTCATCCAGAGGTAGGCAAAACAATCTATAAAAGGACCAAATAATCTATTTCTTAATCCAAATTTTGCAGTGCCAGCTACTCTGGGGAAATGCCGAACAGGAATTTGTTTTACTTTACCATTTTGTAATATAACCATAGCTGGAAGAAAACGATGTAAGCCTTTAAACATAGGTATGCGCTTAGCGTATTCTGTTTTTATGACCTTAAGCGGACAACCTGTATCATCCATACCGTCGCGAGTAAAGGCACGCCTGATACTATTGGCAATTTTTGAAGATATTTGCTTTATAAAAGTATCTTTTCGGTTTAAACGTACACCAGTTACCATATCATAAGAATCTATATACTCTAATAGTATATTAAAATCTTCTGGGGAGGTTTGTAAATCAGCATCTATGTAGCCAACCAACTCAGAATCTACATGGTCAAAACCAGCTTTAATGGTAGCACTTAGACCTTTGTTTTCGTTAAATGAAATATAAGCGAAAGCATTATTACTTTGGCAAATAGTTTTAATTAAAGAGAGGCTACTGTCCGAAGACCCATCATTAACAAATAAAACTGTAGTAGAAACAGAAGCTATTTTTAGGTACTTAGAGAGTTCATTCTCAACACGCTTAAGATTATCTTCTTCGTTATAAACAGGAACTATGATGGTGAACATGTACTTCATATAGTCTGTAATTATCTTATAAAGCGTTTACTTTTATAGTGAGAGTAAATACTCAGCTGCAGCAAATGGTGTTGTTTTACCAGTTTCAACCAATTCAATTTGCTTTTGTAATTCTTTTTTAATTTTTGTTGAATTGTAGAAATTAGATTTTAAACGCTCTTCAATTGTTTGTACTAACCAAAAAGTGTTCTGGTTATTACGATTCTGTTCAAAATAATGATTAGTAGTTGTAGTTTTTAAATAGTCTTCAATCAATTCCCAGGCATCAGAAATACCCTCTCTTTTAAGAGCACTACAGAGTGATACTTTTGGTAACCATCCCGATGCTTTTTCGGGATACAAGTGTAAAGCTCTATTAAATTCAACTTTAGCCGATTTTGCAGCTTTTAGGTTATCTCCATCAGCTTTATTAATAACTATAGCATCAGCCATTTCAATAATACCACGCTTAATTCCTTGTAATTCATCACCAGCGCCAGCAAGTTTTAACAATAAAAAGAAGTCAACCATACTATGTACGGCAGTTTCACTTTGCCCAACTCCTACAGTTTCGATGATGATAGTGTCAAAGCCAGCTGCTTCACATAGAATAATGGTTTCTCTGGTTTTTCTGGCAACACCGCCTAAAGAATTTCCAGATGGTGATGGTCTTATAAAAGCATTCTTATCTTTTACCAGGTCTTCCATTCGCGTTTTATCACCAAGAATACTGCCTTTACTTAATGTACTACTGGGATCAACTGCTAAGACAGCAACTTTTTTTCCAATGTTGGTAAGGTAACTGCCAAAAGCTTCAATAAAAGTACTTTTACCTACACCAGGAACGCCAGTAATACCAATTCTTACAGAATTGTTAGCGTGAGGTAGACATTTGGTAATAATTTTTTGAGCTTTCTTTGTATGTGCTTGATTAGTACTTTCTACTAAAGTAATAGCTCTACTTAGATCTGTAATATTTCCACAGGTAATACCAGCAACTAAATCCTCAACCGAAGGTTGTTGTTTGCGCTTAGATTTTATGGATTTTGCTGAGTCTTTATTTAAAGTTTCCGGTGGTTCAATACCATCTTTTTCATGCAAAGTAGATCTATATGTTTGTTTGTTTTTAGCCACTTTGCAATCTTGTTTTTAAGGTTTAGTATGCGGATGTACTTGCATAGGGATTTCAATCAAAGTTTGATCCCAGGCCATTGTAAGCTTTAATGTGCCTAATTTATTATCAAAAGCAATAGTAAATTGTTCTACAGTTGCTTCAACGTTTTGTATAGTAACTTCTGTTTCTAACACATCAAAATTAGGATCCCACATGGGTTCCATCTTTTCGTTTACTCCCCAATCATATTGCTTAGAATTAAACATTACTTTCCAGCGATTAGCCATAGGCACTGTCCAAAGTGTATACTTTCCTTTTCTTAGTAACATACCATCTATCATTAAATCTTTATTAGTTTCAAATGTAGTGGCTTCGTTTGCTCCAGTTCTCCAGACCCTATCGTAAGGTACAAGAGCTCCAAAAATATCACGCTCTCGTTTAGAAGGTCTGTTGTATTCTACTTTTATATTTAAATCGTTGAGCGTAATCTTTGCAGTATCCTTTGGACTTAATCGCGGAGCAAAGATATTTTCAACAAACACAGAATATATAAGTAATCCTAAGGCTATAATAGATAAAATAATGAGGAGGCGTTTTAGCATAGGTCTTTATCTTAAGCGGTTTTTAAAATTTAGATTTTAAAGATAATTCAATTCCCTAAATTTATAGAATGCAAACGGCTAATTTTAAGTAAATCTTATAAATTTTGAATTTTTTCAAACTTTTTGCAACACTTAAAATTTTGTGTCGTCTTTAGAGTGAACCAACCAAAAAACCAATTAAACATCAGCACGTTTCAAATTCATATTGTTGAAAAATGCAAACAGAATGATAGGCAAGCGCAAATGCAATTGTACAATCAGTATTGTGATGGAATGCTTATCGTTGCGAAGCGTTTTTTAAAGGATACCATGGAAGCCGAAGATGCTGTGCAGGAAGCGTTTATAAAAGCATTTTCAAAATTAGAGCAATATAAAGCTGAAGTGAGTTTTGGAGCATGGTTAAAGCGTATTGTGGTTAATAGATGTATTGATGTTTTAAAGTCTAAGCGTCAACGCTTAATAGAATTAGAAGACCACCATCTTAATGTTGTAGATGCAGATTATGAAAGTGAGTGGTTGGTAGATGATGAGATAACAATAGACGTGGTAAAAGAAGCTATTGAACAGTTACCAGAAAAGTATAAATATGTTGTGATGCTCTATTTAATTGAAGGTTATGATCATAAAGAAATTTCTGAGATTCTCAATATTTCTGAAGTCGCATCCCGAACACAATTATCCAGAGGAAAACAAAAATTACAAACGGCATTAAAAACAAATAAAAATGGCACAAGATCTTAGAAATTTATTTGAAAAAGATGAGAAAGCTCAGAATGTAAAAATGTCTGAAGGTCATGAGGCACGTTTTCTTCAAAAGTTAGAAGAAGAACTGCCTAAGCAAAAATCATCAAACCGATTTAACTTCTTCAATATTGCAGCAAGTGTGGTGGTGTTGTTAGGGCTTACAGTTGGTGCAATTAAGTTTTTTAATCCCTCTGTTGAAAGTCTAGAACCAAAAGAAGTTGTTGAGGTTAAGAGTGATATAAAAAGTATGGGTGAAGTTGTTCCAGATTTAAAGAAAGTAGAGGATTATTATTTGGCAAGTATCAATTTAGAGTTGTCAAAAGTACAGTTAACACCAGAAAATAAAGAGCTCGTTGACGGTTATATAGAACGCCTTAAAGAATTAAATGAAGAATATGATAAATTAACTGTTGAGCTCAATGAAAATGGTCCTAATGAAGAAACGTTAGATGCATTAATAGATAACTTAAAATTTAGATTAAATCTTGTTATTCGTCTTAAAGAAAAATTACAAGAGTTTAATGAGGATTCTTTTGAGCAAATAATTTCATAATCAATTCATAAATCAAATAACGAACAGATTTAACTCAGCATCAACTGGGTATGTCTAAAAATCAAGAAAAAATCATGAAGCAAACAATTAGAGTTTTAGTATTGTGTTTATTAACCACATTTGGTTACGCACAAAAAAAGTTAAGCAAAACATCACAATCTATTAAGGTTAACAAAGATGTTGTTATAGACTTAAATACAAGTTATGTTGAAATAGAAATCGACACCTGGAATAAGGATATTGTAGAAGTTGAAGCTTATATAGAAAGTGATAAGCTTTCTGAAGAAGAACTGGAGCGTGCTTTAAAAGCATGGAATTTAAAAGTAGACGGCTCTAATGATAATGTCGTTATTTCTTCTCGCGGCGGCAGAACAGTTGGTATATTAGGAGAAGAAGATTACGCCAATGTATTACGAGATTTAGAATTTGAACTTGCAGAAATGCCAGAAATACCAGAAGTTGTCGTAATGCCAAGTATACCGATGATGAGCGAATTTCCTGAGATGCCAGAGATGCCAGAGATGCCAGAATTTCCGGAATTACCAGAATTACCAGAAGGGATTAAGAGCATATCTTTTGATTATGATAAATATCAGAAAGAAGGTGAAAAGTACTTAGCTGAATGGAGCAAAAAATATGAAAAAGAAGGAGGTGAAGAATTGCAAAAAAGTATGGAAAAATGGGCTAAAAAGTTTGCAGAATCTGGTTACCAAGAAAAGATGGCTAAATGGGGTGAAGAGTATGGAAAGCGTTTTGAAGGTAAATGGGCAAAGGATATGGAGAAATGGGGAGAAGAGTTTGGTGAAAAGTATGCTAAAGATATGGAAAAATGGGGAGAGGAATTTGGTGAAAAATTTGGTAAAGAATGGGCAGAAAAGATGGAAGCGTGGGGAGAGCGCTTTGGTGAAAAATATGCAAAGGAGATGGAGAAAAGAAGTGAGGCTATGGCAAAGCGCCACGAAAAAATGGCTGAGCGCGAGGCTCGTATAGCAGAGCGTCATGCAGAGCGTGTTCATGAATTAGCAAAACGAGAAGTCGAGATGCAAGAACGCAAAAACGCAATGCGCAATAAACGTGAAGCTATGCTTGTGAGACGTTTAGAATCTGGTAGTAATAGTAAAGTTAAGAAGGTGATTAAGATTAAAATCCCTAAAAAAGCGAAACTTAAAACAAATATTAGACATGGCGAGTTAAAGCTATCTTCAGTTATTTATAACTTAAAAGGAGATATATCACATGCCTTTTTAGTAGCAGAACACATTGATGGAAGTGAGACTTCCATCAATGTGTCTTACTCACCAGTAGTAATTAATATCTGGGATTTAGGAACACTTAATTTAAATTATGTAGATAAAGCACAGATTAAAAGCGCTAAAAATTTAGTTTTAAACTCTAAATCATCTAATATTAATATAGAAAACTTAACAGATACAGGTATTATTGACGGTAGTTTTGGGGATTTAACCATTTCTAACCTCACGGAATCGTTTAAGAATCTAAATTTAGTTTTAGAGAATAGTGATGCTTTAGTTAATCTGCCTAAAAATATTGATTACAGTATGTATTTTAAAGGAAGTCGCTCTAAATTAAATAATAAAGTTACAGAACAAAAAACCATTAGAAACTATCCAGATGGGCAAAGTTCTAGTAGAAATATTATCGTTAATGCTAGATTTAGCAATTTGATTATGAATTAATCCCTTTAGGTAATATAATATATGATTTAAAGGGTTATTCTTCTTTTACCTCTCGTTTTCCATTAAAATAGAATTGTATTTTTATGGAAATTTTGTTTTTATGCCGCTTTCTGCTTTCGAAAACTTTCTTCACAATCTAAATATACATCCTGTATTAAAGAACATAACTAAATCTAAGCTTACCCATTTAGATTTGTCAATTCATAATTCAGAATTAAGAAGCGTCAATGTTTCATCTTCAAAAGATTTAGAAACTTATATCTTTAATCACATCAAGAAAAACAATGCTAAAGCTGCTTTTGGTGGTTATTTAGAACATCGTGGTATTTACAAGCGAAGTGACTATTTTAATGAGCAAAATCCTGAAGCAGAACGTAATATTCACTTAGGTTTGGATCTTTGGTTAGAAGCGAATACAGCCATATTTTCACCTTTAAATGGTGAAATTCATAGCTTTAATAATAACATTAATCATGGTGATTATGGTCCGACGCTTATATTAAAACATCATACAGAAGCGTATGAATTTTTTACACTTTACGGACACTTAAGTTTAGAGTCTATAGAACATATAAAAGTTGGGGAAAAGGTAAAGCAAGGACAGCAAATTGCAACGCTTGGTACTGCTGAGGTTAATGGAGATTATCCTCCTCACTTACATTTTCAGGTTATAAAAGATATTAAATCATATAACGGCGATTATCCTGGTGTGAGTAATCAATTGGACTTAGAGTTTTATAAAACCAATTGTCCAGACCCTAATTTACTTTTAGGCTTAATTTAAAAACCTTTTGAAATCATCAATGGCATAGGCTTTATTGTAACCATCTTCATTAATTGTGTCACCTTCAGAAGAATCATAATCCATAACAATTTTCCATTGACCATCTACCTTTTTAAATATAACATGAAATTGGCCATAATAAGCTTTCTCTTTCTCTGTACCTTTATTTCTTACTAATTTATATATACCGCGTTCACTTGCAGTATTATTATTAACAAGACGTTCAAAAAAGCGTAAAGAAATATCACTAGTTTGACCAATCTTTTTATCTCGCTCAAAACGAGTTTTGTAATTATTAATATAGGTTTCGTAATCTAAAATGCGTTTTCCGCCAGAAACACGGACTAAATCTTTAGAATGGATGTCAGCCATTAATATATGGTCTAAGGTTTCAAAAGCTTTATAGAATTTTGCCCATGTGGTATTTATAGACTTTAAATCATCTTTAGTTTGAGAATTACCATTATTTACGGTAAGCACAAAAAAGTATAATGGTAGTATATATTTAAAGCGCATAGCATTAAAATTTATGTATTTAAAGGTAAATAAATTTTAGGGATTTGTTTTTAGGCAACTTTATCAAAAGCAAGTTGTTACTGCCAATAGTTATTTGCTTTTGCTATAGTTGCAAATTCCATAGCTACCGTTTGTCCTATGGCTATTAACATAGCTGCATCATTAGCATATGCAGGTCGTAACTTATCCCTTACTTCTGCATCTGGTTGTGTAATTTTAATAGTTAATCTTGCAATTTTTACAGCTAAAGCTCTGCCTTCTTCTGGTGAGTTAGCAATTAAAGAATTTCCTGGAATTAATTGTGTTTGCTCTGACATGACTTTTATATTTTGTTTAAAAAGCAAAGCTATGGTACACAATTATTAAAAACAGTGATACATGTTACTTTAGAGTATTTTTATTTTTCGCCCTATTTGAATAACGCTGTTAGAGTGATTTAATTTTTTTAGAACTCTTGTAATGACTTCTCTTGAGGTACCTAATTCATTGGCAATATCTTGATGACTTATATGTAAAGTATCCGAGCCTTCTATTTGAGATTTATTTTCAAGAAATTTTAATAAGCGTTGATCTAAATTATAGCAAATAACTTGCTTTGTGGTTTCAAGCAAATCTTTGTAATGCTTTTGGTAATCTAAAAGCACTAAGTTGGCAAACGAAGGGTATTTTCTTAACCATACATTTACTTTATATATGGGTAACAATAATAGTTCAGAATCTATTTCTGCAACGGCTGAAAATTCTGCAGGCTCCTTATTGAGTGTATGTGCAAAGCTAAAAATACAAGATTTACCTGGCGAAATATTATAAAGCAAGAATTGTATAGTGTCTTCATTGCTAAAAACTTTTACATTACCTGTAATAACAATTGGTAAGCTCTTAATATAACTGCCTTGTTTTACAATGAGGTCTTTGGCTTTATATTTTTTTAAAGTTGAAAATACTTCGATTTCCTTTAGAAGCTCTTTTTCAAGTATAGGAAAACACTCTGCTAAAAATGAAATTTTCATGAGGTACTTAATTACAATGCTGACTACTATTGCTTATCGATTAACAAAGTTAACCTTTGGTAAGCATTCCTTTTTTAGTTTTAAATCGATAGTCAATTTCTAAGAAATTGACTTTAGTTTTTCCAATTTTTGTGATGAGCTTAGGTGCAGACGTAATACCTTGTAGAATTAAGAATCCATTAAAATTAATGAGTTTATATTCAGATTCCCATTCCGAATCAGCATCAACCCTCTTGGTTTTCTTTAATCCATTATCTAGAAATGTAAACTGATATTCAGTTTTGTTATCAACAGTTTCGTCTAGACGCACATTAATAAAGTTAGCATTAAACTTGTTTTTATCCGCTTGATTGGATTTTACATCTAGTTTTACAAATGGTAAAATATAGCCGTTAAATTGTATCGTCATAGAATCCTTAGAATGTATCGTTATGGTTTCATCATCATTGAGCTTAAATGTATTTTCGTTTAAAGCTTTAAGGTTTAAGGTATCTTTATAAATAAATATTTTTGTTTCACCAGTTTCCATATTTATTTTGTCTTGTGTCCTTAAACGCTGTAATTGATCAGTGCCAGAGCTATACAGAAAAATCTGAACTTTTGCACGTTCCATAAAATTACCAACTGAGTCATAAACGCCTTTAGTTCGCCAAAGTTTATCAGTTTCAAAGTTTTGCCCAAAGCTTAGAGTAGAAACAAAGAGTAGAATAAGAAGTATTGGTTTTTGGATTTGCATTTGTTGGAGTAATGGTGAGTAACGAATTTAGTGAATTAAAAACACTTATTCTTTTTAATCTATACCATTAGGTGCAAAATAATTACCATCATAACTACCAGAAATCACTTGACCATCATTTCTGGTAAACGTAAATGTAAAGACGATATTAAATTCTGTAAAATTAGTTACGGTTACTGATGCTGATTGTGCATAGACGTCAGATTCAGGATTATTATCTGAGAGTAGAATAGTACCAGGATTAAACTCGCTATCTACAATAGAACCATTAACAGAGACATCATAATCTTCTATTTGAGTGTAGGTCATATTTTGAATGGTAACGTCTTCAAAATCAAAATACACATAGCTAATATCACTTAAATTCTCATTATTGGTAATCTCAGAACTTGTTTTGTTAAATAGGCTAATGCTTATATCACTGGGATCGTCATTTGAAGTATTCTCGTCGGTAATAATCGCTGAAACTAAGTTGTAGGTTACGCCATTAAAGATAAATTCGTTAGTGGCTTCATCTGGAATAGAACTTGAGTCATCAGAAGAACACGCCATTAAAACTACGGTAAGTACAAGTGCAAATAAATGTGATAGATTTGGTTTCATAACATTGATTTTATAAGTAGGTTATAGAGTAAATATATAATAAAAAGTTGTATTGGGTTTTGAGGTCTTATATTTTAAAGTCTATTTTTACCTTACTTAAGGCTACAATACTATGAAAAGTACTTTACTTCGAATTTTAAATCTTATTAAAAAAGGAGAATTACGATTTATGGTTAAAGGCATCACCAAACGTATTTTATCTAAAACAGAGGCTTTTGGTTTAAAACGCGACTTAACGATTGAATTTGAAGTGCCAAACGCACAGATTGACTTATTGATACGATCTTACAAGGCTAGTGATGAAATGCATTTTGTAGCCGATTTACAAAATGATGGTCTTATGGAAGCAGATATCCCGACCTGCTATGTTGCAACAAATACTGAAGATGCTCCATGTTATAGGCAGTGGCTAATGGGATCAGAGCAGAATGAAAGCATAAAAGCATTTTGGGGACAATCGTTTCCAGAATTAAAAGTCGATGAAGCTTTGGTGGAAAGCGTATTTACTATTCCTGCTTATAGAAGAAAAGGGATTATGCCAGCAGCATTAGATAGAATATCTCAAAAGGCAAATGGTTTAGGTTTAAGATATGTAATCCTCTTTGTTGAATTGAATAATCTACCTTCACTAAAAGGTTGTCATCGCTCAGGTTTTTCACCTTATGTACTACGAACCGAAAGATGGTTTTTATTTAGACGAACCATAAAATTTGAGTCTGTTCCCAAAGCTTTAATGGCTGCATATTTAGAAGATGTGAGGTGTTCTAAATAACTTTTTGCTCATTTTTTATCCTATGAAAGTTAGATAACTTCTACAGTCAGAAAAATAATACAATTTTTTGATTATCAAGTATTTAATTAAAAATTGAAGCTTCAAAACACACCATTTTTCATCAAAATTGAGTAACTTTAAAGAGGTAGAATCAATATCAATATTATTATGGGCTATATAAAATCACTCAATAAATGGGCGAATGCACACACCTATTATCCACTTGATATGCTACGTGTGGCTTTGGGTATATTTTTATTTTATAAGGGAGTATACTTTATGTCTAACCTAAATCTTTTAATAGATCTTATAGAACCTGTTAAGTCTGTAGCTGGCGATGTCTTACTGGTACATTATATTGCTCCAGCTCATTTTGTAGGAGGCTTTTTAATTGTTTTTGGATTGTTGACCCGTTGGGCTGTCATAGCACAATTACCTATCTTAATAGGTGCAGTAGTTATTAATTTTGTGGGAGAAATGCATACAGGGAATCTTTTATTATCCTTAATTGTGTTAGTAGTATGTGTTTTCTTTTTGTTTTATGGCTCTGGGAAACATTCGGTAGATAAGTATTTAAAAATGCAGCAGTAAGTCTAATCAGAATTCTAACAATTTGAAATTTTGCTTGAAGTGACAATTGAATTAATATAAAAAGATTATTGTCAGTTCAAGTAATTTACGAAGTATGAGTAAGTTGTATCGAGAACTCTTAAAAGCTTAATCACTCACACTCAGTCTGAACCAATTTATGTTTCCATTGTATCCAATACTCTTGTAAACCTTCTTTGGTAATTTTAAGGGAGCTGATATTGAGCTGATGACCTTTCATAAGTGCAGCTTTAAGTTGGTCACCTACTTTTGCAGATATGATATTAGAAAAACGGGTTCCTCGATTAGCGCCTATTTTTATATTATTCAAATTATGCTTCTTAGTTGGAAAAGGGTTTTATTTATATTGTTATAAATCCATTTTGTGCAAAAATTGGTTCCTTTCCCCATAAATTAAATATTAAAGGTATATCAAAAGGTAAAAAACTGGAAGAACCATCAGGATTAAAATTCTCAGGACAACAAAGTATATCTTCCTCCAGCCAACAGGTATTGCGAGCGCTTGAGACGATTTTTATTTTACCATCTTCGAATTTAGATTGAATAAATTTAACATCTAAAATTACCCATTTGATAAAATCTGTCAACGTATGCCTTTTTTCTGGCCATTTGCTACCATCTGTTATGCCATAAACTAAATAATCTGCTTTAATTTTATAAAATTCTGATTTTATTCGCTCAGGATTTGTATTAAACTCTCTTCTGTATCTTAATGTAGCATCGTTATAACTTTTGTAATAGTTATCTCTAAACCGTTCTTGCACATTAAAGATCTCACCAGTATCACTATTAATTAATACATAATCTATTCCTTCATTTATATCCTTTGCTTCCAATTCATCATCATCAATATCTAAAACATCCCATCCTAACGGATTATATATTTTGGGAATTGCAAGTTCATCATGTACATAATCCGTAAAGCTTCTATCATTATTATATTTTGTCATGAGTATGATTTTTAGATTTTATTCATAATATTAAATTATTGAAATCAATTCTTGATTATATATGTAACCTTACGTATTTTTCTAAAAATAAGAAAGTTATAAAGTTTGGTTTTGTGGTTTTCCGTAAAATTTGATGTTGGTAGGTCATTTAAAAACTTCTTGACACAAAATCTCAAAAGCGTTGAAATTTCATTCGAAGAGACAAAATGGTTTACCGTAAAAGCACAAAAAATCCTGATGCATTGCATCAGGATTTTTTGTGCTTTATATTATATAATGTGATTCTGAAACAAGTTCAGGATTTGAGATTCCTGCTTTCGCAGGAAATTTAGTCATTCACCAAAACCCATTCTCCTTTATCGATTAATGGAATGGCTTGTTTGTACTTTACCACTTTGCTTTCTCCACTCATCACATGCTTAATCGTTACCCTGTCGTTACGACCAATTTTTGGTTGCTCTCTTACAATCGTTTCTACCACTTGTTGTTGGCGAGAAGCACCTTCACCAGCTGCTCTACTTTGTGCGGCACGTTCATCCATGTTAGGAATTTCATCTTTTTGTGTTTTGAGTTTTTCTTGCTTACGACGCTTGGCTTCCTGAATGTTATTTGCAGTTTCTTGCGGAATCTCACCTTTAAATAAGAACGAAATTACATCTTTATTCACTTGGTCGATCATCGCTTTAAACAGCTCAAAAGACTCAAATTTGTAGATCAATAATGGATCTTTTTGCTCGTGTACAGCTAATTGTACCGATTGCTTTAACTCATCCATTTTACGTAGATGCGTTTTCCAGGCATCATCTACAATAGCAAGGGTAATGTTCTTTTCAAAATCATTAATTAACTGCTTACCTTTAGATTCATACGCCTTTTCTAAATCCGTAACAACCTGTAGATTCTTAACACCATCTGTAAAAGGTACCACAATACGCTTAAAACGATCGCGTTGCGTGTTATATACATTTTCAATTACTGGATACGCTAAGTCAGCGGCACGTTGCATTTTTTCGCGATAGTGTTTAAAGGCTTCTTTATAAATGACTCCAGCGATCTCTTGTTCACCCATTTTAGCAAACTCTGCTTCAGAAATAGGAGAGGACATTGAGAAATAACGAATCAATTCAAACTCAAAATTTTTATAATCGTTAGCTTCTTTATTACTCATAGCAATACCTTCTGAAGTATCGAAAATCATGTTGGCTAAATCGACACGTAGGCGTTCTCCATGTAAGGCATTACGACGACGTTTGTAAACGACTTCACGTTGTGCATTCATAACATCATCATATTCTAGCAAACGCTTACGTACACCAAAGTTATTTTCTTCAACTTTTTTCTGCGCACGTTCAATAGATTTTGAGATCATAGAATGCTGAATGACTTCCCCTTCTTTAAGTCCCATTCTATCCATCATCTTAGCGATGCGTTCAGAACCAAATAGACGCATTAGGTTATCTTCTAATGATACGTAAAACTGCGAACTTCCTGGATCTCCCTGACGACCAGCTCTACCACGTAACTGTCTGTCGACACGACGCGAATCGTGACGCTCAGTACCCACAATGGCTAATCCACCAGCTTCTTTAACTTCATCACTTAACTTAATATCAGTACCACGACCTGCCATATTGGTTGCAATGGTTACCTGACCAGCATTACCAGCTTCGGCAACAATTTCTGCTTCCTTTTTATGCTGTTTTGCATTTAATACATTATGCGGAATCTTGCGAATGCTCAACATCTTACCCAAAAGTTCAGAAATCTCAACATTTGTTGTACCAATTAATACTGGTCGTCCAGCATTAGATAAGCCAACAACTTCATCAATAACGGCATTGTATTTTTCGCGCTTTGTTTTATAAACTAAATCTTCTCTATCATCTCTGGCGATTGGTCTGTTTGTAGGAATTTCAACTACATCCAATTTGTAGATTTCCCAGAATTCGCCTGCTTCTGTTACAGCAGTACCTGTCATACCAGACAATTTGCGGTACATTCTAAAGTAATTCTGAAGCGTTACGGTTGCAAAAGTTTGGGTTGCAGCTTCGATCTTTACGTTTTCTTTAGCTTCAATTGCTTGGTGTAATCCGTCACTATAGCGACGACCATCCATAATACGACCTGTTTGCTCATCAACAATCATTACTTTATTGTCCATGACCACATACTGCACATCTTTTTCAAAAAGTGCGTAGGCCTTTAATAATTGGTTGAGTGTATGAATACGTTCTGACTTAATACCGAAGTCTCTAAATAAATCTTCCTTAAGAACCGCTTCTTCTTCAGAGGGTAATCCTTTTTCTTCAATCTTAGCGATTTCAGTTCCCATTTCTGGCATCACAAAGAAATTAGGATCGTCTTTACCAGATAAGAATTCTACACCTTTATCAGTTAATTCCACCTGATTGTTCTTTTCATCGATAACATAATAGAGTTCTGCATCTACTTTTGGCATTTCTCTGTTGTTATCTTGCATGTAGAAGTTTTCGGTTTTTTGAAGCAACTGTTTTACACCTTCTTCACTCAAAAACTTAATTAGGGCTTTATTTTTAGGAATACCTCTATAAGCTCTCAATAACTGAAAACCGCCTTCTTTGCTATCACCAGCAGCAATTAACTTTTTTGCTTCTGCTAATACACCAACTAAATATTTACGTTGTACATCTTCAATTTGCTGTACTTTAGGTTTGAGGGCATCAAATTCGTGCTCATCTCCTTTCGGGATAGGACCAGAAATAATTAATGGAGTACGTGCATCATCGACTAATACAGAATCCACCTCATCCACAATAGCGTAGTGATGAGGGCGTTGTACTAAATCGTCTGGCGAATGCGCCATGTTATCACGTAAGTAATCAAAACCAAATTCGTTATTAGTTCCGTATGTAATATCTGCATTATAAGCCTTACGACGTGCATCAGAGTTTGGTGTATGGTAGTCAATACAATCTACACTCAACCCATGGAATTCAAAGATAGGTGCCATCCAAGCACTATCACGTTTTGCTAAGTAATCATTTACGGTAACTAAGTGTACACCTTTACCAGCTAATGCATTAAGATATACAGGCAAGGTCGCTACTAAGGTTTTACCTTCACCAGTTTGCATCTCTGCAATTTTACCTTGATGCATAGCAATACCACCAATCAATTGAACATCGTAATGAATCATATCCCAGATAATAGGCTTACCTGCAGCATCCCAAGAATTTGCCCAAACGGCTTTATCTCCATCTAGAGTTACGTAATCTTTATCTCCAGAAACTTCTCTGTCAAAGGCATTTGCCGTTACAGGAATCTGGGTGTTATGGACAAAACGCTTAGCCGTTTCTTTTACAACTGCAAACGCTTCAGGTAGAATATTGTTTAAGACTTCTTCTGTAACTTCGTAGATATCATCTTCAATCTTATCGGCTTCTATGTAGATGTCTTCACGCTCATCAATGTCTTCTGTTTCTTCAGCTTTAGCTAAAAGCGCTTCTTTTTTTTCCAGAAGTGGTTTTCGAGCTTCAGCAATTTTGTCTTTAAATTCTATAGTTTTTGCTCTAAGCTCGTCATGAGATAAAGCTTCAAGCGCTTGCTCAAAGGTTTTTATCTGATCTACAATTGGTCTTATAGCACTAACATCTTGTTTGGATTTATCTCCAACAAAAACTTTAAGTACTTTATCTAATATACCCATGGTCAATATTTTGTAGCAGATTGATTGGTGTCAAAGCTGCGTATTAATTTTAGTAAAAAAATTGGCTTAAAAAGCCTTATATGTATTCTCGTTTAAGAGAATCCGAAAATAAAAAAAGTCTCTCAGTTAAGATAACGCAAGAGACTTTTTTTGTGATAATATTATGTGTTAATATTCGTCCTCGTTCCAGAGGTAATCTTCATCAGTTGGATAGTCTGGCCAAATTTCTTCGATAGAGTCGTATGAATCTCCTTCATCTTCTATCGCTTGTAAATTTTCTACAACTTCTAAAGGCGCACCTGTTCTAATCGCATAATCGATAAGTTCGTCTTTAGTTGCTGGCCAAGGTGCATCACTTAAATACGATGCTAATTCTAATGTCCAATACATTTGCGTGTAATTTTAATTTTTTGCAAAAATAATTTTTTAACTGAATAATTCAAGAAAAAATTAAATTAATTATTCATTAATAAAAAGAACGTGTAATTTTCAACTTATTTAGACCACAATATTGCATTATTAAGATCTAAGTGCAAAAGTAGTTTAATGAATCACGATTCTTTCTGTGGAATCCACTTAATCTCTTCTGCTTGCAAATCATGTGACAACTTCCGTGCCAATACAAAAAGGTAGTCAGATAGTCTATTAATATATATTAGGGTTTCGGGTTGAAAGGGCTCTAAATCATTAAGGTGAGAAGCCAGACGTTCTGCTCTACGGCACACTGTACGTGCTATGTGACAGAATGACACCGTTTGATGACCTCCAGGTAATACAAAGTGTGTCATAGGTGGTAAACTAGCTTCCATAACATCCATTTCCTTCTCTAGGCGTTCAATATCTTGATTAGAAATCTTAGGAATGTTTAAACGTGCTTTACCACTTTTTAATGTCGCTTTTTCTGGGTCGGTTGCCAATATAGCACCAACAGTAAATAAACGATCTTGAATATGCATCAATGTGTTTTTATATAATTGATCAATATCCTGATCTCTTATAAGTCCAATATGAGAATTGAGCTCATCTATAGTGCCGTAGCTTTCTATTCTAATATGATGTTTTGGAACACGTGTACCACCAAATAGGGCAGTAGTACCTTTATCACCTGTTTTTGTATATACTTTCATAAAAACAAAGTTAGTGAATAAGGCTTGAAGATGGAAGTAGAATTTGGTATGTGTTAAGATTGTATTTGTTGATTCGCTTACATATTTAACTCATCAGTTTTCAATCTCTGAATCTTCTTTTTCTAAATTTGCTTGACTTTTGACTGACTTTTCGTTCCGTATTTTTTGCAATAGCTTTTACGATTAAGTAGACTCCAACTAGTATTAAAATAACAAGCATTAGTTCTATTTACTCATTATAAGTATCACTCTCAATAATACCATCGCGCAAACGGATAATACGTTTGGCGTGAGCAGCAATATCTTCTTCGTGTGTTACCATAATAACTGTATTACCTGCGGCATGGATTTCATCAAAAAGCCCCATGATTTCAGTACCCGTTTTAGAATCGAGATTACCTGTAGGTTCATCAGCTAAAATAATGGAAGGTTTATTCACTAAAGCGCGTCCTACAGCAACACGTTGTCGTTGTCCACCAGACAATTGATTGGGTTTATGATCCATACGATCGGCTAGTCCAACATCAGTTAAAACTTCTGATGCTCTGTCATTACGTTGTTTTTTTGAAGCACCAGCATAGACCATTGGTAAAGCTACATTGTCTAAAGCTGTAGTTCTGGGTAATAAATTAAAGGTCTGAAAAACGAAACCGATTTCTGTATTTCTAAT
Organism: uncultured Winogradskyella sp.; assembly: GCF_947498345.1. Taxonomy (GTDB): domain Bacteria; phylum Bacteroidota; class Bacteroidia; order Flavobacteriales; family Flavobacteriaceae; genus Winogradskyella. The sequence goes on from NZ_CANMJY010000010.1 coordinate 123,057, forward strand.
GTCAGCTAACTCGTCATCAGACATTTGACTTACGTCTTTACCATTTAGTCTGTACAAACCAGCAGTTGGTGTGTCTAAGCAGCCTAATAAGTTCATTAAAGTTGATTTACCAGAACCAGAAGGTCCCATTATGGCCACATATTCGCCACGTTTTATATCTAGATCGATACCTTTTAAGACGTGGACAATTTCTTGGCCTAATTTAAAATCTCTAATGATGCCTCTAATCTCAATGACGTTGTCACTCATAGTAATCTAAAACTGTTGGTTGAAAATCTTCCTGCAAGATACAGGAATTTACAGTTAATAAGACGTTAAAGTTGCGTGCTTGTTACAACTTAAGGTGAAATATTATAATTGACCTTGAAACTACACCATGGTGACACTCTGTTAACTTTTAAAACTAGAATAATTTACACTCTAATTTTAAAATGTTGTTTGGCTTGTTCTTTTCTAAAGAATACAAAGGCTAAATGGAAGCAATCTACGGTTACGGTTACTGTCTTATGAGCTTTAATATATTCCCATGCTTCTGTCATTCCTTTTGACCAGTATATATCATCAAACACAAAAACAGTGTCGTTATGAATCTTTGGTAAGAGTGATTTGAAGTATTGAATTGTAGCTGCTTTATTGTGATGACCATCAAAGAAAATAAAATCAAATTTATCTTCTTTTAGTGATGGAATGATTACCGTAAAATCACCATTAATAAACGTTACGTTTTTTATCTCTAATTCTTTGAATTTTGATTTAGCAAAGTTTGATGTATTTGGGCAACCTTCAATTGTACTAATCTTAGAAAACTTGTTAGCTAATGCAAGAGCATATGTTCCCATACCTAGTGATGTACCTAACTCTAGAATAGTATTGAAGTTGAAATACTGAGTTACTCTAAATAATAATTTGGATTCTTTTTTAGAGCTACTCGAAGTTTTTACCATTTGGTTAACTTTACGCTTATTAGTTCCTAAGGTCTTAGAGCCTTCTCCTAAGTCTGTAATTTGTAGTACTGCTCTTGAAGACTTTAATATTTTGTGATAGTCCGTAAGTTTCTGGTAAGCAGAATAATTTACTTTGTTATATAGGCATTTAGTTACAAAGTTATAGACAAAAGGTGAGTGTACACCATGTTGGTTGGTTGAAGTGAAAAGGAATTTTATGTAACTTATTACTTGATACATTTACCCTTCTAATTTTTCAGCCAATTCAAACCATCGTAATTCTTTTTCTTCTATTGCATTTATTATAGTTTGAAGCTCGTCTGATAATACATTGATATCTTCTTGTGATAATTCGGGATTATTAAATTTTGCTTCTAAGGCGGTTTTGTCTAACTCTAAAGACCGAATTTTAGATTCTAAATTTTTGTATTCCTTTTGCTCATTGTAAGATAATTTGTTGGCTTCGTTTTGCTTTACGGCTTTTGTATTATTGGTTTTTGCAGAAGCTTCAATTTGTTTTGGTAAGCTACTATCATATACTCTGAAGTCTGAATAATTTCCTGGGAAATCATCGACTTTGCCATGACCTCTAAATACAAAAAGATGATCCACGATTTTATCCATAAAATACCGATCATGTGATACAACCAAAAGTACGCCTGGGAAATCCATTAAAAAACTTTCTAGTACGTTAAGTGTAACAATATCTAAATCGTTAGTAGGTTCATCCAGGATTAATACGTTTGGGTTTTGGATAAGAACGGTACATAAATAGAGGCGTTTTTGTTCGCCACCACTTAGTTTTTCAACAAAGTCATATTGTTTTTTTCTGTCAAACAAAAAGCGTTCTAATAGTTGTTGAGCACTTATTTGTCTACCTTTAGCTAAGGGAATGTAATCTCCATAAGCTCTAATAACATCAATAACTTTTTGCTCAGGTTTTACTGTGATACCACCTTGCGTGTAATAACCAATTTTTACGGTTTCACCAAGGATAATTTTCCCTCCGTCTGGTTGAAGACTACCCGTAAGTAGATTTAAAAATGTAGACTTTCCTGTACCATTTTTACCAATAATACCAATACGTTCGCCTTTTTTAAATGTGTAATCAAACCCATCAAGTATTTTTTTGTCTTTAAAGGCTTTAGATACATTATGAAACTCTATGATCTTACTGCCAAGACGTTCCATATTTATTTCTAATTGTACCTGATGGTCTTTTCGTCTTTGATGTGCTTTTTTCTTTATTTCAAAGAAGTCGTCTATTCTACTTTTAGATTTTGTGGTACGTGCTTTGGGCTGGCGACGCATCCAATCTAATTCTTTTTTAAAGAGTTGCTTTGCTTTACCAGTCTCAATAGCTTGATTTTCAATTCGTGCTTCTTTCTTTTCCAGGTAGTATGAGTAGTTACCTTTGTAAGTATATAATTGACCATGATCTAGTTCTATGATTTCATTACAAACGCGTTCTAAAAAATACCTATCGTGAGTTACCATAAAAAGCGTTTGTTGGGTTTTTGCAAAGTAATCTTCTAACCATTCAATCATTTCTAGATCGAGATGATTAGTGGGCTCATCTAAAATTAAAATATCAGGTTTACTTAGTAAAGCTTGGGCCAGAGCTAATCGCTTTTTTTGTCCTCCAGAAAGTGTACTTACCTTTATGGTTAAATCATCTAACTTTAATTGGGATAATGTCTGTTGGTATTGCGTTTCAAATTCCCAAGCATTGCTTCTGTCCATAGCTTCAAAAGCTAATTGATAGGCTTCAATGTCTTCAGGGTTTTTTAAAGCATTTTCGTAAGCTTCAATGGTTTTTAAAATAGGTATATCTGATGCAAAAATCGTTTCTTCAATAGTGAGTTTATGGTCTAGATCGGGTTCTTGATCTAAGAATGCAAGTCTTAGCCCTTTTCTAATGACTATTTGCCCTTCATCTGGTGAGTCTTTTCCAGATAATATATTCAGAATTGATGTCTTTCCGCTTCCATTTTTAGCCACAAAAGCAATTTTCTGATCTTTATGTATACTAAATGACAAATCCTTGAAAAGAATAAGCTCTCCATAAGACTTAGATATATTTTCTACGTTGAGGTAATTCACGCTAAATTTTTTACAAAGAAAAGCAAATAAACCAAAAAGAATACCAATAGTTTTGTTATTGCTCTTGATACATTATATTTGTCTATAAACATCCACTTTACCCATGAGAAGCATCAAGCTTTTGATTATTGTTCTTAGTTGTATTATTGTCTCTTCTTGTATTCCTCACAAAGACACGGTGTATTTACAGAATAAGGAAAATGCTAAAAATGATACGATTCCATATAACTTATCTGAAGTTCAAAAACCTTACAGAGTTCAGATAGATGATATTCTAAATATTAGAATAAAAGTTTTAGATCAGGACAATGTTCAGATTTTTAATCCGATTGGTGATGGTAATCTTAATGCCAGTAGTGCAGAACGTGCATATTTTGATGGATTTACTGTAGATATTCATGGCAATGTTAGAATACCTGTTTTAGGCGATATGAATGTCCTGGGTTACACTGCTGCCGAGATTGAAGAAAAGATTAAGACAAAACTATTAGATGAACAGTTTAAAGAAACATCAAACATTTTTGTTACTGTGAAATTGGCTGGTTTGCGATATACAGCTACTGGAGAAATAAATAGTCCCGGTACAGTAATACTATTTAAAGAACGTGTTAATATTTTTGAAGCGATTGCAAATGCAGGGGAAATTCCACTAACAGGGGATAAAAAAGATATTAAGATAATACGTCAATATCCTCAAGGTCAAAAGATTCATAGTTTAGATTTAACCAATGTTGAAGTAATGAAGTCACCATACTATTATATTCAGCCGAATGATATTATCTACGTAAAACCCTTGAGGCAAAAATCTTTGGGTACTGGTGAAACAGCAGTGTCTAGTATCTCAACCATAGCCTCTATTGTATCATTATTTGCAACTAGTGTTTTACTTTTTACAAGACTGTAGAATATGGATTATAAAGATTTTGAAGATATTGATTCGCATGAATCCCAACGTGTAGGTTTTGACTTTAAAGGGTTTTTATTTAAAGCACTAAACCTATGGAAGCTGGTTTTACTTTGTATTGGAGTAGCACTAATAATTGCTTATTTTATCAATGTTAGAAAGCAGAATATCTATAAGTTAGATTCTTTAATTACAGTTAATAATGATCAAAATCCTTTTTTTACAGCCAATACCAGTATCTCTTTTAATTGGGGTGGTGTATCTGGTAAGGTCGGGAGTATTATTACTGAAGTAAAAACCAGAACGCATAATGAGTTGGTTATTGATTCTCTGGAATACTATAAAGAGTATTTAAAAGAAGGGAAATACCATTTAATTGATGTGTATAAAACGGCACCATTTGATATTGTGTTGGACAAGTCTAAAATACAAATACTCAATAGACCTATTGGAATTAAGATTATAGACAAGCAAAAATACGAGTTGTTTTATGAATTTGAAAAATCTAAAGCTTTAGGACAGAGGTTTGATACTAAAGAAAAAGAAGCTATAAATCTTACTCCTGGACCTTTTAGACAAGCATTTAATTTTGGTGACATTGTAAGTTTACCTTTTTTTAATGGAAAAATTACATTAAAACCAAGTGTAGATGTATCTGGTAATGATAATTATTTTGTAAGATGTTTAGATTTTGACAAGGTTGTAGACCGCTATAAAAAAACAATTAAAATAGAGCCATCATCTCGTGATGCTTCTTCGGTGCTTAGACTGTCGCTTATTGGCAAAAATAAATCTAAGATTGTTGATTTTCTCAACGCTACATCTGCTATTCTCAGAAAAACAGAATTAGAGCGTAAAAATCTTTATGCTACAAATACCATAAAGTTTATTGATAGTAGTTTAGGTAATGTCAATGACAATTTAAAGTCTGTTACAGATGAAATGAATGCTTTTAGAAAGACAAATAAAGTATTTAATGTAGAAGAAGAAATCCTTCAAATTTCAGAACAGCTTAAAACTTATGACCAGGAGCGATTATTAGAAGAATCTAAATTAAATTATTTAAATACTTTAGAAAAGTACCTTAGAAATAAAAATGATTATAGTCAAATCGCGGCACCTTCAACAGTAGGTATAAGCGAAGTAAATATATTATCGAGTGTTAGTAGGATTATAGGGTTATCTGTTCAAAGAAGAAACCTTGAATATTCAACTAAGGAAGGCTCTGTATTATTCGACGATATAGACCGTAAGATAGAAACCGAAAAAAATGTCCTTTTAGAGGCTATAAACTCTACAAGGAATACTATTAGTGTACAATTAAGTACTGTAAACAATAAGATAGCAAATTTAGAAGGAAAATTAATAGGTCTTCCTGAAGATCAGCAAGAATATTTAAAAATACAACGAAAGTTGGATTTGAGTAGAGAAGCCTATGATATTTACCAAGCGAAACGTGGTGAAGCAGCCATTGTAAAAGCAGCAAATGTATCTGATATTACAGTAATCGATGAAGCTAAAGATATTGGAAACCCACCTGTAGGACCCAAGCGATCACTAAACTATATGATGGCATTAATGATTGGGTTTTTTACTCCAATGTTTTTGATATTTGTTATTTACCTGTTGGATAGTACCATCCACGGCTCTGATGAGATTGAGAAAATGTCTAAAATTCCAATTTTAGGACTTATCGGAAAATATCGTTACAAGAATAATCTGGTGGCTTATGAGAAACCTAAGTCGGCCGTAGCTGAGTCGTTTAGAGCCATACGGTCAAGTTTGCAATTTATATTTAAGAATAACCCATCGGATACTAAGGCAAGCACATTGATGATTACCTCTTCGGTAAGTGGTGAAGGAAAAACATTTACATCTATCAATATTGCCACAGTTTATGCCATTTCTGGTAAAAAAACTATTTTATTAGGATTAGATTTACGTAAACCTAAAATCTTTGATGATTTTAATATTACTAATGAAAAAGGAGTGGTAAATTATTTAATTGAAGATAGTGAGTTAAATGAAATCATTACAAACACACATGTCGAAAATCTGGACTTAATAACATCGGGTCCAATACCTCCAAACCCTTCGGAGCTCTTAATGGGAAACAAACTAAAAGAGCTTATAACTTTACTTAAGCAAGAGTACGATATAATTATTTTAGATACACCACCATTAGGTTTAGTAACTGATGCTTTAGAATTAACACAGTACACAGATGCTACGATTTTTATGGTAAGATTAGACTATACTAAAAAAGGAATGCTTCAGCTTGTTAATGCAAAGTATAGAAGTGGTGAATTAAAGAATGTGAGTTTTGTACTAAACTTCTATAAGCACAAGAATAATCACAATTATGGTTATGGTTACGGCTATGGTTACGGCTATGGTTACGGCTATGGTGTTTACGGTAATGCTTATCACGAGAGAGATAATCAGTCCTTTTTTAAGAAGATTAAGAATTACTTTAAACGGTTGTAACCAGTTATACCTTAAATTTTGATTACTAAAAAACAACTCATCATTAAACGCATCTTTGATGTTGTTTTGGCATTAGTAATGCTCCCGTTTTTAATACTTCCAATTATAATTTTGGTTATTGCTGCTAGCATTGACACTAAGAGGCATGGGGTGTTTTCTCAGTGGCGAGTAGGACAAAATGCAAGATTGTTTAAGATATATAAAATAAGGACATTAAAAGAAGAAACACATAAATTAGGGCACTTAGAAAAAAGTGCCACAGTACTTGGTAAGTTTTTAAGACAAACAAAATTAGACGAATTGCCACAAATTTATAATGTATTAATTGGTGATATGAGTTTTGTTGGTCCAAGGCCTGATGTTCAGGGTTTTGCAGATAAGTTACAAGGTGAAGATCGTATTGTTTTAAAAGTAAAACCAGGAATAACAGGTGAGGCTACTTTAAAGTACAAGGATGAAGAACGTGTATTAGAACGGCAAAATGACCCAGAACATTACAACAGAACGATTATTTGGGTAGATAAAGTGAAAATCAACAAAAACTACGTCTTGAATTATAGTTTTTCTTTAGATTTGAGGCTCATTTTAAAATCTACTTTAAACAAATGACACATTCTGAAGACAAAATTGCAATCATAGGATTAGGTTATGTCGGTTTGCCCCTCGCTGTAGAATTCGCAAAACAATTCTTTGTAGTTGGTTTTGACATCAACAAACAGCGCATCAACGAATTAAATTCTGGTTTAGATAAGACACTAGAGGTTGACAATGATAATTTAAAATCTGTTTTAACTACAGATTTAAATGCTAATAAAGGATTATATATCACAGATAACTTAGATGCATTGTCAGTTGCTAATATTTATATTATCACTGTGCCAACACCAACTGATGCTCTAAATAAACCTGTTTTTACACCTTTAATTAAGGCTAGTGAGACCGTAGGTAAAGCTATGAGCAAAGGTGATATTGTAGTTTACGAGTCAACAGTATATCCAGGTGCTACCGAAGATATATGTATTCCAGTAGTTGAAAGTACTTCTGGTATGGTCTATAATAAAGATTTTTATGCAGGATATTCGCCAGAGCGAATTAATCCAGGTGATAAAAAACATACTGTAACTAAAATATTAAAAGTGACTTCGGGCTCTACGCCAGAAGTTGCTAAAAAAATAGATGATTTATATAAGACTGTTATTACTGCAGGCACGCATTTAGCGCCTTCAATAAAGGTGGCTGAAGCTGCTAAAGTTATTGAAAACTCTCAGCGTGATATCAATATTGCATTTGTTAATGAGTTGTCTAAGATTTTCAGACTTTTAGATATAGATACCAAAGCTGTATTAGAAGCTGCAGGTACTAAATGGAACTTTTTAAAATTTTCACCAGGACTGGTGGGTGGTCACTGTATAGGTGTTGATCCCTATTATTTAGCTCAAAAAGCAATTGAATCTGGTTATAACCCAGAGATTATATTGGCAGGTCGTAAAATGAATGATAGTATGGGGAGTTACGTAGCTACCGAAACTGTTAAGATGATGATAAAGAAAGGGGCAACTATAAAAGGTTCTAATGCGCTAGTCTTAGGGATTACTTTTAAAGAAAACTGCCCTGATATAAGAAACTCTAGAGTTATAGATATTATTGAGGAGTTACAATCTTATCACGTCAATGTTGATGTATATGACCCTTGGGCTTCATCAGAAGAGGTAAAGCATGAGTATAGTTTAGATTTAAAATCTTCAATGTCTCAGTTAAAATCTAATTATGATGCCATTATTTTGGCAGTATCGCATAACGAGTTTTTAGAATTGTCTATCGATAATCTTAAATCTGATATGTGTGTGGTTTTTGATGTAAAATCATTATTACCACATAATACCGTGGATGCGCGTTTGTAAACCAAATCAACTTTTATGTACTCAAATCAATACCATAAAGAAGACCTGTTTAATTTAAGTTTTTTAATAACAGGAGGAGCTGGTTTTATTGGCTCTAATATTGTTGAATATCTCTTAAAATATGATGCTAAAAAAGTTAGAGTTTTAGACAATTTTTCAAACGGATATCGCGAAAACTTAACTGAATTTATGGATAATCCTGCTTTTGAATTACTTGAAGGAGATATCAGGGATTTAGAGACATGTAAGAAAGCTATGGAAGGGATAGACTATGTATCTCACCAGGCTGCATTAGGTTCAGTACCGCGTTCTATTAATGATCCTGCTACCTCAAATGAGGTTAATATTTCAGGTTTTTTGAATATGCTAATTGCTTTAAAGGATAGCTCAACTGTAAAACGTATGGTCTATGCAGCGTCGAGTTCTACTTATGGTGATAGTAAATCTCTACCTAAAATAGAAGATAATATAGGTAAACCATTATCACCTTATGCGGTAACAAAATATGTTAATGAATTGTATGCAGATGTTTTTGGAAAAACTTATGATACTGATGTCATAGGTTTACGTTATTTTAACGTATTTGGACCAAAGCAAAGCCCTAATGGAGCTTATGCGGCAGTAATTCCACTATTTATGCAGGCATTAAAAGATAATGAAGCTTCAAAAATCAATGGAGATGGAGAGCAAACAAGAGACTTTACATTTGTTGATAACGCTGTTCAAGCTAATGTTAGAGGGTTTTTTGCTTCAAAAGAAGCGGCTAATGAAGTGTTTAATGTAGCTTGTGGAGAGCGTATTTCAGTAAACTATCTTTGGGACTCACTTAGAGTTGCAGCAGATTCAGATTTAAAAGCTGTATATGGACCACCAAGACAAGGAGATGTAAGAGACTCACTGGCTGATATTTCAAAAGCCGAAAAATTATTGAGTTATAAACCTCAATATACCGTTAGAGAGGGCTTAAAAATCACTTGGGATTATTTTAATTAAGTGAATAAATACACCTAAGCTTTATTATCAAAATACCGAATAAATAGTATATTAGCGTGATTAACAAAAACACGTTGATTTGACTACCCAAAAAGAAGATGAATGGTTATACACAATCTCTAGTAAGAGAAAGTTCATCGACTTTAACTTCAAAGAAATTTGGAGATATAGAGATTTGCTGGTACTTTTTGTAAAAAGAGATATTGTTACTTTATACAAACAAACAATTCTCGGTCCGCTTTGGTATTTAATTCAACCTTTATTTACTTCGGTAATATTTACACTCGTTTTTAATAATTTAGGAGATATAAAAACTGGTGGTATCCCTCCGTTTTTATTTAATCTCGCTGGGATTACAGCGTGGAATTATTTTAAAGATTGCCTAACTAATACTTCAAATACATTTACAAAGAACCAAGGTATATTCGGTAAAGTTTATTTCCCTAGAGTTATATTGCCTATGTCTATAACTGTCTCTAACCTCTTAAAGTTTGGGATTCAACTATTAATCTTTATAGGATTCTTTATCTACTATAGCTGGGCAGGTCATGATTTAGATTTTAGTGGATATATTCTATTGTTTCCACTATATGTTATTATAATGGGTATGTTAGGTTTAGGATTGGGAATGATATTTTCATCTTTAACTACAAAATATAGAGATTTGACAGTACTACTTAATTTTGCTGTTCAGTTGTTAATGTATGTCTCGGCAGTTCCGTATCCTATGTCTGAGGCCAAAGCCAAATTTCCACCATTGGTGGCAAAAATTGTAGAGTATAATCCTGTGACCCAGATTATAGAAGGGTTTAGGTATATGTTACTAGATACAGGCGACTTTAATCTTGGTAAATTTTTATATACCTTATTGATTAGTATAGGACTGTTTATGTTAGGTCTTGTTATTTTTAATAGAACCGAGAAATCATTTATTGATACCGTTTAGTATATGTTAGATGTCATTTTAAAAGTCGATCATATTAGCAAGCAATACCGATTAGGAGTGGTTGGTACAGGTACTTTGAGTCATGATCTTAAGCGTTGGATCTACAAGATAAGAGGCAAGGAAGATCCCTTCTTAAAAATAGGGGATAAAAACGATAGAAATTCTAAAGCTAAAAGTAATTATGTATGGGCTTTAAAGGATATTAGTTTTGAAGTCAATAAAGGTGAAGTACTAGGTATTATAGGAAAAAATGGAGCAGGTAAATCTACACTGCTAAAGATATTATCTAGAGTTACCAGCCCAACCACTGGAGAAATAAAGACCAAAGGGCGAATAGCATCCTTGTTAGAGGTAGGAACAGGTTTTCATCCAGAGCTTACCGGTAAAGAAAATATTTATCTAAATGGCGCGATTTTAGGAATGACTAAATCGGAGATAAAAGCAAAGGAGGAAGAAATAATAGAGTTTTCGGGATGTCAGAGATATATAGATACACCTGTAAAGCGTTATAGCTCTGGTATGCGTGTGCGCTTGGCTTTTGCGGTAGCTGCATTTTTAGAACCCGATATTTTAGTGGTTGATGAAGTTTTGGCAGTAGGTGATGCAGAGTTTCAAAAGAAAGCCGTTGGTAAGATGCAGGATATTAGTAAAGGAGACGGAAGAACAGTGCTGTTTGTTAGTCATGATATGGGAGCTATTCAAAATTTGTGTAATAGATGTGTTATTTTAAATGATGGACTAATACAAAGTATTAAACCTACAAGTGAAGCCATAAAAGAATACCTAACGATTAATGTTTTGGATAGTGGTTCTGTAAAAGAGTTTCAAAAGGAAGCAACTTTAGTGAAAATGTTATCAGCGGAAATTCAAAATAATGGTATTTCAACGACTAACTTTCATAGTGGGGATGATCTAGATTTATTCGTTAGTATCGAAAATGAAGAGCATGTACCAGTTAACTTATTTGTTGGTTTATATGATCAATATGGTGAGAAGATTGCGCATTTTGGTAATACATACTCTAAATTTGATATAAAAAGTGAGTCAACAAAAGTATGTGTGAAATTAAAGAGGTTACCATTTGTTGAAGGTAGGTTTCATATAAATTTATCATTGCATGCATATGGTAAACCACATCATCTTGAAAAAGAAGTTTTTGCCTTTGAAGTATCTCCTGGGGATTATTATAATATGGGAAAGAATGTGCTTAGAAATAATGGGAAATTTTTAATGAATGTTGGTTGGAATGAGACTTAGAAAAAAAATTCATAGAATAAAACCGAGGATTAAAAACTTTTTTTCTAAAAAAATCCTTGCAAGGCTAGATGAAGAGGGTATTTTTTTAGCGAAATTGTATTACTTTTTTCTGGATTCATCTTTTAACCGTGAAATGCTTAGTGTTCTTCTAGGTAAGAAAGTCCATAATTCTAGAAATGAAAATCTAGAATCTAATCAAGCATTTCTTCGAAGAAGTACACATAGAATTGAAAAAGGACTTATAGTACCCAAACAAAAAAAACATTATGCCTTAGGTTATATATATGATACATGTAGAATACTTAGGGTTACTTATAAAGATATAGATGAGAAATCATTAAGCTGGGTTGTTGATGTATTAGATGCTTACTTTAAAAGGGCAGATGATACTTTAGACGTAATTAAAAAATCTAAAAAAGAGTTTGATGCTATAAGAAGTAAAATCTCAATACAGCAAGAGCCAAATATTAAATCTATACCATTTGAGCATAAAGAGTTAGAAGCTTCTAAAATTGCATTCTCTGATTATTTGAAGTTGACCGAAAGAAGACATTCAGTTAGATATTTTGAAAATGGTTTAGTAGATAAGACACTTATAGAAAATGCAGTGAGTGCAGGTTTGCAATCACCAAGTGCTTGTAATAGACAACCTTTTGAAGTTTTAGTTTTACAAGATAAAAATGTAATATCTAAAGCTGTAGAACTACCAATGGGAGTTCAAACGTTTAAAGATGAAATAAAAAATTTGGCAATTGTATTAGGTGACCTTAGCTATTATTCTGAAGAAAGAGATCGTCATATAATTTACATAGATAGCGGTCTCTTTGTTATGAGTTTTGTTTTAGGACTTGAAGCTCAAGGTTTATCTTCTTGTGTCATTAATTGGCCAGATATTGAAGAAAGAGAAAATAGTCTATATAAACAATTTAAAATACCTAAGCATAAAAGATGTATATGTTTTATTGCTTTTGGATATGCAAAGAGTAAGGGCTTAGTGCCTTTTTCAGAAAAAAAAGAAGCATCAGATATTGTAATGTACAATGAATATTCAAATAGATAATACAGGGTTTAAAAATAAAGGTGCGGAGTTAATGCTTTGTTCTATAGTTGATAGGTACAAAAATGATAGTAATATTAGCTTAATATTTAAAGGTCATGCTACTTTTCAACAGAAAGCCTCTTTAGGCTTAAAGTCATTAATTTCGTTACGTAGATTTAAGATTAATTTTTCTTTTATCTTTCCTAAGAATAGATTCTCTAACTCTGGCGTTGAGCTTACAGAAAATATAGATGTACTTTTTGATGCCGGTGGGTTTCATATAGGAGACCAATGGATATATTCTGACACAGAAAAAAAAGATATTGATAAAAAAATAGCCTACTACAAATCTTTTAAAAAACAAGGCACTAAAATTGTTTTTTTACCTCAGGCAGCCGGATTATTCAAGAAAACATTATCTAAGCATTATTTTCAAAATATTTTAAAACACATAGATTTATTTATACTGAGAGATAAAGTTTCTTACGAATCATGTGTAAGTATAGTAGGAGAACATGATAAGTTGCTTTTATATCCTGATTTTACAAATATCTATACACCTACATCAAATATAATTTATGAAGCGTTTGAAGATAAAATTTGCCTTATTCCAAACGCTAAAATGCTTACACATACAGATCAAGAAAAGTCCAATGATTATATGCAGTTCATGAATACATTAGTTGCAAGATTATCAGAAGCAAATTTGGATTTATTTTTCCTTAACCATGAAGGTAAAGGAGATTTAGAGATAATTAATACGCTAAATAAAGGCTATAATTATCCTGTTATTTCAGATATTAATGCTAATGATGTAAAATATGTTATTGGTAAGTCTAAAGCTGTCGTTTCTTCTCGATTTCATGGTGTGGTTAGTGGTTTATCTCAAGCTGTTCCTACATTTTGTACTTCATGGAGCCATAAGTATGAGGAATTGATGAAAGACTATGCTCACGAAGGTGTTCTAAACTTAGAAGATTATGAGAAAAGTATTGATAAAATATTTAGAGTTATAAACAATGATAACTTATACACAGAATGTGTCAATCATTTAAGGGATTATGTTACTGTTGAAAAAAGTAAGACTATGGAAATGTGGAATAAGGTAAATCATATTATAAACTATAATGGATAAATGCTTGTCTCAATAATAATTCCCACTTTTAATCGCGCTCACTTAATAAGTGAAACTTTAGACTCTGTTTTTGCGCAAACCTATACTGACTGGGAATGCCTCATTATAGACGATGGGAGTAGTGATAATACAAAAGAAGTTGTTGAGACTTATGTGGCAAAAGACCCTCGTTTTAAGTACTATAAACGGCCAAAACAACACAAATCTGGTGGTAATGGCGCACGAAACTACGGTTTTATAAAAAGTAAAGGAGAACTCATCAATTGGTTTGATAGTGATGACTTAATGACCAAAGATTTCCTTAAGCTTAAGGTAGAAACCTTAATATCTAAAAAGATAGATTTTGTAGTAAGTAAAACAAAATACTTTAATAAAGACAATCACGATTTTAAATATTATGAGTTTAATGCCAATGATGTAACTTTTGAAAGTTTCGCTATGGGTCATATTAACTGGAGTACACCAGATACAATGGTAAAAAGAGCATTAGTCAATACCATAACCTATAATGAAAATTTAAAAGCAGGGCAAGAATATAATTTTATATGTAAATTATTATTGAAAACCACATCCATGGCAACTGTAGATCATTTTTTAACACTCAGAAGAGCTCATGAGGATTCTATTAGATCCCGAAGAATTGCTGATGAACATTATTATTTAGAATCTAAGTTTAATGCACATTGGCTTACATATACAGATGTTAAAGCCCTAACAGACCATAAAGATTTTAGCCGTTACTCTTTATTAAAATGTATCACATGTTATTTACAAAGCCGCAATGCTTTTAAATTACCAAAAGGGTTTGGTAAATCATTAAAAGAAGTGTTTAAAAACAGAGCAAATGCGTTTTATTTGGCAAAAGCCACCAATCAACTATTTGGTAAGTATAACTATTTTTATAAACGTTTAAAGTAGTTATGAAAACCGCCTTTTGCACTTTTATTTACAGTAAATACTATAAATACATACCTTATTATATATATTCAATAGGCCAATCTTACCCAGATTCGGATATCATTATTTTGTACGATGGCATATTACCAAAAAAATATAAGCATTATGTTGAAAATAGCCATAACACTATTTTAAAAGAATCTTTTACTAAAGGACATAATTGGGTTAAAGAATTAAAACATCGTGGTGCAAAATACCAGTCCATAAGGCACATCTTAATGCTCGATGTGTTTTTTAATTATGATTATATCTATTTTGGGGATGTAGATATTTTAGTTTTAAAAGAAGCCTATAATTTATTTCAGTTTCATAGAGATCAATGTGCTAAAACCCAACTTCCATTTAGTAATAAAGTTAGACCATCTGTAGCGCATGAAAATATACCTTCAAAACGATTAACAGGCCTTCATTTTGTTGAGGTAAAACCATACTATACTGCATTAAAACCAGTTATTGAAAAATTCTTAAGTGATAGTACCTATAGAAATCAGTTATTAAAAGATACCGAACGTAATGAGCATGTGCTTTACAATTTGTGCAAAGCGGCATTTAATTTTGATGCAGAAAAACTTTTGCATAATTTACGTCCATGGCATGGATTTCATTTGGGTTTAGTGAGAGGTAAAAATTATCTCAATATAGAAACTGTAAAACAAAACTCAAGTCTAGATTTACAACTTCTAAAAGCTGAACTAAATCGTTTAAATAGTAATGGTGAAATTAATAAGCTATTAATGAAGTATTATTGCTTTCAGGTATATCAAACCTATTTGTATTTAGGGTTAGACTTAGCTTATAGCGTTCATTTAAAGTATAAATTTATGGAAGCCAAAAGAAAACTAATTACTAAATTAAAGTATCGATAAAGTATAGAGAATGCCAAGAAATATATGTCATATAGTTAAGGCTTTTGGTAATAAAAATCAAACGTATACAAAAGATTTGTTAGAGCTACTTAATACTACCTCTAACGATAATCATTTTGTTTTTTGTCATAGGTTATTTGTAAAGACAGATAGGATTACAGTTTTTACTATTAAACAATATAATCGTATTCAGTTTTTATTAATTCATTTAAAACTATATACTTTTGATAGTGATTATAGAGATTTAAGTAAAGTATTACCATTGAGTGTGTTGCAAAAATGGATTGTACTGTGCATCAATAAACCAGATATACTTCATTTACATCATATGCATGCTATACCCTTACCATTATTGCGATACTTTAAATGTAATAAGGTAAAGGTAATTATGTCATTGAGAGGAAGAGATTTGCTGATCGATACTCAAAATGAAACCCAACAGATATTATTAAAGCAAAAATTAAGCTTAGCAGACATAGTCCATAATATTAGTGCCTATATGAGTACTTATCTCAAAGATCAATTACATATAGAATCTAAAGTGATATACAGAGGACAAGAACTGCCAAAAGCTAAAAATATAAAAACAGACTTCGACAAAACAGATGTTATAAGATTAATTGCTGTTGGGAGATTAGAATGGGTTAAAGGACACATTTATAGTATAGAAAGTGTACATAGGCTAAGGCAAAAAGGTTACAATGTAACATTAGATATTTATGGAGATGGCAGTTTAAAAGAATATTTTAACTACAGAATTAATCAGTTAGAATTACAAGATTCTATTAGCTTAAAAGGACATCTAGATAATAAAGAGCTTAAAGAGCATTATAAAAACTATGATGTAGCTTTACAACCGTCATTAAGCGAGGCGCTTTCAAACGGATTGGTAGACCTTATGATGCATAATCTACCATGTGTGATAACCAATGTTGGTGGAATGCCAGAAGTCATTGTGCACCAGAAAAGTGGAGTTGTGATTAGTGTGAATGATATGGTAGCGTTAGACAATGCCATTTTAGAAGCTAATAGTATGAATTTTGATGAATTAAGGTTGCATAATGAAACGCACAAAAAACAATTTTCAAGGGATGTAGAGCTTAAGGAATTTAATAAACTTTATAATGCTGTATGATTAACAATACAACATATATTCATTTAGGGTTGCACAAAACAGGTTCTACGTTTTTTCAAAAAACATTTTATCCTGGTTTTAATGAGTTTAATTATTTGCCATTACGAGATATGACTGTTTTGGGTGAGTTTAATCAATATATACTCAGAGAACATCCTTTGACATATGATGTAGGAATAGCCAGAGAATTGTTTTTTAAAAATCTTTCAGAAGAATTTCTTGCTGATAAAAGCATTACTTTATGTGAAGAGCAATTATCAGGTTTGCCTTTACAAAATGCAAGTAACAGGAGATTGATTTTTGATCGTTTACATGCTTTTTTTCCTAATGCCAAATATATTTTAGTTTTAAGAAACCAAAGAGATTTTATTGCGAGTATGTATGCCGAATACCTCAAAAAAGGAGGTATGGCTAGCCTTAATGACTTTTTAGCTCAAAAGAATACCCAACTCAACTTCTCAAGAGGGACTTATTTAAATTACTATGCCTACTATCATTATATAAAAGAACTGGTAGGTGAAGCGCGTATTAAAGTTTTATACTACGAAAAGCTAAAGACAAATAGATCATCTTTTCTTGAAGAATTACAAGACTATTTCGGTTTTAAAATAAGTGTGTCTGAGGATATTTTAGATTCTAAAAACAACGTTTCTATTAAACAAGAGAAGCTTGAATCATTACGCTTTTATAATAGAATAGGAAAAACAGCTTACCATAAAGAGCATTTAATACCTAGACGATTTAAAAAATCCGTAATGGCTATTCATAATTTTATAAGCTCAAATAAAACTATAGATAAACATGCTGTTACGCATTATTTAAAAACATTGGATTTAAATAATGAGAAGCTTCCTGATTATATAAACATTAAAGATTATGGTTATTAAGAGTATAGATTATAAGCTTCTATTAAATAATTAAGCACCTAAATAATTGAACGGTTCAAAAAAATTAAATATCATAATTTTTGACGGTAGTTTTAAAACTACGGCTTTTATTAATAGGCTTATTCTTGGGCTTTCAAGACGACACAATGTATTTGTTCTAGGGTTTAATACAGATATTGAAAAAAAATTAGAAGGTGTTAGGTATATAAATCTAGGAAACAATACTAATAAAGTAAATTTTCTTTTGGTATCTCTAAAACTTGCGCTTCAAACTGTATTTTATTCTGGTGGTATTAAGCGGTTCATTAAATTATTTAATATGCTATTGCATACCAATAGTTTAGGTGTAAAAAAACTGAATATTAGTAACAGTATATTGAAAATCAAACCAGATATTATACATCTACAATGGCCTACATTACTTCCTCTTGTAGAAGATGTAATATCGTTGAAAAAATATAGCATAGTGCTAAGTCAGCGTGGCTATCATATTAACGTAAGGGCTTCAGTAGATACAGAATATCAGAATTATTTAAAGCAATGGTATCCTAGGTTAGATGGATTTCATTCGGTGAGTAATACCCTAAAAGTAAACAGTAATTTAATACATAACTCAGCAAAGAAAATTGATAAAGTCGTTTATTCTGGGTTAGACCTAAAGTCAATAAATTTTAATAAATCCTATGAGAAAAGTGAACCGCTAAAATTATTGTCTGTTGGTCGTCCACACTGGAAAAAAGGATATAGTACCATGATACAAGCGTGTCATTTACTTAAAGAAAAAGGTCTTAAAATTAATTATACAATTATTGGGGCTGCTAATGATGAAGAGCTTATCTATTTAATAGAAGCTTATAATCTATCTTATGAGATAAAGCTTACTGATAAAGTCTCTCAAGATGAAGTATATGAAATTATGAGACGATCTTCTGTGTTTATTTTACCGAGTTTAGAAGAAGGAATTGCAAATGTAGTTATTGAGGCTATGGCTATTGGTTTGCCTGTAATCAGTACTAATTGCGGAGGTATGTCAGAGCTTATATCACATTTAAAAACAGGTATAATAACACCATTAAACAGTATTGACGCTTTAGTAGATGCCGTTGTAAAATTTAATGAACTAAGTTTAGATGAAATTGAAAAGATGCGAGTTGAAGCAAGGAAAAAAGTTGAAATACAACATAGTGAAGAGAAAATGATTGATGACATGGAAAGTCTTTATCGTAAATGTATAGATAAACCAACCGTATAAGTGAAAACAGTTAAAACGGATATCATACCAAAACGACAGCAATTTGCTAAGATTGCAGCTAGTCATACCCTAAATTATGAGGCTATTTGCGTTTTTATGGCAACAGGTTTTTTTCTCGATCAGGATTGTTATTATAAAGATGAAGTTTGTCTAAGGCCAGCAACTAATAATGTAATTGATAAAGATGGTATACTGGTTTCTAGTGAACCTTGGTTTAAATGGCATTATACACCTTCTAACCTTAGTTATGAAGAGGTTTTGATGAATTTTATGTCAGTTTTTGAAAATGTTATAGATCGTCAAACAACCAATCAAAAAGTAATATTACCATTATCTGGTGGCTTAGATAGTAGAACTCAAGCGGTAGCTTTAAAGCATCTCAAAAAAGATGTTACTTCATACAGCTATAACTTTGAAAATGGTTATCCGGAAACAAAACTATCTCAAGCTATAGCAAATGTGTGCAATTTTCCTTTCAAACCTTTTAGTATAACAAAACACTATTTGTGGAATCATATTCATGAGCTTGCCGAGATTAATAGTTGTCTTGCTGAATTTACACATCCTAGGCAGATGGCGGTTTTAGATGAGCTGAGGAACTTAGGTGATGTTTTTTCTTTAGGACATTGGGGAGATGTTTTGTTTGATGCGCAAACTAAAAATCAATTGTCCTTAGAGGAAGAGGTTAATTTAGTTCTAAAAAAAATAGTGAAACCTGGTGGATTAGAGTTGGCGATTAAACTTTGGCAATCTTGGAACTTAGAAGGAGAGTTTGAGGATTATTTAAGAAGCAGGGTTAAATCCTTATTAATGGATATTAATATAGATAATTCTAGTGCAAAAATCAGGGCCTTTAAATCTATGTATTGGGCTCCAAGATGGACTACGGCTAATCTTACTATATTTGAAGCAGCAGCACCAATAACATTACCATATTATAGTGATGAAATGTGCGAATTTATATGTAGTGTTCCCGAAGCTTATTTAGCAAATAGAAAATTGCAAATTGATTATATAAAACGACGAAATATTAAGCTAGCAAAAATTACATGGCATGAGCATAGACCTTTTAATTTAAATACATATCTATACAATAGAAAACCTTATAATTATCCTTACCGTATATTCAATAAAATTAAAAGGATTAAGAACAATTTAATAGGTCAAGCCTATGTGCAACGTAATTGGGAACTCCAGTTTCTAGGGACTAAAAATGACACATATTTGCGAAAATATTTATTTGAAAATGGCTTGGAAGTATTAGTTGAAAATGAAATTACTAAACATTTTTATAAAAGTTTTAGAGAGAAGAATAGTGTAAAATATTCGCACACGTTGAGTATGCTCTTAACACTCTCGCTATGGCAATCTACTTTTAATGGAAAAAACAAAACCTAAAATACTTTTTACTATACCCAATTTTAAAACAGCAGGAAGTCAGTTTGTGCTTCTCGCTATAATGCGTGGGATAAAAGAAACGTCTAGATATAAGGTTTTTGTAGCTGTAGAGAATAATTACGATTGTATACCAGAAGCGGTTTCAGAAAACGATTGTATTTTTTTAAATTATGAAGGTAAAACTATAAAGGACACCTTCTATCTATTGGGTTTACTTAAAAAGTATAGAATAGATATATTACATTCTTGGGATTATAAATCTTCTTTAGTTGAAGCTTTAGCATGTAGGTTATCTGGTACCAAATATCTTTATACTAAAAAGAATAATTCATGGTCAAAGCGATGGGTTTTTAAAAGTATATTGTCTAGTCATATTGCCTATGATAATCCAGAAATGGAAGAACGGTTTTTTAAAAATTGGTTATTAAAATCTAAAACGAGTTTTATTCCTCATGGTGTAGATTTAAACCTGTTTTTACCTCAAAACTCTAGAGAACGTAATACGTTTAATATATGTTGCATTGGTAATATAGTTGCTAATAAGAATCAGGGTCAAATCATTGAGGCTTTAGTAGAGTTACCAAAAAGTATTCATCTTAACCTATATGGTAGAGAGGATAATGATTACAGGCACTATTTAAATGAATTAGTCTCTAAGCACCGTTTGGAGAATCGTGTACACTTTTGGGGATATATAAAGAACTCAGAAATCCCACAAGTGCTGTCTAATCAAGATGTATTTGTATTGGCTTCTCGTCAAGAAGGTCTTCCTGTAAGTATTCTTGAAGCTTTAGCCTCAGGAATCCCGGTATTAAGTTCAGATTCTGGTGGAGGAGCACGTTATATTTTACATAACGGCAATGGTGGTTATATCTTCAATTCTTCTGAAGATTTAGTTGCAAAGATCAATAATTTATACAGCGACAAGATTTTGTATGAGGAATTAAAACTAAAAGCCGTAGAAAATGTAAGGTCACGTTTTTCCCTTCAAATGGAAATTAATGCCTACAAAGATTTATATTTGAAATTAATCAAATAATTGTACAGTTTTACCCTACAACGCTGAAACGATTTAATAAACATATTATAATAGCTGGCTCAGCACGCAGCGGAACAAGTTGGCTTGCAGAAATAATTGCATTACAATTTAGATATAGACTTTTGTTTGAACCTGAGCATGAATTTCAAACTAAAGAAGGACACCTTATTTGTGATAAGTACCTTTCTAAAGAATCAATTACATCGTCCCAGAAAAAGTACATAAACCGAGTTCTTAACAATAGAGTAGATTCTGACTGGATTGGACAAATAAGCAACCGTAGATTTAAAATGCATTTATGGCCATTTCTACCTAAGAAATATATTATAAAATTTGTACGATGTAATTTAGGAGTATCATTTCTTAATTCGTTTTACGACATTCCTGTGTTGTTTTTTATAAGAAACCCTTACGATGTGGTTTTTTCACAAAACCGAGTAAAATTTAGTTGGCTCTACGATCTTACCCATTTTAAGAAGCAAGAACATTTAACACGTATTTTAGAACATAAATATAGTTTTCAATGGAAAGAGCTCGATAGTTTCAATGACATTGAGATTTTAACATTGAGATGGTGCATAGAAAATAAAGTGATTTTTGATTTAAGCCCTACTAATCAAAACAACTTCATAGTTCTTCATTATGAAGAATTAAAGGCAGATATAAATATATATTATGATTTGTGTAAAACGCTTAATATAAAGCCTTTGTCTAATATAGAAGACGTGTACAGTAAGCCTTCTTCTAAAACACATCCTAAAAGTTATATTAGAGATAATGATAAAGATTCAAAACATGAATATGATATAGATACTATGGCTATCAAAGGTATTTTAGACCGATTCAAGGTAACAGCATATACCAAAAATTAAGTTGTGATTAAGTGAGAACTTTTTTAAAAAGAAGATATAAACGTTTTAAAGCCCATTATGCAAGGTATGTGTACAATAAAAACGCACCTTATCTTAAGCAATATGATAGAGTATATCACGTACATATAAGAAAAAGTGCAGGAACAAGTATTAACTCAGCGTTTTGGAATATAGCAGGTTTAAATCTTAAATCTGTTAAGCGTAAAGCACTATTAATAAAAGGGAGCTATGTTTTTGTAAGGAATAATGAGAACTTAATCAATGATGGTTGTTATTTTTATGCGAATTCTCATATTCCCTATTGGAATCTGAATATTCCTACAAATACATTTGTATTTTGTATGTTAAGAGATCCTTACAAACGTTTAGTTTCATTATACAGATATTTAAAATGGGTGAAAGATCTCGATCCAAAGGAGGCTACCTCAATAGAGCCCTACTACAATACGATATATAAGCAAACAGTTTGGTTAGGTAATAGCTTCAATGATTTTTTAGATAATGTGCCAATGAAACATATTCAGAATCAATTATATATGTTTTCTGAAACAGGTAATGTTGAAGAAGCTTTGCATAATATTAGTAAACTCGATGCGATTTACCACCAAGAAAAGTTTGAAGAGGCTATCACCGATTTGAGTTTATTGATTGGTAAAGAATTGCAAGTGAAAAAAGAACGTGTATTTGGAAAAAATGAAACTATAGTTATATCATATGAAGAAGAGCTAAAGGCACGAGAAAAACTGGCTAAAGCTTACCAGTTTTATAATAATGTTCAACTAAAAGTTGCAAAAAAATGAAAATAGGTCTCGTCTTACCTGCAACTCCTCGTTATTCTGAAACATTTTTTGTTAATAAAATCAAAGGGCTTCAGGATAATGGTTATTCAGTTGCATTATTTGTGCAGACAGTAAGGCCAAATTTCAACCTCTGTCCTGTATACAAAACACCTCAAGTTCATAAAAATAAACTCGTATTAGTATTTAACTTGCTGTGGACGGTTGTGACACTTTTTCCTCATATTAAAAAAGTGCTGAAATTCTATAGGCTTTCAAAATTATCAAAACAGCAAAGTAGCGATATATTAAAACAAATTTTTCTCAATAGTCATATTCTTAAAAAACATCTGGATTGGCTGCATTTTGGGTTTGCCACTCAAGCTATAGGGAGCGAATTAATAGCCAAGGCTATTAATGCAAAAATGGCAGTTAGCTTAAGAGGTTTTGACATTAATATATACCCTAAAAAGCATAAGAATTGCTATACTTTGCTTTGGGAAAATATTGATAAAGTACACTCAATTTCTAAATATCTATATAGTGAAGCTTTACGTTTAGGATTACCCAAAAATATTCCATATTCTATTATTGCGCCTGCAGTAGATATCAATAAGATTAAAGCTATAACTGAATCATCTCATATAAAACAAAATAAAAATCTTAAACTATGTTCAGTTGCGCGATTAAATTGGATAAAGGGCCTTACTACAGGTATAAAAACCATTGCAATACTGAAAGAAGTATATGCAGACATTGAATTTCATATAATTGGTGATGGCAACACTAAAGAACGAGAACGCTATTTATTTCTCGTTATGCAATTAGGGCTAGAGGATAACGTCTTTTTTCATTATAAATTAGAGCATAAACAAACATTAGAACTAATCGCCAGTAGCGACCTCTATATACAGACGAGTATCAATGAAGGCTTTTGCAATGCGGTTATAGAGGCTCAAGCATTGGGTAAGTTATGTGTAGCGACAAATGTTGGCGGATTAAAAGAAAACATAATAGATGGAAAAACAGGATGGTTAGTGCCTAAACAAAACCCACAAGAAGTTTCAAGAAAAATACGGTACGTTTTAGAACTCGATAATAAAGAAAAAACAGAAGTTTCTCAGAATGCTTTAAAAAGAGTGAAAAATGAATTCAATCTGGAAAATCAAAGAAAACAGTTCATAGACTTTTACTGTGATAGGGTTAGTTCGTTTTGATTGATATCTCTAGCTTATTTTTAGCTACTTCTTTTGAGAATTAATATAAAGTTCTGTACTTTTCGCTTATGATATTGTTTTTCCCTAACAAACACTACGACAAGAATCATAGAAGACATCTGTTTCCTATGTTAAAGCCTTTTATTAAAGGGCCAAATTTCACGGATCAACAGCGGATAGCACAATATGGTATATCTGATAAAGACTATACTTTTACAGATAAAATAGAAGATGCAAAATTTGCTATTCTAACTATGTCATGGTTGTATTATAAGTTAACAAATCAATCAGAGAAAGCAATTCAATTTATAGAAAAAGCTAATAAGTTAAATAAGCAAGTTTTGGTTTTTATACCTAGTGATTTTGGGATAAAAATACCAAAACACCTCGATGTAATTGTTTTAAGGGCTCAAGGTTATAAGTCTAAACTTAATAGCAAACATAATGGTTTGCCTGTTTTTGTACCTGACCCACTAAAAAAATATTATCAAACAGATACAGTATATACCAGGCCATATAATACCAACCCTACTGTTGGATTCTGTGGTCAGGCTGATTCTAATACATTTGAAACAATTAAAGAATTAGCAAAAATAGCGTTAAGAAATATGTTGTATTATACAGGGTTGAGGTATAAGACTCCACATCAATTAATAGCTACAAAACATCTTAGATATAAGCTTATAACACGTTTGAAGAGTAATAATAAAATAAACTCCAATTTTATTTTAAGAAAAGCGCATAGAGCAGGTGTAGAGTTTTTAAAAGGAAGAAATACACATAAAACGACCTATGAATTTTTTGATAATATAAAAGATTCTGATTATGTACTGTGTGTAAGAGGAGTTGGGAATTTTTCGGTCAGATTTTATGAAACCTTGGCTATGGGTAGAATCCCTGTTTTTTTAAATACAGATTGTATCTTGCCACACGATGATGACTTAAATTGGAAAAATCACGTTGTTTGGGTTGATTATAAAGACAGACATCGTGTTGCAGATATAGTAATAGATTATCATTCTAGATTAGATGAAGGTAAACTAAATGCCAAGTTTAAGGAAAATAGGAGATTGTGGGAAGATAAGCTTCAGTTAAAATCGTATTTTGAAACAATTTTTAACCATTTAGAATAAAATTTGCCTTTCACTTTTTTAAAATATATTCAACCGACTAACTATTTTGCCTTGCAAGCAAAGCAATCTTTTGTTTTTCCTGTTTACAATGATTTACCAGAGTCGGTAAAAATAGTATTAACAAAAGATGAGAATTATAAAGATAAAGATGCTACTCTTTACGATTTATCATGGCAAGCATTGCAGTTGGGTTTTATAGGTGAAGTAAAAACCTTTAGTACTTTTAAGACCCTATCTAAGGTTGATAATTACAGATTTATTAGAAAATATTTTAATCAGGTATGGGCTGTATATATCTTATTACTTAGAGTTGTAACGCTAAAGAATCCGTTTACAGAGATAAATGCATTTTTAAAGTCTAGATCGGTAAAACGCTCAAAATACTTAAAAACACCAATTTTATATCCTAAATGGAAAACATTTGATTCCAAACTATTGAGGGAAAAGTCATTGGTAAGTGTTGTCATACCTACTCTAAATAGATATAAATACTTAAAGGATGTACTTAGTGATTTAGAGAAGCAAGATTATTTAAATTTTGAAGTCATTATTATAGATCAATCCGACCCTTTTAACAATGATTTTTATAAAGATTTTGAATTAGATTTAATAGTTCACCATCAAAAAGAAAGAGCACTATGGTTAGCACGTAATGAGGCAATAAAAATGAGTAAAGGAGAATTCTTATTATTATTTGATGATGATAGTAGAGTAGAACCTAATTGGATTTCAAACCATGTAAAATGTTTAGATTTTTTTAATGCAGATATTTCTTCGGGTGTATCCATATCTCTTGTAGGAGCCAAAGTTCCGGAGAATTATACTTTCTTTAGAAGATCTGATCAGTTAGATACAGGTAATGTTCTCATAAAAAAACAGGTTTTTAGAAACATAGGATTATTTGATAGACAATTTGAAAAGCAGCGTATGGGTGACGGAGAATATGGATTAAGAGCGCATGTTAATGGTTTTTTAAATGTCTCTAACCCGTTCGCTCAGCGTTTACACCTTAAAGTTGGTTCAGGAGGTTTAAGAGAAATGGGAAGTTGGGATGGATTTAGACCAAAAAAATGGTTTGGTCCTCGGCCTATTCCAAGCGTTTTGTATTACTTTAGACGTTATTATGGTACCAAGCGTACGTTATTATCATTACTAAAGACTGTGCCTCCTTCAGTAATTCCTTATAGCTTTAAAGGCAATAAGATGGCTTTATTCTTTGGTTTTATTATAGCTTTTGTTCTATCACCTATTGTAATATTTCAAGTTTGTAGATCGTGGTACCTTGCAAGTAAAAAGATAGATTATGGTGCATTAATAGCAGAATTATGATAATGAAAGTATTACAAGTTATAGATACGTTAAAAGTAGGTGGTGCAGAGCATATTACTGTATTGTTATCTAACTTGTTGTACGAGAGAAAGGTAGATGCAGCAGTTTTAATTTTAGTAGAAAAAGGCGAATTATGTGGCTTGTTAAATACTAAAATCCCTGTATTTTTTTTAGAGAGAAAAAGAAGGTTTGACAAAAAAAAGCTAAAAGAAGTATCTCAATTAATTGATGAGTATGACCTAGTCCATATACATTTAAAACATAATTTTAGATATGTGTCTTTGGCATCCAGGTATTTTAGTAAACAAAATCATAAGCTAATATTTCACGATCATAGCCATTATTTCGGGGTTTCTAAATTAAGCGCACGTTCTGTAAAGGATAAACTATTTCAATCTGTTTTTAAGCCAGATTATTTTATAGGCGTTAGTCAGAGTAATTGTATTTGGGCGAGAGAAAGGTTACGCTTGCCCGAAGGGAAAATATTTCTATTAGAAAATACAATTGCTAAGCAAAATGTAGATGAAAAGCAAGCGATAAAAAGAGGTATTGTAATAGTGTCTAATATTAGTCGGGTTAAGAATATCGATTATGCAATTCGGCTAGCAAAGCATTTAAATGAAAGATTAACCATATTTGGTAAAATACGAGACGAAGATTATTTTAATGAGCTTGAAGAATTAGTTTCTCAGCTAGACTATGGAGAGCATGTTAAATTTGTTCATGATTGTAATAATATACAACCAGAACTGTACAACTATAAATATGCTATTCATACATCGCATCAAGAGACTGGTCCATTAGTTCTTATAGAATATCTTGCACAGGGATTACCTTTTTTGGCGTTTGCAACTGGACAAGTTTTTAAAACGATTAAAAGTGAATTACCACAATGTTTTATTTCAAAGTTTAATTTAGAATCCTGGTCTTTGAAAGTAAAAGAACTGGATAAACTTTCATCTACTTCTTTAGAACAGGTATATAGTGATTATTTTAGCAGTAATAATTATATTAATAGATGTCTAAGCATATATCAAAAGGTTATAAACTCTTAGTGATTTCTGATACAGGGATGTATCAAAAGGATAGCCATTGGTATGCTTTTGGGCCTGTTGTTACAGAACTGGAATATTGTTTGTCATTATTTTCAGAAATAACATGGATTGGGTTTAACCGAAATGATCAGTTAAACAATGCATCGTATAAACAAATTAATTCCGATAAAATTAAAGTTATTGCGTTGCAAAAAGTTGGTGGACGTAGTTTTTTAAGTAAAATAAATATTCTTATAAATTACCCTAAAATGTGGTCTGTAATCAATCATCAGGTCAAAAAACATGCTTTTATACATGTAAGGGCACCATCAAATCCCTCAATTATCGCAACACGACTTTCTATAAAATATCCCGATAAAAATTTTTGGTTTAAGTATGCTGGTAGTTGGGTTGGCAAAACTTCAAAATCCTATAGTTGGCAGCGAAATAAGCTCAAAAGTCTAAAACGCAATAGTAAAATAACAGTTAATGGGTTGTGGGATAATCAACCTAAGAATATCTTGGCTTTTGATAATCCTTGTTTAGATGATGAAGATAGAGGTTTGGGTAAAACTATTGTTGAGCAAAAAGCAGTTAAAAAGCCATATAATATTTGCTTTGTTGGTGGTTTAAATGACAATAAAGGAGTGCTAAATTTAATAGAAGCAGTTAAACAACTAGAACCATCTTTAATCAATGAGATAAATATTGTTGGCGATGGTGTACTGAGAGATACTCTATTTAAAAAAAGTACAGGATTAAACATTAATTTTTATGGGTACTTATCTAAAAAGGACGTTGTTTCAATTTATACAAAATCCCATTATATTGTTTTGCCTTCCAAAAGCGAAGGATTTCCTAAAGTAATTAGTGAAGCTATGAACTATGGTTGTCTCCCAATAGTGTCAAGCGTATCTTGTATTCCTCAAATAATAGGCGAAAATAATGGTTATCTACTGAGAAGTATAGAGGTTAGTAGTATTGTTGAGACATTAATAAGGGCTTTACAGATTGACGAACATCTTTTTTATAAAATGATAAGCAACAATTACCAAATAGCTAACAGATTCACCTATAAGATATATTTAGATAGAATCAAAAATGAAATTTTTGAATTAGAGACACTGTAATTTTTGTAAATATTTACAATTTACTGAGATACTTTTTTGTGAGCGTATTATTTTATTTAAATTTAGAGCGCTATTAATCATTATTTTAGGGAGTTGATTAGAAGAAGAATCAAAAAAGTTTTAAAAAGGCATCCATTCTTGTACTATACAAGATTTCGACTATTATCTCATAATGCCGATACAGAAGAGGTTAATCAAGAAACTTATAATAAATACAATCAAGAAAAGGATATCCCTAAAATCTATTATGAGATCAATAAAGAGATTTTCAAAAATAAACTACCAGCAACCGAATTAGAAAAAGCAAAACAAATTGCACTATGGCTTAGGTCTAATATTAAAGGCGGTCCTGGTTTGAGTCTTCCTTCAGATGAAGCTCTTGTTAGTATGTTAGATGGACGTGGTGGTGTATGTAGCGATTTATCTCAAGTATTTAATAACTTTTGTGTTATTAATGGAATATTAGTAAAAGAATGGGGTATAACTATAATGCCTTTTGATAAGCGTTATGGTGGGCATGCGGTAAATGAAATCTTTTCTAAAGAAATGAATAAATGGATATTAATAGATGTTTCGAGGTGTATATTATTCTATCTAGAAGATAATGTAGAGCCTCTTTCAACATTAGAAGTATTCACAGCAAATGGAAATTTAAGACATTCTTCCTTGTTAGGTATTGAAAAGGAAGATAAACAATTACAGAATTATTTTTATAATCCATCAGCAACTCCATACCTTATTGTTTCGTACAAAAATAAATTATATGATAGCTATTTGAGAGGCCTAAAACAATGGTTTCCTATTTTTGTGATTCATTTTTTGGTATATATGACTGGTAGAAGTTATAAATATAAGTTTCCGCTTTCCGATTATAATGATTTATTTAAATCTGCTTAATTTTATTGCATCTATATAAAGGTTATATAACCCTGTTTTTTTGAAGTCAAATAACAAATACGTATTCTTAATTATTTTACATGCTGTACTCGGTGTTGTAATTTATTTGGCGCTTCCGGTATCTAAGGTTTATTTTAATCTTGCCTTGCTTTACTTTTTTGTTAATATAATAATTAGTCCAAAGAATAAAAAAACAATTGCTGTTTTGCAGGCTTGTGCATATTTTGTAGGTGCAGAAGTACTGTTTAGAATGACTAAAGGCGGATTGGCCTATGAAGCTTCAAAATACCTTATTATAGTTTTTGTACTGATTGGTATGTTTTATAAGGGTATCTCAGGAAAAGGTTATTCTTATTTTATTTATTTAGTGCTACTTGTACCTTCAGTGATTTTAGCATCTATGAATTTAAGTCTGGAAGCTAACTTTAGAACCAATGTGGCTTTTGTTTTAAGTGGACCAACTTGTTTGGGCTTAGCTGCTTTATTTGCGTATGATAGAAAGATTTCGATCAATGCCTTAACTAACATTTTAATGTACGCCTCACTACCTATCGTAAGTATGACGATGTATCTATATTTCTATAATCCAAGTATAGAAGAAACACTCTCGGGTACATCATCAAATTTCGCAGCCTCAGGTGGATTTGGTCCAAATCAGGTTTCTACTATTCTAGGTCTTGGTATGATTGTTTTTACGGTACGTCTATTATTGCATTCCCCAACCTTGTTCCTTAAAGTTTTGAATATGTCATTACTAGCTTTAATATCTTTTAGAGCTGTAGTTACTTTTAGCAGAGGTGGTGTGTTTACTGCAATAATAGTAATTGCAGCTTTTGTAGTATTGTTGTACAATAAGTCCTCGAGAAAACAAAGAAATCAATTAGCAATATCTTTCTTTTTATTTTTAACTAGCATTATAGTTACATGGATGATTAGTTCAGCCATGACCATGGGTTTAATTGATAAGCGTTATGCTAATGAGGATGCTTTAGGAAGAGGTAAAGATGATATAACTACAGGGCGAGTAGAACTCTTTATGGATGAAATAGAAGGCTTTATACAATCACCGTTTTTAGGGATTGGTGCAAGTAGAGTTAAGGATAGGCGTTTAGGTATGGGAGGTAAAGGTGTGGTATCTCATAACGAAATCAGTAGATTATTATCTGAGCATGGACTCATTGGTATTATTATTTTATTGATACTTATATTTACGCCATTATCCTATCGCTCCAGAAATAAGAATAATATATTCTTTTATGCATTCTTGGCTTTTTGGTTTGCGACGATAAACCACTCAGCAATGAGGATTGCTGCACCTGCATTTCTGTATTCACTATCATTATTAAATGTTAAGTATGAAAAACGTCCTCTACATAGGAAACGTCTTATCAAATAAGGGTAAAACTGTTACTTCAATAGAGGTGCTTGGTAACTTCTTAAGTGGGCTATACCATGTAAAAACCGCGTCTAATAAATCCAATAAAATTCTAAGATTATTGGATATGACAATGCTAGTACTCAATAATAAAAATAAGACAGATTATGTATTAATTGATACTTATAGTACTGCTAATTTTTATTATGCTCTAATTATAGCTCAAATATGCAAGTGGTTTAATATTAAATATATTCCAATTTTAAGAGGAGGTGATTTAGAAAGCAGACTAATTAAAAATCCTAAAATGAGTCAAGCTATTTTTAAATATGCTTATAAATTAATTGCTCCATCAAGTTTTTTAAAAACTATTTTTAATAAATATGGTTATAGCGATATTACTTTTATACCAAATACCATTGAGATAAATAGATACAAATTTAAAAATAGAGAAATTGATACTATTAAACTTCTATGGGTAAGGTCATTTGCCGAGCTGTATAATCCAAAAATGGCAGTTTTGGTATTAAAGCAACTTATCGAGAAAGGCTACAAAACACAGTTAACAATGGTAGGTCCTGATAACGACGGAACATTATCAAAAGTGAAACATCTGGCTGAAGAGAACAATGTAAAGGTTAATTTTACTGGAAAATTATCTAAAAAAGATTGGTTGGCATTATCAGAAAAGAGTAATATTTTCATTAATACAACAAATTTCGATAATACACCTGTGAGTGTCATTGAAGCTATGGCATTAGGCTTACCAGTAGTTTCTACTAATGTAGGAGGATTACCTAATTTAATAATAGACAAAAAAGAAGGAATTTTAGTACCTCCTACTAATGTAGAAGAAATGGTTGATCAAATAATCAATTTAAAAAAAGATAAAAAACTAAAAGATAGTATGGTTATAAATGCCCGAAAAAAAGTTGAACAATTTGATTGGGAAGTTGTTAAACCTAAATGGGAGGCACTTTTGTCTTGATTTAAAGTTAAAAATAAAATGTACTTATTATCTTTACCTATTACTAACCCTCTACATGAAGCATAAAAAAGGAATTCATTTTGAAGTTTCAGAGCGAAAGATTTTACTTAGAATCGTGGATCTATCTATGGTTTTTCTTTCCATATATTGCTTAGATCTATTTTTTGATTTTGAATACATTCAATTTAGTCAAGATAATACGGTCGCTCTAATATTGTTAGGAGTGTATATTACCATTTTCGGAACCGTATTTGAACTCTATGATCTACAAAAAGCAAGTAAGCTAGATACTACATTTAGGAATATAGTTATCACAACATCTACAGTTGTATTGTTTTATCTTTTAACACCTGTTCTATCTCCATATTTACCTGAAGAACGTATACAGATAGTGTATTTTTTTATGGCTATCATTATTTCCATTTTATTATGGCGATTAGTATATATAAACCTCATTGAATCTCCCAGATTCTATAAGCGTGTCCTTTTGGTAGGAGAGGTTTCTAATATTGACGGTTTAATTAAAGCGTTAGATACTTCAGATCCAAATTATAAAATTGTTGGATTTATAAATAGTGAAGTTTCAACATCAGAATCTGTAAAATTTAAAGGACTTAAAGAGTTTATAGCTAAAGATTTTTTAGAAATTATTGAAAGAGAAAGGATTTCTGAAGTATTAGTTGCAAGCTTTAATACCGAATCCATTATTGCTGAGGTTTATCACGACTTAATGCTATTAATGGAGCGAGGGTTTAAAATAAGAGAATATACTCAGGTATATGAAGAATTACTCTATAGAGTACCAATTCAGTTTGTAGGCAAGGACTTTTATAAATACTTCCCATTTAGCAGAAGTAACGAGAATAAACTTTACATTTTTTTTCAACGTGCTTTTGATATTATAATTGCTATTTTAGGTCTGATCACCGGATTACTTTTATTACCATTATTGCTTATTGGTAATGCATTAGGTAACCGAGGACCAATATTTTATTCTCAAGAACGAGTTGGTAGAAACAGTAAGCCATTTAGAATATTAAAGTTGAGAACTATGGTGATCAATGCCGAAAAGGATGGTGTTAAATGGGCTCAAAAAGATGACAAGCGCGTCACAGCTTTCGGAAGATTTTTAAGACGTTCTCGATTAGATGAAATCCCTCAATTTTTTAATGTTTTAAAAGGTGATATGAGTATTATTGGTCCAAGACCAGAACGCCCATTTTTTGTAAATGAGCTATCACGTATTATTCCATTTTACGAAACACGTCATATCATTAAACCTGGTCTTACAGGTTGGGCACAGGTTAATACAAGATACGGATCGTCTATTGACGATAGTTTAACTAAACTACAATACGATTTATATTATATAAAGCACAGAAGCATCTTCTTAGACTTTAGTATAACGATTAAAACTTTAAGTACAATTTTGTATTACAGAGGGCAATAAACTAATTTCTACTATAAAACCTTAACAAATAAATATACCTAAGCGTTAAAGCAATCAGCAAAGGAATTAAACCTATAGCAAATACTTGAACTCCGATAAGCCAATGCAAAGTTAATAGGCAGAGCATTATAATTAAAAGCTTAAGGTAGGCTTTAAACCAGTTTTTAATTTGTGTTTTAAAGAGTTGACCTATTACAAATATATTAAGCGGTACAGCCCAAAGTACATTATAATTCTGAGCAGTTGCAGAATGATCAGTTGTAAACCACAGTAATAAGAGCAATACGCCTATTATTCCCGTAAGAGTAAATAAGGTAATGTCTAACCAATTACTACGTGTTTTATTTTTTGAATCTCTATAAGTGATATATAGAATAAGAGCTGCAATTATACCTAGAATCATTAAAGGACTATACAGAAAGTTAGATGCTGATTTTTTAGCTCTATTCTTATATAAAGTAGATGAATTTTTTATTAGATTTTCTTTGCCATTTATTTTGGCAACATCAAAAAATAAATAGATATACTTCGGCAAAAACATGTATTCCTTTGGTTTAGCTTCTTTATCAATAACCGCGCCTAATGCTATATCTATTCCTAAGCTTCCCCAGGAATTACGATTTAAATGTTCGTGTATTAATGCTCTAAACGTTTTAGGTTCAAAATTTTCAGGTAATGTAAAATCTATGTTAGAATTTGTGACTATAGCTGCGACATCTCTTATTCGTGTAGCACAATTGTCATAAAAGAAATCGTATTTATATTTTCTATTCTCAGGCTTGTAATTATTTTCTAAAAAATTAAAAAGTTTTTGTTTTTCTTCTAAAGAGAGATTTAATACCTGTTCATCTATACGTCTATTATAACTAGAATAGTGGTAGTATATATCAGAAAATTTATGTTTGCTTATAAGGTAGTTTAACTTTCCTCTTGCAAATTTTAAATAGAAATTTGGGGCGTCAAAATCATATTCTCCATAGCCATACACTAAATCAATACCTTTTTTATTATCTGTAATTCTAAAAGCATTGTGGCCAAAGGAGTCGTTTAATGATTGTCCTGGGCCAAAAGTTAGTACAGATACTTCTGCTTCTTCAGACAGCGTATGTTGTTGACCAAATATTGCCAATGTTATAAAAAGAAATAGAAAAGAAAGTGTTTTTTTTACCAAAATCTAGACTTACTAATTTAATTGATCTATGTGTTATATTCTACTAATAAATGTCCTTGTAGCCATAGGAATACCTATTTATCTAAAAACACTAAAATCTATTTTTAAAGAAAATACGTTAGAATATAAAGCTGCACTTTGATCACCTATATCTGTAAAAGCATAATCAAGTTGTATACCTTTATACTTAAATCCTACGCCAAAATTAGGTTGAAATGTTAGATTTTCAGAATCATCAATTTGTCTTTCATTCTGAAAGTTACCGACTCCACCTCTTAAAAAGACCAGATCAGTGTAACCAAATTCAAATCCTAAAGCTGGATTTATACTTGCAAATGAGGTGGAAAATACATCATTATTCTCTTCAAAACGTACATTTAGATTGGCTGCTGCTAATAGCGAGTAGTCGTAATGGAAAATCCATTGTTTAGACATTCCAATTTGTAATTTAGGAATTGTAATTTCTGTAGTTTCTGGTAATTCCTGATTCTGCCCTTCAATTGCTCCGCTAATTCGTTCAAAATTATCTTCGTCAATAGACCAGGAATTATATGTTGTAGTTATGTCTCTTGCCATTAAACCAAACTTCCATCCCGATTTATTTTCAAACTGTATACCTGCATCGAGTCCAAACCCCCAAGACGAAGCAAAATCGCCAATAATTCGTCGTATTACTTTGGCGTTTACGCCAAAATTTAAACCATCTAAAGGTAACTTTCTGGCATATGAAAAGGTTAATCCGTAATCTGCAGTAGAGAATGTACTTATTCTGTCATAGTTAATATTACCTTCATCATCAATCAACTGTGTGGTATCTAAAATATCATCAACACCAAATCTAATTAAAGATACACCAACAGCACTTCTATCATCTAATGGCATACCAAAACCTATGTAGTTATAATTGGCTATGTTAGCAAAATAGCTAGAGTGCATCAAAGCCAATTGCTTGTCTTCGAGGTATACCAATCCTGCCGGATTCCAGTATCCGG
Organism: uncultured Winogradskyella sp.; assembly: GCF_947498345.1. Classification (GTDB taxonomy): domain Bacteria; phylum Bacteroidota; class Bacteroidia; order Flavobacteriales; family Flavobacteriaceae; genus Winogradskyella. The sequence goes on from NZ_CANMJY010000010.1 coordinate 158,664, forward strand.
AATTTACATCACTGGTTTGTGATACAACAGCATTACTCATACCCAATGCAGCAGCATCCACACCAATATTCATAAATTCATTAGAATACTTTCTTGTAGTCTGAGCCGAAACAAAAAGTGTAGCAAGTGTTAAGAGAATTACAATGTAATTTTTCAACAGCAATATTTTTTTACAAAGATGCACAATTTTTCTATTTATTTAACTTCAAAATAAGCTACTTATTGTTTAATAAAGGGGCAATTTGAAAAAAATAACAAGTTAAGCTCAAATACTTTTTTATTTTTACAAAAACTAAGTCCATGAGTTTAAAACGACATCTACCCAATATAGTTACACTTCTCAATTTGTTTTCGGGTTGTATTGCTGTGGTATTTGCGGTCTATGGAAATTTTGTTGTGGCTGCAATGTTTGTGTTTTTAGGTATATTTTTTGATTTTTTTGATGGTCTATTAGCACGTAAACTCAATGTGCAAAGTCCCTTAGGAATTCAACTAGATTCTTTAGCAGATATGGTTACTAGTGGAGTAGTGCCAGGAATTATTATGTTTAAATTAATTTCCTTAACCGTAGATGCGCCAGATTATTCGACTCACAGTGATAGTTGGAATTCTATTTTTCATTGGCAAGGTTTTAAATTATCTGTTTTACCGCTTATAGGCTTATTTATTCCGTTAGCATCTGCATATCGCTTAGCCAGATTCAATTTAGATGAAGACCAGCAAACGTATTTTAAAGGGCTTCCTGTACCAGCAAATACCTTATTGATTTTATCATTACCAATGATTTTAGAGTTTCAAAATAATGATATTATGAATTCTATTATTATTAATAAGTGGTTTTTAATAGGAATAACACTTTTAAGTTGTTATTTACTCAACTCTAAGATTAAATTATTTGCGTTAAAGTTTAAAGACTGGAGTTTTAAGAATAATGCAACACGTTATATCTTTTTAATACTTGGTTTAGTGCTATTAATTGTTTTGCAGTTTGCGGCAATACCAGTTATTATCATTCTATACATTTTATTATCAGTGTTAAATCAGAAACAAATCAATTAACAAATTTTACTAAATATATAAATGGCTTCAGGCTTTTTTGCATTATTAGACGACATTGCAGCACTTATGGATGATGTTGCGACAATGACCAAAGTGTCAACCCAAAAAACAGCAGGGATTTTAGGCGACGACTTAGCGGTAAATGCCGAGAAAGCTTCTGGCTTTAGTCCATCGAGGGAGCTCCCTGTACTATGGGCAATTTCTAAAGGGTCTTTAATAAATAAGCTCATTATATTACCAATAGCTTTTTTAATGAGTGCTTTTATACCAAAAATGGTCATTGTTGTTTTGGTACTGGGAGGACTGTATTTGGCTTACGAAGGTGCAGAAAAAATTTATGAATTCTTTTTTCATAGAACTGAGAAGAGAGTAGTGGCTGCACAACACAATATTTCGACTGAAGAATTGCTTAAAGTTGAAAAAAAGAAGATTAAATCTGCAATTATTACTGACTTCATCCTTTCTGTTGAAATTGTGATTATTGCATTAGGTACCGTAGTTAAAGAAAATTTAACCACTCAAATCATTGTTGTTTCTATAATTGCATTAATTGCTACAGTTGGTGTATATGGTATTGTTGCACTTATAGTGCGTATGGATGATATGGGGTTAAAGCTTATTCAAAAGAGCAAGTCCAATTCTGGATTTTTATATAATCTTGGTATGGGATTAACTAAAGCACTGCCGTGGATTATCAAAGCATTATCAGTAATAGGAACACTGGCTTTATTATTGGTAGCAGGAGGAATTTTTGTACATAATATCGAATACTTCCATCATCTTTTAGAAGGTATACCAGGCATATTAAGAGATTTTATTATTGGTCTTGCCGTTGGAATTATTTGTTTACTTGTTGTTAAAACTGTAAAACTTTTTTTGCCTAAGAAAAAATAAAAAGTGATTTACAATGTACGATTGGGTAGCGAAAGTCATTGGTTTATCATTAGTAATAATCGCTTTTCTACTTAACAGATTTGCTAAAACTAAATTAAATAAACCTAACAGAAAGCTTAAACTTTATTTGGGTGCTCTGTTGATATTTATATTAGGGCTTATTGTTTTTATTGAGGGATTTAATTGGATTTAGAACTCTAATTTCTTCTTACGAAGCTCAAAATTCTGACCTAAATATACCTTACGTACCATTTCATCATTTGCCAGTTCTTCTGGGACTCCAGCTTTGAGGATACCACCTTCAAACATAAGATATGTTCTGTCTGTAATAGCCAAGGTTTCTTGTACATTGTGGTCTGTAATGAGGATACCAATATTCTTTTTGGTGAGTTTGGCTACTATACGCTGAATATCTTCTACAGCAACTGGATCTACTCCTGCAAAGGGTTCATCCAGAAGAATAAAATTAGGATCAGTTGCTAAAGCTCTGGCAATTTCAGTACGTCGACGTTCTCCACCCGAAAGCAAATCTCCTCTATTGGTTCTAATATGTCCTAAACCAAACTCTTCAATAAGCGATTCCATTTTTTCGTGCTGTTGCTTTTTGCTTAAATTGGTCAGCTGTAGTACACTAAGAATATTATCTTCTATGCTTAATTTTCTAAATACAGAAGCTTCTTGTGCTAAATAACCAATACCATTTTGTGCGCGTTTGTACATTGGGTATTTAGTAATGTTGGTATCATCTAAATAGATATTACCACCATTAGGTTTTATAATACCCACAATCATGTAGAACGATGTGGTTTTACCAGCACCATTAGGGCCAAGTAAACCAATGATTTCTCCCTGATTAACTTCTAGAGAAACATCTTTTACCACTTTTCGCCCGCTATAGGACTTCATTAAATTTTCTGCACGTAACTTCATAATGCTATTTAGAACGTTAAAAATAAGAAAATCATATAGATTAAGTAATTATTAACTATATAATAAGTTGAATTTTGCTCTTATGGAATTAACCTATACAAGTTTTGCAAAAGCATGTGAAAATTGAAGAGCTACGTAACATCATCAAAAGAAGTTGATGTTAAAGAGTGGTTGATACTTATGAAATAGTTAGGTTTTACAGTAACACAAATAAGAGCGATTTTAGTGATACTTTATAAGGATAAAGGTTTTTTTCATTGTTTAATATATCTGTCTAATTGACCGCTTTCAGTTGTAATAGATAGTGTTATAATTCCATTCGAGTCTGTATGAATATTATTAATGATATCACATGTATAATCTATAATATTCGTTTGTCTTTTTAAAAAAACATCAAATCCATTATTTGAATTTGAACCGCAAGAAGGAATAATACTATACTGATAAATTTCTTCTTGAAGTTCATTATTAACATATTCTTTTTGTATACCTTGACTAGTAAATTCAATTTTATAGTCAGGGTCATCTTCTGATATCCAAGTACCAATGATTAAGCTATTGTAATTAATAATTTGTTGAGCCTGCGATTGTGCCTTACAGTTTAAAAATAATACTGCAAAAATGAATACTGTTATTATAACTAAGGTATACTTCATTTATAATTAAATCACTGCTTTATAAACACCATATTTTCTAATTGAAAGCCCAAAGTTGGTTCAACTATATCTTCTTCTTTAGTTAACCCATATCCAGATGACATGTTTACTTTTAATGCATCTTCCCCATTAATAACACGATTATGTAAGATAATGTCTAAGCCTGAATTAACTAAAGGGTCATCCATATATAATTGCAAGCGTATTTCACCATCTACACAATCATCAACAGGGGAAACTTCGCAGGTTTTTCTAGTGAAATTTCCTTCAATACTATGGTTTTCTCCAAGGTCTTGACTAAGTTGATTTAGTGTATTTATTTTCTCTACACCATTTTTAATATATTGGTATTCACCAACTATTAAATCGGTATAATAGTCTCCATTAAATTGCATTGTCCTTTTTTCTAATACCATTTTTAGAGATGTGTTTCCATTAGTATATAACCAAGTACCTTCGAAGGCATCTAAATCGTTGTTTAGATCTTTATAGTATGCGTTGTTTTGGTATTCCCAATCTAAACTATCAATTGATTTTATAGGTGATTGTGCCTTACAGTTAAAAAATAATACTGCAAAAATGAATATTGCTATAGTGGTTATAATGTGTTTCATAACGGTTTGTTTTTAGTTACAAGGTAAGATGTTTACTTCTGAATTTCTTGAATTAGGATTATCTAATTCTAGTTTGTTCCAATTGCTTATATTTTCATCAGCCGCCTTATATAAGGATATACCATGATTTTTGAATTTTCTTAAAAAGGCACGTTCAATATTATCGTCATTCTTATATGCTTTTCCTAATTCATATTCAATGTTTTTTCTTTTCTTTACATCATTATTTCCTCTGGCATTTGCCCAATCACTTTCAATTTTAGCATTTAATGCCTCGTAATCATCCACTTTTAGAGCATATACTGTGCCATTATGGTTAACACAAATATTAAATACATGGTCTTTGCCAAAAGCACCAACTTCCCTGTAAATTTCTCGGACTGCTTGTAAGTCTGTCCAAGAAAACATTGGTTTTTTCCCTTCAGGATGTGTATGTATTACACCAATATAAAAAATTCCTGTAGTAAATTTTGATTTTTTGTCGTTTACACCTTTTTTAATTCCTCCGGACACAAGAAATGTTTCATAATCCGTTTCTCCAAATTGACGTTTTACTTCTTGATACCATTCTTCTTTTTCGTTTGTTTTTAGCCTAAGTTGGTCTATAATAGATTTAATATTTAGACTTAAGGAGTCTGTTTTTCTTAAATCTTTAAGGCTTTTACAATTATCGGTCTCATTAGATGCGGCACCAACTTTTTTGCCCACAGGTGATGTTAATGAAGCAATATTTGTATTACCTGAGCTATTACCAGTTCCATCACCTCCAGTACTACCACCAGCATTGGGGTCTCCTCCATCTGGTGGGTTATCTCCACCAGAGTCAAATACGCATTCATAAGTG
>NZ_CANMJY010000011.1 GCF_947498345.1 uncultured Winogradskyella sp.
TGTTGTTGTTGTTGTTGTTGTTGTTGTTGTTGTTGTTGTTGTTGTTGTTGTTGTTGTTGTTGTTGTTGTTGTTGTTGTTGCTCTTCAACCAAATTTGCAACCATTTTATTTTTTGGTTGTTGCTTACTATTTAGATTAGAGTTTCTATTATGCTTAACTTTTCTAAAATGTAATTCGGTATTATCTTCAAAAGGGCTGTAGCCCTCCTTTAGAAATTTAAGCAACCGTTTTTTATATAGATTTAATACAGAATAACGTTCAGCCTTGGTCTTAAAACGGTTGGCTTTACCATAGATGTTTTTTTGACGTTGTAGTTTCCCTGTTAAAGGGTTACGGTAAGAAAAATAAACGTACCAGCGTTTATTTAAATCACCACCAGCATCAAAAACTTTAGGCTCGGAAAATTGTGTTTTGTGTTCCAAAGTGTGTTCTAAATCGTGTTCATTTTGACACTCTAAGGTAACTAATTCATAAATAGTATGCATAAAAAAACGGTTTAGAGTGAACTAAACCGTCTGTTTTGGCGTGATTTACACTTTGTAGCGAGATCGAGATTTGAACTCGAGACCTCCGGGTTATGAATCCGACGCTCTAACCAACTGAGCTACCTCGCCATTATTGCGGCTGCAAATATAAAAACAAATTCTACGACAACAAACATAACAATCCAAAAAAAATAATTTTAGTTTAAAGTTTTGAATTGTACCATAATTGTATATATTGAGCACATAATACTATGCTTATATGGACGATAAAGAAAAATATGAAATGGAGTTTGTCATTCAGGCGTCTCCTTCACTTATATATCAGTATATATCTACACCTTCTGGTTTATCGGAGTGGTTTGCTGATAACGTCAATTCTCGAGGAGAATTGTTTACTTTTATTTGGGACGGCTCAGAAGAGCAAGCCAAGTTATTGACTAAGAAAAGTGGTGAACGTGTTAAATTTCGCTGGTTAAGCGATGATGAAGATGGCGCGACTTATTATTTTGAAATTAGAATTCAAGTCGACGAAATCACTAAAGATGTATCGTTAATGATTACTGATTTTGCTGAAGACGATGAAATAGAAGAAGGAAAAATGCTTTGGGAAAATCAAATAGGTAGCCTTAAACAAGTTTTAGGCTCAAGGTAACTCGTAACTAACTCAACTATTATATCTTTGTCTCGATTTAATTAAACCTAAATCGGGACATTTTTTTATGATAAATTTTAATGGCAACTTAATCAATAACACAGACTCTAAGCTAACCTCAGAAAATAGAGGCTACAAGTATGGTGATGCACTTTTTGAAACCTTAAAAGTAGTTAATGGTAAAATCTTTTTTTGGGAAGATCATTACTTTAGACTTATGGCATCCATGCGTATTTTACGTATGGATATTCCTATGAATTTTACTATGGAATATCTAGAATCTGAAATTCTAAAAACGGTTGAAGCTAATAATTTAATTACCAGTTCTGCCCGAGTAAGATTGAATATCGATAGAGGGGAAGGTGGTAAGTATTTACCAGCTAAAGAAGCAGTTGTTAATTTTAATATTATAGCAGAACCTCACAACAATCCATTTTATACTATTGCTACTGATGCAGCATATACCGTAGATTTATATAAAGACTATTTTATGGCACCAGGCTTGCTTTCTGGATTAAAATCTAATAACAAAGCAATACAGGTTATTGGTAGTATTTATGCTAAAGAAAATGATTTTGATAACTGTTTGATTCTTAATACCAATAAAAATGTTATTGAAGCTTTAAACGGAAATTTATTTTTGGTGAAAGGTGATAAGATTAAAACACCACCATTAGAGGATGGTTGCCTAAAAGGTGTAATGCGAAAACAGGTTCTGGAAATTTTATCTAAAGACGTAAACCTATTTGTGGAAGAAGCATCAATTAGTCCGTTTGAGCTTCAAAAAGCAGATGAGTTGTTTATTACTAATGTGATTAAAGGTATAGTGCCAATTACTCAGTATCGTAAAAAATCTTATGGAAGTGACTTTGCCCAAAAGGTGATTACTAAGATAAATGCAAAGTTGAGGTTAAGCTCTTAATTATAACTGGGATTTTCGGGAGCATTTGACCAGATACTATAATCACCACCAAGCTCTAACATTTTTTCCCGCCAAAACGAATTACACGATTTTGCAATAATATCATTATCATAGATATTCTCAGAAACTAGCCATGCATTAGATTCGAGCTCATCATCTAACTGTTGTTCTGCCCAACCAGAATACCCCAAAAAGAATCGAATGTCATTTTTGGTAATCTTATTTTCATTGATGAGATCTAATACAATATTAAAATCTCCTCCCCAAAAAATACCGTTCGATATTTCTACACTATTAGGTATTAACTCGGGTGACTTGTGTATAAAGTAGAGATTATCTTGTTCTACTGGTCCGCCATTATAAACGGTAAACTCAGATTCAGTGCCATCAATTAAGTCTTTAAGGTTATAATCTAAAGGTTTATTTAGTATAAATCCAACTGATCCTAAAGCATTGTGATCTGCCAGAAGAATCACTGCACGATTAAATGAGATGTCTCCGATTATGGATGGTTCTGCAATTAGTAAATTGCCTTTTTCGGGTTTAGTCATCATTTGTCGTATACTTTATGATAACTAAAGCTAGACTTTTTTTATTAATTAAGCAACATAAACACCTTAAAATTAAAGCAAAAAAAAAAAGCCTGCTCATTGAGCAGGCTCTGTATTTTTAAGAAAAAATGTCTTAGTTTACAGCGCTACTTAAGTCAGAACCTGCCTTAAATTTCACTACATTTTTAGCTTTAATCTTGATAGTCTTACCAGTTTGTGGGTTTCTTCCGTCTCTTGCAGCTCTTCTAGAAACTGACCAAGAACCAAAACCTACTAAAGAAACTCTGTTTCCTTTTTGTAAAGCTCCCTCGATGTCAATTAACATAGAATCTAATGCTTTTTTTGCAGCTGCTTTTGTAATTCCAGCATTCTCTGCCATACCATTGATTAAATCTGTTTTGTTCATAAATTTTAAATTTAAATTGTTAAAAATTCGGTTTTTAATAATGAATGTTAAAAATCCGTACACAAATTTATTAGTAATATTAAGCTACGCAAGTAATAGCAAGGGAAATAAGCGATTTTGTTAATAAGTCATGGCATTTGTTAATAAAGGAATGCATTTTGTCGGATTTTTTACGATGCCAATGGTAATAAGGCTTTACAGAAGTTTTGCGGATTTAGAAAATTCAAAACCATTCAATAGTGATTTTACATCCATTTTTCGCTTTCCTGGCAACTGTATTTCTTTTACTTTTATATAACCTCCTAAGCAAGAAACTTTTAATTCTTCTTTGGTTGAAAAAATCAATCCTGATTTATGTTTATGTTTGGTAACCTCTTTTTCTATACCATAAAGTTTAATAGCGAGTTGTTGGTCTTCATTATTATCTAAATAGCACCAAGCAACAGGAAAAGGATTTAATCCGCGTATCTTATTATATATGGTGTCTATATTTTGCGTCCAATCTATTTTGCAATTGTCGCGATTGAGTTTGTAAGCTGTTTTTAAATTTTTAGATTTTGGTTGAATAGTTGTAGACACTTCGTCCTTTTCAATTAACTGAACCGTTTTAATTACCAGATTGCTTCCAGTGGTCATTAATTTATCATGTAGTTCGCCTACAGTCATATCATTGCTAATTTTGGTCTCCTCCTTAATAATAATAGCTCCAGTGTCAATTTTTTCATCAATAAAGAAGGTGGTCACACCAGTTTTAGTTTCGCCATTAATGATAGCCCAATGTATTGGTGCTGCTCCTCTGTATTGTGGTAATAATGATGCATGAAGATTAAATGTGCCATATTCTGGCATTTGCCAAACCACTTTTGGTAACATTCTAAAGGCTACAATAATTTGCAAATTTGCATTAAGTGTTTTTAGTTTTTCAATAAAGGATTCAGCTTTTAAATTTTTGGGTTGCATAACGTGTAAGTTATGCTCTAAGGCAAATTCTTTAACAGCAGATGCTCTTAGTTTTTGTCCACGACCTGCTTTGCGATCTGGTGCTGTAATGACTCCAACTACATTATAACCATTTTCTATAAGTGCTTTTAAAGTCGCTACAGCAAAATCTGGTGTGCCCATAAAAACAATCCGTAAATCGCGTTTTTTTGTCATATAAGTGTGTAGGTATTAGCCTGGGTTATTTTTATCTTATTAATTTCAATCAGTTCAGAAAGGTTTTGTAAAAGCACCTTTTCACTGCAATGAAGCATATTTAATAATTGGCGCGAAGATAAATCTTCTGTGCTTAAAGCTTTTAATATATTATTGGAAATATCATTTTCAAAAGCGCTATTTGCCTTTGGATTTTTCTCTACACACACTGTGCACTGTCCGCAAACTTGCTTTATTTTTTCGCCAAAATAAGCGAGAAGTTGTTGGTTTTTACAAACGAAATCGTTGTTGATGTAACTGAGGACAGCTTCAATCTGTCGATGTTTTAACTTGTGCTGCTGTTCAATAATTTTTGCAATAGGGTTTATAGTAATATCATCTTCTCGAGGTTTTAAAAATGTAATTTCAGAATCTGTATTGGCTATATTAAGGCTGATCACTTTATCACTTTCTAATTTTTGTAACTGCGCAATCACTTGCTTTTCTGAAAGATTTGCTTTCTGAATCACTAAGTTTAGATTCACCTTAGTGTCATAATCAAAAATGCCTCCATAAGTTCTTAATAACACCTTTACCACAGTATTTAATTCTAAATGATTTTCCAGATATTCAAATAGTACAGTATTAGAAGTTAAAAACTGAATCTTTGTTCTAAAATTGAAATGCTGGGTTAAGGAGATGATTGCGTTTCTATCTAACAACAATAATGCATTATATGTAATACCTGGATTCAATTTGTATGCAGTACAGAAGGATTTAAAATCAAACTGATATGTGGTGTTTTCACCTTCACCATATGCAACTTGAAAATAGTTACAAAGTTTTATGTAAACTCTCTTTATAAAATCAATTGATGGAAGTGTACTTAAAAACTGACTGCGTAAATGCTCTTCATCAATATGTTGTTTTAATACAATAGCATGTGCTAATGTCCCATCTCGACCAGCACGACCAGCTTCTTGATAATAACTTTCCAGACTTTCAGGTAAATTAAAATGAATTACGGTTTTTACATTAGCCTTATCAATTCCCATTCCAAAAGCGGTAGTTGCCACCATAATTTCTGTTTGCCCATTTAGCCATTGCTGTAAGCGTTCCTGTTTTTCTTTATTAGTAATACCTCCATGGTAATATGTTGAAGAAAATCCTTTGGCTTGTAAATAATTATTTATGTCTGTTGTAGCTCTTCGGTTTCTTACATAAATAATGGATGCACCTTTATATGTTTTTAATACATGCTCAAGTTGAAATAATTTATCGTCCGTATGTATTACATGATAAGCAATATTAGATCTGGAAAAAGAGGCTTTATAAATCTTTGGATTAACAAAATCAAGGTTTTTTATAATGTCATTAACTACATTATGTTTTGCAGTTGCGGTTAGTGCTATACAATTTGTATGTGGGTGAATTTGCCTTAAAATAGAAATGTTTTTATATGCAGGCCTAAAATCATTTCCCCATTGACTAATACAATGTGCCTCATCAACAGCTATAAGATTCACTTTCATTTTTTGAATGCGCTCTTGCACAAGAGGTTGTTGTAAGCGTTCAGGAGATAGATATAAAAACTTGTAACCACCATAAATGCAATTGTCTAATTGGGTGTCTAAATCGTTATAAGACATTCCAGAGGTTAGAGCTATAGCTTTAATACCTTTTTGCTTTAAGGTATTTACCTGATCTTTCATTAAGGCAATTAAGGGCGAAACCACAATACAAATTCCATCCTTGATTAATGCAGGAATTTGAAAGCATATCGATTTACCACCTCCAGTAGGTAACAAAGCAAATGTATCTTCATTGTCTAAAGCCGAAGTAATGATGGCTTCTTGTAAAGGTCTAAAGTTGGTATAGCTCCAGTAACGCTCTAAGACTTCTATTGGATGCATTATCCTAAATTTAAGTAATCTAAAACAAAATCTGCTCTTGTTTCAACGGTTCCAAACGGTACATCAATGAGTTGATAATCAAAACGCATATAGGTTTTTAAGAGTTGATGATGAATTTCTATGGCTTGTTCAAAGTTTTCGTAACGTTCACTATCACTAGTGAAAATCTCTTGCCAAGGGGCTAAAACAAAAATAAGGTCATATTGATGATTTTCACAAGCTCTAATAAAATGCTTAGGATAGTTATCACCAACATAATCCATATAAGCGATAACATCTGGCAAACCTCTGTCTAAAAAGACAACGTTTTCATTTTCTTTTTCGGCATTTAAGAATTGTTGTGTCCTTCCTTCTAAAAGTTTTTCACTAAATAAAAGTGATTCAGTTAAAAAAAGCTGTTCTATTCCATCCTTTCTGGCTTGGAGTGTTACCTCTCTCGAAATTTCGTCATAGCATAGAAAACCACACTCTTTTAAGTGATTTATAATCGATGTTTTTCCTGTTCCGGGACCTCCAGCAATGACAACTTTTAATGGATTCAAATTGGCAATATTTTTGCAGTAAAATTAAATATAAAAAATGTAAAGTTAAATGTATCTTTGCATCTGAAAAAAATAAGCATGAGTAGTTCTAAGAAAAACGACGAATTTTACGAGAAATTAAAATCACAATTATATGATACCACACTCTGGCCATCAGAGTACTTGTACAAGTTTATTGTAATTTCTAAAGGTTCGGGAATTCAGGATATAGAAAATCTTTTTAACGATTTAGGAGCAGTGATTAATACCAATACCTCAAAAAATGGTAAATACACAAGTGTATCTATAAATGTTAGAATGAAAAACCCTGAAGCTGTGATAGCTAAGTATAAAGAGGTCGCCGAAAATGTAGAAGGAGTAATTTCCTTATAAAATTCCTTTTTGACTGCTTAAATTTTTGTACTTTGCAACAAAACCTAGAGACTTCGGGTTTTTTATATTATTTACTACACAAATTTTAATTTTGATTGACGATTTAGAATACAACACAGAACGCGAGCACTTAATTATACCAGAATATGGACGTCATCTACAGAAGATGATTAATTATGCAAAAACACGCGAAACAAAAGAAGAACGTAACAAAGTAGCCAAGGCTATAATTTCGGTCATGGGAAATCTACAGCCACATTTACGTGATGTGCCAGATTTTCAACACAAATTATGGGACCAGCTTTTTATTATGTCCGACTTTGAGTTAGATGCAGATTCACCTTTTGAAAAACCTTCAGAAGAAGAATTAAAATCCAGACCAGAACCTTTAAGGTATCCGCAAAACCATCCTAAATACCGTTTTTATGGTAACAACATTAAAACGATGATTGATGTGGCTGTAAGTTGGGAAGATGGTGAGCTAAAGCAAGCTTTGGTTTATACCATTGCCAACCATATGAAAAAATGTTTTCTGAACTGGAATAAAGATACCGTTGAAGATGCAGTCATTTTTGATCATCTTTATGAACTGTCTAATGGACAATTAAATCTTAAAGATAGTGACGAAGATTTAAGTGATGCATCAAGCTTAATGCGCTCTAAATCTAAGTACAGTAATAAAAGTCATTCTAAAAAGTCTAAAAAGAAATATTCCAATAACAGAAAACGTTACTAAAACGTATGGGAACATTTAAAATTGAAGGAGGTCACCAGCTTAAAGGGAAAATTCAGCCTCAAGGAGCAAAAAACGAAGCTTTACAAATTCTATGTGCAGTACTTTTATCTGCGGAAGAAATTAGAATAGATAACATACCTGATATTATTGATGTAAATAAACTTATAGCCTTGCTAAAAAAGCTTGGTGTAAAAGTCAATAAATTAGAAAAAGGGTCTTATACATTTAAAGCGGATGAGATTAATCTTAAATATTTAGAATCTACAGAATTTAAGGAAGACGGAAAAGGATTAAGAGGTTCTATTATGATTGTTGGTCCATTACTAGGGCGTTTTGGAAAAGGCTACATCCCAAAACCTGGTGGTGATAAAATTGGTCGTCGACGCTTAGATACACACTTTGAAGGTTTTATTAATCTTGGCGCAAAATTTCGTTATAATAGAGACGATTTGTTTTATGGAGTAGAAGCCGATAAGTTAAAAGGTACTTATATGCTTTTAGATGAAGCTTCTGTGACAGGAACAGCTAACATCGTTATGGCTGCTGTATTAGCTGAAGGAACTACAACAATCTATAATGCGGCATGCGAACCTTATTTGCAACAGTTGTGTAAAATGCTTAACCGAATGGGAGCAAAAATATCTGGAGTAGGTTCTAATCTATTGACTATAGAAGGGGTTGATGAGCTTGGTGGAACTGAGCACAGGATGTTGCCAGATATGATTGAGATTGGTAGTTGGATTGGTTTAGCTGCGATGACAAAAAGCGAATTAACCATAACCAATGTGAGTTGGGATGATTTAGGTGTAATACCTAGTGTATTTAGAAAAATAGGCATTAATATTGAACGTCAAGGTGATGATATACATATTCCAGCACATATTAATGGATATGAAGTGCAAAATTATATTGATGGCTCTATCTTAACCATTGCAGATGCACCATGGCCAGGATTTACGCCTGATTTGTTAAGTATTATCTTAACGGTTTTAACACAAGCAAGGGGAAGTGCAGTAGTGCATCAAAAAATGTTTGAAAGCCGTTTATTCTTTGTAGATAAGCTGATTGATATGGGAGCTAAGATTATTCTTTGCGACCCACATAGAGCTACTGTTATAGGACATGATTTTAAATCTACATTAAAGGCAACTACAATGACATCGCCAGATATTAGAGCTGGTGTTTCATTGCTAATTGCAGCGTTATCAGCCAAAGGGACATCGATAATACACAATATAGAGCAGATTGATCGTGGATATGAAAATATTGACGAACGTTTAAGAGCTATTGGAGCTAAGATTGAACGTTTGGAAGGGAATTAATTTTTTAAATTGATGCGCAATAATTAAACAAAAGCTTCATGTATCTTGAAGCTTTTGTTTAATTATGATGTGTGATTCATCATTCCATTGAATAAAAAAATTGCTCACTAACAATTTTTCCGTCGTTAACACCAAATACTGCGACCTCTTCCATTTGCTGTCTACCTCTGTCTTTAAAAGTGACATCAAAAGTCATTTTGGTTGTGAAATGATTTCCTGCAACAACAGGTTCACTAATTTCACCACCATGCCATTCAGCAACGTTATCTAACCATTCTTTGTTTTTGTTCCAAACCTCTTGTTTTCCAGTAGTGATTTCTCCAGGCATTCCAGGCATTTCTCTACTTGTAACATTTTCTGCATACAGTTCGTTAACGCATTCTAGATTTTTGCCCTCAGCACACATTTGGTGCCATTTTTTAGCAACATCCCAAGTACTCATAATTATTTTGATTTTTAATTAGTGCATTAAATTTAACTAAAAACATAAATGAGTTATCTTAAAAGAATGTTAGGATTATGTCACTATATAAATAAAAAGCTCTGAAACTAATCAGAGCTTTTAAAATTGTTTATTGAAATGGTTATTTCGGTTAAGACTGGTAAGTCTTACAACTCTTAACGTTGTGTTTTTTGTATTATTGTTTAAATTGTTAAAAAAATAATATTATTTTGTTTTAAGTGTTAATTTAATGCGGATTTGTAAATTTTTAAACAGCGTTCTCTAGCTGCTTTATGCTCTACTATTGGTAGAGGATAAGTTAACTCTTGGTAATCAGGAACCCATTTTTTGATATATTCTTGTTTTTTATCAAACTTTTGAATTTGTGAGGTAGGGTTAAAGATTCTAAAATATGGAGCAGCATCAACACCAGATCCAGCAACCCATTGCCAATTACCAACATTGCTGGCCATTTCGTAGTCATATAATTTTTTTGCAAAATAGGCTTCGCCCCAGCGCCAATCTATTAAAAGATGTTTGCATAAAAAACTACCAACGAGCATGCGTACGCGATTGTGCATAAATCCTGTTTCATTTAATTCGCGCATACCAGCATCAACTAAAGGATAGCCAGTTTTACCTTCACACCATAATTTAAATTCTTCTTCGTTGTTTCTCCATTCAATTCTATCGTATTTTGCTTTAAAAGCTTTGTCTTTAGTATGAGGGAAATGCCAAAGTATTTGCATAAAGAACTCACGCCAAATCAATTCTTGCCAAAAGATTTCATTCTTTTCTGCAATCGCTTTTTGCATTATTTTACGAATGCTTATAGTGCCAAATCTAAGGTGAGGCCCCAAACGAGATGTAGCATTTTTTGCAGGGAAATTTCGTGTTGCTTCATATTGTTGAATCAAAGTAGGTGTTACTTTATATGGTACTATTTCTTGACTTGATTTTTCAAAGCCCATATCTAAAAGGTTTATATTGGGTAAGTTTATATCCTTAATTGTGTTGTCCAGTGCATTTTCTGAGGGATGAAAATTTAAGTCTAAGGAGTTAAATTTCTCTTTCCATGTGCGCATGTATGGTGTATAAACTACATAAGGATTACCATCCTTTTTTACGATCTCATTTTTTTCAAAAATAACCTGATCCTTGTAAGTTTTAAATCTGATGTTGTTACCTTCTAAGAATGATTTAATTTCTTTATCTCGTTTTATGGCATAGGGCTCATAATCATGATTAGTGTAAACTGTTTCTATATCATAATCTTTAACAAGTTGCTTGTATATATCAATTGGTTTTCCATGGAACATTGCAATACCACTTCCATATGCGTTTTGTAGTGTTTCCCTTATACTTTGTAGTGTTTCAAAAATGAAAGTTACACGTGCATCATGTTTAGGCAATTTGTTTAAAATTTCAGTATCAAAAATAAATATAGGTATTACAGAATTGTCACTTTTTAAAGCTTTGTAAAATCCAACATTATCATCTAACCTCAAGTCTCTTCTAAACCAAAAAACATTTATTTTTTTAGTCATATTTACCGAATAGTTCTTCTAATTTTTTAGTTCTGTAATTAAAAATCTCTTCAAGTTTAGGTTTTACTAAAATAGGGTGTATCATCTGACCTAAAAATCCCATAGGAATTTTATAATCTATAATATCTTCCATTTCTATACCTCCTTTTATAGCTTTAATAAAATGTTTGTGATGCCATAAAGCATAAGGGCCAAAACGTTGCTCATCAACAAAATATTCTTTGTCCTTTACATGAGTTATTTCAGTAACCCATTTTGTTTTAATACCTAAAACGGGTGTTACAATATATTGAATAATTTGCCCAGGAAACATAGGCTTTTCTACACCAGAAAGTATGTTAAAGCCCATATAATCTGGTGTTATAGTTTTTAGATTTTTTGGACTGGATAAGAATTCCCAGGCTTTATCTACGCTTATAGGTAGTTTTTGTTTTTTATGTAAGGTGTAAATTTTCATAACTAGTTGTATAGTAAAATATAGCTATTCAAAGAAGTTGCTATACAAAGCCAAATAAGATATGGTAGCAATAGGTATTTAGCCCATTTCAGTCTATCGTGTCTATATGTTACAAAGAGATATAGAATGATTAGTGTTAATAGAATTAGGACAATTAGTCCTGTACTAATCATTTTTTGATTAAAGAAAAACCAGCTCCAGCTTACATTTAGTAACCATGCTAATAAAAAGACAAACCAAAGAGTTGTTTTTGATCTTTCTACAAAAAGTTCTGCTAAATAGTAAGAAAAACATAGCATTATCGTTGTCCATGCAAAACCAAATACCCATCCAGGAGGCGTCCATGGTGCCTTATTTAAATTGCTGTACCATTCGCCAGAAACAGCATCTCCCATAAACCAACTTCCAATAGCCAGACCGCCAAAGTTGATAATTAGAAAAATAATGATGTAATACCCTTTCTTCAAAGCCTATGCTTTAATCGTTTCTATGCGTTCTAAAATTTTTTGCGCTTCGGCATACTTTTTATCACTTTCTGCCCGATTTGTGGTTGACAATTTATGCCAATCGGCCATGAGTTTTTCGTATTGCTTTTGAAGTTTTTCTAATTCTGAAGTTTTTTTAAATAATCCAAACATTACTTTAAGTGTTTTGTGATTCTTGAATTTGTTGGCTTGGTAACAGAGTAGTAGTAATCTAAAAATTCCCCTTCTTTATCAACTAAGTACTTCTGAAAATTCCATTTTACTCTAGAGTTCTGTTTGCCATTGATAGCTTTAGTTGTTAGCCATTCATACAGAGGATGTTGATTTGATCCTTTAACATCTATCTTTTCCGTTATTAAAAATGATACACCATAATTGACCTTACAAAATTCTTGAATTTCATCAGAGCTTCCAGGCTCTTGCTTTCCAAATTGATTACATGGTACACCTATTACAACTAATTTATCGTTATACGTATCTTGTAATTGTTGAAGTTCTTTATATTGTGGTGTAAATCCACATTTTGAAGCTACATTAACAAATAAAATGCATTTTCCTTTAAATTCAAATAGGTTAATAGGGATGCCCTGTAAGCTATTGATTTTAATATCATGTATGGATTTAGATGCTTTTTGATTAATCGCTTTGTTTGTAGCTGTTAATGTGCTTACAAATGCCTTTACAGGATTCATATGATTATATTTTAAAGCTTACAATACCACAATCCATTTCAAATACTTGTCCAGAGATTGACCCAGCTTTTTTTGATAATAAGAATGCTGCCATATCAGCAACCTCTTGTGGTTGTAAGTATTTTTTTAATGGATGACGTTCGTTCATGTTTTCAATCATCCTGTCATTACGCAATAGTTTTGAAGCTAGTTCTGTGTCAGTAACGGTTGGTGCTATGGCATTTACTCTGATTGTAGGTGCTAATTCAGCACCTAGAGACTTTGTTAGCCCTTCAACTGCAGATTTTGAGGCTGCAACACTAGCATGGAATGGCATGCCTAATTTTGTAGCAACAGTACTAAATAATAATATTGATGGGTTTTTACCATTTTTTAAAGTGGGTAAATACTTCTGTATAGCTTTAACGGCACCAAGAACATTAATATCAAAATCATTTTTAAAGTCTTCAATGCTCAATCGATTAATAGGTTTGAGGTTAATACTTCCGGGACAATATACAAGACCATCTGCTGAATCTATATCTGGTAATTCTTCTTTAGTGATGTCACAATTGTAATGTTTTAAATTATTGTGAAGTTCTGAGGGTTCAGTTCTACTAATATTTACAACTTCATCATAAGAAGAAAGCAAAGATCTAACAATCGCATTGCCAATACCTTTGCTTCCTCCAATTACTATTAATCTACTCATTGCTTATTTTATGCTGCTGTTAGCGGACGCCCTTTAAGACGTTTTTCAATTTTTTGTTTAATGACAGTTAAACGCTTCATAAGATCCATCAATTTAGCATCTTTCTTTTGTTTATATATTTCATTTACACCAAGAATAATTTCTTTGGCTTCTCTAGCGGCTAAAATTCTATCACTAGTTGTTTTGAATGAAAATTTTCTGCTTTCAAATTCGTTTGCTCTCTGTAATATATCCATAGCTTAATTATTTAAATAGTTTTGTAATTCAACAATTTTTTCTGGTGTGTTGAATATTCCACCGTAATATGTAGTCACAGTTGCTGAAGTATCATCTTTTACACCTCTGGATGACACGCATAAATGCTTGGCATCAATAATAACAGCAATATCTTCTGTTTCTAAAACTGTTTTGAGTTCATTTGCTATCTGATTAGTTAAACGTTCTTGTACCTGAGGACGCTTTGAATAGTATAGTACAATGCGGTTTAATTTAGAAAGACCAATAACCTTACCCGATGATTTGTAAGCTATATGAGCTCTGCCAATAATTGGTACAAAGTGGTGCTCGCAATTAGAATAGAATGTGATATTCTTTTCAACCAGCATTTGGTTATACTGGTACTTATTATCAAATAAGGCAACTTTTGGCTTATTTTCTGGGTCTAAACCTGAAAATATTTCTTCGATATACATTTTAGCAACACGATCTGGTGTGCCTTTTAATGAGTCGTCTGTTAGGTCTAAGCCTAACACATCCATTATCTCAGAAAATAGTATAGAAATTCGTTGCTTCTTTTCATCATTAGACATGTCAAAAGCGTTGGGCTTCATGGGTGTCTCAAGACTTGTAAATAAATGGTCATCTCCAATATCTTCAATTGAAAATTCTTTTAACTCATGACCATTTTTGGTGGAAATTGTAGTGTCCATAAAAATCTTTTTAATGTGCTGTCTTTAAGTACTCCAAGCTTAAATCAAAGCACGTGTTAACGTTTTGAAATAGAGTTATTTGTTATTGTTCTTTGACGCGAACATTTAAATCTGCCTTTGTTAAACGTTCTTTTTTTACTGTGTTTTGTGGTTCTGCCTTGCACACGCTCTCTCCACATTTTGAAGCTACTTGGCTTCATTTCTTTTCGCATTACTTCTATGACTTCTTGTTCTTTGATGCCAAACTGAAATTTTATAGCTTCAAATGGTGTTCGGTCTTCCCATGCCATTTCTATAATACGATCAATGTCTCTAGTCTCTAAATTCATGTATTTTGAGGCATGGCGTATTGCATATCGTACTTTACTTTCTCGTTTAATAACTTGTCAAAGAATTTTTTATTTTCCTTGAAGGTCTTATTGTTTCTAAAATGAACAAATCGACCTTGTGCATGTAGGCTAGATCCATTTGTTTTATAAATTACCAATTGGTAATAAGGTATAATCCATGTAAAATTTTTTAAGCCTTGATTAATCATTACCAATACACCTTTTGGGCGTAATTCTATATTTCCGTAATTTAGGTCAGATACTTTGTTCATCATGCTTTGCATGTTAGGACTTACTTCGTCAATAATCATGCGTTTAGATCCTACACCTTTCATTTTCAATTTCTGTACCAAACTAAATGGACTGCCAACTAAGTCAGCTATAATTTGCTTATGTTCAGGATTATGGTGTGTTGTGTTAAGTATCATTACTATGTAAATATACAAAATGTTTAATTTTTTAATTAAAAAGTTAAACAAAAATTAACACAGAATTAAGAATGTAATAAAAATAGTTATCTAGTTGTTCCGAAGCATGAGCCTTATGTATTGAATAATTTGTCGTTTTAAAATGAGGAAGCTTACAAGTTAGGATTTATTTTGGTTCTACTAAGGCATTAAGCATACCTTTAAAAACAAAAGCATGAAATGGTAACACCATATACCAATATAATCTTCCCCAGACCCCTTTTGGTCTAAAAACTGCTCGTTGATACAACTTGTTCTTTACAATCTTAAATTCTAACCAAGCTTCACCCGGTAGTTTCATTTCGGCAAAGAGCAATAGTCGTTTTTCTTTTTTATCAGCAAATAGAACACGCCAAAAATCGAGAGGATCGCCAGGTTCTAAGTAAGTATCATGAGTTCTGCCACGCCTTAAGCCAACACCACCAAAAAGTTTGTCTACATAGCCTCTTAATTTCCAGAGACTATTATAGCTGTACCAGCCATTACAGCCACCAATTCTCCAAATTTGATTGAGCGTGAATTCTTCATCTTTAATCGTTTTTGAACGTACATCTTTAAAACAACCGTATTGTGGTAGCTCAATGTGTTTTGACAACTGGTCTTTAAAAACACCACTGCTTACGGCATCTTTCCAACTTGAAATAACTGAGTTTTGTTGTATGCGTTGAAAAGCTAGATTCACAGCAGTTTTGTAGGTCATGGGTTGAATATCTATGTACGCATTGATATCACTAGGTTTGCCAATGACTTCAACCTTCATGCTGTCTACAAGAGCCTGAGCCAACTGAAAAGAGGTAGACGTTACAAAGTATAACCAATAGGATGACAATTTTGGTGTAAGCACAGGTAAAGTGTAGATATAACGTTTTAGCCCACGCACTTCAGCAAATTGTAATAGCATTTCTTTGTAAGTCAGTATTTCAGGACCAAAAATATCATAGGACTTATTGTAAAGTGTTTCCTTGTTCAATGCACCAGATAAGTAGGTGAGGACATCTCTAATACCTAATGGTTGAGTTTTGGTATTTAACCATTTTGGTGTAATCATAAAGGGAAGCTTTTCAACAATATCTCTAATGATTTCAAACGATGCACTTCCGCTCCCGACAATAATTCCTGCTCTAAAAATAGTTAAGGCATAATCGTCGGATTTTAACGTTTCTTCAACCTGTAAGCGCGACTTTAGATGTTTAGATAAAGAATCGTCATTAACTATACCGCTGAGATAAATAACCTGCTTACAATTTGTTGCTTCTACTAAGCTTTTAAAATTCTGAGCGCATTGACGTTCTAGAGATTCAAAATCATCAGCATCTGTTGCCATAGAATGGATGAGGTAATAGGCTGCATCTATGTTTTTAGGAATTTTGTTAGGCTCTGGACTTAGAAAATCCATTTTAATGAAAGAACATAAAGGATGTTCTTCTATTTCGTCAGGAATACGATTGATATCACGAACACAACAAACAAGCTCATGTTCAGCTTCGAGAAGCTGTAGTGCTAGTCGTTTGGCAATATAGCCTGTTGTGCCTGTAATTAATATTCGCATTAGTCATTATGAGTTGCTAGATCTAGTTTTGGCCGTTGGTATTCTAATCGTGTCTTTAATTCTGGTATCGTATAACCATCTAAGCCATTAATTGAAGCTACTTTGGCTTTGGATAAGTTGATAAAACCATCTTTTTCTAATAAATTATCTGATACATAAAGCTTTTCAATTTTGCCAATAAGTAAGATAGTGTTATTTGCCTTGATAGGATATTCTTCAACATAACTCATTGCGAGTTGTATTGGACATCCCTTTACAAATGGTGCAATGAAATTGTCTTTATACTCTTCTTTTAATGATGTAACATCAAACTCAGAAATATCAGAATCATATTTAGCAGATGTATGATGAGCATCTTCTAAAATATCTTCGTGAATATGATTTAGGGTATATTTTCCTGTAGTTTTTATGTTATCGTAAGTATTTCTAATAACAGTTGTAGGTCTTAAAAAGAATCCAAGCAGTCCAGGATTAGAACCTAAGTGTGTAACAGAACTAAACACTGCAACATTAGATGTGCCTAATTTGTCCTTAGTACCTATTAAATTAGCAGACTTGTAACCACTACAACTGTTTATAAGGTTGATACGATACAAGTGGTGCATTTGGTTAATATCATCCAGACTAAAAACCGCCATATTATAAGTTTACAAAGTTGTTAATCTTAATATTCTCAGCTTTTAGGTCAAACATGAGGTTATATAGACCAAAGAATGTTCTGTTGATGTAAATAAAATGTTTTGAGCCTCTATTACCGTTCATGTTTCGCAATTCTGTGCTCTTAGAATATTTCTGACCCATTTCTGCAACCTGATTAAAGAATTCTGGATTAGAGAAATCAAAAACTTCATTTTGTAAAGGTTGTGTAAATAAGCTTAGCAATTCATGAAACATATTAGAGAAAAAACTAATCTCCTCAGCAGAATCATCCTTACGTAAAATCTCAAGCTCATACATTTTTTCAGAAAACGCCTTTGGATCGTCAATACATCTCTTATCTGCTAACTCAAAATAAGGTTTGTAGAAACTTTCAGGAATAGCTTTCATACATCCAAAATCTAAGGCTATAAGATTTCCTTCTTCTGAAACTAGGAAATTACCTGGATGAGGATCTGCATGTACTTTCTTTAAATTGTGAATTTGATACATATAAAAATCCCATAAGGCTTGTCCTAATTTATTTGAAAGTTCTTGATTGGTGTTATGGGAAACAAATTCAGAAAGGTGTTCTCCCTTCATATAATCCATAGTGATAATACGCTCCGACGAATAGTCTTCGTAATAGTTTGAAAATTTTAGATTAGGTATATGTTTACAGGCTTCTACGACTGCTTTACTTTGTTCTATTTCTAATAAATAATTAGTCTCTTCAACAAGCTTGTTTTCAACTTCTTTAAAGTACTTGTCAGAATCTTTTCCTTTAATATTAAACATTTTAATAGCAATAGGTTTCACTAAGGCTAGATCAGAAGCGATACTCTCCGCAACTCCAGGATATTGGATTTTCACAGCAAATTTTTTCCCATCTTTATCTGCAAGATGTACTTGACCAATGCTTGCAGCATTTACTGAAGTTGCGTTGAAAGTATCAAATAAGTCATTGGGATGTTTCCCGAAATATTTTTTAAATGTTTTTATTACCAGAGGTGGAGATAATGGCGGTACAGAAAATTGAGATAATGAAAATTTATCAACATATGCCTGTGGTAATATACTTTTCTCCATACTTAGCATCTGTGCTACCTTAAGTGCGCTTCCTTTAAGCTTTTTAAGACTATCATATATATCTTCAGCATTATTTTGGTTAAGACGTTCCTTGGCTTTTTCTTTAGAATTTACCATTTTGTCTCCGTAATACTTTAAATAGTTGACACCAACTTTAGCTCCAGTAGAAACGAGTTTTGAGGCGCGAGAGATTTTTGTAATAGGTATACTGTCTATGGTTTTCATCTAGTTCATATGCATTTTTTCCTTATACAGAAATTTTCCTAAGTCTATTAAGCTTTTGTAAGGAGTTGTATCAATAAGATCAAAGCTTGCTCTTACGGACTTTTCAATCAATAAATCTGTTTTTTCAAATCCAGTAGATGTATCTTCCATCCAAAATTTCATTGTAACAAGTAGTTGTAACCAAGCGGTTTCCTTTAGGCTTCTATTTTGTACTTTAGTTAATTGCTCTTGTTTTAAATCAATTGTTTTGATATTGAGATGCTCAATATAATTTGTGAAACGTTTTTTAAGATGAACCAGCTTTTTTAGAGATTTTAGTGAATTCTTTTTGCCCTCTAGTGTATGTATAACATAACTTCTGTTTGCTGTTAATATTTCAAAAAAGGTATAATAGAAGCTGAGTAGTTTGTTACGAGCATCAAAGGTTAAATAATCTTCGCTCTTTTCTAATACAGAATGAGCGTTATCGAAAAAGATCTTAAATATGGATTGCTCTAATGAATCAAAAGATGTAAAGAACTCATAAAACTTTTGTTCCTCCATGTTGTTTTCTTTCGCAAATGCATATACCGATTTTGGTTGCTCATCATGGGTTAAAATATAATCCATGTAAGCGCTAATTATCTCTTGTTGTGAAATTGATTTTTTCTTTGCCATTGTACTTGATTTACAATGTAAAAATACAAATTGTTTAACTATTTATTAATAAAGTTAAACAAAATTTAACAAGAAAATATGATTGAGTCTAATACTGAGGTTTAACAATTATCATCACAGCAATTGTCATCTTTAACTAATTTACAACTTATAACTGCTAAAAAAGCTCCAATAAAAGGGGCTGTAAGATAGATCCATAAGTGTTGTAAATTACCAGATATTATAGCAGGAGCTAAAGATCTGGCAGGATTCATAGAGGCCTTGGTCATAGGGCCTGCAAACATAGCTTCTAATAGTATAACAGCACCTACAGCAATGGCTGCCATGGTACCAATTTCTTTACTTCCTGTAGAAACGTTTATGATGACGACCATTAAGAAGAAGGTAAGTAATAATTCTAGAATAAAAGCTTTATAAGGTTGGAAGCCTTCCGAAGGATATGTGTGTCCAAAACTTTGACTTTCAGGAAATAGAACCCATAAAATCCCTATGGCAAAAAATGCGCCAACTGTTTGAAATAAAAGATATCTAGGTACATTTTTCCATTCAAACTTTTTTGCAAAAGCAAAAGCTACAGTAACTGCGGGATTAAAATGTGCTCCAGAAATTTCACCAAATGCGTAAATCATTGTCATTACAATTAATCCCCAGGTTATTGCAACACCAACATGTGTTATGCTTCCTCCTGTGATTTCGTTTACGGTCATAGCACCACAGCCGCAAAACACCATGGCAAATGTTCCGATAAGTTCAGCGATTTCTTTTTTCATGGATTAGAAATATTTGAAAATACATATTTAAGCTCTGTTGCTATTTGAAGGCTTCGTTCGTTGTATTTTTCTGCTTGTTGCGATGTATTATCAAAAGCTTTTGGATCTTCAAAAGTCAAAGGGATACGTTTTTCAGCACCAGGTATAAAGGGACAACCTTTATCTGCACTAGAGCATGTCATTACAGCAGCAAACTCTGAACTTGGGTTAAAGTCGGCGTCAAAGGTTTTTGAAAACCCGATAATTGGATGGGTCTTTTCAGAATATTTAATTACATAAACTGGATTAATCTCGTTTGTGTGTCTTTTAATCTTAAAGCCAGAATTTTTAAGAGCTTCTGCGGCGGCAGGAAATAGGGCAGTAGCTTCTGTACCACCAGAATAGCAAAATACATTAATTACATTATAATGATATGCCATAGTTTGTGCCCAAACTTGTGATAAATGACTTCTACGTGAGTTGTGTGTACAGATAAAATTGAGATTAATTAATGCCTTTGTATCAACTTTATTTTGAATAAAATCTATTAAAGCTTGAAGTATGATTTTACGTTCTTTAGAAATTAAACTGGTATCTAAAACTTTTATTTGTGAAGCAATTTGAGGATATAGCATTATTTTAGATATTTGGTTTAACAGCAATTAGATTCTGATGTGCAACACTCGGTTTTACTTTTTAGGTCAGAAAGTCTTACTCTAGGTTTAGATTTAGGAACTCCACAATTATCTTTTGCCAGACAATCGGTTTGTTTTGTGGTCAGTAGAAAATTTTCCCCATCAAAATCTAAATTGTATTTACCAATTGTGTCACCTTGGTATTCTACTTCAATGTCTAAATCACCAATATTCAATATCTTTTCGGAAAGCTCTATAATGTTTAGCAATTTTTCTGGATGTAATCTATGGTCATAATCGTTAGCTTCCCAAAGTTGAAAGTTAACTACTTCTTCGTGTCTTACTGTGCCGCCACAATCAATAAAATCTTTAGAGATTTTACCAACTTCTGTGACATGAAAATGATTTGGGACCAATGATCCATTAGGTAATTTAAAAGCTATGGTTTCTAGTTGTTGTAATTTTGATTTTAATTCTAATAGTCTCATAAATATTGTTTTAACAGCAATTAATATTATTACTTAAGTCTTGGTTTAAAAATTCACTAATAATAGTTTTCATCCTAGACCAATTGTCTTTATCAATACAATAACAAATGCTGGTGCCTTCAATATTACCTTTTATAAGGCCTATATTTTTTAATTCTTTAAGGTGTTGTGAGATAGTTGGTTGCGCTAAGCCTATTTCTTCTACTAAGTCTCCACAAATACAAGAATTGGTTTTAAATAAATATTGTAAAATAGCAACTCGAGCTGGATGCCCAAAGACTTTCGCAATACGCGCAATCTGATTTTGTTCTTTGGTAAAGATTTCACTTTTTGTTAAGCCCATAGTAATAATATTAATATATTGCAATATTACGATTAATCAATTGATATTCCTATATTTTTAGCTTAAATGTTGTTTAGTATTAATTTCTTTTTAAGGAATTGTTAACATATAAGGCCTACGTTAGGTTGTATCTTTATGGCACTAAAAAATAAACACTTAACACTAAACAAAATGAAGAAATTAGTACTTTTTGCATTTGCGTTAACTTTAATGTTTTCTGTAAATGCACAGGTTGAAACACCACAGCCAAGCCCTACAACTAAAATAGAGCAGAAGGTTGGTTTAACTGACGTTACCTTAGAATACTCTCGCCCGAGTATGAAAGGAAGAAAAATATTCGGTGATTTAGTACCTTATGGTAAAATGTGGCGTGCTGGCGCAAACAAAAACACTACGGTTACTTTTAGCGATAATGTTACTATTGATGGTAATGATTTAAAAGCGGGTTCGTATGCAATTTTTATTTCTCCAAATGAAGATAACTGGGATGTTGTTTTTTATTCAGATACTAATAATTGGGGAACACCAAGAGAGTGGGACGATTCTAAAGTAGCTGCTAAAGTTTCTGCTAAAATATACAAGATGCCAATGGAGGTAGAAACATGGACCATAGGTTTTGATGACTTAACAAATAGTTCAGCTAATATCGGATTTATCTGGGAGAATATTTATGCTGCCGTAACCTTTGAAGTACCAACTGCAAAAAAGGTAACTGCTTCAATTGATAAAGTGATGAATGGTCCATCCCCTAATGATTTTTATTCTGCTGCTGTTTATAATCTTAGTGAAGGTAAAGATTTAGATAAAGCTATGCATTGGATTGATAAAGCGGTTGAAATGACAAAAGACCAGCCGCGTTTTTGGTATTTAAGACAACAATCTTTAATACATGCTGCAAATGGAGATAAAAAAGGGGCTATTGATGCTGCTAAAAAATCTCTTGAAGGAGCTAAAAAAGCTGAGAATGCAGATTATGTAAAAATGAACATGGACTCTTTAAAAGAATGGGGAGCGATGTAAGCTTACTTATTATAGTAAATATTAAACGCAGCTATTTTAGCTGCGTTTTTTTATTTAATGATTCTGAATTTGTTTTTGAGTCGGCATGCTTTGCAATATATGGGCAATGATTATAACCAAAACACATCCAAATAAATTAAGCCATAAATAAGGCATCCAATCTAACCACCAACCAATAATTACTATAGCTTGCGTAATTAATGCACCTGTAAATACAGCATTACCTTTGATATATTTAAAGAAAAATGCCAACAAGAAAATACCTAGGACATTCCCATAGAAGATAGAACCAATAATATTAACCAGCTGAATTAAGTTTTCGGCAAGATCAGCAAAACACGCAATTATTATTGCTATAATTCCCCAGCCCAATGTAAACCATTTTGTCATGTTTACCATATGGGTTTCTCCTTTGTCTTCTTTTAGATTTCTACCGTATAAATCAATAGATGTAATGGTTGCTAATGCATTTATTTCTGAAGCTGTAGAAGACATAGCTGCTGAAAGAATTACGGCCAATAATAATCCAATCAACCCTTTAGGTAAATGGTTTAATATAAACCTAATAAACATATAGTCTCTATCATTAGTCTGTGTGTCTTTTGCTGCACTATTATAAAGAGCAGTTAGTTCAGTAGATTTTTCTTTATACGCTTCGGTTTCTGGATTAGATTTTAATGCTTCAACTTCTTTTTGAAGTGCAGCATAGTCATTCTTATATTCAGTGTCAACAGCTTTTTTTATTAGAAATTTAGATTCTAAGCGATATGTTTTTTCTATACTATCTAATGTAAATAACTGTAATCTTAAACTCGGATCATCATTTTTTGCATAGGTTAAACTTAACTCTTGTTTTTTAGTAAATAAAGTCGCTTGTTTATCTTGAAGTGCCTTATATTCATCAGCATATTCTGAAGCTAAAACGGTCTGAGTAGAAGCATCAATAAAGTTTAATGGTGAAGGATTAAATTGATAAAATACAAATACCATGACACCTACCAGAAGAATGAAAAATTGCATAGGTACTTTTAGTAAACCATTAAAAAGTAAACCCATTTGCATTTCCTTCATCGATTTACCAGAAAGATAACGTTGCACCTGACTTTGATCTGTACCAAAATAGGAGAGCATTAAAAAAGTTCCTCCAATAAGCCCAGTCCATACAGTATATCTGTTTTCTAAATCAAAGGAGAAGTCTAGCACTTCCATTTTCCCCGTGGCACCAGCAATATCGATAGCATCTGTAAATGAAACTTTATCAGGAATTAAATTAATAATTATAGCTAAAGCTGCAATCATACCAGCGAAGATGACAAACATCTGTTGCTTTTGTGTTACAGTAACTGCTTTGGTTCCACCAGAAACTGTATAAATTATAACCAATACTCCAATAACAATATTGAGCGTTACGATATTCCAACCTAACACAACAGATAATATAATGGCGGGAGCAAAAATGGTAATGCCAGCTGCTAATCCGCGTTGAATTAAGAATAAAATAGCTGTGAGGCTTCTGGTCTTAAGATCGAAGCGATTTTCTAAAAATTCATAGGCAGTATATACCTTTAGACGATGATAAAGCGGAATAAAGACCAAGCAGATAATAACCATAGCAATTGGTAATCCAAAATAAAATTGAACAAATCCCATTCCATCAGAAAAGGCCTGACCAGTAGTAGAAAGAAATGTAATGGCACTAGCTTGTGTAGCCATTACGGATAAGCCAATAGTCCACCATTTTGAGGAATTACCACCTCTTACATAATCCTGAACATTTTTACTACCTCTGGTTTTCCAGGTGCCATAACCAACTATTGTCGCTAAAGTGGCAATTAAAACGGTCCAGTCAATCCAGTCTAAAGTTTGTTGCATAAATTAAGCGAATGATGCTGTTATAAAATAAAAAAGTATAATGTATAGGGCATTTGCAATCAATACTATGGTGTACATTTTATCCCATTTTTGTTTTGGTTGTGGTTGGTCTTGGTCGTGCATATTAATCAGTTGTTGGCGGTTTAGTTTTTAAGTGATGCTTTATCTTCTTTTCCAGCAGATAACATATTAGCAAAAAGGCGATAGGCTCCAGAAACACCAGCCGGAAACTCTCTGAAGAAGCTTAAGCCTGTGTATATGTAATTTCCTTTTCCGTATTTAGCAACTAGTAAACTTCCTTCTTTAGAACTTTCCCCTTTATCATTCATAGCCAACAAAGGAGTAAACTCCTCGGACCATTCATTTGGAAAGTATAAACCACGTTCTTGTACCCAGCCTTCAAAATCTCGAGATGAGATTTTGTTTGGAAAATTGAGAAGTGGATGATTTGTATCTAAAATTTTAACTGTAGCATTTTCATCAGTAACGCGATCTCTGGATAATTGCAAATTATACGGAGCAATATTATCAGTCTTAATGCGTCTGCTTGTATTGTATTGTACAACCATGTTACCGCCTTCTTTTACATAGTCTAATAAGAATTTTTGCTTAAATTTTAATTCATCGAGAATATTATAAGCTCTTATACCAACAACAATAGCATCAAAGTTTGCTAAATTTTCTGCTGAAATCTGATCTGGTTTAATAATGGTGACATTATATCCGATTTGGCGTAAACTTTCAGGAACCACATCACCAGCACCTTCTATATATCCTATATTATTACCTCGTTTTTTAATGTCTAAACGGACTACTTTGCTAACACTTGGCATTAAGACTGTTTGATATGGAATATGAGCATAGTCTATGTCTATGAGCTCATCTGTGTAAAATTTATTATCTACATTGACCATTGGTGTAATTAAGCCTTCATTTTGTCCTTTTGGTGGAATAACTGTGAATATTACCTTTTGAATATCACCTTTATTTACGATTTCTATTTTTTGCTTTTCTGGGTAGACACTCCAATCGTTTGGATACGCTATTTGAACATAGCCTTCAACAGCATCACGACCAGCTTTTACAATAATTTCAATATCTTTCTGCTGATCATTATCAAAAATATAAACCTTGTTGCTGATACTTGCAGATACTGGTGGAATGATTTCAAACGGTCTATATAATTCTCCTTTATCTGGTTTTGAGTAACGATAGACTATGGGTTTAGTAATGGTAATTGGAGTACCTTCGATATTTAAATTAAAATCCATAAAAACTGCTCTTGGAGTTTCAGGAAGTCCAATAAACTCTTGATCTTCAACATGATACATACCTAGTGTGCTTTTTTTGTTCAACCAGTAAGGAGCTGTATATTTTATAGTCTTAGGAATAGTGATGCCTTCTTCAAAATTCAGTTTTTGATTGTTTGGCATTACCATACTCTTGATGATCCCGTTTGAAAGTGTAGACAAATGGTACGATTCTAAGCTCATCTTAGCATTACTTCGGTTTAAGGCCTCTATTTGTAAGCTAATTGTTGAGTTTGGTGAGGTGTGAGGTGTATTGGCAGAAACCTCAAGATATAATCCTGCACAAGCTTCAATTATGGCTTTTAATTCTTTGGTTTTAATAGTTTTCCAGTGCTTGTTTTTTACATTCTGTATCAGTTTGTATGCTTCTAAAAGCTGAGGTAGATGAGACGCAGGGTCTACAAAATCAAAATTGCGTTCTATTTCATTTAAAATATTACCAATGACTTGTCCGTCTCCTATACGATTCCATGATGTATCTATACCTGCAAATACGTTATTACTATCATCTAAGGGTTCACCTTTTAGAAATTCAATATATTCATCTTGTGTGCCTCGTGTGGTTAAGCGCCCAAATCCCTGGCATAAGTGTTGGCTACTTGCTAAAGCAGCAACTTCGTTATTAGACATGCCTTTGGTTGGATAATACACTCCAATATCAAAATTTAGCATATTGCTTTTATCTGCTTTTTCAAAATTTTCTCTACTACCATAAAACCACCATGATGTATTGAAGAATAAACGTTTGGGTTGCCAGGTTTCAGTAAGGCTTAATTGAGAAGGGTATTTTGAAGCGTCATTGGCTAGATCAAATGCTTCCATACTCAACATTGCAGAACTGGTATGGTGACCATGTGTTCTACCTGGAGTTCTATGGTCAAAACGGTTGATGATAATATCTGGCTTAAATTCACGAATTGCCCAAACTACGTCTGAAAGGACTTCATCTTTATTCCATATCTCTAAAGTTTCATTCGGATGTTTTGAGTAGCCAAAATCATTAGCTCTGGTAAAACGTTGCTCACCACCATCTACACGTCTAGCGGCTAATAACTCTTGGGTTCTGATGACACCCAGAAGCTCTCTGATTTCAGACCCAATAAGGTTTTGTCCACCATCACCACGTGTTAATGAAAGGTAAGCAGTACGTGCTTTTACTTCGTTAGACATGTATGAAATTAAACGTGTATTTTCATCATCAGGGTGTGCAGCAATATAAAGTACCGATCCTAGAACGTTAAGCTTTTGAATAGCTTCGTATATTTCTGAAGAATTAAGTTTTTTAGGTTGCTGAGCTTGTAGTGATAGTAAGCTGCCTATAATGATAAATAGGCATAGTTTTATCTGGCGCATTGTATGTGTTAGTTAGTTGCTTTCCAAATATATAAAAGTCGTTGTTTTTGACCTTAGTTTTAGGTTTTGTTTAACGGTTATTTTATAACCATTTCTTCCGTTTAAAATAATAGAGCATTCCTAAAAACAATAGAATCATTATTCCCCATAGAATATGATAACTATATTTATAATGCAGTTCTGGTATATTATCGAAGTTCATACCATAGATACCAGCAATAAAGGTTAGAGGAATAAAAATGGTAGCTATAATAGTGAGAACTTTCATTACTTCATTCATCTTATTGCTAATGGTGGTCATATACATATCCATTAAACTCCAGATCATTTCGCGGTAAATATCTATGTTTTCTGACACTTGAATTAAATGATCGTAAATATCTCTGAAATAAGTTATTGTGCGCTTGTAAATTAATGAATGCTCTCCTTTTTCAATACGACTTATGATTTCTCGAAGCGGAAATATAGCGCGACGTACTTTTAAAATTTCACGCTTTAGTTGTTGTACTTCTACGTTTACATTTTCTCTGGCATGACCAGAAAATAATTCGGTTTCTAAATCTTCAATTTTATTACCTAAAATTTCAATAATACTATAATAATTATCTACCACAGCATCAATTAGAGCATACATTAAGTAATCAGATTTTAAACCTCTAATCCTACCATTGTTTAAACGAAGACGATTTCTTATGGTGTTAAAAACATCTCCTTCAGATTCCTGAAACGTTATAACATAATTTTCACCCAGAACAATACTCAATTGTTCAATAACAATGTTTTCATTTTTGTCGTAATACAACATTTTAAGTACAACAAAGAGGTAGTCTCCATACTCGTCAATTTTAGGACGTTGAGTAGTATTTACAATATCTTCAAGAACTAAAGGGTGTAAACCGTATTGTTTTCCGATGGCTTCAATCTTATCAGTGTGTTGAAGTCCATCAACATTAATCCAAGTTACCGAATCAGTTTCCTTGTAATTAATAGCTTCTTCTATATTGAGTAGTATGGTCTCTTCAATATTTTCTTTGGTGTAATCGAAGCATTCTACATGGAAGTCTTTATCTGATTTTTTCCCCGTGTAGATAAGTGTGCCAGGAATCTGACCAATATGTTTTTTATGTTCTTGCGTACGGGTTTTAGATCCTTTTTGTGCCATGACTTATAAAATACTTCTATCACCTAAAGCATCTTTCTCCATTAAAGTGACTGCCTTTTGAAGAATGAGATTGTTTGGATAAGTGACAAGGTCTCCATTATCTTCCCTTAAGATTAATTGAAAAGCTCTTATATCTTCTATGATAGCTTCAACAGGATAATCCTTATCATGAATTTTTATTTTATCACCTACTTTATATGGAAATGAAAAGAACATAATTACACCAGAGGTAACATTACTTAGAATGGACCAAATAGCAAATAAAGCGATACCAATTACGGCAAAAACAGACGAAAACACCAAGGTGATATCATGTGGTTCTGCTCCAAGGATAAAAGCTTCGATCAACAATGCGATGAGAACTAATGTTACCGTAACATATCTTCCCATGAGTATGGCTCTGGCTTCTGTGGTGCCACTTCTTCTCCCTATTTTTTTTACCGTAAGGACTATGATTGCTCTTATTACCAGAAGAATACCCAGTAATATTGCAGTTTGTATAATCTCAGTTTGGTAAGTCTCGAAGAAATCTGACATCTTATAGATAATTTTACAATAACAAATATAGTTTAAAATAGAATTTATGTTTTGGTGATTTCACAACTTTAGATCGTAAAATTCAATTGAGGCGGTAGATTTTATTATTTGAGTTTGAGTGTATTTCTTAAGTCTTCATCTACATTATTATTTTTGCTCCAATATGCAGATTTAATGGACTCTAACTTTGTAGCTTTAGTTGTTAATACTTTTGCAGATGCACCATAACCGCTTTTGGCTGTTTCTTCCCAACTCAAAATATCATAAGGGAAGCTAGTTTTAAAGTTTATTTTTAATGTTCTATTCAAATCAGGATAAGAAAGTATATAAGTACCATTTTCTATACTCGCAATAGCACTGTATGCTTTTAAGGTTCTATGGCTTAATCTTATGTATTCTAAAGAGGGGATAACCTCTATGTCTCCAGTAGGTAAGCTTTTTGGATCGATGCGAAGTTTTGTCCATAATTCATTTTCCGTCCAGGTTTTATCAATATTGAAATTTTGATCTGCTTCTCCTTGAAAATAGGAATGCGACATCACTTCAAAATCATTACGGTTATTTAGTTGTGTGTATACATGTCCACACCATTCTTGTACTGAAGCCGAAATTTTTAACGCATGCTGATTGTTTAAAACTGGGTAAAATGTACTCTGCATTATTGAGTAAGGGTAAATACCTGTATTAAAGTTTTTTGTGGCGTTTAGTTTTAAAACAGGGATATTTGCTTTACTGTAATTGTCAGCTTTTACTTGAGCTTTTGGTAGAAAATCTTCAGTTACAAAAACCATAATTGCAGTGCCATTTCGCATTTCTCCATAACGTGCTTGTTCTAACTTGTAAGAGGTGATTTCTGCTTCTCCATTATACCAATAGCCTCTAAATTCTTTTGAAAGTTCCGTTTTTTGTATAGCAGGCTCTTCTACTACTTCAGATATGGCTATAACTTTAGAGGCTTTAGGTTCGTTGTTTTTACAAGAACCAAATAAAATGAATGTTATACAGGTAATAAGGACGAGTTTTTTCATAAAACATATTTTTTAAGCGTGATTTCAACAGAGCAAAAAGGAAAGTGACAAGAAATCTTTTAGATAAAGGAACATGAATTGCATATGTTTATAGATTTCTCACATATTCCTCGTTTGTAATAACACAAAATATTATTAATACAAAGTTACAATTCTAATACCCGTCAACAATAGCATTTAACGTTTCGTAAAGTAAATGTGTAGGCAACCCAACGACATTATTATATGAACCTTCAATATGAGTTATAGCAATAGAACCGATCCATTCTTGTATACCATAAGCACCAGCTTTGTCTAATGGCTTATAGGTGTTAACGTAATACCAAATTTCTTCATCATTCAAAGCTTTAAAGGTTACTTTGGTTATTGTATTTACTATGGTTTGTGTAGAACTTTGCGTAAAACAAATTGATGTCATTACTTCATGTGTTTTGTCACTTAAGGATTTAATCATTCCAAATGCCTCTGCTTCATCTTTTGGTTTTTCAATAGCTTTATCTTCAAGCCAAACAATGGTATCACTTGTTATTAGGATGTCTTTTGGTTTAAGATGATCTTTAAGGCTCTTAGCTTTTAACTTTGCTAAATAGTCGGTGATTTCTGTTCCTTTTAAGTGTTTAGGATAAATTTCATCTATTGGTTTAAGCTGAACATCAAAATCGATGTTCATAGATTTTAAAAATGCATGGCGGCGTGGTGAAGCCGAAGCTAAAATTACATTATAATTTTTGAGTTTTTCGTTAAGCATTTATTCTAAGACATAATTATAAAGAAATATAGAAAACATACCCGTTAGCATTACTAATTTTAACATCAAGCTAATATGCTTGTAGTGTGATTTGTGCTCGGCACTAAATAACTTTATGGATATATAAATTAGTGGTGCAATTACTAACACTAAGAAATATCCAACTAAAAGCTGCTGCTTAAATAAGTTAGTGACTACATAATAAACTACCGAAATTAAAGGAATAAGTGATAAGACAAAAACAATTTTACTTGTGCGTTCTCTTCCTAACGCTATTGGGAGCGTTTGCATCCCAGCTTTATGATCTCCATCAACATCTTCAATGTCTTTTACCAGTTCTCTAATAAGGTTAATCATAAAAGCAAAAATGGAGTAATCTAATATAATTCTAAAAAAGAAAATTTGAATAATTCTATTATTGTCGGTAATAACAGGTAACAACTCAAAAATCCCAACTAAAAGAATGCATAAAGCTACTACTAGTGAAATGACAATGTTTCCCACTAAAAGCATTTGCTTTAAATAAGAAGAGTATATATAGAGTAGTGCTGAAGCTATAAAAAAGATGACAAAATACCCAGATTTACCAATGCCATTAGATAAATAAAAACCTATACCTACACCAATAACGTTAAGAATTATAAATAGCTGTAAGGCGATTTTTTCTGAGATATGAGTATTGATAATGACTTTATTGGGCTTATTGATTTTATCGGCTTCTACATCATAAATATCATTGATAACATAGCCTCCGGCAGCAATACAAATTGTAGCTAAAACTAATAAGAAAAATGCTAAGGAGCTTAAGGTTGTAACGACTCCGTAGCTTTCAAAGAAGGGGAGAAGCAATGCATATTTAATTAATATTTGCACAAGTGCAATCATTATTAAATTCTTCCACCGGATTAAATTGAGAAAATGAATCATGTTAGGGATTAGCGAGAAATAATTTTATTAATTAGATAATAAGTTGTGTAGGCAACAATAGCAAAAATTATAATACTTATTATAACTGTTCTAATAAATAGTTTTTGTTCTTGCTTTCTTATGTTGTCTTTGATTTTTTGTTTGTCTTCTTTAGTTAAGTCTTTGTGTAAAAACTCCATTTGATAATGCAGATGTGCTTCGAGATCTAACTTTTCCTTGTAGACAGAAAAAGGCTTGCTGGTTTTTTGGTTAAATGTAGATTGATTATTACCAAAACCTATATAACCAAAACCTGTACTATGCCTTCTGCGTCTGCGACTCATATTTGTTAGTCATATTTTGCATTGAAGTTACCGTTCCATTTACCATGAACTTTGAGTACTTGCTCAATCACATCTCTTACGGCACCTTTTCCACCATTTTTGTGCGAAATATATTTAGAAATTGCTTTAATTTCTTGAGCAGCATCTTGTGGACAACACGGCAAACCTGCTAATTTCATTACAGGGTAATCTGGTATATCATCACCCATGTATAACATTTGTTGAGCAGATATATTGTGTTTATTCATGTATTCGTTAAGCTGCTCAATTTTATTATGAGCCCCTAAATAAATGTCTTTTATACCTAAACCAGCCAAACGTTTTCTTACACCTTCATTAGAACCTCCAGAAATAATACACACATTATAGCCAGCATCTACTGCTGTTTTGAGAGCAAAACCATCTTTTATATTCATAGTGCGTAACATTTCGCCTTCTGTGGTTACAGTGATGGTGCCATCGGTTAGTACACCGTCTACATCAAAAATAAAAGCGGTAATATATTCTAGGTATTCTTTATAGCTTTTAGCGTTGTCCATGTGTTTTTTTTATTGAAGCAGTTAAAAGTTCATATATTGCTTTATGTTCTTTAGATTCTATTTGTTTTAAATGACGCTTAATTGTCTTTTTATCATTACGTTTAGCAGGTCCTGTTTGTGCCATGTAAGGCGATAGGTCTTGGACTTTTTTAGCTGTTTCTATAATTAAGGGTTTTAAGATATCAAAATTAATACTCTTAGCATCACTAATTTCGTGAGCGATACGATACAATTGATTGGTAAAATTATTTACAAAGACCGCTGACAGATGCAGTGTTTGTCTTTGCTCAGTATTGATTTTATAAGGTTTACAACCTAGTGCTTCTGCTAAATCTTTCATAAATTGTAGATTAGCTTTTTCAGTCACTTCAATACAAATAGGAATTTCACTAAAGTTTAATTCAGCAGCTTTAGAAAAGGTTTGTAAAGGATAAAATACCGCACGTTGATTTTTTTTATCTAAATCATGTATAGATACACTACCAGAAGTATGTGCAATTAATCTATTCTCAAAGGGTAAATCTTTAGATAACTTTGAAATGCTATCATCACTCACTGCCATAATATAAATGTCAGCTTCTTTTAATTGTGATAAATCATCTGTAGTATCCACGTCGTTGGTATAAGATGATATCACATTATACGAACGATTGTACCATTGTACAACAGAAACACTTTCTGCTTTTGAGAACGCTTTAAATAAATGTGTGGCGACATTTCCTGCACCAAGTAACACAACAGAAATCATAGTGTAAAAATACTAAGATTATCTCTTTTAGATAAGTACTCACAAGATTAAAAATAATAACTTTGTAT
The DNA here is from genome assembly GCF_947498345.1 of uncultured Winogradskyella sp. Taxonomy (GTDB): domain Bacteria; phylum Bacteroidota; class Bacteroidia; order Flavobacteriales; family Flavobacteriaceae; genus Winogradskyella. Next base: position 33,081 of record NZ_CANMJY010000011.1, read on the forward strand.
CGATGAGAAAAAACGACCTCAAGACAAGAGATGATGTCTTTAAATTAGTATCTGCTTTTTATGAAAAAGTAAGGAAAGATAAAGCATTAGGCCCTTTTTTTAATGAGACAATTAAAGATTGGGATGCACATTTACAACACCTTACTACCTTTTGGGAATCGAGCTTGTTTTTAAAAACCAAGTATTATGGCAATCCTTTAGAGGCTCATGTAAAGGTTGATGCCGAGCATAATAACAGTATTACAGAATTGCATTTTGGTTTGTGGTTAAACCTTTGGTTTCAAACCATCGATGAGCTTTTTGAAGGCGATTATGCTGAGAATGCAAAACGTCGAGCAAGAAAAATGGGAACATTTTTATATTTAAAAATCTTTGAAGCAAGGAATTCTTAATCGTTAACGATCTTCTTTATAAATTTACGTTTTATTCAAAATCAAAACTATAAAGCGTATGAAACTCCTTAAAGAATTTAAAGAATTTGCGGTAAAAGGTAATATGATGGATATGGCTATTGGTATCATCATAGGTGCTGCATTTAATAAAGTTATAGATGTGCTTGCTAAGCAGGTGTTATTACCACCTTTAGCATTATTATCTGATGGTCTTATTTTTCAGGATGAAAAGTTAGTATTGAGAGATGCCATTACTGATGCTTCAGGAGTGGTTACAACAAGCGAAGTTGCCATTGCTTATGGTGCATTGTTTGAAGTGTTTTTAGATTTTTTGATTATTGGGTTTACTGTTTTTATTGTTGTAAAAGCCATGAATCGTTTACGCAATAAAGCTCAAGACACAAAAGACGAAACGGTTGTAACTCCAAAGGACATTCAGCTTTTATCAGATTTAAAAGATTTAATGGAGGAACAGAACCAACTTTTAAAATCTAAGATTTCAAATTAATTGAAAGGTTATTGACAATTTTTAACGCTTTTTCGTGACTTAAAAACAAAGTCTAAATCATCAAAAAGCCATATCTTTGCACGAGCTTAAAAAAGCCTATCCAGCTATGCAAAAGAAAATCGCGAATTTCCTATTCTCTACCCGACTTACTGCTGTTTTGTTTATTGTCTTTGCCGTCGCCATGGCAACAGGAACTATCTTAGACAGAAACATGGAGACCTCTCCAACACCATATACAAGGACATTAATATACAATGCTTGGTGGTTTGAAGCAATCATGGTCTTTTTTGTAATCAATTTTGTAGGTAATATTTTTAGATACAGACTTCATAAAAAAGAAAAGTGGGCAACTTTAATATTGCATTTAGCTTTCATTTTTATTCTCTTAGGTGCTTTTGTGACACGATATATAGGTTACGAAGGTATGATGAATATTAGGGAAGGTGAAACCGAAAGTCAGTTTCGTTCTCAAAAAACCTATATCAGTGGCCGCATTCTCGGTGATTATAAAATTAAGGGGCAGTTACAGCAGCGTAATATAATGGAAGTCGTCGATTTTTCACCTAGATTAGATAATGACTTCAATGCTACTTATGATTATGGAGGTACTGAAGTTAATCTTAAGCTAAAAAAGTTTATTAAAGGGGCAGAGAAAGATATTATACCAGATGATAGTGGTGAGAGCTATTTAAAAATTGTTGAAGCTGGTGATGGACAATCTCACAATCATTTTTTGAAAGTGGGCCAAGTATCTAATTTGCACAACGTTCTTATTTCCTTGAATAAGGAACAAGAAGGTGCTATTAATATTACCAATACTGAAAATGGGTTGTTTATAAGATCACCTTTTGAGGGAGAATTTTTTACCATGGCTACTGGTAAAAGAGGTAAGCTTGTTAAAGATAGTTTACAACCTTTAGCACTACGCTCACAATACATTATTGGTAATAGACAATTAGTGTTTCCTAAGCCAGTAGTTAAAGGTGTTTTTGATATTGTTAAGAAGCCAAAAATATTAAAGGGAGATGAAAGTGGTATTGTCCTCGATATTACTGCTAATGGTGAGACAAAAAGTGTTAACCTACTTGGTGGTCCAGGAACTTATCCAAGAATAGAAGAAGTTGAGGTTGGTGGATTAGACATAGCTTTACGATACGGTTCTAGACTAGAGCAACTACCTTTTGAGATAAAATTGAATGATTTTATTGCTGAAAAATATCCTGGTACCGAAAAAGCATATTCGTCCTATGAGAGTAAAGTAACGGTTTTAGATAAGGAAAATGGCGATTTTGATTATCATATCTATATGAATAATATACTAGATCATAGTGGCTACCGTTTCTTTCAAGCAAGTTTTGACCCGGATGAAAAAGGAACCGTGCTTTCTGTTAATCATGATCGTTGGGGAACATATATTACCTATACGGGTTATATGCTCTTGTATTTTGGTCTAATGGCGATTTTATTTGCTAAAAACACAAGATTTGATGATATAAGAAAACGACTTGGAAAGCTGAAAAAGAAGAAAGCTAAGCTGATGACTATGATAGTTTTGCTACTCAGTTTTTCTGGCTTTGCACAACAACATTCTGATAATGATGGACATAATCATTCGCAAAACCTAAGACCTACAAAAATTCAGATAGATTCTGTTCTAAGTGCTAATATTACACCAGTAAAACACGCAGATAAGTTTGCGAAAATGGTCATTCAGGATTATAGTGGCCGTATGATGCCAATGCATACTTATGCTTCTGAGATGCTACGTAAACTCAGTAAAAGGGATGTATATGAAGATTTTAATGCAACTCAGGTATTTTTATCTATTCAAGAAAGTCCATTGCTATGGTATAATGTACCTATTATTTATTTAAAGAAAAGAAAAGCAGATTCCATACGAACACTTATTGGTGTTGATTTTGGCGAAAAGTATGTAAGTCTTGTTGATTTTTTCACTCCCGATGGGCGATATAAACTTGGGCCATACTTAGAAGAGGCATATAAAGCACAAGTACCAAATGGGTTTCAAAAAGAAGTTAAGGAAGCTGATTCCCGGGTTAATTTATTATACAATGCAATTGAAGGACGCTCGATTAAAATATTTCCAGTTCCGGAAGATGAAAATAATACTTGGATATCGTCATTAGAATATAGGGAAGAAGGGTATCGTGATAAGATTAAGGATTCCTTGTACACCAATTTTATTAATAATGGTTTTAGTGCGTATCTAGTCACTTTAAATAATGCTAAACAGACTGGGGATTTTTCAAAAGCTGAAGAATTGCTTGAAGGGATAAAGAAAACGCAACAAAAGTTTGGCAGCGAAATAATGCTTTCAGATGAAAAGATAGAATACGAAATTCTATATAACAAATACGATATTTTCAAAAAGCTCTTTAGTTGGTATATGTATGCAGCTACAATTCTCTTTTTGTTAATTATTATTCAAATATTTAATTATAAAAGCAAATGGCTTAAGGTAGTAATCAATAGTCTAATAGGCGTTATTGTCCTATTATTTATCATGCATCTGGGAGGTTTAATTTGGAGATGGTATTTGTCTGGTCATGCACCTTGGAGTGATGCTTATGAGTCTATGATATATGTAGCATGGTCTGTAATGTTATTTGGATTGCTATTAGGAAGAAAAAGTAATTTAACGGTTGCTGCATCTGCATTTGTTTGCTCTATGATTTTAATGGTAGCACACTGGAATTGGATGGATCCGGCAATTGCAAACTTGCAACCTGTTCTTCAAGGGTATTGGTTAATGATTCATGTATCAGTTATTGTGGCAAGCTATGGACCTTTTGCAATCGGTATGATTCTAGGTATTGTAGCTCTATTACTTATGATTCTTACTAATAAAGAAAATAAAGAGCGCATGCTTATTAACATTAAGGAGTTAACCATTATTAATGAAATGGCTTTAACTGTTGGATTAGTAATGTTAACTATAGGAAACTTTCTTGGAGGTATGTGGGCAAACGAAAGCTGGGGACGTTATTGGGGCTGGGATCCAAAAGAAACTTGGGCATTAATAAGTATAATGATATATGCTTTTGTGATTCATATGCGATTAGTACCAGGTCTTAGAGGACGTTGGTTATATAACTTAATGTCAGTTCTGGCTTTTGGAAGTATTTTAATGACCTATTTTGGTGTTAACTTCTATTTGTCTGGTTTGCATGCTTATGCTAGTGGTGATCAAATATTAAGCTTTCAGTTTATAGCTATTACTTTGGCTATCATTGCCATATTAGCTTTTTTAGCTTATACAAAGAATAAGCAATATTATAAGTAAATATATCTCTGCCTCCATTTTTTAACGATTAGAATTTTTCATAACTTGAGGTTTTAAACCAACCCTCTCAATGAATTACTTCAAAAAATTAGGAGCTGCAAACTTATTAATGCTCTTATTATGTGCCGTTATAGTACTTGTTGCTGAATATTTATTTCTAACCGGAGATCAAATGCATGGAATATTTGTTGGCCTATGGGCTCCAACATTATTAGGTGTGATGATTTACCTAAAACTTGTGGACCATGGTGGCAAATGACATTGTATTATGGTTTTCTGTTATAGTTATTGCTTTAGTAGCATTATGGGCTGTTCTTATGATTCGTGCTTATAATAAAGCAAGCCGAAACGATTAATTTTATAGATTACTTTTATTTTTTTGAAAATAATGCGCATATTTGTGCCATTATGATTGCTTAATACACCCTTCGGATAAAATTATCACAAGCTCCTGTGATGTCAATTGTTAAACAAATTTGTTTGTTTAACTATGTTTTACTATACATTTTTTAAGTTATGCAATCCAATAAAATTTCTATAAAACAATTTTTTAAATATTTAAGAGTCGCAGTTTCTGGTAAGGAACAAAATTTTACATCTGGTAGTATTCGCCGAGCAGTTTTTATGTTATCTATTCCCATGATATTAGAAATGCTCATGGAGTCGATATTTGCCATCGTAGATATATTCTATGTCTCTAAAGTGAGTGTTAATGCCGTAGCTACAATTGGTCTTACCGAATCTGTAATAACTTTAGTTTATGCCGTAGCAATAGGCTTAAGTATGGCTGCAACTGCAATTGTAGCTAGGCGCATAGGCGAGCAAGATAGAATAGGTGCTTCTCAAGCTGCCGTGCAAGTTATTGGGTTGGGCATTTTTGTTGCTACAATTATTAGTGTCATAGGCATTCTTTATCCTAAGGACATACTACAGTTAATGGGTGGGGAACCAGATTTAATTGCTGAGGGGTATGGGTATACTCAAATCTTACTTGGTGGTAATATAACTATAATGTTACTGTTTTTAATTAACGCTATTTTTAGAGGAGCAGGGGATGCATCCATAGCGATGTGGGCACTGGTATTGTCTAATGGATTAAATATTATTTTAGATCCCATGTTTATTTTTGGGTTTGGCCCAATACCAGCTTTTGGTGTAGAAGGAGCAGCAATAGCTACAACTATTGGTAGAGGAACTGCGGTGGTTTTTCAACTCATGGTATTGTTTTTTGGGTGGAGTAAAATAAAAGTAGAGTTGAAAGATCTAGTACTGCGTGTAGCAGTAATGTTAAATCTAATTAAAGTATCGTTAGGTGGTATTGGTCAGTTTTTAATAGGAACATCATCATGGGTATTTTTAATGCGTATTATGAGTGAATTTGGTAGCGAGGTCCTTGCGGGCTATACAATAGCTATTCGCGTAATGATGTTTACTTTAATGCCAGCATGGGGAATGAGTAATGCAGCTGCTACTTTGGTCGGACAGAATTTAGGGGCAAAAAAGCCACAACGTGCAGAAGATTCTGTATGGAAAACTGGAAAATACAGCGCTATTTTTATGGGATTAGTATCAGTTGTATATCTCATATTTGCACCAGAGATTATTTCGTGGTTTACACAAGAAGCAGAAGTGATAAAAAATGGTGCTTTATGTCTTAGAATTATTGCAGCAGGTTATGTATTCTATGGTTATGGGATGGTTATTATTAATGCATTTAATGGTGCAGGTGATACTAAAACACCAACATGGATTAACTTTATTTGCTTTTGGATGTTTCAGCTACCATTTGCGTATCTCATGGCATTAAACCTTGATTTTGGACCAATTGGGGTTTTCGCTGCCATTACATTGGCAGAAGTTTTAATCACTGTAATAGGTATACTTTGGTTTAAAAAAGGGTATTGGAAATCTGTCAATGTTTAGCCCTAATTATAACGCATTTTATGAGATAAGACTTCTTAAATGTTAATATTTTTTGCATTTCATCGTAAAAATACGCTTTTTGTAGATTTTTATAAGATTTTGGACTAGTTTTAGAACTGATAGTTCACTAAACCGCCCAAATCTTATGAGAACTTTTATCAAATTTCAGTATGCCTTAGTAGTATTGCTATGTTTTAATCTCTCTTATGCACAAACGGAAATACAAACTGTTAGAATAGATTTTCAAAATCCAGAAGGTTTTACCAGACATTTAGCATTAGGCTTTGTGCAAGATAATTCAGCTACAGATGGTGTAGACTATGGTTATGATGCGCCATATATAAATGATTTACAAGATGATCTAAACTGGATGATAAACGATAATCGTTATGTTATTCAGGGAGTAGGAGCATTCAATGCCAATAAATATTACCCTTTGGGAATGTTTCTTACCAATACAGGAGAGGTTACAATTTCATTAAGTGCGTTAGAAAATTTCGAAAGCTCAATAGATGTTTATTTATATGACTTGGAGTTGAATACATATACACATTTGAGTGCTGCAAATTTAGTACAAAGTATATCGGCTGGTGACTATATCAACAGGTTTTTCATTACATTTTCTAATAATGTACATACAGAGATTAGTAACAATTACTTGTTGTCTATAAACGATAATAATAAAGATGATATTACTGTTAGGTATTCAAGCCAACAGGATCAGATAAATGTTTTAGGTTTATCCTATGGTGATAATTTAAGTTTAACACTTTACAATATTGTCGGAAAAAAGATTAAACAAGAAAGTATTTCTACTAATAAAAGTCATATTAGTACATCAGAAATATCTGAAGGCATTTATCTGGTTAGAATAGAAACTTCAACTTTTGCATACTCAACTAAAGTTTGTATCACTAATTGATAAACTTAAACGCATTTTTAGTAATTTTAAGAATAAAAATTATTACAAATGCCGAAGCAAAATTTAGGACTCAATACCATATGTACACATATTGGTGAAATTAAAGACGAGCAATTTAAAGGATCTGTATCACCCATATACCTGAGTTCCTCATATGAATTTTTAGATGTGGATGTAAAACGCTATCCACGTTATTTTAACACACCAAACCAAGAGTATTTGTCTAAAAAGATTGCTGCTTTAGAGTATACCGACGCTGCTATGATTTTTGGCTCTGGTATGGCAGCAATTAGTCATATGTTTTTTGCCTTTTTACAAAAAGGGGATCATTTGGTGGTACAAAATACCCTGTACGGCGGAACAGTTAATTTTATTAAAGAAGAGTTTCCAAAATATGGAATTGAATACACCTTTACAAATGGGTATAAAGTTGAAGACTTTGAAGCTGCAATTCAAGATAATACAAGGTTGATTCATATAGAGTCTCCTTCTAATCCATTATTAACAGTAACAGATATTAAGGCAATCGCTAAGTTGGGTAAAACTAAAGGTATTTTTACTTCAATTGATAATACATTTGCTTCTCCTGTTAATCAAAATCCTATAGATTTGGGTATAAATATGGTAATGCATTCAGCCACTAAGTATTTTGGCGGTCATAGCGATATATGTGCAGGAGCTGTAGCAAGTTCTAAAGAAAATATTGAGCGTATATGGAATGTCAGTAAAAACCTTGGAGGAAGTCTAAGCGATATGACGGTTTGGATGTTAGAGCGCAGTATGAAAACTCTGGGACTTCGGGTTAAGGCACAAACCAAAAATGCTATGAAACTAGCTAAATGGCTTAATAAACATCCTAAGGTTTTAAGAGTTTATTATCCAGGATTAAAATCACATCCAGAGCATAAATTGGCAAAATCTCAAATGAAAGGTTTTGGTGCTATGCTGTCATTTGAATTGATCCATGACTTAGATTCAGAGCAATTTCAAAATGAATTAAAACTTATCAAATCGTCAATGAGTCTTGCTGGTATTGAGAGCACAGTACTCTCACCACATTTAACGTCTCATGCATTGTTAAGTCCAGCAGAACGTGAAGCAGTTGGAATTAGTGATCAGCTTATTCGTTTTTCGGTTGGGATAGAAGCGTTTAAAGACCTTAAACATGATATTGCTCAAGCTATCGCTGTGCTAGATTAGTTTTTTGTTTTCTGGAATCTGTTTGAAAACTTATACCAATTTGAATTCTATTAAGGTTACTTTTTCTGATATTTTGTTTTAAATAGCCTATTTGAATTTGTGAATTTTTAAAGACATTAATCCCAATACCTGAATAGAATCTATTTTCATGAAACACCTGATCTTGAAAATTTACGAAAGGTTCATCTGAAAGTATTAAGAAGAAAGTTTTATTAAGATTATACCTAAGACTTAGCTTATATCTCAATCGGTTCTGAAGCTCATTTCTATCAATAAGCTCTATAAAACGTTGTTCTAAACGTCCACGGTGTGTAAACTTAATTTTTCCAATATTATGCTTATAAACATATTGTTCAAAGATTCTATGCTCTATAATATTCGGAGCATTATCAAATTCAAACACAGTATCAATATCTAAAAAGGCATAACCAAGACCTAAAGTAGACTTTGAGTCTAAATGGTAATTACCTCTTAATGATGCAAATGCTAAATTATAGTTTGAAGACGCTTCGTAAAACCGTAATTCTCCATAAGGTGTTATGCTAAGTTTTTCGCTCAGACGATGATTGCTTCCGTAAGTATACCAAGAGCCTAAAAAGTCTTCAGAAGGATTTTGAGACCATAATAGTTGAAAAGAGAGAAGAAGTAATAAGATTAGAAATCTTTTCACTTTAAAACTATTTAGATTAAAAAAAGAGCCCATTTCTGGGCCCTTTTCGGTCATGGAACTATTAAACATGGTCACCTAAATGATGGTGTTCATCAATTAAAGGACCACCTTCTATAATTTGATTTGAAGCTTCGCTTGCAAATTTTTCAAAATTTAAATGGAATGAGTGTGCTAACTGAATAGCCTTACTGATATAAGCTCCTTTTTGCAACCAAGTATTCATTGGATCTAACATTTCTGTTGGTACGTTAGGTATATATTTTGGCATATATAATCCAAATATTGGATGCTGGTGATAATCCACATTATTTAGATCCCCATTAAGAATAGCTGTAATCATAGCTCTGGTATATTTTAACTTTATACGAGAACCGACTCCGTAAGGTCCGCCACTCCAGCCTGTGTTAAGTAGCCAAACATTAACACCAGCTTCTTGCATTTTTTTGCTTAGCATCTCAGCATATTTTGTAGGGTGTAATGGCATAAATGGCTCGCCAAAACATGCAGAGAATGAAGGTACAGGCTCTGTGATTCCAGCTTCGGTACCTGCAACTTTAGCTGTATATCCAGAAATAAAATGGTAAGCTGCTTGTCCAGGTGTTAGCTTAGACACTGGAGGTAACACACCAAAAGCATCACAGGTTAGGAAGAAAATATTCTTAGGATTGTCTGCATAAGATGGTTGTTGTATGTTATCAATATGATAGATAGGATAACTTACACGTGTATTTTGTGTAATACTACTATCCATATAATCTACGTCTCCATTGTCTTTAAAAATCACATTCTCTAAAATGGCGCCTGGTTTAATTGCTCGATATATGTCTGGTTCTTTTTCTTCGGTTAAGTCAATAACTTTTGCGTAACAACCACCTTCAAAATTAAAGATTCTGTTTTCAGCTGTCCAACCGTGTTCATCATCACCTATCAATTTTCGATCCGGGTCAGCAGAAAGTGTTGTTTTGCCAGTACCAGACAATCCAAAGAAAATTGCAGTATCACCATCTTCACCGACGTTTGCAGAACAGTGCATTGGTAATACGTTTTTGTCAATAGGTAAAATCATGTTTAAGGCAGAGAAAATACCTTTTTTCATTTCACCTGTATAAGCTGAACCACCAACAAGTGCTACTTTTTTTGTAAAGTTTAAGATTGAGAAATTTCCTTGTCTTAATCCATGTTTAGAAGGTTCCGGACACTCGTATCCTGGAGCACAAAGCACTAACCATTCTTCTTCAAAATTCTCTAACTCGGTCTCATCTGGTCTTAAAAACATATTGTAAATAAACATATTAGACCAAGGATATTCGGTAATCGTTCTAACATTCATTTTATATGCAGGGTCAGCACAGACATAACCATCTCTTACATAGATTTCTTTTCCGCTAAGGTAGTTTTCAATTTCGGCTTGTAAAACATCAAAATTTTCAGGCGAAATCGCTTTGTTGGTTTTTCCCCACCAAACGCGATCCTTTGTGTAATCATCTTTTACCAGAAAGCGATCTTGAGGTGAACGCCCAGTAAATTTACCTGTATTAATGGCTAAAGTACCATTAGAGGTTTCTTTTCCCATACCCTTTTCTACGGTAATGGCTTGTAGTTCTTCAGGAGATAAATTCCAATGCGCATTGGTATCTTTCAGTCCATACTTTGTAAGGTCTCTAGTTTTCATAATCGGTTCTTTTAATAATGTTTCCATGAGTTATAAATTTTAAAATGGCCAAACCAATGGCACTAATAATAATGTTGTTATTAAGAAGAGTAGAAGTAAAGGAGCACCTACTCTTACATAATCCATAAACTTGTAACCACCTCCTGTCATTACCATAGCATTTGTGGTTGTACCAACCGGTGTTAAAAAAGCCGTTGAGGCACTTATAGCTACAGCAATCATAAAAGGAGCTGCGGATAAGCTTAACGTATTTGCAGTGATGATAACAATGGGCGCCATTAAGACTGCTGTAGCAGAATTGTTAATCACCTGACTAAAAGTTGTAGTGAGAAGAAAAACACCTCCTAGGAGCGCAACAGGGTGCAAGCTTCCTAATGAAGCCACAAGACCATTTGCTATAAACTCAGCAGTTCCTGTTTTTTGAAGTGCTATTCCCATGGGTATCATTGCAGCAATCATCACTACACTAATCCAACTAATTCCTTTGTAGGCTTTAGTTATAGGGACACAGCCAGTAATTAGAACTATACCAGCGGCAACTAATGCTGCAATGGCGCCTGGGACAATTTTAAAGACCAGTAGAGTAATCATTAACACTAAAGCAAAAAGAGCGATGTAAGACTTGTAGGTAAGATTGGTTATGGTTTTAGCCATACCTTCTGGGCTTCCACAAATCACTAAGTTTTCATGATGTTCTTTAAGCTGTTCTATATCATGCCATATACCTCTAATAAGGAAAGCATCACCAGCTTTCACTTTAATTTCTCGTTCTGTAAGAGGCTTGTTATTACGAGATGCAGCCATTAATTGTACGCCAAAACGTTTAAAAAAGTTTCCAAGTATAATTTTTCTTCCTACAAGTACTGATTTTGGTGTTACTATGATTTCTGCCATACCAACCTCTTGATTGATGAGATTGTTTCTCAATTCGTCTGCAATAGGTTCTAAAGGTAGAAGACCTAATCTAAATTTAATCATTAAAGCATTTATAGCTTCTGTATTACCTTTAACGGTGATTATATCGTGATAAAGGAACTCTGTAGAGTTAGTCGGGAACTCTATGAATGGGTCATTCCCTTTTAAGCGATTAGGGTGTCTTCTTTTAATTCTCAGGATAGATATTTGATGTTCAGTTTCAAAATTCCAATCCCCAATTTTGGTATTTAATAATGGTGAGACAGAACGTACTCTAAGTCTGTAATAATCGCCATCTACTTTATAGGCTTCAATCCATTTATGAAATGTAGTACTTATGTCTACAGGCTTGTTATTGGTTTTGTTTTTTGGTAATAATCGATATCCAATGAACTTAAAATAGACCAGTGCTATTAGTAAAAGTGGCAAGCCTATTAATGCAAACTCAAAAAATGAAAATCCTTCAATACCGTTTTCTAACATAGTATTATTTACAATGATATTTGGAGGTGTGCCAGTTAAGGTTAACAACCCGCCAGTATTAGATCCAAAAGCCACTGGCATTAAGAGTTTAGATGGCAAAGTACCAATGCTCCATGCAGAAGATATAGTTACTGGCATTAATGTAGCTACAGTACCAGTATTGCTGACAACTCCAGATAATAACCCAGAGCCCAATGTGGTAATAAGTAAAAGTTTTGTAGTGCTTTTACCAGCCATTTTAATAAACTTTTGTCCAGCTAATGCTGTCCAGCCAGTTTGCGATAGCCCTTCACCTATAATAAATAAAGCAGCAATCATGATTACAGTCGGATTACTAAAACCACTTAATGTTTCTGGTAAATCAAGAATACCAAATATAAACAGGCTTATCATTGATAATAAGGCAATGATATCTGGTGTGAATCTGCCCCAAATAAAAAGTATAATAGTGACAATTAGAATTATTAGCATTAACGTCATTTCTAGAGTGTTTTTATGTTACACTTTTAAAGTTAGAAATACTAGTGTAAATTTACTGGCAATACAGAGTAATTATTATGACGAATGTCATGCTTTAGAGGAATTGCGAATTATTCAATTATTGGTATTCGTTTTTGATGAAATAAGAACATTATGTAAACGAAACCGTTTGCGAAATAAAAAGAAAATGATAAACTGCCTTCTTTTTAATATTTTTGGCAATATAGAAAAGTATAGATTTTATGAAATTAGACATTTTAGCCATTGGAGCGCATCCAGATGATGTAGAATTAGGATGTGGAGCAACCATTGCAAAAGAAGTAGCCAATGGCAAAAAAGTTGGTATTATAGATTTAACACGTGGGGAATTAGGGACACGCGGTACAGCAGAAACTCGAGATGAAGAAGCTTTTAATGCTGCTAAAATCCTTGGCGTGCACTCAAGAGTAAATATGCGGTTTGCAGATGGATTTTTTAAAAACGACAAGGAACATCAAATAGAACTTATTAATATGATTCGTTATTACAAACCTGAAATTGTGATTTGTAATGCGACAGAAGATAGGCATATAGACCATGGTAAGGGAAGCCAATTGGTTAGTGATGCATGCTTTTTAAGCGGACTACGAAAAATAGAAACTGTACATAAGGATGAAAGCAATATACAAGAGGCATGGAGACCAAAGGCAGTTTACCATTATATACAATGGAAAGATTTAAAACCAGATATAGTTGTTGATATTTCTGGATTTCTGGATAAAAAAATGGCATCCGTTTTGGCTTATAAAACCCAATTCTTTGATCCTAATAGTGATGAGCCAGAGACACCTATATCGAGTAAGAACTTTACAGATAGTATAGTATACAGAGCCAGAAATTTAGGACGTTTAGTTGGCGTAACAGATGCTGAAGGGTTTACAGTTGAACGCTATCCTGCTGTAAATAGTTTATTTGATTTAAAATAAAGTAAAGAAAACGTTTTGCAGAAAATTGTAAATAATTTACATTTGCAATCCTAATTAACATGGTGGTTGTAGCTCAGTTGGTTAGAGCGCTGGTTTGTGGTACCAGATGTCGTGGGTTCGAGTCCCATCTTCCACCCAAAAAGACAAAGCCTTTCAGAAATGAAAGGCTTTTTTTGTTTTATTAAAATTGTAAATTCTTATTCGAAAGTTTTATCTACAATAATGCGATCGGTCCTATTGGCAACTTCCCAAGCTGTATAAAATACCAGACGTGTTCTATTTTCTAATAAATCATATTCAATTTTGTCAGGAGTATCACTTGGTCTGTGATAATCATCGTGTGTTCCATTGAAGTAGAAAATTACGGGGATATTATTCTTTGCAAAGTTGTAATGATCAGATCTGTAATAAAAGCGATTAGAATCATTTTCATCATTATATGTATAGTCTAACTCTACATTACAATATCTATTATTTACGTCTTCAGAAATATTGTGTAATTCTGAACTAAGTTTATCACTTCCTATAAGATATATGTAATTTCTATTGCCTTCTTTTCGTTTTGGATCCGTACGACCAATCATGTCTATATTGAGGTTGGCTACCGTGTTTTCTAATGGAAAAACAGGGTCGTTATCTGTATAGTGTCTAGAGCCTAAAAGCCCTTTTTCTTCACCTGTAACATGCAAAAACAAGATAGAACGTTTTGGGCCAACACCAGCTTTTTCTGCCATTTTAAATGCTTCAGCAATTTCTAAAATAGCGATTGTACCAGAGCCGTCATCATCTGCTCCATTGTATATCTCACCGTTTTTTACCCCTTCATGATCTAAATGTGCTGAAATCACTACAATTTCATCTGGCTTTTCAGAGCCTTTTATATAAGCCACTACATTTTCAGATGAAATGGTTTCAGATTTATTTTCAATATTCAAATCCATTTTTGCAGAAATAACTTTTGATGCATAATCCTCATTTATTGAGGTGTATAATGCCTTACCTAAACTTTCATTAATCATAAGCATTATAATATCTTTATCATTACTTTTTAAAGTTAAGCGGCCAGAAACACCAGCAGCAGCTTGTCTTTGATAATATGTTGCATATCTAGAAAACAGGTTATTATCCATATATATTAAAGCTTTTGCACCATTTTCTTTAGCAGCTTCTCTTTTACTGGATATGGACTGACGGCCGCCAGACCATTTTGTATCTTCTGCTTTTCCAGAAGTCACGTAATTGCCATTTTCATCCTTTGGTTCTCCTGCTTTTGCTAATACAATTTTTCCTTTAACATCTATATTTTTATAATCCGAATAATTATTTGCATCTATACCATAACCTACATAAACAATCTCATCTGTAGAAACCGAAATGTTACCAGGTGTTCTGAGTACGATGTGGTCTTCAAAACTTTTAAAGCTTTTTCCGTTTACTAAGATTTTTGCTTCTGAAACACTTTGCTTTTCTAAAGGAACGTTTTGAAAATAATTATTGCTTTGTAATGGTGATTTAATTCCCATAGCTTTGTATTGTTCTTTTAAATACTCTACAGCCAACTTCTGGCCTTTTTCTCCAGTTTCCCGCCCTTCAAATTCATCAGAGGCATAGGTGTACAGCATAGTCTTTAATTCGTCTGTTGTGATAGTAGAAGCAAACTCCGTAGGATCAGCTATCTTAGTATTGTTTTCTTGTACAGATGACGTATTGCTTTTTGATGAAGTGCCACAACTTAGAAATAAACTAAGAATAGTAAAGATGAATAACTTTTTCATTTCAATAAAATTATAATGTATGTTGTTTAAAGAAAGTTATAAATAACTTTAAATGAATTAGGTGCTAAAATTACGAAAATCGTATAGTGTAGGGCTATGAGGTAAATTGCTTTTAACAGACTTTAACATTAAATAATTTCTACTTTTAGACGATTTGGAGAATTTGCCAGATACCAAGCTGTTGCAAATATAAGTTTGGTACGTTTTGCTAAAAGGGGATAATTGATTTTATCTGGCGTGTCTGTAGGTTTTGTATAATCTTCGTGTTCCCCATTAAAGAAAAAAACGACAGGGATTCCTTTTAAGGCAAAATTATAATGATCAGACCTATAATAATAACGGTTTGTGTCCCTTTCATCATTATATTTATAATCTAATTCAAGATTTACAAATTCTGAATTAGCTTCTTGAATTATAAAATCGAGCTCAGTGCTTATACGATCAGCTCCAATAACATAGATATAATTTTCATTATTTTCTTCTTTGTTCCTTTCATCTACACGACCAATCATATCTATATTTAGGGTAGAAATTGTATTGGTTAATGGAAAAATTGGATTCTCAGTATAGTATCGAGACCCATGAAGTCCAACTTCTTCTGCAGTTACATGAAGAAAAACAATACTACGCTTAGGACCGTGTCCATTTTCTACTGCTTTTTTAAATGCTTCAGCCATTTCTAATACAGCAGCTGTGCCAGATCCATTATCGTCTGCGCCAGGATATATTTCTCCATCAATAATGCCTTCATGATCGGAATGTGCTGAGATATAAATATATTCATCTGGGAACTCAGAACCCTCTATGTATGCAATAATATTTTGTGATTCATTTAGTTCTTCTGGTAAGGCATCTTCTGGAACTATTTGGTAGTAATCTGGATGTGATTCTGGGGCTTTAATGTTTTGAGACTTGTAATAACCCCTTATATAGTCGCAAACTTGATTATGACCTTCTTCACCAGTCATTCTACCCTTATATTTGTCTGAAGATACTTCTTCTATATGAATCTTTAGCTCACTAGAATTAATAGTATTTAAATATTGATTGACTACAGCTTTATCATTATATGAAATACTATTCTTGAGATTGTCTATTTTTTCGCTATGTCTAATTGTAGCACAAGACCCAACTAAAATAAGTGCAGAAGCAACTAAAACTTTCATCTAACAGATTGATTTGCGCAAAAATAGACAAATGAGCAATATATTTTCTTACAATCTAATTGAAATTTTACAAATTTTCATCAATTTCGATATCGTCAAGGATTTCTTTAGAATCTTTAAGGTTTTCTTCTTCACGTTGTTCTAATTGCTCGGTATCACCTATTTCGGTAGTATTAAATACAGCTTTGTAAATGGTTAAACTTAAGGCAATGATGGTCAGAAGGTAAATATATTGTATGGTTTTTGTTTTGGATTTTTCCTTTTTTGAAATAAAAAGTATTATCAATCCGCTAAAAAAAGCAACTATTATTGGTGCTATGGCTAAGTTTGAGAGAGGTGTTACTGCTATAATTACCGCTAAGATTGCTGAAATAAAGCCAATAATAATGAATAGTTTTTTCATTTGATTAATTTTTTAGTCCTGTTGCAGAAACTATTTTCAGTTCACCATTACCTACAGGAATTTTAAATTTTGCATATACAGGGATTTTGTTGGCATCAGCTGTTAACCATAATAAATTAGAATTTTTACCCTTTAATATGTCACTACCTTTTATGGATAATGCCAATTTGTAACATTCTTTGGGGCCTATTTTAGTTGATATGGTTTCTTTACCAATATACTTTATAGAAATTATGGTTTCCATATTATCAAATAATACAGTGAAATTTTGTTGATCACCTGGATTTGCTTTATGGATATCTAAGTTTCTAATATAATATAGCGTACTTACAATGTCTTTAGTAGCGGAATTAATCTTAACAGTTTTATTTTCATCCCAAGTTTTACCTTCATGATTTTTTTTGCGCTTTAAGCTTTTTACCAATCGCGATTTGTGGTTATACTTATATTGCATAAACTTGTAATATCCACCTTCACTAATATCTCTTTTATATAAATAGGGTGTAAGTGTTTTTGGGTTGACATAACTTTCGTATAAATCTCTAATCTTAAAGAAGTTATCCCATTTTTTATAAGTTGTAGCCGTACATTTTAAACGCATTAATGTGCTTTTAGATGTTTTAACTTCAGTGGTTTCCATTTTTACCTGAGCAATATCTGTTAATAAACCAGACATATTGTAAGAAGCAGTGTAAACTAGTTTTTCACCAAAGGCTATAGTTTTATTTTGAGCAATACTATTAAGCCCTAAAAGCGCTACTACTAAAAAAATATAATGTTTCATAAAGACTAATTTGTAATAATAACGTAAAACTAACACATATTGTGCCGAAAAATACAATGCTAATTTAAATGATACTAATTTTAAGTTTTAAATATCTAAATTGAATTTATTAAAAAACTAGAAAAAAACCTTTGCCTACTTCAAAAAGGGTTTTATATTTGCACCCTCATTAGGAGAAATGGCAGAGTGGTCGAATGCACTGGTCTTGAAAACCAGCGAGGGTCACACCTCCGGGGGTTCGAATCCCTCTTTCTCCGCAAAAGAAACCAAGTGTTATGCACTTGGTTTTTTATTTCATCAATTTTTTTAGCATTTAAACAATTAATTGTCAAGTGTTCTATTTTTAAATAATACCTTCGAATTATAAAGCCCTGAATTTTTATTTATACCTATATGAAATAATACTCCTAAAGAAATAAAATTCAGCTATTTATAATTAAATTATGTAAAATTTGATGATAGAGTTTGTCATCCATTTAAAAATATAATTATGCACAAATCAGCCACAGAAATTATGACAATTTTACCTTCTAATGCAGCTAAGGAAGTTTATAATACTGCTATATCGCATCGCGATGAAACAGAAGATTTAAGAAGATTAGCACCTGCTCTTGTAGACCATATTAGAGAAACAGGGCTCTTTAGGTTGGGATTACCAAGATTTCTAGGGGGTTGGGAAGACAATCCTGTAGAAGTATTAAAAACTTATGAAGTGCTAAGTAGTAGTGAAGCTGCAGTAGGTTGGAGCGTTTGGAATAATCATTTAGCTTGTACTTTTGGACGCTATCTTGATGAAGATAGTATGAGAGAGATTTATAAAGACCCAGCTCATGTATATGCTAATTCAGCACGTCCTGAAGGTGTTGCAGAAATTGTACCTGGTGGTTATAATGTTTCAGGAAGGTGGACTTTAGTATCTGGATGTGAAATATCAGATTGGTTTGTTTTGCGTTGCTTGGTAACTGGCGAAGGATTACCATCTACTCTTGGACCTGGAGCAAAGTTAAAGTTATTTTTTATTCCTAGAGAAGCTATTGAAATAATTGATACCTGGCATGTAGGCGGATTAAAGGGCACAGGTAGCCATGATGTAAAAGTAGATAATCATTTTGTTAAAGAAGCTTATGCTGTAGATTTTGATAGTCCGGTGGCTATTGATAACCCTTACAGCCGTTTACCAATAGGGTGTTTAAACGCTGCTGGTAATGCTGCTATAGCTCTTGGGATATTTAAAGCAGCAATGGATGATCTTATTAAAATATGTTTTGAAAAGATTACACCAGGTAAAAATCCAGATTTGAGGGATAGAGATAGAATTCAGAGTGTAGTTGCAAAAAGCAAAACACTGCTAAATTCTATGAGATGTCAATTGCATAATTCAGTTGCTGTTATATGGGATGAGTCTGTTAATGGAAATATATATACAGACGAGCAACTTGCTGATGTATGGTCTGCATCAATACAAGCGGCAACAACTGCAAGATCTATGGTTACTGAAATTTATGCAGCAGCAGGTACAGTTTCATTATATACTGAAAACAAAATTGAAAGAGCGCATAGAGACGTTCATGCTGTTTTGCAACATGGTATTGTGCAACCACATTGGATGAATCAAGCAGGTATGGCTTATCTTGGTATTAAACCTAAGGGAGCAATGTTTAGAATATAGTTTTAGATATTCTATATTTTTAAAATTTTAAAAAAATCTTTTTTCAATTTCAATAAATGTAATTAGCTATAAAATGATTGAAGCAATAAAAGATAAAGAGGAGTGGAGGAAGCAGATAGCTTTGGTTCCTAATTCAGATTTTTATTATAGTTATGATTATCACTATCTCTCAAAAAATGATGATGAGCAGCCTGTACTTTTAAAGTATAAAGATGGTCAGACATCTATATTGATACCATTGCTTATTAGAAATATTGAAAATACAAACTATAAAGATGCAACTTCGGTATATGGGTATGCCGGACCATTAGTACAGCAAATCGATAAGACTATTAATGTTGAAAAATTTCAAAAAGCACTTAATACTTTTCTTAATCAAAATAGCATAGTTTCTGTTTTTTCTAGATTACATCCCTACATTGAGCATCAAGAGATGATTCTCAATGGATTAGGTAATGTTAACGCCTTAGGAAATGTTGTTAACATTGATTTAACCGATACTATCGAAAATCAAAGAGCAAAGTTTAATAGACGATTAAAAACGTATTTAAATAAATCTCGAAGATCTTGTACTGTAATAGAAGGAAATTTAGATGAGCATCTCGATGATTTTATTCGTCTATATCATGAAAACATGAAGCGTGTTGATGCAGATGATAGTTATTTTTTTAGTGAAGACTATTACCGTAAAATATTATTAAGTAGCGAATATGAGTCTGAATTATCTCTTTGTGTTTTTAACGAAACAAAAGAAGTGATAGGTGCCTCTATGTTTATGAAAAAAGGTAATATTGTTCAGTACCATTTATCAGGTTTGAGTGAAGATCATTTTGAGTTAAACCCTATTAAATTAATCATTGATGAAATGCGAATTAAATCTACTCATGAAGGTTATAAGTACTTTAACCTTGGAGGAGGCTTAGGTAGTAGAGAAGATTCTCTTTTTAAATTTAAAAGTGGTTTTTCAAAAGATTTTAGAGAGTTTAAAACCTGGAAATACATTGTCAATGAAGAGGCATATAAAACCATAACAAATAATATGCTTGGGGAAAATATAGAAATAAATGAAATCGATTTTTTTCCAGCGTATAGATTAAAAAAAAGAGTTGTTAAAATCTAATCGATCAATATTTGTATCTGTAATATTTTAAGACACTCATATCCTTCTTTTTAATACTTAAATTGATAACCAATAATAATTAAAATGACAAATCTTGTCATTTTATGAATTTGTATATACACAAGGTATTCAAAATAATTTGTACTAAAATTCAAATGCTTATTCCTTATTTTTGTAAAAAAAACGATGGCTATAATAGATAATTTAAAATGGCGCTATGCTACTAAAAAATTTGACGCTTCAAGAACTTTATCAGACAAGCAGTTATTAACTTTAAAGGAAGCATTTAATCTTACAGCCTTGTCTTATGGCTTACAAACGTTAAAGTTGGTTATTGTAAGCGATAAAAATGTTAGGGAAAAGCTTGTTACTGTTTCTTATGGACAACGACAGGTTGCAGATGCGTCTCATTTATTTATACTTTGTATTCAAAATGAGATTAATGATAAGGATGTAGACCAACATTTCGATAAAGTCAAGGCACTTCGAAATACCCCAGATAGTATTCTAGAACCATTTAAGTCCCAAATGAAGTCTACTATTGAGAATATGACTGCAGACAAAAAAGCAGTTTGGGCTACAAAACAAGCGTACATTGCTTTGGGTAATTTAATGACAGTTTGCGCAGTAGAAGAGATTGATTGTTGCCCAATGGAAGGTTTTATACCTGCAGAAATGGATAAGGCTTTAAAATTAACTAAGTATGGTTTAAGTTCTGTATTATTACTTCCAGTAGGCTTTAGAGCTAAGAATGATATGTTTGCTGATTTTAAAAAGGTAAGAAAATCATTATCAGAGACCGTGATTGAGTTATAGATTTCTATAATTATACTTAAGCTAAAATATTATATTTAGCATCTTGTAATATTAAAATTTAATAATATTTATGCCAGGATTCGAATTATTTGGTGATTTAGAACGCAAAGAAGTTAATGACGTTTTAGATAATGGAGTACTAATGCGCTATGGTTTTGATGGCATGCGAAAAGGACATTGGAAAGCTAAAGCCCTAGAAGCAGAATTAACAAAGACTTTTGATTCTAAATACGTTCAATTAGTTTCTAGTGGAACAGCTGCAGTTTCTGTTGCTTTAGCATCAGCAGGTGTAGGGGCTGGAGACGAAGTTATTATGCCAACATTTACATTTGTAGCAAGTTTTGAAGCTATAATGATGTTAGGGGCAATTCCTGTTTTGGTAGATATTGACAGTACATTGACCTTAGACCCAAAAGCTGTTGAAGCTGCTATTACATCCAAAACTAAAGCTGTTATGGTTGTACAGATGTGTGGTAGTATGGCTAATATGGACGCACTTCGTTCTGTTTGCGACATCCATAATCTGGTTTTTGTAGAAGATGCTTGTCAAGCTATAGGCGGCACATATAAAGGAAAACCTTTAGGTGGTTTAGCGGATATTGGCTGTTTTTCATTCGATTTTGTAAAGACCATTACTTGTGGTGAGGGTGGGGCAGTAGTCACTAATAATAAAGATTACTATATAAATGCAGATCATTTTAGTGATCATGGACACGACCATATAGGTAATGATAGAGGTGCGGAAACGCATCCGTTTTTAGGTTACAATTTTAGAATTTCGGAGTTAAATGCCGCTGTTGGCTTGGCTCAGGTTAAACGATTACCCGAATTTATAGCCATTCAAAAAAGAAATTATATGATTATTAGGGAAGCATTATCTCAAATTCCTGAGGTTACTTTTAGAACGGTTCCTAATGGTGGTGAAGAAAGCTATGCGTTTTTAAATTTCTTTTTACCTAATTTAGAAACAGCTTTAAAAGTTTCGTCCGCATTTAAAGAAAATGGCGTAGATGTTTGTTGGAATTATTACGAAAATAATTGGCATTACATTCGTAAGTGGCATCATTTAAAAGAAGCCAAATCACTATATCCATTATCTAAAGAGATTAAATCGGAATTATCAAAGCTTTCAAAAAAAGATTTTTCTCAATCTGATTATTGGATTGGACGAAATATTTCTTGTTTGATAAAATTATCATGGACTGAAGTTGAAGTAACTCAACGTGCTAAAACTATGGCTAAACATATAAAATTGGTAGTTAGCAGTTAAAGCTTATAGGTGTATTGTACTTGTATAGGTCGATTCAACAATTCTTCATGTTTTCGTTTTTATATTTACAAAAATTGCAGACATGAAACACCTTTATACTTTTTTGTTGATTTACTTATTCAGTTCTGTTGTCTTTTCACAACAATTGCCTATAGATTTTTCGAATAATAGTTTACATAATTTTAATGTTTGGGGCGGAAGCACCTTTGCTATTGTTCCTGACCCACAAGACACCAATAACCCAACCGGACAATTTTTTCGTTCTGATTCCGCCTTAGAGCAAGGTCATTATATAGATTTAAGTAGTCCTATAGATTTAGATACAGAAGATGAAATTACACTTAGATTTTTCGCTTTCGATCCTAATATGCATACCATTGTGGTGAAATTAGAAAATGGAACTAATCCAGATGTTGAAATCTCCGTAATGACCACATCACAAAATACCTGGTCTGATTTAACCTTTGATTTTGGTACTATTTCTGCAACAGGTCAATATAACAGATTAGTAATACGAATAGACGATGGAAGCACTATTCCTGGTGCTTTTCGTATAGATGATATTAATGATGGCTCTATACCAAGTAATCCTAATGAATTGGACGTTATTTATACAGATTTAGTATGGTTTGACGAATTTGATAATACTACCTTAGACACTGATAAATGGTATCATCAAACTTTTGGCCCTAATGGTGGTCAATGGTTTAATGGCGAATTACAACATTATACCTCTAGTGATGACAATTCATTTGTAACCAATGGAAATTTACATATTGTTGCAAAACGCGAAATGACAACGCAGAATGGTGTGACTTTGGAGTATACTTCAGCTCGATTGAATTCTAAATTTGCATTCACTTACGGTAGAGTAGATGTAAGGGCAAAATTACCTTTTGGTAATGGTACGTGGCCAGCCATTTGGACTTTAGGAAAAAATGTTTTAGAAACAGGTGCCTATTGGGAAACACAAAATTTTGGAACTACACCTTGGCCAGCTTGTGGTGAAATTGATATTATGGAACATGGTTTGCACGCAACAAATGTAGTAAGTTCTGCTTTGCATACACCTTCAAGTTTTGGGAACACTATAAATACATCAACATTGCCATTAGCAGATGTGGCTAATGACTATCATATATATTCGGTCAACTGGTCTCCCAATCAAATTACATTTTTAATTGATAACGTTGGGTATTATACTTATAATCCTGCAGTAAAAGATTCGTCCACCTGGCCTTTTGATTTAGACCAATATTTAATTTTGAATATTGCTATAGGTGGATTTGCTGGTACTGTTGATTCAGGTTTTATGGAAGCTGAAATGGTTGTTGATTATATACGTATCTATCAAAACAACCTTGGTTTAGACGATGATTTTATAGCTCAGTTTCATATTTATCCTAACCCTACAACAGGTCAACTTAATATTAAAACTGCAAATGACGTTAGCATTAGCGGTATTGAATTATATAACAGTTTAGGACAACAGGTTTTTAATGCTATAGGAGATGTTAGTCAACTAGATGTGTCTAGTTTAAATTCAGGAATTTATATATTGAAAATTCAATTAGGATCTCAACAGATTACTAAAAAAATAGTGATTAATTAGTAGTTAACGTATTCTACAATCTCTAAGCCATAACCTATCATACCTACCCGTTTGGTTTGCAAGGCATTAGACATTAATTTGAGCTTGCTTATTTTTAGGTCGTGAAGAATTTGAGCTCCAATACCAAAATCTTTAGAATCCATAGGAATTCTGGGTGCTTTTATCAATTTACCTTCTACTTGACTATCTTTAAGAACAGAAAGTCGTGATAGTAAATTCATAGATTCAGCTTGCTGATTTATAAAAATGATTGCACCTTTTTCTTCAGTGTTGATGGCGTTAAACATGTCATCTAACTTTTGGTCTGCATTATTAGTCAAGGTTCCAAGTATATCATCATTTACTAAGCTAGAATTAACACGCGTAAGTATTGGTTCGTCAGATTTCCAGTTACCTTTTGTTAGTGCTATATGAACTTGATTGTTTGTAGTCTGTAAATAGGCTCTTAGTCTAAATCTTCCGAATTTTGTTTCAATATCAAAATCCTCTTTCTTTTCAATAAGCGAATCGTATTCCATACGATAGGCCACCAAATCTTCAATAGACACAATTTTTAGATCAAACTTTTTTGCAACTTCCATAAGTTGAGGTAAACGTGCCATTGAACCATCCTCATTCATGATTTCTACAATAACTCCAGCAGGTTCAAAACCTGCTAATCTTGCAAAATCAATAGCAGCTTCAGTATGTCCTGTACGTCTTAGAACACCTCCTTCTTTTGCTACTAATGGAAAAATATGACCAGGTCTTGCTAACTCAAAGGGTTTGGTATCATTATCTACTAAAGCTTTAACTGTTTTTGCCCTATCAGAAGCAGAGATACCTGTACTTACACCATTACCCCTTAAGTCTACAGAAACCGTAAATGCCGTTTCCATTGGGTCAGTATTGTTTCTAACCATCATGTTAAGTTCTAATGCCTCGCAACGATGCTCCGTAAG
The DNA here is from genome assembly GCF_947498345.1 of uncultured Winogradskyella sp. Lineage (GTDB taxonomy): Bacteria > Bacteroidota > Bacteroidia > Flavobacteriales > Flavobacteriaceae > Winogradskyella. The sequence goes on from NZ_CANMJY010000011.1 coordinate 58,071, forward strand.
TGGAGTGCAGATTAGCCCTCGGCCATGTCTGGCCATAAAGTTTATCATTTCTGGAGTCACTTTTTCAGCAGCTGCCAAAAAATCGCCTTCGTTTTCACGATTTTCGTCATCTACCACTATAATGACTTTGCCTTGGCGAATGTCTTCAATGGCTTCTTCTATAGTATTTAAACGTATGTTTTTATTCACGGTCTTAGTGGACATGGGCATAGTTTTTATGAAGCAAAGATACGTTTATTTTATATTTTGAAGACAGCTTTGATAGAAGTCTTGCCCAATCTTATTTCTAAGAACAATGAATTTTAATGGGTAGAAAGGAAGCGTTAAAATTAAAATTAATGGATTAGTAGCTTTATTTTTAAGTTCTATTGTTTTATAAAATTTTGAATACACTATGGCATCAACAATTATATATATTATAAAGAAAACTAAGGCTATAATACTTAGGCTTAATGATGCTTCTGCAATTTCGGGTAATTTATTGTTTTTAAAAACAAAGTGAAGCACCAGTAGAATAGCTCCAATACTAAAACTAACCAAACTTGTTTTAGAATAATCTTTATAATCTTTTAACAGGCTTTTAGCTTTAATAAGTTTATTAGGAATATCTAAACCTTCCTCTTTTAAAGATTCTAGAGAAATTTTTCTATTTAAGAGATTATGGAGTGCAATTTCCTTAGGCTTTTTATCTAAGTCAAATTCTTCTTGTTCTTTAATGATTTTAACTAATTCTTGTACAGAATACTTTTTGTAATAGTTATAAGATTTGGTGTCACTTTCAGAAAGCTGAATTTTATTCTTAGGTGTAAATAATCGTTTTAATGGTACTAAAATAACATCAAATTGAAATACGCCTTTATCATTTGTTGCTCTAGTTGTTAAATAGATACTTAAAGGTAACATCACTGCAGTCGATAACCATGAGCCAATTATAGGGCTAAAGCTTCCTTTTTCGGCGCTATTTTCTGCAAAAATCCCAAAAAAGTGATATGTGAGAAATAGAATAATAGCTATGACCATAGGTAAGCCAACTCCACCTTTTCTAATTAAAGCACCAAGGGGCGCACCAACAAAAAATAGAATTATGCAAGCAATCGCAAGTACAAACTTTTTATGTAATGCAATAACGTGTTTATTAAAATGCGACTGTTTATTTTCGAAATTCTTTTTATTAGAATCTAAGATTTGGCGTGTACTGTTTGCGGAGTTTATTGCCAGATTTACAACCTGTAGTTTTCTTTTAGTATTAAAAAGATCCAAAACTTCTCCTGTATATATAGTATCATTAGTTTTGGGGTCTATATTGAGATTTAATGCGGCATATGTTGTACGATTATATAAAGTATTTGAAAGATTTTTATAATCGTCTTCACGACGTTTTTCTAAACTATCTATAGTGTAAGTAAGCTGGTCTATATTCTGCATTGTATGCCGACCTTTATGATTTTTTTCGTCTAAATCTTCAGAGTTCAAAATTTCTAAATCTACATTGATGGTGTAACTATCAAAATAGCTTCTAACATGAGGTTTATTAATATTTTTGCGAGTGTCTTTATCGATGACTTCCTCGTAATAATTTCCATTAATGAGTTCTAACTGAAGTACATTAGAATCTGGACTGCTTTTTAGTTCTCCTTTTTCAGATACTATTACTTTATAGTTTCCTACTCTGGCAGTATTTTTATCGTGTATAATAACGCCCTTTAAAAACTGACCTCTGTCTCCGGTCTTTTTATCAACTTTAATATTAATGTCGCCTATTTCGTTAAATTGGCCTTCTGCAATGGCGAGAGCAGGCTTTACCTTGGCAATATTTCGTCTCAAGTTATAGAAGTTATATTCTCCCCATGGAATAACATTATTTGCAAAAAAGAAACAGCTTATACCAAGTATTACTATAAAAACACTAAGACTTCGCATTGCGCGCTGAAGTGAAATACCTGTAGATTTCATTGCAGCAAATTCATAGTTTTCTGCAAAGTTGCCAAATACCATTATTGAGGCCAAGAGCACTGTTAGTGGTACAACCAAAGGAATAAGCTTTGGCATGTAATACATAATAAATTTGGCCGTAACGATAATGTCTAAATCTTTACCTGCAAGCTCAGCAATATATAGCCATATGCCTTGTAGAGCAAAGATGAACATGAATATAATAAAGACGCTAAAAAACGTCCTTAAGAATGTGATAAGTATGTACCTATCTAATATTTTCACATATTTAGATTTAAAAAGCCTTAATCAATTTTATTGATAAAGTAATCACTGTATTTACTTTCGTCAAATGTAAATAAGGTTTTTGAGATAGGCTCATCTGTTTTAAAAGAATTAACGGTTAATGTAGTTTTTGTACCATTTTTACCAACCTCAATGAGGTTATAGATGTGCTTAGTTGTGGCATCAATGCCTAATAGTACATGTTTTATTTCAGAATTTGTATCGATAGGATTCAATTTTACATATTGAATCTTTCTTCCTCTTACGTTCTGTATAATATCCATTTTATAGATATAACCATCTTCATAAAATGATAACATCTTACTTGGAGTTATGGTACCTTCGTCTTCCGTATTATCTGATGAAATGGTTACTTCTTCATCTTCAGGGCTTATGGTGTAGAGTGTTTTACCATCGTAAATGCGTGTTACACCTAGAATATTAAGCTTGTACTTTTCGCCTTCAATTACGACATCCCCTCGTGTTTCTTGGTTAATATTTTCACTAACATTGTTCAGTTCGTATTTAAAATCTAAACTAATATTTTTGTAAGCTTTTATTTTAGTGCTTACTTCGGTTAATAAGGCTTCTGCTTTGGCATCGTTTTGTGTAAAACCAGTAAATCCTAATGCTAAAAATGCTACTATGATTAATTTTTTCATATTTATTTTAGTATAATCTTTTTTATTGTCTTTCATTTTCTAATAATTGATCTAATGCTATTAAATCCGGGACTAATACTTGTCTAGCTTTACTACCTTCAAAATTACCAACAATTCCAGCAGCTTCTAATTGATCTATAATTCTACCTGCCCTATTGTAACCTAATTTAAGTTTCCGTTGCAATAAGGATGCAGAACCTTGTTGTGCTGTAACGATAATTTCTGCTGCTTCTCTAAACAGTTTATCTCTGTCCGAAATATCTATATCAAGATTTGTGCCACCTTCTTCTCCTACATATTCTGGTAGTAAATGGGCATCAGGATAGGCTTTTTGTGAACCAATAAATTCAGTTATTTTTTCAACTTCTGGTGTATCAACAAAAGCACATTGAATCCTAATTAAGTCATTTCCTTGCGTATATAGCATATCACCACGACCAATTAATTGATCTGCACCAGAACCATCTAAAATCGTACGTGAATCGATTTTACTGGTTACTCTAAATGCTATACGAGCTGGGAAATTTGCTTTTATAATACCAGTAATAACATTGACAGATGGTCGTTGTGTTGCAATAATTAAATGAATACCAATAGCACGTGCTAACTGTGCTAATCGGGCTATAGGTGTTTCTACTTCTTTACCAGCGGTCATTATTAAATCTGCAAATTCATCTACTACCAAAACAATATAAGGTAAGAATTGATGACCATCATTTGGATTTAATTTTCTTGCTTTAAACTTAGCATTATACTCGGCAATGTTTCTACAAAATGCATTTTTAAGCATTTCATAACGATTGTCCATTTCTATACAGAGTGAATTTAAGGTGTTGATAACCTTAGTGTTGTCCGTGATGATAGCATCTTCACTATCTGGGAGCTTAGCTAAATAATGACGTTCAATTTTATTAAAAAGTGTCAGTTCAACTTTTTTAGGGTCTACCAAAACAAATTTTACTTCAGCGGGATGCTTTTTATAAAGTAATGAGGTAAGTACCGCATTTAAACCTACAGATTTACCTTGCCCAGTTGCACCTGCCATAAGCATATGTGGCATTTTAGCTAGGTCAACCACAAAGGTTTCGTTGCTAATAGTTTTGCCAAAGGCGATTGGTAATTGCATTTTGGATTGCTGAAACTTTTGTGATGCAATCACAGAACGCATAGAAACAATAGTCGAATTTTTATTTGGTACTTCTATACCAATTGTTCCTTTTCCTGGAATTGGTGCAATTATTCTAATACCCAGTGCAGCAAGTGACAATGCAATATCATCTTCCAGGTTTTTGATTTTTGAGATTCTAATACCAGCATCAGGAACAATTTCATATAGTGTAACCGTAGGACCTATAGTAGCCTTAATACTGCTAATACCTATTTTATAATTAAGAAGCGTTTCTACAATTCGATTTTTGTTTTCTTCAAGTTCTTCCTGGTCTATTGAAATCCCTTCGTTATCGTATTTCTTTAATAAATCTAAAGGGGGAAATTGATAATTACTCAATTCTAAAGTAGGATCAAATTGTCCAAAATCCTCAACTAACTTATCTGAAAGATTATCAGTTTCAGATTTTTCCTCTTTGGCTTCTTCAACTTCAATTTTTAATTCTGGTTCTTCAATAGTTTGCTCTTTAGGTTTTTCGGTAACCTCCATCTTTAGATTTTCAGCTTTTGATTCTGGTTTAGAATAGTTGCTAATCGTGGGTTCAGCTTTATCTAAAGGAATTTCGAAAGCAGACTTTATGGCTTCAGCTTCTTCAGAATGGCTATTATCTATAATAACATTAGAATTGTTAGAGTTTTCTTCGGGTTTTAAATCTGATTTTAGATCGCGCTTGGCATTTTTAAATAAATTAACAAATGTATCACCTGTAACTTTAAATCGAATCGCCAGATAGGCGATTAGCCCAAACAATAATAATAAGGCAGTTCCGATTTTGCCTATGTAATCCTGGAAGAAATGGTTCATTTCAAAACCAATAGTACCACCAAGGATATCGTATTTATGCGAAAAGAAACCTAAAAAAATGGAAAACCAAATTACAATCAATGTTCCCCAAATCCAATGTTTTCTGAGTTTAGCTTTTTTTAAGTTTAAGGTTACGTATATACCCGAAAGAAAAATAAGACCAGAAAAGATAAAAGAAGGAATTCCAAAGCCTTTAATGATAAAAAACTCACTGACCTTTGCGCCTAACTGGCTAGCCCAGTTTTTATATTCTGTAGATCGTTCTGGGAAAGTGCTTAGAATACTTTGATCTTCTTTTCCAGTAAATATGAAAGACAAGAACGAAATGAAAAGCAAGACACCAAGAATAATCAGTAAACTACCAAAAATGAGTTTTTGCTGATTAGATAATTTAAACGAAGGCCTTTTTAGTTTTGTTTTAGGTTTTGTCTTTGCCTTAATTGTACTTTTCTTTTTAGTTGTTTTTTTTGCCATCCTAACTTCTCATGAATATGAGAATCTCTATTTTAATTTATATTTTTTTGCTTTCTTAGAAATGCCATTGACATAATCTTCAATGATGTTAATCTTTTCCGCAAGCTTTGAGCCATCAAAACCTTTAATGTCTTTAATATCAATATTTGTATTATAAAATTCTAAATATTGACTCGCCAAAGGTAAATATGACCAATGCCATTTTTCAAGATTATACCCTGTTCTGTTGTTTTCTTTGTCGGTATAGACTTGGTAAAACCCAAAGGTGTTGGCATGAGCTATCAACCAATTATATGTTTCAAGTCCTTTTCCGCTGTTAAAATACGAATTATTTAGACTATTTAAATCAACATCTGTTCCCCAATGATGTCTTGATGAACTGGGCATAGAACTATACTCTAAAATTTTTTTGGCGCGTTCTATAGGTTTAAGGTTTGAAAATTTTTCCCATTTGCGTTCCCAAATGACTTTTTGCTCATAGAAATTACGAGTTCCAGAGATGATTTTTAATTTTATTCCAGATTTAAGTGCTGAATCTGCCATAAGTAAAAATGCATTGTAAACCTCATTGTTAAGATGGACTTCTTTGGTAGAATGTACCGTGCTAACTTTTACAAATGAAGAGTCACTTTTATAATCAAATTTTCCAAGTACAAAATCTTTAGTAATAGATAATGGCGGGTTTTTAATAGTTTTTTTCGTTTCTGTAGCGACTTCCTTATATGTTGTTTTTATAATTTCTTTTGGTTTAGTATTACAACTAAAGCAAATTAGAATAAAAGAAAAGATTACTGACAGTTGCTTCATTTTGTAACTTAGAAGTATTACGCATTTAAATTTTAACAAAAATACGATTATGTAACGCTTATTCTTGAGGTTTTGGTATTTAAAAGAATTTTGGAAAGTAAATAATTACAGCAATTATTACAGCTACAATAGAAGCTATAAAAACAGCGCCAGCTGCTATGTCTTTAATTAGCCCAATTTTTGGATGGTTGTCTGGATGTACAAAATCTGCAATGTGTTCAATAGCTGTATTAAGACCTTCTATGCTCATAACCAAACCTATCATAGCAATTTGTACTAGCCATTCGATTTTTGAAATTTGAAAATAAAAACCAGCAATAGTCACAACAAGAGCTATAAAAAGTTGAATTTTAATACTCGCCTCAGTTTTAATAAGAATAAGCATACCCTTAAAAGCAAAACCTATGCTTTTTATGCGATTAATAATAAAAGATTCTTTTTTATGCATAAAACTGCATTAAACTTGTTAAGGGTATGATTAGTATTTTTGAAAATTATTTCAAAGCCTCTAGTGCTGCATTATAATTTGGTTCATTTGCAATTTCAGAAACTTGCTCAGTATGTAATATGGTGCCATCTTTATCAATAACAACAATACATCGCGATAATAATGTTTCAAATGCACCAGTAGTAAATGTTAAACCATAGTCGTCACCAAATTTTCCAGTTTTATAGTCAGAAAGGCTTACGACATTTTCAATGCCTTCAGCTCCACAAAAGCGTGCCATGGCAAATGGTAAATCTTTAGAGATGCAAAGTACTTTTGTGTTTTCTAATTGACTTGCTTTTTCATTGAAGGTTCGTATAGATTGCGCGCATGTACCAGTATCTACACTTGGAAAAATATTGAGGACTAATCGACTAGTTTCAAAATCAGTATTGCTTAGGTCTTTTAATTCTGTATTTGTAAGTTTAAACTCTGGTGCTATACTACCAATTTCTGGGAGATTCCCTATAGTTTTTACAGGTGTGCCACCTAATGTTACGTTTGCCATTTTAGTTGATTTTTTAAAGCCTAAATTTAAAGATTATTAATCTTTCTATTGCTAAATAAATTATAATGTTTTAAAAATTAGTTTAAGCCTTTTCTTGTACAAGTTGTGAGTTAACTTAGAATTTACATTTTCATAACGTTTAATCGAAGTAATTTGTCTTTTGCATAAATTATTAATTACTATTGGTTTTAAGTTTTACCTTCGACCTCAAGAGCTATTAATTATATTAAAATCTAAAGAGATAGACACTCTATCTATCTTTGTTTAATCATTGTTTTTATGAAATTTGAGTTGAGAAAATCAAAGGTTCTACGCAATCTGCTTATTGTAGTAGGTCTGCTTTTAATAGGGAATCTTTTTGCTGTTTTTTTAAGGTTTAATACCGAGGGTATGGAAAGTAAGATTACAAGACTATTAATTAAATTGTTTGATTTTAATCTTGAAGCTAATTTACCAACATATTTTTCTTCTTTAGTACTATTGTCTAATGGTATTTTATTAGCATTAATAGGGAGAAGGCACAAAGCTTTAGGTAATAAGTTTTGGCACTGGTTAGGTTTATCTACAATTTTTGTTTTTTTGGCTCTTGATGAGATGATTCAAATACATGAGCAGCTTAGAGCACCAATGGAGAAGCTATTCAACACCTCTGGCCTTTTATATTTCGCATGGTTTATTCCTTATATAATAGTTACTATAATTATAGCTTTGGCTTATTTTAAGTTTATGATGCGATTGCCTAAGCATGTACTAAAACTTTTTATAATTGCTGGTGTGCTTTATGTCTTTGGTGCTGTAGGTATGGAAGCGATAAGTGGAATGCACGCAGAAGTAGAAGGACAATATACTTTTGCTTATGCAATGATGTATTCTTTTGAAGAGCTATTGGAAATGTTAGGAGCAGTTGTATTTTTCTATGCACTATTAGTATATATAACTTCTGAGTTTAAGAATTTAAAAGTAAGATTCAAACCTAAAAAAAACAAAGAGAATAAAGTTGCGAAAGCATAATAAAAAAGCCTTTGTCTTAAGACTAAGGCTTTTTTTTGAGTAAACGTAGTATTTTATCGCAGTTTAGCACCGAGCTTATTTTCAAAATTAGATTGTAGTTTATTCATAATCTTATCAATCTGTTTATCCGTAAGTGTTTTGTTTTCGTCTTGAAGGGTAAAACTTATAGCATAACTCTTTTTGCCTCCTGGTAAGTTCTTACCTTCATAAACATCAAATAAATTTACATTTTTAAGCAATTGCTTTTCGGTCTGTTTTGCTATGGTATATATGTCTTCAAAAGAAACACTATGGTCAATAAGCAAAGCAAAATCACGTCTTACTTCAGGGTATTTTGGTATGGCATTGAATTTAATTTTATTGTGCTTCGCCATTTCTAAAACATTGTCCCAGTTAAAATCAGCAAACAGCACATTTTGCGAAATCCCAAAATGTTTTAAAACAGATTTTTTAACCAAGCCAAAATCCACCATTTTTTTCTTTCCTAGTGAGAGACTCATGCCCTCACTTAGAATATCTAGCTTTGTTGCTGCAGATTTTAAACGATTTAAGCCCAAACGCTGTAAGATAGTGTCTATAGTTCCTTTAAGGTAAAAGAAGTCACTAGGTGTAGCAATTGTATTCCAGCGTTCTTCTACTTTCTTTCCTGTAACAAATAGAGACAAATGCTTATGTTCTTCTCTTCCTTCAGTATATTGATGGTAGGTTTTTCCAAATTCGAATAACTTTAAATCCTCACGTTTTCTATTAATGTTATGAGACACGGCTTCTAAACCAGAAAACATTAAAGATTGACGCATTACTTCCAAATCGTTACTTAGAGGATTTAGCATTTGCACATTATGCTCTGTATTTAATTGTTCGCTTAATTCCACATATTTTGGCGAGGTCAATGAATTAGCCATAATCTCAAAAAAGCCTTGGGAAGCTAATTGATTGCCAATAATATTTTGAAGTTTATAATCTTCAAAACGTGATGAATTAGAAATAGATGCATTTAGCTTTTCTGTAGTACCAACATTATTGTAACCATATACTCTAAGGATTTCTTCAATAATATCGGCTTCGCGCTGTACATCATTTCTATATGCTGGCACTGTAAGCCCCAAGCCAGCTTCAGTAACATTATTTACTTTTATGTCTAAAGACGTGAGTATACTCTTTATAGTTTCTTTAGGAATTTCCTCTCCAATTAATTTCTTAGCGTTTTCAAAACTTAATCTAACTTCAAAATCCTTAATTTTATTAGGATAAGCATCAGAAATATCACTCGTAATTTCGCCGCCAGCAATTTCAGTAATCAATAATGCAGCACGCTTTAAAGCATATTCAGTGATATTTGGATCAATACCTCTTTCAAACCTAAAAGAGGCATCCGTATTTAATCCATGACGTTTTGCTGTTTTTCTTATGCTAACAGGATCAAAGTAAGCACTTTCTAAAAAAATGTTACTAGTCCCTTCAGTAACACCAGAATCAATACCGCCAAAAACACCAGCAATACACATTGGTTTTTCAGCGTCGCAAATCATTAGATCATCTGCATGTAATTCTCTAACTACTTCGTCTAGAGTAGTAAATTTTGTTCCTGCTTTACACGTTTTTACTTCAATCTTATTACCTGAAACTTTATTGGCATCAAAAGCATGTAGAGGTTGTCCTAATTCGTGTAATACATAGTTGGTAATATCAACAATATTATTGATAGGCGATAAGCCAATAGATTTTAAGCGATGTTGTAACCAGTTAGGGGAGGGCTCAACTTTAACTCCAGAAATAGTAACACCACAATAACGCGGACATTTTTCTTTGTCTTTAACATCTACATCAACCTTAAGTGAGCGAGCATCAACATGGTAAGAACTTACAGAAGGTGTTATCAATTCTAAAGCAACTTCTTTTTGTAATAAACCTGCTTTTAAATCTCTTGCTACACCATAGTGACTCATGGCATCGGCTCTGTTAGGTGTTAAACCTATTTCAAAAACATCATCATTTTCAATATCAAATAGTTCTGCTGCAGGAGTACCAACAACAAATTGTTTGTCTAAGACCATAATACCATCATGAGACTCACCAAGACCAAGTTCGTCCTCAGCGCAAATCATACCATGACTTTCTTCACCGCGAATTTTACCTTTTTTAATCTTCCAGGCTTCCCCTTCAGCAGTATAAAGAGTAGTTCCTATAGTTGCCACAGGAACTTTTTGTCCGGCAGCAACATTTGGTGCTCCACAAACAATTTTTACTGGTGCATCTCCACCAATATTTACAGTGGTAACTTTTAATCGATCTGCATTTGGGTGTTGCTCACAGGTTAATACTTCGCCTACAACAATACCTTCTAAGCCACCTTTTACGGATTCGTAGCGTTCAATACCTTCTATTTCTAAGCCAAGATCTGTAAGTAATTCTCCAGTTTTTTCAGCGTCCCAATCTATCTTTATAAACTGTTTAAGCCAGTTGTATGAAATTTTCATGCGGTTAATTTAATGAAGGCACAAAGATAATAATACTAGACTCCTAATGAAATTGAATATCACTTTTTTATGTAAGGGATTTGTTGTTATTTCGAATATTATTAAAACACATTTATTATGCGCTACCTAATTGCTTGCCTTATTGTTTTAACTGTTTTTTCATGCAAGGATGCTGTTAAAAAAGAAGATGTAAAATCTAACAAACTTAAAATAGGGAAGTATAGAGCAGTTTTAGACGTACAGGATAATGAGTCTTTGCCTTTTATTTTTGAAGTAAAGTCACCAACAACATTAAATATATACAATGCAGAAGAGGTAATTGAAGTTGATGAAATTGAATATAGAAATGATTCTGTTTTTATTAAAGCTCCTGTATTTGAGGGCTATATCGCTGCTATTTTTGAAGGCAATAATCTAAAAGGTAGTTTTATAAAAGAAAGTTTAGATCGTATTGTGCCATTTACAGCAGAATATGGTAATTCTAATAGGTTTCCTTTTTCTGAAAAACCATCTAAGAGTGTCAATGGCGTATGGGAAACAGTGTTTAGTAAAGGAATTGAGGGCGATGAATATATTGCTAAAGGTATTTTTAAAAGAACAGGTAATAAAGTTTTAGGTACATTTAGAACGACTACTGGTGATTATCGTTATCTAGAAGGTTCAATGATGGGTAATACTATGAAGCTTTCTACTTTTGATGGAGCTCATGCCTTTTTATTTACAGCTAAGGTATCTGACTCAACAATGGAAGGTACATTTTATTCTGGTAATCACTGGAAAGAGCCTTTTGTGGCAAAGCGTAATGAAAACTACGAATTACCAAGTGCTAATGACTTAACATTTTTAAAAGAAGGTTATGATAGTATCGATTTTGTTTTTCCTAATACTTCTGATGAGTTAGTTGGTCTAAAAGATGATAAGTTTAAGGGCAAAGTAGTGATTGTACAGATTATGGGAACCTGGTGCCCTAATTGCTTGGATGAAAGCAAATACTATGCAGATTTTTACAAGAAAAATAAAGACAAAGATTTAGAGATTATTGCACTTGCTTTTGAATATGCCAAAGATAAAGAAACTGCTTTTAGTCGTATAGACCGTTTGGTTGTAAATGTTGGTATTGAATATCCAATACTATTAGCTCAATATGGAACTTCAGATAAGGTAAAAGCCCAAGAAAAATTACCAATGCTAAACCATGTGTTGTCTTATCCGACTTCAATTTTTATTGATAAAAGAGGTAAAGTTCGTAAGATACACACAGGTTTTAATGGACCAGCAACAGGTGAGAAATATATTGAGTTTAAGAAAGAATTTGAAGCGTTTGTTGATGAGTTGTTAAGTGAATAAATTCTATATAGAAAAGAGGTATTTTTAATTAATGCAACAAAAAACCCAAAACTTTACAGTTTTGGGTTTTAATTTTATTTCTTTTTCAGTTTATATACGAATACCAACAGGTAGCATTCGTTTATATTTTCTGTTACTTCTTACAAATTTTGCAATTTCAGGACTTGTAGGAACAACACTTATGTTTCGTTCCTTAATATCATCAAACACCATTGCTAAAAACTCTTTTTCAAATTCTGTAGTTTTAATTGCCTCTGGAATCACCATTTTTGTTAAGAATATCTTACGTTCTTGTAAGGAATATTCAATAACAGCCATTTCATCTTCAACCTTTAATTCATATTGACGCAGAAAGTCATTATCAATCAGTTCAGCAGTTTCAGTCATAATTTTCTTCGTTTTTAAAGTTAGCGGTTGGCAAGTAGATACTATATTTTATATAGTTTTGCAGTGCAAAGGTACAAAAAATCAACGACACTTTAAGGTCTTTGGTGTTAAAACCTTAAATTTTAGACAATTATGCTTTTCCTTTTTGGAAAAGATATCAAAGATATAAAATTGACCCAAAAATAATGGATTCAGATATTACACATGTTTACTTAATGCCTGGTATGGCAGCAAATCCTACCATATTTGAGCATATTAAATTACCAGAAGACAATTATGAAATACACTGGTTAGAATGGCAGATCCCTAATAAAAATGAAACATTGCAAGACTATGCAAAGCGTATGTGTAAATTTGTAACACACGACAATATTGTATTACTTGGCGTTTCTTTTGGAGGTATGTTAGTACAAGAAATGAGTCAATTTTTAAATTTAAAGAAGCTCTTTGTGGTATCTAGTGTTAAATCGCACTATGAATTACCAAAACGCCTAAAATTATTAAAGTATACTAAAGCTTATAAAATATTGCCAACACAGCTGATGAGCAATATTGATTTATTAGCAAAATATGCATTTGGAGAAACGATTAAAAAGCGTGTGGATTTGTACAAAAAATACCTTTCGGTAAGTGATAAAGTATATTTAGATTGGGCCATTAAGCAAGTAGTGTGCTGGTCACAAGAAGAACCACACCCAGAAGCTATATATATTCATGGTGATAAGGATATTGTTTTTCCGCATTCTTGTGATGGTGATTGTATTGTTATAAAAGGAGGAACACATATTATGATTATAAATAAATATAAGTGGTTTAACGAAAATTTGCCTAAACTTATAGAGTCTTGAATTTGAAAGAATTAAATAGTTTATTACATTGTAAAAAAATTAATGCCATGCAAATCTTAAAAAATATTTTAGCTACTATAGGATTAGTCTGTATTTCAGGTCTTTTTATCTTCTCGATGCAAAAAGCACCATCAGATGATATTCTGGTAAAAGAAACACCAATAGTTAACGATTATAATGTCTATGCTTTAGAAATGCCAGAAGGTCTAAACTTTGCAGGAGAAATGGTTCCTGTAGAAAATCCAGATATTTATGAACGTATGGATAGAGAATTGTTAGTAAACACCTATTGGCAATCTAATGGTCTGTTAATGTTTAAACGTGCTCAGAAATATTTCCCAATCATAGAGCCTATCTTAAAAAAGAATGGAGTACCAGACGATTTTAAATATTTGGCTGTCATAGAAAGCGGTTTAACCAATGCTGTTTCACCTGCTGGGGCAAGAGGTTTTTGGCAGATTATGAAAACTACTGGACGAGAAAACGGTTTAGAAGTTAACTCTAATGTTGATGAACGTTATAATCTGGAAATGGCTACTGAAGTTGCGTGTAAATATTTAAAGAAAGCTAAAGCGGAATTGGGTTCGTGGACTTTGGCTGCGGCAGCTTATAATGCTGGTAATTCAGGTGTTTCAAGACGATTAAAAGAGCAAAGAGTCAACGATTATTACGATTTACTTTTGGGAGAAGAAACAGGGCGTTATATGTTTAGAATAGTTGCATTAAAAGAAATTTTAAATCACCCATCTAAATATGGTTTTAACTTTAATCTAAGTGATTTATACAAACACATACCAACATACAAAATTGAGGTAGATACAGCTGTAACCGATTTTTCGCAATTTGCAAAGCAATTTGGAATTAACTATAAAATACTCAAATTACATAACCCTTGGTTAAGAGAAAGACATTTAAATAATAAATCAAGAAAACTTTATACTATCGAAATCCCTAAAGAAGGATTTTATAAGTAGATAATAGATTAAAAAAAGACTTAAATATTATTTAAGTCTTTTTTTAATCGCTTCTTTTCATTAACGTCTACTTCTACGATGTTGTCTGGCAGAAGTAGGTTGACCATAATGTTGTTTTGGTATCGAAGCTTTCTTCATCTGCTGCTTCATCATTTTAATTTGTTCAGCAAGCATATCTCTTTTGTCTAGTTTTTCTGCTTCAGATAATAGTTTTTGTGCTTCTTGCTTACGACGTTTAGAAAATGCTATTCCAGCTAAATTCAATTTTGCCATAGCCAGATCATGATCCATGGATAAACCTAGACCAATAGCTTTTTTAAAATATTTTTCGGCTTCATTCATATTGGTTTGAGAAACCATAATTCCGTTCAAGTAATTTAAATAACCTTGTTGCTTTTTTACTAAAGCTGTTTCTGGGTTTTTTATTTTATCCAGCCATTTCTTTGCGCCAGGGAAATCTTGCTTGCGTAATTTTAAGAAGGCCAACAAAATCAATTCATTTTTAAAATAAAGAAAAATGAATATTGTTGAAAGGAGTATATACATAATACCATTACCTATATAGCCTTCAATGAATTGGTATATTGCATAGGCTATAATTAATACGGCAATGACTAACTTTATATTTTTATTGAACATAGTTCGTTTTGTTTTTTTAAGGTTGGCAAAGTTAATAAAATTCTGTTGAAATATTTTTATTTTGGCACTTGCTAAAGTAAAAACTTGTTGTATATTTGCACGCAGTTTTGAGATAGCACTCAAACATTAATATTAGTATATAAGATTTTAAAAAGATAGGACATGCCAAAAAGAACGTTTCAACCGTCAAAGAGAAAGAGAAGAAACAAGCACGGTTTTAGAGAAAGAATGGCTTCTGTAAACGGAAGAAAAGTTTTAGCACGCAGAAGAGCTAAAGGAAGAAAGAAATTGTCTGTATCTTCAGAATTAAGACATAAAAAATAATGATTAACAATTGTTAATATTTTAAAGGTGTTACTTAGGTGTAACACCTTTTTTTATACCCTATTGATATTTATTTTTGCAAACCAAAAGACAATCTCATGCCAAAAAACAAAAACATCAAATCTATTTTACTTATCGGTTCTGGTCCAATTATTATAGGCCAGGCCTGCGAATTCGACTACTCAGGTTCTCAAGCATTACGATCATTGAGAGAAGACGGAATTGAAACTGTTCTTATCAATTCTAATCCTGCAACAATTATGACAGATCCTACAATGGCAGATCATGTATACCTTTTGCCATTAACAACAAAGTCTATCATAAAAATTTTAAAAGAACATCCTCAAATTGATGCTGTATTGCCAACAATGGGTGGGCAAACTGCTTTAAATCTCTGTATAGAGGCAGATGAGAAAGGTATTTGGAATGATTTTGATGTAGAAATCATAGGTGTAGATATTGATGCTATTAACATTACAGAAGATAGAGAACAGTTTAGAGATTTAATGACGAAAATTGGTGTTGGTATGGCACCGCAAGAAACAGCAACCTCTTTTTTAAAAGGAAAAGAAATAGCACAAGAGTTTGGATTTCCATTATGTATTAGAGCCTCGTTTACTTTAGGTGGTGCTGGTGCATCTATTGTATATGATGAAAAAGAATTTGATGAAGCCTTAACCAGAGGATTAGAGATTTCTCCAATACATGAGGTAATGATTGATAAAGCCTTGTTAGGTTGGAAAGAATATGAGCTAGAATTGTTACGCGACAAAAACGACAATGTTGTTATTATTTGTACTATAGAAAATATGGATCCTATGGGGATTCATACTGGTGACTCCATAACCGTTGCACCAGCAATGACATTATCGGATAAGACCTTCCAGAAAATGCGAGATATGGCCATCCATATGATGCGAAGTATTGGTGATTTTGCAGGTGGTTGTAATGTGCAGTTTGCTGTAAGTCCAGATGAAGAAGAAGAAATTATTGCTATTGAGATTAACCCAAGGGTGTCGCGTTCATCAGCCTTAGCAAGCAAGGCAACAGGTTATCCTATTGCTAAGATTGCTGCAAAACTAGCATTAGGCTATACCTTAGATGAATTGAGTAATCAAATTACAAAGTCAACCTCTGCTTTATTTGAACCAACTTTAGATTATGTTATTGTAAAAATACCACGTTGGAATTTTGATAAGTTTGAAGGCTCAGACAGAACTTTAGGTTTGCAAATGAAAGCTGTAGGGGAAGTGATGGCCATTGGTCGCTCATTCCAGGAAGCATTACACAAAGCAACACAATCATTGGAAATTAAACGCAATGGATTAGGAGCAGACGGAAAAGGTTACAAAGATTACGATACTATAATCAAGAAATTGAAATATGCAAGTTGGGATCGTGTGTTTGCCATTTACGATGCTATAGAAATTGGTATTCCATTGAGTCGTATTTTCGAAATTACTAAAATTGATATGTGGTTCTTAAAACAATATGAAGAACTATTTCAATTACATAAAGAGATTTCCACATTCAATATAGATACTATTGAAAGAGAATTATTACTCGAAGCAAAACAAAAAGGCTATGGCGACAGGCAGATTGCTCATATGCTTGGTTGTTTAGAAAGTAAGGTATATAATAAGCGACGAGAACTTAATATAAATCGGGTTTATAAATTAGTAGACACCTGCGCTGCAGAATTTAAAGCGCAGACCCCATACTATTATTCAACATTTGAAAGTGAAGTAGAATCTGTTGACGGAAAAGTATATGTTGATAACGAAAGTGTAGTAACCGACCGAAAGAAAATTATAGTTTTAGGTTCGGGACCTAATCGAATAGGTCAAGGTATTGAGTTTGATTATTGTTGTGTACATGGCGTTTTAGCAGCATCTGAGTGTGGTTACGAAACGATTATGATTAACTGTAATCCTGAGACAGTTTCAACAGACTTTGATATTGCAGATAAACTCTATTTTGAACCTGTATTTTGGGAGCATATCTATGATATCATTCAGCACGAAAAACCTGAGGGAGTCATCGTACAACTTGGAGGGCAAACAGCTTTAAAGTTAGCAGAGAAGCTAGAGCGATATGGCGTTAAAATCATGGGAACAAGTTTTCAATCCTTAGATTTAGCGGAAGATAGAGGAAGTTTTTCAACATTATTAAAGGAAAACAATATTCCATACCCACAATTTGATACCGCAGAGACAGCAGATGAAGCACTTGCTATAGCTGATGTTTTAGATTTTCCAATTTTAGTAAGACCATCTTATGTACTTGGTGGTCAAGGCATGAAGATTGTAATTAATAAAGATGAATTAGAAGCCCATGTAATTGACTTATTAAAATCTATACCAGGGAATAAATTACTACTAGACCATTACTTAGACGGAGCAATTGAAGCCGAAGCAGATGCTATATGTGATGGTGATGGTAATGTATATATTATTGGTATCATGGAGCATATTGAGCCTTGTGGAATACATTCTGGTGATAGTAATGCAACATTGCCAGCTTTCAACTTAGGAGATTTAGTGATGCAGCAAATTATAGACCATACACATACCATCGCCAGAGCCTTAAATACTGTTGGATTAATTAATATTCAATTTGCCATAAAAGACGATACGGTTTATATTATTGAAGCCAACCCAAGAGCATCACGTACTGTACCATTTATTGCTAAAGCATACAAGGAGCCTTATGTTAATTATGCAACAAAGGTAATGTTGGGTAAGAAAAAAGTTACAGATTTTAACTTTAATCCTCAGTTAGAAGGCTATGCAATTAAGCAACCTGTATTTTCATTTAATAAATTTCCTAATGTTAATAAGAAACTAGGCCCAGAAATGAAGAGTACAGGTGAGAGTATATTGTTTATCAACAGTTTAAAGGAAGACGAGTTTTACGATCTATACTCTAGACGAAAAATGTACTTGAGTAAATAACGGCACAGTTTTCGATTAACTGTTTAGCTAAATAGTATATAATTATTAACTTAGCACTAAAATTGAATGCCTTATGAAAAGAATTTTACTTACATTTTTTACAGTTTTTGCGCTTAATGCTATATATGCACAGGTCGTTTTAAATCAATCTGATGATTTTAACGATGGCACAGAGCAGAATTGGTTTGAAGCAGGTTCATCTGGCGCACCTGCCGAGAATGTTGCTACTGATGGACCAGATGGAGAGGATGATGGATATTTAAGAGACTACACCACACAAAATCCAGGGGGTCCTGGATCTAGAATGATTATAAGAAATACTACACAATGGATAGGCGATTACAATGCTGCAGGTGTAGGCTCAATTTTGATGGATGTTAGAGCATTGAATTTCGATGTTTCTATTCGTGTATCTGTTACTGGTGCTGGTGGAAATTTTTCTTCTCCCGCAGTTGTAGTTACTGCAGGTTCGGGGTGGGTAGGAGTCGCAATTCCAATTTCTGAAACAGATTTAATATCTGCTCCTGCAGGAAACGATGGCAGTGCTGCAGGTACAGATGCAAATGCTACTTTATCTGGAGTTACTGAATTTAGAATACTTAGCAATCCTAACCCATCATGGATTGGAGAGGTTACTGATGCAGAAATGCATTTAGATAATATCACTGCTGGCGCACCTTTGAATATTTCAGATTTAAAACTTCAAAATGATGAATTCGTAATTTCACCTAATCCAGGTAGAAACAAGCTTAATATTAAGTTACCTGTATTAAATATAGATTTTAAGATTGAAGTTTTTGATGTCTTAGGTAAACGTATCTATAGAGGGGCAATTAATCAGTTAGAATCCTCTATTGATGTATCTAATTGGAAAAGTGGTATTTATTTGGTTAGAGTATCTAATGATAAAACAACACAAACTAAGCGATTTATTAAGCAATAGTTTACTAGTATAAACTAATAAATAAAAAGCCATTTCTTTAAGAAATGGCTTTTTATTTAAAATCTATTTTTACGCGATAATCCTTAAGCTGCTCTAAATGATTGTCAACATTTTTATAAAGACGATCTAAGTCCTCACTTCGTTTGATATCACTTTGACGTCTAATGATAGATTTTATAAAACGCTTAGCGTCCATTTTTGTCTTAAGTATTAAACCAGGTACAGTAAGCGTTTTTCCTAATTTATCAACAGCGACCATAGTAAAGTAAGATGAATTACAATGTTTCTTAAGCCCTGTTTGAATATTTTCAGATTCTACACGAATGCCTACTACCATAGATGATTTGCCAACATAATTAACAGAAGCTTTCATGGTAACTAATTCACCAACTTCAATAGGATTCAAAAAATCGACCTTATTCACAGATGCTGTTACACAATAACTGCGAGAATGCTTAGAAGCACAAGCAAATGCAATTTGATCCATGAGTTCTAGAATGTAACCACCATGAATTTTACCGCCAAAATTAGCATGCGAGGGTAGCATTAACTCAGAAATTTGTATTCTAGAATCGTCTGTAGTTTTATACATAAGGTTTTAGATTTAAGTACATTAGACCAATGATAATAGCAATTCCAAAGCTTATAAGTGTACCAATTAAAATGTATTCTGTAAGTTTTCGCTCTTTAGTAGATGTTAAATCGCCAAATCTAAAAACAGATTTTGCTGTAATTAAAAACCCAACAGCTTCCCAATGCCCAACAATAATAAAGATAAAGACTAAAACACGTTCTAAAATGCCAATATATTGTCCCGCATCTTCTAAAGAGTTGTTGCCTTTTGTTAGTTTAGAAATATTCCATTTTGAAAAAATAATTTTCATTATAATTGATGTTGGCATAGTTAAAAAGCCAAAACAAATTATAAAAAGTAAAGCATGTGTGCTTAAAGTAAAGTTTAAAATTATATCGTTATGTTCAAGATTATCTTTAAAGAGGTAAGAGAGTACTAAAATAGATAATACATGCAAGGCTTGATCAATAAAAAAGTAAAGTCGTTTAGTCTTTTTGTTTTGCATTAGTAGTTTTAAAGCATCAATAATAAGATGTGCTATACCAATAAATAGAATTAGCAATGTATATGATAAGTCCCAAATTATAAGAAACATCAATACAATATGAATAGTAACATGTATATATAACCAAATAGATTTTAGCTTTTTTTTCTCTTTATCTTTTACCCATTTTTGTGGTTGTAAAAAGAAATCGCCAACTAAGTGTGTTAGAATAAGTTTTAAGAATAATAAAATCATGATATTAATTTTTCCAATTTTAACCTAAACATTAGGTCGAGCTCAAAAAGTTTATCTAAGTGAGCTCTTTTTACCCTTTTACTAACAGCATCTTGACTTATATTTATAAGTTTTGCTAATTCTTCTTGTGTTTTATTAGGAAACTCATAAAAAAGTTTAGCAACTTCCGCAGAATTCACTGTCCAGTTATCCATTGCGATCGATGCTAATTTAAAATATAGATTCATTTCTTTATCAAAATCTGAAAACCTTGACTTAATCATTAAGTTAACTTTCTCTTCTTTTAAGTCTTCTAGCCTTAAGCCAGAAAATTGAAAGGCTTCACCATTAGATTCGGCAATCGTATTACCGCCAAAGTTTTTACTGCCTATTCCTATAGCCATCCTCACATCTAAGCCCTTTATTGTTTTTATAGAAGCTTTTATATATAGACTTATTATAAAACTTTCGTAAATGTTTTTAACCTCAATTTGAAAACTATCCCCACGGAATATTTCCCAATACTTTTTTTCAATGCCAATTTTGATTAAGGCATTTTTTAAAGGTATTAGCCAGACTTCGGGATTTTTAAATTGTCCTGAATTGATTATATCTCCAGTAATTACACTTGTCATGCATTATTATTTTTAATAAAAATATGCCTTTAAAGCGGAATAAACAAATATATGCCTTTATAATGGAATAACTTTAAATATTCCACTTTAAAGGAATTAATTTAATAATCATCCTCGGATGCACGCTTAATAATATTTTCGGGAAGTGATTTTTTTGCTTTGGCCCCCATTTTTTTAATATTTTCAATACGCGAAATAAGATTGCCTTTGCCTTCAACTAATTTATTCATTGCCGAAGAATAATCGTTCTTGGCAGCATCAATTTTTTTACCAACTCCGGTTAAGTCAGTTACTAAACCTTCAAATTTATCATATAGAGCACCAGCCTGTCTCGCAATTTCTATGGCATTTTGTTGTTGTTTTTCGTTGTTCCACATTGTGTCAATAGTCCGTAATGTGGCTAAGAGGGTAGAAGGAGTTACAATAACAATATTTTGTTCAAACGCTTTGTTATATAAAGAGTTGTCTTCATTAATCGCTACTGCAAAAGCAGGTTCAATAGGTATAAACATTAATACAAAGTCTGGGGATTCTATATCATAAAGATCTTGATAATTTTTAGCAGACAATTGGTCTACATGCTTTTTTATAGAGTTGACATGTGCTTTTAAAAATAGCGTTCGCTCTTCATCATCTGTATTGACCATACGCTCATAATCTGTTAGCGATACTTTAGAGTCAATAATCATTTTTTTAGAATCAGGGAGGTGAAGTACTACATCTGGCATTACACGAGAGCCATCATCGCGCTGAAAATTCTGTTGTACAAAGTACTCTCGGTCTTTTTCTAAGCCCGATTTTTCTAAAACCCGTTCTAAAACAAGTTCACCCCAATTTCCTTGTGTTTTACTATCTCCTTTTAATGCTTTGGTAAGATTGGTAGCTTCTTTAGCCATTTGTTGGTTGAGATCTTTAAGGCCAAGCAACTGCTCTTTTAAAGCCGAATGCATGCTTATGCTTTCTTTTTGTGTGTCTTCAACTTTCTTTTCGAAGGTTTTTATCTTCTCTTCGAGAGGATTAAGAATATTTTTTATGTTTTCTTTATTCTGAAGCGTGAATTTCTCTGATTTTTCGTCTAGAATTTTTGAAGCCATTAATTCGAAATCTTTTCGCAATTGTTCTTGTTGTTTGGCTAATTCTTCATCACGTTTAAGGTTGTGTTGTTGAAGATTTTCGAACTCAGTATTACGTCTTGAAAGCTCAGTATTTAAAAACTCTTTTTCATTTCTTATAATCTCTTTTTCATTTTCGATCTTTGAAATATTTTGCTTTAGGTCATTAATGGTAAGACTTAATTGATTTTGACGCTCTTCGAGTGTACTTTGTTCGCCTTTGGTTTTGAGTTTTGTAATGAGCATGCCGAGATAGCCTCCAATGACTGCAGAAACCAAAATGGTTAATATGAGAATTATATTATCGTTCATTAAATAGAATTGTAAGACTCAAAGATACTTTTTTTAAAAGTAGAAATAAAGCTTATTTATTAACACGAAAACTCCCTGTTTTACTATCAAAAGCAATTAGATCTTTTGGGAAAAGCGATTCAAAAACACCACTAGAAATTAAATTACAAGGCGCATTATAAATAACTTTGTCGGCTTTCATTACAATCATACTGTCACATAGTTGAATTGCCAAATCAATTTCGTGAGAAGAGAAAAGAATCGTTTTACCGGTCTCTTTAGTTAGTTTTTGTAACAACTTTAAAATATATGCCTTATGATACATGTCTAAATGTGTCGTTGGTTCATCTAAAACTATAATGTCTGTGTCTTGGGCTAAAGCTCGAGCTAACATTACTTTTTGTAGTTGACCATCACTTAACTCATAACAGCGTTTGTCTTTTAAACCAGAAATATTTACGAGATCTAAAGCATTGTTTATAACATCAGCATCGTTTTTAGTTAAATTACCAATCCAGTTGGTGTAAGGATGTCTTCCTAAAGCAACAAGTTCATAAACGGTTAGGTTTTTAGAGCTTAAAGGTTCCGTTAGTACAATACTTAACTGCTTTGCTAAATCTAAAGTGTTTATCGATTCTAATACATTTCCATTTAGTAGTATAGAACCAGAAAGTGTTGGCTGCACTTTAATTAATGTTCTTAAAAGTGTTGATTTACCAATTCCATTAGCGCCTACCAAACCTATGAGCTGACCTTGCTGTAATTCAAAATTAATATTTGAAGCTACTATAAATTTAGCCTTCTTCGTTTTGTATCCAATAGATAGGTTTTCTGCTTTTAGGATGATATTTTTAGTATCTATGTTCATCTAAAATATCATTTTTCGTTGTCTTACTAATAACCAAATTACCACTGGTGCACCAATTAAAGCGGTTATGGCGTTAATAGGTAAGGTGTAATCACTTCCTGGAATTTGCGCAATACTATCGCATATGAGCATTACAATAGCACCAAACAAAAATACTGCTGGTAATAATATTTTATGATTAGAAGTTTTAAAAATCTGCCGTGTTAAGTGTGGAATAGCTAAGCCTATAAAAGCAATTGGACCAGCAAATGCTGTTATAGTACCAGCGATTAAGCTGGTGGCTAGTATCAATATTAATCGATTTTGTTTTAGATTTAAGCCTAAGCTCTTCGCATAATTATCTCCTAGTAAAAGACTATTAAGCCCTTTTATTGATGCAATACTTAGAATAATGCCAATAGTATAAATACCAAAGAAGATTAAGAGGTCTTGCCAAGATAAATTACTTAAACTACCAAATCCCCAAAAAATGTATTGTTGTAATTGTTCGGCAGAGCTAAAATAGGAGAGTACGCTTACTACAGCTGCTGTAATACTGCCAAACATTAGGCCTATAATGAGAATAGCCATAGTATCTCTTACTTTACTTGAGACAGCGATTACAGCCATAAGCACTAAGAAACTCCCTAAACTAGAGGCGATAACAATACTCCATTTAGAAATTAATACAGTGGTTAATAACCCACCAAATAACCCTGACCCTAATATAACTAATGCTACACCCAAACTGGCACCCGAGCTTATACCAAGTACAAAAGGGCCAGCCAAAGGGTTTCTAAAAAGTGTTTGCATTAATAATCCTGAAATGCCTAAGCCAGATCCCACAAGAATTGCTGTTATGGCTTTTGGCAGACGATAATCAATAATAATAATTTCCCAGGTGTTATTCTCTAATGAGCCAAATAGACTGCCAAAAATACTTTTCAAAGGAATGCTAACTGAACCTAAACTTAAATTGATAAAAAAGCACAGAATTAAAACCACCAAAAGCAGTAGAAACTGTGAATAATATGTTTTTTGTTTGCTCAATTAATTAAGAAGTTTAAAAAAGTAAGGAGTGTAACCTTTTAAAAGTTCTGGGTGACAGACTTTAATAATATCTTTTAAAACCAAGTCTGGTCGAGCAGTTCCTAATTCATAATATAAAACTCCTCCAGTAGTACCTGTTGTATTAGAAAATGTATAAATCGATTTATTTTTAAATGCACTAAAATTAGTATATAGCACACTTGCATCTTTAAGCTGACTAAAACTTGTATAATATGATGGGCTTAGCCAAATATCTGCATTTTTGGCCTTTTCTAAGACGACTTCAAAGTTTAGTGCCAAACTACCATTGCCAGAAGTGTCACTCCAGAGATAATCTACATTGGCATCTTTTAGAAATTGTGCTTCAGGACTAGAACCATTTGGCATGTACCAAACTTCTTTATGCATAGCGCCACTTAAAATGGTTGGTTTGTGTTTTGCTAGTTTTGCAATATCCTTAGCGGCTAAATAATCTTTTTCAATTTGATTAAAAATAGAATCTGCTTCTTTTTCTTTGTTGAAAAGCACTCCAAAAAATTTAATCCATTCAGCTTTTGCCAGTGCAGAAGATTCTACCCAATCACCATTATATATTATAGGGATTCCAGCTTTTTTAATGGTTTCGAAAGTCTTGTTAACTCCATCTACACCGAAACCTATTACCGCATCTGGATTTAATTCTAAAAGCACTTCTGTATTAATACCCTCGTTTTTACCAAGTTCTCTTATTTTACCTTCATCAATTAATTTCCTTGTCTTATCTGAAGAGATATAATTCGTTCCTGGAAAACCGACTAATGCTTGTTCTACACCTAATAATTCCAGAGCAGGAATATGCGTTGTAGAAGTCACTACGATCTTATTAATCTCATTTGCTATGATACCATCATAATAATCTGATGGAAATGTCATTTTTGATAAAACCTCTTTTGAAGCGATAAGGTACTTGTAAGTTTTACTAGCATCGGGCCAAGGTTTTAAGATGCTAAGTATTATATGGTCTCCATTATCATCAACTGAAAAGCCTTTAGCATATTTTAATTCTAAAGTATGATTTTCAGTTTGAGAAGGAATCTCATTTTTTTGTTCATTCTTACATGAAACAAAAGTTATTAGCAATATAAAGAATACTGATAGCCTCATTTTTAATACGGGTTAAAAACTCAAAAGTAAGATTATTTGAAGTTTTGAGTAAATCCTTAAACAAATTGTTTAATTTCGCATCGAATTTTGGTTCTGTTTAGTTTAACTAAATAGATTAAAAGGGAATCTGGTGAAATTCCAGAACTGTTCCCGCAACTGTAAGCTATTACGCTTGTTGTTACCTTCAATGTCACTGGAAATTAATTTCTGGGAAGACCAATAACAAGACGCAAGTCAGGAGACCTGCCTTAATTCATTAATCAAAATTACTTTCGGGAGAAAAGTATTTGAGGTATGAGGTATAGCTGTCTATTTTTTTTATTGCTGCTTTTTAGTAACGTAATTGTTGCACAATCGTCTATGGATTCTATACAAAGACTCGACGAAATTGTACTAAGTGATATTAAACTGAAGCACTATGCTAATGGCTATAAGCTTAAAGTTCTTAATGATTCTATACTTAAAAAGAACAATGTATCCTTAACTGATGTTTTGAGATTTAATACTAATATTTATTTTAAAGAGAATGGTTATGGTATGGTGTCTTCGCCTTCATTTAGAGGTACAAACGCCTCTCAAACTGCGGTTATTTGGAATGGAATTAACATTAATTCACAGCTCAACGGACAAGTAGATTTCAACACAGTTTCATCTTCTAATTATAGTAATATAGCCATTAGAAGTGGAGGTGGAAGTGTGCAATATGGAAGTGGTGCTATTGGTGGTACAGTACATTTATCTAATCAATTAGACTTTTCAGAACATTTTGAGAACAAGGTACAGCTAGGATTAGGTAGTTTTAACACCAAAAATGTTACTTATAATTCGACTTTTGGAAATGGTTCCTGGTCAGGTAATTTTGGTATAGCTTTTTTGGATTCTGATAATGATTACAAGTTTTTAGGTACAGATAGGAGAAATGAAAATGGTGCTTTCAATAATTTAGATGTCAATCTCAATCTAGGTTATATTGTTTCAGATAGGGATGTGTTGAAATTATATCATCAGAATTTTAGAAGTAATAGAGAGTTTTCTTCGACTTTATTAGCGCCTTCTAACAGTAAGTATGAATCTGAAGACTATAGAAGTATGTTAGAATGGACTCGTATTGGGTCTAATTTTACATCAAGTCTAAAAGCAGTTCATTTATTAGAACAATTTAAGTTCTTTGAAAATAAAGATTTAGATAATTTTTCTAAAGGTAAAGCTAATACCTGGCTTATAAAGTATCATTACAAACATCATTTTTCAAATAATCTCATATTAAGTGCTATAAGCGATTATAGTTATATCACTTCTGTAGGTAATAGTTTTTCAAATCCAAGACGAAATGCATTTTCTGCAACTGTCATTTTAGATCATAGACCTTTTGAGAAATTGCAATATACATTGAGTTTAAGAAAAGATATTATTTCAGATTTTGAAAGCCCTATTGTATTTTCTGGCGATTTAAGTTATAACGTTTCTAAATCTTACACTTTAAAATTTAATGCTTCTAAAAACTTTAGAGTACCAACATTCAATGATCTGTACTGGACTCCTGGTGGTAATCTAGAATTAGAGCCAGAAGATTCTTTTCAATTTGATTTAGGTCACGAATTAAAGTTTAAGACTGTTGCTTTTAGGCTAAATACTTTCTATATAGAAACATCAGATCTTATTCAGTGGAGGCCAAACAACAATACAGGTTATTGGAGTCCTGTTAATATAGCTAATGCAAAACATTATGGTTTAGAGTTTGAGTTAGATGTTACAAAAAAGATAAATGAAGACCATTCCTTGTTTTTATCTACTTTATATTCATATACTGAAACCGAGGATGTTGAAAAACAACAACGTCTTTTTTATGTACCTCTTCATAAAGCCAATATGTCTTTATCCTATAGTTACAAAGTGTTTTCTGCTTTTTATCAACACTTATATAATGGCGAAGTTGATATAATAGGGAATACCCTTAAAGGTTTTGATATAGGGAATTTAGGAGTGTCCTATAAACTAAACTCTAACGCTAAAACAAATTATACAGTCGACTTCAGAATTAATAATGTATATAATACCTATTACGAAAACGTAGCATTGCGTCCAATGCCTAATAGAAACTTTAATATTAGACTAACACTTAAATTTTAATAATTATGAATACAAAAAAAATTGCTCTACTTCTTTTAACCGTTGGATTGTTTTTTAACTCATGTAGTGATGATGATTCGTCGCCAAATGTTCCTCTTGGGGATTATGAGGATGGACTCTTGATTTCTCATGAAGGTAACTTTGGACAGGGAAATGCTTCAGTTTCTTATGTGAGTTATGATTTAACGACAGTAGAGAATAATATATACAATTCAGTTAATTCTACTCCATTAGGTGATACAGCACAAAGTATAGCGTTTAATGGGGATTTGGCTTACATTGTTCTTAATGTATCTAATTCTATTGAGATTGTTAACAGGTATACTTTTGAATCTATTGCTACGATAGATTCAGGGTTAAATAATCCAAGATACATAGCTTTTGCTAATGGTAAAGGGTACGTTACAAATTGGGGTGATGGTACTGTAGCTACAGACGATTACTTAGCAATAATTGATTTAACAAGTAATACTCTAAATGCGCAAAGTATTTCTGTAGGTGAAGGTCCAGAAGAAATTATTGCTAATGGAGATACCATATATGTAGCTCATAAAGGTGGGTTTGGTCAGAATAATATAATTTCGGTAGTTGATACAAATTCAGATAATGTATCTACTACAATTACAGTTGGTGATGTTCCTAATTCAATGTTACTTGATAATACTGGGAATTTATGGGTTTTATGTGGAGGAAAACCATCTTGGACTGGAGATGAAACAGCAGGTCAATTATCTAAAATTAATACTGTAAATAATAGCGTAACTGCAATTGATTTTGGGATAACTGAGCACCCAAGTTTTTTAGCTTTAGATAATGGTGTCTTATATTATTATATGGCTGGAGAAGTTTATAAAATGAATAGCACTTCAACAACTTTGCCTACTACTTCTGAGATTACTGGGCTAAATTTTTATGATATGTCAGTTAATAATTCTGTACTATATGGCGTTGATGCCGGTGATTTTACAAGTAATGGTTCTTTATTTGCTTATGACCTTACGACTAATGCTATAATAAATTCGGTTACGATTAATATCATTCCGGGGGAAGTCTACTTTAACTAAGCCTATATAAAAATTAATAGCCACTCAAAACGAGTGGCTATTAATTTTTTACATTAAGCTGCAATAGTAGAAACAGTTACTAGGTCATAGATCAATCTATATACATATTTTGGTCTAGTGAATTAATATGAAATTCCATTTTAACGAATCTAAGATTAGAAGTTGTATCGTAAAACATTCTGCCTGTTCCCATTATGTCAGCAATAGCTGCAGCTAAAAGAGGTTCATTAATATCACCAAGAGTCCCAAGGTTATATAATGTTTCAGAAAGTGGAATATTTGGATTTAAACCTGTAGGTGGTACCAATTCATCATTGACATTAGTAGAATTTGCTACGAGTGGTTGCATGGCATAGGTATGGTTTGGATTCACATTTTCAAGGGTTAAACTTGGCGAATCGTATATGGTTATTGAAGCCTGTGTTTTTCCGACGGTGTTTTCTCCAATAACTACAACATCAATAGGATAGGCATTTAAACTATTAATTACCAATTCACTTGCAGATGCAGTTCTTAAGTTGGTAGTAAGCACATAAACTCTAGATAGATTAAGACTATTAATAGTGCCACCACCAGCTATAGAAGTTGTAAAAAGAAAGTCTTCGTTATTATCTTGTAAATTTTCATTGTAAAATAATTTAGAATATACTTGTCCAGTATATTGTCCAGTAATCATACTACCTAGATAAGCTGCAGTTTGTACAGAACCTCCGCCATTATATCTTAAATCTAGGACTAACTCACTAACTCCATCAGCTTGAAAATCTCCAAAAACATTATTTAGGGTATTATTAAAGCTAGCATTAAATTGATTATACATTAAATAGCCAACTTTAGTATTGTCTTCTAATGTAATTGTTTGTGCAATATGTACGGGGTTTTCAGTGTATTGTTCTCTGGTAAGTGTTGCACTATTTCCATTTAAATTAATAATGTCATCATCAATTTCTGGAGTACCATTATCATCATAGTCTGCAAAATTTAAAGTATAAGAATCTTGGGAGAGCAGAGCAGCTGCGTTATTTACATTTAGGTTTATTCCATCTACCGCTCTAAAGATTTGTCCACGCTGTAAACCAAGATCACTGGCAACGCTATTATTTAATACCAGTGTAATTGCACAATAAAGTTCATTACTTCCTTCAGATACCCTTTCAAAATTAAACTCAATACCATTGCTTAAACTAACTCCTTGTTGCTGATTTTGTAAATCAAAATAATTATCTACTATGCGGCTAAACCGATCTACGGACTCTGGTAGATATTTTAAGGATTCAAATAAGGTTTCTGGAGAAGTAAAGCTATTAAGATATTGACTATACTCTTCATTTGAATTAAACCTGTCGTTAGCTAAATCAGGAATTTCAGATTTATAAAGGTAAACAGCATTCATACCCTTCCAAACAAAATCTTTTACCTCAGTGCTAGAAAAGCTTACATTATCATCTAAATCTTCAAAGCAACTTGTAGTTGATGATAACACTACAAAAGCGATTAATAATGTTTTAATCTTTTTCAAATTTTTCATCTTTCTCTTTTTATAACAATCTTTTACTTATGTCTGTAAAACCCTAAATTTACTTACATTATTATAAATAAAAAAACTTTGTAACAAAATGTAATGTGTGTCGTCGTAGTTATGAAAGCAAGTAAAAAAGCGTTCGACCACCAATCAAATTAGTAATGAAGCAGGCAGATTTTGTAAGCTTAGTGATGCCATTTAAGGATAAAGTATTTCGTTTAGCAAAACGATTACTGGTTTCTCGTGAAGAAGCTGAAGATGCTACGCAAGAGATACTGTTAAAATTATGGAGAAATAAAGAAAAAATAAGTGAGTATAAAAATGTAGAAGCTTTCTCAATGACTATGACAAAGAATTTTTGTTTAGATAGATTAAAATCTAAGCAGGCACAAAATTTAAAAATTGTTCACAGTAATTATACTGATAACAATACGTCATTGCAAAAACAGGTTGAAACCAGAGATAGTTTAGATTGGGTATCTAAGATTATGGAAGATTTACCCGAACAACAAAAAATAATAATACAACTAAGAGATATAGAACAATACGACTTTGCTGAAATTGCTAAAATGTTGGATATGAATGAGACAGCAATCCGTGTTAACTTATCGAGAGCAAGAAAAGCAATAAGAGAAAAATTAACTAATACACATCGCTATGGTATTAAATAATATAGAAAAGTTACTGGAAAAGTATAACAATGCTGAGACTACATTGCAAGAAGAAGCGCAATTGCGAACCTATTTTGCAAGTGAAGATGTAGCACCGCATTTAGAACATTACAAGCCAATGTTCTTATATTTTTCGAAATCGCAACAAGAGCAGTACACAAAAGACGTTCCTTTAAAACCTAAGAACACAAAATTGTATCAATGGATTTCTGTCGCAGCTGTAGCTGTTCTTATGCTTGGAATATTTATTCCTAATTGGAATAGTGGTCCAAAAACTTTAGCTGATTACCCTCCAGAAGATCAAGAAATGTATTTAGAAGCAAAAGCAGCTTTAGCTATGCTTTCTGATAAGTTCAACGATGGAACTTCTAGTATTAATGCTTTGGGTTTGGCTTCTGAAAACTTCAATGTTGGTTTGGAAAAAGTCAGCCACGTTGCAGAATTTAGTAAAACAACAAACAAATTATTAAAGAATTAAAAACAAAAATTAAAAACAAGGAATTATGAAAAAAGTAATTTTAATCGTCGCAGTAATGCTAATGTCATTTACATCATTTAGTCAAAGTGTATTTGATAGGTTTGAAGATTTAGAAGGAGTAACTTCAGTTATTTTAAACCAAAAAATGTTTAAGATGTTAGCTACTATAGGTGTAGATATTGATGATCCTGAAATGAAAGAATAT
Source organism: uncultured Winogradskyella sp. (assembly GCF_947498345.1). GTDB lineage: Bacteria > Bacteroidota > Bacteroidia > Flavobacteriales > Flavobacteriaceae > Winogradskyella. The sequence goes on from NZ_CANMJY010000011.1 coordinate 89,545, forward strand.
GTACAGATGGCTAAGAGTATTACAGGTTTTAAAGTGTTTACTACCGATGATAAAGGGATATCAACAGATATGAAAGCTACGGTAACTAAGTATTTAAAATCGTCTGATCTTGAAGAACTAATGCGTATTAAGGATGGTGATCAAACAGTTAAATTCTATGTTAAAGAAGGCAAGGACGAAAACCATGTTAAAGAGCTTTTAATGTTTATTACCGGGCTTAAACAAATGACTGGAGGAGAAGTTAAAATTAATGGCGAAAAACGTGAGTTTGAAACCGTTATTATGACATTAACTGGTGATATAGATTTAAGACAGGTTTCTAAAATTGCAAATCAAATTGATATGCCAGGTGGTGAGCAATTAAAAAAAGCAGGAAAGAAAAATTAAGAACTAATGATACAATCAATCAAAAAATTAACAGCAGTGTTGTTTTTGGTTGCAGCTTTTACGAGTTGCAACCAAGGACCAACATTACAAACTTATTATGTAGATAATCAGGAAAAAAGTGGTTTTGTGTCTGTAGATGCACCAACAAGCTTATTGAATGTTGAAGATATTGAAATGACCGAAGAACAACGAGAAGCTTATGAGTCTGTTGATAAACTTAACGTGCTTGCTTTTAGATTGTCTCAAGATAATTATGAAGAATACGAGGTAGAATTACAGAAGGTAAAAGTTATCTTAAAAGATACTAAGTATGAAGAGTTAATTAGAGGGTCCACAAAAGAAGGAAAGTTTGTCGTGAAATTCTTAGGCGAATCAGAAACAAGTATAGATGAGCTTATCGTGTTTGGAAATTCAAACGATAAAGGTTTTGCTATCGTGAGAGTATTAGGTGATAATATGAATGCCGCAAAACTTATGAAGTTGTCTGATGTTATAGAAAATGCAAATGTAGATGAAGGTCAACTGGGTCTTTTAAAAGACTTTTTTTAAATAAACTGACAATTATTTAAAATGTTAATGTAAATCGTTCTGGAGTTAATCTTCAGGGCGATTTTTTTTGTTGTCGTTTTTTAAAGCATAGCTTATAGCTATAAGTAGTAAAACACCAAAACAGGTAAACAACAAGGCTTTTACTATAAAGTAATCTAGTATTTCAAATAAGCCAGCAACAAAAAAACCAATGGTGATCACACCTACAAAGCTTAATGTTATTGAGTTTTTACCTAAAGGGAAGATTTTCATTAGATTTTAAGTTTAAATGCCTGTGTAATTACTTGGCGAGATTGCTTTCAATTCAGACTTAATAGTGTCAGAAACCTCTAATGTATCAATAAAATTTGAAATAGACATTTCTGTAATCGCTTCATTTGTACGTGTTAATCCTTTCAGTGCCTCATAAGGGTTAGGATAACCTTCTCGTCTTAGAATAGTTTGTATGGCTTCTGCAACAACAGCCCAATTGTTTTCTAAGTCTTGCTTAAATTTGGCTTCATTTAATAATAATTTACCTAAACCTTTTAATGTAGATTTAAAACCAATAAGGGTATGACCAAATGGCACACCAACATTTCTTAAAACAGTACTATCTGTTAAATCACGTTGTAATCTTGAAACAGGTAATTTGGCCGATAAATGTTCAAAAATAGCATTAGCAATTCCTAAATTCCCTTCACTGTTTTCAAAATCGATAGGATTTACTTTATGCGGCATAGCAGAGCTACCAACTTCTCCCTTTTTTATTTTTTGTTTAAAGTAGTCCATAGAAACGTAGGTCCAAACATCTCTATTTAAATCTATAATAATGGTATTAATGCGCTTTAAGGCATCAAACAAAGCAGCCATGTGGTCATAATGCTCAATTTGTGTGGTTGGAAAAGAGTGTTGTAAACCAAGCTTTTCTTGTACAAATTTGGTTCCAAAGGCCTTCCAGTTTATATTAGGGTAAGCCACTTTATGAGCATTAAAGTTTCCTGTAGCGCCACCAAATTTTGCAGCACCTGGTATGTCGTTTAATAAGTTAAACTGTTCTTTTAAACGAACAGTAAACACATCGATTTCTTTACCAAGTCTTGTAGGAGATGCAGGTTGACCATGTGTTCTTGCGAGCATTGGTATTGATTCCCATTCTTTTGCTAAGCCTTCAATTTTCTCTAATAAGCTAAAGTATTCGGGCACATAGACATCGTTCATAGCTTCTTTAATACTCAAAGGAATCGCCGTATTGTTAATATCTTGTGATGTTAATCCGAAATGAATAAATTCTTTGTAATCCGACAGACTTAGAGCATCAAACTTTTCTTTGATAAAATATTCTACAGCTTTAACATCGTGATTAGTAACCTTTTCGATGTCTTTAATTGCTGCAGCATCTATTGGAGTAAAATTCTTATAGATGGTTCTTAAATCTTTAAATACAGCACTAGAAATAGATTTTAATTGCGGAAGTGGCAATTCGCATAGTGCAATAAAGTATTCAATTTCTACCAAAACACGATATTTAATCAATGCTTCCTCAGAAAAATAGTTACCTAAAGTTGAGACTTTAGATCTGTATCGACCATCTATTGGTGAAATTGCGCTAAGCTGTGTAAGTGCCATTTGCTGTAAAATTTTGAAGCATCAAAGATAATGAAGTTAGTTAAGAGTTGTGAGCTATAAGTCAAGAGTTTTTTGCTTAGTTATTAACTTTAAACTTATGATAATTATTGACGGATTTTTTTCAAAATATGCCGAGCTCTGGCTTTAAACCCAGAACTTTGCATTGAGAAATCGCGCTCTAAGATCATTGCTAACTCAGGATGTATCCAATCGTATTCATTACCTAATAAGTAGAGCGCATTCATAGAGTAGGCCTTAGGTGCTATTTTTTCGTCGTTTATCATCCAGTCAAAGCAAGCTTCAATAATTTTTTCTTTATGAACCTCTTTAAGATGATGTTTTATTTTATGATCTGCTTTAGAGTAATAAGCTTTTATCAAATATTCACAGACTTTTGCAACTGGTCGTACAGCAGAGTCTAAATGTACTTTAGAAATATTTTTGGTAAACTTGTCGAGATTAGGTATAATTTCCTCAAGTTTTTCACCGCACATAAATTCAAAAACCCAAGCTGCTCTACACGAAATTTTATCATCTACATCAAATAATATTTCTAATAACGGAGTTACTAACTCAGGATTATCAATAATCAGATTGGCATAATGCAATCGTTTTTCGCGAGAGTGATTAACATAATTTAATTCGTTGTAAAGTTCTGCCTTTGTCAATAGAAAATTCTTAATTTAGAGCCTTAAAATTAATCAAAAATGAAGATTCTAAAAAAACTCGCACTGCTACTTTTAGTGGTTTTTATAATTATGCAATTTTTTGGACCAAATAAGAATGATGGTAACATTGTTTCGGTCAATGCATTTTTTGTGGATACCAATCCACCAGAAGACGTAAAAGTGGTTTTAAAAAATGCTTGCTTAGACTGCCATAGCGATCATACACGTTACCCTTGGTATAATGCTATTACACCTGTTAACTATTGGTTAGATAGTCACATTGACCATGGTAAAGGACATTTTAATGCATCTAAATGGGAGGACTACTCAGATAAGAAAAAAGACCATAAGCTTGAAGAGTTGATTGAAATGGTTGAAGCTAAATCCATGCCATTGGCCAGCTATACTTGGACACATGGTGATGCCAAGTTATCACAAGAACAAATTGATGCAATGGTATCCTGGGCTAAAGTAGCACGTATAAAATATTCATTTTTAAAAGAACCACAATAATTCGTTTACAATGCAGTGAACAATTAGTAGTAGGTTATGGGTTTGAAAAAAATATTAATCATAGGACTGGTTTGGCCAGAACCTAAAAGTTCTGCTGCTGGTAGCCGAATGTTACAACTGGTTCAGCAATTTCTGAATCAAGATTGTGAAATTACGTTTGTTTGCGCTGCAAAAGTTTCAAATAATACTTACGATTTATCCCAATTGGGAGTAAATACACGTAATGTATTATTAAATAACAATTCATTTGATGACTTTGTTTTTACTTTAAAACCAGATGTGGTTATGTTCGATAGGTTTATGACCGAAGAGCAATATGGTTGGCGCGTCGCTGAACAATGTCCTAATGCTTTACGCATATTAGATACTGAAGATTTTCACGGCTTAAGAAAAGCCAGACAATTAGCATTAAAAGAAAATACTGAGGTTTCAATTAAACATTTGCATAACGATACTACAAAGCGCGAAATAGCCAGTATCTATCGTTGCGATTTAAGTTTAATGATTTCTGAAGTCGAAATAGAATTATTAACAAAGTCATTTAAAATTGATGCAAGCTTACTCTATTATTTACCATTTTTACTAGAACCCGTTGAGGAAGAATCAATAGATAAGTTACCAACTTTTGAAGAAAGACAACATTTTGTAACCATCGGTAATTTTTTGCATCCACCAAATTACGATGCGGTTTTATATCTTAAACAAACGATTTGGCCATTGATTAGAAAACAATTACCAAAAGTTGAATTGCATAGTTATGGAGCTTACGAATCTCAAAAAGTAACACAGTTACATAACAAAAAGGAAGGCTTCTTAATTAAAGGTTTTGCAAAAAATGTCAATGAAGTAATGCAAAATGCAAAAGTATGTCTGGCTCCAATACGTTTTGGTGCGGGATTAAAAGGAAAACTAGTCGATGCTATGCAAAATGGTACTCCATGTCTAATGTCTGGTATTGCTGCTGAAGGGATGTTTGGTAATATAGATATACCAGGTTTTGTTGAAGACAATGCAGAAGCATTTGTCCAAAAAGCTACGAAGCTTTATTCTGATTCTGAAATTTGGAAAAACAAACAGCAAAATGGATTTAAAGTAATAGCACAACGATTTAATACATCTGATTTTGAAAGTGCATTTTTTAATAAGATTGAAGCACTAAAAGAAAATTTACAAAGACATCGCCAAAATAATTTTATAGGAAATTTATTATACTACCAAACACTACTGAGTACCAAGTATATGAGTAAATGGATAGAGGAAAAGAATCGGTAAATAGTTAATTATCCATTAAATAAAATCGTATATAATATTTGTGAAATTTAAAAATGTAAAGTATATTTGTCATATAGTAAAAATAATTTTACTTAATATAAAACATATTTGTCAATTATGAATACAGAAAGCTATATGCAAAAAGAGCAACGTGCTCTGCAAAAATTAATCAATTTTAGATTACCACATCGGTTTATGACCATTGGTATTATAATTTGTATAACAACAGTATTTTTAATGTTTCTTAGAGAAACCTTATTTGGTGAAGAGTCATTAATCATTAGAGATACACTGCAAAAATCTTTATTAATTGGTATGCTGATCATGTCCATAACCCGAAGTAGAGAGGAAGACGAAATGATTGTACAATTACGTATGCAATCTTATGCTTGGGCATTTATTACTGGTGTTTTATATGCTTTAATAATGCCATATGTAGAATTTGGAGTGTCTAGTGTTGTTAATGGAGATAATGAAACCTTTAAAAATTTAGGTGACTTTCAGGTTTTATTGTTTATGCTTATGGTGCAGTTGATGTGTTATCATGTTTTAAAACGCCATAGATAATGCAAAATACAATCAAAGTAGAACGTGCTATTCTTAGCCTAACACAAGATGACTTAGCTAAAAAAATAGGTGTTTCCCGACAGACGATAAACTCAATAGAGGCTAATAGATATGTGCCTTCTACTGTTTTAGCCTTAAAGCTTTCAGAGGTATTTAATAAACCTGTAAATGACTTTTTTAAATTGAGCCAAGATGATTAGTATAATCAATTTGATTTTTAAAATAGTATTGCATTTAATGATGACATTTTTTTAGGCCTTCGATATAATAGTGTATAACAAAAATCAACACTATTATGAAATCTAAAATTCAATCATTAATTCTTTTAGTTCTATGTCTCATTATTTCTGCCTGTTCGTCTGATGATGATGGTAACACCTCCTTAAGTCCAGAAGGTGAATGGCTCATTACTTCACTTTTAATAGAATCTTCGTTCGATTTTGATGAGGACGGAACGGCATCAAGAGATATGTTTCAGGAAACAAACTGTTATAATGGTAATAGTATCCAATTTTTTGATAACGGCGATGTTATTATTGATGTAGATTTAGCCTATATTTTTATTGATGATAACAATCAGCATGATGTAGAATGTCAGAACGGTTTTGGGTTGACCTCAACCTGGACTCAGAATGGTAATACCATTACTGTTGTCAATGACTTTAATGATGATAATCTGGTAGGTACTATTTCGGGCAATACGATTACACTTACTATTGAAGATGGTTTTGAAGTAGAATTTTATGATGCTGTAAATGATGATGTTATTATAATGGATGAAGACTTTACCATTATATTTACAAAAATGTAAATTACTTTAGCTTAAAATATCAAGCATATCTCTCATGCCTGCTGTAGCAGTTTTTGCAATGACTTTAATATTAGTATTGTTAACTACAGCAGGTTTAGGGTCAATATAATAAATAGTAGTATCTGGTTGCACATAATTGATTAAACCAGCTGCAGGATAAACTTGCATACTTGTACCAATTATAACAAGAATATCTGCAGCATAACAAACTTTTACCGCAATATCTATCATAGGGACATCTTCACCAAACCATACAATATGTGGTCTTAGTTGGTGTCCTTTTTCGCAGGTATCGCCTAAGTTAAGATCTTCTGTCCAATCTTTTATATTATTAGGATTTCCTGTACTTCTCACTTTTAATAATTCACCATGAAGATGTAATACATCACTACTACCAGCCCGCTCATGTAAATCATCTACATTTTGTGTAATTATGGTGACTTTATAATCTGTTTCCAGTTTTGCTAAATCTTTATGTGCCTGGTTAGATTCTACAGTTTTTAGCTGTCGCCTTCTTTGGTTGTAAAAATCTAAAACCAATTCAGGATTATTTCTAAAACCATCAGGCGAAGCAACTTGCATTACATCGTGGCCTTCCCAAAGTCCATCGTGGTCTCTAAACGTTTTTACTCCGCTTTCGGCACTAATACCAGCTCCGGTTAATACTACAACATGTTTTTTCATATACTAAAAATAATCAATTTTATGTCAGAAGAAAAAGAGAAAACTCAAGAATCTATTCTTAATTTTTGAGAAACTACACTTCGTTTGTAATAACATAAATTTGTACTTTGGCGTTATCCTTGCATAGTATTATAGTATGAATAAAATTTTTATCGCTTTATGTCTTATTTTGGTGAATGTGTCCTTTGCTCAGCAAACAGATTATGTGGATTTTGAAAGAATCAATGCTGCCATATCTTTTGAGCTTGACTCTTCAAGAGTTAATGGCATTATTATTATGGAATTTAAAATCTTAAAAGACGTGGATTCAATTTTTGTTGATGCAAAAAATATGACTTTTACTTTTGAACAAGGAGACCATGATAAGATAAAATTCAAAAATGATGGAGAAAAGTTGTGGCTATTAAGCCAATTTAAAGCGGGTGAAAGTTATGATGTTTCTTTTGAGTATTCAGTTAGACCTAAAAAAGCATTATACACTTTAAAGCGAAATGAGAATTGGCAAATTTGGACTCAAGGTCAAGGTAAGTATACCAGCAATTGGTTACCAAGCATAGATGATGTCAACGATAAAATTGAATTCGATTTAAAATTTCTTGCCCCAAGCACTTATGAGTTAATTTCTAATGGCGAATTAAAGTCTCAAGCAGAGACTAATAGTAATATTCTATGGGAATATGATATGAAAACTCCGATGTCTAGCTATTTAGTTGCAGTAGTACTAGGTAAATACAAAAAGCAAACAGAAACCTCTAAAAGTGGTATTCCTTTAGAATATTATTATTACCCTGAAGATTCACTAAAAGTTGTACCTACCTATCGTTACAGTAAACAAATGTTCGATTTTTTAGAAGAAGAAATTGGCTTTGATTATCCATGGCAAAACTATAAGCAAGTACCCGTTCACGATTTTTTGTATGCTGGGATGGAAAATACGAGCTGCACAATTTTTTCAGATGCTTTTGTAGTGGATTCTATTGGTTTTAATGATAAAAACTATGTTAATGTCAATGCTCATGAGTTAGCACATCAATGGTTTGGTAATTTAGTAACGGCAAAATCTGGTGACCACCATTGGCTACAAGAAGGTTTTGCAACCTATTATGCGTTATTGGCAGAACGCGATATATTTGATGATAATCATTATTTTTTCAAACTTTATGAATCCGCTGTTGATTTAGGGAGGCAGGATATAGCTGGTCAAGGAACATCGCTTTTAAACCCAAAGTCCAGTAGTTTAACATTTTACCAACGTGGAGCTTGGGTTTTACATGCACTAAGAAGTAAAGTTGGTGATGTTATATTTAGAGAAGCTGTAAAGAATTACTTGAATAGATATCAATTTGATACAGTTGAAACATCATATTTTATAAAAGAAGTTGAACGTTTATATGGTAGGTCTTTAACTGGATTTGTAAATGTTTGGATAAAGCAAAAAGTGTTTCCTGTTGATGCAGCGTTTAACCTACTTAAAAATCAATCGACTTATATCAATGAATATCTTATGGTAGATTGCCAGACAAAATCATCTAAATGTGCAGAATATCTTAAGTATTATGTATCTGATGAGGCAAAGGTGAAAATTATTTCTCAAGCTCCAGATTTAGTAACTAAGGATACATTTAAGCATGGGCTAAAAGTGAGACAAGCCATATCGCAATATGTTACTAAAATTCCTGAAGATTTAAAAGAAGAATACGAATCATTACTTAATGATAAATCTTATATAACCATTGAAAATACACTCTATAATCTTTGGTCAAACTTTCCTGAAGAACGCGCCAAGTACTTGTCAGAGACCAGAAATGTAGTAGGTTTTAGAGATAAAAATGTGCGCTTATTATGGATTGTTCTAAATCTTAGCACACCATTTTATCAAGCTGATAATAAACAAGGTTTATTTGAAGAATTGGTTAATTATACAGATGAAGCCTACAATGCAGATTTGAGAATTAATGCATTTCAATATCTGGATCTTATAAAATCTTGTAATGAGAAATGTATATCGAATCTCGAGAATGCTAAATCTCATCACAATTGGAGGTTGGTTAAATTTGCAAAGCAATTTTCAGAGAAACTACAAAACAAAGAGTAATGAGAGCATTAGTAATATCTGGAGGCGGAAGTAAAGGCGCTTTTGCTGGTGGTGTAGCACAATACCTTATGGAGTGCGAAAATAGGAATTACGATATGTTTTTAGGGACTTCTACAGGAAGTCTTTTGGTACTACATTTAGCGGTTAATAATATTCCCAAGTTATATAATATTTTTACTAATGTACAGCAGCAAGATATCTTTAGTGTCAGCCCTTTTGTACAGCGAAAAAAAGGGGATAGGGAATATGTGTCTATAGATTTTGTGAACTCTTTGTGGCAGTTTATTAGAATGAAACGCACCTTTGGTGAAAGCAAAGCCTTAAGACGAAATATAAGAGAAAACTTTACACGTTTAGAATACGAAAAAATTAAGCAAACAAAACACGATGTTGTTGTTACGGTTTCTAATTTGTCTATGAATAGGGTAGAGTATAAGTCTATAAATAATTGTACTTACGAAGAGTTTTGTAATTGGATATGGATTTCGTGCAATTATATTCCTTTTATGTCATTAGCTAAAGTAGACGGTTATGAATATGCAGATGGAGGTTTGGGTTGTGTAATTCCGATTAGAGAAGCCATTCTTCGTGGTGCTACAGAAGTTGATGCTGTAGTTTTGGAGGCTGAAAATCTCGGTAAACAACGTGTGTTAGGTAAAAACCCATTTTCTTTAATGATGAATTTGTTTGGACACTTGCTCGATCAGGTAGAACGAAATGATATAGTTATTGGAAAATTAGCTGCTAAGAACAAGAATGTAAAACTCAATTTATACTACACGCCTACAAGTCTCACTGAAAATTCATTGATTTTTAGTAAACGTTTAATGGAAAAATGGTGGAAGCAAGGCTATACTTATGCTAAGCAAAAGCATTCGGGTTAATTAAAGACTTTCGTTGAAGTTAGATTATAGCTTAAACATTATGTTTTAAAATTTTACCCAACTCTTAACTACCACAATTCCCCGACTTCATCTTTTATAAAAGAAAGTGCTGCATTACTTGGTGCAGGTTTGTCGATAAGCTCAGTTAAAATGACTTCGCGTAATTTATTTGCTGTATCAGTTTTGTCGTTCATATTAGCTTTTCTAATGAGCTGTATAGTGGCATTTTTTGCAGCCATAATAATACTCCAACATTGGTCACTAACATAGATTTGCTGTGATAAATTATGTTCAAATTCTTGTTCAATTGTTGCTACAAGTAAATTTTCGTAATCCTCTTTATTAGAGGATGTTGGGCTAATTCTTGTTAATAATTTTGAAGGAGCAATGCGTTCCAAAAAAAGAGACATGCGTTCATAAGCTTGTAGCCTTATTGGAAATGCTTCTTTTTGTAAATCTTTAGTGATTAAAAAGTTACGACGGTTGTTTTCATTTTCTACATGTTCTTTAAAAAACATATAAGCAATTGCTCCTGTGACTAAAGCAGGAATAGTGTACATTAAAAGATTGATGAGTTGTTGTTCCATAAAATTAATTGTTCTTTTTTCCGCCAAGATAAACACATTCTTTTAAATGTTGCATACTTTTAAATTGAACAGATGTTTTTTCATACCTAAAAGTTTGGTCAAAATTCTTAGTTAGATTGTGATCATCAACATTCATTTCAATATCATTCATGGTAAATTGGCATGGATGTTCGTAACCAGAGGCATGTGTAATTTCTATCAATTCTTTCCTAAAGGTTTTAAAGTATTGTGCTAAGCGTTCAGATTTTAAAGGGACATTTATACCATTCTGTAGCCATTTACTTTGTGTAGCTACACCAGCAGGGCAACGATTAGTATGACAGATTTGTGCCTGAATACAACCTATGCTCATCATGGCTTCACGTGCTACATTAATACAATCTACTCCCATAGCAAATGCCATAGCCGCTTTAGCCGGAAAACCAAGCTTTCCACTACCAATAAACACAATACGATTAGTTAAGTTACGTTTTTGAAACAATTTATAAACATCACTAAACCCGTAGATCCAAGGTAAGGATACATGATCTGCAAAGCTAGGCGGAGCTGCACCAGTACCGCCTTCACCACCATCTACAGTTATAAAGTCTGGGCCTCTATTCTCTTTTTCCATAATTTCGGCGAGCTCTTCCCACTGGTCAAGTTTTCCAATAGCTGCTTTAATACCTACAGGTAATCCTGTGGCTTCAGCAATGGACTCTACAAAATCAACCAATTCTGGTACATTAGAGAAAGCTTTATGATTTGGAGGTGATAATACTGTTTTACCGACTTCAACTCCTCTAATATCAGCTATTTCTTTGGTGATCTTTTTCCCAGGAAGTACACCACCTTTACCTGGTTTGGCTCCTTGTGATAATTTTACTTCAATCGCTCTTATAAAAGGATTTTCTTCAACAAGTTTTACCATTTTATCCATAGAAAATCCACCATCTTCAGCTCTAACTCCAAAATAACCTGTCCCAAAATGAAAAACGACATCTCCACCATTACTATGATAAGGTGATAATCCCCCTTCGCCTGTATTATGATAGGCATCTGCTATTTTTACGCCTTTATTTAAAGATTCTATAGCTTTAGCTGATAAAGACCCAAAACTCATTGCAGATACATTGATGATAGAAGCAGGTCTGAACGGTCGCTTTCTTTTATTGTATTCTCCCATTACCTTAGCACAAGGCACAAAAGTTTTGTCAATTGCGCTTGGGTGATTCGTTTCAACCTTATAGGGCATCATGGCATTATTTATAAAAATATGTTGATGCGCAAATATATCTCTGTCCGTTCCAAAGCCTTCATAGTTATTTTCCTTTTTTGCAGAGGCATAGATCCATCCGCGTTCAATACGATTAAAAGGTAGTTCCTCTCTATTATTTGCAACAAAGTATTGACGCATTTCAGGTCCTATACTTTCTAGTAGATAGCGTAAATGACCTATAACAGGAAAATTATGACTAATAGTATGCTTATTTTGAAAGAAAATATCTCTCATAGCTACAATTGCAATTACTATAATAATCCACAGCCACCATGGCATACTACTCAAAACGTTTAATACCGAATCCATATCAATTAATTATTTAAATAATCTAATGTTAATTGTGTAAAAGCTCTAACTCCAAGTAACATACCATTTTCATCGATCATAAAGTCTGGAGTGTGGTGTGGAAATGCTCCTTTAGACTTTTCGCTTGGAGTCATACCACCTATAAAGAAATAAATACCAGGAACCACTTCTTGAAAATAAGAGAAATCCTCACCGCCAGTTGTGGCTTTCATAAGTTTCACATTGTCTCTCCCAGCTACGCTTTGAAGTGATGGTAGCATTTGATCTGTTAATTCTGGGTCGTTATATGTAATAGATGTTTGATTTCTAAATGATATTGTAGCTTCACCACCATAAGCTTTGGCGATAGTCTCAGTCATTTCTTTCATACGTCGTTCTATCATGATACGCATGTCTGGATCTAAGGTTCTTACTGTACCAATTAACTCTGCTGATTCAGGAATGATATTAAATCGTGTTCCGGCGGTAATCTTGCCAACTGTTATTACAGCAGCTTCTTCAGTGAGTTTTGCTTCTCGGCTAATTATGGTTTGAAGTCCATCTATAATTTTTGCGGAAATCATTATCGGATCTACACCAGACCAAGGTTGAGAACCATGGGTTTGCTTCCCTTTAACATTAATTACAAAACGCTCTACGGAAGCCATTATACCTCCTTTTTTATATTTTATGGTACCTACAGGAGTACCAGCATTAATATGTAAACCAAAAATGACATCTACTTTAGGATTTTCTAAAACACCATCTTTAATCATTAATTTAGCTCCTCCTTCTTCGCCAGGTGGTGGTCCTTCTTCCGCAGGTTGAAAGATGAATTTTACCGTACCTTTTATTTTATTTTTGTGTTTTGATAAAACTTCGGCTGTTGCCATTAAAATAGCTATGTGCGTATCATGTCCACAGGCGTGCATTACTCCAGTATCTGTTCCTAAAAAAGTAGTTCTTACTTCAGATTTAAAAGGTAAATCATTACGTTCAGTGACGGGAAGAGCATCAATATCTGCTCTAAGCGCTACGACTTTACCTGGATGATCACCTTTTAAGATACCAACAACACCTGTAATTGCGATTCCTGTCTCGACTTCTAATCCTAGTGATTTCAAATGTTCTGCAATTTTTTCTGCAGTTTTAAACTCTTGGTTTGATAACTCTGGGTTTTGATGAAAATGTCTTCGCCATTTTATCAGTTTGTCTTCAATGTTAATAATATCTTGTTCAATTGTATTTTGTGCATATGAGAATGATGAAATGAGAAAAAGGAATGGCAGAATTAATTTCATAAGAATGATTTTTTGCTAAGATATTGAAAATTGAAGTAGGCTAGTTCAGTATTCAAAATTTCATAAAGTATAAAATTAATGAGCTTATAATTAAAGGAAGTATAGATGATAATTTCCAAAAAAGAGCTAATTTCTTTTTGAAACATATAAATAAAAGCGCTAGTGAAGCTAACATAGGAACTATAAATAAAGGATATAATTTTGTTTCGTAGAGTGCACCTTCAAAATATACTTGATTCTTGTATAAGAATTTTAATAAAAAGTGATCTGATAAAAGACCATGGCGCATTTTCATTGCATAACGAGTATTGTCTGATAAAAATAAAGTAGAAAGATATATAAAGCCTAATAGGCTAAGGTTTATTAAAATAAATTTTTTCATTTTCAAATATAGAGTAAATAGCATTAAATAGATGTCTCATTTTTTGCTAACATCTTGTTTATAATTATTGGTCTTTAAATATGGAAAAACCTAAGACAATACGTAATTTCACAGTTCGAAAAAATTTAACTTTTGGAAAAGTATTTAAGTCAACTTAATGAGGCTCAATTAGCACCTACCATCCAGAAAGATGGCCCAATGATTGTCATTGCTGGCGCAGGTTCTGGTAAAACACGTGTGCTAACGTATCGAATAGCTTATTTAATGAGCCAGGGAGTAGATGCGTTTAATATTTTAGCATTGACGTTTACCAATAAAGCTGCTCGCGAAATGAAGGGCAGAATCGCCGATATTGTAGGTGATGGTGAAGCCAAAAATCTTTGGATGGGTACATTTCACTCCGTGTTTGCTAAGATATTAAGATTCGAAGGTCATCATTTAGGTTTTCCGAGTAATTTTACGATATACGACACGCAAGATTCCCAAAAATTATTAGGCTCCATTATTAAGGAAATGGGTTTAGATAAGGATATATACAAAACCAAGCAGGTTTATAGTCGAATATCGTCTTATAAAAATAGTTTGATTACTGTTAAGGCTTATTTTAATAATCCAGAACTTATAGAGGCCGATGCTATGGCACGTCGTCCCAGAATGGGAGACATCTATGCAGCATATGTAGATCGCTGTTTTAAAGCTGGTGCTATGGATTTTGATGATTTATTATTAAGAACCAATGAACTACTGACACGTTTTCCTAACGTTTTAGCACAATACCAAAATAAATTTCGTTACATTTTAGTAGATGAGTATCAGGATACTAACCATTCTCAGTATTTAATTGTACGCGCATTATCAGATCGTTTTCAAAATATTTGTGTGGTTGGTGATGATGCGCAAAGTATTTATGCTTTTAGAGGTGCAAACATCAATAATATTCTCAATTTCCAAAAGGATTATGATGATGTTAAAGTCTATCGTTTGGAGCAAAATTACCGATCAACAAAAATGATCGTCGGTGCTGCTAATTCTGTGATTGAACATAACAAAACCAAGCTCGATAAAATTGTTTGGACTGCCAATGAAGTAGGTGATAAAGTAATTGTACATCGTTCTATGACTGATGGTGATGAAGGGCGTTATGTGGCGAGTACTATTTGGGAAACCAAAATGAATCAACAATTGTCTAATAGTGATTTTGCGGTATTATATCGTACCAATGCGCAATCGCGTGCTATTGAAGATGCGCTAAGAAAACGTGATATACCATATAGAATTTATGGTGGGTTATCATTTTATCAGCGTAAGGAAATTAAGGATATTACGGCATATTTGCGTCTAATTTTAAACTCGTCTGATGAAGAAGCTTTAAAACGTGTTATTAATTATCCGGCAAGAGGTATTGGTCAAACCACTATAGATCGTTTGGTAGTTGCAGCAAATGCATCAGGTAAAACGATGTACGATATCATGGAGAATATTGATAATGAGACTATCAATATTAATAAAGGCACTAAAAATAAGCTCAGAGATTTTGTAACGCTTATTGAGAGTTACAAGGTAATGAACCAAAATGCTAATGCTTTTGAGTTGGCAGAACATGTTACTAAGACCAGTGGTTTAATTAGAGAGTTAAATAAAGATGGTACACCAGAAGGGGTTACCAGAATGGATAATGTTCAGGAATTATTAAATGGCATCAAGGACTTTGTGGAAGGTCAAATAGAGTTAGCTGATGCTGGCGATTCTTTAGCAGAATTTCTCGAAGATGTAGCTTTAGCCACAGACTTAGATGGTGATAAGGGTGATCCTAATCATGTAGCTTTAATGACCATTCACTTGGCAAAAGGTTTAGAGTTTCCTCATGTTTTTATTGTTGGTATGGAAGAAGATTTATTTCCTAGTGCCATGAGTATGAATACCAGAAGTGAGCTTGAAGAAGAACGTCGCTTATTTTATGTGGCTTTGACCAGAGCAGAAAAGCAAGCGTATTTAACTTATACAGTTTCCCGTTACAGATGGGGGAAACTTATTGATGCAGAACCAAGCCGATTTATTGAGGAAATAGAGGATGAATACCTAAATATTACGACTCCACTTAAGGAGCAACGTTTTAATCCAATGCTAGACGCTTCAATATTTGGTGATATTGAACCAAATAAAATACGATTTGCTAAGCCTAAATCACCAAAGTTTAAAAAGAAAGAACCAAAAAAGAAACCTGAAAATTTTAAAATTTCTACTCCTAAAAAGTTGAAGCCCGTCAGTAAATCTAACGATACATCAAACCTGTTTGATAGTAAACTGACAGTTGGTAACGTCGTAAACCATCATCGATTTGGAAGAGGAGAGGTCATGAAAATTGAAGGCAAGGGTGGTGATTTAAAGGCAGAGATAAAATTTAAAAATGGAGATACTAAGAAATTATTATTACGCTTTGCAAAGCTTGAAGTGATTAGTTGATTACTTAACCATACATACAGAATTTATATGACCTTTGCCATCATACTCCTTAACTGTATTGTAAGGATCAGTAATCCATTTACCGTCAATAATAAATTTGTAATGATATTTTCCACCAGATAGTCTTACACTATAGGTCCAACAATCGTCTACTTTTTCCATTTCGTAATTTTCTTCGGACCAATCATTAAAATCACCACTTAGTACTACGGTTTCGGCATCTAGAAAATCACATAATATGAATTCAACATTTTTTTGAACATCAATAACAGAATTATAACCACCAAATTCATTTTTAATTTTTGAAGGATTTTGCGGGTCTTCTATCCAATGATGGTTATCTATAATAAATTTGTATTGGTATACATCGGGTCTTAGTTGTAGCGTTACTTCCCAGCCTTCGTCTGTGGGTTTCATTATAAAACCAGATTCATCCCAACGGTTAAAAGTACCAGATAGTATAACACTTTCGGCATCTTTAAAACCTTTAAGCTTAAAACTTACATTTCCATATTCCGTGGCAAATGCACTATATAATTTTAAGTTATAAACCATGAGTTTATGACCTTTGTAATCTCTGGCATCTACAATATTTTCAAAATCACTGGAAGGTTCTGCCCAATGCTCGCTATTAACAATGAACTTAAATTCCCAATCAAAATCTGAAGTAAATAGTGATAAACTTTTTCTTAGTTGATATATAGAGTCATTGACTTTATTCATCTCCCATTGATCCTTTGCCCAATTGTTGAATTCTCCTGAAACATAGACATTATCTACAGTTTTACCATTGTTTTTAATGTTTGGATAATCATCAATGTTGAATATAAAAATAACATCTTCTCCTTCTATTGTATAGCCTTTAATAGTATTGTCTTGAGCATAACTATTAAATGAAAAAAACAGAAGAAAAATTAAAGAGTGAAAATATTTTAATTTGATTTTCAAGGTTTTATTATTGGACTCTTAATAAAATAGAGCTTCTTCTTTTTGTAATTAATAATGGTTCTTTTTTGAGCGAAGAATTCAAAACCTAATATACCATCGAGGTTTGTGCCAAAAGCATTGTTCATTTTTCTTAAATTGGTAATCACAGTTTTCATTGGTCCAAAGTAAATTGAATCGTTCAATTTTACTCTATACAATTTCCCTGCCAAAACTTTTTTCTTTTTACCGCTAGCCCCTGTGAGTTTTAATTCTTTGCTAGGATAAAAATAGGCTAAAATTTCTGAATTAATGTTTTTATTGAGCTGATTATACTCTGCAGCAGTGTCTAAACCAAATTTAACTTTATTGTTACCAACAAAAGCTTCTAAAATTATGCTATGTTTTTTAAGTTCAAAATCTATACTATCATTAATGGCTTCTGCATATACCTTATTGGATAGTTTGTCACCGTTTTTATCAATTCTGGTTAAGGTTAATTGATTTAGGTGCATATCAATAAAAACTTCGAAATCTTTTAAAATGCTGTAACCAATAATGCCTAATAATCTAATTTTCTTTGCTTTTTCAATATGGGAAAGATCAATTACATCTGCATTAAGTTTTTTTAGGCTAAGTCTATTAAAACTTAAAGAATCTAAATGTTTTTCTTTAATATTTTCTATAGCTCTATGCACGCCACTCTTGCTTTTTCCATCATCTCTGTACTTACGGGTAGGTTTAAAATGCTGACTATTAAGAATAAGTGATTCAGATCCTGTATCTATAATAAAATTACCTTCTTGGTTAAGGAGTTCTACCTGTACAACTATAAGTTGGTCAATAATCTTAAACGGAATACGCGTAGTTGTGGCATTAACTATTTCTGCCTTAGTGAAAATAATTGGTGGTTTGGCTTTAGGCGGCACTGCTTCAGTAGCAAAAAGCTTTGCCGAAAAAAATAGGATTATGATGATTTTGATTGATTGATGCATACAATATAGACTGCAAGTTAGGTGCTAATGTTACAGTATTGATAAAAATTATATTTTTTTTAGCATTTATATGTATATTTAATAAATGGCAGAATTCATTAAAATATATCCCGAAAACCCTAATCCCAAAGAAATTCAGAAAGTTGCAAAAATTCTGAAAAATGGTGGATTAGTGATATACCCAACCGACACGGTTTATGGTTTGGGATGTGATATTACTAATATTAGGGCTTTAGAACGCATAGCGAGAATTAAGGGTGTAAAACTCGAAAAATCTAATTTTTCTTTTGTTTGTGAAGACTTGAGTAATCTTAGTGATTATGTAAAGCAGATTAACACAACGACTTTTAAGATTCTAAAACGTGCCTTGCCTGGTGCTTATACATTTATTTTGCCTGGTTCTAAAAATCTCCCCAATCCCTTTAAAAAACGAAAAACAGTTGGTATTAGAGTGCCAGATCATTCTATTGCTTTAGCATTGGTCAATGCGCTTGGCAATCCAATAGTATCTACTTCAATTAGAGATGAAGATGAAGTTATAGAATATACCACAGATCCAGAGCTTATCTTAGAAAAATGGAATAACTTGGTGGATATTGTAATTGATGGTGGTTATGGTGGTAATGAGGCTTCTACAATCATTGATTTGTCTGTTGAGCCTCCTGAAATTGTGAGAGAAGGTAAAGGGAGTTTAGAAATATTTTAATTACTTGCTAATCTTTTATACCTTTAATAAAAAATTGCTGTGGTTAGGTTTTATAAATATAAGCATGGTCACCCTTATGGTGACTATTTGCAAAGCATATGGGCATTAACTAATGAAGAGGGAATTAGTAGGGAGCCTGTAGTATCAGATGGATTTCCAGAAATACTGTTTTTAATTAAAGGATCGATTAAGATTATTATTGGATTAGAAAAATATGATATAAGTAGTCATGCTTATATTGGTATTGTAGATAAAAGCTCTTATTTTGAATTAGCTCCAAATACAATTATCCTCTCTTTTAAGCTTATGCCATGGATGACATCAAATATTATTAATGATGAGGCATATTATTTGAAAAACCAGGTTGTACCTTTGAGTGATTTAAATTATAATAAGTCATTTAATTTAGATGAGATGAACTGTCTGGACTCTATTATTTATTATGTTCTTCATCAGGAATTACCAAAAATCTTCAGTAAGAAAAAAAACATTCCATCTGCGCTTTTGTTTGATATCTTTTCACAATTCGATTCTCTGCAAAAACTGTCTGCCCCAATTAGGAAAGTAGGTAGCTCAAGGTATTTTGAGAAGTTATATAGAACGCATGTGGGTATTAGTCCTATGCGCTATAAGCGATTACTTAAGATTAAAAAATCTACATTAATATTGGCAGAACATCAGGATGTAAAAATAGAGCCGTTGGCTTTGGCTTTAGGATATTATGACCTGAGTCATTTTTATAAGGATTTTTCTGTTTTTACTAATCACACACCTAATGAATTCAAAACGAATTGCCATCAGTCTATATTATTAGAAGATAATAATTATATCGGTCAATATCTTTATTCATAATACATTTCTCCTTTTATTCGCTTTTTTACAATAGCAAGCTGGTAATAGTGCTTTTCTTTGTATAGAAAAGAAAAATTATAACCATTTAAAGATTGCTATGAAAAAAATTCTACAATTAGGGTTTTACACCCTCTTTATCATTAATATTAATGTACAACAGGCAGAGTCTCAAAATATAGAAACTATACCTGTTGCGATACTCGAACGGGATGACTATTATAACCAATTATTAAACAGTGTAGAAAATGACTTGAGTCAATTAAAAGGCTCGGGTTATATGCAATATATGAGAGAGAGGTGGTTTTATGAACAACGAAGAAATGCTGATGGAATAAGTAATGTAAAAGATAGATGGAATATATTTCAGAGTATAAGAGAATTAGGTGAACGCTCTGGTACAGGACCTATGGCTAATTGGCAAAACATTGGGCCTATTGATATGGATGGTCATGGAGGGAGAATGATTTCTCATGCTTTCGACCCTATTGTACCTGATGTTATTTGGGGTGGATCAGCTTCGGGAGGATTATGGCTTTCTGAAGATGCTGGGGATAATTGGGTGCCAATGACAGACAATATTCCTTCTACAGGAGTTGGAGCAGTGGTTGTAAAACCTGATGATAGCGATATAGTTATTATTGGTACAGGAGAAGGGTATTCCTCACCTGGTATTGTACTTAAAGGTGGTATAGGCGTATTTAAATCTACAGATAGAGGGTTAACTTGGTTGCCTACCAATTTTAGTTTTTCTAGTGCTTTGGGTGTCTCAGTTCTAAAAATAGCTTGGCACCCCACAAACACTAATATTTTATGGATGGCAGCAACAAATGGGTTGTGGAAAAGTATAGATGGTGGTGATAACTGGGCAGTAGTGCTTGGTGATGGTACCAATCATCAAAATTTTATTTTTAATGATATTATAATTCAAAATGATAATCCTGATGTCATCTTTGTAGCTAGAGAAAATGTTGGCATCTATAAATCTATTGATGGTGGCAATAACTTTTCACTTTTAAGTAATGGCTTACCAAGTAGTAATATTAATTTTATTAGTATAGATCAGAGCATGTCTAACCCAAATGTGCTATATACTAGTATTACAAGGGCAAATGATACGGGATTACTTGGTGTGTATAAGTCTATTGATAATGGTGAGAATTGGTCCATATTAAATAATGCGCCAGACGCTTTTTGTATTGTTAACAGTCTAGGCCTTTTTTGCCAGGGATGGTTTAATAATACAATAGCAGTATCACCTGTAGACCCTGACCTGGTGTTTTTTGGCGGTATTTCTTTTTGGAGAAGTAGTAACGGAGGAATGACTTGGCAACAAAAAGATAGAACAGCTTGTTCTACTTGTACAGATACACCAGTTTGTATGACCTACGCCGATCATCACGATTTAGGATTTGATCCTCATAATCCTAGTACAGTATATACATTTAATGATGGTGGTGTTTCAAAAAGCACAGATAATGGTTCTTGTTGGAGCAATGCTAACAATGGCTTAGTAAATGCTCAATTTTTATCGGTTGGTTCTGGCCGGTCAAATACTAATATTGTAATTGGTGGTTTATGGGATCATGGTCTTCAAGGTGCTAATATTGGAAATGGTCTAAATTGGGAGAGATGGGGATTTTTTGATGGTGTTAATGTAGCTGTTGATGTGGTTAATCCAAATAACTTCTATGGGACATGGATTAATGGAACATATTGGAAGTCTTCAAATGGAACAAACTCATTTGCTTCCCAAATAACTGGCGGAATGAATCTTAATGAAAATACAAGTAATCATTTTGCACCACTTCGTATGCATCCGTCTAACCCAAATATATTGTTAGGGTCTACACAGCAAGGGCTTTATAAAAGTAGTAGCGCTGGTGTATTTTGGCAAAAAAATCTAAATGCTGCAATAATTACAGATTTAGCATTCAGTCAGGCAAATCCAAGTGTATGCTATGCTGCAGCATGGACAAATGCTTCGTGGACCGTTTATCGAAGTAATGATACTGGCGAAACATGGCAACCCACAATGAGTGCACCAGGATGGAGAATGACAGATATTAAAACAAGTGGATTGAATTCTGACACAGTTTTTATAAGTCGTAATAGTATTAATTCAAATACTCCACATATATATAAGACCATTAATGGAGGTGATTCTTGGTCATCTATACAAGGGGATTTGCCAGATATTCAAGTTAATGCTATTGCCGTTGATTTAACAGATGATGATATTATATATGCAGCAACAGACTTGGGGGTTTATATAACTATTAATGGAGGTGCAAACTGGACAGAGTTTAACCATGGATTACCCATAACTTTTGTCACAGATATTGAGTATAATCCAGTAGATAGTAAGTTACGAATCGCAACATTTGGTAGAGGTATATGGATATCTGATGCTTACAATGTATTAAGTGTAGAAGAATATGAAGGTTTTAATGATATTTCAATTTTTCCAAACCCAGTAAGAGATAATAAAATATCGATACGCTTTCAAAATGGAATATTTCCAGAAGATATTACAATAGAAGTTCTCAATTATTTAGGGCAACAATTACATAGCTTTAATAATGAAGACCTAGACTTTATAGATAACCAAACAATTGAGATTAGAAGCTTTGGCTTTAATAAAAGTGAAGGTATATATTTCTTGAGGATAAGCTCAAGCAATAAATCTGTTGTTAAAAAACTTATAAAAGATTAGGTTTTATTGCCTATGATTAAATGTCTTAATTATGAAAAAGAGAATTTTTATTTATTTATCAGTACTATTTATCTCCTGTGGGAGTGATGATAGTTCTGATGATGGGCAAGACATTAGCCCTTTATCACCTGTTACATCAATAATCGTTAGTGATGTTACTAATAATGGAAATGCTTCAGATATCAGCATTAATTTTAGTGACAGTTCACAAAATAATTTATTGGCTTATAGAGCATTTGTTCTCAATGTAAATGATAACTTATCCTTAGACGAGGCTTTAGATTTACCAAATAGCGTTTATCATGAATTTTTAACTGGTAATACTATTACTCTACCCCCAAGTCTTTTAGCTGTTGGTGGAAGTTCTATTTCAGAGGGAGTTGAGTACAAAGTTGCCATACTTTCATTACATAGTTTAGATATAGATTTTAGTGTTTTATCGTCTTTTTCTGAAGAATTTACTTTAGTAAACACAGACTTATTACCGTTAGAGCCTGTAACATCTATAGCTATAATGGATAACACAAATAATGGAAATGCATCAGATATAGATCTAAGCTTTCAAAGCAACCAATCTTCAGAACTATTAGCTGGTTATAGAATTTTTGTTTTAAAAGATAATGCATCTATAGACTTAAATGAAGCTTTAAGCAGTCCGTCTGAGCAATATGCGCAATTATCAAGCTCAGAAAGTCAGGTGATTTTAGAAAGCACTTTGAAGGATACCGATGGCGATGACATTGTAGAAAATCAAAACTATAAAATCATTGTATTGTCTGAGCATTCAAATGAGAATTCTCTAAGTGCTTTATCTAATCCTTCACCTACATTTACTTTAGAGAGAACAAATTTGATGAGCACTTTAGTACCATCAATTAATATAGGTACTGGAGGAGTATCTGTTGATGAAAATGGCGTTATTTATGTAGCTGATTTTGGAATAGCTTTATCAACTGGTAATGGGTCGAGAGTTATGGCTATAACACCAGAAGGTAATGTATCGACCTTTATTTCTGGTTTCATGGATGGTGCTTCAGGAAATCATATAGATGCGCAAGGTAATTTTTATCAGTCACACCAATCTGGTGGTAGAATTTCTATAACGGATACTAATGGTGTAACCTCAAATTTTACTTCTGGTGGGGTACTATCTGCACCAATTGGTATAGCTATTGATTCTCAGAACAACCTTTTTGTTGCAAATTGTAATGGAAACAATATCATTAAAATAGATTCTAATGGTAATCAGTCGGTTTTTGCTACAAGTAATCTCTTTTCATGTCCTAATGGAATTACATTTGACTTAGATGGTAATCTCTATGTTGCGAATTTTAGTAATGGCAATGTTATTAAAGTTGATTCTAATGGCTTATCATCTGTTTTTGCTACTGTACCTGGTAATAATAATGGTCATATTATATTTTCGGATAACAAGTTCTATGTTGTTGCCAGATCAGCTAATCAGATATATGAAATAGATTTACAATCAAACCTTACACTTTTAGCAGGGAATGGTACAAGAGGCTCTGTAAACGGAGCAGCTCTTAATGCTAATCTATCTTTGCCTAATGATCTAGATATTAGTCCAGACGGCACTAAATTATATATTAATGAAGTTGCTAATTTAGGTGGAACTACTCTTAGTCCATCGAGAATAAGGGTAATACATTTAGATGCAGAAAACTAAAGTTGTATATAAAAACCAATTATATGACTTTAGTTAATTTTGAAATGCGGCTACTATTGTAATAGAATAAAACCAATGAAATTATTCCGCAAACCAAAAAGCCTATAAACAAAGGAGTTACAGAGCCTGTTACAAAGCTTCCTATATAGTTGGCTATAGGTACAGCCATTACTGTAGAAATAAAACCATTTAACGCAGAACCTATACCTGCAATATGTCCCATAGGCTCCATGGCTAAAGCACGTAGGTTTCCAAATAAAAACCCAATGGTGAAAAACTGAATTGAAAAAAATGTAATTAAAACTTCTATACTTGGATTGTGACCTGAATAGAATATAAGTATAAAAATTAATGATGTAATGATAAAACTCCATATCGCAATATGTACAATACGTTTCATACCAAATCTTACAACCAATTGACTGTTAAAAAATGTGGCTAAGCCTACTGAGATTGCTAAACTTGCAAATATTAATGGAAACTCTTCTGCTAAATCATATTGTTTTTCAAAGATTTGTTGAGACGTACTTAAATACACCATAAAAGACCCGGTAATAAAACCAGAAAGTAGTGTGTAAATTACTGCAGATCTAATCTTAAAGAACTGTACTGTGCCTGTTTTAAAAATAGACAGTCGGTATGGAATTCTATATTTGTCTTTTAGGGTTTCGGGTTGCCTTAACCAAAACCAAATTACAACCAGAATTCCAAATATTAAATTGAATGTAAAAATAAATTGCCAGTTGTAATGATTCATGAGAAATTGCCCTAAAGTAGGCGCAACTACAGGTACTAAAATAAATACCATCACTACAATAGATAGTATCTTAGCCATATAATCCCCATCATAAGAATCCCTAACCATAGCTATACACATGGTTCTGGGTGAAGCCAAAGCTATACCTTGCAATATGCGTCCAAATAACATCACTTCAAAGCTTTTTGTCGTTACACAGATTATAGATGCAATGACAAAAAGAACAAAACCAACATAAACAATAGGTTTGCGACCAAAGCTATCTGATAAGGGACCAAAAATGAGTTGGCCAATACCAAGACCTAAAAAAATTGAGGTAATTAATTTAGGGTTTTCACTTGGGCTACTAACGCTCAAATAATTTCCTATCATTGGAAGTGCTGGCAATACAGCATCTATTGATAATGCTACAATAGACATTAATGCAGCCATGAGGACTACAAATTCAAATTGGGATCGTTTTTGATTTTGCATAGCGCAAAAGTAAGTCAATTATTGCCTATTTTTGGATAGATGTTATACTAATATCAGATATCAATATTCAATACCAATATAGCATGTTAATAGAAACCTTGATAAGGTTATTTAATAGGGATTTAAATAAGCTTAAAGAAGAAATAAATTTATATAAGGACGAATTTAATCTATGGAAGATAAATGGATCCATATCTAATTCGGCTGGGAATTTATGTCTGCATTTGGTAGGGAACTTAAATCATTTTATTGGAGCTATCCTAGGTGATACGGGCTATGTTAGACAGCGTGATTTAGAATTTTCACTTAAAAATGTTTCTAGAGCAGAAATGATTAAGCAGGTTGATGATACCATGCTTGTTGTCGAATCTGTATTGCATCAATTGACTGAAGCAGATTTATATAAAGAATATAAGATACACGTTTTTAAGAACCCAATGACTACTGAGTATTTTCTAGTGCATTTAACGACGCATTTAGCTTACCATTTAGGGCAGATTAATTACCACAGACGTTTATTAGATAAATAGCATATGACTTTTGATAATTTTAAGATTGAATTATTAAGCGAAAATAGAGGGGAAGCTTTCTATAACTTAATTGATAAGAACAGAATAAGACTTGAAGATTTTTTTGCGGGAACTGTTTCAAAAACAATGACATTAAAAGATACGCTTAATTATTGTGATGAAATACAGCAACGTATTAAAGCAATTAGTTATTTACCTTATATGATTATAGATGTTGATACTGATGAATTTATTGGTCTTGTTGATGTTAAAAACATAGATATGAATGTACCTAAGGCAGAGCTGGGTTCATTTATAGATAAACGTTATGAAGGTAAAGGCATTGTTTCTAAAGCAACAAGCTTGGTCGTAGATCATATTGTTAAAGAGTATAAGTTTATAAAACTATTATGCAGAGCCAGTTCTAGAAATAAAGGTAGTATTGCCGTTATTCTTAAAAATGGTTTTAAACTAGAGGGAACCATTCGTAGAGATTATAAAACAACTAAAGGTGAAATCGTAGATTTAAATTATTACGGTCGTATTTTTGACTAAACTCAAGCCACAGAATTTCCCTAATCTGCAATAGACTGTATTAACGGCACTAAGGTTTTTCCTAATGCAGTGCGTTTGTATTCAACTTTTAAAGAAGGTTTTTTTGTATACACTTTACGCTCATAATTTTGTCTTCTTCGAGTTTTTTTAATTGTAGACTTAAAGTACGTTCAGTAACAGTCGGCATTAGTTTTCTTAACTCGTTGTAACGAAGTGTACCATCCATTAAGTATAATATTACTATTTTCCACCAATAACACCCATAGATAGGCTAGCGCAGCAAGGATAAGTTTTTAAAAGTGTTTCTGCCATATTTTTATACTATCATTTTTGACCGTTATTGCAAAGGTAAAATACTATACTTAGTTTTGTGACTATAAAAAGTATAGTTTTAATTTAATCGTATTTTAAAAATGAAAACACCTAATATTTCTAAACAGGATATTTTAAATGCATTTCAATATAGACATGCCACAAAAGAGTTTGATGAAACACGCAAATTAACAGAAGATGATATCAATTTTATATTGAAAACAGCAAATCTATCACCTAGTTCTTTTGGTTTTGAACCTTGGCATTTTGTGGTAGTTCAAGATAAAGAATTAAGAGAATTACTTAAGCCAGTAGCTTGGGGAGCGTCATTGAAGCTAGATACAGCAAGTCACTTTATTCTTGGTTTAAGTATGAAAGCACCTATGACTAATTGGAATTCAGAATATATCATGCATATGATGAAGAACGTGAAGCAATTTCCAAAAGATGTCATTCAAATGTATTCTAAGTTTTACAGAGAATTTCAAGAAAGTGATTTTAATTTAGATACAGATAAAAAACTATTCGATTGGGCTTCTAAACAAACCTATATTGCTTTAGCAAATATGATGACTTCTGCTGCATTAGTTGGAATAGATAGTTGCCCAATTGAAGGGTTTCATCAAGAGAAAACAGAAGCACTTTTAAAGGAAAAATTTGGTGTAGATACAGATAAATACGGATTATCTTATATGGTGGCTTTTGGCTACAGAAAAGCGGAGCCACCTCATGTTAAAACCAGAAGGAATTTAGATGATATTGTGACTTGGCAGTAGGCTATCAAGATCAAATAACTACAAAACGGTTTGAGAAAAGCTCAAACCGTTTTTATTTTCAATTATATAGTATTACAGAGGAATATTGCCATGCTTACGCTTAGGTTTTACCACTGCTTTATTCTCTAACATAGCAAAGGCTTTTATGAGCTTACGTCTTGTATTATGAGGTAAGATGACTTCATCAATAAAGCCACGTTCAGCAGCACTATAAGGATTTGCAAATAACTCGGCATACTCGGCTTCTTTTTCTTTCCACTTGGCTTCTTTATCATCAGCTACTGAAATGTCTCGTTTAAAGATGATTTCAGCAGCACCTTTGGCACCCATCACCGCAATTTCAGCATTAGGCCATGCAAAATTCATATCTGCTCCAATGTGCTTAGAGTTCATCACATCATAAGCACCACCATAGGCTTTTCTTGTAATAACGGTAACTCTTGGTACAGTAGCTTCGCTAAATGCATATAATAATTTTGCACCATTAGTGATAATGGCATTCCATTCTTGGTCAGTACCAGGTAAGAAACCAGGAACGTCCTCTAATACAAGCAAAGGAATATTAAAACAATCACAAAAACGTACAAAACGTGCTGCTTTAGTAGAACTGTTAACATCTAACACACCAGCTAAAAACATAGGCTGATTGGCTACAATACCAACGGATTTACCACCTAAACGCGCAAAACCTACGATGATATTTTCGGCAAAATCTTTATGAATCTCATAAAAGGAATTCTCGTCAATAATGCCTTCAATGACTTGATGCATGTCATAGGGTTTGTTAGGATTGTCTGGTACAATACTATCTAAAACGTCTCTAACTTCTTCTTTAAT
This sequence comes from uncultured Winogradskyella sp., assembly GCF_947498345.1. GTDB lineage: Bacteria > Bacteroidota > Bacteroidia > Flavobacteriales > Flavobacteriaceae > Winogradskyella. The sequence goes on from NZ_CANMJY010000011.1 coordinate 117,959, forward strand.
TTCAAAAGGAATATGTAAAGGTTTTTCTTTATTACTTTGAGGTAAATAACTTAAGAGTTGTTTTACGTCTTCTAAACACTCTATATCGTTAGATGAGGTTTTGTGTGCCACACCAGATTTTGTAGAATGCACACTTGCTCCCCCTAATTCTTCACTTGTAACCTCTTCGTTGGTTACTGTTTTTACTACATTTGGTCCTGTGACAAACATATAGCTGGTATCTTCTACCATAAGTGTAAAATCTGTCATAGCTGGTGAGTACACAGCTCCACCAGCACAAGGTCCCATTATGGCTGAAATTTGTGGAATAACACCAGATGCCTGAACATTTCTATAAAAAATATCTGCATAACCACCTAAAGAACGTACACCTTCCTGAATACGTGCTCCGCCTGAATCGTTTAAACCAATGACTGGTGCACCAACATTAACAGCCATATCCATAATCTTACAGATTTTTTCGGCATGTGTTTCAGATAGTGAACCACCAAAAACAGTGAAATCTTGAGCAAATACATAAACTAATCTACAATTTACAGTACCATAGCCCGTAACCACGCCATCACCATAGAATTGTTGACCAGACATACCAAAATCTTTTGTTCTATGTGTTACTAAGGCACCAATTTCTTCAAAAGACCCTTCATCTAAAAGGTACATTACACGCTCTCTGGCTGTTAGTTTTTTCTTTTGATGTTGTTTATCTATTCTTGCTTGTCCACCACCAAGTTTGGCTTGTTCAAGTTTATCTTTAAGTGTTTTTATCTTAGAATCCATATAGTTCTTAATTTGGTAATCGTAATATTCTCTGATCTTCTAAATAACGCTTCAATGCAATCTTAGCAGCAATTTCTGCTTCTTTTTTATGTTGCTCTTCCAGAAGGCTAGGTGAGTAGTACTTCTTTACAAAATGTGTATCGAAATTACCACTTCTAAAGGCTTCATGTTCGCAGACAAAGCGTCCAAAAGGTAGGGTGGTTTGCACACCTTTAACATGGTAATTGTCAATAGCTTTAATCATTAATTCAATAGCTTCCTCACGTGTATCACCATAAGTTATAAGCTTAGATAACATAGGGTCATAATAAATTGGAATATCCATACCTTCTTCAAAACCGTTATCCACGCGTATATTTTTACCTACGGGAAGTTGATAGACTTCTAAATTACCAACACTTGGTAAAAAGTCGTTCATTGGATCTTCTGCATAAACACGAAGCTCTAAAGCATGACCATTGATTTTTAAATCTTCTTGTTTGATGTCTAACTTTTCTCCACGAGCTACTTTAATTTGTAATTCTACAAGGTCAACTCCAGCGATCCATTCGGATACAGGATGCTCAACCTGAAGCCTTGTATTCATTTCTAAGAAGTAAAAATTTAAATTTTCATCCAAAAGAAATTCAACGGTACCTGCACCAATATAATCACAAGATCTTGCGACATTAATAGCAGCTTGCCCCATTTTTTCTCTTAGTTCTGGAGTTAAAACCGCTGATGGTGCTTCCTCAACAACTTTTTGATGACGACGTTGTACAGAGCATTCGCGTTCAAAAAAGTGCAAATAATTACCATGCATATCTGCCATCACCTGAATTTCGATATGACGAGGTGAACCAACATATTTTTCAATAAATACAGAACCGTCACCAAAAGCAGAAGTGGCTTCACTAATGGCTCTATTCATTTGTGATTCAAATTCAGATTCATTTTCTACAACACGCATCCCTTTGCCACCACCGCCAGCAGAGGCTTTTATTAAAATTGGAAAGCCAATTTTTTTCGCAATTTTTTTCGCTTCAGTTATATCTGTTATTGCCTCATCAGTTCCTGGTACCATTGGGATATCGTAGCCTTTTACAGTTTCTTTAGCGGCTAATTTGCTACCCATGACTTTAATAGCATGCGATCTTGGACCAATAAATATGACATCATTTTTTTCACACAATTCAGCAAAGTCAGCATTTTCACTTAAGAATCCATAACCTGGATGGATACCATCTACATTTAAGGACTTAGCAACTTCAATAATTTTATCACCTTCTAGATATGATTCACTGGAAGGAGCCGGACCAATACACACGGCTTCATCTGCATATTTTACATGTGGCGCATATCTATCGACTTCAGAAAATATAGCCACGGTTTTAATTCCCATTTTTTTTGCTGTACGCATTACACGAATAGCGATTTCTCCTCTGTTGGCTACTAATATCTTTTTCATACTATTCAAACTCAATTAAAAGTGCATTTTTATCAACTGTTTCCCCTTGTTTTACACTTATAGATTTAATAACTCCTTCTCGTGGTGAATTAATGACGTTTTCCATCTTCATAGCTTCAAGAATCAATAGTGCATCATCTTCATTGACTGTCTGACCTTCTTCAACATTAATTTCAAGAATTAAACCAGGCATAGGTGCTTTAATGTCGTTTACTTTTTTTGAGGCACCAATTTCAAAACCTAAAGCTTCAATTTGTTGATCTAAGACATCATTAATATTGACGTCGTATGTATTGCTATTAACCTTAACGGTGTATTGTTTTTTGTTGAAATCAGCATCTAGAATAGATGCTTTTATAGATGTGCTATCTTGTAAAACGTGATAATTATTTGGTGTTGTCTCAGCAATATCCAGAGTTTCTATACTTTCTTCAGAGACATCGAAATTATAGGAGGAATTGACTTTTATTTTGTACATAAATGATGTGTTATTATAGAATTGCTAATTTAAAACTAAATCAGCAAACAAAATATGAAAAATACCAGCTTATTTTAAGAATCTTCTAAAGACTTAAAATTTGAATTGTTTTGATGCTTTCTAATCGCTTTTCTTGATAGGTATATGCCTATGGCAAGTGAAATAAAGGCACCAATTGAAATACCAGGAATAAATCTTATAAACAAAAAGAAGTCATAAGCGCCATGGAAAAGTACAGCTAAAAACAAACCAGCCATATTGAGCTGAAATCTGTTTTTTGAGAATTTAGCTTTACCCATATAATATCCCATTAATATTCCGAATGTTGCATGTGCCGGAACAGCAGTAAAAGCTCTTAATATAGCAGTTTCAAAACCACCCTGTAATACGTACATAATATTTTCGGTACATGCAAAACCCATAGAAACCATTACGGCATAGATAATACCATCATAAGGTTCATTGAATGCTTTTTTTGGTTGGTTAAAATACTTTACAATTACATATTTACTAAACTCTTCCGCTAGAGCAACTACAATAAAGGCTTGTATGAATTGTTGCCAAACACTATGCTGATTTGTGACGGGAATTAATCGTCCCGTGAACATGTAGAGAATGGTGACTATTAAAATACTCACAATAGCACCAAAAAGGAAACTTGCTAAAAGTAACCCCATAGGCTCTTTTTCATGTTTATCTTGAAAATAGATATAAATGATGATTACCATTACTGGTGCAATTGCCATAAGTAATAAATTCATATACTTAGTTTTTCTTTAATAGCATTCAAAACAAAGCTATAGTAAGCTGTATTAGTTGGTATAAAATGATGATTTAAACTACTTTCTTTGAGTAAGGCTTCATACTCATTAAATGTAACCAATTTTAATGCTTCAACTTCATCTTCCTGAGGTTTTAGTTGGTATAATTCAGTTTTTAGTTCGGAGATATAAACTTGATGGAATTCATTGTCTTGAATAGTTTGATAACTAGTTTCATGAAGAAAAGTTCCAATTTTTATAAGTTCTTTTGCAGCTATTTGTAATCCAATTTCTTCTTTAGTCTCTCTTATTGCAGCTTCAATAAATGTTTCGCCTGCATCAATATGCCCGGCAGCAGATACGTCCCAAAGTAAAGGATAAATTTTCTTTTTATGTGAGCGTTGTTGTAATAAAATTTCACCTATACTGGTATATAACCAAACATGAATGGTATTGTGATACCAGCCATATTTATGTGCTTCAGATTTTAAAGCAGTTCTGCCTGTTGGTTTTCCTTCTGGAGTTACTATGTCTATATATTCGTCCACAGATGTTACTTTATAAATTTGAGTTTAAGTAATTAATAGTTTAAAATCTTGAGTATTATTATTTATGTGGCAAGAAATTCTAGTATAATTATCTCTAAAAGACACAAAAATGTTTTACAGAATGCATATTTCTTATACTTTGTTGAAAATGCATTGATATTTAAAAAGCCTCTAAAAAAGAGGCTTAGGCGTTATTTAAAATAAGAAAACGTTTCTCCGTCCTCTATTTTTAAAAGTGTTTCATAAATAAGTTTTATCACATTCTCAACATCACTTTTATGAACCATCTCTACAGTAGTATGCATATAACGTAGAGGTAAAGAAATTAATGCAGAAGCAACACCACCATTACTATAAGCAAAAGCATCAGTGTCTGTTCCTGTAGCTCTGGAGAGCGCAGCACGTTGAAACGGTATTTTCTTTTCTTCGGCAGTTTCTGTAATTAAATCTCTGAGTTTTTGCTGTACTGCTGGAGCGTATGCAACAACAGGTCCATCTCCAATTTTTGCCAACCCTTGCTTTTTAGGATCAATCATTGGAGTTGTGGTATCGTGAGTAACATCTGTTACTATAGCCACATTAGGCTTTATAGTTTCTGTAATCATTTCAGCACCACGTAAACCGATTTCTTCTTGTACAGAGTTGGTAATATATAAGCCAAAAGGTAACTTCTTTTTGTTTTCATGAAGCAGGCGGGCTACTTCAGCAATCATAAAACCTCCCATGCGGTTATCTAAGGCTCTGCATACAAATTTGTCTTTGTTGAGAATATGAAATTCATCAGGATAAGTAATAACACAACCCACATGAACTCCCATTTTTTCAACTTCCTTTTTATCTTTTGCCCCAATATCAATACAAATATTGTCAGGTTTTGGTGGTTCTTCTTTAGCTCTACTTCTGGTATGTATTGCTGGCCAACCAAAGACTCCTTTTACAATGCCCTTTTTAGTATGAATATTTACAACCTTACTCGGAGCAATTTGGTGATCACTTCCTCCGTTTCTAATTACATACAGTAAACCTTTGTCAGAAATATAATTGACATACCATGAGATTTCGTCAGCGTGTCCTTCTATAACCACTTTATATTTTGCCTTAGGATTTATAACTGCAACTGCTGAGCCATATGTATCTGTAATAAATTCGTCCACATAAGGTTTTAGGTAGTTCATCCAGATTTTTTGCCCTTCCCATTCGTAGCCTGTTGGTGAGGCATTATTTAAATATTTTTCTAAAAAGTCCATCGACTTTTTTGTGAGTAATTGCTTTTTAGCCATTTATAAAAATTTTCTTTAAAAATAATAATATTAATACGAATTTACGGTTAGTGGTTGTATTAATTCTTAATTTTGAAAAGCTATAGATTGTTCTTTGGAACGATTTTGGAAGTGGTATTACGCATGAGACATATTACATATTTATTGTTGTTGTTTTCTACTTTAGTTTTTGCCCAGGTAGACCCTGTTGAGCAAGACTCTACTGTTGTGCACTATATGATTATTGAAGGTGATTCTATACCTGTTACCGAGATAGAGCTCGATGAGGTTTTGATGTTGCCTAATTTAAGTTTTGCTGATAGAGACGCAAGAATCAGATATATTATTCTAAGACGTAAGACCTTAAAAGTTTACCCTTATGCTAAACTTGCAGCAGAACGTTTGGAGACTTTACAAAAGCGATTAGATAAGCTAAAGCGTAAGCGCGAAAAGAAGAAATATGCAAAGGTGATTCAGAAATATATACAAGATGAGTTTTCGGCAGAATTAAAAAAACTGACCAAAACCGAAGGGCAAATCTTAGTTAAACTTATTCATAGACAAACTGGTAAAACCACCTTTGAGCTCGTTAAAGAGTTACGGAATGGATGGAAAGCTTTTTGGTATAATAATACGGCTAGTTTATTTGATATTTCCTTGAAAAAGAAATTTAGTCCAATTGAAGTAGAAGAGGATTACTTGATAGAAGATATTTTGCAACGTGCTTTTCAGAATGAGCAACTTGCGCAGCAAAATGCGGCATTTGAAATAGATTTCTATGCCTGTGTAAACAAATGGTCTAAACCAAAGCGTAAAACAGATTCTAAGATTAAACCTCGCCTTAAGTCTAAACAGTAGATGCGCACACAAACTCAACTCGAAGAGCAATTAAATGCATGGTCGCATGGTATTGGTGCTGCTTTAGGTATTGCAGCTCTGGTTTTGTTGATTGTATTTGCTGATTCAACAAAACCGTGGTGTTTGTTTAGCGTTATTATTTATGGAATCTCTATTATCATTTTGTTTTTGGCTTCAACATTCTATCATGCTGTAAAAGGCGAGAAGCGTAAGCATTATTTTAGGATTGTTGACCATGTTAGTATTTATTTGCTCATAGCAGGCACATACACACCAGTGCTATTGATTTTACTCTTAGATAGTTTAGGCTGGCATTTATTTTGGACAGTTTGGGGAATTGCTGCTTTTGGTGTGATTTTAAAACTCTTTTTTACGGGAAAGTTCGAATTGTTTTCTACATTACTTTATTTAGTAATGGGCTGGTTGATTGTATTTGACTATTCTAATACAGCTAATGCTTTAGGTACAGACGGGGTATTTTGGTTATTCGCAGGGGGATTATTTTATACCGTAGGAATTGTATTTTACGCCATTGAAAGGATACCATATAACCATGTTATCTGGCATCTGTTTGTTTTGGCAGGTGCTATTTGTCATTTTTTTATGATTTTTAACCATGTAATTTAAGATGCGGTTAATATCTTTTTTATAACGGCAATTTGCCCTATATGATAATGGGTATGTTCAATAATCCCTAGTATATTTCTGAAGTATGTACCATATTTTTCTTCAGCCAGAAATGTTTCAAGTATATTGTCTTCAAGCTTTTCGATAAGTAAAATAAATTCTTTAGCTTCATTCCACATTGTGTTTTTAAATTCTTGCCATTGGTGTTCAGAATGTAATGCAGGATAATCAAAACTATATTTATCTCTAATCGTTAAATCACCTCCTTTAAAGACATCCATTGTGCCTTTGAGGTAATAATGGATATGAAAACTTAAAGCTAAAATAGTATTAAAATCATTTACTTTTTTAGTAGCCATGTCTAGTGTCACATCTTCAAGTTTATCTTTAAAATTTGAAGCAGTCCAGTTACCACCAAAATAGACTTGATGTAGGTTGTTTGCAAGATGTTTTGTTGTTTTCATTTATATTTAATGATGTGTCAATTTCGCTATTGTGTTTGATAAATGTGGAAAGATATTTGTTAATTCTTTTTGAGATTTAAGCTCAAAATCTTCAAAACTAAAACCTGGTGATACTGTACATCCTACTAGTGAATAAGTATCTTTTTCTACAACTTCTGCGGCAAACCAACAACCACCAGATACCACAAATTGTGGAACTTGCCCTTTGCTAAGGTCGTTTCCTATAATATGTTCTGAGTGTTCTCCAGCTTCTGTTATTATATGCAATCTTATAGGAGACCCATCGTAAAAGTGCCAGATCTCATCTTGTTTTATTCGGTGCAAAGCAGAAAAATTATCTGAGGTTAGTAAAAAATAGATGCACGTAGAATAATTACGTTCTCCATTATAGCTTTTATCTAAGCTGCCTGCTTTTATAGATCCTACACTTCTATAAGTTTCCTTAAAGTAACCCCCTTCTGGATGAGGTTTTAGGTCTAATTGAGTGACAATGCTTTTAATTGAATTCATATAGTTAGTAATGTTTTATGAGTTTTTGTAAACTCCATGATCCAGTTTGTTTCCCATTCATTTTTTTGTTCGTCAAAATAGGCCTGTTCCCATAGTGCAGTATCAATGGATGGCTTTTTCCAGGTAAATCGTAATTTATAGTCTTTACCTTGGTATTTTTCTTTTCCATAAAATTCTCCGATTCCATTTTTAAACGCTCCGGTTACCTGCTCTTTTAAATAGTTTTCGGGGCTTAAAGTGTCTGCCCAATAGATGGTCCAAATATTTGTATCAGGATTTACCATTCTAATGCTAAAACCAATAAAATCGTCTCCGAAATGCGATGACTTCATTTCGTCCATTAAACCTAGCCCGTTAAGAAAAGGTTTTGTTTCCATTTCTGCAGTAAAAACTATCCATTCCGTACAATTTTTTAGACGCTCTTTTAGCTTTTTGTTTATAACGGTCCATTTTCCTATTAGGAAATCAAAGTTTTGAATTTCAATCATTTAAGTGCTATTTAGCGACGTTTTAATACTTTTTCTAGTAATTAATTATTCGTCTTGTTATTGGCTGTAGGTTTTAAATCAAATAACTCAATTGTATAGTCAAATAATTCTGTGCCTCCCCATTTTCCGTGACCAGGAATAACAATTTCAGCTTTAGGATATCTCATTTTAATTTTACGAACAGTTTCTGACCATTTGTTAGTGTTCGCATCTCCCAAGTACCCCTTGCTTGCACCAATTTTTTTAATCAGGCAACCTCCAAAAATAGCATTGTCTTCTGGAAAATATCCTATAATATTATCTTTAGTATGTCCTTCGCCAAAATACTCTGCATGTACCTTTTTGTTCCCAATATCTAAGGTAAGGATATTATCAAATTCTTTAATTGATTGAGAAGGTTTTTCACCATTGTTTTCAAGTAATTTTATAGTTTTTTTGGAAGCATATGTTTGAATATTATATTTTTCAAATGCTTTTATTCCACCTATACAGTCTTCGTGAAAATGGGTAGGAATAATGGCTACTAATTGACTTTTAAGTGTATCAGTTATAAAATGTATTAATTCTAAAGAATTCTTATAGTTGGTGGGTGTATCAAAAACAATTCCTTTATTTTCATGTATTACTAACATGCCGTTGCATGCTACTTTTCCGTAATCGTCAGTAATTAAAAATGAAGTATGTGCATACACATGGTTTGATAGTTTTTTAATTACCAAATCTTTAGTCTCATATACTATTGTATCATCAATTAAAGTTTCAGTATTTTTATTTGTAGCTCGTTGACATGATATTAAAAGTAATCCTATGAGTACTGAGCATACCAATAAAGGTTTTGGCATGGGTTTTAATCTTTTAGTTGCTAATGGGGTGTTTGTGTATGATCTCGTTTTGTAAAGTTAACAAAAGAAAATTTGCCAGAGGGAAATCCTTAAAACTTTCCGGGTATACAAAGAATAAGTGCTTAACTATAAACGTTGTTGAAGTTAGTTTTTATTTATAAATTGAGCAATGTTATCTATAAAATCTCTAGGTTCAATACGCCATTCCCAAAATACTTCTGGCCATTTCCAGTTTTCTCCATTTAATCCTTGAAATGTTTTCATGTCATGCAGTGTTCCTGAAATGACTTTTATATCAAATTCAATTCCAGCAAGCGTCAAGTATTTTGTCATTAATTTCTTATTTTCTTTTGGAGGAACAAGAGGATCATATTCTCCAAATAGACATAGTGTTCGGCAATTTAGGTTCTTTAATGTAGTTTCGGGATTGAAATTGTTATTTCTCCACCATTTAAAATCATCTTTATTTTTTGGAATATTGACATATTCAACCCAATCCTTTTCCTTTATGCTTATACTTTGTTGTTCTAACTTCTCCCAGATAAAAGGTTTGCTGTCTTCTGTAAATTGAAAATAGAGTTTTGTAAAAGCTACAGCCGAATCAATATCTGCTCGATTCCAGCCATCTGCCTTCATTGAATATTTTACGCGATGTATATCTTGTTGGAAAACAGAAACAGATGGTCCAACATTTAGAATTAAAAAATCACAATCTTTAATCTTATTGGAAGCAATTGGCGCTATCCAACCCCCTTGACTTGTGCCAAGTAAACCTATTTCCGATATGTTTTTAACATGTTTTGATCTTAAATAATCGTAAGCCGCTACTGCATCTTCAGCCAAATCTATTAAAGAAGCCGTTTTAAAATTGCCAGTAGATTTTCCTGTTCCACGCTTGTCATACAGTAATACTCCAATCCCTTTTTTTGATAAAGCATAACCTAATGAAATGTAGTATGGTGAATAACGATCTTGCGCTCCAGAACCATGTATTAAAATTACATACTTTACGGGTTTAGAGAGTTTGTTTGTAGGGTGATAAATCATCCCTGACAATTGAACATCTTTATTGTTGAATACAATATTTTCTTTTTTATAGGGCTTTTCTTTTTTGGAAACTTTTTTTACATGGAGGCGAATTTTTGGATTCCACTTCTCACTATTTCCTGTTATTTGTTTTTTTTCTTTATTTATAAAACAATAAAAATTCCCGTAAAAGAATTTGAGATTTAATGTGTCATTTGCAATAGCAATTTTTTCAATTGGAACATCAAATAAACCTGCTTCAGGAATTTCATATGTCCCTTTTTGAATTCCATTTTCAATACTAAAATTAAAATTCAAAAGTTGAATCGAGCCATCACGACTAAGCGCTCCTTCAAATCTTCCGGTCAAATTTTGGCTGTATATGCTACTCGTTATTAACAACAAGACTATGCTTAAATTAATGCTCTTCATTTCTATAGATTTTAGTATTGACGAAAGTATGGTATATGCAATGCTAAGTAGGTATAGAAAACCTTTAGAAAACCTTTATGTTTTCTAATCATTTAGACTGCACATTTTTTATCCCTAAATTTGATAGAATAAATAGGTGTTTTATGATAAGAGCTTTTAATGGCATAGAAATTTGCTTTGAAACAAATGAAATCATTGTAATGACTGAAAACCATTCGAATACTCGAACAAAAGTTGAGCCGAGGATTATGCATGTTCTTAAAATCCTTATGAATAACAGTCCTAGAGTTGTTTCTAGAGAACAACTAATAGCCGAAGTTTGGAATAATTATGGAGGCGCAGATGATGCTTTAAATCAAGCAATTTCACATTTAAGAAAACTCTTAAATGATACAAATAAAGAAGATCGAATAATTGAGACAGTTGTTAAGAAAGGATATCGTTTTATTGGAGGAGATACTATAGTTTTAGGAGATAGAAGGAAGTCTTCAAACTTAACAAATAATATGAGATTATGGATTATTATTGCATCAATAATTATGCTTGTAGCTACTTTTATGGTTTATTATTCTACTACTAAGAATTCAAATGTACCCATAGCACCAGAAGATAAAAAAACTAATGTAGTGACTCCTGCACCAGAAATTGATTAAACTTTTTTAAAATGGACTATACAAGTTTTGATAATTATTGTTCAAATACAACTTTTCCTTCCTTGATGGTTTTTAAGACTTTAATATTTTTAATATCGGCTTCATTTACTTTCAAAGGATTATTATCTAAAATGACTAAATCGGCTAATTTACCTTTCTCCAATGTTCCTTTAATATTTTCTTCAAAATGTTGATACGCAGACCAATCAGTAATAGCTTTGAGAGCTTCATACGGTGTAAGTTTTTGATCTGCACCTATTAATTTACCAGAACGTGATTTTCTTTCAACTGAGATTCCGACCATCCGCATTAAATTTGGGAGTGCAACAGGGGCATCTGTGTGAATAGTGACTTTTACACCTTTATTAATTGCTGTTCTAACTGGACTAATTTTATTCCCAAGTTCATCACCAATTATTTCTTTGTGCCAATCTCCCCAATAAAAAGTATGTAAAGGAAATAAAGAAGCAATTACATTCAGATTTTTTAAAGAATCTAATTGATCTTCTCTAATATATTGACCATGAATTAGGGTAGTTCTTCTATCATTATTTCCGTATTCATTTGCAGCAATTGTAGTTGCTTTAATGAATTGATCTATTGCGGCATCTCCATTGGCATGAGATAATATTTGCCAATTATTTTTGTATCCTTTTTTAAATAATTCAATAGCAGTATTTTCGTCTGGAAATGCTGGGTAACCCTTGTAATCATTACTTGTGCCATGAGGTCTTAATAAGTAAGGTTCTGTTCTCCATGCTGTTCTGCCTTGTGGCGAACCATCTAAAGTAATTTTCATACCTCCAATTCGGTAATGATTATTATAAGTTTTGCTATTCCATTTTGTATCCATAATGCCTTCTGTGTATGCATAATCTATATAGGATACCACGTCTAATTTTAACTTATTAGCTTCCGCTGCATTGACAAACATAGATTGATCCATTGCTCTTCCTTCTTGTGCTGTTGTATAGCCATATGACAATGCCATATTCTGACCTGCTTCAAAAAATCTATTAGCAGCATCTTCAGTAGTAGGAGTAAGTGCTTTTGTATAGTATGGCAAAGCGGCTAATTCTTCTAACACTCCGTTAGGTTCATTGCCATTTTCTCTACGAATAATGCCTCCTTCAGGATCTTTCGTTTCAGAAGTAAAGTTTAATAGTTCTAACCCTTTTGAATTTACAACAGCAAAATGACCAGAAATATGAATGATCATGATTGGATGTTCTGTACTGACTAGGTCTAAATCATGTTTGGTAGGAAAACGATTTTCTTCTAATACAGAGTCGTCAAAACCTAATCCAAATATCCAACCAGTTAATGCTCTGTTTTCTGATGTATTCCAATCTTTTAATATTTCAATAAGTTTTGTAATATTGTTTGCACCTGCATCTGGTGGAGGCAATATTTGAGCACCAATAGCTTGTGCCGAAAATGATCCAAAGTGTGCATGAGCGTCAATTAAGCCTGGTAACATTGTTTTGCCCTTTAGATCCACCACTTTATGACCTTTACCAGCGATACTCATGGCTTCAGATTTGGTGCCTACAAATTCAATTTTATCATCTTTTACTACTAATGCTTCAACATAATTTGGTAAATCACCGACCATTGTAATAATATCACCACCACTATAAACAGTTGCGGTATTTGTTAGGTCTGATTCTTTATCTTGTTTGCAAGAAAAAACAGAAAGAACTACAATAACTAGGGTGAGTTTTTTTATAATATTCATTTGCTTGATTTTTAATTATTACCAACAGTGTATATATCCATTAGTTAAGGATAAATTTACGCTATTTTTTGGTTAAGAACGAAGCTCATAATTCTGAGAGTTTTTTGACATAGTCGAATATGAACAAGGGTACAGCGAATTGGTGTGCAAATTGCGGTTATACGTTGTTAGCAGCCACCTTTTTTTGATTTTCTTAGTTTGAACAAATGAAATCCGTGAATTATAATTGCAATTCCACATCCTATAATAAATGGTGGCGCATTGAGCAATATTCCGTAAATAAGATAAATGAAATTAGCAATTAAAGACAGTACTCTCAATAAAAAGATATTTTTCATTGTCATTGAAAATAAATTGATCCCTAAGGCCGTATAACCAATGATGTGAATCATAGTGAAAGGCACATAATTTTTTCTGTCCTTTCTAATACATCCATTTGAGATGGTGCCAATCTATCATTAAATCCGAGTTTGTAATATAGTTTGTGCGCTTGTGGCATACTCATCGTAGTTTGTAACCACAATTCTTTAGCATCATTTTCTAAACAACGGCTTATGCAGCGTTGAATTAGTTTTGTAGCAATTCCAAGTTTTCTATAGTTTGGGTCAATGAACAACTTGGCAAATTCAAAAGCGTCTTCATTTAAGCGTTTTAGAGCCACACAGCCAACTATTTCACTTTTTAATTTTGCATAAAAAAGAAACCCACCATTTACTAAATAAGCTTTGTCAGGATTATTTAAAGTAAATTTGTCATCTCCTTCTAATTCACCATTCAAAACATTTAATAACCAAGGTCCTGCTAATTTATAAAAGTACTTTTTTAGACTAGGTTTATAGTCAATGATTTTTACAACTTCTCCCTTGGGTTGATGTATACGCTCATATATTGGATTATTATTAATCTCCCAGTCAAGTCTATTCAAAATGTTAATCATATCAGGATGTCCAATAGAGAAAAGGTCTTTTAGCGTATTTGAGAACGAAAGCCATAAAGGTTCAAGTTCCTTTTGTAGTTCTTTCCCTTTTTTAGTTAAGTCAACTAATTTTGAACGTCTGTCATTAGGGTTAGGTTTAATATTGACCAATGCTTCTTTTTTTAGTTCCCGTAAAATATTCTTTACTGTAATATGTGAAAAATCAATCTGATTGGAAATTTGAAGTATAGTTTGGGAGGATTGAGATTTTGCTAAAACATAATAAACAGAAAACCAACTTGCCTTAAACTTAATATTTGCTTCGGAATAAATCTTGTCGCCATCTTGTTGCAATTTTTCACTGATTCTCCGAAATCTCGAAGCTCCTGCGAGATATCCAAGTTCATTTAATATATCTGTCATATTATAATTTATAAAAGTACTTTCACAAATATATGAAAGGACTTTCATAAATTCAAACTTTTGTAAAACTATAGTTTTTTGATCGCTGCTAACGGTCTTGTATAGAGTTAGCTAGGCTTGTAATAAGATAATAAATAGGGGATAAGTTATTGCTTAGAAACGGCTTGAAATTACTAATCGTAACTTCACAAGCCGTTTCCGAACGTAATACTTTCTAGTGAATACTTCTAATCACATATTCGTTTGGTGTAAATATCAACTCTCCTGTAATCAGAGTCATTTAGTTTATATCTATTAACTGATGTGCCTTGTTTATAAACATATATTCTATAATTATGTGTTTGATTTAATCGCAATCCTGTTCCAAGATATCTTGCATTTCCATAATTATCAGATTCAATAGTTCTTTGATAGTTCCAGCGATTATACCGAGAACTGTAATATTCAACTATTATTTTGCAAGGGCCTTCACAATCTATGTCAATATTTGCCGAAGTTGATGTGCTTGAGTTACAAAACGTAACAGGATTAATTTTTGTTGTTACGGAATAATATTGTGCATTTGCCATATACGCCAGGCAAAAGAACACTAAAGTCATAAGTTTTTTCATTTTTTATGTTTTTTTAGTTACTACAATTAAAGTCAAATGGCACGTTTTGGTCAGCAATATTTATACTGATAGTTCTCCTACTTGCTGCTCTTGACCTAACATTTTGAATAGCTTCGTATTTAAAGTTTTCTGCTTCTGAGTATGAGTCAAAAAAATTCACGGTAAATTTTGCATCGTCCCAATTACGAGTTGTACTCTTGAAGGCTTCTTTAAGCTGCTGTTCTGCATCGTCACGACTTACATAACAATTAACTTCGTCAATTTTTGTGTAATACATAAAAATGTTAAACTCGCCATAGACCATAGCACTTCCGTTCACAACTCCACATGCATACTTTATTTCTTGTCCGAATGACAATGAAGTAGAAAATAGGCAAATTAATAACCCAATAGAAAGGATTGTTCTTTTTTTCATAATTCAAAAATTTAATGTTAAACAAATAAAAGTTTTGAAGTGAAGTCAAGCAATCCCTATTATTAGGTATTTTGCTAGTAATATCTATAAACCTATCGGTTTATGTATGCAATGTTAATGTTGCGTGTTAAAGGGAACTAGTTTTTTGAGAACTACAGAGTATCTTATTTGCTATATAAGTTGTTGTACTTAGTATTTATTTGATTTTCTTATTTTATTATAATGCTTTATCATTTTCCCAAAATCTTTGTCCTTTCTCCGCTTTTCAACCACAGTTGATTCGTAGTGTTCTTTTTCCCGTTCTATTTTCAAATAGTTTTCGAAATACGACTTGTCTATTTGTCCTTTTTCGATAGCTAATTGAACTGCACAACCACTTTCTAATGTGTGGGTACAATCTCTAAACCTACAATTTTGTGTTAGATTGTATATTCTTTCAAATGTAGTCTCTAACCCATCTGAACTATCAGTGATGCCAACTTCTCGCATTCCAGGATTATCAATAAGTATGGCACCATTATCCATTAGAATTAATTCGCGGTGTGTTGTAACATGTTTACCTCTATCAATACTTTCACTAATTGTGGCAGTTTTCATTCTATTTTCCGTAATCAAGCTGTTAATAAGTGATGATTTCCCTACACCTGATGAGCCAAGAAGACAATATGTTTTGCCTTTATAAAGCAGTTTTTTTAATTTATCTATTCCTGCTTTAGTTTCATTACTCACACATACAAGAGGGATATTTTTAATTCTGATTTTTATTTTATCGAGCAGATTCTTCAAGTTTTGCTCATCTATTAAATCCGTTTTTGTTATAACTATTATTGGCTCAATCTTAGAAGTGAAGCAAAGGGTTAAATATCGTTCTAATCGGTTGATGTTAAAATCTCTATTAACGGATTGCACAATTAAGCCATAATCGACATTGCTAGTAATTATTTGTAGCTCACCAAACTTATTTACTGCTTGTCTTGAAAGGATTGATAATCTTGATAAAATACTATGAATAATAACAAAATCTGTTTCATGATTTATTAAAGAAACCCAATCTCCAACAATTGGAAAATCTTTACGACTTTTTGCAGAAAATCTCAAGTTTCCGGTTATTTCTGCTTCAAATTCACCTTTTTCATTCTTCACAATATATCTTCCTTTATGCTCGGCTATTACACGCCCAATTTCAAAGCTCTCAAGATTATTATCTATTCTTAATTTTGCGAAATAATCATTATATCCTAAATCTTGAAGTGTCATGTTTTGTTAATAGGTTTAGCTAGTTTAATTTAATTACTCTTGTTGTGTTGTTTACCAAAATTTCAAACCGATTAAGTTCTTCATGGTTTTTGATTTCATAGTGCATTGGAATGGCAATTTTTGGTTTTATTCTGTTTACAATAGTAGCAGCCTCTTCTGCATTCATTGTTAAGTTATCGCCTCCAATTGGAACCAAAGCAACATCAATGTCATTGAGCTCATTCATTTCTGGAATATAGTCAGTATCTCCTGCATGATAAATCTTTGTTCCATTTTTTGATATAATCACATAACCTACGTTTTCTTTTGATTTTGGATGAGCCTTAATCCATAAAAAAACTGATTTTGTGTTATATGCAAAAGTGGTCTCAATGCTAATTTTTTCAATTTTTAATTGTTTTTTAGGCTTTACAATTAGAATTTGATCTTTGACATCTTTTAATTTTTTTAAAACCCCTTTTGAACAAATAATCTTTGTTTCATTTTTTAAAAGGTTTTTAATATCCTTTAATGAAAAGTGATCTGGGTGTGCGTGAGTTATCAAAATATAATCAGCTTGTTCTGCGTTTTCAACTCCTACAGGGTCGATATAAATAACTTTATCATCAATTTTGATCTGAAAACTAGAAGGGAAAAAATGTGACTTGTTCACTTTGATTGTTCCCCATGTTGTTAAAGTTATATTTTCTCCAATTGCAATTTTTTGTGGAATTGGATTTCTTTTTTCACTTATTTTAACTTTTACCATGGTACAGCCTTGATTAATTAATAAAACAAAGCAGAGTATAAAAAAATGTAACCTGTTTGCCTGCATTTGTAATGGAATATTTATACAAAAATACAGATCTTATGTGCCAGGATTTAGACGGTTCCGTCTAATTTAAATCCTTTTTTGATTCTTGGAAGAGAAGCACCATTTTCCGAATATCTGCAAAATATTCTTTTAACCAATCTGCGTTTAAAGTCTCATAAGTAATTTGAAGGTAAAAATTTTCTAAACTAAGATGTAATACCATTTTTGCTAGTGGATTATTTCCTGATAGGCAAATTATATTTTTCCATACTGGTAATAGTCCTTGAATTGAGAATTGATTTATTTGAGATAAACATTTTTTAAATGTTCTATTGTCTCGGTGAACTCTCAATTGACGATTAAAGAGTAAATCAATTTTATGCTCTATAATAATGGATATCAATTCTTCTTCGGTCTTTGTATTTGATTCTTTTGCAGAGATATTTTTTGCTCGTCTTAAATGAAATTCTAATAAACTTTCAGTAAAAACCTCTAAATCAGCAAACAAGTGGTAAAATGAAGACTTGTTTTTTCCTACTTCTTTAGATAATCTTTCTATTTTAAGCCCTTTTGGGCCCTCATGAGCAAAACACCAGTAACCTTTTTCTAACCATATTTTTTCTATTTCTCTCATTTAAAAACAAAGAAAAATTACAGTTAATTGATATTTCGTTAAAGTGGTTTTTGTATTTGGCATAACGGTTTTGTATATGGTCTCATTGTGGGAAATTGGTCATGATTTTTCGCAATGAGCTACACGGTTTTAGCACAATTTTATATTTTTTCTTCTCGTAAAATTTTCTCCATTTTACGACCTCTTGCCAATTCATCAATGAGTTTTTCCATTTGCCTGCATTGTTTATACAATTCAAATTCATCTTCTATTTCTTCAATTCGATAGCCACAAACGACTCCTTTAATTAAGTGTGCGTTAGGATGTATTTTAGCTTTTTGAAAAAATGTTCTAAAAGTGACTTTCTCTTCAATGAGTGTTTGTAAATCATCTTTATCAAAACCAGTAAACCATTCTATTACTTGGTTGAGTTCTTCTTTTGTTCTACCATTTTTCTCCAACCTATTTAAGTAATGTGGATAAATGGATGCAAATATCAAGCTAGCGACTTGTTCATTTTTTTCAGGAGTAACTTTCATCTTTATTAGATTTTGAATTAATTGGTGCTAATATTAGTGGTTATGGTTTTACTGAGAAATGATATGCTAGTATCATTCCATCGTAACGATAAATTTAACAAAAAGGCTTGAAATTCCGATTAGGAATTTAGCTGCAATGAGCTATACACGTTGTTGGCAACTGGCTTTTTTTTATTTTCATAATGTAATTTCAAACTAAAAATTAACGAGTTTTTCATCAAAATATAGCTTACCGTTTATCCAAACCTCAGCCCATTGATTTTTTGATAATATGAGATTTTTAGTGGAATTAGTTATAACTTGATAGTAAGGAACGTAAGTGTTTTTTTTGTGTACTCTAAAAGTCACATTACTTTTACTAGTAACAATTATATTGTCACCTTGTTTTTTGACAGTATATTTTCCACTTGGTGGTTGTGGTGATGGTATTGTTATTTCTCTTCTTACTCTTTCATAATGTACTTCAATAGACTTTCCGACTGCCATTATTCTGCGCATTACTCGATTACTTAATTTTATCCGTTCACTCACATTTCTGTGTTCTGTTCTACCATCTAAATCCTCACCATTTATTCCATAAGGTGGTGAGAATATTTCGGCAATATTTTTTCCTTGTTCATCTTTAATTATTGCTTTAATTCGTGAATGAAAACCAGTTTTACGTTTGTTATATAATGTCCCGCTTAAATATAAATATCCATTACCGTTAACAGAGACATTCACTCTTTTCCAGCCTCTATCATTGCCTAATTCATAGATTTCTTTTCTAGGCATCTTTATTTCCGAAAAATTTAATTCCCTTACTCTTTTATGTTCTTCTAAATGTCCTTGCATAGATGACCAAATAGGTTTATTTTCATTGTCCCAACCATAAATTACCAAGTTGCCATCGTTTTGAAATTGTAGTCTAGTATGAGGGAAATTATGCGTACTAGTACTGAAAAGAACATTACTGTTGTTGCCATATAGAACTAGGTTTCCGTCTTCTTGATTTTTTAAAACTGATGCTGTTTTACCATGGGTCTTGGTACTCCAAATAGGTTCACTAAATTGATTTCCTACTTTTTTATAAATAACTAGGTTTCCATCTGTTTGTAACTGTAACCTATATTGACCATTCGGACTATTGATTCCTTGCCCAACTTTTAATTCTCCGACTTCACCAACTAGTTGGGCAAAAGTCATATTGATTGTAAAGAATAAAACGATTGAAATAATGAGTCGTAATTTTTTCATATGATTTCGGTTTTTGAGCTTGTTGCCAACGGTCTCGGCTATGATCAGTTGCGTGGGTTAGCACGAAACTTTACAAGTACACACCAAACTGAAAATCCCCGAGGATTTTCAGAAGTAAGCGAGAACAAGCAATTACTTATAGCTATTGTTACCTGCTGGCTTTTTTAAGTTTGATTCAATAGTTTCTATCAATTTTTCGCCTCTCAAATTTCGAGCGACTATAATTCCTTTTTCATTAATCAGGAAATTATCAGGAATCCCATTAATTCCATAAATTAGATATGGGTCAGCCTTTCCACCATTATCTTGCCAAAGATTAACCCAATTCAATTCATTTTTTTCTATTGATTTTAGCCATATTTCTTTAGTTTGGTCTTCCGAAACACTGACAATTTCAAATCCATCTTTATTAAATTTAGAGTAAGCTTTTCTTAATGCTGGATATTCCTTAATACAAGGACTACACCAAGATGCCCAAAAATCCAATAATATAAGTTTCCCTTCGAAGTCGGATAATTTAGTTAATTCGCCATTTTCATTAGGCATCGTAAAATCTACATACTTATCTCCAATTTTTGGATTTTTATTTAATTTTAAAAATCGACTTATAGATTTACCGTAAGATGACTTTTTTACATCATCACTCAAATTAGTGTAAAGTTCAGACACTTTATTATATGGTAATGAAGTAGAATAGAAATCAAGAGTTTTTGCGCTTACATATGATGTTGGATTCTCTTTAATAAAATAACTCTCAATTTTGAGTCTATTTTGCGCTACTTTATTTAGTTCAGTTTTTGCATTTAATTTTAAACTATCATTTATGTTGTCGTCATAGACTATTTTAGAAAGACTATCTCTTCGGTTTCTATATTCCCAAATCGGTTTCCATAATTTATTACTTTCTTTTTGAGAAGTAGAGCCATTAATGATAGCATCTTTAAACTCCCCATCTTTAACTTTAAATTCAATATTTCCAGGTTCTAACCAAATTCGTGAGTAGTTTCGTGAGTTTTTGACCAATAAATTATATTGTTTTGGATGCTCGATTATACCTTTCATTGAAAATTTGTTGTTCACTATTTTTGTCGAATCAATAGTTTGATTATCCAAAGTGAGATATATCCAACTATTCTCTTCAATTCCTTCTGTTTCACCAATGAGAACAAATTCGTTTTCAATTGTTGAATTTTTATTTTGCTTACACCCAAATATTATTATCAGCAGTAAAATTCCAATTAATTTTGTTAGTTTTTTCATAAGTTTTGTTTAGCTTGCAGGTAACGGTAAAGTATAAGAATAGTAGCGGATTTTACGCACTTACTATTCAATTTATCACTTATGTTAGATTTATAAAATTCATTTTTGTTTTAGACATTAAACCGCTATTATTTTATACAATGTTACCTACAGTTTTAAGCTAAAGATTATTCTTTAGACGATTTTTCAACTCTTTTAATTTATCTAAAAGAAGGTCATTCTCAATTTTTTCTGTAGGGCAATCGTATTCAAGTTTATCATTATCATTAACAATAATCCTTGGTTTTATATTACTAGATTTATTATAATTCTTAACAACTGTAGCTGCGTAAGCATTTTGTTCTACCACAGACTGATGGTAGTCACCTTTTTTTATTTTATAACTATTACCTGCATTTGTCCACGAAATATTACTCTTTTCTACTTCTACGAATTCATCTGTTGATACTAGTTTAGTACCAAGATTTGAATAATGTACTTCATATAATTTTTTGTTCGAATTAGCTTTTTTTTCTATCAAATAAGCTTCACACCCTACTTTACCTGACACTACTAAACTTTTGATATTATAAGTATGATTATGAATCGGATATTGAGTTTTGTTAAAACTTCTAACTCCCTTTGGCCATATATGCAGTCGATAATCATTGTTTTTGTCTTGAAATAATTTGATATAAATAAATCCAAGAGGGTGCCATTCTGCATAAATACCTTTAACATCATCTATTAGAAAGTCTAAGATTTTAAGCATATTATTTTTCGAATATGAATTGAACAAAGAATTAACAATATTATTCATAAGGAATTGATTTGTCATTTACCAAGGCTGCAATTTTATCATTATCTGCTTTTGAGAACTTTTCATTAAAATTTAATTCTTTCAATATCTCTTTAATATTTTCTCCTGTGATTTCTCCCAATTTATATTTAACGCTTAATTTTTGAACTACATCAGATGCTTGTTGTTCTGTAACAGTTAAGTCACTTTTATAAGCTCTATAATGATTAGAGTCTTTTTCAAATTTTAAACCAGGTGATTTTTGGTCATCTTTTGTTAATATTCCTGAATTTGTACTAATATCTATTCTATCAGTAGAGAAGAAATCTATTAAATACACAGAAATATCTAAAAATGCATTATTGCTTTCATATATGGAACAAGTTACGATTGTAGCATATAAATTGATTTTAACTTCTTTAGCATCCCAATCTGTTTTATTATTAGAATTATTGACTGTATTACGTAAATGAGCGTGTATTTTACAAAGTCTTTCATTTTGAGGGTTAAGAATTTGAGCTTTAACTATTACAGCAGTACCGTCTTTTGCTACTTGATGTAAACGAGGAATAACGGCTGTTCTTAAGTATCTTCCAAATCCACCTCTGAAATACCATTCATTGGGATTATCTTTAAGTACAGATTTAAAATATTTTTTGAACTCGCTAGAATGAAGAAATTCCGCACCTTCTTTAGGGTCAACTTTTGGTGTTACATAGAAAATCATAACTCCAATTCCAATAGTAGTTATAATGGTTGCAACTAGTCCCTCTATCACATCAGATATGAAATTATACCAATCTGGACTTACAGATGTAATATCATTAAAAATATAAAACCTAATTAAAAGCAAAGAGATTAAAATTGAAGTACTAGATATCCAAAAGAATCTTCTTAAATATTTGTTTTTTAATATTTGATTCATTGTGTTTGTTTAAATTGTAGGTAACGTGTTTGTTTATGGCTCGTTACGTGGTTAAGCAACTAATTTAGCAAACATTCATTAGCCAGAGAAAATTCCGAAGGAATTTTCCAAGTAGGCAATTGCCCAAGTAATTAATTATACACGTTGTTGCCCACAGTATTTTTATTCGTTTATAATTTCTTCCGTTGCAATTTTTGTCAATTCTTTAATTGAATTCAAATATTTTCTTTTTGGTTCCGTACTTTGTTTAATTCTCGAATTTACTTCGGTGAAATATTGGTTAATTTCAGCGTTATGTTCAGGTTCATTAAAATAAAATTCATAAGCCATAAATTCGATGAATTTTTGTTTTTCCTCAAGTTTAAATTCCGAATATTGCTCAATAAAAAAGTCAGGATTAAATTTTATAAAATTCATAATTTCTAGTCCAATAGATTCTGATAAAGATCCGTCAGATTTCTCAACAATTACTCTAAAGACTTTGAAATAAAATTCCAAATCATTTTTATCTTTTGTAAACATTTGTTTTATGCACTCAAAAGTTTCGTCATTGTCAGAAGGATAAATTTCATTTTTGAGAATTAATTCCGCATATGTTCTAATTTTTGTTGTGTCAATTTTCGGTTCAGTTTCAACAGTTTTAGTTTCTTCTTTAGTCAATGATTTTTCAATTGTGACTTTTTTATTATCCGCTTTTTTCTCGCCCTCTTTCTCACAAGAAATAAGAACAAATTGAACTAAAAATAATATTTGAAGTAGTTTTTTCATATTGTGGGCAACGTGTTCGTGTGTGGTTTGTGGTGTTGGTGAACTAAGTTAGCAAAAAAGGAGGGAAGAGTGGTTGAATTTCGGCAGAAATCCGTGAGCCGCCATTAAACACCATGAGCTATACACATTGTTAGCAACTGGCTAATATGCTATTGTTATTGTTTTTTTGGTTTCATTTGAATTGGGTCAAAATAGAATTTTTCTTCTAAAATATATTCGTTTTCCCAATGCTGAACTGCAATTTCTTCAATCTCAGTTACTGAATTGTCTAGCCATGTAAACTTAAATTTCCACCTAATTACTACATGATTTTCTTTTATGAAAACTGGCCTTATACATTTTGAATGAACAGACTTAGCTTTTGATAGTACTTTACGTTCATTATCAATCAGATTTGAACGACCTATTCGAGGTTCTGATTGATTTTCTTGTATTGAAGCATCAATGGCATAAAATTCTT
Organism: uncultured Winogradskyella sp.; assembly: GCF_947498345.1. Classification (GTDB taxonomy): domain Bacteria; phylum Bacteroidota; class Bacteroidia; order Flavobacteriales; family Flavobacteriaceae; genus Winogradskyella. The sequence continues at coordinate 141,861 of NZ_CANMJY010000011.1, forward strand.
CAATAGCTTTATCGTGTTCATTAGTTTCCACTTTTGCAATAAATTCTTCTACTCTATTAGATGTTGGCATAATTTAATCTTGAATTATTATTAGCAATAAATACTTTTGATATATTATCTACAAAGACATAGGAATTACACCATACTGAATAGACTTCTTTCGCCCATTTTATGATCATCTTTTTGCATTCCTCTTCATCGTTTGACTTTTCACGAATATCAGATGTTGTTATTTTACCTCTTTCCAATACTCTTGGCGGAACCAAATATTCATTTGAATTATTTACTTTGTACATATTTAAATGGTCACTAAGTTTTGGTGAGAGCTCATAGCTCCACTGAATATTATACTTGAAAACCAAGTGTAATCTTGATAAATGAAAATGATTATTCCATCTGCCATGGATTTCAGGGTGTTGTAAAGTGTGGGCATCGACTATCAAAAATCTGTAAATATGATTTTTACTTTTTGAAAAATCAATTTCTTGGAATCCAGTATTGAATATTTCTAAGCATTCATGAATTCCACGTTTTACATTAGCATCACAAAATTGACACACTCCATTATCAAAAAGAGTTACTCCATTCTTTTCTGCTAAGTCAATGTAATCTTGCATTGTATTTCTAGCTTGTTGCTAACGGTTACGTATAAGAATAGTTGCGTGGTTTGGCACTCAACTTCGCAAGTACACACCAAGTTGGAAATTCCTTCGAAATTTCCAAAGTAGGCGAGAACAAGCAATTATTTATAGCCATCCTAAGTTTGTATTTCAATTAAATTAGACAAATAATCAATAAAGAACAAAAGAGCAGATTAAGGTTA
>NZ_CANMJY010000012.1 GCF_947498345.1 uncultured Winogradskyella sp.
TTAGCGGGCGCAAATATATAATACCTTTTTATTATCGCAATACCTTTTTGCATTTTATTTGTACTTTATTTTTATTTGCTTAATCTACAAGGAATTACAATCTGTTTTTTTTTATTAAAACTTCACTTTGTCCTTTATATATATAGGTATATCTTTGTGGGCTAAAATTTACACTATATATAATGATAAATATTACTCTACCTGACGGTTCAGTTAGATCTTTTGATAAAGATGTAACTCCTTATGAAGTGGCTGTAGATATTAGCGAAGGTTTTGCACGCAATGTTATCTCAGCAAAATTCAATGACAATGTTATTGAAACCACCACTCCATTAACCACAGATGGTAGTCTTACATTATATACATGGAGGGATGATGCTGGTAAAAAAGCCTTTTGGCATTCTTCAGCTCATGTCTTGGCTCAAGCTTTAGAAGAGTTATACCCTGGTGTGAAACTTTGGGTTGGCCCAGCAATTGATAATGGTTTTTATTATGATGTTGATTTAGGAGATGGTGTTATTTCTGAAAAAGATTTTAAAACCATTGAAAATAAGATGATAGAGATTGCTCGCGGAAAACACAATTTTAAAATGCGAGAAGTTTCCAAAGCAGATGCTCTTTCTTTTTATAGGGATAAGAATGCGTACAAAGTTGATTTAATAGAAAACCTTGAAGATGGTACCATCAGCTTTTGCGATCATTCTACATTTACAGATTTGTGTCGAGGTGGACACATTCCTAATACTGGCATTATAAAAGCTGTAAAAATTCTTAGTGTTGCTGGCGCTTATTATAAAGGAGATGAAAATGAAAAACAACTCACAAGAGTCTATGGGATTTCATTCCCTAAACAAAAAGAACTTACTGAATATTTACACCTTTTAGAAGAAGCTAAAAAGCGTGACCATAGAAAGCTTGGAAAAGAACTTGAGCTTTTTACTTTTTCTCAGAAAGTTGGGCAAGGTTTACCGCTTTGGTTACCTAAAGGTGCTGCTTTAAGAGAACGTTTAGAAAACTTCTTAAAAGCTGCTCAAAAAAAAGCAGGTTACGACATGGTAGTTACACCTCATATAGGTAATAAGGATCTCTATGTAACTTCTGGGCATTTTGCAAAATATGGTGAAGACAGTTTTCAACCCATAAATACACCTGCAGAAGGAGAAGAGTTTTTGTTAAAGCCCATGAACTGTCCTCATCATTGTGAAATTTACAATGCTAAACCATATTCATATAAAGAACTACCAAAACGTTTTGCAGAATTTGGTACAGTATATAGATATGAACAAAGTGGTGAATTACATGGTTTAACTCGTGTTAGAGGGTTTACACAAGATGATGCTCATATATTCTGTACTCCAGACCAGCTAGATACAGAGTTTAAAGAAGTCATAGACTTAGTACTTTATGTCTTTGGTTCTTTAGGTTTTGAAAACTTTACAGCTCAAGTGTCTTTAAGAGACCCTAAAAATCCTGATAAATATATAGGTAGTGATGAAAATTGGGATAAAGCCGAACAAGCCATATTAAATGCTGCTAAAGATAAAGGCTTAAATTATGTTGTTGAAACAGGTGAAGCAGCATTTTACGGCCCAAAACTAGATTTTATGGTAAAAGATGCTCTTGGTCGTCAATGGCAACTAGGAACCATTCAAGTAGATTACAACCTACCTGAACGTTTTGATCTAACTTATAAGGGCAGTGATAATGAGCTACATAGACCTGTCATGATTCATCGTGCTCCTTTTGGAAGTATGGAAAGATTCGTAGCTATTTTATTAGAGCATACAGGTGGGAATTTTCCGCTTTGGTTAATGCCAGAACAGGCAATTATTATCTCAATTAGCGAGAAATATGAAAAATACGCTGAAAAAGTTTTAAATTTGCTAGAAAATGACGAAATTCGCGCCCTTGCAGACAATAGGAATGAAACTGTAGGTAAGAAAATTCGTGAAGCTGAAATGCAAAAGTTTCCGTTTATGATTATCGTTGGAGAGCAAGAAGCGCAAGACGGTACAATAACTGTGCGTGAACATGGTGGTGAAGACCTTGGCACAATTAGTGTAACGGATTTTGTGAAAATTATAAAAGAAAGAATACATAAAAGTTTAAAAACTTTTAAATAAATAACGTTTAATTTAAATATATAAGCCATAGCAATACGTAGAAACAGAAGAAATTATAACAGACGTGTATCTCAAGAAGATAAACACCGTATAAATTCTAAAATTAGATCTGAAGAAGTAAGAGTTGTAGGAGACAATGTTGAAGTAGGAGTTTATCCTATTAAGCAAGCTCTATCCATGGCTGACGAACAAGGTTTGGATCTGGTTGAGATTTCGCCAAATGCGAATCCTCCTGTTTGTAAAATCATGGATTATAAAAAGTTTCTTTACGAACAAAAGAAACGTGAAAAAGCGTTAAAATCTAAAGCAACAAAAGTTGTAGTAAAAGAAATTCGTTTTGGTCCAAATACAGATGACCATGATTATGAATTTAAAAAGAAACACGCTATTAAGTTCTTAAATGATGGTGCAAAGCTAAAAGCCTTTGTATTTTTTAAAGGACGTTCAATAGTATTTAAAGAGCAAGGTCAAATCTTATTATTAAGATTAGCGCAAGACCTTGAAGAATATGGCAAAGTAGAACAAATGCCAAAACTTGAAGGTAAACGTATGATTATGTTTATTGCTCCAAAAAAGAATAAATAAAATGTTGAAATAATTCAGCATAAAAAATAAGCGAAACGTAAATTAAAACTAGGACAAAATGCCTAAAATGAAAACAAAATCGAGTGCTAAGAAACGTTTCAAACTAACTGGCACTGGTAAGATTAAAAGAAAGCACGCTTTTAAGAGTCATATATTGACAAAAAAATCTAAAAAGCGTAAGCTTGCGTTAACTCATGATACTTTAGTACATAAGTCAGACGAGAATAATATTAAAACCATGTTACGCTTAAAGTAACAGTGTTTTAATCGGTTAAAACAATTTATAAACCCTGGAGTTAGGCAAAAGTATTTAGCAAGTGTAGATAATCTACCGCCTACTACAAAAAACAATTAAAGAAATGCCAAGATCAGTAAATTCAGTTGCAAAGAGAGCCAGAAGAAAAAAGGTTCTTAAGCAAGCAAAAGGTTACTTCGGAAGACGTAAAAACGTTTGGACAGTAGCAAAGAATGCGGTTGACAAAGCGATGCAATATTCGTACAGAGATCGTAGAAACAAAAAAAGAACATTTCGTTCGTTATGGATTATGCGTATAAACGCAGGTGCAAGACAACATGGAATGAGCTATTCAAAATTGATGGGAGGATTAAAAGCTAATAACATTGAATTGAATCGTAAGGTTCTTGCAGATTTAGCCATGAATCACCCAGAAGCTTTTGAGGCTATAGTAAACAAAGTTAAGTAAGGCTTTTAGCCAAATTAATAACAACATTTCGCTTAAAAAAATCCGATTCTAACGAGTCGGATTTTTTATTTTTAATTGCTGCCCAGAGCTGTAATTACTATATTTCTCCCCGAAGCGTTATTTCTATGCTCACATAGGTAAATACCTTGCCAAATGCCAAGATTAAGTTTGCCATTCGTTAATGGAATTAGGACTGACGACCCCATCAAAGATGCTTTAATATGTGCTGGCATATCATCAGGTCCTTCAAAAATGTGCTTATAATACGGTTGATTCTCAGGTACCATTTCATTTATATGGCTTTCAAAATCTTGTCGAACGGTTGAATCTGCATTTTCATTTATCGTTAAACTTGCAGAAGTATGTTTTATGAAAACTTGTAGCTGACCAGTTTTTATAGTTTTAATTTCAGGAATCGCATTTAATATATCGGACGTAATTAAATGAAAACCTCTTGGATAAGCTTTCAATCTAATCTCTTTTTGAAAAAATTCCATTCAACAATTATTTAGATTCATCTGAAATCTCATCGATAGAATATTTAAACTCTTCCCAGTCTATAAGTCCATCACCATCTTTATCGTAACCTTCTATGAGTTTTGACGCTACAACACCTCTAATAAAGCCACTAATCTCAGCTTGCTTTAAAAGCTTTACAATTTCTTTCCTAGTGAGTTTGCCATCACTGTCCTTATCAAAAAAGGCAAAAGCTTCTTCTGGTGTATTAAAATGATTTGTGATTAAAATTTGAATTTTGTTGAGTATGGCTTCTTTTCGTCCCATCAGAATTGCTTTAGAATTATCTTTTACAAGATAAAGTTTTCTCTTTATTTAGAAATTTCAAAAATTTGAACAGCCCTCTCTTTACCTTTTAATGTAATCGTACCTTTTGAATTTGTCATATATTGACCATCTAGTTTTAATTTTTTTAAAGTTGTTTCAGACACTAAAAGTGAGCTGTAATAGGTATTACACAGGCTTTGAATTCTTGATGCCGTATTAATGACATCTCCATGATAAGCAATTTCTTTTTTAACTGTACCTACTTCTGCAATCATGAGCTTACCAAAATGAATACCTGCTTTAAAAATGGGCTCATAGCCAAACTTTAGTGTGTAATGTTCATTTCGTTTTTTTAGCTGTTCTCTAAAAGCAAAGAATAGTTTGATACAGTTATTCTTTTTAAAACCCTTTTTTGAAGTCCATGTTACAACCGCCTCATCCCCTACATATTGATAAACTTCTGCTTCGTATTTATTTAAAACTTTATTTAAATCCGTAAAACAATCCTGAATAAACTTACTATACTTAATATGACCTAAATGTTCTGCTATTTTAGTAGAATCTTTTAAATCCAGAAACATTAATATCCTACTTTCTTCTCGAGGTTTTCTATATTTACCAAGAAGGATATTCAGAAACATGCCTCTACCAAACTTATCGTTGGCAATTCTTATGAGTGAAAATACAATGGAAGCTGTTATAAAATAAATAACTGTATTCCAAAAAAATGGATCTGTACGCCACCAACCCCTTTCGTTAGGCAAATCAATATCAATCTGTTCTTCAATTCTAAATGATAGCAAACTAAGTACTATAATTATTAAAATAAGATAAATTAGAGACTTAATTATTACACTAATACCTAGAATAAGTTTTTTACTAAAAAACTCATCAAACAAAAATTCAATGACAGCATAAAAAGTACCTAACAAAAGGCCAAGTATAATACCATATTTATAAAACGCAGATATTGGTAGCCCAAGGTCTTCATCTGTATATATAGCTAACTCTTCAATTAGACCATTATATCTTATAACAATAAAAAAAGTGAAGGCTATAAGCCAATAAATAATAGAAATTACAAATAACTGAAGAAAGGGTTTTAATCTATTACTCATAAAATTAAGTAATTAGGTCTTCTGTTTCTTCTTTTTAGCAGCCGGAAATAACACATTATTTAAGATTAACCGATAACCAGGAGAGGTTGGATGTAAATCGAGTTCTGTCTTTGGGTCTCCTACTCTATGTGTATAATCTTCTGGATCATGACCACCATAAAATGTAAAAAAGCCTTTGCCTTTTATACCATGAATATATTTGGCTTCACTATTGGTTCGGTTTTCACCCATTACTAAAACATTAGACTTTATTTGCTCTCTTGTAAATGATGTGGTCTGTCCCATAAATCCTTTTACTAAAGAAGTATGGTTTTGTGTCAGCATTGTTGGAATTGGGTCCCATTTTGCTGAGTATTCCATCAATGAAAAATAGTCAGTTTTAAAAGGGATTTGACGTTTTTGCGTCATATCTATTGAGGAGAATTCATAGACATTAGGACTGCGTTCTAGAATATAATCCTTAAAAGCAAACGTTTTGGAATAATCAATTTTATTTTGATAACCAGGATCGCTACCATCACCATCAAACATAGGCTCGCAGATATCTACATTTTCGGCGGACAAAGCGATATCAAAGCTATCTGTAGCTGAGCACATCGCAAACATAAAACCACCACCAACAACATAATCCTTTATTTTTTTGGCTACAGCTAATTTAGCATCAGAAACTTTACTATATCCTAAACGCTTTGCTAATTCTTCTGCAGCTTTTTTCTCTTCAATATACCATGCTGCAGAACGGTAAGTTCGGTAAAACTTACCATATTGACCCGTAAAATCTTCATGATGCAAGTGTAGCCAATCATAAAGTAGCAATTCATCCTTTAAAACTTCCTCATCATAAATGGTTTCATAAGGGATTTCAGCATATGTTAACACCATAGTTACCGCATCATCCCATGGCTGTTTTCCATAAGGTGTATATACTGCAATCTTTGGAGCTTTCTCTAACACTACAGCTTCTTGATTAACCGCAGGACTACTAATATCATCTAGTATTTTTGCCGCTTTTGCATCAGAAATCATTTCAAAAGACACGCCTCTAATTTGGCATTCGCGTTGTATGATCTCTGCATCTGGTAATAGGAATGAACCGCCTCTATAATTGAGTAGCCATTTCACTTTAAGTTCACGTTCTAAAGTCCAGTAAGTTACACCATAAGCTTTTAAATGATTCTCTTGTGATTCTGCATCCATAGGAATAAGAATATAGGATGCATAGGCATTTATACTTATGAATAGTGTAAAGAATATGACAACTATTTTTTTCAAGTTCATAGATTTAGAACGAAATATAATTAAAATTTAGTCTAATTATTATCTATTTACCATTCTTTTAAGAAGCTTTTATACTATTCTATTGAAGTTTCTTTGCCAGAAAGTAAGCTTGCTATAATCTTGGTACTAGGGAATTGTTCTAATATTATTTTAATAAATACTGTTATAGGGATTGCCATGATTAACCCTGGAATTCCCCACAAAAACCCCCAAAACATTAGCATTACCAAAACAGCAATAATATTAATTGAGAAAGATTTGCCCATAAAAATTGGCTCTAAAATAGCACCAAAAGTGACTTGCACTAATGTAATAGCAAGCACAAAAAAGAATAGTGTGCTTGTTGGGTCTAACTCTACAAAGGCAAAAATTGAAAGCAAAATAACCGAAATAAATGAGCCCACCATTTGCACAAAATTTATGGCAAATGCAAATAAACCCCAAAAAATTGGAAAACTTACATCAAAAAACACACACATTAACCCAGTAAATAAACCAGTTAGAGCACTGACCAAAAACTTAACTTTAATGAACTTTATCAAATCCTTTTCAATTTTCATAAAAGCCTTTATGGATGTGTGTTTCTGTTTTAACAATGTATTGTTAAGTAATTTGTGTACGTTAATGGATTCTGCTAACCAAAGTACCACAAAGAATGCGGTCATTAATAATGTTGTGAGAAAGGTTCTTAAAAACCCAAAAGTAGAACCCAGATTTTCTTTTTCAAAGAATTGTGCTAATGGGTTTTTATTGTCTTCATATTCAATTCCGAAGTTTTCAAAAATATACATTTTTAAATCGGCTAACTTCTCTTCTGCCTTTGGAAAGAAATCTGATTTAGTAGCTAAAATTTCTTTACTCGAAAGCTGAATTAGTTCTATGCCTAATTTTAACCCTCCGGCAACTAATAATAATACAATGATTATACTAACGACCTTGGGTACTTTACGGCGTCCTAACCAACGCATAACTGGCAAAAACAATAAAGCAATAAACATTGAAAAAATCAATGGTATAAATATGAAGGAAAGTATTTTAAGTAGGTAAAATACCAGTGGTATAACTATTATTAACAACAAAACATTTGTTGTACGTCTTTGATCTAACATGAGGCAATTTTCTTATAAATAGCGAAAAGTAAAGATACGTTAAAAAAGCACTTCAAAAACCCTAAATGCTGTTAAAAAGGAACCCCATCGTCTTCTGGTGCATCAAAAGCATCAGAGGCAGAAGGGAAATTATCTGGCTTAAAGGTATCATCGTTAGCAGCTGCATTCATTTTAGAATGGAACTCTCCGAAAGGAGTATCAAAATCGTCTAAATTATCAAACTTACCTAAGTGACCGATAAACTTTAATCTAATATTATCCAATCCACCATTTCTATGCTTGGCTACTATAAATTCACCTTGACCTTCAGTTGGTGAGCGTTCTTCATCATCCCATTCATCAATTTTATAATATTCTGGTCTGTAAATAAAAGATACAATATCAGCATCTTGTTCAATAGCTCCAGATTCACGTAAATCAGACAATAAAGGGCGTTTGCTTCCTCCACGTGTTTCTACTGCACGCGACAACTGAGATAATGCAATTACAGGAACATTTAACTCTTTTGCCAATGCCTTAAGATTTCGGGAAATCATTGATATTTCTTGTTCTCTATTTCCGCCTTTTTGACTTCCACCTGCAGTCATTAACTGCAAATAATCTATCATTATCACTTTAATACCATATTGCGACGCCAATCTTCGGGCTTTAGCTCTTAAGTCAAAAATAGATAATGAAGGGGTATCATCAATAAATAAAGGAGCGTTTTCTAAGGTCTTTACCTTAACATTAAGTTGCTCCCATTCGTGTTTTTCTAATTTCCCTGTTCTCAGTTTCTCAGAAGATAATCCGGTTTCACTAGATATTAAACGTGTAATTAATTGAACAGAAGACATCTCTAAAGAAAAGAATGCTACAGGTTGGTTAAAATCTACGGCAATATTCCTTGCCATAGTTAAAGTTAAAGCTGTTTTACCCATACCAGGACGTGCAGCAACAATAATTAAATCACTAGGTTGCCAACCAGATGTTAATTTATCGAGCTTATCAAAACCTGTAGGTATACCACTAAGACCTTCTTTATTTGAAATTTCTTCAATCTTCTTCTTGGCTTGAATTACTAGGCTCTGTGCAGTTTCAGTTGATTTTTTGACATTACCCTGAGTAACTTCATACAACTTAGCTTCTGCATTATCTAGTAAGTCAAAGACATCTTTGGTTTCGTCATAAGCTTCTTCAATAATTTCGTTAGAAATTTTAATTAAACTACGTTGAATATACTTTTGAAGTATAATACGAGCGTGAAACTCAATATGTGCAGAAGACGACACACGCTGGGTTAAAGAAATAAGGTAAAAATCACCACCGATTACATCTAACTTTTCATCTTTTTTTAATTGGCTAGAAACGGTTAATAAGTCAACCGGCTCACTGTTTTCAAATAATTTGAAAATAGCTTCAAAGATGTGTTTATGTGCTTCTTTGTAAAAAGCTTCAGGACTTAAAATATCAATAACCTCATCAACACCTTTTTTATCAATCATCATCGCACCAAGCACAACTTCCTCTAAATCAATGGCTTGAGGTGGTATTTTTCCTTTTTCTAAGTTAATGATAGTGCTTTTATCGACTTTATAGCCTTGTATTGGGTTAGGTTGTTTCATAAGTAACAAAAGTAGCTAAATAGTATCGACGAACTGCATGTTGTTGTTTTTACAATCTCAACAGGTAGTTAACAATTTAACTGTTAATAACTTGAATTTATTGTTAATAGTGTCAAAAAAAACCGAAGCTAAAGCTTCAGTTTTTTTTAGTTGCCTATGTACAGTGGTTTTAGTCTTTGTAAACTCCCATCTGATCGTATTTATCCATACGTTGTTTCACCAATTCTTTTGGTGATAAGTTTTTTAACTCATCGTAAGATTTTACAATAGCATCCTTGACTGCCAAAAATGTTTTTTCTTTATCAGTGTGTGCTCCACCTAAAGGTTCTTTAATAATCTGATCTACGAGTTTCATGCGTTTCATATCTTTTGCTGTAAGCTTTAAAGCTTCAGCAGCTTGCTCTTTATATTCCCAGCTTCTCCATAAAATAGAAGAGCACGATTCTGGTGAAATAACAGAGTACCACGTGTTTTCTAACATCATCACTTTATCCCCTACACCTATTCCAAGAGCTCCACCAGATGCACCTTCACCAATAATAATCGTAATAATAGGAACTTTAAGACGAGACATTTCTAAAATATTTCTGGCAATTGCTTCTCCTTGTCCTCGCTCCTCTGCTTCTAACCCAGGATAAGCGCCTGGAGTATCTATTAATGTTACTACCGGAATTCCAAATTTCTCAGCAGATTTCATTAAGCGCAAGGCTTTACGATAACCTTCTGGATTAGACATTCCGAAATTGCGATATTGTCTTGTTTTAGTATTATAACCCTTTTGCTGACCCACAAACATATACGTTTGGTCCCCAATCTTTCCCAGACCACCAATCATGGCTTTATCGTCTTTTACATTTCTGTCCCCATGTAGCTCTAAAAAAGATTCACCACATAATGCTTTAATATGATCTAATGTATAAGGTCTATTAGGGTGGCGCGATAACTGAACACGTTGCCATGCCGTAAGATTTTTATATATCTCTTTTTTAGTTTCGGCTAGCTTTTTTTCAATTTGCTTGCAAGTCTCTGTAACATCAACGTCACTTTCTTCTCCAATGATCTGACATTTTTCAAGCTGTTCCTCTAATTCTTTTATAGGTAATTCAAACTCTAAGTATTCCATACAATTTGAAGTTATTTTTTATTTCGTTAGTTAGTAGTATGCAAATATAAAAACTTTAATTGGTAATAGTGGTGGTTTTGTTACTAGTACGTTTGTAATTTTTAAAAATTGCATCTAGTAATACTGTTACAATGATTAAAGCCGCACCAATATAAAACTGTGGGGACATTTGTTCGGTCTCAGGATATATAAGCAATGCCAATGCAATACCGTAAATAGGTTCTAGATTATAACTTAAAATCACTGTAAACGGGCTAATGTAACGCATAACATCAACAGAACCTATAAACGCATAAGCTGTGCAGACCGATGCTAAAATAAAAATGTATATCCAATCTTTGCTAGAAAGCATGAAAAATTCGGCATTGAATTCTATATCCGAAAAACCTATAAATACAGTTAAAAAAAGTACACCACTAACAAATTCGTAAAACGAAATGACAGTTGCATTATGACGTTCTATAAGGCGTCCGTTTATTACCGCAAATAAGGTTGAAAAGAGGGCAGATAATAATCCCAAAACTATACCATAGATGTAATGCATCTCGCTACTTGTAATTAATAATACTCCAGCGATTACAATAAGTCCAAATAAAATTTCATACAATAATATACGTCGTTTAAAGAATATAGGCTCTATAAACGATGCAAAAAAAGCTCCTGATGAAAACATCGCCAACGCTATTGAAACGTTGGCTTGTTTTATAGATTCGAAAAAAGTGATCCAGTGTAATGCTATGATAATGCCTGCCACTGAGAATTGTAAAAGTGCTTTTTTTGTGATTTTAATGTTTAATCTAATTACCACAATGAATAGATACATCAAAATACCAGCAATAGCCATTCTGTACCAAACCAAAGCTAAAGCTCCAATAGTAATTAATTTTCCGAGGATAGCAGTAAAACCAGCAATAAAAACCAGAAAGTGTAAATGAAGGTAATGCTTTAATTTAACGTTTGGCATTTTGTAGAAGGTATATTGCTAAAATACCAAATATTACATTAGGAAGCCACACTGCAATAACTGCAGGGAAATTAGACTGTTCTGCCATCACCCCAAAAACCTTATCGAAAAACACATAAATCATTGCTATAGATATACCAAAAGCCAAATTTACTCCCATGCCTCCTCTACGTTTAATAGAAGATACAGCCACAGCTATTATTGTTAGTATAAATATAGAAACTGGTAAGCTCCATTTTTTGAGTTTTACCACCTCATAACGTCCAATATTTGGTGATCCACGTCGTTTTTCTGCTGCAATAAAATCTAGCAATTCACCATAGGGTTTTGTTTCAGCAGCATATTCAACAGGTGATAAATCCTCGAGTTCAAAAGGGAAATCCATATCCATCCTACGCTTTTTCTCTACAGTTTCAACACCATTATTAAACGTTCTTTTTAGGTAAGATGTAAGTCTATATATACTATCTTCTTCAAGATACCTTATGTTATCAGCAAATATTTTGTATTTGAGTTCGTTGTTTTCAAAATGCTCGTAGGTGAAATTTGTACCTACTTTACTTTTCGTTATAAAATTATTGATATAGATATAATCGTTATCATTTATCTGCCTATATACATCTCGGGTCTGCTGAATTTTTTTACTTTTCTTTAGATATTTATATTTAAAGTCATTAAACCCTTGACTAGCTACGGGAGCGAGATACATTCCTAAAAACAAAGCAAAAGTGGCAATAATTGTAGCACCAATTAAATAAGGTCTTAAAAACCTTGAAAAAGACACTCCTGAACTTAAAAATGCAACTATTTCAGTATTGTTAGCTAACTTGGATGTAAACCAAATCACTGATAAAAATAAAAACAGTGGAAATAAAAGATTAGCAAAATAAACTGTAAAATTTAAATAGTAGACTGCTGTCTCTTCAAAAGGCACTTTATTCTCAAGGATTTTTCCAACTTTTTCAGCAAGATCCACTGTTATACCAATAGGTATAAACAAGAGAAGCATCATTAAAAATGTAAACAAGTAACGTTTTAATATGTACCAATCAAGGATTTTCACGCCTTACAATCTATTATCCATTTGTTTAACCATTTTTTCTTTCCATGTTCTAAAGTCTCCTTCTATGATATGTTTTCTTGCTTCTCTAACCAGCCATAAATAAAATCCAAGGTTATGAATTGTTGCTATTTGTTTTCCCAACAATTCATTTACTGTAAATAAATGTTTTAAGTAGGCCTTTGTATAATCTGTATCTACAAATGTAATTCCCATTTCGTCAATAGGAGAAAAATCATCTGCCCATTTTTTATTTTTGATGTTAATTGTCCCATGGGCAGTAAATAACATACCATTTCTGGCATTTCGAGTAGGCATTACACAATCAAACATATCTACACCTAACGCTATATTTTCTAATATATTGATTGGTGTTCCTACTCCCATAAGATAACGTGGCTTTTCTTTTGGTAAAATATCGCATACCACTTCTGTCATGGCATACATTTCTTCGGCAGGTTCACCAACAGACAAACCACCAATAGCATTACCTTCAGCACCAGCATTGGCAATATATTCTGCAGATTGTTGTCTTAGATCCTTATAAGTACTTCCTTGTACTATAGGAAAAAAGGTTTGGCTATAGTCGTACTTATATGATACTTTTTCTAAGTGATTTATACATCTGTCCAACCAACGATGCGTCATGTGCATAGAACGCTTTGCGTAGTTGTAGTCGCATGGATATGGTGTACACTCATCAAAAGCCATAATGATATCTGCACCAATGGTTCGCTGTACTTCCATCACATTTTCTGGAGTGAACACATGGTAACTTCCATCGATATGTGATCTAAATTTCACACCTTCCTCTTTTATTTTTCTGTTAGCAGATAATGAATAGACTTGGTAACCACCAGAATCGGTCAAAATATTTCTATCCCAATTCATAAACTTATGCAATCCGCCAGCTTGCTCTAAAATTGGCATTTGAGGACGTAAGTATAAATGATAAGTATTCCCAAGAATAATATCTGGATTGATATCATTCTTTAACTCGCGCTGATGCACTCCTTTTACAGAAGCTACAGTACCAACAGGCATAAAAATCGGAGTTTCTATTGTGCCATGGTCTGTAGTAATAACACCTGCCCTTGCTTTGGTCTCTTTATCTTTTGCTAGTCTTTGAAAATTCATTAATTATAAGTCTAATGGCAAATATAATTAACTCAAAAACATTCCATCTTAATAAAAACCAAATTATAAATTAAAATTGTTAGCAAATCCATTAAATCGTTAATAAGTGGCTGTATTCAATCTTTGAAAGGCTTATGTAAAAAACTATTTTTGTGGCATTAATTTAAGCAACACAACATGCCAAACATTCAACAATTAGAAGATTTAACCACTCAAGTTCGAAGAGATATTCTTCGAATGGTACATAAAGTAAACTCTGGTCATCCAGGAGGTTCATTAGGTTGTGCCGAGTTTTTTGTTACATTATACCAAGATATTATGGAAACCAATGAAGGTTTTGATATGGATGGAAAAGGAGAAGATTTGTTTTTTCTATCAAATGGTCATATTTCACCTGTATACTATAGTGTTTTAGCAAGATCTGGCTATTTCCCTGTTGATGAGTTAAATACCTTTAGGTTAATCGATTCGCGTTTACAAGGTCATCCTACTACTCACGAAGGTTTACCAGGTGTTCGTATAGCTTCGGGTTCTTTAGGTCAAGGTATGTCTGTTGCTATTGGAGCAGCCGAAGCAAAAAAACTAAATAATGACAATCATATAGTCTACAGCTTACATGGTGATGGTGAGTTACAGGAAGGCCAAAACTGGGAAGCTATTATGTATGCTGCAGCAAGAAAAGTTGACAATCTTATCTCAATAATAGATCTAAACGGTCAACAAATTGATGGCTCAACAGATAATGTACTGCCAATGGGAAGTATCAAAAATAAATTTGAAGCGTTTGGTTGGACTGTTATAGAAATTGAAGAAGGGAACAATGTAGAAGCCATAATTAAAGGTATGGCTGAAGCTAAAACTTTAACAGGAAAAGGAAAACCTGTTTGTGTACTACTAAAAACAGTAATGGGTAATGGTGTCGATTTTATGATGCACACACATGCATGGCATGGTAAAGCACCTAATGATGAGCAATTAGAAATTGGATTAGCTCAAAATGCTGAAACCTTAGGAGACTATTAACCATCAATTAAAAAAACAATGAAAACATATACAAATACAGGAAACAAAGATACACGCTCAGGTTTTGGAGCTGGATTAACAGAACTTGGAAAAACCAATGGAAATGTTGTAGCACTTTGTGCAGACTTAACTGGCTCACTTAAAATGGATGAATTTAAAGCCAATCACCCAGAGCGATTTTTTCAGGTTGGTATAGCCGAAGCTAATATGATAGGTATTGCTGCTGGTATGACTATTGGAGGTAAAATTCCGTTTACCGGAACATTTGCTAATTTTTCTACTGGAAGAGTTTATGATCAAATCCGTCAAAGTGTAGCATATTCTGATAAAAACGTAAAAATATGTGCATCTCATGCAGGTGTAACACTAGGTGAAGACGGAGCTACACATCAAATACTTGAAGATATTGGCCTGATGAAAATGTTACCTGGAATGACTGTTATAAACACTTGCGATTATAACCAAACCAAAGCTGCAACATTAGCTATAGCAAAACATCATGGCCCTGTGTATTTAAGATTTGGGCGACCAAAAGTTCCTAATTTCACACCTGAAAACGGAGAATTTAAAATAGGTAAGGCTGTAAAACTAACTGAAGGTAGTGATGTAACTATAGTTGCCACTGGTCATTTAGTTTGGGAAGCCTTAGAAGCTGCTAAAGCATTACATGAAAAAGGCATAAGCGCCGAAGTTATAAATATTCATACAATTAAACCTTTAGATGACCAGGCTATTTTAGATTCTGTATCTAAAACTGGTTGTATTGTTACGGCTGAGGAGCACAACTATCTTGGTGGTCTGGGAGAGAGTGTTGCAAGAGTATTAGCACAACATCATCCTGCACCTCAAGAATTTGTCGCTACTAATGATACTTTTGGCGAATCGGGTACTCCTGCGCAACTCATGGAAAAGTATGGACTCAATAGTGACGCAATTCTAAAAGCCGTTAATACTGTACTGAAAAGAAAATAACTTCATCTTGGCAACGTTTTTGATATTAGATACCTAATCTTAAAAACGAACATTATGAAACATTTGAAAAAAACAGCTTTTATGGCTGTAGTTTTTGCATTGATAGGGTTTTCCGTTAATGCTCAAAAAGGTACTTCCTTTGGCTTTAAAGGTGGATTAAATTATAGTGCAAACGGAGATTATTTTGAATCTATTGGCGAAAATGCCAAAAATCCAGATCGTAACATAGGATACCATATAGGTGTCTTCGGAAAGATTGGAAACCGGTTGTATTTTAGACCAGAGCTTGTCTATACTGCTACAAAAAGTGATTATGATAACAATGACTTTAATGTTAAAAAACTCGATGCACCACTACTGGTGGGTATTAAAGTCTTAGGACCTGTTAGTGTATTTGGAGGACCTTCTTTACAATACATTCTGGATACCGAATTTGATGGTATTGATATCGATAATGTAGAAGATGATTTTTCAGTTGGATTAAATTTTGGAATTGGAATAAATTTCAACAAAATAGGAATAGATCTAAGATACGAAAGAGGTTTTAGTGACAATGAAGCTACATTTATCAATGACAATATCGGATCTGGAGCGGCAAGTAGAATAGACACCAGACCAGATCAATTGATACTGAGTTTATCCATTGCATTGTAAAAATTAGTTTTAGTACATAAAAAAAGCCGCTCATGGAGCGGCTTTTTTTATAATCTTATTTGATGAGAATATTATTCTTCATCTTCATTATAATTTATACTTACAGAATCGTCCAGATAATCTAATATCCCATTACTATTTGTGTCTTGAGCAGTTACAGTTATAATAACAATACCCTCAGAGGTTTCATCTCTACTGTAAATGTATTCGTTTTCTGCTAATACGGGCTCTTGATTGTATGTAGCTTGTACGAGCTCGTTAAATGTTGTAATACCATCACCATCATCATCAAAATCTACAAAATCTGGTATGTCGTCTTCATCAGTATCGTTATCTAGCACATCTTCATCATTATTATAATCTTCAACATATGAAGGTATACCATCATTATCATGATCTACCTCTTCATGTTGTAAGAGCTCAAACTTAAATATTAAATTAGAATAGACTGGTACATCTAGTATAATTGCAGAAAAATATGCCAAACCAGAAGGCACAAACATTACTCCCAACCCATAATTATCGTAATCAACAATACCATTATTTAGAGTAAAACCAGTTGCCGTATTAAAAGTAGGCATTACTAATTGCCAGGCCTTTATTGAGCCAGAGGAACCAAATCCATCGGCTTGTAAATTTAAATTACTAGGTGTACTGATACTTTGAAACACCTCTTTAGTTTCTACAATTGATCCTTCGAATCTAAAGCGAACGGCATCTGTAAATTTAGGAGCTACTCCTTCTCCTTGATTAAGACGTAGCACATAATATTCGTATTCCGTATCTAAAAAAGTAGTAGTCAGTGTTTCAACGGCATCAATTAGTAAAGTATTATTGTCAGGATCTGGCATGTCTAAATAGTTGCCGTCATCATCTTGAGGCAATTCAGTAATAATTATGTCTGTATACTCATAATCAGAACTAGGTTCAAAAAAACCAGAGTTATAATAGTGTGTCGATAAATATGCTAAAAGCGAATCTCTATCTGCTACTTGCTGCTCAGTTCGGTCTCTAACAGGAACTGTTGAAGTTGAATTATCATCCTCTTCACATGATATAAGTATTGCTAATAACATCAGCAAACTAATTCCAAATTTCAACGCTTTAATTTTCATATGCTTTATTATTTCAAGTACAAGATTCACCATAAATCTTATACTAGGTTCATTATTGCTTTTAATCTGGTCGCAAGATACATTAAAATAATATTTTTGTATCATAAGATTAACGTAGTTTTTAGTTAAAATATATGCGGATTGATAAATATTTATGGTGTGTGCGTTATTACAAAACACGTAGTATAGCTACACAAGCTTGTAAAAAAGGGCAAATAAAACTTAATGGTAGTGCTACTAAACCGTCGAGAGAGGTTTACCCAACTGATAAAATTGAACTTAGAAAAAATCAAATCACCTATCAGTTAACCGTCAATGATATTCCACCAAATCGCGTTGGTGCTAAACTTGTGGATATTTACAGAACGGACACAACTCCAAAAGAAGCTTTTGAAGCTCAAGAGTTATTAAAATACAGTAAGGACTATTATAGAAAAAAAGGAACTGGCCGACCTACCAAAAAAGACAGACGCGATATAGACGATTTCTATGAAGAAGAATAACTTAGATAAAACCTATTGGGAAGATAGATATAAAACCAATCAAACCGGATGGAATATTGGCTACCCATCAACACCAATTAAGCACTATATAGACCAGCTCAAAGATAAGTCTTTAAAGATTTTGATTCCTGGTGCCGGAAATGGCTACGAAGCAGAATATCTTTGGAACAACGGTTTTAAGAATGTTTATATACTCGATTTAGCCAAGCAACCTTTAGAAAATTTAAAGAAGCGCGTTCCTGATTTACCTAATGCGCAATTGCTACAGACCAATTTCTTTGAGCTTAATGATCAATTTGATTTAATTATAGAGCAAACCTTTTTCTGCGCACTCAATCCTAATCTAAGGTCTACCTATGTTGAAAAAATGCAGCAACTCTTAAAAACTAATAGAAAACTAGCGGGCTTACTTTTTGATTTTCCATTAACCGAATCTGGTCCTCCTTTTGGTGGTAGTCGCGAAGAATATGAACGCCTTTTTAAATCTCATTTTAGAATAAAGACACTACAAGCATCAATAAATTCTATAAAAGAACGGCAAGGTAAAGAACTGTTTTTTATCTTTGAAAATCTATAGTATCTTATCAGATAAGTCATATTTCTACTATAGACAATATTTATAACAGAACAAGCAATGGCATTAACAAAGAATACTATTTTAAGTCATAAAGAAATTGAGCATAAAATTAAACGCATTGCCTATCAAATTTATGAGAGTAATGTAGACGAAACCGAAATTGTTATTGCCGGTATTGAAAGTAATGGGTATATATTAGCAAGAAAAATAAAACAACAATTAGATAAAATCTCTTCAATAAACTCAGCGCTTTGCAAAGTTACAATTGATAAAGCTGAGCCTACCAAACCTATTAAAACATCGATACCAAAAGAAGATTATGCCAATAGCTCTCTAGTACTGATTGATGATGTTTTAAACTCTGGAAGTACACTTATTTATGGGATAAAGCATTTTTTAGATGTACCACTCAAGCAATTTAAAACTGCAGTATTGGTAAACCGTAATCATAAAAAATTTCCTGTAAAAGCCGATTTTAAAGGCATTTCTTTATCCACCTCTTTATTTGAGCATGTACATGTTAATCTCTCCAAGCAGCCTTACGAAGCGTATTTAGATTAATTGCATTAAAATAGTTTCTATGGTCTCTTGCTGCGATGTGTTATCAGTATCTATGATATAGTGCGCTTGATTGTAATAGTAAGTACGCTCAAAAAGGTGCTTACCAATAAACTCAACTAACTCAGATTCTGAATTCAAATGGTTTATCAATGGACGTTTGTTGCGTTTGGTAAATAATCGTTTTGCTAAAAGTGGTATAGATAATTTTAAATAGCATAATTTTACCAGAGGATGATCTAGTAATAGATTTAGGTTTTTACCATAACAAGGTGTACCTCCACCCAAGGCTAAAACTATATTTTCTTTAGAATTTAAAACCTCATTTAAGTAATAGCTTTCCTTTTTCCTAAAGTAGATCTCACCAGATGTATCAAATATAGTTGCAATGGTTGCATTTTCTTGCTCACAAATGTACTGATCTAAATCTAAGAAGGTATAATTTAAAACCTTAGCTAAATCCTTACCTACAGTAGATTTACCCGATCCCATATATCCCATTAAAAC
This sequence comes from uncultured Winogradskyella sp., assembly GCF_947498345.1. GTDB lineage: Bacteria > Bacteroidota > Bacteroidia > Flavobacteriales > Flavobacteriaceae > Winogradskyella. The sequence goes on from NZ_CANMJY010000012.1 coordinate 19,498, forward strand.
AACAATCATAAGGCTTACAATTTGATTATTAAAACACTAGCTGAATAGACCACAAAAAAACAAAAATTTAAATAAAAAAAGTATTGTTTTATTAATTAAACATTTTATATTTGCACCCTCGTTAGAGAAAAACATTATGACCGGGTAGCTCAGTTGGTAGAGCATCTCCCTTTTAAGGAGAGGGTCCTGGGTTCGAGCCCCAGCCCGGTCACTTTTTTTTATAAAATTTTAAAGCTAAGAAATTGATTATCAATAACTTAGCTTTTTTATTTTCGGGGTCACAACCATATAAATACGGAAATTTAAATTATTGATTTTCAATTTGTTATAAAATTCAAAAGTCATTTTTTTAACCTAAACTACCCACAAACAACTCAGAATTATTTAGACAATATAGAACTGTGTTTTAAATAATTATTTGTAGTTTAGTTATCCTTATAATCTCTTTCCTGTTGACGCGTATTTACCCTTAATAAATACACTAAAATATAATGGGGCTAAAAACAATGTTTTTATTCCTTTGTTAGCTGCAAGTGAAAAATAAAATATGTACACAAAGCCAGTATACTCACTAAAAATTGTACTCCTATGGACAAGGAAGTATATCTACTTTTTTTTCATCCTTTCCATTGTACCTGTGATACTGTATGATTTTTTTGACTTAAAGTGGCTATATCTCCCTTGGCTTCCAATTGGACTAGTAGGCACATCTCTCGCATTTATAACTGGATTTAAAAACAATGCTTCATATGAAAGACTTTGGGAAGCTCGAAAGATATACGGAGGCATTGTGAACACTTCAAGACTATTAGCTACAATGGTCAATGATTTTATCTCTAATGAATTCGCAGAAGTAAATAGAAGCGATGACGAATTTCTTAAACTCAAGAAGACTGTAATCATGCGTCATATAGCTTGGCTGACTTCTCTCAGGCATGCGCTTAGAATCAAAAAACCTTGGGAAACCACTGTGGACAGTAAGTCCAATAAAGAGCACATGCAAACGATAAAAGTACAAGAGCACGAACTCTCTCTAGAAGAAGAACTTCATGGATATTTAAATGAAGGCGAGAAAGAATTTGTGCTGGGCATGACAAATAAACAAGCAGCCTGCCTCAATCTTCAATCCAATCATTTTAAGGAACTAAAGTTAGAAGGATTGATCGATGATTTCCGACACATGGAGTTCAAGAATATTATTGGCGAACTATTTACATTACAAGGGAAAGTAGAAAGGATTAAAAACTTCCCATATCCAAGGCAATTTGCCACTCTAAACATGTTTTTTGCTTGGATTTTTATGATTCTCCTACCTTTTGGAATGATGCATGAATTTCACCTGATAGGACTGGACCTGGCCAGAGATGAAAATACAAACATCATAAACCGTCTAATTGCTGAAAATTTTGTCTGGATGACAGTTCCAATCAGCGTAGTTATATCATGGGTGTTCATGCTTATGGAAAGGGTTGGTGATGTGTCAGAAAACCCTTTTGAAGGAAGTAGAAATGATGTCCCAATTACTACAATTTCAAGAGCCATAGAAATCGATATTCGAGAGATGATTGGAGATGATAAAAAGAACATACCAAATCCTTATACAAATAGTGGTGATACTGAAATGTAAAAAACCAGCAGCTAACACTGTATATGAAATCATAGCACCCTGCGGGATGCTACGCTTCATATACTAACCGTTGGCAACAATAATAGACATGAAAATAAAAAAGTCAATTACTGATGATTTAATTGAGAATGGTTTCACAAGAATAAATTGTAATAACTATGAACTTTCAAAAACTGAAAGAGAATCCTTTAATGTGTTTCAAAATTATTACAAAAGTTTACCACCAGACAAGTTTCTGCATTTAGTTGACCCCGAAAATATTCACAACTGTTACAGATATAGAAGATGGGGAAGATATTCGCTGAATCCATTAAATTTATCATTAAAAGAACTAGGCCATATTCCTTACAATCAAAGTAGAAAATACAATAAAAATGCTGGTGATATAGAAAGAGATTTCGCTCCATTAACTGAGGGTATATTAAATAACCTTTTTCTCAAGTCATTAATAATAAATAACTTTAAATTGTTTCCAACGTCAAATTCGATGATGGCAAAAATATGGCACGTATATGTGCACTTAATCAAAATTTCAACTGATCATAATGGCATTGGAAAACCATCACCTGAAGGAATTCATCAAGATGATGTGGATTTTTTCTCAATACATTTAATAAAAAAAGTGAATTGTGATGGAGGTAAGGCCATTATTTATAATCTTAAAGAAATAGAATTAGAAAGAATAGACTTAAATAGACCCTTAGACAGCTATTATGTTATCGATTCTAAGCTTATGCATGATGTTGAAGATATTTTTAAAAGAACTAATATAGGTCGAGCAGAAAGAAGTATTCTAATTTTAAGTTTTAAATCATTTATCAATAAATAATCAGAAATGACTAGTTAATCAACAAACTATAGCCTCAATTGTCGTTTTCCAGTTAAGACAAAATATCAACAACTTTTTACTATATTGTAACTACTTTATACAATGAGCATTCTTGTCAAGAAATGGCATTAATACTAACACAATTGTTCTAATTTATAAGGGTTTTTGAGTTTAAAAGGAAAAAAATATAATAATCAATCTGAATTTACAGAAGATTTTAAAGGTAAAGACCTCTCAATGAGTGAATTCATAAAATGTGATTTATCTGGAGTTAGTTTTAGTAAAGCTATTCTTACTGGTTCGAAGTTTAAAGGATGTTTTATAACTCATCAAAAATCAATAGATTTTAAAGAAGCTATTTTGACAAATTCAACTTTTGAGGAATGCGTGTTTCCTGGTATAGTTCTTGAAAACACTTCTTTTGAAAATTCAAACATTTCTTATTGTGACTTTCGAAATGGTTCACTTATTGGTTGTAGTTTTGATGAATCTACAATTGAAAATCTAAATATATCTAAATGTAGAATACATCTTTCTTCATTTCTCAATTCAAAAATTATTTCAATCCAATATTTACCTGAAACTCACATTCCATATACTCGTGGACTAAAGCTCTTTAGTAAGAAGCGTCAAATATATAGAACTGTTTTTATAAATTACAATTCCCATCTTGATTTTACAGAATTTTGTCATACCGAAGCTAGAAAGGACAAGCTTTATGCTTCAGCGGCAAAAAAGGGATTTTTTTTACGTGAAATATCTATCTTATTAGTGGCTTTATTTGGAATTTTGACAGATTATGGTACTTCACTGCAAAAGTGGTTTATGTGTGTAATTTCAATAATTGCTCTCTATGCAATAGGAATTTTAAACTACAGTAAAAATTTAGATATGCTTGGCAGTATTAAACTATCTATTAAATTTTTTTTTAATTTAGATTCAATCACTAATCATTCGATGCCTTTTTATTTTGTCACAGAATCAATTTTAGGTTTTTTCATGTTAGGGGTTCTCGTTACTTTACTAACAACAAAAATCATTTCAAACTGATGCCAAAACCAATAATGCATAGCTTAAGACATTCCTTGGGACTTTGTTCGTTTATAAATGGAAAAATCCACCCTTGTGATTATCATAAAAAAAAATGGAATTCATCAATACATAAACTCAGCGATAGTTCAGGACTTAATAACGTTGATGATTCAAATCATCAAATTCACTTTGTAACTCCAGACATAATAAAATTATCAAAGCTTTTCAATAGCTCAAAAGATCCAGCTGGTGGTTGGTACTTAGTGCAGGAACAACGTATGTGGTTAGAAGAAGAATTAGTCAGTATTTTTTCCAATTATTTGAATTCAAAAACTAATTGTAGGATTCTCGTAGCTGGGGTAGCAAGTTATGTGCATTTTTATACATTTTTAAAAATCGTAATTTCTGCTGCCGATATTTCTAAGTTATCTCTAACAAAGTTAGAGATTGATGTTGTGGACAAATGTATTTATCCCCTTAACCAAATTGCAGCAATTGAAAGCAATTTAAGAAATAAGCATAAATTTTTGTTTAGAAATAGTTTTTCGGTTTTTAACGAAAAAATCAAAATACCTCGTGATAATTTAAAATTCCTAAAGAAGATTAGAAATGATGTAAGGAAAATTAATATTCGATTATTTTTAAGGGATCTAAGGCAATTAGAAGACATACATGCTTTGGGCAAATACTCAATTATTACTGAACATTTTCTAACATCGATGTTATATAAACAAGAAGGTTTAATAAAAAAAACTCGTGAGTCTTATAAAAATTTAATTGACAGAAATGGATCATTACTCATTGCCACTGGTGTACCTAACAATGATTTTTTTTTAAAATTTATCGATTTACACGAAAATAATGGTTTCAAACTTGTTGAAAAAAAGACAAAATGGGTTTGGGATCCATATGGTCACGCTAGAGAGCAATTAGAAACTTTACTATTTAATCCAAAGTCAAACTTTACTACTTTAGTAGATAATGCATTGCTAAGATTCGATAAAGTCTAGAGTTCAATAATGTTGAATAAGAACTTGACTGAAGTTATAATGAATTAAAATATTACAGTTGCCAACAACGTGTATAGTTAATTGCTAGCTCTCACCTACTTCTAAAACCCCTCGCGGATTTTCTATTCGATATGTATTTGCTAAATTAGTTACTCAAATACCTTAGGCGTCATTTAAAAAACATTATTATTTACAGAATGGAAGATGAATCGAAACAAAAAAAATTTAATTCAAGGTTTATATATATTTCCATCGGTTTTGTTTTAGCTACATTAATCTCCTGGCACTTTACTTATAACACTGATCATTTTTTAACAACTGTAAAAATATCTTCCATCGGTTTGTTCGCTTGGTCTGTATGGGAGTATAATTTACTAAAATACAACCACGTTTATTTAAAACTATTGGCCTTATCGCTTTTACTAGCACTTACAGGCTATTATTTTTTATTAGAAGAAGATGCCAGCACTTGGTTAAGGGTAACAAAAATGAGTTTGTGTTTTCTCATTTTGTTTAGAGTGCTACGGTATTTTTATATTTTAATCTATAATAGAGAACCTAAATTAGAGAAAACTAAAGGCCGAATGGCAGATAGAATGTTTTCATTTATAGTAATAGCAGGAACAGCGCTTGTAACTATGGCAATATAAAGCAACACACAGTAACGGTTATAGTTTATTAAGGCTAAACTATAATTCATTTCAAAAATCAGTTTTGTGTTTTTTGCACAACATCTTTTTCAACAAAATCCTTAACTGGTTTTACAAGTATTTTTATATATTCGCAGCCGTAGTATTTTTAAATTAAAATACGCTATTATTACCTAAAAATAAGTGTAATTTACACAACTTATTTGCGCACGTGGCGGAATTGGTAGACGCGCTGGCTTGAGGGGCCAGTGACCGTTTTAGGTCGTGGAAGTTCGAGTCTTCTCGTGCGCACTTTTTCTTTAAGACTTTTTACAGCAATTATCTTAACTTCTCTGGATTCTTCTTTTCAGTAACGCACCAATAGTTACCTTTTTAAAGCGACTAAAAACTTATCAACACCCAATTTTTATTTAAATTTTGTTAATTCTGGTATACTTAACTATATAAATCTTATTTTTGTTTAAACATTTTTATGAAAAAATGAACAATATTAAGAATCAGTTTAGTATTAAAGACTTAGAGAATCTCACTGGTATAAAAGCACATACGATTAGAATATGGGAGAAGCGCTACAACCTTCTCGAACCTAAGCGTACAGATACTAATATAAGATATTACGATTTAGCAAGCTTTCAGAAATTGCTTAATGTGAGCTACCTTAATAGTAATGGCTACAAAATATCAAAAATTGCAACTATCGAGGCGCATAAAATTCCTATTCTGGTTAGAGAAATTGCGGCAGAGAATAATATGGAGAGCCATGCCATAAATGCCTTTAAATTATCCATGCTCAATTTTGATCAGGCCTTATTTTACAACACTTACGAATCCCTGCTAAAAGAAAAAGCTTTTGATGAAATCTTTTACGACATATTTATTCCCTTGTTAACTGAAATTGGCTTACTCTGGCAAACAGATACCATTACACCAGCTCACGAGCATTTTTTAACCTCATTGATCAGGCAAAAGATTTTGATAAATACCGAAAAAGTACAATCAAATCGAATCAATAATTCTAACAAAGCTTTTGTGCTATATCTGCCAGAAAATGAAATCCATGAGTTAGGCCTTATGTTTATCAATCACGAATTGGTGAGTCGAGGGTTTCAATCTATATTCTTAGGGTTTAGCGTACCTCTTGAAAGTTTATCAGATTTACAAAGTTATTATGATGAGATCATTTATATATCTTATTTCACTGTTAAACCCGAAAAAAGTAAGATTGATGATTACATCAAAGATTTCCATAAACTGCTAATAGACAAAACAAATACCAAGCTTTGGATTTTAGGTAAAATGTTAAATACCATAGACATAGACAAGTTACCAAAAGGTATTTCGGCATTTAAAAGTATTCAATCATTAATCGATAATGTTTAACATTAAATGCGTAAAACTATATCCATAATAGGTTCGGGATTTTCTGCTTTATCAGCATCTTGCTATTTAGCCCAAGCAGGTCATAAGGTTTCGATATTCGAAAAGAATAGTACTGTAGGTGGAAGAGCCAGACAATTGGTTAAGGATGGTTTTACTTTTGATATTGGTCCTAGTTGGTATTGGATGCCAGATATTTTTGAAAATTTCTTTAATGATTTTGGAAAACGTACTAGTGATTATTATCAGCTTGATAAGCTGAGTCCTGCCTATAAAATTTTCTTCTCCGATGAAGTGATAACTATAGGTGATCATATGGATCAAATCTGTGAAGAATTTGAACGTATTGAAACTGGCAGTTCTAAACCACTTCGAAAGTTTATTTCGCAGGCACAAGAGCACTACGATATAGCCATTAATAAGGTAGTTTTAAAACCAGGTATTTCGCCTTTTGAACTTGTTACTAAAGAAACCGTTACCAGAGTAGATCGTTTTTTTAAAACCATAAGTTCTGAAGTACGTAAAAAATTTAAAAACCCTAAGCTAATTTCAACATTAGAGTTTCCAGTACTCTTTTTAGGCGCTAAACCTAGCCAAACGCCTTCATTTTATAGTTTTATGAATTTTGCTGACTTTGGTTTAGGCACGTGGCATCCTAAAGGTGGTATGTATGAGATTATAAAAGCTATGAGAAGTCTTGCCGAAAGCCTTGGTGTAAAAATCCATACAAACAGTAATGTTGAAAAGATTACTGTTGAAAACGGAAAGTCTATAGGCATAACCGTAAATGGTGAGTTTATTAAATCTGATGTGGTTTTAAGTGGAGCTGATTATCATCATTCTGAAACATTACTAGATACAGACTACAGACAATACAGTGAAGCCTATTGGGACAAACGTACATTTGCACCATCTTCCCTACTCTTCTATGTTGGTTTTGATAAAAAATTAAACCAAATAGAACATCATAATTTATTCTTTGATACTAATTTTGAAAATCATGCTGAGGATATTTATGATGACCCTAAATGGCCAGAAAATCCATTATTTTATGTTAACTTTCCATCAGTAACGGATAGTAGCATGGCACCAGAAGGTTGCGAAACTGGTTTTTTTCTTATACCAATCGCGCCAGGATTAGAAGATACTCCAGAACTAAGACAACAATATTTTGACATAATTATTAACCGCTTTGAAAATTTAACACATCAAAGCGTACAAAAACATATACTTTTTAAAGAGTCATTTTGTGTTAACGATTTTGTAAGTGAATATAATTCCTATAAAGGCAATGCTTATGGTATGGCTAACACCTTAATGCAAACCGCGTTTTTACGCCCAAAATTAAAAAGTAAAAAAGTAGATGGTTTATACTTTACAGGACAATTGACCGTACCTGGTCCTGGTGTACCTCCATCATTAATATCAGGCAAGCTCGTTGCTGATCTGATTAATAAAAATGAAGTTTAATTACTAAATCAAAACGATTTTACAAATCTACAACCCTATGAAATCAATTTTTGATAATGTATCCAGAGAATGTAGTAAGCTCGTAACGACCTCTTACAGTACCTCTTTCTCTATGGCTACAAAAATGCTATCCGACAGCATTAGACAAGACATTTATAATATTTATGGCTTTGTGAGATTTGCTGACGAAATCGTAGATACATTTCATGACTATGATAAAGAAAAGCTCTTTAAAAATTTTGAAACCGATTTAGAGCGTGCACTGACCGACAAAATAAATCTAAATCCTATCTTAAATGCGTTTCAGGAAACTTATCACAAATACAATATCGATAAGCACTTAGTAGATGCTTTTATGAATAGTATGCGATTAGATTTACACAAAACAGATTACCTCACTGAGCAAGAATATAAAGATTACATTTATGGATCAGCTGATGTTGTAGGGTTAATGTGCTTAAAAGTGTTTGTAAAAGGTGATAATGAAAAGTATAATAACCTAAAAGATTCTGCCATGAGCTTAGGCTCCGCTTTTCAGAAGGTGAATTTTTTACGAGATCTTAAAGCTGATTTTGAAGATCTAAGCAGAACGTATTTCCCTAATACTGATTTAAATCATTTGGATGAAGCCTCAAAACAATCCATTATCACTGACATAGAAGACGATTTTGCAAAAGGGCTAAAAGGAATTAAACGTTTACCATTAGAAGCACGTTTTGGCGTATTTATGGCTTATCGTTATTATAATAAACTATTGCAAAAATTAAAAAAGACACCAGCGCTAGAGATTAAGTCTACAAGAATTAGGGTGCCTAATTACAAAAAGATTGAACTACTAACGAGAAGCTACGTAAAATATCAACTTAACTTACTTTAAAATATAAAAGACCTTATTATGCAAACTGTTTTTTGGATACTCATTTTCTTAGGAACATTTTTTATCATGGAATTTAATGCATGGTTTACACACAAGTATATAATGCATGGTTTTTTATGGAGCTTACACAAAGACCACCATCATAAAGATCATGATAGTTGGTTTGAACGTAACGATGCTTTTTTTATTTTCTACGCTGTTGTAAGTATGGTCTGTTTTTACCTTTGGAGTTATGAAGGTGTTTGGTTTACACTTCCTATTGGCTTAGGTATATTAATGTATGGTATAGCTTACTTTATTGTACATGATATATTTATTCACCAACGTTTCAAATGGTTGCGAAATATTGACAACAAATATGCCAGAGGTGTACGTCGCGCACACAAAATTCATCATAAACACTTAGGAAAAGAAAAGGGTGAGAATTTTGGAATGTTAATTGTCCCTTTTAAATATTTTAAATAAAGCTTTAATTTGAATTGTTAGATTGTTATATGAATCAAACTCAGAAAATTATTAAGCATTCATATATTCTAAAACATCATTGACAACACCTTTAAAGTCATTTGAAATATCAAAATAGACAAGATCATTATTTTTACACGATGTTTCAATTTTTTTACTGTAATCTATCATATTGGCAATATGGTTAGTAACGTAAACATCAGGTTTGTCATTTAACCAATCTGTGTATCCTGTACTGAACTTTTTAATGTTTTTACTTTTTTCAACGATAGAAATATTGGCATAACCCAAAAAACATACTTTAATTGTTTTAGGGTGTTTTTTTATTAATTCAACTATTAATTCTGGTAATATTGCTTCTCCTTCAATAATACAATCATCACCAGCCCAAATCATACTTTCGCACATTGCTTTAAAAAAACTCCATAGCCTTTTAGCAATATCGTCTGGCATTAACAGATCATGTATACCATATTCTGAAATACCATTAGTGAATCCCATTACCAGCCAATCTAAAGATATATATGGAATACCTTTTTGTACGGATAACTTTTTGGCAATTGTGGTTTTTCCAGACCTGGAAGCACCACTAATTAAGTATAACATATAATGAGCTTTGTTATTCTATAAGTAAATCATTTAACTGATTTCTCACCGTTTCACTATTCCAATCTATCGCACCAGATTCATCAATTACAATCTCACCTTGTTTATTGATTATAAATGTTCTAGGAATAGAACGTGTATATAATTCTTTTGGAATTTCGTTTAAAGATTTAAAAACTTCAAAATTAAAATTCTTTTTGTTTTTAAATTGCGCTACGACATTAAAATCATCATTGGTTACAAATAAAAACTCAACCTTATCATTATAATCATTGTATAGTAACTGTAGGCTTGGCATTTCTGCAATACAAGGAGGACACCAAGTAGCCCAAAAGTTTATAAATACAACTTTACCCTTAGTATCGCTAAATGTAAGTACTCTATTATTATCCGATTTTAGTTTCCAATTAGGATAGTTAATCGGAACTCTTTCTGCTTTATCAATAAGCGAAGATTGATTGATATAGCTTAAACCTTTGTGCAATAATATTTGTAATGGTTGCCTGGTTTGAGGGATGATAAGAATGGCTATTATAAGAAGAAATATGATATTGCGTTTGGTAAGTTTAGCTTTCATATAGCAAAATTAAGCAGAAGTCTCATAAATACGGATTTGTTTACGGTTAAAATCTATAACCTTATCTTCTTTTAATTCGTTCATTAAAATGTTTAATGTAGGCCTGGACACCCCTATTAGGCAGGCGATATCTTTTTGTGTATAGGGATGATTAATAATATGGTCACCTGTTTTATCGCAATCATAACCATACTCAGAACATAGCTCATCTAAAAACTCCATTAATCGCGTTTTCGAATCCTTAAACAGTAAAAGCTGAAGACGACGTTCTAATTTTTTAAACTTCAACCCAATAAACTTATAGATTCTAAGACTAAACGTTTTATTGTCCCTCATAAGTTCGTGCATGGTATTTACACCCACAGGACAAATCGAAGTATTATTGTCTAAAGATTGTGCAAATTCTTCGCGTTTTTCTTCTCCTAAAATGGCTTTTTCTCCAAAGAGTTCACCTTTTTTTAAAATTGCTTTTACAACTTCTGTTCCATCTTCGTTATAATATCCAATCTTTACTTTTCCTTTTTCTATAAGATACACCTTATTAGCTGCATCTTCTTCAAAATAAATATAATCGCTTTTTTTATAGGCATCAAAATCGTGGCAAGCCTTATATTTCTTAAACTTATGAGGACATAACAAGTTAAATAAATTAACATCCTCGAATATCCAGATGGCATTCATGACTAATAAAAGATTAATTGAGTTAAGCTTTATGTCGTGTTAAAGTTTCAAACCTTTCAGTTTAAACCTAAAAAAAACTCTCAGCCAAAACTGAGAGTTTATAGAATACTATCTATTTTATGGTACTAAGCGTTCTGTTTCTTAATTAAATTCAGAGCAGAACCTTCTTTATACCATTCGATTTGCGCATCGTTATAAGTATGATTTAAAGTTATGGTATCCTTAGAACCATCTGTATGTACAACTTCAAGATGCAATGGTTTATGAGGTGCGAATTCATTTAAATCCAGAAAATTAAATGTATCATCTTCTTGTATTAAATCGTAATCAGATTCATTAGCAAATGTTAAACCTAGCATACCTTGCTTTTTAAGGTTGGTTTCGTGTATACGAGCAAAAGATTTTACAATCACTGCTGCAACACCCAAATGTCTTGGCTGCATTGCCGCATGTTCTCTTGAAGATCCTTCACCATAGTTGTGATCACCTACAACAACCGACCAAACACCATTCTTTTTATACTCTCGTTGTGTATCTGGAACACCTCCATATTCACCAGTTAATTGGCTCTTAACAAAGTTGGTTTTTTCATTAAAAGCATTAACAGCTCCTATTAATGTGTTATTGGCTATATTATCTAAATGTCCTCTAAAACGTAACCAAGGTCCTGCCATAGAGATATGATCTGTTGTACATTTTCCAAAGGCTTTAATTAACAATTTAGCACCAGTTATAGTGTCTCCAATTGGTGTAAATGGTTCTAAAAGTTGTAAACGCTCAGACTCAGGGTTTACAGAAATTTCAACTCCACTTCCATCCGCAACTGGTTCTAGATAACCATTTTCTTTAACATCAAAACCTTTTGGAGGTAATTCCCATCCTGTAGGTTCGTCTAACATCACTTCCTCCCCATTTTCATTGATTAACGTATCTGTCATTGGATTAAAATCCAATCGACCTGCTATTGCTATAGCCGCAGTTATTTCTGGAGATGCTACAAAAGCATGCGTATTAGGATTTCCATCTGCACGCTTAGCAAAGTTTCTGTTAAAGGAATGCACAATACTATTCTTTGGTGCATTTTTAGGATCACTATAACGTGCCCATTGTCCTATACAAGGTCCACATGCATTGGTAAATATCTTAGCATCTAATTTTTCAAAAACATCAAGGATACCATCACGTTCAGCTGTGTAACGCACCTGTTCTGATCCTGGATTTATACCAAACTCAGCTTTGGTTTTTAAACCTTTATCTAATGCTTGTTGCGCTATGGATGAAGCTCTGGATAAATCTTCATAAGATGAGTTAGTACAAGAACCGATAAGCCCCCACTCTACTTGCATTGGCCACTCATTTTCTTTAGCCTTAGTTGTCATTTCGCGACCAACTGTTGTCGATAAATCTGGCGTAAAAGGTCCGTTTAATAATGGTCCTAATTCCGAAAGATTAATATCTATAACCTGGTCAAAGTATTGCTCAGGGTTTGCGTACACTTCGTCATCAGCTGTTAAGTATGCTCTAATTTTATTAGCTTCTTCTGCAACATCTTCTCTATCTGTAGCTTTTAGGTAACGCTCCATAGAATCGTCATATCCAAATGTAGAAGTAGTTGCTCCAATCTCTGCACCCATATTACAGATAGTACCTTTTCCGGTACAAGACATTGATAGTGCACCTGGTCCAAAATATTCAACTATTGCACCTGTCCCACCTTTTACAGTAAGAATTTCTGCAACTTTAAGAATTACATCTTTTGGTGCTGTCCAACCCGAAAGTTTTCCAGTTAACCTTACACCAATTAACTTAGGAAATTTAAGCTCCCAAGCCATACCAGCCATAACATCCACAGCATCAGCTCCACCAACACCAATAGCTACCATTCCTAATCCGCCTGCGTTAACAGTATGAGAATCTGTACCTATCATCATTCCGCCAGGGAATGCATAATTTTCTAAAACCACTTGATGGATGATACCTGCACCTGGTTTCCAAAATCCAATACCATATTTATTAGATACTGATTCTAAAAAGTTAAACACTTCACTACTTGTATTATTAGCATGCTTTAGATCTGTGGCTGCACCATCTTTAGCTTGTATTAAGTGATCGCAATGTACCGTAGTTGGTACTGCAACCTTTGGTTTGCCTGCTTGCATAAATTGTAATAACGCCATTTGAGCTGTTGCGTCTTGACAAGCAACTCTGTCTGGTGCAAAATCTACATAATCCTTACCTCTGTCGAATGCTTTGGTAGGTTTTCCTTCCCACAAATGCGAGTATAAAATCTTTTCTGAAAGTGTTAATGGTTTACCAACTATTTCTCTAGCAGCATCAACGCGCTCCGTCATGTTAGCATAAACCTTTTTAATCATATTAATGTCAAAAGCCATATAGTATATTTAAAGGTTGATATTTTTTTTAAGAAGCACAAAAGTACGAAATTCGATTGAATTTTAAAATATATGCAATAAAAACGCTCTTACACTAAACATTATTTAATAAATAGTGGAATATTTGATGTTTTTATATGTAATAATTAATATTTAAGCTAAAAGTGTAATAAATTAACAGTTTTGAATAGAGATATTTAATCACTCCTTATTTAGAATGAATATGTATTTCATAGCTTGTGCCCATAAAGTTGAAAATCTTAACCATAGATTTGTTTATTTTTTAGCAAATAATATTACTATCTCATTATATAATCTAATACATAAAGTTAGAGTCTTTGTATTTATCCTAATTTTTTGTAACAAAATTTATAATTTCTCTTCTAACATATCATATGGAGCAATTAATAAACAAATCTTAAATCACTAAAATGAAAACTACAATCTTAAAACTAGGTAGTACCTTATTTTTATTTTTAGGTACGCTAGCACAAATTAGTGCACAAGAAATTGTCGGCACCTGGGAAGGAAAAATAGCTGTACAAGACACAGAAATTCCACTGGCATTCAATGTAACAATGGAAAACAACAAGTATTCTTCTACAATGGATAGTCCATCACAAGGAGCAACAGGCATTCCTATGGATGTTACGACTTTTACTGATAATACTTTAACTATAAAGTTTAATCAGGCAGGTATAAAATATGTTGGCACTTTAGAAGAAAATATAGTAACGGGAACATTTTATCAAGGCCCTAATGAATTACCTCTAACACTTAACAAGACGGTTAAAACATTACCAGGCAATACAGCCTTACCTTCTTCGGATGAAGAATTAGAAAAACTAGCTAACTGGAATCCTATTAATAGTTACAAATATTCTGTCGAAGACTATTTTGCAAGACCTAAAGCTAGATCATTTAATTTTTCTCCAGATGGAACATATTTATCTTATAGAGAAAAAGATGAAAATAAAAAGAATCATGTTTATGTAAAAAATATAGAGACTGATGAAGTTAAACGTATTATAGAAGAAAAGGAAGAACTTATCAGAGGTTTTGGCTGGGCTAATGACAATAGAATAGTCTATGTTATGGATAAAGGCGGAAATGAAGATTATCATTTATTTGCCGTTGATATTGATGGTAAAAACCAAAAAGAGCTGACTCCTTTTGATGGTGTGAAGGTAAATATCTTAAATGGTTTAAAAGAAGACAAAGACCATATGATAATTTCTATGAATAAAAACAACCCTCAAATATTTGAGCCATATAAAATAAACATTGTTACCGGAGAACTTAAGCAACTTTATACAAATGAAGATGCTGCCAACCCAATTAATGGTTATCAATTTGATAAAGATGGTAATCTACGTGGTTTTGCAAAACTTCGTGATGGCGTAAATATAGATATGTACTATTCTTTAGATGGCGAAAACTATGAGGTAACAAAACAATTAAGCTGGAAGGATAGTTTTAGTATCTCTTCTTTTAATTATGCAACTGACTATCCTCATGACGCCTATGTGATATCGAACTTAGATAGTGATAAAACTCAAATTTATCTATATGATCTAAAAGAAGACAAAGTCATTGAAAAATTATTTTCTAACGAAAATTATGATGTCTCTGGCTTGTCTTTATCAAGAAACAGAGGTTATGAATTAGATTATTTCTCATACGAAGGTGAAAAAAGAAACATAGTTCCTGTTAGTGGTTATTACAAAAAGCTGCATGAGAAAATCACAAAAAAATTCCCAAATTACAGCTATTCCATTGCCGACAAAACTGATGATGAGAGCAAATATTTAATCTTTTTACAAAGTGATAAGTTATACGGAATTTACTACTCGTATGATGCCAAAAAGGATGAATTTAAATTACTCTATAACTTAATGCCAAATCTTATCGAAGAAGATATGGCAGAAATGCGACCAATTACTTTTAAAAGTAGAGACGGTAAGACCATTCATGGTTATATTACTTTACCAAAAGCAGCTCTTGAAGGAAATAGAGTACCAGTGATTGTAAACCCACATGGAGGACCACAGGGTATTAGAGATTCCTGGGGTTTTAACCCTGAAGCACAACTTTTTGCTAGTCGTGGTTATGCTACCTTACAAGTAAATTTTAGAATTTCTGGAGGATATGGTCGTGAGTTTTTAGAATCTGGATTTAAGCAAATAGGAAGAAAAGCTATGGATGATGTTGAAGATGGCTTACAATATGTCGTAGATCAAGGTTGGGTAGATAAAGATAATGCTGCTATTTATGGCGGTAGCCACGGAGGGTATGCCGTATTACGTGGCTTAACTAAAACACCAGATTTATATGCTTGTGGTGTAGATTATGTTGGCGTATCTAATATTTTTACATTCTTTGATTCTTTCCCGGAATACTGGAAGCCTTATAAGAAAATAGTTAAGGAAATTTGGTATGATTCGGATATCCCTGAAGAAAAAGCGATTATGAAAGAAGTGTCCCCTGTTTTTCATATAGACAAGATTAAAAAACCACTTCTTGTTGTACAAGGTGCTAATGATCCAAGAGTTAATATTGATGAATCTGACCAAATAGTTGAAGGTCTAAGAGCAAAAGGTGTTGATGTTCCATATATGGTAAAATATGATGAAGGTCACGGATTTGCTAAAGAAGAAAATTCTATTGCGCTATATAAAGCAATGATGGGATTTTACGCAAAGCACTTAAAGCAAAATTTACAACAACCCATAAAGGATTAAGTTGTTTTTATACATACTATAAAAAAGACCTTTTGATAATATCAAGAGGTCTTTTTTTATATGAATTTTTGGATTAAACTTTAAACCATTAAAACAAACTTTCAATAATCTTTTCGTCTGTAATACCTTCTGCTTCTGCTTTATAGTTTTTAATGATCCTGTGTCTAAGAATCCCTGTAGCTACAGCTTGAACATTTTCTATATCGGGAGAGAATTTACCATGTATTGCAGCATGTGTTTTTGCTGCTAAAATTAAATTTTGTGAGGCTCTTGGTCCTGCTCCCCAATCAACAAACTCTTTAACAATATCTGCAGCAGTATTAGCTTTTGGTCTGGTTTTAGCAACTAGGTTAACGGCATACTCTATAACATTATCTGCAACAGGAATACGACGAATTACATTCTGAAAATCTATAATTTCTTGTGCAGTAAATAACGCATTTACAGTTAACTGAATATCTGTAGTTGTCGCTTTTACAACTTCAACTTCATCCTTAAAAGATGGGTATTCTAAATTTATAGCAAACATAAAACGGTCTAATTGTGCTTCTGGCAAAGGATAAGTTCCTTCTTGCTCAATTGGGTTTTGAGTAGCCAAAACAAAGTAAGGCAAACTTAATTTGTACTGATGACCAGCAACAGTTACTGCGCGTTCTTGCATAGCTTCTAACAATGCAGCTTGTGTTTTTGGTGGTGTTCTGTTGATTTCATCTGCTAAAATGATATTAGCAAAGATTGGCCCTTTTATAAATTTAAACTGTCGGTTTTCATCTAAGATTTCGCTTCCTAAAATATCGCTAGGCATTAAATCTGGCGTAAACTGAATACGTTTAAAATTTAACCCTAAAGCCTGAGCTATGGTATTAACCATTAAAGTTTTTGCCAATCCTGGTACACCTATTAAAAGTGAGTGTCCTCCTGAAAATATTGAGATTAAAATCTGGTCTACTACATCATCTTGACCTATAATAATCTTAGCAATTTCTGTTTTAAGTGCTTTATATTTTTTTACGAAATTTTCAATTACGGTAACATCAGACATATGCTATTGTGTTTTTAACCAATTATTTGCAAAATCACACGACCTATATTCCCCATTTACTTTTATATAGGTTTCTTCAATGGTTTCCTTTTGCCATTTTTCAATAGCTTTGATTTGCTTATCTTGTAGTGCCAAATCCTTAATTTTCAGATAATCCTTAGCATAGTCTGCTTCGTGATCATCAATTCTATCAAACACCGTTAAAATTTTAAACTTAATTCGGTTAATCCTATCTTCATCTTGTATAACCTCGCTAATTTCATTATCCTTTAATTCTTGTATTTGGGTATAGAGTTCGGTATCCATTCTAGCCAATTCAAAATTAAAATCTTGAGTAGTAGGGTTTGTGAGTTTACCACCTTCAAATTTGGTTTCTTTTTCATCACTTACCTCTCTGGCAGCTTCAGCAAAACTTATCTTTCCTTGTACAATTTTTTGTCTTACGTCGTCAATTTCATCTTTAGCCTTCTGTATAGCAGATTGGGATAGCTGAGGGCGTAATAAAATGTGTCTTACTTCATATTCTTGCCCTCTAATTTTTTCGAGATAAATAATATGATAACCAAAATCTGTTTCAAAAGGTTCTGAGATTTCACCTTCTTCTAGATTAAAAGCCACATCTCTAAACTCCTTTACCATTCGAGGACGTTTTCTGTTCATAGTAGGTAATAAACCTCCATTATTCTTTGAACCTCCATCCTCAGAGTAAAGCAATGCCTTAGAAGCAAAATTAGCACCATTTTCCTCCACATCTTTCTTGAAGCCATTGAGTCTATCAACAACAGCTTGTTTTGCATCTTCTGTAACCTCAGGAATAACAACAATTTGTGCTACCTTTAATTCTGTACCAAATGTTGGTCTTTCGTCTTTAGGAATGTCATTAAAAAATGTTCTCACCTCTTCGGGTGTAACTTCAATATCCTGAATTACTTTTTTTCGCATTTCCTGAGATAAGTAAGTACTTTTATTAATCTCAAACATTTCGTCTCTTAAAGCCTGTTCTGATTCTTTTTTATAGAACTTTAACAAGCCTTGCATATCCCCATTGGTTTGTGCCAAAATTCCTTGTATCTGTTGTTCTACCAGAGATTGAATATATAACTCATTGACAAGTACACTATCTTGTATGGCTTGGTGTGCATAGAGTTTATTTTCTAATAAACTTCCAAAAAGTTCGCATCTGGTAACACCAGATAAATCTGCGCCTTGTGCTTCTAATTGTGCAATTTCGCGATCGAGGTCTGACTCTAATACAATAAATTCACCAACAACAGCTGCAACACCATCTGCTTTAATTCTTGTAGGGTTAACAACGCTATCTTTCTTTTTTAATGTTGGTTCTTCATCTGGAATAATTTCTTGTGCATGTAATGCACCAAATAAGAAAAAACAGTAAAGACATACTGCTTTAATTATATATTTGAAATTGATTGTTTTTAATGGCATCTTTTGTAATATCATTTTCGAGTTGCTTGATAAGCTCTAACTTTCGCTTGTTTATAACAATTTGTTTTATTGAAGGTTTAACGTACTCTAAAGGTGCATAATCGTTCTGTAGCCGTACGTCATTAACTTGCATCAAATATAGGTTTAATGAATCTTTGAGTTGTAAAAAATTAGTTTTTTTTAACAGTTGATTTTTGTTTTCGGGATTTACCACAGGTATTTTCTCAGCAATCTGACTAAATTTTACCCATAACGAGTCGTTTAAGGAATATGATTTAAACTGAACCGAAATAGAATCCAGATATTTTTTATCATTAACGTTAAAACGTCGAAACCTTGTCTTTATACTATCAAAATCTATAGTGTTTATAGGTAAACCCACATATCTAAATTGCAACAATTCATCATTTAATTTAAAAGATTCTTTATTCGCTTCATAAAATACCATGGCTTCATCGAGTTGCACAATGGTATCTATTTTTTTCTTTACCAAAGCTTCTAAATAAGCTTTGGTGTATAAATCATTTTTATACTGATCTACCAGTTTAGAAAATTCGCTTTGTTTATCCTCGGATAGGTTTAGTAATGCTCCATCCATAAGCAACAATTGACGTGCCCAACGGTTAATAAATCCATTAACCATAAGTGTACTATCTTCCACACTAGCTCCTTCTGGCACAATACCTTCAATATCCTCTTTATAAAGATACGATTCATTTACTCTCGCAATAGGCTGGCGATTATCTGTTTTTTTAAAGAAATCGCAACTTGCAAACAGTATGCATATGGCTAATATATAGAAGTTATTTTTCAAACACACTATTGATTTTTAATCTTAAGCTTAACAGCTTCCAAGGCCTGATCATTAACTTCGATTTTAAATCGCTTATAGAGATTATCAATCCAATTTGCTTCAATCTCGGCTTGGTAATCATTGATAACGTTGCCTTTAGCTTCTTCTAAAGTTTTAATCCCAGAAGGTATTACCTTCTTAACATCTATAACATGAAACGCATCGTTGTGTTTGTATATTTTAGAAACCCCTTCTTTCATTTCAAAATCTGATGGTAATTTTTTATCTGTAATAGAAAAGGTATCTTTTGTGAAAATAACGTTTTTCTCAACATCTGTATTTAAAGCCTCTTCTATGTCTTTTTCAGATTTAGTACGATTCATCATTTTTAAAACCCTGGTAATGATTTTCTCACTAGCTGAAGATGCAATAACAACTTCAACACGATCATTCCATTTATAATTTTCTTTATGTGTTTCGTAATAGTTCTCTAATCCCACTGAATCCTTAGAAGCTTTGTTCCAGACTTCTTTTTCCATAAGATCAAATAAGAGCAGCCCATCTCTATATTCTTTTAAGATATTTGCAAAATCCTTATTTTCTAATTCTAAATTATCTTCTCTGTATTGCAGTATAGATTTTTCAAAAAATCGTTCAAATTCCTTTTCTACAAGAACATCAAAAGGAATAACTTTACCTGCATATAGTCGCTGTGAAGACACGAGGTGTGTACCTAATTCGTTATAGGTGTATTTTCTGTTATTTATAGAAAATAGAGTTTTGCTTTTTTCAAAAGTCTCTGGTAATCTCCATGCTCTCTTAAAATATGTACTGGATAATATCGATTCAAAATAGGCTTTAGCTTTTGTATTGTAAGATATTTGATAACGTGATTTAAGTTCGTTCACCATTGCAGCATTGATTAACTTAGATCTGGTGTCTCGTTTTACTTTAGATTCTAATGTTGGTCTTAAATCTTCAAAAGATTGTATAGGTTTTAGCTTAATACGCTTAACAATATGCCATCCATAGGCAGTTTTAAATGGTTTGCTCACAGCTCCGTCTACTTTTAAGGCAAAGGCTTCATCTTCAAATTTAACAGAACTTAATTGACCACTTTTAAAAGGCACTAATTCCCCTCCTTTAGTAGCAGAACTTTTGTCATCAGAGAATTGCTTGGCCAAAGACTCAAACTTTTCTCCTTGCTGTAACTTTTTATAAATATCGTTAATTCGCTTTTCTGGGTCAAGGACTGAATCTTTTTGTTCTAATGCTACCATAATATGTGCGGCTGTCATTGTACCTCTCGACGCTCTTTTTTCATCTACCATAACAACATGGTAGCCGAATTGGGTTCTAAAAGGCATAGAAATTTCACCTTCTGGCGTATTATATGCAGCAGTTTCAAAACTATAAACCATTTTAAAAGCCGAGAAATAGCCCAAATCTTCCAAAAATATAGTTGTGCCATTATGCATTTCTTTTTTTACGGCATCAAAACCTTCTTTTAATGCGCGTTCTCTCAATTTTAAAACTTCGTTATAGGTTTTTAGAGTGTCCTTAGCATTTTCATCTAATCTTACCAATATGTGAGTGGCATTAATATCTATTTTACTACGCTCGTATGCTTCTTTTATTAAGTCGTCTGTAACTTTGTTTTCTGAAATGTAATTTTTCGTTAACTGTTTTTTATACCTTAAAAACTCACGTTGGTAGTTTCTGTCCTCATTTAATTTTAAGCGCTTTGCTTCTCTAAGTTTTAATTGATATTCCGTAAACAACTTTAGGTAACCATCGATATCCTTTTGACTTTCGTCCTTTACTAAATCCAGATTTTTGTTATAAACTCTTAAAAATTCTGAAGTCATAATTTGCTCGTTATCAACCGTAAGAAGCACCTCATCTTTTTCCTGACCAAAAGAGATGTTAAATGCTATTAGTAATATAAATAAGCTTTTCATTTGTATGTTCATAAGGCTTCTCATTTTTAATCAATTAATATGCTTTAAAATGCACAGCAAAAATAAAATAAATACTACATATAACAAGCTATACAAAAGGTTAAATCTTTATGTATCTACTTTTGATGAATAGCTTTCAATTATGAGAATAATTATCGTCTACTTAAGATTATTTATTGATTTATTGGGCGTTTTTTTTATATTTAAATAATTGACCTAAGCATATAATGAAATACACTACAGAAATTATTATTGAAAAACCTTTAGAGTACGTTATCAATAAGATGGACTCTACAGATAACATGAAACATTGGCAAGAAGGTTTAGTTAGTTCCGAACATATATCTGGCACACCTGGAGAGTTTGGTGCAAAAATGAAGCTGAATTATGATTTTGGAAAACGAAAAATGGAACTCATAGAAACGATTACCAAGCAGGATTTTCCAAACGAATTCCATGCCACATACACTACAAAAGGTATGCGCAACATACAGCAAAACTATTTTAAAACTATTGAAGGAAATAATACCAAATGGATTTGCAAAAATGAGTTTCAGCCTACCAACTTTGTAATGAATGCCATGCTGTTTTTAATGCCAAAAGCATTTAAAAAGCAAACCAAAACGTATATGACTAACTTTAAAAACTTCGCCGAAAACGGAACTTCAGTTGCTAATGCGTAAATTAAAATTGATTTGGGATTTTAGAGGTCCTGCAAGTAAACAAACAGCTGAACATCATTTAGTCCATCTAAGAGAATATATTGAAATGAATGATTTGGACATTACTATAAGTGGTGTTGAAATACTAAGCGAAATGCATTGCCTGGCCTATTTGGTAGTTGACGAATCTAAAATGAAACCTATCAGAGATGCGCTAAAACCACATCGTGGACAAGTCTATAATGACCATTAGAAGAGCCGCTTAAAAAAAGCTTGAATAAAACGCTTGGGTGGAACAGATAAAATAATTTTTAAGTCTCCTAACAAGGTAGATTCTTCGTCCAGAAATTTAAATATAGTTTTAATATTTCCTTTTCTAAACATCGATGAAAACAGCGCAGCACCTTCTTCATTATGGTTGGCCAATACGTCTAAAAATATAAGATCGTAAAACCAGAATTTCGACTTTTTATAAAACTTAGATAAGTCTTTTTCCTGCTTTAAAAATAACACCAAATCTTTAGTCTTTTTAGAAGTGTTATTAAATGTATACCCTGTACTTGCTTTGGTCCATGCGCCTGCTGTACCAATATGTAGAATATGTGTTGAGTTTAATTGCGAAAACTTAAAAGATGTCATAGGTATAGATCCGCTTTCTTTTTCTATAATATCAAAATCCGATAGGCCTTTATCCTCTAGGTATTTAGATATAGCATTTTCGTAATCTGAGCGCTTTAAGTGATGTTTAGAAAACAAAGTGTACTCAAAAAGTGCCGTTTTTTTATCTATGGGCAACACATACATAAAGCGTGTATTTCCATTTTGCGGCACCGTAAAATCCATAAAAGTAGCTGTAGTCTCATCAAAAACATCTTCGTTAGTTTTAACAAACCAACCTAAAAAGTGCTGTTGCAAAACAGGATACTTTTTTTGGGACTTGTACACTTCTGGGTTGAGTATACTACTAAATAGTTTTAAACCAAAATAACGCCCTTTATTAGTAATGACTTGTACACCATCTTTTAGCTCAGTATAGCTGTCAACAACATCTTCTAAAAACGTAATATTCTTATTAGTGCTTATGAATTCCCAGAGTGATTTATAGAATTTATCACTACGAATCATTTTATAATGATAAGGCATAATATCTATTGTTTCGGAATAGTTGTCACTTCCAAAAAATATTTTAGGCCATGTTTTGGTCAGTAAATCATCCCATTCCCCTTCGCCTTCTTCCCAAAAGCACCAGGTTCTGTCATTACCTTTATCCTTAAGCTTATCAATAATTAAAACCTGTTTACCATCAAAAAACCCATCTTGCGATATGCGGTATGCCAGCATTAAACCTGCAGCACCTGCACCTAAAATAATATAATCGTATTTGGTCATTGACTTTATAAGAATTCAAATAGCGAAGATACAACTATTGCTTTGTTTATAAATGCTTATAAAAAGAGTTGATTATCCATCAGCGAAAACCTAACTTCGCTTAACGACTTGATATAAGTCATTGAAACGGACTCATATCAACAAAGTTGGCTGTAATTTAAACAAACCTCATGGTAGGATACTTAATGCGAAAGTTTCTTTTCAAAAAGTTGTCGAATGCGATAACTGACATTGAGTTGACTAAAAATGGTTTTATAATAAATGAACCTTTTGGTGCAAAACCTAAAAATATTAAATGGAATCAGATAAAATCAATAAGGTTTTCGAGTTATGACAAAGTCCTTATTGTAAAAACAGCTGAAAACGAAATCGCTCTGAATGACGACCAAATTGGCTGGTATGAATTTATCCAAAATATCCCTAAATCATTTAGGCAGTTTGACTTTAAAAAAGCTGATTTGATTATTGATTCTCTGAAATCTTGCGAAGTTTGTGGAATCATAGCTGTAAGAAGCAATATTTGTAAAGTTTGTGACTCTAAACCTTGGAATCTAAATAGTGAAAAAAGTAAAGTGGAATATTTAAAACAAAAACAACTTGAACATTTCGAATATGAAATGAAAAACAAAATAGAAATTAAGGAATTTTCAGAACCTGAACACGGATTTAAAGCTGACAGTAACTGGAAATTGTATATATGAAAAAAAACTACAGCCAACACTATGTATAATTAATTGCTTGGTTCACTGCCGACTTACGAACATTCCTGCGGAATATTCTATCTGTGATTTATTTACTAAATTAGGTGCTTAACCACGCAACTAACCATACACAACAACGTTAAGCGCAACCAAAAATTGTATATCCAATTAAAAGTCTATCTTTGCCAAAATTTCCTCAGCGCGAGGATGTGTTACCAGAAGTTTAGGTTTAAGTATGTCGATACGCTTCTTATGTAACACTACATAAATGATATCGAATACTTATAGAACAGAATGAGCACATTCCAGGAACTAGGTCTTAATGAAGACCTGCTTAACGCTATTACGGATTTAGGGTTTAAAACACCTAGTGAGGTCCAAGAAAAAGCTATCCCAATTTTATTAGAAGAAGAACGCGATCTTGTTGCCTTGGCACAAACAGGTACAGGTAAAACTGCAGCGTTTGGTTTTCCGATGCTACAAAAAATAGATATAACGAGTAGAACGACCCAAGGTTTGATCTTGTCACCTACACGCGAGCTTTGCTTACAAATTACCAATGAGCTTAAACACTATGGCAAACATTGTAACGGCTTAAATGTTGTCGCTATTTATGGTGGTGCCAGTATTACCGAACAAGCCAGACAAGTAAAGCGAGGAGCACAGATCATAGTGGCAACTCCGGGTCGTATGAAAGATATGATCAGCAGAAAGCTGGTAGACATTTCTAAAATACAATACAGCGTATTAGACGAAGCTGACGAGATGCTAAACATGGGCTTTTACGAAGATATTACAGATATCCTGTCGCATACTCCAGATGATAAAAGTACATGGTTATTTTCGGCTACAATGCCGAAAGAGGTCTCTATAATTGCGAAGAAATTTATGTACGATCCTACAGAAATTACGGTAGGAAACAAAAATGAAAGTACAAATCAAGTATCTCACGAATATTATTTAGTAAACGCAAGAGATCGATACCAAGCGTTAAAACGTTTGTCAGATGCCAATCCAGAGATCTTCTCTGTAGTATTCTGTAGAACAAAACGCGATACACAAAAAGTTGCCGAAAACTTAATTGAAGATGGTTACAATGCTGGTGCTTTACATGGTGATTTAAGTCAGAATCAACGTGATTTAGTGATGAAATCGTTCAGAAACCGACAAATACAGACATTGGTAGCAACAGATGTTGCTGCTCGTGGTATTGATGTTGATGATATTACACACGTTATACATTACCAATTGCCAGATGAACCAGAAATATACACACATAGATCTGGCCGAACAGGTCGTGCTGGAAAAACTGGCATCTCAATGGCCATTGTTTCTAAAAGTGAAGTTAGACGAATAAAAAGCATTGAGCGCATTATTAAAAAACAATTTGAGAAGAAAGACATTCCTTCTGGGACTGATATTGTTGAAGTACAATTAATGGCTTTAGCTAATAAAATTCATAAGACCGAAACCAATCATGAAATAGATAAGCACCTTGAAAGTATCAACGAATTATTCGCCGATACTGATAAAGATGAATTGATTAAAAAATTCTTTTCAGTAGAGTTTAACCGTTTCTTTAACTACTACCAAAAGTCTAAAGACTTAACCGTTTCAGACTCTAGAGGTTCTGACAGAGATAGTGGAGGCAGAGATTACGAAAAGCAATCTAATGATACGCGTTATTTTATTAATGTTGGTCGCAAAGATGGTTTTGATTGGATGAAGCTAAAAGACTTCCTGAAAGAAGTTCTAGAATTGGGACGTGATGACGTCTTTAAAGTTGATGTAAAGGATAGTTTTTCATTTTTTAATACTGAGAAAACCTTACAAGAAAAAGTATTAGCTTTTTTTACAGACTATAAGCACGACGGTCGTTTTGTTAATGTAGAAGTGAGCGAAAATAGAGGTCGAAGCGGAGGCGGAAGACGTGACAGAGGTCGTGGAAAAGACGATAGACGCTCTGGCGGAAGAGGACGCAGACGTGACGAAAAACCTCGAGGAGATAGACGTTCGCGTAGAAGTGATAATTCAGAAAATCGAGGCGAAAGACGAAGTAGACGCTCAGATGACTCTAAACCCAGACGCTCTGGATCTGCTTCAGACCGACCTAGGCGTTCTCGTAGAAAATAGTATAAAAAAGTCTCTTAATTGAGGCTTTTTTTAGGCATAATTGTTGTTAATATTAAGTCAAATCTGTAATTGAAAGACACAAAATCCGTTTTGTTTAGTACCTTTACAACGTAATCAACACTAATGCGATACTTACTAATTATATTTCTATGTTTTACTTCGGTTTATAGCCATAGTCAAGACAGTACAGCCACCAAAATACCAGAAACCGTCAAAGGAACAATTATCAGTTCTTCTACTGACGAAATCTTAAGTGAAGTTAATATTGTAAACATCAATAAAGTTATTGGTACTGCAACAGATGACAATGGTGAGTTTGAAATTAAAGCATCAGTTAATGACACTTTGCATTTGTCTTATCTAGGCTATAAGTCCATAAAAGTTAGAGTCACCAACGATTGGTTAAAGTATGGAAATACACAAATAGCCATGACAGAACTCGCTTTGGCTTTAGAAGAGGTTACAGTAAAACAATTAGAACTTACGGGCTATTTAGAAGTGGACATGAAGCAAGTTCCTATTCGATCTAATAATCAATATAGAATTTCTGGTTTGTATGGTAAAGCGTATGAAGGTGGAAAAACCAATATTGCTACCAAGGTTTTAGGCGCAATTTTTAATCCTGCTGATTTCTTGTACAACATGTTTGGTAAAAAGCCTAACGAAATGCGTAAGCTAAAAAAGATGAAGGAAGATGATGAAATCAGAAATCAACTTGCTAAACGTTTTGATAGAGAAATGCTTATCGTATTACTACAAGTCACTAAATACGATCTAGACGAAATTGTAAATCAATGTAATTACTCCAAAGATTTTATAAATACCGCAAATGACCTTCAGGTACTAGACGCTATAAGCGAATGTTACGAAGAATATAAAGTGATTCAAAGAAGTAGTGAGCGCAAAAAACGTAAAAAGAAAAAGAACAAAGCTTAAAAAATACGTTTAAGCATTTGAGTGTAATGCTACCCTATTCCCTTCTGTATCTATAAAAACTCCCATAAAACCATGTTCATCAGAGATTTTAGTTTTGGGTTGATAAATTTTTCCACCTGCAACTTCAACGCTATCTAATTCATTTTGCACATCCTGGGACATAAAATAAACCAACGTTCCTTCTTTACTAGGAATATAAGATTCTTGTTTAATTAACGTTCCTGTAGCACCATAGGCGCCATTATTATCAGGGAACCATCCCATTTTTAACTCTCCAAAATCAACATCTTTCACTTCGATATTAAAAACGGTTTCATAAAACTGTTTTGCACGTTGCATATCGTTTACCGGAATTTCAAACCAACCTACCATTATTATTATTTTGCTTCTAAAATACGTTTTAACTCACTCAAACCTTCCTGAAAATCTTTTCCAACGGTTTTATCCATATTAAAAAATAAAAAGAAAATATTTGAAGGTGGTTTATTGATACCTGAAAATCCCCAAATGATCTCTGTAGAATTATCATCAACCTCTCTTAAAGTTAAATAAGCATCAGATTGAGATTTCCATGGTTTATAAAATCGCAATTGACTATTAATGGATTTATTTTTAGTAATAGAAATGATTTCCTGTTCACCAGTACCAACCTCTTTGTTGCCTTCCCATCTCGAGATAAAGCCAACCTCTCCATCAGTACCTGTATACTCTTGCTTCATATTAGGATCTTTCTTTTTCCATGGCGACCATTCGTTTTGGTTTTTAATATACTTTAAGTAATTAAATACTTCAGGAACAGGTCTATTAATCGTAATTTTTCTACTTACATTGTAAGTTTTAGGAGCAATTAAAGCGAGTAAAATTATGACACCTACAATAGCAAGTACCACGTATAGTAATACCATCATAATATTTTAGATTTTAGTTAGTGTTATAAATTTACAAAAATTAAGTTTTTGACTTGTAATGTTTAAGGATAGAATCGTAGTTTTTAATAGTCTTCTTAACCCAATCCAAACGTTTTTCTATAATTTCCTCTTCAGTCAATTGCCATTTTATATTGGATTTTCTCAATTTTGAAGTTGTATGTTGAAGTATAATTGCTGCGGAAACCGAAATATTTAAACTCTCTGTAAAACCTACCATCGGTATTTTTAAAAAGCAATCTGCATTATCAAGAACCTGTTGCGATAAGCCTTCTGTTTCTCTACCAAAGAAAAAACAAGATTTTTTAGAAATATCGAAATCGATTAACTCACAATCTTCAACATGTGGTGTTGTCGCTACAATTTGATAGCCTTTAGATTTTAAATCTTCAATACAAGACGTCGTAGTATTGTAGCGGTTTAAATCCACCCATTTTTGCGCTCCCATTGCAATTTCCCTATCGATACGTTTAGAGTTGACTTCTTCAACAATGTTAACTTCCTGTATACCAAACACATCGCAAGAACGAATTACAGCACTTGTATTGTGTAGCTGATAAACATCTTCTGTAGCAACAGTAAAATACTTTGTCCGTTGCGATAAAACCTCCTCAAAACGCTTGCGTCTTTTTTCTGTAAGGTAGGATTCTAAATAATCAAGAAGTTTTAAATCTATCATAATCCAAAAATAAGGAATGTCACTACAAATGCAGCACAATTGAATTTCTAATATTATAGATGTACTACACTATATAAAGCAAGAAGCATCTTCATTACATGCCTTTATTTTTATTATAACTAATGAATTTATGAATTTTCAATTTCGCAGGAATTAGGTAAATTCGCTGTATGAGTGTGAATTTACAAACACCTATTGATTATCTCAAAGGAGTAGGACCTAATAGAGCAGATTTATTACGCTCAGAGTTAGGAATACACACGTACCAGGACCTTATAAATCTATTCCCAAATCGTTACATAGATCGCACTAAATATTACAAAATTAATGAGCTACAACGTAACAACGCAGAAGTACAAGTTATTGGCGTTATCACAGGTTTTAGAGAAGTAGCTCAAAAACGTGGTAAACGTTTGATAGCAGATTTTAAAGATGACACCGAAACGATGGAATTGGTGTGGTTTAGAGGACAAAAATGGATTAGAGAAAGCCTTAAAATTGGTAAATCTTATGTTATTTTCGGAAAGATAAATTGGTATAGTGGCAAATTCAGTATGCCACACCCAGAACTGGAACTACAGTCTGAGCATGAAAATAACTTGCGCTCAACTATGCAAGCTATTTACCCTTCAACAGAAAAACTATCTAATAAAGGCATTAGTAATCGTGTTGTTGCAAAAATTATGCAAAATTTATTTTTAGAAACCAAAGGTAAGTTTGCTGAGACCATATCTAATTCTATTAGAGAAGAACTAAAATTGTTGTCAAAATCTGATGCCCTTTTCAATGTTCACTTTCCTAAAAACCCAGACCTACTTTCCAGAGCTCAGTTTAGATTAAAATTTGAAGAGTTATTTTATATTCAATTGCAATTGATTCTAAAAAATCTTATCCATAAATCAAAAATAAAAGGTTTTGTATTTGATAAAATTGGAGACTATTTTAATACATTTTATAAAGACCATTTACCTTTTGAATTAACCAATGCTCAAAAGCGCGTTTTAAAGGAAATTAGACACGATTTAGGTAGCAATGCGCAAATGAATCGTCTTTTACAAGGAGATGTAGGTTCTGGGAAAACCATAGTTGCTTTTATGTCAATATTGATGGGACTTGATAACGGTTTTCAATGCTGTCTAATGGCGCCAACTGAAATTTTGTCAGTTCAGCACTATAATGGACTAATTAAATTATGTAATAAATTGAATATCAGTATTTCAATATTAACAGGTTCAAGTAAAACTTCAGAACGTCGCGATATTCACAAAAATCTTGAAAATGGTAATTTACAAATCTTAATTGGCACGCATGCCCTACTTGAAGATAAGGTAAAATTTAAAAATTTAGGGCTGGCAATTATAGACGAACAGCATCGGTTTGGAGTAAAACAAAGAAGTAAATTATGGAAGAAAAATACGTCACCTCCGCACATACTCGTCATGACCGCAACACCAATTCCAAGAACTTTAGCCATGTCTGTTTATGGTGACTTAGATATCTCCGTAATTGATGAATTACCTGAAGGAAGAAAACCCATAAAAACTGTACATCGTTATGATAATAATCGACTGAAGGTTTTTAAATTTATGAAAGATGAAATTGCGAAAGGCAGGCAAATTTATGTGGTCTATCCTTTAATCCAGGAAAGTGAGAAAATGGATTATAAAGATTTAATGGATGGTTACGAGAGCATCTCTAGAGAATTTCCAATGCCTAATTATCAGATTTCCATTGTCCATGGCAAAATGAAAGCTACAGATAAGGATTATGAGATGCAACGTTTTGCAGAAGGCAAAACCAATATCATGGTAGCTACCACTGTCATTGAAGTTGGTGTTAATGTACCCAATGCATCAGTAATGGTAATAGAAAGTGCTGAACGTTTTGGCTTATCGCAACTACATCAATTACGCGGTCGTGTTGGTCGTGGTGCTGAACAAAGTTATTGTATTCTAATGACTAGTCACAAGCTTAGTAATGATAGTAAAACAAGACTAGAAACCATGGTGCGCTCTAGTGATGGTTTTGAAATTGCAGAAGTAGACTTAAAACTGCGCGGACCTGGAGATATTATGGGTACCCAACAAAGTGGAGTCTTAAATCTTAGAATTGCAGATATTGTAAAGGATAAAGATATTTTAGAGCAAGCACGTTACTTTGCCAAATCTGTTTTAAAACTAGATCCCAGCTTAGCTTTACCAGAGCATAAAGTGATCTTAAATACCTATAGACAAATGAGCAAGTATCGTAATATTTGGAATTATATTAGTTAATATTTTTTTAAATATTAACATATGTATAATACAACTTATATCTTTAATTATGGCTTTACTCTCGGTTTTACTTTTGCTTGGTACTTTCAATGGTATTTTAATTTCTATAGTATTACTATATCAAAGTAATGTGAAGCAGAAAAAAAAATTTATTTTTAGCAATTCTGCTGATAATAATTTCGGGTTATTTATTAAAACATTATTTATTTATAACCTACAAAGCAGAAAATACACCACATTTAATTGCAGCTTTTATACCATTATTATTTTTAATAGGCCCTTTGTTTTACTTTTATATAAAGTTCAATTTTAAAGCGTCTATAAACCTAAAATCCTTATTACATCTTCTCCCAACAATAATAAGTTTTCTAATGATCCTCCCTTTCTATCTAAAATCAGGAAGAGAGAAATATATTTTATATTTAAACGGACATCATTATTTCCCATACAAAGGTTTTATATATACCTGCTTAGGCTTTTCATTGGTGTTTTATGGATTAAGGACTCTGTTTTATATTAAAAGAAATTCTAAAAGTATAGATGGGAGAAGAACTAAGTTAGTACACTTAAAGTGGGTAAAACATTATACCTTATTATTTCTAACTATTTCACTCTGCTATATAATATGCCTATCAATTATATCATTTTCTTATTTTCATCATTTCGAAGTTTTTTTAAGTATCATTCTTATATTTTCATTACTAATCCATTTTGTTGGTTTTAGAGCTATTATTGAATCTAATATAATTTCAGAAAAACCCACAATAAAGTCCAATAAACTACTCTCAGACGAGAAGACATCGTATATCAAGAAGGAGATAATCTATCTTTTGGAAGTAGATGAAGTGTATACAAAAAATGATTTATCTTCTCAGTTTTTTACCACTAAACTTCAAATAAACACACAATATTTGTCTTATGTTATTAATAATGAATTTAACTGCAACCTCACACATCTAATAAACTCATACCGCATAGTTAAAGCTAAACAAATGATAAATGATAAAGATTATAATCATTTAAACCTCCTCGGTATTGCAATGGAAGTAGGTTTCAATACAAAAAACACATTTATCAGAGCATTTAAAAAACATACCGGAATGACACCTACAAAATACAAAGCATCGTTATTTATATTTTCCTAATAAATTAAAAGTTTCATAAAATGTGGTACCAATTTATAAATTGTGGCTCAGGAATGATTAAAATATAATTTCTTTAATCAAAAATTTGATAAACATAAATTGTACACTAAAATGAACCGTTCCTCCTTATCTCTGTTACTGTTTTTAGCATTAAACAGCTTAATGTTTGCTCAACTACCATTAGACACAATAGTTCACAATAGTACTATTTATGATGTGGAAATCTCTAAAGACAATTCAAAGATATTGTATGCTGGTAAAGACTCTATTGCTTACATATGGCATGCAGATACCAGAAAAATAATTAAACTTAAAGGGCATGATCATGCCGTATCTTCCATAAGCTACAACGATAAACACAAATCAATTATATCTGCTGATTACAGCGGAAATATTTACCAATGGAATGATAATGGAGACTTATTAAAAAAGCAGAAAGTACATAATGATGCTACAATAAAAATATATCAACAAGACGATTTTATAAGTACAGCCAGTAGAGATAAAACTGTAAACATCTGGAAAAGAAATGAGAATGCAAAGACTACTCTAATTGGTCATTCAAAACAAGTTAATGATATTAAGTATTATGCTAAAAAGAAATATATTATTACTGGTAGTTGGGATAAGACAATTAAAGTATGGAGCCTTAATGGTGATTTAATAAAGTCTATAGAGCCTCATGATTCTGGTATAAGAACTCTAGCAATTTTGGAAAACAAAAATTATGTAATGGCTGGGCATCGTGATGGAAAAATTACTATTACAGATTTTATTAATGATAAATTAATAAAAAAAATAGATGCTCATGGAGACATAGTAACTGATATTGAACTCGTTGAAAACGAAGACTTTTTTATATCTAGCAGTGCAGATAAATCTATATCCTTTTGGGATACTGATGGCAACTATATTTCTAGTATTAATGGTCACACTTCTTATGTCTCAGGAATATCATATTCTAACGGTTTATTGGTTTCATCTAGTGGCTCACCTGACAATTCAATTAAGATTTGGAACGCAAGTTTAAACAATTTAAAACCTCAAAAAAAATACTCTTGTAATAACAAAGGTTTTGATAATTTAAAACCAATCATAGGCACTTGGTTTGTAAATACAAAAGACCGCACCGCTATAGATGTTTATCAAAATAATACTGGTTATGCAATCACAAAACCGAATATAGATGGTTGTGGAGTTACTATTAATCTCTCGGGAAGTTATAAAAATCATCCATATGCCCTAAATATGAATTTAATGACTTTGGACCGTTCAAATGCACAGATGTCAACGGTAGATTCTGAACATGGCTCATTCTCTTTATTTAATGGCAAAATTAAAGATAATTCTATTGAGTTATTATGGTATAGAGATATTGAAAAAAAGAAGCTGCAATCAAAATATAAAATGACAATTATAAGTGAAGATGCATTTGAATTTTCATCATATTTATCCACCGATTATGGTAACTACTGGGCTTTAACTTACGAAAGAAAATATCAAAGAATAAAGCATAAAGCGATACACTTTAAAACAAAAGATAGCGTAACTGTCTATGGAGACTCATATACTATCAACAAAACATACCCAACTATTCTTTTGTTTCATCAAGGAGGCTCTAATTCACGAGGAGAGTATAAAGACATTAAGCAAAAGCTTTTAAGCAATGGTTATAATATTATAACCATTGACCAACGTGTTGGAGGCTCTTTATATTATGGAAATTATAATAGAACAATAATGAATTCAATAAAGAAGGACTTTGATTATTGTGAAGCTTATCCAGACTTAGAAGCTACTTTAGATTATGCAATTAAAAGCAACTATACTGGAAAAAAAATATTATGGGGCAGTAGTTATAGCGCAGCTTTGGCTATACAGTTAAGTAGCAAAAACGCAAAAGATGTAGATGCAATATTAGCCTTCTCCCCATCAACAGGGAATGCAGTAGCTAAATGCCACCCAAACTCATATTTAGAAAAAAACAAAAAACCATTATTGCTCTTAAGACCCAAAAGAGAAATGCATCGAGAAAGCTCCATTATCCAATTTAATCTGGCTGAAAAGTATGGACATCAGACTTATATTGCTGAACATGGAATCCATGGATCTTCTATGTTGGTTGAAAAACGTGTTAACGCTAACGTAGATGATAACTGGGAAATTGTCTTAGCGTTTTTAAAGAAAATATAATTAAAAAAAGGCCTGGCACCAACAACGACCAGACCTTTTAAAACACAACTGTACGTGTTTTTGCTGATGAATATTTTACAAAGCTCCTAACTCTTTTAAGTTCTTTTCTGAATTTGCTTTTACATTGGCTGGTGGGTTTAATGCCAGTGACTTTTTAAAGTACTTTATTGCTGTTTTATTTTCACCTTTAGCCATATAAGCTTCACCTAAACTATCGTGCCAATTAGCATTTTCAGGATCATTCTTTACATTAATGCTTAAATATTTTATAGCCCTATCATAATCCTTAGCGTTGATCATTGCATAGCCCATTCTATTAATTTGGTTAGGATTAGCCATAGTTACAGCTTCATCCATAGCTTTTCCAAAACCTTCCATATCTCCTTTTTTCTGCAGAATTTGAGCTTTAATCGCTAAGCCATTAACCGTTTTTTGACTAAAAAACTGACCTTCTAACGCCGAGTTAATCCAACCTAAGGCTTCGTCTAGATTACCACCATTGTTCAAAGCAAAGTTTGCTGCCTGTTCCCAATTTTGTCTTGTAAACCCTTTTTGCCCTTTAAACTGTGCTCTTATATCTTTCAAAACAACATCAGCAACGTTAACCTCTACATTAAAAGGAATAGCTTTCTTTCCCCATTTTAATGATGCCGTAGCTGAATTTGCTTTCACTTCATCAAAACTATAAGTTAACAATTCTGTGTGATCAATAGCTTTAAGTTTTACATCTGCTCTTAATGCATCATTAGCTGGATCATAAAAATAACTTCCCCAAGCATCTTTATCCTTAGATAAAATGATAGTAGCATTATCTGCATCTTTTACATTGATGTGTAAACCATAAGTACCAGCCTCTATAGACTTACCTTCTACCTTAGCATCATGCGTAAATGTTATTGTTGTATTTTCATTAGCGCCAGCTCTCCACGGAGCCGCTTTAGAGGTTCCAAAACCTAAATTATTCATACCATAAGGGACTAATTTCCCCCAAATTTCGCGTCCGTTAACACTTGGTCTAGAATAGGTGATTGTAATATCAGTAGTTCCTACACGCTGAATAACAGAAGCCATTTGACTGCCTCGAGGTGTATCTAACTGCGCGGTTGCTGTAAAAGAAATGCTTAGCAACAAACACACTACAAAAGAAGTAATTGTTGTTTTCATTTTTATATATTTTGATTAGTAGTACCACCAAGTTAGTAGGATTATAAATGCATGACTGTTAGGGACTTGTTAAAGAAATTCTCGATAATGTTAATTAACGTATTATTAAGAGTCCTGAAAAGTTAGAGAACAATTCTAGAAAACTTCTATCTTAGTCTAAACGAACTTAACAGATAATGCTCACCAAACTAGGACAGAAATTTACAGATGGCTTTACTAAATATATGCCAAGCGCTTATGTTTTTGCGCTTCTATTAACATTAATTACTGGTGTTTTTGCACTATTTACAGTAAAGGCCGATAATTTTAGCGACAAAGGAATCATAATCTTAGAAGGATGGTACTCAGGGTTTTGGGATTTACTATCCTTTGGGATGCAAATCGTTTTAATTATTATAACTGCGTACTGCATTGCACAATCCTCACCTGTAAAAAGAAGTATAGATTATATTGCTAAACTCATTAAAACACCTACACAAGTTTATCTAATTATCATTGCACTTGGTGCTTTATTATCCTTAATTAGCTTTGGTATGGTAGTAATCACAGCCATTTTAGGTCGAGAATTAGCCATACGTATTAAAGGCATTCATTACCCTTTTTTAGTTGCTTGTGTGTATTTTTCCTTTAATGGATGGGTCTGCGGTTTATCGAGTTCTATTGCCCTATTACTTAATACCAAAAACAACTTCTTAATTGAAAAAGGAATTCTTAATGACACCATTTCTACCAGCTTTAGTTTGGGATCTAACTTAAACCTTGTAATGCTTCTTTTATTCATTGTTGTATCTCCAATACTTATTTGGGCATTAATTCCAAAATCTTTTACTGGAAAGGAGCTTAAAGATTTAAGAACAGATTCTGAAGGTGACGAAGATTCTGTAAAAGAAGAGGCATTATCTTATAAACTACCTTTTAAAGCTGTTTCTGATGCCTTAAATAATGCTGGCTGGTTACAAATTAGCGTAGCACTTTTAGGGGCCATTTATATCATCTATTATTTTTACAACAAAGGATTTGAGCTCAACCTAAATATCATGATTTTTATATTCCTTGTCATCGGAATGCTACTCCATATTACGCCAATGCGTTACAGTATAGCAATGAAACGCGCTAGTAGTAATATCTCAGGAGTATTATTTCAGTATCCATTCTATGCAGGTATTATGGGTATTATGATAACCTCTGGCTTAGGCGAAAAAATCAGTACCATTTTGGTATCTATTGCCACACCAGAATCGTATGCTTTTATCTCATATTTAGCTGGTGGCATTATCAATTTTGCAATTCCTTCCGCAGGTGGTGAGTTTGCTGTAATTGGCCCAAGCATTATAACCATGGTACAAGAATTAGGTACCAACCTCTCTTCTACTGAGATTACAGCCATGATAGCAAGAGTTTCAATGTCAGTGGCCTATGGCGAAAGCCTTAGCAATTTACTACAACCCTTTTTTCTTTTAATTGTTTTCCCTGTAATGGGTAAGGGGATTAAAATACAAGCCAGAGATGTAATTGGGTATTTGTTTATTCCGTTTATAATACTATTTGTAATACAAGCATTACTGGTAACATATATACCATTATAAACTATTTAGAATACAGACATAGGCATAATGAATCATCCATTATGGATTTATACCATCTAGATAATATGTTTACCAAAAAATTAAAACTTTACAATTTCCGGACAAGGAATTCTAATCTAAAATCGGTGCTTTAACAAAATTAAATCTTACTAAACCGTCTTCATCTATCTGAGTAAGATCGACTTGATGAAGCGTATTGACTAACTCAGGATTCCAAGGTGTTTTCACTTTTACATAGTTTTCGGTAAATCCATGAATATACCCTTCTTTGTTTTCGCTTTCAAACAGAACGGTTCGTTCAGTACCTAATTGTGCTTCGTAGAATGCTCTGCGCTTTTTAGCAGATAAACCTCTTAGCATTTTGCTACGTTTTGCTCTTACATTTTTCGGCACTACTCCTCGCATTTCAACCGCTTCAGTATTATCACGTTCAGAATAGGTAAACACATGCAAGTAGGAAATGTTGAGTTCGTTTAAAAAATTATACGTCTCTAAAAAGTGCTCGTCAGTTTCTCCAGGAAAACCCACAATAACATCCACACCAATACAAGCGTGTGGCATCACTTCTTTGATTTTTAACACACGGTCTACGTACAATTCTTTCATGTAGCGACGCTTCATTTTTTTAAGAATAGCATTGCTTCCACTTTGTAATGGTACATGAAAGTGTGGCACAAAAGCCCTCGATTTAGAAACTAAATCAATCGTTTCATTTTTTAGCAAATTAGGCTCAATAGAAGAGATTCTCAAACGTTCTATGCCTTCAACTTTATCTAGCTCAGTCACCAAGTCTAAAAAAGTGTGTTCGTGCTTTTTATTCCCAAACTCTCCTTTGCCATAATCACCAATATTTACACCTGTAAGTACAATTTCCCGGATTCCTTGCTCAGAAATTTCTTTGGCATTTTTTAATACATTTTCCATGGTATCACTACGAGAGATTCCTCTGGCAAGTGGGATAGTACAATACGTACATTTATAATCACAACCATCCTGAACTTTTAAAAAAGCTCTTGTTCTGTCACCAATAGAATAACTACCAACGTAGAAATCAGCATCTTCGATCTCACAAGAATGTACTTCACCAAAATCATTTTTGGTTAAGTCGTTAAGGTAATCTGTAATCTTAAATTTTTCTGTAGCTCCTAAAACCAAATCTACCCCTTCAACATCTGCCAACTCTTCTGGTTTTAATTGTGCATAACAACCTATAGCAGCTACAAAAGCCTCAGGATTTATCTTTTGGGCCTGCTTAACAATAGTTTTAAAACGCTTATCAGCATTTTCAGTAACTGAACAGGTATTAATCACATAGATATCTGCTTTTTCCTTAAAGTCTACACGATTAAACCCTTCGTCTTTAAAACTTCTGGCAATAGTAGAAGTTTCTGAAAAGTTGAGCTTGCAACCTAAGGTATAAAATGCGACTTTTTTTGTTGGATTCATTCTTGTATTTTTACCAAGTTGGCAAATTTACAACTTATTAATTATATG
Source organism: uncultured Winogradskyella sp. (assembly GCF_947498345.1). Lineage (GTDB taxonomy): Bacteria > Bacteroidota > Bacteroidia > Flavobacteriales > Flavobacteriaceae > Winogradskyella. The sequence goes on from NZ_CANMJY010000012.1 coordinate 58,356, forward strand.
CTAAAGCCCATTAGATTCTTATTCAAATACTTAACACTAATAACACTTAGCATAGTTTTACTTTCTTGCCAATCAAATAAAAAATCAAGTAAAGATCACCTCGTCTTTAGGTATAACGAGCATAAAAACATAGGCTCACTAGACCCTGCATTCTCAAAAGATCTGGCAGATATATGGGCAACACATCAGTTGTTTAATGGTTTGGTGCAAATGGATGATCAACTGAACGTACAACCTTGTATTGCAAAAAACTGGGCAATTTCTGACAGCGCTACAACCTATACCTTTATATTAAGAACTGATGTACTTTTCCATAAACATGAATTGTTTGGAAAGGATTCAACAAGAACTGTAAAGGCGTCTGACTTTAAATACAGTTTCAATAGACTACAAGATAAAGCTTTAGCCTCACCTGGAAGTTGGGTTTTAAATAAGGTCGAAAGCTTTTCTACTCTAAATGATTCTACGTTTCAAATTAGGTTAAAACAGCCTTTTCCTGCATTTTTAGGTTTGCTAACTATGAAATACTGTTCTGTTGTGCCAAAAGAAATTGTTACGCATTATGGAAATGATTTCAGGTCTAATCCCATAGGTACAGGACCATTTAAATTTAAGCGTTGGGAAGAAAATATAAAGCTTGTTTTTAGACGGAATAACAATTATTTTGAAACCGATAGTAAAGGAATACCTCTGCCATATCTTGAAGCTATAGCCATAACGTTTTTACCAGATAAGCAAAGTGAATTTTTACAATTTGCTCAAGGTAATATTGATTTTGTGTCGGGATTAGATGCTTCATATAAAGATGAAATTTTAACGTCTGATGGTAAGCTACGAGCGCTTTATACAGATGATGTTAATATGATTCGCGGTCCATACCTTAACACCGAATATCTGGCATTTTTTATAGAAACCGAAGTTAAAGAGCTACAGGCTCTAAAACTTAGGAAAGCAATTAACTTAGGGTTTGACCGAGCGAAAATGATGACCTATCTTAGAAATGGTATTGGTATTCCTGCGTCTGGTGGATTTATTCCTAAAGGATTACCAGGTTTTGATGATTCTATAGGTTTTAGTTATCAACCAGAAAAAGCAAAACAATTAGTCGCAGAATTTAAGTCTGAAACTGGAATCCAAAACCCTGAAGTGACCTTAACTACAACAAGTAATTATCTGAGTTTTTGTGAATTTATTCAACGTGAGATACAGAAAATTGGAATCAATGTTAATGTAGATGTGATACCAGCATCGAGTTTAAAAGATGCTAAAGCCAATGGGCAATTAGATTTTTTTAGAGCCAGTTGGATTGCCGACTATCCTGATGCGGAAAACTACCTATCCCTGTATTACAGTAAAAATTTTGCTCCCAATGGACCAAATTACACACATTTTAAAAGTAGTGAATTTGATGTTATGTACGAAGCGGCATATCTCGAAACGGACATAACAAAACGAGAGCAACTTTATACCCAAATGGATTCTTTAGTGATGGCCTCTGCCCCTATTGTGCCAATGTTCTATGACGAAGTGGTTAGATTTACCAGAAAAGAGGTTAAAGGGCTTGGGATTAATGCGACGAACTTGTTGGAGCTGAAAGGTGTTAGAAAGTTTAAAACTAGTAATTAAACATATTAACAAATAGTAATGATTTTTAGTAATCACTCCATTCATCGAGTTTTCCATTGTCTATAATCCAGATTTCCACATAATAACTTTCTTCTATGGATACACCGTCCATTTTCAAAATATCAAACTTTAAATCTTTTAATCCTTTTCGAACAGTTTTAAGACAATAATTATACTCTTTCCTATCCCAAAACTCTTTTATTTCATCTCTTGTTTGATATTCTGACATAATAACATCACTTACCTCTCCATCTTTTCCAATTGTTACAATGTATTTTTCTGAACAATCGAAATCTTTTTCGCTATTCCAATTCAACTTGCTAAGTTCATTATGCAATACCTTTGAAACAGTATCATTATATTTTCTATTAATTCTATCTAAGGCATCTACATAATTTTCAATTATAGAAATACTCATGATTTCTCCAGCACCAATATCAATAGATGTTTCTTTTTCAAATGTCTTATGAAAAACTCCATCCCACCTCAATAAGCTTTCTTTTGGCAAGTTCAAACTTCCAGAATACCAGTCTACGAAAACTCTATTATTATTTACTTTGTTTTTAAAAAACTCTTTTAGTCTCTTATTAGAGTCTTTTATGTTAAGCTTATTTCCATCAAATAATTCCCCACAATATATTATATGCTTGACGAATAGGCTGTCGTCATCAATTTCATATACAGCTTGGTATCCACGCCAACAAAATGTAGTAGAACTTTCCCTGAATTTAAGTCCAAATAATTCCCCATTGTTTTCTTTCTTAAGGTTGTCAAAGTATTTTTCAACTAATAGGTTGTAAACAGCTATTGTGTCTCTTTTGAAAATAATGTAATCAGGAACCTGTGGACTGTTAGCATTTACATTTTGTATTAAAGAAATAACAGCTACAATGGAAAAAAATATTTTCTTCATAATTCTTAAATTCTAAATTCACATCTAAATTACTTTTGATACTTTATAGTTAAAATTTAGAATGAGTGAACTATTAATATGAATTAGGTAAACGCCCTTTTTAATGCAGAATAAAAATTATAAACTAAAACTTCTCAAAATAATACAAATCATCACCACCTTCTCCTTTTAATCGTCTCGAAGACAAATAACCAGTCGTTAAATTATCATTTAAGAAAAAAGAAAAATCGTCTCCTCTACTGTTTACAGGTTCATCTAAAGAGACAGGAATCTGATCTTTATCCGTAGAATTTAAGTCATAGACGTAAATATCTAAACCTCCCTTTCCTCCTCGCCTATTAGATGTAAAATACAGCTTGTTATCTGCGCTTATAAAAGGAAAAATCTCTGTACGCGAAGAATTAATAGTCTCACCTAAACTGGTAATTTCTCCATAAGATTTATGGTCAGTAACAGATACCTTATACAAATCAGATTTACCTTTTGCTCCTTTTACATCAGAAATAAAATAGAGAGTAGAACCGTCTGGGCTTAGCGCTGGATGTGCATAATTATTATCTGGTGAGCAAAATGGTAAGGTTTCAAAATTTGTCCAGCCTTGTCCTTCAACATATTCTGCACGCTGAATCTGTAAATTATAGGTTTCAATACCTTTCAATTTGTTTGTACCTTTACCTTGATGATTGGTGGTAAAGTACATGTATTTACCATCTTTAGAAAATGTCGCAGAGGACATATTAAAACGGCCAAGCTCTGTCTTTTCTACAGGTTTTTCATTATTAATCTCTCCATCTTCACTCAATGGTGCTTCGTACATAATATAGATAAATCCATCATATCTATCCTTTATTGGCCTTCCACGTTTAGTCGTAAGATTATGACTAAAATATAGTTTATCACCAACAACACGTGCAGCAAAATGATCGAGTTTGGTATTAACCTTAAGCTTTTTTACCTCAACATCTTCACTTTGTGAAAATCCATAGGTTAAGGTTAATAAAAGTAGTGCTGTAAATTTGGTTCTTAACATAACTTATTCTCTTCTATATTGCTTTGTTTCTTCAAAAACATGCTCTAAAATAGCCTTATCTTTATCTGTAAACTCTTCTTTACGTCTGTCCATAACAACTTGCGCTACTTCAAAAGCTTTATTGGTTTTGTAGGTGACAAAACCTTTACTTCCTCCCCAAGAAAAGCTTGGTACAAAATTGCGGGGAAAACCACTTCCAAAGATATTAGCACTTACACCAACAACCGTACCAGTATTAAACATAGTGTTAATACCGCATTTACTATGATCTCCCATCATAAGACCGCAGAATTGTAATCCGGTTTTAGCAAACCTCCCTGCTTGGTAATCCCAAAGCCGTACTTCGGCATAATTATTCTTTAGATTTGAATTGTTTGTGTCTGCACCTAAATTACACCATTCCCCTAAAACAGAATTTCCTAAAAATCCATCGTGCCCTTTGTTAGAATAGCCAAACAATACCGAATTATTTACTTCACCGCCAACCTTACTATAGGGTCCGACAGTTGTAGGCCCGTAAATCTTTGTCGCTAATTTTAAGGTAGCATTATTACATAGTGCTAAAGGGCCTCTTACTACAGAGCCTTCCATAATCTCAGCATCTCGTCCTATATAAATTGGACCAGAACTGGCATTTAGTGTAGCAAAGTTTACAGTAGCCCCTTTTTCTATAAAAATATGTTCTGGGTTAATCGTATTTACCGTAGCGGGAATAGGCTCAGACTTTCTACCTTTTGTTATAAGCGCAAAATCTTCTTGAATAGCATCACCATTTTTTGAAAAAATATCCCATGTATGTTCTATAGTTAAAACATCCCCATCGAACTCTACAGCATCGAAGTTTGAAAAATCATTAACTTCCTCACCTTCTTTTGTAAAGAATGCAATAACATCTTCTCCTCTAAATAGTGCTTGGTTATGTTTTAAATTCTTTACCAATGCCACAACTTCCATATTAGGTAAAAAAGACGCATTTATCATAATATTATCTTCCATTTCTACCATAGGAAATTTATCGGAAAGATAATCTTCAGTCACAGTAGTTGTTGTATATTCTAAATACGATTCCCATTTCTGACGAATAGTTAAAATACCAACTCTAATATCTGCAACTGGTCTTGTGTAAGTAAATGGTAAAAGATGGTTACGATGTGGTCCGTCGAATAATATATAATTCATTATAAAGTTTGAAGTTAGAAGCCTTAAATTGACTCAATTATAGCATAAAAGTAGCCTAATTATAGAAAACAAAAAAGCCTTTCTGTTATTAGAAAGGCTTTTTCGATTATTGGTAAGCTATGCTTATTTTTTAAACTTAGCATATTTGCTTTTAAATTTATCAATACGACCAGCAGTATCTACTAATTTAGATTTACCAGTGTAGTATGGGTGTGATGTTCTAGAAATTTCCAATTTTACTAATGGATATTCAACACCGTCAACCTCAATAGTTTCATTAGTATCTGCTGTAGACTTCGTTAAAAATACGTCATCGTTAGACATATCTTTAAACGCTACTACTCTGTAATTTTCTGGATGTATACCTGCTTTCATCACTAAATGCTTTAAAATAATTCGATTTTTTCGAGGTGCAAATTTAAGTATTTTTTATAAATGTACAATCTTTTTAATAATTTTTATTTTCAAAATTTGATGTAACAAATCACTACCTTTGGTTACTAACTAAGCAATTAACTAAAAAACCATCTTAATTATGGAAAAATCATTAAAGTCTTCGTCACTAAATTACGGAATGTATCTGGGTTTAATATTATCTGCATTTACCATTATTGCTTATGCCCTAAATATAGAACTCCTTGTTAATTTTTGGATTATGCTTTTACTACTACCATTAGTAGCTATAGTTTTTGGTATTATATCTACTGCAAAAGCTAAAAGTATTCTCGGCGGTTTTATGAGTTTTAAACAAGCATTCTCTTCATATTTTATAACAGTTGCTATAGGCATGATTATAAGCTCATTAGTATCTATTGTTTTATTTGGATTTATTGACCCTGATGCAGCAACAATGTTACAAGAAATAGGCATGGAAAAAGCCAGGGCTTTTATGGAAAGTATGGGAGCGCCAGAAAGTGAAATAAACAAAGCAATGGCAAAAGCAGCAGAAGAAGATGCGATGAGCATTAGCTCTCAATTATACAATATAGCAAAAGGGCTTATTTTCTATGCTGTTATTGGTCTAATTGTAGCATTAATAATGAAAAAGAAAGATCCTGACGCTGCTTAAAAATTTTCTCTATTTTTGAAGTCTAGAATTTTGACCTCATCAATATGAATATATCAGTAGTTATACCGCTACTTAACGAAGAAGAATCTTTAAAAGAACTACACGATTGGATTGTATCAGTGATGCAATCCAATTCGTTTTCTTACGAAATTCTTTTTATTGATGATGGTAGTACCGACAATTCCTGGAAGGTAATCTCTGAGCTCTCTGGTGTTAACCAAAATGTTAAGGGCATTCGCTTTTTAAAAAATTTCGGGAAGTCACAGGCACTACATGCAGGTTTTGCTAAGGCCATAGGAAATGTCGTCATTACTATGGATGCCGACTTACAGGATAATCCAGAAGAAATCCCTGAGCTGTACAATATGATAACAGATAAAGGCTACGATTTGGTTTCGGGCTGGAAAAAAAAGCGTTACGATTCTGTAATTACAAAAAATCTGCCTTCAAAATTATTTAATTGGGCAGCCAGACGCACATCTGGTGTAAAATTACATGATTTTAATTGTGGGCTTAAAGCTTACAGTAATGCTGTTGTAAAACATATTGATGTTTATGGCGAAATGCATCGTTATATCCCTGTGTTGGCCAAAAACGCTGGCTTTACTAAGGTTGGCGAAAAAATCGTAAAGCATCAGGCTCGTAAATATGGTAAAACTAAATTCGGCATGAACCGTTTTATCAATGGGTTTTTAGACTTAATTACGATTTGGTTTGTTTCACGATTTGGTAAACGACCAATGCATCTTTTTGGTGCACTTGGTGTTGTTATGTTTATTATAGGTTTTGGATTTGCCTTATACTTAGGTTTAGACAAATTGTTTTTTAATCCAACTGGTCGTTTAATTACTGATAGACCACAATTCTACATTGCACTTTCTACGATGATTATTGGCTCGCAGTTTTTTATTGCCGGGTTTTTAGGAGAACTCATTCTACGCTCTAAACGTCAACAACAGCGTTATCATATAAAAGCACAGATTAATTTAGGGTAATATCTTTAAATTATAAGGCTAATTTTAAGCTTCAAAAATCGAAATGTTTACTTTTGTACTATAACTACGATTACAAATGATTTATATAAAACCTGAAATTTTAGAACGTGTCAATTCATGGTTAACTCCAACCTTTGATAAGGATTCTCAAGACCAAATAAAACATATGATTGCTTCTGACCCTAAAGGTTTAGAAGAGAGCTTCTATAAAGACCTGGAATTTGGCACAGGTGGAATGCGTGGTATAATGGGATTAGGGACCAACCGTATTAACAAATACACCCTAGGCAAAAATACACAAGGTTTAAGTAATTATTTAAAACAATCATTTCCCGATAAACAAGTAAAAGTAGCCATAGCTTACGATTGCAGACATAACAGTAAAACGTTTGGCAAAGTAGTTGCCGATGTCTTTTCTGCTAATGGCATACAAGTATACCTCTTTGAAGACTTAAGACCAACACCAGAGCTGTCTTTTGCATTAAAACATTTAGAATGCCATTGTGGTATTGTGTTAACCGCATCACACAATCCACCAGAATATAATGGTTACAAGGTTTACTGGCAAGATGGTGGACAGTTGGTTCCACCTCAAGATGCAGAAATTATCGCAGAAATCAACAGTTTAGATTATTCCGAAATTAAGTTTGAAGCTAATAATGATCTAATTAATTATATAGGAAAAGATGTTGATGATGTTTTTATTGAAAGTTCTGTAAAAAATGGAAGTTTCAACACTTCTTCTAAAGCTCGAGAGAACCTAAATGTTGTCTTTACATCATTGCATGGCACATCGATTATGTCTATTCCTGAAACTTTAAAGCGTGCTGGCTACACAAAGGTTAATATCGTTGAAGAACAAAAAGATCCTAATGGAGATTTCCCTACTGTAGTTTCTCCAAACCCAGAAGAACCTGAAGCATTAAAAATGGCCATGAAGTTGGCAGAAAAAGTGGATGGAGATATCGTTATTGGTACAGATCCAGATTGCGACCGCCTTGGAGTTGTGGTTAGAAACCTCGAAAATGAATTAGTGATTCTTAACGGTAATCAAACCATGATTTTGATGACGGATTTTCTATTAAAGCAATGGAAAAGTTCAGAAAAAATAAATGGTAACCAGTTTATAGGCTCTACTATAGTATCTACACCAATGATGTCGGTTTTAGCCAAGGCTTATAATGTGGAATGCAAAATTGGTCTTACAGGTTTTAAATGGATTGCTAAAATGATAAAAGATTATCCAGAGCTGGATTTTATTGGTGGTGGTGAGGAAAGTTTTGGATTTATGGTAGGCGATTTTGTTCGTGATAAAGATGCTGTAACTTCTACACTTTTGGCATGCGAAATTGCTGCGCAAGCAAAAGCCGAAGGAAAAACACTGTATAAAAAGCTAATCGATTTATATATTGAGCATGGGTTTTATAAAGAACGTTTAGTATCGTTAACCAAAAAAGGCATTGAGGGAGCTAACAAAATTAAACAGATGATGATTGATGCACGTCAAAATCCTTTAAGCGAAGTTAATGGATCTAAAGTAATACGTGTTGAAGATTACCAATTATCTATAGCAAAAGACAGGATTAATGGTATAGAAGAAACAATAAATATTCCTAAGTCCAATGTTTTAATCTATTACACTGAGGATGGAAGCAAAATTGCTTTAAGACCTAGCGGTACTGAACCAAAGATTAAGTTTTACATAAGCGTGAATACAAACCTTGACAATGTGTCTGCTTTTAAAGAAACGGAGCAATTGTTGGAAAGTAAGATTGATGCTATCCTTAAGGATATGAATTTATAATCAATGAATTACATAAAAAAGCTTATACCTTTTGCGTTACCATATAAGAAATATGCGTATCTAAATATTTTCTTTAATGTTCTATATGCTCTTTTTAGCACGCTATCTTTTATTGCCTTAATTCCTGTATTTAAAGTCATTTTTAGTGATCAACGTATAATAACCAAAGAACCTATATGGAAAGGATGGTTAAACTTAAAAAAATATGGCGAAGAATATCTAAATTATTTCATAGTAGATAACATAGAAAAATATGGTGACTTCAAAGTCCTTATGATGATGGTAGGCATTATAATAAGTATGTTTTTACTTAAAAATATTTCTAATTATTTAGCCATGTATTTCATTACATTTCTAAGAAATGGTGTACTAAAAGATATCAGAAATAAACTTTATGACAAAATAGTAAACCTTCAATTAGCATTTTACTCTGAAAAAACAAAAGGCGATACTATATCTAGAGTAAGTGCTGATGTAAACGAAGTAAGGAATTCCTTTTTGGCGATCCTTGAAATGATTGTGAGAGAACCATTAACCATATTGTTCTCTCTAATCACTATGCTTGTTCTTAGTCTAAAACTAACACTATTTGTTCTGATTTTTATACCTATTTCTGGTTTAATTATTTCTAGAATTGGCAAATCATTAAAAAAGGGGTCTTTAAAGGTTCAAAAAGAACAAGGAGTATTCTTATCCGTTTTAGAGGAAACTATGGGGGGTCTAAGGATAATTAAAGCTTTTAACGTTGAAAAAATGTTTGCTAAAAAGTTCGAAGACAGTAACAAAAGATACTACAAACATTCTAATAAATTATTAAACAGGCAAAATCTTGCTTCACCTTTAAGTGAATTATTAGGAATAATTGTCATCGGTGTTTTATTAGTTTACGGTGGTTATCTTGTTTTTGTAGATAAAACCATGGATGCAAGTTTTTTTGTAGGTTATATAACTTTAGCTTATAACATCTTAACACCTGCGAAAGCTATAGCAAAAGCGAGTTATAGAGTAAAACGGGGTGATGGAGCAGCAAACAGGATTTTGGAGTTTATTGAAACCGAAAATACAGTACTAGAAATAGAAAACCCTATTGAAAAAGAAAGTTTTGAAAATCAAATGTCTCTAGACAATGTTTCTTTTAAGTATGAAAATCAATACGTCTTAAAAAACTTTAATTTAATAATCCCAAAAGGGAAATCGATAGCACTTGTAGGACAATCGGGAAGCGGTAAAAGTACTATAGCAAATTTAGTGACTCGTTTTTATGATGTAAATAAAGGAAGTATTACTATTGATGGTGAAGACATAAAAAATCTTTCTAAAAAATCTCTCAGAGGTTTTATTGGCCTGGTTAATCAAGATTCAATATTGTTTAACGACACTATAGCAAATAATTTAAAGGTTGGCAAAGAAGATGCTACTGAAGACGAAATCATAGAAGCACTAAAAATTGCCAATGCGTGGGAATTTGTAAAAGACTTACCTAAAGGCATTCATACTAATATCGGTGATTCTGGAGGTAAAATTTCTGGTGGTCAAAAGCAACGTGTTAATATTGCTCGTGCAGTTTTAAAAAATCCACCCATCATGATATTAGACGAAGCTACTTCTGCTTTAGATACAGAAAGTGAGCGTCTGGTGCAAGATGCTTTAGAGAACATGATGAAAAATAGAACCTCTATTGTTATCGCTCACCGATTATCTACTATTCAGAATGCAGATTTAATTGTAGTGATGCAAAAAGGTGAAATCGCAGAGCAAGGTACGCACGCAGAACTCATATCAAAAAATGGTGTGTATAAGAAACTGGTAGAAATGCAGAGTTTTGACTAGTTCTTCTTTACCTGTTGAATTTCCATATAAGTTTTTCCTGAAAATCCATCGATATCAACAGCATTACTTTCTGCTCTGATTCTTACTTCAACAGTATTTGTGGCTGAGAGAAAAACTAAACAATCAACCTGTCTCATTACATCACCTGTATTATGATGATTATATGTAGATTCAGCTTCTAATGTACCATTAACATAAATAGCTATCCCATAATAATTTGTGTTAGATTGGGAAGTCGTATGATAACTTGCATTTATACGATAATAACCTGCTGTACCAGCAGTAAAGGTATTGGTTGCTGTATTAAACTCGCCATTAGTATCAAAATCTTCAGTATCAAAATCAATATTAGCCCAACCTGCACCTGTTGCGGATTGATTATAAGTCCCAGAAAGATGAGCTCTAACCAATGATAAATCAGAGTTATCATTTTTGTCCTCCCAAGTTACATTTCCAGTAGCATCAGTTTGCATAATTTGCTCATCTGTTCCTCTGCTTTCAGGCAAAATATAATTATCTGTAGTTGTTTGACCTATAGAAAACTTACCTCCTAAAAAGTACCCTGAATAAATATCGTCATTAGCGGCTGTTCCATTCACTGTACTATATACACCATAGATATTTGCCGTATTGCCGGCATTTGTTATATCTGCATATAGTCCATAGCTATTACTATTTACACCTGTAGACTGCCCAAGTGCTGCATAAACGCCATACATATCTGTTGTTGTTGCCCCAGAGGTGGGCTTAAATACCTCAGTAAATATACCGTAACGATTAGCAGTACCTGCGCCCGAAACATTATTATATATACCAAACTTCTCTGCTGCTCCTCCAATTGCAGGAGTACTTGAGTTTGTTAGATGAAGTGAAAAAGTGCTTTGAGTCGTAGATGCAGAAGTACTATTAACATCTACCTGTAATCCTTTTCGTTCTGATGTAGCCGTAGCGTCTGTAACTACATCTAACTGCGCACCTGGTGTTGTGGTACCAATACCAACTTGAGCAAAAATGAACATAGGAAACATCATTGAAAAAAGTAGGGAACGTATTTTCATCGCAATTAAATCTTATAATATAACAGCCTAATGTACAATATTTCTATTGTATACTAAAAATAAAATCGTGATAACTGCAAATATATCAGCTAAATAGATACCGTTTTAAAAATCAAAAAAGGGTGCACTTTTACATGCACCCTTCTCATTTTGTTACCAGATTTGGGGAAACTGATAACAGTTAATAGGTTAAGCTGTGTCAAACATATAATAAATAATGCTACTAAACAAGAAAAAAATGCTTTTTATCGTGTTTTTTTGCTTTTAATCGAATTAATTTTTTATAAAACACTGATAATCAATCAACAACATATTGCGCTTAATTTGAAATTTTTATACATTAAACTTTTAGTAATTTAACCAGTCTAAATACCAAAGCAAATTACTTGATTAACGAATCAGAATTCATATTACAACTTCAAGACCCAAAATCTAAAGAAGCAGCTTTTAGAGCGCTTATGAAACTCTATAAAGAACGCTTATATTGGCATATACGAAAGATTGTAATAACTCATGACGATGCTGACGACGTACTACAGAACACCTTTATTAAAGTATACCGAAGTATTGATAAGTTTAAAGGTGAGAGCAAACTGTACTCTTGGTTATATAGAATAGCTACCAACGAGTCTATTACGCATATCAATAAGAATTCTAAGCGCTTACATATTACAAATGAAGAGCATCAAAATTACGCCATTAACAATTTAACTGCAGATGTATATTTCGAAGGAGACGAGATTCAACTAAAACTACAAAAAGCTATTGCTACTTTACCTAAAAAGCAGCAAATAGTCTTTAACATGAAATATTTTGATGATTTAAAATATAGAGAAATAGCAGATATTTTAGAAACTAGTGAAGGTGCACTAAAAGCATCATACCATATCGCTGTAAAGAAAATAGAAACCTTTTTAAGGTCTGATTAAACTATTTTACTAATTTATAGTCATAGAATTATAAACATAAAAGATTTCCTATAATCAGGAAAGCGGCCATGAAAAAAGATAAACTACATAATATAAAAACTACTGGATATAAAACACCTGACGACTACTTTGAGTCCTTTGAAAATAAACTCTTTGAACGTCTATCTGAAGAAGAACCTATAGAAGGTGTTAAAGATTCTGGCTATACTGTTCCGAAGAATTACTTTGATTCTATTGAAGATAAGGTATTTAATACAATAAGCACTAAAGAAATACCAATTGTAAAGTTAAGAGCTAGAAAATATTTTTATTACGTTGCTGGTATTGCCGCATCTTTAGTGTTACTTTTTGCCATATTCTTTCAAGACACAGATTATGAATCGTTATCTATAGAAGTTGTAGAAACCTATTTAGAAGATAGAGATTTAGACAGTTATGAGTTGGCACAACTTTTATCTGATGTAGATTTGTTAGAGGATGATTTTATAATCACTGAAACACCATATGAAGAAGATAACCTGGAAAATTATCTTTTAGAAAATACAGATTTAGAATCCTTTTTAGAATAAAAATAAATACTATAATAATGAAACGATTAATCCCAATACTATTACTATTTTTTAGCATATCTAGTTTTGCTCAAGGAGGTGAAAAAATGAAAGAGCGTATTAAAACGCAAAAAGTGGCATTCCTTACTGAAAAATTAAGCTTAACTACTGAAGAGGCTCAACAATTTTGGCCTATTTATAATGCTTTTGAGACCAAAGTAGATAAAATAAAATCTGATGTTTTAAGGCCTATAAAACAAGAAATGCGAGGAGGTAATGTTTCAGATAAGCGTGCTGATGAGCTATTAGAACAATTAATTAAAACGGAAAACGATATGCATCAAGCCAAACTACAATTGGTTGAAGATTTAAAAAAAGTTATATCATCTAAAAAAATTATGCTACTTAAAGCCGCAGAAGACCAGTTTAACAGAAAACTTTTAGAAAGACTAAGAGACATGCGCGAAAAGCATAGACGTAATAGAAACTAAATAAAAGAGACCTAAAGGCTTCTTTTTTAGTTTCTAAAAGTTAGTTTGCTTATGCGTCCTTTGCCAGCTGCATAAGCGACAGAATCATTTAAAAATCGTATGGTATAAAAGGCCTCGTCACTTATGTGTCTCCAAGTATCTCCTGCATCATTACTGTAATCTATACCTTTAAATCCTATAGCTATTAATTTCCTGGCATTGCTATTTGGTACATATTGCACACAACTTCTATAACCTGGTCCTGTAGCATTTGCAACTACTTGCCAAGTTTTACCACCATCTTTAGTTCTAATTTTATTAGCCAAAGTATCATTGGGTTTGGTGTAGTCTCCTCCAATGGCAAAACCATTGTATTTATCATAAAAATCTACAGAATACATACCTGTGGTTTCCTTGCCTTGTACAATTGGTGTTTCAAAAACCTGCCATGTTTTGCCTTTATCTGGTGAGTATAAAATCCTACTTACTTTACCTCCTGTTGCTACCCAGGTATGATTACCAACAATAGCAATATTAGTATCGCTTGCAGCAAAGGCGGCCTCGCCTTCTTTAACTTTTGGTAAATTATCGCAAGATAGTTTTGCCCATCTGTTACCTCCATCTCTCGTTATAATAATACTCATACAACCGTCTGTTGGGTCTCCAATAGCAATCCCTTCTTTATCGTTCCAGAAGTCTATAGAGTCGTAAAACACCTTTTCGTTATTCTCAAAATAAACCAAGCTACCATCTTGAAATAATTTTGCTGGATTTCCAATTGACAAGGTATAAGTATAATCTCCCTGAAAAGCTATGGCTCTAAAATTACTTGGCACTATAGTATCCTCGGTTTGAGACCAGTAATTTGCTTCTTCAAAATCTGACATGTAGGACAAAATGCTTCGGAAAATCTTTCCTGAAGAGGTTGCAGCAACAACTCTTCCTTCATTTATTTCTAAAGCCCTTACATTTAAAAGAGAGTCTTCTACTAAAGTTTCAATTTCCACTTTATTAAAACCGCTATATAATCTATTAAAACGTTCCTCATATTTTCTTATACCACAACTTCCAAGTCCAATAATTGAGGCTATCAAAAGAATTAAAATTGATTTTTTCATTATTCACAATTTTCTCTAAAAATAGAAAAGCTTTACGAGAAACCCGTAAAGCCTTTCAAATTAACAGTAATCAATCAAATTTTAAATCTGCTATTAGTTATATATAGTTAATACACCACAGTATATTAATTTTACCAAACTGAAATAGTTTAATTTCTTCCTCCATGTTTGCCTCTATGTCCTCGCCTATCCATAGCATCACTTACAATTTTAGTGAAGCGTTCTTTTTGTTCTTCGTTACATAGTTCTCTAACCTTTTGAAGATGGCTAAATATTTCTAAATCCTTTTCTTTTTCTTTAGTAGCAATTAAATCTGTAATGGAATCTAAATACGATTGTGATACACTTTTATCTGAAACTTTTGAAAACATCTCCTTTTTTAAACTTCTTATGTTTTTAGAAATAGATTTCATCTTATCAAAGTGTAAATCACTCATAGAATGAAAATCATTCATTTGCTGCTGATCAAAATTCAATTTCTTGATAATAAATGATTCTGGTTTATGTCCTCTCCTATCTGGTTTACCTAGATAGCGAGCGAGAAAAAAGCCATTAGAAATAATCAAAAAGATTAATAAAACGTATAGTAAAGTTTGTTTTTTCATAATGAGATAAATTAAAAAATAAAGGTGTCAGTTTCTTCACCTAGACCATATGTCTCTGTAAACTCATCTATCGATGAATTATATGCTTCTGAGTTTATGTTGATATATGCATATACATTTAGCACCATAAACACTATTAAGGTTGCTAATTGAAGGCTTGGTGTAAACCATAACCAAGATGATTCCTGGCGATCCTCAAAAGCATCAATTTGATGCAATATTCTATCCTTTAGAAAAGGGGAAACCTTAACTTCATCTATAGATTGCATCGAATCTAAAGTTGCTTTTACTTTCTTATCAATTTCAGAATTAGACATCATATCATTTTGTTTTTTAGATGCATAAGTTGACGATAACTTGTGCTAAAATTCATTTTTATAATAATTATATAATACGTTTTGCAGATTTTTCTTAGCCCTAAACATTACAGATTCTATTGAAGACAGACTCTTCTCTGTTATCTCTGCAATTTCCTGATAACTTTTACCATCAACTTTGTGCAATGTAAAAACTAGTGACTGAGTTTCTGGCAAACTATTAATAGCCCTAAACAAGGCTTCATTTAACTCCTTTTTTTCTAATAAAAAACCTGGGTGATTAAACTCAGTAAAATAATTCGTTTTATCTATTGAAAAATCATCACTAAATAGAGGCTTTAAAAAACCTGAACGTTTCTTTGTATTACGCTTTCTAATAAATTCCAGACATTTATTAGTTGTTATTCTATAGATCCACGTCGATAATTTAGAATTACCTTTAAATTTATTAATAGAATTAAAAACTTCTACAAACACCTCTTGTACCAAATCTTCAGCATCTTCTTTATTTGGCACAAAAGATATGCAAGTGCCAAAAACTTTTTGCTGATAACAGTCTATAAGATGAGAAAACACTTGAGTGTTTTTCAACTTTAATTGTTCAATTATGGTCGCTTCTGTCAAACCTATTTTAGAATTACTACAATTTTGTTTAGATGCCATCACAACAAAAAACTTGCGCAAATAATTTTCAGCAAAAGGTAACACTTTATAACATCAACAGCTTCGTATCTCAACTTTTATATTACCTTTGCATGCTCTTTATAAGTCAGCAGTTTACCATCGCAATAAGCAATTGCCTATATCTACTCAACTAATGTTATATATTGGGAAACTCAGACTAAAAACAGAGATTGAAAATTAATAAAAAATGCGACTACACAGAAACCTATGCTTTGCAGTAATTGATGGTTTGCACAAAATCTTCAATGAAGGTGAATATGCAGATAAAGTTATACAGCAATTACTAAAACGTGATAAGCGTTGGGGAAGCAGAGATAGAAGTTTCGTAGCAGAAACGGTTTATAGTATTGTTCGTTACCAAAGACTCTATGCAGAAATCTCTAATGTAAAAGCTCCGTATGATAGAGATAATCTTTGGCGTATCTTTGCAGTTTGGGCAACGTTAAAAGGAATTAAACTACCCGATTGGAAATACTTTACAGACACACCAACCCGAAAAATTAAAGGCCGTTTTGATGAGTTATCTAAAATCAGGAAATATCGCGAAAGTATACCTGATTGGATGGATAACTTAGGTGTTGAAGAACTTGGCGAAAACATCTGGACAGAAGAAATCGCAATACAAAACGAACAAGCCGATGTTATTCTTAGAGTTAACACACTAAAAACGACGAAAAAAGATTTACAACTCAAACTTCAATCAGAAGATATAGAAACAGAAACTTTACCTGACCATCCTTATGCTTTAAAATTAAAAGAGCGAGCAAATGTCTTCAAAACCGAAGCTTTTAAAAATGGTTGGTTCGAAGTACAAGATGCTTCTTCTCAACTCGTAGCTGACTTTTTAGATGTAAAACCAGGTATGAAAGTTGTTGATGTTTGTGCAGGTGCTGGTGGAAAATCATTGCATTTGGCAGCCTTAATGCAAAACAAAGGCCAGGTCATTGCCATGGATATTTACGAAAGTAAATTAAAAAAACTCAAGATTAGGGCACGTCGTAACGGTGTACACAATATTGAAATGAAAGTCATTGACTCTACTAAACCTATTAAAAAACTATATGGTAAAGCCGATCGTTTATTAATAGACGCTCCATGTTCTGGTTTAGGTGTTTTAAGACGTAATCCAGATGCTAAATGGAAATTACAGCCTGAGTTTATAAAGCAAATAAAGCAAACTCAAACTGATGTTTTACAACAATACTCTAAAATGGTTAAATCTGGAGGAAAAATGGTGTATGCCACTTGCTCTATTTTGCCATCAGAAAATGAAAAACAAGTTGATAATTTCTTAACTTCGGAAAACGGAAAGGACTTTAAACTTGTAAAGGATAAAAAAATTTTAGCTCATACATCTGGCTATGACGGTTTTTATATGGCACTATTAGAAAAGAAATAACCCAAATCCATTAAGAAAAAAATACTATGAAACATATTTACATTTTACTATTAACAATATTAACAACAAGCCTTGGATTTGCGCAAATCCCTGCTGGTTATTACGATCATGCCACAGGAACCGGATACACCTTAAAAACACAATTAAAACGAATTATTAACGATATAGATGATCCAGAAATTAACAATACTATTGAAGAAGAACACGATCAACAAACTTACAATTCGTTAGACCCTTTTAATGCAACTTACGAAAGAGATTTCTATTACGAAGTAAATGGCGATAACACCATTTTAGATATGTATTCAGAAAATCCTAATGGAAGTGACCCATACAATTATACACCAGTAACTGATGAATGTGGAAACTTTAATAGTGAAGGTGACTGCTATAATAAAGAACATGTAATTCCGCAATCCGTATTTAATTCGCAATTGCCTATGTATAGCGATGCACACCACTTAATCCCAACTGATGGTCGTGTTAATGGATTTAGAAGTAATTTTCCCTTTGGACGTGTTAATGATAGTCAATTAGTAAATCAATCTGGTATTTCTAACCCTACTCAAAACGGTTCTAAACTTGGAAACAATTTAAACAGTGGGTATTCCGCTGGATATTCTGCAACTGTTTTTGAACCCATTGATGAATTTAAAGGAGATATAGCGCGTATTTATTTCTATTTCGTAACCCGCTATGAAGATCAAATTGCATCATGGGATGCTTATCCTATGTTTGATGGAAGCTCTGATAAAGCTATAGCAGATCCTTTCTTAAATATTTTAATTACATGGCATCAAAATGATCCTGTCTCTCAAAAAGAAATTGATAGAAATAATAATATTTACTACAATCACCAAAATAACAGAAACCCCTTTGTAGATAACCCTCAATATGTAGATTTAATCTGGAATACAACACCAGATACCGAAGCACCAACCGATCCAACAAACTTAGTTGCGTCTAACCCAACAGATAATACTATAGATCTAAACTGGACAGCTTCTACTGATAATGTTGCTATAGCCTCTTACGATGTATACGTTGATGGCGTATTTGCATTTAATACTGGTAGTACAACTCCAAGTACAACTGTAACTAGCTTGCTTGCAGACACAAACTATTGCTTTACTATAAAAGCCAAAGACACCTCGGATAATGAATCGGGTTTTAGCAATCAGGATTGTGAGACTACAACCAATAATGGCTCTTCTGGTGGTGATATTGATCTATTTTTCTCAGAATATATTGAAGGTTCTGGCAATAATAAAGTTTTAGAAATTGCAAATTTCACAGGTGCAACTGTTAATCTTTCAACTTATACCTTAAAACTTAGTACAAACGGAAATGCTAATTGGAGTACAACATATACATTCCCAAATAGTGCAACTATCACCAATGAAGATGTCTTCATTGTGGCTAATGGTGGTGCTATGGTTTGTACAATAGAATATGATGATCTTAATAACGCCATTACATCTTTTAACGGAAACGATGCAATTGGCTTATTTAAAAATGATGTTTTAATTGATATTCTAGGGGATTTTAATAGTAGTAGTAATTATGCTCAAAACACAACACTAGTTAGAAAACCTACAGTAGATAGACCAACCACAACTTTTAATATAAATGAGTGGAATAGTTTTGCGTCCAATAATTGTGATGATTTGGGCTCGCATACACAGACATTAAGCATTGACGATCTTACAATTGAAAATATATCTATTTATCCTAATCCGGTAAAATCTTTACTAAACTTCAACTTAAAATCTGATATAGAAACTCATATCGAAATCTATGATGTTTTGGGCAAGCGTGTGTATGTTAAGATAATCAATACATCTAAAGCATTAGATTTACACAACTTAAAAAACGGAGTTTATATTTTAAAAATTTCTCAAGGGCAATCTAATATTACAAAACGATTAATTAAAAGCTAACATCTTATCATATAACAATAAAAGGCAGCTACACTTTTACTAAAAATGGTCACTAGCTGCTTTTTATTGTTTAAAACTTGTTAAATACTTCATTATTTGGATTTCAATATTTGATTAGAATATCACAAAATGAATTAACTTTGTGTTTTTATTTTTCACACCAAATACAAAACCTAAATGACTCATTTCTTTGGAAACCAAAACAGCAAAGTTTTTGCTGTTCAAGCAACAAAAGAATTATCAACCGACACCATTTCTAAACTCACATGGTTATTTGGCAATCAGCCAAAAATAGAACAAGCATCAATTGATGCTTTTTTTGTTGGTCCCAGAGCAGCAATGATTACCCCATGGAGTACAAATGCTGTAGAGATTACCCAAAATATGGGCATTTCAAATATTTTAAGAATTGAAGAGTTTATGGCTATTTCTGAAAACTTTAAGGATTATGATCCAATGATTTCAGAAAAATTTCGCAATCTCGATCAAGACTTATTTACCATAAATATTCAGCCAGAACCTATCCAAGATATCGATGATATAGCAACTTATAATATACAAGAAGGCTTAGCGCTTAGTGATGAAGAAATAGACTATTTAAAAGATGTTTCTAAAAAAATAGGTAGACCTTTGACCGACTCCGAGGTGTTTGGTTTTTCTCAAGTCAACTCTGAGCACTGCCGCCATAAAATATTCAATGGCACCTTTGTTATTGATGGTATAGAAAAAGAAACTTCATTATTTAAGCTTATAAAAGAAACCTCTAAACAAAACCCTAACGATATTGTTTCGGCTTATAAAGACAATGTCGCTTTTATAAAAGGACCTATTGTAGAACAATTTGCACCTCAGCGTGCAGACATTCCTGATTACTATACGACTAAAGATTTTGAATCTGTTATTTCATTAAAAGCCGAAACACATAACTTTCCAACAACAGTAGAGCCTTTTAACGGTGCAGCTACAGGCTCTGGTGGAGAGATTAGAGATCGACTAGCTGGCGGCAAAGGATCAATTCCTTTAGCAGGTACTGCAGTATATATGACATCATATTCAAGGTTAGAAGAAGAACGTCCATGGGAAAAAGCATTTCCAGAACGCAAATGGTTATATCAAACACCAATGGATATTCTTATAAAGGCTTCTAACGGAGCTTCAGATTTTGGAAATAAATTTGGACAACCTTTAATATGTGGTTCGGTTTTAACTTTTGAACATCAGGAACAAGAAGATAAAATTGGCTATGACAAAGTTATAATGCAAGCCGGAGGTATTGGTTATGGTAAAGCAGATCAAGCACTAAAAGATATACCAAAAAAAGGCGACAAGATTGTAATTCTTGGAGGTGATAATTATCGCATTGGTATGGGAGGAGCTGCAGTATCATCAGCCGATACAGGCGAATTTGATTCTGGTATTGAATTAAATGCAGTACAACGTTCAAATCCTGAAATGCAAAAGCGCGCTGCTAATGCGGTTAGAGGTATGGTTGAGAGTGAAGAGAATTTTATTGTCTCTATTCACGATCATGGTGCTGGTGGGCATCTTAATTGCCTATCAGAATTAGTAGAAGACACAGGTGGAAAAATTGATTTAGATAAATTACCTGTTGGAGATCCAACTCTTTCAGCAAAAGAAATTATTGGTAACGAATCTCAAGAGCGAATGGGACTAGTAATTTCTGACGAGCATTTAAATACGCTCCATAACATAGCAGATAGAGAACGCTCACCAATCTATGATGTTGGTGATGTTACTGGTGAGCATCGCTTTACCTTTGAGTCTAAAACCAAAGGAGATAAGCCTATGGATCTGGCCTTAGAGGATATGTTTGGTAGTTCCCCTAAAACGATAATGAATGATACCACCGTAGAAAAAAACTATAGCGATCTTTCTTATGATAAAGATAATTTTCATGACTATTTAGAACAAGTGTTACAACTAGAAGCTGTAGCCTGTAAAGATTGGTTAACAAATAAAGTAGACCGTTGTGTTGGTGGTAAAGTAGCGAAACAACAATGCGTTGGTCCTTTACAATTACCTCTAAATAATGTTGGTGTTATGGCGTTAGATTATAAAGGTAAAGAAGGTATAGCGACCTCTATTGGACATTCTCCAATCTCTGGATTAATCAATCCAGTTGCGGGAAGTAGAAATTCAATTACTGAAGCCTTAACCAACATTATTTGGGCACCATTAAAAGAAGGTTTAAAGAGCGTGTCGTTATCTGCAAATTGGATGTGGCCATGTAAGAATGAAGGCGAAGACGCGAGATTGTACAAAGCCGTCGAAGCTATTTCTCAATTTGCGATCGACTTAGGTATCAATGTACCTACTGGTAAGGATTCTTTATCAATGAAACAGAAATATCCGGATGGTGACGTCATTTCACCTGGTACAGTAATTATTTCTGCTGCTGCTAACTGTAACGATATTACTAAAGTTGTAGAACCTGTTTTTCAATATGGAAAAGGCTCAATATATCATATTAATATATCGCAAGACTCTTATGAACTTGGAGGTAGTTCTTTTGCACAGATCAATAATAAAATAGGAAATACTACACCTTCAATAAAAAGTGCCACATACGTAAAAACTGTATTCAATACTATTCAGAAATTGATTAAAGACAATCAAATTGTGGCTGGACATGATGTGGCTTCGGGTGGATTAATTACAACACTATTAGAACTTTGTTTTGCCGATAATAATATTGGAGCAGAATTAGACATTACAAGTCTTAATGAAAAAGATGCATTTAAAGTATTGTTTGCCGAAAATGTTGGTATTATAATTCAATCTAAAGATGATTCAATTGAAACAGAGTTCCTAGATGCTGACATTAAGTTCCATAAAATAGGAGAAGTAACACAAAGCGATGTTTTAGGAATAATAAATGAAAACGAAGTCTTTACAATGAGTGTTTCTCGACTAAGAGATATATGGTATAAGACTTCACTTCTACTCGATCGTAAACAAACTTCAAATGGTTTGGCTGATACACGTTTTAAAAATTATAAGCAACAACCTTTACAATATAAATTTCCAGCACATTTTACAGGAAAATTACCAGAAGTAAATTCGATAAGACCAAAAGCGGCCATTTTAAGAGAAAAAGGAAGTAACTCAGAACGCGAGATGGCTAACGCTATGTATTTAGCTGGTTTTGATGTAAAGGATGTGCATATGACGGATTTAATTTCTGGCAGAGAAACCTTAGAAGATATTCAATTTTTAGGTGCTGTTGGTGGTTTTAGTAATTCTGATGTATTAGGTTCAGCAAAAGGTTGGGCTGGAGCTATAAAGTACAACGAAAAAGCTAATAAAATCATAAAAAACTTTTTCGCAAGAGAAGATACATTATCTGTTGGTATATGTAATGGATGTCAGCTTTGGATGGAATTGAATCTCGTTAATCCAAACCATGAAGTACACGGAAAAATGACTTATAATGATTCTCAAAAACATGAAAGTGCTTTTACTTCTGTAAAAATTCAGAAAAACGATTCCGTAATGCTATCAACTTTAGAAGGAACCACATTAGGTGTTTGGATTTCTCATGGTGAAGGAAAGTTCAGTCTTCCATATACCGAAGACAAATATAATATTGTGGCAAAATATGGCTATGAAGGTTATCCACATAATCCAAATGGGTCAGATTTTAATACTGCCATGATGTGCGATGAAACCGGACGCCATTTAGTAACTATGCCACACATAGAACGTTCAACATTTCAATGGAATTGGGCAAACTATCCTCAAGGACGTAATGATGAAGTATCACCTTGGCTAGAAGCTTTTGTAAACGCAAGACTTTGGATAGAAAGCAATTAACCTGGCATTAGTCCTGTAAGTTTAAAAATATTCAATAAAACAATCCCTCAAAAGATTACTTCAAGTACAATTATGTATTGTAAATACATATTATGTATAAAATTTCTTTGATTTATATGAATTGGTCATAAATTGTATTTACATTTGATCCGATACTTTTTTGCTAATAATATTGATTAATCACTTAGGGTTATTACTGAAATTTTGTTAGTAGTTAGGGTGAAAAGTATCAAAACTCGAAAGGGCTTTAACTTATTAAAGCCCTTTTTTATATTATAGTATACCCCTTTCAACACTGATTAATTTCTATACTACAAAATATTTAATCTTAATTTTCTTATTTTCGTAAAAACCCCTAATAATTTTCGCTGATTTTAGATTATGACAGAAGTAACGCGCCTTTTCGATTTCCCGTATTATCAACTTAAACATAAGCCTAGTCAAAGTGCTTTAGTAACCAAGTATAATGGTAAATGGACTCCTATGTCAACCAAAGAATACTTAGACAAAGCAAATTCCGTAAGCCGTGCGCTTTTAAAAATGGGTGTACAGAAGGATGATAAAATAGCTATTATATCTTCTACAAATAGAACAGAATGGAATATCATGGATATTGGAATTCTACAAACTGGAGCTCAAAATATTCCAATATATCCTACTATTTGTGCTGAAGATTATGAATATGTTTTAAATCATAGCGAATCGATTTATTGTTTTGTTTCGGATGAAGAAGTTCTTGAAAAAGTAAGAAAAGTACAAGCAAATACAAGTATCAAAGAAGTCTACTCATTTGACCATATCAAAGGATGTAAACATTATTCTGAGTTATTTGAACTTGGTAAAGACGAAAGCAATCAATCTGAAGTAGAAGCTAGAAAAGATGCCGTAAAGCCAGAAGATCTTGCAACCATAATCTACACATCTGGCACAACAGGCAAACCAAAAGGAGTAATGCTATCTCATTGGAATATTACAAGTAATGTCTTAGATAGTTCCCCAAGAGTGCCGCTTCCTCCTTCTGGAGAAACACGTGTTTTAAGTTTTCTTCCTATCTGTCATATTTTTGAGCGTGTATTAATTTATGTTTATCAATACGCTGGTACTTCTATTTACTTTGCTGAAGCATTAGACAAAATTGGAGATAATGCTAAAGAAATTAACCCTAACCTAATGAGTGTTGTTCCACGTTTACTAGAAAAAGTATTCGATAAAATAATGCTTAAGGGTGAAGAACTCAAAGGAATAAAAAAAGCTTTATTTTTCTGGGCCGTAGGACTAGGTGAACGTTGGGAGCCTTATGGCCGAAATGGATCTTGGTATGAGTTTCAGTTAAAAATAGCAAATAAGCTCATTTTTAGTAAATGGAGAGATGCTCTTGGTGGAGACTTGGGTACCATGGTATCTGGTAGTGCTGCCCTACAACCTCGATTAGCAAGAATATTTGGTGCAGCAAAAATGAAAGTTATGGAAGGCTATGGTTTAACAGAAACATCACCTGTCGTATCCGTTGGCATGTACGCTGATAATCATTATAAAATAGGAACCGTAGGAAAACCAATTAATAACGTTGAAGTTAAAATTGCAGAGGATGGCGAAATTTTAATAAAAGGACCAAACGTTATGTTGGGCTATTATAAAGATGCTGAAAAAACAGCTGGTGTTATGACTGGAGATTATTTCCATACAGGAGATAAAGGCGAAATTGATGAAGATGGTTTTTTAAAAATAACAGGTCGTAAAAAAGAAATGTTTAAAACCTCTGGTGGTAAATATATCATTCCTACATTACTAGAAAACGATTTAAAACAATCCTTATTTATAGAACAAGTGATGGTGGTTGGTGAGGGAGAAAAAATGCCTGGTGCCATTATTCAGCCCAATTTCGACTTTGTAAGGGATTGGATTGACCATAAAGGTCACACCATAGGCACTAGTGACCAGGAAATCTCTTCTTCTGAAATTGTGATTAAACGTATTCAAAAAGAAGTTGATAAATACAATAAGAATTTCGGAAAATGGGAACAAATAAAGCGTTTTGAACTTACACCAAATGCCTGGACAATCGATGATGGGCATCTTACTCCTACTATGAAAATGAAACGAAGTGTTATCAGAGAAAAATATGATGCCCTCTACGAAAAAATCTACAGACCTTAGAATATTTGAAGGAATAGCACGTTTTTAAAACTTTATTACTACCTTTTTCAGACTCATAAAATTTCTTAAATACTACAAGTGAAAGTAGCTTTGTAATATTAATTCTAAATTTTATCAATCATGAAAAAATCCATTCAATTATTTTTGTGCTTATTTTTATTTAGTGCTTTAATACAAGCACAACAGCGGCAACTTGATAGTTGCAATTCAACCTCAACCAACAGAACTATTCAGTTCGATGGCAGTTCTGAGCAGCAAGCAATAATTATTGATGTTTCTAAAGACACTAATAAAATGCATGTTAGCATAAATAGTACCGTAAAATCTGGATATTTAACCGTTGAGCTTTATGACCCAAAAGGAAATAAAAAAGGAAATTTTTCAATTGAAAGCCAAGTTAATACCTCAGAGAAAAAAGAACAAGTATGTGGCCAAATGCAAAAACATATAGAAGACCCTGTAAATGGAAAATGGACTGTTTTATTGGTTCCAAATAAAGTGATAGGCGACGTTTCAATTTGCACTTCGTTACATAATGAATAAAACAAAAATTTACATTAATCGTATTCACATAAAGTCTTATAAATTATTATTATTTATTCTTTTTGTGAATAGTTTAAATTGTTTTTCGCAATCTAAATCAAAAAACGAGCAATCTAAATCAATCAATGGTAAACTACAGTTAGACTCTATATGGGAACCTGTAGTTTACCTATCTCATATCCCAACTTTTAAGGATATGTATAAGATGTCCAATGAAATCATCATCGCAGAAGCAAAAGTAGATAGCTTAGGAGAGTTTCATTTTTCTACCGAATCTCTACCAAAAGCAGATCATCTTTATAGATTACATATTTCTAAAAAAACATCACCAGCAGCTTCATTGATTATTGGAGGTAAGGAAGAAAATCATATTTTTCTTATAGCAAATAAAAACTCAAACATATCTATCAGTAACAGAACTAAAGATAGTTTATTCTACAACTATATAATTAACGGATATCAACCAAATGTCGATTTTAAGACTATACACGGAATTATAAGCAACGATAATACAGGAGCTGTAAAAAGTAACTTAAAAAAAGAATTTATTAATAAAACAATCTACGAAGAACTTAGACATATTGCAGATACGTCTTCACACCCTATTGTTTCACTTTATGCCTTAACTAATAGCAAGTTTGAATCTACCTATTTAGAAAATCAAAAATTCTACAAAAATTACCTTGAGAAATGGAAAAGTGAAAACTCATCTTATTTTAATGAGCTTCGTTCTAAATTTCCAAAAGAAGAAAGTACTAATTCAAATTTATGGATTATAGTTTCAGCAATCTTCTTCTTTCTATTAGGGTACATCATTAATTATGTTATAGGTTCAAGAAGAAAAAAAGCGAACAAACAATTAAAATTGTTAAGTATTCAAGAACGAAAAATATATAATTTGTTAGTCGAGGGTAAATCAAACAAAGAAATTTCAGAAGAGTTTAACATAGGCGTTAGCACAGTAAAATCTCATGTAAGTTCTATTTACAATAAACTCAACATAAAGTCTCGAAAAGATATCGTTAGCGTCAACAACATGTAAGTCTTCACCTACTGAATAACAGTGTTTTACGTTTTTTATTATATATTTAAACATCTAACTAAAATTATATAATATTATGAACACAAAAACTTTTGTAATTGCAGGGCTTGTTGGTGGTGTAGTAGATTGGCTACTAGGATGGTTATTTTATGGCATTTTATTCGCTGATACTTTCCCACAACCGCAAGAAGGAACTAATGCAATGTTATTTATTACTCTTGGCTGTTTTGCATTTGGATTCTTCATCTCATATATTTATAACAAATGGGCTCAAATAACTACTTTAGCTGGTGGAGCAAAAGCTGGAGCCATTATTGGTCTATTTATGGGATTAATTACTATTCTCTTTGGAATGGCCAATCAAGCACAAATAGATTATGAAAGATATGGCATAGAACTCATCATATCTATTATCATGGCTACTGTTGTTGGTGCTGTTGTAGGTTTTATTAATGGTAAAGTAAAATAATTACACATTACATACATATTTAAAAGCGTTTCTATTGAGAAACGCTTTTTTTTATAAATGGATTTTAAATGAATTTATTATGCACGCATAGTATTTTTTATTATCTTTGGTGTTCAACAAAAAAAGCATGAAAGATAAAACTATAGATTACGTACTGAGAACTACCTGGTTAGCAGTTAACAAAATGTACAACGAAGAAGCTTCGAAGTTCGATACAACTATGGCAACAGGATTTGCTTTACTTAGTATCGACCCAGAAAAAGGAACTCCTTCAACTTCATTAGGGCCAAAAATGGGAATGGAGGCAACTAGCCTATCTCGTACACTAAAAATGATGGAAGAAAAAGGTTTAATTATACGAAAACCTAATCCTGAAGATGGTCGTGGTGTACTTATTTTCTTAACTGAATTTGGTAAAGAAAAAAGAGAATATTCCAGAGAACGCGTACTGACGTTCAACAATGCTATTCGTCAAAATGTTTCTGAAGACAAACTCAATCATTTTTATGAAGTAGCTGAAGTTATTAATAACATGATCTCTAATAAAAAAATATACAATCAAAAAGAACACATTTTAAAATAAGATGAGTAAACGTAGAATTAAAAAAATTGCCATTATTGGCTCTGGTATTATGGGAAGCGGTATTGCTTGTCATTTTGCCAATATTGGTGTTGATGTCTTATTACTAGACATTGTACCAAGAGAACTTAATGATAAAGAAAAAGCTAAAGGACTAACTTTAGAAGATAAAGCTGTTAGAAATCGATTAGTAAACGACGCATTAACAGCATCTATTAAATCAAAGCCTGCACCACTCTATCACAATTCATTTAAAAATAGAATTACTACAGGTAATCTTGAAGATGATATCGCTAAAGTTGCCAATGTCGATTGGATTATGGAAGTTGTAGTAGAACGACTGGATATAAAACAACAAGTCTTCGAAAAGCTTGAGAAGTATAGAACACCAGGAACACTTATTACAAGTAATACATCTGGTATTCCTATAAAATTTATGAGCGAAGGTCGTAGTGAAGATTTCCAAAAGCATTTCTGCGGAACACACTTCTTCAATCCAGCACGTTACCTAAAATTGTTTGAAATTATACCTGGACCTAAAACTGATGCATCTGTTTTAGAATTCCTAAATGCTTATGGCGAACAATTCTTAGGAAAAACGTCTGTAGTTGCAAAAGACACACCTGCATTTATTGGCAATAGAATCGGAATCTTTAGCATCATGAATGTATTTCATGTTGTAAAAGAACTAGATATGACTATTGAAGAAGTTGATAAATTATCTGGTCCAGTTATAGGTCGCCCAAAATCAGCAACTTTCAGAACTGTTGATGTTGTTGGTTTAGATACTTTGGTTCATGTTGCAAATGGTATAAAAGATAATTGCCCTAATGATGAACAATTAGAGTTATTTCAAATACCAGACTTCATCAATACTATGATGAAAAATAAGTGGTTAGGAAGTAAAACAGGACAAGGATTTTATAAAAAACACGTTTCGACCGAAGGCAAAAAAGAAATCCTTTCACTCGACCTAAATACTTTAGAATATAGAGAAAAGCAACGTGCAAAATTTGCCACATTAGAGCTAACCAAAACAATTGATAATGTTGCAGACCGCTTTAAAGTATTAGTAAAAGGAAAAGATAAAGCTGGGGAATTCTATAGAAAACACTTATCTGCTTTATTTGCTTATGTATCAAATCGAATTCCTGAAATTACTGAAGACCTATATAAGATAGATGATGCCATGAAAGCAGGATTTGGTTGGGGACATGGTCCTTTCCAAATTTGGGATGCTATTGGTGTTGAAGCTGGTATTAAAATGATGAAGGCTGAGGGATTAGAACCAAATGCTTGGGTAAATGAAATGTTAGCATCTGGAAGCTCAACATTTTATAGTGTAAAGGAAGGGGCATCTTATGCCTATAGTATTCCTGAAAAATCTCAAGAAAAAATTCCAGGTCAGGATAGTTTCATCATATTAGATAATATCCGAAAATCAAACGAAGTCTTTAAAAACTCTGGTGTTGTAGTTGAAGACTTAGGCGATGGCATTCTTAATTTAGAATTCCAATCTAAAATGAATACCATCGGTGGTGATGTTTTAGCTGGCTTAAATAAAGCGATAGATCTCGCTGAAAAAGATTTTGCTGGATTGGTTGTTGGTAACCAAGCGGCAAACTTTTCTGTTGGAGCAAACATTGGAATGATTTTTATGATGGCTGCAGAGCAAGAATACGACGAGCTCAACATGGCTATCAAGTATTTCCAAGATAGTATGATGCGTATGCGCTACTCTTCTATTCCAACGATTTCAGCACCTCATGGTATGACACTTGGTGGTGGATGTGAGTTATCAATGCATGCAGATAAAGTCGTTGCAGCTGCAGAAACATACATCGGACTTGTAGAGTTTGGTGTTGGTGTAATTCCTGGAGGTGGAGGTTCTAAGGAAATGGCACTTAGAGCTCAAGATACGTTTAGAAAAGGTGATGTAGAATTAAATGTACTTCAAGAATATTTCTTAACGATTGGAATGGCTAAAGTAGCAACCTCTGCTTACGAAGCTTATGATCTAGGTGTGCTTCAAAAAGGAAAAGACATTGTTGTTGTAAACAAAGATAGACAGATAGCTACCGCAAAAGCACACGCAAAATTATTAGCAGATGCTGGTTACACACAACCTGTAAGACGTAAGGATGTAAAAGTTCTTGGTAAGCAAGCCTTAGGTATGTTCTTAGTGGGCACAGATGCTATGAACGCTAGTAATTATATTAGCGAGCACGATCAAAAGATTGCTAATAAATTGGCTTATGTTATGGCTGGTGGCGATTTGTCTGAGCCAACATTAGTAAGTGAGCAATATTTACTAGATCTGGAGCGTGAAGCATTTTTATCACTTTGTACAGAACGCAAAACTTTGGAGAGAATCCAACACATGTTGAAAACTGGAAAACCTTTAAGAAACTAAGACAATGAAACAAGCATATATAGTAAAAGCATATAGAACAGCAGTTGGAAAAGCACCTAAAGGTGTATTCCGATTTAAAAGAGCTGATGAGTTAGGTGCTGAAACCATTCAGCATATGATGAAAGAATTACCAAATCTTGATGTCTCAAGAATTGATGATGTTATTGTTGGTAATGCAATGCCAGAAGGTTCTCAAGGATTAAACATGGCACGATTTATTTCTTTAATCGGATTAAATAGTGTTGATGTACCTGGTGTCACCGTAAATCGTTTTTGTTCTTCTGGAATAGAAACTATAGGTATTGCAACAGCAAAAATCCAAGCCGGAATGGCAGATTGTATCATTGCTGGTGGTTCTGAGAGTATGAGCTCTGTACCGATGACTGGCTTTAAACCAGAATTGAATTACGATACTGTTAAAGCTGGCCATGAAGAATATTATTGGGGAATGGGTAACACAGCAGAAGCTGTCGCCCAACAATTTAATGTATCTAGAGAAGATCAGGATGAATTTGCATTCAATTCTCATATGAAAGCTTTAAGAGCACAAGCCGAAGATCGTTTTCAAGATCAAATTGTACCAATTACAGTAGATCAAACTTATATAGATGAAAATGGTAATAAAGCGACTAAATCATATACTGTAACTAAAGATGAAGGGCCTCGTAAAGGGACAAATAAAGAGGCTCTAGCCAAGCTTAGAGCCGTTTTCGCGCAAGGAGGTAGTGTAACAGCTGGTAATTCATCACAAATGAGTGATGGTGCCGCATTTGTTATGGTAATGAGTGAAGACATGGTGAAAGAATTAAATATTGAACCTATTGCACGTTTAGTAAACTATGCAGCAGCTGGTGTTGAGCCTCGTATTATGGGAATTGGGCCAGTAAAGGCAATCCCTAAAGCATTACATCAAGCTGGCTTGCAGCAATCTGATTTAGACTTAATAGAATTAAACGAAGCCTTTGCATCGCAATCATTAGCCGTTATTAGAGAATTAGATTTAAATCCTGATATCATAAATGTAAATGGTGGTGCTATTGCACTAGGTCATCCTTTAGGATGTACAGGAGCAAAGTTATCAGTTCAGTTATTTGACGAAATGCGTAAACGCGATATGAAAGGGAAATATGGCGCCGTGACGATGTGTGTTGGTACAGGTCAAGGAGCTTGTGGAATATTTGAATTTTTAAATTAAAGAACTTAATACAATATTATATAATGGAAGTAACAGAAAAAGACATTTTACGTGGAGGTCAATTTCTAGTAAAAGAAACAAAATGTGAAGACGTTTTCACACCTGAGGATTTTTCAGAAGAGCAACAAATGATGAAAGAGGCGGTTATGGAATTTAACGACCGCGAGATCATTCCACACAAGGATCGGTTTGAAGCAAAAGACTATGCGTTAACAGAAGACGTAATGCGTAAAGCTGGTGAACTAGGCTTTTTAGGTGTTGCTGTACCTGAAGCTTATGGAGGTTTAGGAATGGGATTTGTTTCTACATGTTTAACATGTGATTACATTTCTTCTGGAACGGGTTCTTTCAGTACAGCTTTTGGCGCTCATACTGGTATTGGAACTATGCCAATAACATTATACGGAACTGAAGAACAAAAACAAAAATATGTACCAAAATTAGCAACTGGTGAATGGTTTGGAGCATATTGTTTAACTGAGCCAGGTGCTGGTTCTGATGCTAATTCTGGTAAAACTACTGCCGAACTTTCTTCAGATGGTAAATCGTATAAAATCAATGGGCAAAAAATGTGGATATCAAACGCAGGCTTTTGTAGTTTGATGATTGTTTTTGCGCGTATTGAAGACGATAAAAACATAACAGGCTTTATCGTTGAGTATGACCCTGAAAATCCTAATGGAGTAACTTTAGGAGAAGAAGAGCATAAATTAGGGATTAGAGCAAGTTCTACACGTCAGGTATTTTTTAATGATACTGTTGTGCCTATAGAAAATATGTTGGCTGGTCGTGGTGAGGGCTTTAAAATTGCAATGAATGCATTAAATGTGGGTCGTATTAAACTAGCAGCAGCTTGTTTAGATTCGCAAAGAAGAATTTTAACGACTGCTATAAATTATGCTAATGAGCGTAAACAATTTAAGACACCTATCGCAGATTTTGGTGCCATTAAAATGAAATTAGCAAAAATGGCTGCAGATGCTTATGCTGGTGAGTCCGCTACTTATCGTGCAGCAAAAAACATTGAAGATCGTATTGCAATTAGAGAAGCATCAGGGAACTCGCACCAAGAAGCAGAGCTTAAAGGTGTTGAAGAATATGCTATTGAATGTTCTATCTTAAAAGTAGCTGTATCTGAAGACGTACAGAACTGTGCTGATGAAGGTATTCAAATTTTTGGAGGTATGGGATTCTCTGAAGAAACACCTATGGAAGCAGCTTGGAGAGATGCGCGTATTGCTCGTATATACGAAGGTACAAATGAAATTAACCGAATGCTATCAGTTGGTATGCTCGTTAAAAAAGCGATGAAAGGTCATGTAGATCTATTAGGACCAGCAATGAAAGTACAAGAAGAGCTTATGGGTATTCCTTCATTTGAAACTCCTGATTATTCTGAATTATTTTCGGAAGAAAAAGCTATGATTAACAAACTGAAAAAGGCCTTTTTAATGGTTGCAGGTGCTGCAGTTCAGAAATTTGGTCCAGAAATGGAAAAGCACCAGCAATTATTGGTTGCTGCTGCCGATATCTTAATTGAAATCTATATGGCAGAATCTGCAATATTAAGAACTGAGAAGAACGCTAAACGCTATGGTGAAGCAGCACAATCTACACAAATAGCAATGGCAAAATTATACTTATACAATGCCGTAAATATTGTCGATGACAAAGGCCGGGAAAGTATCATATCATTTGCCGAAGGTGATGAACAACGCATGATGTTAATGGGATTAAAGCGTTTTACGAAATATCAGAATTACCCGGATATTGTTGATTTAAGAAGTGAAATTGCTGAAAAAGTAAAGGCAGAAAACAAGTACTGCTTTTAGATTAAGTTTAAGTTAGAATAAAAAAGCCAATTCTACCGACTACCATCGGATTTGAATTGGCTTTTTTTATGACTTGAATAGATATTTTAATCCAATTCAATCTTGCTTGCTTCTAAAATACCATCATAAATAGCCTTAGCTATCTCTTTCTGTTGACTGGTATTAACAAGCTTTGCTCTATCTTTTTTATTAGTTAGATAACCTATTTCTAATAATGTAGCCGGACTTTCTGTTTCCTTTAAAATCTTAAAGCCTTTAGTAGATTTAACTTTCATCTGAACATTACCTTGCTTCATTAAACTTGATGCCACTATATAACTGTATTTCATAGACTCTTTAAATCTTTGATTAAGAATCTCTTCTTCAAAATGATACGATTCTACTCCATATGTATCACTATTACTATGAGCATTGCAATGAAGACTTATAACAACATCTGCATTTTGCTTATTAATAAAATCTATTCTTTGATCTAATGTTAAGAATACATCCTTACTTCTCGTCGTAATTATTTTCAATTTTTTATCACTCAAGGCTTCTAATGCTTTAGAAATATTTAAGACAATATCTTTTTCTTTAATAGTGCCAGATAACTGACCCGGATCCTTGCCTCCATGAGCAGCATCAATGACTACAATTAAAGGCTTATCAGGGTTCTTAAATGAACTAAAAATAAATATGCCTCCAAAAAGTAAAAGGGTTAATAAGACTTTTGAATTTCGATGTAAAACTGTTGATTTTGATTGATGTAACATAATGATTCTGTTTTTGATTTGTATAAAATTAAAGCCGCTACTTAATTGTATGCGGTATTCTTTTTTACCTGAATTGATTATAGACTGTGAATAGTCTTCAATATCAACTCCCGATTGTATGGTAAGCTCATCAGCAATAAACTCATGATTCTGTGTAATTGCTCTTTTGTAAAGCCAAACGAATGGATTGAACCAAAAAAAGCAAGCAAAAATTTCAACTAAAATAACATCAAGAGTATGCCAATGTTTACAATGAATTATTTCGTGTTTAATAATACTTTTTAAATGACCATTATTATTGAGGCTATCAGGATTTATAAATAAATAATTAAAAAAGCTAGATGGGTTTTTTAAACCTTTAATTTCAATAACCTTAAGTGCTTCAACCGATTTTGTTGAATTTTTTGTGAGTTTAAATATGTGTATTAAATTTTTTAGAAACCTTATAATAAAGCATAGACATACCACAAAATATAAATACCATAAATAGTTAATTTCTGACCTAATAGGTTCTTGAAATTCTGATGTAACTGTTCCTATGGCCTCTTCATCAGTATCTAAAATAAAATTCTGACTATCTAATTTCACTTCGGTTAAGCTAGGTACAGTTTCAAAAATTTCAAATTCAATTTTTGGGGAGAGAAAACATAACACTAGAGTTAGTAACAGAAAAAATCTATTAAACTGAAACGTTTTTTGATATCTAAGTATTAGCTTATAAACTAAGTAAGCACAACCAAGATTAATAATCGTATAGAAAAAATAAGCCATTATTTGTTTCTTTTTTGTTTAATTTTTTCTTGTAAAAGTGCCTGTAATTCTTCTAGTTCCTCAACAGATAAATCCGTATTCTTAGCAAAGAATGAAGCAAATTGCGATTTAGAATCATTAAAAAAATGTTGAATCATTCCGTTAACCTGTTTTGAGAAATATTCATTTTTCTTTAAAACAGGATAGTATTGCTTATCTCTTCCTAAACGTTCAAAGCCTATATAATTCTTATCACACATACGCTTAAGTAATGTTGAAATAGTTGTATAAGCTGGTCTTGGCTCTGGAAAATGTTCTACAATGTCTTTCATGAACCCTTTTTTTAGAATCCATAAATACTTCATGATTTGTAACTCTGACTTATTTAGCTGTTTTATATCCACAATTATAGTTTTAATACTACAAATGTAGTAACAAAATTTTAAAATAAAAAATCCCAAGATTAAAAACCTTGAGATTTTTTCACTAACTAACTAAAAACATGAAGATTAAAAAATCACTTCACTATAATAATCTTTATTAATTACTAATTTTTAATTATTCTTTTTGTCATTATTTGATTTGAATCTGATGATTTAAACTTTAAAATATAGAGTCCATCTGTTAAGTTCTTTATATCTAAAATACCTTCACTATGGTAAACTTTAAATGTCTTAATTTTTTGTCCTAATATATTATATAAGTTAATATAACTTATCATGGTATTTGCCGTAAAATTGACAACTGATTTTGTTGGATTTGGCTTAACCTCAACTGAATTTATTGTATAGTTGTTAATTCCTAGTGAATTGTCTTCAACTGTTATACTTTGATTAGAACTATAATACCTATGAGGTAATGTAATTGGTGACGTAGGTCCTACAGAATACGTTATTGTATAATCTCCAGGCGTGGATTCTGAAAAATCAATTTCGCCTGTATTTTGATTTATTGACAATCCTAAAGGTGAACTTATATAAATTCCTCCAGTAACACCTGTTGTTAATGTAGGGGATTCGTCTAAATCCGATATATCATAAATGGATTGACTGTAACTAAACCCTGCAAAATCATTATAATGAAGGTTAATAAACTCTAATACCACATTAGCATAATCTTTTGCAAAAGGTTCTAAAGTACTACCTACATCCCTAACACGCCTATTTACTTCTGTCATTATACCGTCTACAGTTCCCGCAGCACTTACTTGTTGTACGATATAGCTGTTACCTACCTTATTTAGAACGTCAACATCAATATTAGCAGAGCCGTGTCTCTCATTACTATAGTAAAAGCCACTAAAGTAATTACTGTTATTAGGTCTTTGGTCATTACAACTACCACCACCAAAATTATAATCACTAGGTGTAGCCCTGTATCCAAAAGTATTATTTCTATTACAGCCAGGATAATCTAAATAAGCATAATGAGCACTTGTATTTGCAGTAGACCCAGATCCACTATATGGGTTATAATTTGCCCTATGGAACAAGGCTCCCAAACTATTTGTTCCTCTAACAAGATCTTCTAAAGAATAACTATTAATATTATTATTAGCTAAATTGGTTAGTGAAGAACCCGAAACAGTATTTAAATGATCATTTGATGCATCATTGATATCACTACGAGAAATTCTATAACCTATTTCAATCCTTGGAGTAGTGTGACTTTGTCCATGTAAATCTATATATAAACCCTTTCCCCAGTTAGATGTAACTGTGGCACTTGCTTCATCAATAAAATCGTGATATGCCTTCCAATAGTATAGGGCCTGGTTAGAGTCTTCAAAATTTTTATTAGTACTACATGTGGCTTCAATATATGCTCTATTTGGATCTAATTCTCTTCTGTGTAGCCTATTTATAATAACATGAGCATAACCTCCAGTTAAAGCAAATATTTCATCTTGAATGGCTTGTACCAAAATTGCAGTGTTATCGTCGGGCTCATTAGTACCACAAGATCGATTTGGTAAAATGCTAGAATTCATAGTTCCACCATGTGGTGCAGATATTATAATAGGTAAATTACCATTTTGGTATTCAATATAGTCATTACCACTATTATCAAATTCGATAGTTTGAGCACTAGTGAAACTAGTAATAATGTATAGCAGACTTAGTAGCTTTGCTTTCATAGATTTGGGTTGATAAAGTGAGGTACGCTACCAATTTAATGAATTAGTTGTGTTAAATCACTTAGGCAAATATATACATTTAATCGATAAAAACAACATTTTATTCGACAAAATGCATATTTTGTAGTTATTATCTTACAATACAATTAAATCAATAATATTAAAATGTTATGTAGACTAAGGTTTTGTAAAAATATAAAGCCAGAAGGTGTGACTCTAAAAGTCTGTTGATAATAATATAAAACAATTTAAGCCTTATTGCGGTTTAGATTAATGTAATAGTATCTTTTTAGAAACGGCTCCTTGCTCCGTCTCAATTTGTACTATATAAGCACCTTTAACAGGTTGGTCATTGAACTTAATTTCTTGCCTTTTCGAGGTTAGGTTTAGCGTATAGTTATATACTAATTGACCCGCTATATTATAGATTGATAATGCTTTTAATGTTGCATTAGACATATTATTTAGCACTAATATATTTGTACTACTATTATAATAAAACTTAAACTTTTCAATTTCGTTTTCTTCTACAGACAAGGATGCTGAAGAATCTTGTGACTCAGTAAAAACCAATTCGAAGCGATCTAAATATTCACCTGCTTCTGTATAAAACTGATAGTCGCTGTCTCTTAAATTATGATAAACCTCAAGCTCTTTATCATATAAGTAAAGGTTAAAGTCATTAGAAATATTTTCTAATGCGTCAATACCTATTGTACTTAAACCATTGTCATTTGTATGGAATCCTAATGGGAAATTTGAAGCTTCATTTACAATATTTGTCCCTTGAATTGTAAACATTTGCCCTTCAATTAACCAATACATATCATCATATTCTGTTGCATAATATGCAGCATCATAACCCCAATCAATGCCCGATGTTGCATTTTCATCTTCCGTTAAAAGCAACTGTCTATGTAGAGTATTAGGAGCAGTAAAACCTATTCTTATTTTACGTCTACTATCATCAAATGTATTTGGGGTAACTGAATTTTCATTTAACAATTCGGTAACCTCATGTAATGAAGTATTATTTGCAAATGACGTTCCAATAAAAACTACAGAAACTAATGCTGAAGTGAATGCAATTTTTAATGTAGTAGCTTTCATGTGTAGTTTATTTTTATTTATTCGAACTCTATACAAACCAACTGAAATTTCCCTGTGTATTAATATTGCTTCTACAAAACGTATGATAAATCGTTAAAAACCTAAATTTTGCACATATTTCCGATAAAAAACATATAACAATGACCTCAAATATTCCTTTTAAACTTATAATTTCATAATTTTAAATGCGACAAATAAGTATATATGAAAGTAATAACACTGCTAAGTCTTTTTTCTGTCCTTTTAGGTTTTGGGCAATCCAATAGTGAAATCTTTTTATTTGATATTAAGATTACTAACAATAAAATAGATGTATATAATGGTAAGAATATCTCTAACAATGAAGGTTATGATAGTCAACCCTCATTTTTAAATGAGGATAAAGTTCTTTTTGCCTCTACAAGAAATGAACAAACTGATATAGCACAATATAATATTAACTATAATTCAAAGATATATATTAATTCTACTGAAGGTGGTGAATACACACCATTAAAGATTCCGAATAAAAATGCGGTTTCTGCTGTGAGATTAGATAAAGATGGAAAACAAAGATTGTATACTTATAACTTAAGTAATGGAGAATCTACTGAGCTTATTAATGATTTAGTAGTGGCTTATTACACATGGTATGATGACAACACTACCGTTTCAGCGGTAATTGAAGACGATCAACTTAATTTGTTTGTTACCAATATTTCAGAAAACAAAAGCAGAAAATATGCAACTAATGTTGGGCGTTCGTTTCACAAAATACCAAATTCTAACTTAGTAAGTTTTATCTATAAAGAAAGTGATAAACAATGGCAAATAAGATCTCTTAATCCATTAACAGGCATAACTAAACTCATTGCCAATACTATTGAAGGTATTGAAGATATATGTTGGTTAAACAATAAAACACTTCTTTCTGGTAAAGATGGAGTCTTATATAAACTTACATTAAAACGCGATAATAACTGGAAGAAAGTTGCAGATTTATCGTCTTATGGCATAGCTAATATCACACGATTAAGTACTAATCCCGAAGGAACAAAGCTATTACTTACCGGAGATTTACTTTCAGAAACACCTAATACTGGCCAAGACACTAACACATCTAATAACAACAATAATCTCAGCCTATTAACTGAAGTACAAGCAGCAGCAGTAGTACAAAAACATGTTGAACCATTTAACAAAAGACAGCTAACAAATTTTGCCAATGCATTTGACTCCGATGTAGTTGTTAATCGTTTTCCAAAAGATTATATGTATGCTGGTAGAAATTCATTAAAAGAAAATTACAGGCAATTTTTTAGAAATAATAAAAAAGCTAATGTTAAAATTCTAAACCGAATCATCTTAAATAATTATGTTATTGACGAAGAGTTAGTAACTATTAATAATTTAACTATAAGACAAGCCACAATTTATGATGTCGATAAAGATGATATAAATGCCATGACATTTGTTAGAAATAAAAATGCAACATCCAATCCAGAAACTATTGTAAACAAGCAATTAGAAGCATATAACTCTAGAGATATAGACGAATTTGCAAAAACCTATTCTAAAGATATTAAACTTTACTTATTTCCAGATAATTTAACTTCAGATAGTAATGACGCATTAAAAAAACGCTATGAAACCATGTTTCAATCTGTACCAGATCTCAATGCCGAAATTATGAATAGAATTGTGCTTGGAAATAAAGTTATAGATAAAGAAAAAGTGACTATAAATGGAAAAACATTTTATGCTATTGCTATTTATGAAATAAAAGATGGGCTCATATCAAAAGTGACTTTTATTCAGTAAAATGTCTCTTTTTATTTTTGGCAACCGTCTTAATTATAAAACTAAATCATGAGACATTTAATAATAATCTTGCTTTTATCTATAACTTCTATAGTATACTCGCAAGAAAACACACTAGAACCAAAACTAGAAAATATAGCATGGATTTCCGGAACATGGCATGGCAATGCTTTTGGAGGACAAACTGAAGAAATCTGGAGTAAACCTTCAGGTGGCTCAATGATGGCTACTTATAAGTTAATAAATGACGGTAAAGTTATCTTCTATGAAATCGAAGTAATTCGCGAAATCGAAAACAGTCTTGTTCTTCAATTAAAACATTTTGGTCCAGATTTAAAAGGTTGGGAAACTAAAGATAGAACTGTTGATTTTCCTTTAAAATATATTACTGAAAATAAAGTTGTTTTTGAAGGTATGAGCTTTGAAAAAATCAGTGATACCGAAATGAATGTCTTAGTAGATATTAATGAAAAAGATAAAGTAGAAACTGTAAAATTCAATTATCATAAAAAAGAAAACACCAAACCCATTAAACAACTCATCGAAGTAAATCATACTGAAGAAAGTCCTACTATAGATGGTGCAGCTAATGAAGACATATGGAAAAAAGCCAAATGGCACTCAATAGATCAATTGTGGATCGGAAGTGCATTTAGTAAAGATGATTTTCAAGGAAAATATAAGTTGGCTTGGACAGAAGAAGCGCTCTATCTGTTAGCCGAAATCAAAGATGATAAATTAAGAGATGTATACAAAGACCCCTTAAAAAGTTGGTGGGATGAAGATTGCTTAGAAATATTTGTTGATGAAGATAACAGTGGTGGTGGTCACCAATATAATCATAATGCTTTTGCGTATCATGTAGATTTAGAAGGGAACGTCGTTGATGTTAATCATACAAAAGAAGGCAAACTATACAATTCTCATGTTACATCTGCTAGGCAGACTAATGGAAACACTACGGTTTGGGAAGTAAAGATTTTACTCTATGACGACGCTTACATTGACGATATGCAAAATAAACCCGTAAAACTAGAGGCCAATAAAAATGTTGGTTTTGCATTGGCTTACTGCGATAACGATAATAGCAAACATCGTGAAAATTTTATTGGGTCTGTATTTGTTGAAGGAGCTGACAAAGATCGTGGGTGGATAGATGCCAATATATTTGGAACATTAGTTCTTAAGGCAAAAGACAACTAAACATTGTGTTAACAAATATTTTAAAACATTGTGATTTCTAAGCTGTATTTTTAAACTCCTAACAAAAACCATCACAATGAAACTAATTTTTATAGCCATTACATTAGCGTCTACAGTATTACTTGAAGCGCAAACCGATCCAAAAATATATGATATCATTGATGCTGTTTCAGAAGAACGTTTACGATTAGATGTAAAAACACTTGCGGATTTTGGTACAAGGCATACCCTCAGTGATACAGTTTCTGACACACGTGGAATTGGTGCTGCCCGACGTTGGATAAAATCGCAATTCGATAATATTTCTAAAGACTGTAATAATTGTTTAGAAGTTTTTTATCAAAAAGATTTAGTAGAAAAAGGACGGAATCAACGCATTGTAAAAGATGTAATGGTGGTTAATGTTGTAGCTATTCAACGAGGTACAAAGTATCCTAATCGTTATAT
This sequence comes from uncultured Winogradskyella sp., assembly GCF_947498345.1. Taxonomy (GTDB): domain Bacteria; phylum Bacteroidota; class Bacteroidia; order Flavobacteriales; family Flavobacteriaceae; genus Winogradskyella. The sequence continues at coordinate 100,137 of NZ_CANMJY010000012.1, forward strand.
TATTATGAGTGGAGATATAGACTCAAGAGTATCCGACCCAACAGATTATACCTCTGATTCACCTGGTGCAAACGATAATGCAACAGGAATGGCTGGAGCAATTGAAGCTGCACACGTTCTCTCTAAATACAAATTTGAAAACAGCATTGTTTATTTAGGTCTATCTGGTGAAGAACAAGGCTTATTTGGTGGGCAAGGCATGGCTAAATATGCACAAGATAATGATTGGGATATCATTGGTGTTTTAAACAATGATATGATTGGTAATATAGCTGGAGTAGATGGTGTCATTGATAATCGTACATTCAGAATATTCTCTGAACCTATAACTACTGGAGAAAAAGATGCAGATAAATTAAAAAGACAAGCCAGAGCTCGACGTTTTTATGGTGGTGAAGTTGATGGAATTTCTCGTCAATTGGCTCGTTATGTATATAAAACTACAAAAACCTATATGCCAGAAATGAACCCTATGATAGTCTATCGTTTAGATAGATTTGGTCGTGGTGGACATCACAGACCTTTTAATGATGTAGGCTTTGCGGGAATTAGAATAATGGAAGCGCACGAAAATTACACACAGCAACATCAGGACTTACGAACCGAAAATGGTATAAATTATGGGGATACATTTGAGCATGTTAATTTCCCTTATTGTAAAAAATTAACTGCTGTTAATGCCATTACTATAGCAAGCCTCGCCTCTGCTCCACCTTCACCTAAAGATGTTGGTATTGGTGGCATTGTAGAAGCTTCTGCTAAATTGCAATGGGATAAGGTTGAGGGTGCCAAAGGTTATAAAGTGTATTGGAGAGATACTACATCTCCTACTTGGGATAATAGTCGCTATGTTGGCAATATCACAGAATTTACCTTAGATGGCATTGTTATTGACAACTTTCTTTTTGGAGTTGCTGCTATAGGTAACGATGGTCATGAGAGTATTGTAGTTTTTCCAAATAAAATTATCAGATAACAACTATGAGAATTGCAAAACTAAAGTCCTTAATACCTGAAATATTTTTAATCGTTTCGGTTATATATTATTGGATTTTAACGGCCAATCTTTTCAACCCAATAGCCATGGGCTTATTAGCTATTCTTATGTATCAGGTAATTAATAGAAAGCCTCTATCAGGCTTATTGATTTCGGGAGTATTTATAGGTCTTAATCTTTTTATGGTCTTAGCCTTAATTTCTGAATTATCTGAATTTGAAACTGTTAATCAAAACTATAAAAACCTCATCGTTTTTGGTTACTTATATCTCGGATGTAACCTATTAATCGGAAGTATAATGTTTATCAAATACTTAAAACTAAAAATCCATTAGATTTTGAAACACATATTATTCATCATTTTTATAGTATTATTTTCAACTGTCCAAGCCCAATTGCTACAAGACAAGAAAAACTTCACAAGACAAGATACCCTAAGAGGAAGTATCACACCAGAGCGTGAATGGTGGGATTTAAACTATTATGATCTTAATATTAAGATCCAGCCTAATAAAAAATATATTGCAGGTTACAACATTATACGCTATAAGGTATTAAAATCGTATAATGTAATACAGATCGATTTGCAAGAGCCATTAGAAATAACTGCATTTTCTCAAGATAATGAACAGTTAGACTATAACAAAATTGGTTCTGCCTATTTTGTTTTTCTTAAAAAGAAGCAAGTACCTGGAGAATATAATGAACTTTACGTACAATATGCAGGAAAACCTAAAGAGGCAGTCCGTGCTCCCTGGGATGGTGGTTTTTCATGGAAAAAAGACGAAAATGGAAAACATTTTATTGCAACATCTTGCCAAGGTATAGGTGCTAGTATTTGGTGGCCAAACAAAGATCATATGTACGACGAAGTAGACAGTATGCGTATCGCTGTAGATGTACCTAAAGATTTAATCGCTGTTGCCAATGGCAGACTTCGCGAAACTTACGAGTATGAATTTGGCGGCTATAAATTATACGAGTGGTTTGTATCTAATCCAATTAACAATTATGGTGTTAACGTTAATATTGGAGACTATGTGAATTTTTCTGAGGTTTATAAAGGAGAGAAAGGTCCTTTAGATATGGATTATTGGGTGTTATCTTACAATCTAGAAAAAGCCAAAAAGCATTTTAAAGATGCCCCAAAAATGATGGAAGCTTTTGAACACTGGTTTGGCCCCTATCCATTTTATGAAGATAGTTTTAAATTAGTTGAAGTCCCTTATTTGGGTATGGAACACCAAAGCTCTGTTACCTATGGCAATCAATATAAAAACGGCTATTTGGGCAATGATTTATCGCGTACGGGTTGGGGATTAAAATGGGATTTCATTATTGTACATGAAGGTGGACACGAATGGTTTGCCAATAATATTACTAACAAAGATGTAGCCGATATGTGGATTCATGAAGGTTTTACAGCATACTCTGAAAATCTATTTTTAGATTATTACTACGGTAAAGAAGCTTCCGCTGACTATGTAATTGGTACCCGTGCAAATATTAAAAACGACAGACCACTAATTGGCTATTATAACGTTAATAAAGAAGGCTCAAGTGATATGTATTATAAAGGAGCTAATTTACTTCATACACTTAGACAACTTATTGAAGATGATAATTTATGGAGGCAAATTCTCAGAGGTTTGAACTCAAAATTCTATCACCAGACTGTAACTACTAAACAAATAGAAGATTATATCAGTAAAAAAAACAATAAAGATTTATCCGCTTTTTTCAATCAGTATTTAAGAGATGTGCGTATTCCGACTTTAGAATATCATATCACTAACGGTAAACTTAAGTATAGATATATAGATATTGTAGAAGGCTTTGACATGCCTATTGAAGTTGAAATTGACGGAAAGACCGAATGGTTATTTCCAAATTCTGAGTGGAAAACAAAGGCTATTGAAAGTTCAGACTTTAAAGTAGACAGAGATTATTATATTTATTCAAAGAAATTATAAGTATTGTGGAATTTCCTGAGCTCTATTTTGAACGTAGTACAGATTGGTACGATTGGCTGCTGACTAATCATAATCAACACAAAGCCGTTTACCTCATATTTTACAAGCTAGAAACAGGAGTACCAACCATGCGTTGGGAAGAAGCTGTTAAAATAGCTTTATGTTTTGGTTGGATAGATTCTACGGTAAAAAGTTTGGGTAATGGAAAACGTAGACAATACTTCTCACCACGAAACCCTAAAAGCTCTTGGAGTGCACTCAATAAAAAATACATTATTGAACTTGAAGCTCAGGGATTAATTCAGGAGTCTGGTTATAAAATGATTACGTTAGCTAAGAAAACTGGCAAATGGACCGAAATGGATGATGTTGAAAATGGTGTTATTCCAAAAGATTTACAATTGGCTTTTGATAAAAACCCACGAGCTTACGAGAATTATTTAGGGTTTTCAAAAAGCTATAGAAAAGGCTATTTGTCATGGCTAAATAGTGCCAAACGCGAAGCAACCAAAGAAAAAAGAATCTCAGAAATAATAAGACTCTGTAACGCCAATATTAAAAGCCGTAATACCTGGTAGTTAATACATTAGTTTTTTAATATTTTTCATATATCCTCTACTTACTCTAACGACATCGCCATTTAGCATAGTAACATCATAGCTCTTGGTATATTTGTTTAATTCCTTTACAGCCTTAAGATTAATTATAGACGAACGGTGAACCCTTATAAAAATCGCGTCATTTAATTTCTCTTCAAGTGTAGAAATACCATAATTACTAACATAAATTTTACTTTCGGTTACCAATTTTGAATAATCACCATAAGCTTCAATTCTTATCACTTCTTCCACAGCTATAGTCACTAATTTATTTTGGCTTTGCACCAAAATACGTTCTGGGAATTTTGGTGCATCCATTAATAGACTTTCCGTTAGAGGTCTAGCTTTATTCTCATCAGTATTTTGCTTTAAACGGTCTACTGCAACCTTAAAACGCTCTTTAGTATAGGGCTTCAACAAATAATCAACAGCATGAACTTCAAAAGCTTTAAGTGCATATTGATCATAAGCTGTAGAAAATATAATCTGTGGTAATTCTTCAAGATGCGTAAGTACATCAAAACCTGTCATACCAGGCATTTGTATATCTAGAAAAACTAAATCTGGTTTAAACTCATTGATTATCTTCACAGCATCTACACCGTTATTAGCCTCGCCTAATAAAATTAACTCTGGGTAGTCTTCTAAATATTCCTTAATTAATTGACGTCCTGCAGCCTCATCATCAACTATAATTACTTTTCTCATATCGCAAAAGATATTTTTAAACCTTGAGGTTGATTATCTGATAAATTTAAGGTGCTTTGGTACATTTTCTCAAGCCTAAGCTTAGTATTGGTTAAACCGATACCCTTTTCAAAAACTGAAGTTTTGTCTTCAATACCTATACCAGTATCTGAAATTTCAAAATGTAATTTATCATGTTTCTTAAATATTGAAATGCTAATTTTTCCACCTTCAATCAATGATGACAAACCATGTTTAATAGAGTTTTCTACTAAAGGCTGTAACAGCATAGGAGGTACCATTTCATACTTCAAATTATCTTCAACATTTACTTCTACCTTCAGTCGTTCTTGAAAACGCTCCTTTTCTAAATCCAGATATTTATTAACAAACTCTAATTCTTCTTTAAGCGGTACTTTTTCTACTTGTGAGGCTTTTAACTGGTAACGAAACAAATCCGAAAGTTCAGCAATTAAATGTCTTGTTTTCTCATTCTTAGGTGGTACAGATGCACTAATAGTATTAAATATGTTGTACAAAAAATGAGGGTTCAATTGTGCTTTTATTGCAGATAATTCACTTTTTAGAGCTGCAGTTCTTAACTCTCCTTCTAACTTTAGTTTTCGTCGGTTTTCGACATAAAAGGTATAAGAATGCATAATACCAAACTGAAGAATATAAAATAATGCAGGTATATATATATCCCAAACACGACCTGTTCCTCCCAGATGATAAAAACCGATTTTTTCACAAATAATATAATATAGCTGCTGCCAAACGATAACAAAGGTTGGTAGTAAAACTATATGCAGAAGTAGCCTTTTAGACATTGACCAATGCCTAAGTTTTCTAAATAATAAATACCAAATAGGAATGGTAATTAAAAATTTAAGAAAATAATCTAAGCCACTATCATCAATAACTGTTATAAGATTAAAAAACTTATCATTTTTATCTGTATAACCTTGTCTATTAATAAACAATGTGATGTAGTAAAAAATTGCAAAAAAGAAATAGAAACCAATAAAACATAAGAGTTCGCCAACCTTTATTGACATAAACCTCTTATTGTAAAACTTCTTCTTCATATAAATAAGATTTAATATTCAAATATACTTTATATATAGGCTCTATACCATCAAAAAAAGGCGAGTTGACCTATATACCGACGAATAGGAATTCCTATTTATCGTCTTATATACCAACTCAACAGTTATGACGTGTGTAAAATATATAAGTATTTCAAATTTGTATCATAAATTTTAATTCAATTCTATGAAACCGTTTACACTACTCTTACTATTCCTTTTTGGATCCATTACAGCACAAAACTCTATTACAGGAAAAATCATATCAGAAGACCAACAACCCGTTCCTTCAGCTATTATATCATTATTAAATACTGAAACCAATGGGTTCGCAAAAGGTGAACTTTCTGATGACTCAGGAAATTTTCAATTTAAAAATATTAAAAATGGTTCTTATATGCTTTTAATAACCAGCCTTGGCTTAAAAGATTATAAGTCCGAAGTGTTTGTATTGAGTAATAGTGATAAAAACTTCTCTGATGTTATAATGCTTGAAGATTCTGCAGAATTAGGCGAAGTCACTATTGTTGCCGAAAAGCCAATGATAGAAGTCAGAGCAGACAAAACTATTTTTAATGTTGCGGGAACCATAAATGCCATTGGAGATTCTGGTTTTGAGCTTTTGCGAAAAGCACCAGGTATCATTATTGACAACTCAGATAGTATTATTGTTGAAGGTAAAACTGGCGTACTATTTTATATAGATGGCAGACCTTCTGTGTTGAGAGGGTCAGATTTGGTCAACTTTCTCAAAACTTTACAAGCGGCAGATATTGAGTCCATAGAAATTATAACTCAACCCTCATCTCGTTATGATGCAGAAGGCAATGCAGGTATTATAAATATAATATTAAAAAGAGATAAATCGTTAGGTACAAATGGCACAGTGGCATCGTCTTTAACCATTGGTGATTTTGCCAGAACCAGTAATTCTATATCCTTTAACAACAGAAATGAAAAAACAAGTATCTATGGTACTTATAGTAACTTCTTTGGAAAAAGTACCAGTTTCATCAATCTTAATCGCACACAAAATGGCACAAACTTTAATGCAAGAACAGAAAGTGTTTTTGACAGTAACCGCAACAATATAAGGCTCGGTTTTGACTATTATGCCAATAAGAAATCTACTTTTGGAATCATTATTAATGGTAATTTTAATAACTCCAATTCCGAAAGTGACTCAAGAACTCCTATTACACTAGGTAGTACTAATAACCCCTCAGAAGTTCTTGTAGCTGGTAGTGATTCTAAAAACAGAACTGCTAATCTATTTACAAACATTAACTACAGATTTAAAGATACTTTAGGGCATGCTTTAAATATAGATCTAGATTACGGAAAGTATGATAGCGAGCGCGAAAACCTGCAACCTAATCGCTATTTTAGCGAAGACGAAACACAAGTGTTAAGTGAAAATATCGTCTTCTTTGATACACCTATAGACATTTCAATTATATCTGGTCAAATAGATTACGAGCAAAACTTTTTAAAAGGGACATTGAGTCTTGGCGTAAAATATTCTAAAGTAAATACAGAGAACAGTTTTGATGCTTATGATAGAACTAATGGTAATAATGATTTAGATGAATCTCAATCCAATGATTTTAGTTATGATGAACAGATTAGTGCCGCTTACTTTAATTATAGTCGAAAACTTGATAAGTTTAATTTACAGTTTGGACTGAGAATGGAGAATACCATTTCAGATGGTCAATTAGAAAGCAATCAAGTGAATGCTAATAATCGTGTAAAACGCAATTATACCAATTGGTTTCCTAGTGGAGGAATCACATATCAAATGAATCAAAAAAATAGTTTAGCCCTTATTTATAGTAAGCGCATACAACGACCAAATTATCAGAGTTTAAATCCATTTCAGTATAGAATTGATGAGTTATCGTTTAGACAGGGTAATCCATTTTTACAGCCTCAGTATACGGATAATATAAAGTTATCACACACTTATAATTACAGACTAACCACATCATTAAGCTATAGTTTTATATCCGACTTTTTTGCTCAGGTTACTGAGGCTGTTGGCGATGATCAAAACTTTATTATTCAACGAAATGTAGCTAATCAAAAGATAATTAATCTCGGTATTTCATATCCCACAAAATTTAATGATTGGTGGCGTGTTTATTTTAGTGTAAACGCCTACCGAAGCATCTATGAAGCTACTAACCCGGATTTTGTATCAACCAGACGAAATACCTTAAGTCTGTATGCACAAAATACGTTTAAACTTCCTAAAGCGATTACGTTCGAAGTTTCTGGATGGTACAGTTCTCCTTCAGTTTGGGGAGGCACCTATGAAACCCAAAGTTTAGGGTCGTTAAACCTGGCATTTCAGAAAAAATTTCTGGATAATAAACTCACTGCCAGATTAGGTTTTAATGACATTCTCTTTACATCTCCATGGCGAGGTACTACACGTTTTGGAGACCTATTTATTGATGGTAATGGTGGAAGCGATAGCAGACAAGTACGTTTTAGTGCTACCTATAATTTTGGAAGAAATGAAATTAAAAAAGCACGTAAACGCAAAACAGGTATAGAAGCCGAAAAAAATAGAATAGATTAATAGTAAATATCTTATTGAAAAAAATCAGATACTTTAAAATTAAGTCCCCCCTCAATAATGGTTTAGCTTTGTGGATCTTTGAACCACAAAAAGAGTAATAAAAAAGGAAGCAAAATTGCTTCCTTTTTAGTTTACAACCCACTAATATAACTGCCATAAGGATCCTTAATTTGTAAGCCTTCAGAGTAACGATACTTACTTAATTTTTTAAACTGCACCAAGCCCCAAAGCACAAACTCTTTTTCAAAATAGACATCGCGTTGATCTATATCGGGTTGGTAATCTGCAAGTAAAGCATCTAGAGGGGTTACCTCATCTAACTTGGCTTTATAAGTAGCATCATCATAGTCATCTAACAACTCAAAGCCTTCACTATTAAAAAACCAAGACACTAAATCATCATAAGGTGTTTCTTCTCCTTGTTTTTCTAACTTTTCAATTTTAGGGAAATATTTAGGAAATAAGGTTTTAATAGCTTCATCCATTAACGTATTGGCGACAAAATCTGCACCTTCTTGCTCACCTTCGTACACCAATTCTACTTTACCAGTAATTGCTGGAATGACTCCAATAAAATCCGACAAACGCACTGTGGTTTTATCATCACCAGCAATTAAAGCACGACGTTCTGCAGTACTCAAAAGATTCTCAAAGGCAGTAATACTCATTCGTGCACTGACACCACTTTTAACATCGACATATTCACTCTCTCGAGCTTCAAAACTGATTTGTTCTAATAAGTCTTTTGCCAGATCAGGCACATAGACAGCATCTGCTTGACGCTCATCTAAATTTGCTTCTTGAGAAGTAATTGTTCTTGCCGTTTCTACAGTATCTGGATAGTGGGTTAAAATCTGAGACCCTATTCTATCTTTAAGTGGTGTAACAATACTACCACGATTGGTATAATCTTCTGGATTTGCCGTAAAGACAAATTGCATATCTAATGGTAAACGTAATTTGAACCCTCTTATTTGTATATCGCCTTCTTGTAAAATATTAAACAAGGCTACTTGAATACGCGCTTGTAAATCTGGCAATTCATTAATCACAAAAATGCAACGGTTAGCACGTGGAATCATTCCATAGTGAATCACACGATCATCGGCATAACTCAATTTTAAATTTGCGGCTTTGATAGGATCCACATCTCCAATGATATCCGCAACAGTAACATCTGGTGTAGCTAGCTTTTCTGCAAAACGCTCATCGCGGTGTAGCCATGCAATTGGTGTGTCATCTCCTTTTTTGGCAATTAACTCTACCGCATATCTTGATATGGGTTGTAATGGATCGTCATTAATTTCCGAACCTTCAACCAAAGGAATATACGCATCCAAAAGATTTACCATCATACGCGCCAAACGTGTTTTAGCTTGTCCTCTAAGTCCTAACAAGTTTATATTATGTCGGGATAAAATAGCGCGTTCTAACTCTGGAATCACTGTGTTTTCATAACCGTGAATACCTTCAAACGTTGTTACTTTGTTCTTTATATTTTCAATCAAATTATCTCTCAATTCATCTTTTATAGATTTTGATTGATAGCCTGATTTTTTAAGCTCGCCTAATGTTTTTATAGTTTTTATTTTCATTTCTATCCTTTAATTCTTCTTTTTCTATTGTTCTCGTAATCTTCAAAAATCATTTCGCCTAAACCTTTTAATCCTGTATAGAATGCTTTACCTCTATTGGCCTGCGTAAATTCTCTAATAAATCGCATTAAGTAAGGGTCTTCTGCAATCATAAAAGTTGTTATAGGAATATGCAAGCGTCTTGCTTGTTGAGCCATAGCATAACACTTATTTGTGATATATGGATCTAGTCCATTACTATTTTTATAATACTGACCATCTGGTAATCGCAAACAACTTGGTTTACCATCTGTAATCATAAATATTTGCTTGTTTGTATTACGTTTTCGACGAAGCATATCCATAGCTAACTGTAACCCAGCAACGGTATTGGTGTGATAAGGTCCAACTTTTAAATATGGTAAATCTTTAATTTTAATAGGCCATGCATCGTTACCAAATACTAAAATATCTAAGGTATCCTTTGGATATCGTGTTGTAATTAATTCAGATAAGGCCATAGCTACTTTCTTAGCTGGAGTAATTCGATCTTCACCATATAGAATCATGCTATGACTTATATCGATCATTAATACCGTACTCATTTGGCTTTTGTGAAGCGTCTCTTCTACAACCAAATCATCTTCGGTTAAACTGAAGTCGCCTATACCATGATTTATTTGAGCATTGCGTAAACTTTCAGTCATTGAGACTTTGTCTAATGCATCCCCAAACTGATAAGCTCTAAAATCACCTGTATGCTCATCTCCTAAACCTACTCCTTTACTTTTGTGATTACCAGAACCACTGCGTTTTATTTTACCAAAAATATGATCTAAAGCTTGCTGACGTATAGCACGTTCAGTTTTGGCAGTAATTGTAGTTTTCCCTTTACCATCACCACTACCCGTAGGGTCAATTTCTTCTCGTATATAGCCTTTATTTTTAAGATCTTCTATAAAGTCATCAATCGTATACTCTGGTGTAGTCAACTCATATTCTTTGTCGAGTTGCTTTAACCAATCAATGGCTTCATCAAAATCTCCAGAGGTATAAGTAATTAATTCTTTAAAGATTTCAAATAACTTATCAAAAGGGGATTGATGAGGTACTTCATGGGTTTTAAAAATGAAACCTAATTTTTTTCTTTTCTCTTCCATCGTTATGTAAAAATAATGCTTTTTTGAATTAAAAAACAGGCTTTAAAATACCTTAACACCACATTAAGATTTGTAAAATTTCTTTTCATTAATTTTAAGCTTTTCTGAACTAACCCTAAAATAATGAGAAGATATCTATCTCTGCTATTGCTTTTCTGCATAGCAACACTTTCTGCACAAGAATTTTCTATGGACATGGTAAAAAATATGTCGCCAAGAAATATCGGTCCAGGTGGTATGTCTGGTCGTGTCACTGCTATTGATGTTGTTCTTAATAATCCAGATATTATGTATGTAGGTACAGCTTCTGGAGGACTTTGGAAATCGACTTCTGGTGGTATAAAATGGGAACCAATTTTTGAAAAAGAATTAACAGCCTCAATTGGAGCCGTAGAAATTCAGCAGTCTAATCCTAGCGTTATTTGGGTTGGTACTGGCGAGGGTAATCCCAGAAACTCATTAAATGGAGGCTATGGTATTTATAAATCACTTGATGGCGGTAAAACATGGATGGCTATGGGTCTTGAAAAAACAAGGCACATCCATAGAATCATCGTTGACCCAACAAATCCTGATGTAGTTTATGTAGGTGCTATTGGTTCGCCTTGGGGAGAACATCCGGAGCGTGGAGTATTCAAAACCACAGATGGTGGGAAAACATGGAATAAGATCTTATTCGTAAATAACAAAACAGGAGTTGCTGATTTAGTAATGGACCCTACAAATCCAAACAAAATAATTGCTGCAATGTGGGAGCATAAGCGCGATCCCTGGTTCTTTAATTCTGGTGGAGAAGGTTCTGGTTTACACATGACTCATGATGGTGGAAACACATGGAAAAAAGTCACAGACGAAGATGGTTTTCCAAAAGGTAATCTTGGTCGTATTGGTATTGCTGTTGCTCCAAACAAGCCAAGTATTGTTTACGCTTTAGTTGAAGCCCAAAAGAATGCTTTATATAAAAGTGAAGATGGTGGCTTTAAATGGACAAAAATTAATGATAAAAACGACATAGGCAATCGCCCATTCTATTATTCAGAAATTTATGTGGATCCACAAAACGAAAACAGAGTATATTCCATTTATACTTATGTCAATGTTTCTGAGGATGGTGGCAAAAACTTCACACAGCTCATGCCTGCATATGGAGTGAGCAATGGAGTACATCCAGATCATCATGCCTGGTGGATTCATCCAGATAATGGTAATTTTATGATAGATGGCAATGATGGAGGCATGAACATCACTAAAGATGGTGGCAAAACATGGCGTTTTATTGGTAACCTACCTGTAGCACAATTCTATCATATTAATGTCGATAATGAATATCCATACAACGTCTATGGCGGTATGCAAGATAACGGCTCTTGGAGAGGACCAGCTTATGTATGGCGCGCACAGGGAATTAGAAATAGTTACTGGCAAGAGATTAGTTTTGGAGATGGTTTTGATGTTGTCCCGGATCGCGATGATTCTCGCTATGGGTGGTCCATGAGTCAACAAGGTTATGTAAGTCGTTATGATTGGCAAACAGGTAATAATTATGGTGTTAGACCTACACATCCCAATCCAGATGTAAGGTTGCGATTTAATTGGAATTCTGCCATAAACATTGATCCTTTTGATAATAGTACGATATACTTCGGTAGCCAGTTTGTGCATAAATCTACAGATAAAGGTGAAACCTGGAAAGTTATATCACCAGATTTATCAACCAACGATCCTGAAAAACAAAAACAATCTGAAAGTGGTGGTTTAACCATGGATACTACAGGAGCCGAAAATCACTGTACTGTTTTGGTTATTGAACCTTCACCACTCGAAAAAGATATGCTTTGGGCTGGCACTGATGATGGTCGTGTGCATTACACTACTGATGGTGGGAATACCTGGGTAGAAGTCACTAAAAATATTCTTGGATTACCTGGAGGCAGTTGGATAGCACAAATCAAAGCATCTAATAAAAAGAAAGGTGAAGCGCTTTTAATAGCAAACGATTATAGACGCTTTAACTATACTCCTTATGCATATAGAACCAAAAACTATGGTAAAACCTGGGAGCGTATTGTAGACGAACGCGATGTACAAAGTTATACTTTAGCCATTGTAGAAGATTTAGTAGAAGCAAACTTAATATTCTTAGGCACTGATGACGGTTTATACATTTCACTTAATGCCGGAGAAAAATGGACTAAATGGACAGAAGGCTTCCCAACAACATCTGTAAAGGATTTAGTTATTCAACCTAGAGAGCACGATTTAGTAATTGGCACATTTGGAAGAGCTGCCTGGGTTTTAGATGATATACGACCTTTAAGAGCTATGGCTAAAAATCCATCAGTAATGAATTCAAATATCGAATTATTTAATCCACCAACCGCTTATCAAGCTGCATATCAACAAGCCACAGGAAGTCGTTTTGGAGGAGATGCATTGTATAATGGTGAAAATCGTGGTTATGGCGCACATTTCGCATATGTATTTAATAAAAAAGAATTGGAAAAATCCGACGTGAAATCTGATTCAAAAAAAGGTGATAAGACTGTTAGTGATAAAAAAGGAAATATAGAAAAAGACAGTGTAAAATGGGATTCATTAACTTTAAAACTATACGATGGTAATCGTTTAATAAGAACTCTAAAACAAAAAGCCCCAAAAGAAAATGGCATCCATAAATGGACTTGGTTTATGAATGAAGTTGGTATAAGCAGACCATCAAGAACGATTACAAAGCAAACCAGAGAGCCCGCTGGTGTATCAGTAAAACCAGGCATTTACAGAGCTATTTTATATTATGGTGACTTAACATCGGAAACTACAATAAAGGTAGCTTCAGATCCAAGACTAAATATATCACAAAAAAACATAGATGAAGTATATGCTACTGCTAAACAACTTGAGGAACTACAAAAAACCGTTACAAATGCCGTAAAGCAATTAGTTGAGAGTAAAGGCATAGCTGAAACTTATAAAAAAGAACTGTCAAAACTCGACAAAGAACAATACAAAGACCAGATTGAAGCGTCTAAAGAAACTGTAAAAGCTTTAGATAGTTTAATAGACAAATACTTAGGGAAAGTTGATAAACGTCAAGGAATTACCAGAAATCCAGAAGTGACCCCTTTACAGCGTTTAAGAACAGCTCAGAATTATGTATTTAACAGTCAAACAGGTATCACCTCAACTGAGACGATATTAATTGAACATGCTAAAAATGCTCTAGCTGAGCTTTTAGGTGAAACAAATACTTATTTTAATACGGAATGGAAAGACTATGAAACTCAAATGAAGCAAGTTAAAACCAATCCTTTTAAGGAAATAAAAACTTTTAGAATAGATTAAACAAAAAACGCTCTGAGATTCAGAGCGTTTTTTTATTCTATCCACTTAAGACTAGTATAATCTTCTATCTTTATTCGCTTACCTGAAGTAGAGATTAGACCTTGCTTTTTAAACTGTGAGAGTATTCTAATAGCAGACTCAGTAGCAGTACCTACAATACTCGCATAATCCTCACGAGATAATACAATACTTAGATACCCTTCATCATCAGTCCCAAAATTATCATGTATATACATAAGGATTTCTGCCATTCTGCATTTTACAGACTTCTGCGCCATATTAACTAAAGACTCATCCGATTCCTTTAAATCATGAGCCATTTCTCGCAATACATCCATGGTGAATTTCGGGTTTTTTGATAAATCATTCATTATTTCACTCTTAGGAATAAAACACATTTCCATATCATTAAGAGCAACAGCACTTAAATTGGTCTTTTGTTCAGAAACCAAAGAGCGTTTTCCTAAAAGTCCACCTTTAACAACTAATTTAACGACTTGATCTTTTCCATTTTCACTTAACTTAGTGAGTTTGCAGACACCATCTCTTACACAATAAACTCCATTTAGCGTTTCACCTTCTTCAAAAATCACCTGCCCCTTTTTATAAATTTTTCCTGTTTTACAGGCAGAAACACGCATTAACTCATCTCTGGTTAAAGATTTTAAAGCGTTAAATTCTTTAATAATACACGATTCACATTTACCCATTTTTATTGTTTTTAGCCGTATCTCAAAGATACGAAGAACATGACAAATATCATATTTTAAACGTTAATGTTGTGTCACCTTTGTTACAGGTATAAATGAGCAAATAAAAATGGAAAGCACTACTTGTTTTCATTGTGGTGATGATTGTGGAAATCATACAATTACATTTCAAAATAAATCATTTTGTTGTAATGGCTGTAAAACTGTTTTCGAGATTTTTAACGAAAATGATTTAACCTGTTATTACGATTTACAAAATTCCCCTGGAGCTATTCCAAAAGAAATTGAAGGTAAATATGATTTTCTTTCACAAGAAAACATCATTGAAAAACTTACGGAGTTTAGAAGTGAATCTATTGAGATTGCAACGCTTTATATTCCACATATTCATTGTAGCTCTTGTATTTGGATATTAGAAAATCTCAATAAATTAAACCCTAATATTTCTGATTCTCAAGTCAACTTCGGAAAAAAAACTGTTAGAGTTACCTATAATTCTGAAAAAACAGATTTGAAATCTGTTGTTCTATTATTGAGTTCTATTGGCTATGAACCTTACATCAGTTTAAATGATTTTAAATCTGGCAAAAAACATATCAACAGAACTTTGATTTACAAACTTGGAGTTGCTGGCTTTGGATTCGGAAACATTATGTTTCTATCATTTCCAGAGTACTTTGAAGTCAACGAATATTGGTTAGAACAATACAAACCCATGTTTCGTTGGTTAATGTTTGCACTATCTGTTCCTATAGTTTTCTATTCGGCTCAAGATTATTTTATTTCGGCATTTAAAGGTTTAAAAGCAAAACTCCTCAATATTGATGTGCCTATTGCATTGGGTGTATCAGTATTATTTATTCGAAGTACAATAGAAATCATGTTCGACTTAGGTTCAGGTTTTTTTGATAGCCTTGCTGGTTTGGTATTCTTTCTTCTAGTTGGAAAGTTCTTTCAGAAAAAAACCTATGACTTTTTATCCTTTGAGCGCGATTATAAATCCTACTTTCCTATAGCCATAACTAAAGTTGAAAAAGATGGCAATGAAAATTCCATTCAGGTCTATGACATTAAAAAGGGTGATCGTTTACTGATTAGAAATGAGGAATTAATTCCTGTTGATGGTATCTTAATAAACGGTAAAGCCAAAATAGATTACAGCTTTGTAACAGGTGAGTCCCAAACCGTTTCAAAACAATCTGGAGACAAACTCTTTGCTGGTGGCAAACAAACTGCTGGTATTATTGAACTTGAAGCACTTAAATCTGTTGAGCAAAGCTACCTCACACAACTGTGGAGTAATGACGTTTTCAACAAAGACAAAGAAGATGGCTTTATAAACATTACAAATAATATTAGCAAACACTTTACAATTACCATTTTAACTATAGCCATAATTGCTACATCCTTTTGGCTGTTTACAGATTCTAGTAAAGCCATGAATGTATTTACAGCAGTATTAATTATTGCATGCCCTTGTGCTATTGCCTTATCTGCACCATTTACATTTGGCAACTTATTACGAATCTTTGGAAAACTAAAATTCTATTTAAAAAATGCCAGTGTTATAGAACAATTAGCACAAATCAACACCATTATTTTTGATAAAACAGGCACTATAACTTCAAATAAAAGTAGTAATGCTGAATATGATGGTCAATCATTATCCGAGTCTGAAAATTTAGTCCTTAAAAATTCGCTTCGTGGATCAAATCACCCTTTAAGTAGAACGCTATATAATATACTAGAAGAAAACAATATTGTTACATTAGATGGTTTTAAGGAACATATTGGAAAAGGAATTGAAGCCAAACACAATAATATAAATCTCAAAATTGGTTCGGCAAGTTTTGTTGGCAAACCTGAAGAAACTTCGATTTTGAATACTACTGTACATATTAGTAGTAATGAAGTTTACAAAGGAAGATATACATTTTATAATAGTTACAGAAAAGGGGTCTCAAAATTATTTAACCAACTCAAAAAGCAATTTGATTTAGTGATACTTTCAGGTGATAATGAAGGTGAGCTCGAAAATTTAAGGAAACTACTTCCTGCTAAAACCAAATTAATTTTTAACCAAAAACCCGAAGATAAATTAGAGTTTATCAAATACCATCAATCCGAAGGTGCAAAAGTACTTATGATCGGTGATGGTTTAAACGATGCTGGAGCATTAGCACAAAGTGAAGTTGGTATTGCTATTTCTGAAGATGTTAATGTTTTCTCACCTGCTTGCGATGCCATTTTAGATGCTTTAAAATTTAAAGAACTCTATCAATACATTAAGGCTTCTAAAGCTGGTATAAAAATCATTAAATGGAGTTTTATGCTCTCATTTATATATAATATCATCGGCTTATATTTTGCAGTCACAGGTCAATTAGCACCAGTAATCGCAGCTATTTTAATGCCTTTAAGTTCTATTAGCATTGTAGTATTTACAACTGTGTGTACTAATATTTTAGGTCGAAAATTAAAATAAATAATTCAACATGATAAATGTCATGTTTTAACAACAAGTTCAGCACTAATTTTGAATCATAACTTCAAATAGGTATGAGTGTTATATATATTTTATTAACTGTTAGCGTCATTGTTGGCGTAGCATTCTTTTTCATTTTTATAGCGGCAGTAAAGTCTGGTCAGTATGATGATAACTATACTCCTTCAGTACGCATGCTATTTGAAGATGAGCTTGTAAAATCAAAAACTAAGAAATCAACAGATACAAAAACTGACTAATTTTTTTAATATGGAAATGCAACAATTCTATTACGATAATAAAATCGTTAAAAAATTCCTCTACGCAACCATACTTTGGGGCGTTGTTGGTATGCTGGTAGGCCTCATTCTTGCTTTTATGTTTTTATTCCCAAACATGACAGATGGTATATCATGGCTAAGCTTTGGTCGTTTAAGACCGTTACACACTAATGCTGTTATTTTTGCCTTTGTAGGTAATGCCATTTTCGCAGGAGTCTACTACTCACTTCAACGCTTGTTAAAAGCCAGAATGTTTAGTGATTTCTTAAGTAATTTTAACTTTTGGGCATGGCAACTCATTATTGTTGGTGCTGCAATTACTTTACCTTTAGGTTATACCACTTCTAAAGAATATGCAGAGCTAGAATGGCCTTTTGATATCGCTATTGCACTTGTTTGGGTTGCCTTTGGTGTTAATATGATTGCCACAATTCTTAAACGTCGTCAACGACACCTATATGTGGCTATTTGGTTTTACCTAGCCACTTTTGTTACTGTTGCAGTACTTCATATTTTTAATAGTTTAGAATTACCTGTCAGTGGCTTAAAGAGTTACTCTGTTTATGCTGGTGTACAAGATGCTCTGGTACAATGGTGGTATGGACATAATGCTGTTGCATTTTTTCTAACAACTCCTTTCCTAGGATTGATGTATTACTTTGTACCAAAAGCAGCAAATAGACCTGTATATTCTTATCGATTATCCATTGTTCACTTTTGGTCATTAATATTTATATATATCTGGGCAGGACCTCACCATTTATTATATACCGCTTTACCAGAATGGGCGCAGCATTTAGGTGTTGCCTTTTCTGTAATGTTAATTGCTCCATCCTGGGGAGGTATGATTAATGGGTTACTAACGTTAAGAGGAGCGTGGGATAAAGTACGTACAGATCCAGTGCTCAAATTTATGGTTGTTGCAATTACTGGCTATGGTATGGCAACATTTGAAGGACCAATGCTTTCGCTTAAAAACGTAAATGCTATTGCACATTTTACCGACTGGATTATTGCACACGTACACGTAGGTGCATTGGCATGGAATGGTTTCTTAGCCTTTGGTATGATTTACTGGTTAATCCCCAGACTCTTTAAAACAAAGTTACATTCTACAGGATTGGCCAACGTACATTTCTGGATAGGCACTTTGGGTATAATACTATATGCGTTACCGATGTATGTAGCTGGTTTTGCACAAGCTAGTATGTGGAAACAATTTAATCCAGATGGTACTCTGGTATACGGTAATTTCTTAGAAACTGTGACCGAAATAATGCCAATGTACTGGATGCGAGCCATTGGCGGAACATTATATATCACTGGTATGTTAATCTTAGTCTATAATGTTATAATGACTGTTGTGCTATCTAAACATAAAGTAACAGATGAATTGGCTGAAGCGCCAGCTTTACAACGTGTTTCTAAAAGACGTGTGGCAGGAGAAGGTTGGCATACTTGGTTAGAGCGTAAACCCGTAATGCTAACCATATATGCTACAGTGGCGATTTTAATTGGTGGTATTGTACAAATTATACCAACAATAGTTGTAAAATCTAATATACCGACTATTAGTAGTGTACAACCTTACACACCTCTAGAACTAGAAGGTAGAGATATTTATATTAGAGAAGGTTGTGTTGGTTGCCACTCTCAGATGATTCGTCCATTTAGAAGTGAAGTAGAACGTTATGGAGAATACTCTAAGGCGGGAGAATTTGTTTACGACCATCCATTCCTTTGGGGAAGTAAACGTACAGGACCTGACTTGCACAGGGTTGGTGGTAAATATTCCGACAACTGGCACTTAAATCATATGTACGATCCACAAAGCACATCCAGTGGTTCTATTATGCCAGCTTATCAATGGTTGGTAAGAAATGAGTTAGACAAGTCCATGACCGAAAAGAAAATGGAAACCATGGTAAGTTTAGGTGTACCATATACCCAAGAGGATATAGCCAATGCTCAAGCCTCAATGTTAGAGCAAGGCACGCAGATTGAAAAGAACCTTTATACTGATCCAGACTTTGTTAAAACCTATGAAGCCGATAAACAAGTAGCTGGCGAAGATTTCGTAGAGATGAGAAATCGGGAAATTGTAGCGTTGATTGCTTACTTACAGCGCTTAGGAACCGATATAAAAGTAAAGGATATAACTAACGAAACTGCTCAAAACTAAGAACGTCATGCTAAAATTTGTAAAAAATCACATGGAAAGTATTACAGGTATAGAAATCTATCCTATGATATCGCTCCTTATATTCTTTATCTTCTTTGTAATACTATTTTATTGGGTATTTACAGCAAAAAAAGAATATATAACAACCGTTAGTAATTTACCATTAGATAATCAAAACGATACTACATTATGAGACACTTAATCCCATCATACATAAGAGTTCCTCTGGTATTTTTTGCCATTGCTGCACTCGTGGAATACTTTATAGATTCTGGTGAGCAACCTGCATTTATGGAACAGCCAATAGTCTTATTATTCTTATTATTAGTATTACTTATACTTATTGCTATTGAGGCTATTATAAGTTCTATGGATAATATCTTATATCAGAGTTTAGATGAAGAAGGTAGAGCTCGTATAGATGCCAAAAAAAATAGCCCTTCTAAATTAGGCCTTTGGATTAAAGATATTTACACCAAGCTTTTAGGATCTAAACCTATTGAAGAAGAAGGAGAAATTATTTTAGACCATAACTACGATGGTATAAAAGAGTTAGATAATAACTTACCGCCATGGTGGGTTTACAGCTTCTACCTCACTATTATCTTTGGTGTAATTTATATGATTCGCTATCACGTATTTAACGCAGATGATCAGTTCGCAGAATATGAAATTGAATATGCAGAGGCTAACAGAGCCATTGAAGAATACAAAAAAACAGCAAAGAATTTAGTCGATATTAATACTGTTGAGGTATTAACCGAAGCTGGTGATTTAAATGCTGGTAAGAAAATATTTGAAGTTAACTGTGTGGCTTGTCATAAAGCTGATGGTGGAGGAGGCATTGGACCAAACCTTACCGACGAATACTGGATCTTGGGTGGTGGTATTAAAAATGTATTTAAAACCATCTCTGAAGGTGGTCGTGATGGTAAAGGAATGGTGTCCTGGAAATCTGAATTAAAACCTCTTGAAATGGCTCAGGTTGCAAGTTATGTTCTTCAATTCCAAGGTACAACACCTGCCGAACCAAAAGCAGCAGAAGGTGACATCTGGGTTGATGAATCAGTCGAAACAAATAAAGACGAATCAGAAACAGAAACTACAACTGAAGATGATACAGAAGTTGAAGATTTAAATTCAGTGGCTTCAAATAATTAACAGATAAGTAGCCTTAAAATGGAAACACCAGAAAATGAAGTTTTTAGAGATTCGATTGGTACCATCAACGAAGAGGGTAAACGTAATTGGATATTTCCTAAAAAGCCTTCAGGTTATTTCTATGAAAAGCGAAAAATAGTAAGCTATTTTTTACTGGCTTTCCTATTTGCTGCACCTTTTATGAAGATTAACGGTAATCAGTTTTTACTGTTTAACGTTACTGAGCGTCGTTTTAATATTTTTGGATTTCCGTTTTGGCCTCAAGATTTTCATCTATTTGTTATTTCAATGATAATTGGTGTCGTATTTATTACACTATTTACCGTTGGCTTTGGTCGTATTTTTTGCGGTTGGATTTGTCCGCAAACCATTTTTATGGAAATGGTATTTAGACGTATTGAGTATTGGATTGATGGAGATCGAAACAAACAAATGCGTCTGACCAGACAAAAATGGGATGCAGAAAAGATTAGGAAGCGGCTATTTAAATGGTTCATTTTTTTAATCGTTTCTTTTTTAATCGCTAATGTCTTCTTAGCTTATTTAATTGGTAGTGATAAACTTTTAAAATATATAACAGACGGTCCATTTGAGCATATGGGCACATTGATTCCTCTACTCATTTTTACTGGAGTCTTCTATTTTGTCTTTGCATGGTTTAGAGAACAAGTTTGTATTATCGCATGTCCTTATGGACGATTACAAGGTGTACTATTAGACAATAAATCTATCGTAGTTGCTTACGACCACAAGCGTGGTGAAGGAGAAAGTGGTAGAAAAAAGTTTAGAAAAAATGAAGACAGAACGGCTCTTGGTCATGGAGATTGTATAGATTGTTTTCAGTGTGTACATGTCTGCCCAACTGGGATAGATATAAGAAACGGTACACAATTAGAATGTGTAAACTGTACAGCATGTATCGATGAATGCGACACTATCATGGAAAAGATTAATCTTCCCAAAGGATTAATCAGATACGCGAGTGAAGATAATATAGAGAAAAAAGCACCTTTTAAGCTTACAGCTCGTATGAAAGGATATATAGCAGTCCTAGTCATTTTAATTGGTATTCTGGGAGGAATGCTCGCTTTAAGAAACGATGTAGAAGCCGTAGTATTAAGGTTACCTGGTCAACTATATGAACATAAAGACAATGACATTATAAGCAATGTTTTTACCTACAAACTCGTAAATAAAACCACAGAGCATATAGATAACATTAGTTTTAGGCTAAGAGGTCTTGATGGGAAAATTAAATTGGTATCAACATCAGACACGTTTAAAATAGAAGCCCAAGATATAGCTGAAGGCACTATGTTTATAGAATTAAAACAAAGTGATCTTTCTGGTGATAAAAACAAATTGAGAATAGATGTTTATAGTGAGGAAGAGTTGATTGAAACTACAACAGTTAGCTTTCTTGGGCCTCGAAGCTATAATTAAAATAATATGTTTAACTAAAGGAAGTTGAATTATGAAAATAAGTTGGGGAACGGCCATAGTAATAGCATTTACATGCTTTATAGCATTTATAATGTATTTTGTTATTAGCATGAGTACAGATAAAAAATACAACCATGATTTGGTTGTTGAAGACTATTATCAGCAGGAACTAAAATTTCAAAAAGATATTGATAAAGAAGAAAATTCAAAAGCCCTTAGAGTTGATATTTCCTGGCAGAAAACTCATGAAGGTATAGTAATTAAATTTCCTGAAAATTTAAATATAAAAAACATTGAAGGCATAGTGTTCCTTTACAGGCCATCTAATAAACATCTAGATTTTGAAATACCAATTTCATTATCTAATCACAATTTGCTCATACCTGACAAACGTTTACTAGATGGTCGCTGGAACCTTAAAATTGATTGGACATACAACAAAAACGCATACCTTTTTAAAGAAGAAATCGTGTATTAAAAAATGTTGATCTCTGCATTCATATTAGGCTTATTAGGAAGTTTACACTGTGTTGGTATGTGTGGTCCTATAGCTTTTATGCTACCTGTAGATCGCTCTAACTCTTTTAAGAAAATAAGTCAAATTTCTGTTTATCACTTCGGTCGATTATTTGCTTATAGCTTAATAGGTTTAGTGTTTGGTTTGGTTGGTAAAAGCCTCTATATTTTTGGTATACAACAGCAGTTATCTATAGCCATTGGTGTTCTTATGATCGTATTAGTGCTCATACCATACAAAACTCTGGGTAGGTATAATTTGTCTCAACCTTTAAATAAAGTCATATCAAAAGTAAAGTCTAACTTAGGACAGGCTTTAAAAAAGAAAACAGTAGACACCTTTTTAACCATTGGCTTTTTAAATGGATTTCTACCTTGTGGTTTGGTATATATGGCTGTTTTTGGAGCCATAGCAACAGGAAGCTTACTAGAAGGAAGTTTTTATATGGTATTATTTGGTCTGGGAACAATACCATTAATGACTTCAGCAATATATTTAGGTAAGTTTCTTAATCAAACCATAAAACAACGTATTCAAAAAGCAATCCCTGTTTTTGTAGTGATAATTGGAATTTTATTTATTCTTCGTGGTCTAGGGTTAGGAATTCCTTACCTCTCACCTGCTCCGGTTATTGAAATGGCTTCTAGTGCTATTGACTGTCATTAAAGTATCTAAAATGAATAAAACTTATAAACTACAGCTCTCTAAAGAAGAAATGAAGCAGTATGGATATCAAGTAATAGATACCATTGTAGAACATTTTAATACTGAAAACACTAAGCATCCTGTAGCATATGCTTCAAGAGAAGAAATGGATGATCTTTTTAAAATTGAGGCACCTAAAAAAGCAGCAAACTATAAAGATGTATTAGATTTTGTGACCAACAAAGTGCTACCTAATAGTAATATCGTAACACATCCTAAATCATATTCTTTTGTACCTGGCCCAAGTAATTATGTAAGTGTTATGGCCGATACTCTTGCAACAGGATTTAATATCTTTTCTGGTGGTTGGACAGCTTCACCTGCCGCTGCTGAGTTAGAAATTGTTACCATGAATTGGTTATTAAAGCTATTTAAGTTCCCTCCTATAAAAGGGGGAGGCATCTTTACAAGTGGTGGTTCTATGGCTAACTTAACTGCTTTAGCAACTGCAAGAAGACAAGTATGTGGTGATGATTTTTCAAAAGCCATAATATATCTTTCTGACCAAGCACACTCCTCTAATATTAAAGCTATAAGAGTTCTTGGTTTTAAAAAAGAACAAGTTAGGATTATACCAACGGATATAGCATATAAAATAGCTATAAATAAATTAAAAAATGCCATTGCAAAAGACAGGTTAGAAGGGTTTCATCCTTTTTGTATTATTGCTACTGCCGGAACAACCAATACGGGAAGTATAGACGCCTTAAATGATATTGCAAAAATATGTAGAGCTGAGAAACTTTGGTTTCATATTGATGGTGCCTATGGTGCTGCTGCGATATTATCTAAAAAAGGGAGTCAGCTTTTAAAAGGTATTGAAAAAGCAGATTCTTTAACTATAGATCCTCATAAATGGTTATTTCAACCATACGAAATGGGTTGCTTATTGGTTAGAAATCATAAGTGGTTACATCAAACTTTTACAGAAAAGCCAGAGTACTTAAGAGATATTGAAGGTAATACTTCTGAAATCAATTTTTACGACCACGGTATTCAACTTACACGCCGCTTTAGAGCTTTGAAGCTCTATATGTCAATAAAAACCTTTGGGTTATCTGCTTTTAAAAAAGCAATTACCTACTCCATAGATTTAGCTGAAGATGTGGAAAATTTATTATTTTGCAAAATCAAGTTGTTTTAAGAATGTGTCTAATCAACCCAAGAACAAGCATCAATGATATAGAAGACACCTTAAAAGCTTGTCAACTTATTGCAGAAAAAATTGATCTTTAGTTCATTAATATTGCACAATTTTATTTTTTGAATTAAAATTATAACCAGAAAAAAACACCAAAGAATTCTATCTCTGGTGTTTTACTTGATATTAAAAATCACTAACCAACTAAATATCAAGAATTATATTTTAAAGGTCATAACTGGCAATGTAGAATGATTTGCTATATCCTCAGAGATACTGCCTTCTAAAAAATGTGCCAAGCCTTTTCTGCCATGTGTAGCTACAGCTATAACGTCTGCTCCAATAGCATTAGCATAGTTTAAGATGCCTTTTTCTACAGAATAGTCTGAGACAATACTGACTTTTCTTAAATTTTCTAAATCGCCATCTGCTTTCTTTAAAAAATCAGAAACTTTTTTATCTATTTCTGTAGAGCTTTTAAAATTACCATCTGGTGAGTTTACATAAACCAAATGCATTTTTACACCAAGTTTATTAAATGTTAGTTTTGCTTTGAGATATGGTGCAACAGCATCATCAGAAAAGTCGCTTGCAAATACACCGTTTTCAAATTCTATTAAAATAGGATTGTGCTTTATGACTAAAACAGGTATATCAGAATGTCTCACTACCTTTTCGGTATTAGAGCCTATCAAAACTTCCTTAATTCCACTGGTTCCATGTGAACCCATAACGATAAGATTAGCATCGTGCTCATTAACTACATCATTGACTTCACTCCATACTTTAAAATGTTTTATTATTGGAGTTATCTCAACACCTTCTAAATAAGGCTTATCTAAAAACGCTTCAAATTTTTTCTCAGCCAGCTTTAAATAAAAGACTGCTTCTTCATTTAGTGAGTCATTGCCTGCCGAAATAATAGCATTAGATAATTCTAACATGTGTAAAACAATCAATTTAGAATTGTGTTTTTTAGCAATACTTGCTGCTGCTTCCAAAGCATATTCAGAATGCTCTGAAAAGTCTATAGGGACAATAATTTTTTTCATAATCTTAGGTTTTAAATAGTCATAGAAAATAACTGAGTATCTGGCTTTTTACGCTGTAGTAACAAATCAAAAGCCATACAAATATTTCTAATAAAAGGTTTTCCTTTTTCTGTTACGGTCATTTGCTTTTCTTCAAACTCAATTAAGTCGTCTTGTTCAAATTCTTTAAGTTTTACAAGAACATCAGGTAATTCCTTAAATAGCATTTCAGCATCTAACCAAGAGGTCTTAAAATGACACATTAAATTGAGAATATGCTTTCTAATGATAAGGTCTTCAGCATTTAAAATATGTCCTCTGTAAACAGGTATAATACTATTATCAACTAAATGATAGTATTCTTCTATAGATTTTACATTTTGAGCAAACCCATACCAGCTATCGCTAATTGAGGATACGCCTAAGCCAATCATGGCCTGAGTTTTAGATGCCGTATATCCCATAAAATTACGATGCAGAGTTTGAGTTTTCATTGCATTGTAAAGCGAATCTCTTTTTAGCGCAAAATGATCCATTCCTATCTCTTGGTAACCAACTTGTTCTAATAAGAACTTTCCTGTTTCATACTGTTGACGCTTAGATGTGCCACTTGGTAAATCTTCATCTTTAAAACCACGTTGACCATTCCCTTTTATCCAAGGTACATGTGCATAACTATAAAAAGCGATGCGATCTGGCATCAGGGTTTCAGTCTTTGTTATGGTTTCCATAACATCTGCTTCAGTCTGAAATGGTAATCCAAAAATAATATCATGGCCAACAGAAGTAT
The DNA here is from genome assembly GCF_947498345.1 of uncultured Winogradskyella sp. GTDB lineage: Bacteria > Bacteroidota > Bacteroidia > Flavobacteriales > Flavobacteriaceae > Winogradskyella. The sequence continues at coordinate 126,590 of NZ_CANMJY010000012.1, forward strand.
ATCCTATTTGCCTTGCTAATTCTGTAACACGTTTTACGTTTTCAAAAGGTTGAACACGATGAATGGCCTTCTGAACTTTTAAGTTATAATCCTGAACTCCAAAACTTACACGTCTAAACCCTAAATTGTATAAGGCTCTAAGGTGTGATTCTGTTGTATTGTTTGGATGACCTTCAAAACTAAACTCATAACTATCTGCTAGATCAGAAACCTTTAGCAATTCAGAAATCAGGAACTCTAAATTTTGTGATGAGAAAAATGTAGGAGTACCTCCACCAAGGTGCAGCTCTTTAATTTTTGGTTTCCCATCCAAAAGTTCTCTGTACAAACTCCACTCTTTTAAAAGTGCCTTAATATAAGGGGATTCTACTTCGTGTCGTTTTGTAATACGTTTATGACAACCACAAAACGTGCATAAACTTTCGCAAAACGGTAAATGCAAATACAAACTCAATCCTTCAGTACTATTAGTAGCCTGGAATGATTTTTTCAAGGACATTTTCCATTGTTGCAACGAAAATGTATTAATATCCCAATAAGGAACTGTAGGATAACTGGTATACCTTGGACCTGCAACATTGTATTTATTGACTAAAGATTGACACATATGCATTAACTTCTATATTCAAAATTAAATCTACATGTGATCAAAAAACATGATATTTGTCATGTAAACGATTTAACCGTAAGTAATATGTTAAAAACTGAACCTTTTGAAGTTACCTTGGCGGATAAACAAAGTGTGATTTTACCACAAGAACACATTACAGAATTCATTGAGCGCAAACACAAGCGTATTAAAGTTATAGCATCGACACCTGATAATCAGATAGAATTTTATGCGGCTCTAAAACGTGAAAAAACAGGCTTGTTTCGTATCTATTTTAGTAAAGCCAAACAGAAAGAACTCGAAGTTTATATTAATGATTATTTTACAATTCAGGTGTTTGAAGACACTTCTAAATATGGTGTAGAAATGTCTGAAGAACTTGAAGCTGTGTTATTAAGCGATTATAAAGCTTATACTATTTTTGAAGAATTAACACCAGGGCGTCAACGCAGTATTATATATACTATATCTAGATACAAATCTTCACAGATGCGTATAGACAAAGCTATATTGCTTACTGAAAATTTAAAACGTGGTATCTATGACCCAAAATTATGGTTAAAGAAGTTTTAAATTGGTACTTGCAGAAGCGCAGTGATATCCTTAACTTTACTAAAAATTAACTATAAAATGAAAAAGATCATCTTTCTATTATTTATTGTCTGTACTACAACCTTAACGTCTTGTAAAAATGACAAAAAAGATACAAATACAACTACAGAGAATAAAACAGAAGCTACAATAAAATATGTTGTAAAACCAGAAGCTACCTCTGTAAAATGGACTGCTTATAAAACAACTGAAAAAAAGGCCGTTGGTGGTGAGTTTACTACTTTGTCTTTTGATAATAAAACAGGAGCGACCCCACAAGAGGCTTTAAATAATTTAGAGTTTTCTATTCCGATAAAGAGCTTGTTTACCAAAGATGAAACCAGAGATGCTAAAATAAAAGCCTCTTTCTTTGGAGTAATGCTAAACACAGACCTAATAAATGGTAAAATAACATATGCCAACAACAAGTATTCTGCCTCTATAACTATGAACGGTGTTACCAACGACTTACCCTTAGAAGTTAGCATTACTGATGAAAGGCGTGTTAAAATGACAGGAGTTATGAATCTTAAGGATTGGAATGCTCTCGATGCATTGGCAGCCCTTAATAAAGTTTGCTTTGATCTACATAAGGGTCCGGATGGAGTGAGTAAAACATGGGAAGACGTAGCTATTGAGGTTAGTACTTACCTAAGAAAAAATTGATTTATAAGTACACTTTTTTCATATATCAAGTAAACAAATGGTATAGTATATATTTAACATGTAAGTATTAATCACTATAAATTTAATTCAATTTTCCTCTGGTTAGTCATCTTTTACTAACTTGTTAACCGCAATGCGATATATCTCTAAAACTTTGGTTGTAATTTGACGAATGTATACAAATAAAGAATCATTAATACATTTTATTTTAAAAGTCGTCGAAATATCAAAAAGTGACGCTGAAGAAATTGCTGCATCTTTTCATCCATTTAAGCTTAGGGAAAAAGAATTCTTACTCAAAGAAAATCAGATAAGTGATGACTATCTGTATCTAAAAAGCGGCTTGATGAGAACTTTTTTATACAATTTGAAAGGCGAAGAAATCACTATAGACTTTTTTACTGAAGATAATATGGTCTTTGAAATTACTTCTTTTTTTAATAGAGTACATTCTGAGGCTAATATTCAAGCCATTACGCCATGTACTGGCTTTAGAATTTCATATAAAGAACTCAATACGCTTTTTCATAATAAACCTGCTTTTCGGGACTTTGGTCGTGCGATTTTAGTAAAGGAATTTATGGCTTCACAAAAAAGAAATTATGGAATGATAAACCGTACAGCCAAAGAGCGCTATCAAAACCTATTAGTCAACAAACCACAAATCTTAAAATATTCCCCGTTAAAATTTATAGCTTCTTATTTAGGAGTGACTGATAGCACACTAAGCAGATTACGAAAAAATTTGTAGTCTTTAGTTTTTTTGCCTTTTGTCAAGTAAGTTTAATGTCTATTGTTTGAAATTTGCAATAAAAACTTCAAATGGCAGAAACATCTAATCCTGTATCAATAGGTTTTATACTTACCACCATAGCTACATTATGGTTTTTTTATCAATCCTCAAAAAGTAAGAATGTTCTTTTTACAATCCTTACATGGATGATTCTTGTCGGGCTTTTAGGACTTATTGGATTTTATCAAGTGAAAAATACAACACCTCCAAGATTTATTTTTCTTTTAGGTCCAGGAATAGTATTAGTTCTTATTTATTCATTAACACATAGAGGTCGTAAATTTATTGATGAACAAAGCTTAAAATGGTTGACCTTGCTTCATGCAGTAAGAATTCCAGTAGAAATTATTCTGTACTATATATTTTTAGAAGGTTACATACCTGACTTAATGACTTTTAAAGGATATAACTACGATATTATTTCAGGGCTTTCCGCACCAATTATGCATTATGCCGTATTTGTAAGACATTGGGTAGGAAAAAAAGGGTTACTCATCTGGAACTTTATTTGCTTAGGGTTACTAATAAATATTTTAACCATAGCCGTATTGAGTGCTCAAACTCCGTTACAAAGGTTAGCATTTAATCAACCAAACATAGGTGCAACCTTTTTTCCGTATGTATGGCTTCCTGCTGTAATTGTTCCGATTGTTTTGTTTTCTCATTTAGCAAGTATTAAACAATTATTATCTTTAAAAAATAATGGAGCAATTATGTCAATTTACAGAACAAAAAGAAATCAATAAACAGCTTAAATATCTAAACACTATGAAAAAGATAATCATACTTACAACCCTTGCATTATTGGGTACTATATCTTCTCCTTTACTTGCACAGCAGAATGATTTTATAAAAGACTATTTGGAACGCTTAGAAAACTCACGTAGGTATTTAATTCTCGTTGCAGAAACAATGCCTGAGAATAAATATAGTTATAAAGCCTCCTCAGACTCTTTAACTTTTGCACAAAATCTATTGCATATAGGTTATGCTATGGATTGGCATAGTCAATCATTACTAGGTGGACGAGAGTCAAGGGGTTGGAGTACCGATACCATATTCAAAGTTGGCGATAAATCAAAAGAAGAGATGATTGCATTACTTAACACAACATTTGATGAAGCCATAGCTTTAATTTCAAAATTTGATGTAAATCAGCTTAATGATAAACTCGATTATTTTGGATTAATAAGATCTAAGCGGCAAATTCTATTATTGCTTACTGATCATATTACGCACCATAGAGGGCAAATGTTAGTCTACATGCGATTAAATGGACTTGTCCCACCTAGATATGTATTGTTTCAATAATTTTTATGAAGCTTTTGTTGCGTAAACAACAAAACTTCTTAGGCTAATTATTCTGAATACTGTCAACTTCAACCTTTGGTTTATATACGTTTAAAAAGCGTTTTGCGTGTCGGTTACCATTATCATACTGTAATGCTTTTTTATAATTATGATAAGCTTGCAAGCTATCACCAGATATTAAATAAGCCTCAGCTAAGCTATCATATACATTATCACTCGTAGGATGTAATTTTGTATTCATTATAAAAACTGCAATAGCATCTTTGTACTTACCCTTACCAATGTAATCGTAGCCTAGTCTATTAAAATCCCGTTCATTTATAAATGGACTCAATGAATCTTGCGCTTTAATTTCTAAAAAACCTTTTAATGCAGCTTCGTAATTTCCTGCTTTTAGCTGCATACTAGGTGTCATATAATTATCTGGAATTTTACGGTAATCGTAAGTAGTTTTACCATTATCTTCTGAAATTACAGACAAATACTGTGCTTTGTTCTCCGGATGTTTAGCAAAGCGTAATTTCTTATTCATATCAGCAACATAAAACTCGTTTTTACTTAATGAAATAGTTTTTAGTTTGCCCCCTCGCCAGTGAACAAAAATGTCATTGTTTTCGTAAGACACCTCTATAATTTCGTTAGCATTATAACTGTATTTCCCAGAAGTTTCCTTTTTAAATGTATCAGAATATTTAACAGATTTTGAGCAATTAAATAAGAGTGTTGCTACAAAAAGGATTAAGGTTGACGCTTTTAATTTCATTTTGATTGGATTGATTGGTTATGCTATGAGCAAAAAAAGTCTCACTTTTATAAAGTGAGACGATTCTATTTCAATTTTGTTACGTAAAAAGGAATCTTGCTTAATTTACTCCCATTAATTCTACATCAAAAACTAAAGTAGCATTTGGTGGAATTACACCTCCTGCACCTGCAGAGCCATAGGCTAAATCACTTGGTATAACTAAGCGTGCTTTATCGCCTACATTTAGTAAACAAATACCTTCATCCCAACCAGGAATAACTTGTCCTACGCCTACTTGAAAATCTAATGGGGAATTTCGCTTGTAAGACGAATCAAAAACAGTTCCGTCTGCTAATTGTCCTTTATAGTGCACTGACACCATGTTTCCCTTCTCTGCTTTTTTACCATCACCTTTTTGAATCACTTTATAACGCAGTCCAGATTCAGTTTCATCAAAACCTGCAGCTAACTTATCTAACTCAGCTTTTGCTGCTTCGCGTTCTGCTACAATACGCTTTTCGCGCGCACCTTCAAAAGTTCTAAAAGCTTCTATCGCATTAAATTTTTCGGCTAAATCACCTACTCTTACAATCTCCAAACTTTGTATTGTATCTCCTTGCGCCACAGTATCTACAACATCTTGACCTTCAATCACATTACCAAAAACCGTATGTTTACCATCTAACCATGGTGTTTCTATATGCGTGATAAAAAACTGACTTCCGTTAGTACCAGGACCAGCATTTGCCATAGATAGTTTCCCTGGTGCATCATGCTTTAAATCTGGATGAATTTCATCATCAAACTTATACCCTGGATTTCCTGTTCCTGTACCTAGAGGACAACCTCCCTGAATCATAAAATCTGGAATAACTCTATGGAATTTTAATCCATCATAATAAGGAGTACCCTGTGGTTTAGCTGAATTTTCTAAATTACCTTCTGCTAATGCCACAAAATTACCTACTGTTCCTGGAGTTTTTTCAAACTCTAAATTCACTATTATCTCACCTTTAGAGGTGTTAAATTTTGCGTATAAACCGTTTTGCATTGTGTTTTCTTTTATTTAAGGCTGCAAAGATAGGCAATGATTTACGATTTACGAATTTAGATCAGCGATTTGAGAATTACTTTAATAAGTTTAGCTTTGCTGAAATTAAAATTCTATGGGATTCTCATTTTTTAAACGCTCAAAAAAAAACAGAAGCTATAACGCAAATTAATGATACTATCGAAACGATAATAGAAGCTATTGATAATAAACCTTATGGAGTCTCAGAAAACAATGTGCTATATGCTGGTTTAAATGAGCTTGGAGGTTATCATTTTTTCCAGACCGTAATTGTTGGTGCAATAAAAGTTAAAGTTAAAAACGGAGCAAAACTTTTATTCCTAGGCGATAATTTTGAATTGCGATTAGATTCGGACTCAATGGAGTTTGAGTCTGATTTCACTGATATTAAAGGAAGACATATCACTAAAATAGATTTCCAGATTGAAGAATTTGACATTAAAAAATTGCAAGACAATAAGCTAACACATATCCTATTGAGCGTTAAAAATCATGAGATTAAGTTTGGTAAGTATGAAGCTTTTGATGAAGAGGAATAATATATTAAGAAATCTAAATTCTTATTATTATAATCTGTAAGCTGAACTGAAAGCTAATTAGCCACCTCGCTCATAAACTTTATACGATAAAGGCGTAATTCTTCATCTTCATAATCTCCATCAAATTCTTCTACTGCATCTGAGATTTTATCACTTTCGGATTCCATAAAATAGTCGTGGATTTCTTCTTGTTGATCCTCGTCTAAAATTTCATCAATCCAATAGTTAATATTCAATTTGGTTCCAGAATAAACAATGGCCTCCATTTCTTTAATAAAGTCTGGCATTTCCATACCCTTAGAAGATGCAATATCATCGAGACGTAGTTTTCTATCTACATTTTGAATGATATATAGCTTCAATGCAGAGTTAGATCCTGTAGATTTAACGACCAGATCTTCTGGTCGCATAATATCATTTTCCTCTACATAATTTTCAATTAGTGCGATAAAATCTTTACCATATTTTTTGGCCTTACTTTCACCAACACCGTGTACATTAGATAATTCTTCTATGGTAATCGGATATTTTAAAGCCATATCCTCTAAAGAAGGATCTTGGAAAATCACAAAAGGAGGAACTCCCAAACGTTTTGCATTACGCTTGCGTAAATCTTTTAACATGGTCATTAGCTTTTCGTCTGCTACCGCTCCACCTCCTTTAGAGTTTGTGATAATACCATCATTTGTGGCGTTATCAAACACATGGTCTTCTGCCATCATAAAGGACTTAGGGTTTTGTATAAATGCTTTTCCAGCACCACTTAAGCGCAAAACACCATAGGTTTCAATATCCTTTTTTAAATAACCAGCTACAATAACCTGCCTGATCAAAGCCATCCAATGTCTGGCTTCTTTGTCCTTACCAACACCAAAAAATGGTAATGTATCTGTTTTGTGAGAAGAGATTAAAGCGTTCTCTTTACCAATAATAACCTGTACCAGATCTTTAGATTTATACTTTTCATTGGTATTCTGAACCGTTTGCAATAGCGTTTTTACATCATCTTTAGCTTCAACCTGCTTTTTAGGGTTACGTACGTTATCATCCATATCTCCGCCTTCACCAGTTGCATTATCAAATTCTTCACCGAAATAATGCAATATAAATTTACGTCTGGAAATTGATGACTCTGCAAAAGCAACAACCTCTTGTAAAAGGGCATGACCAATCTCTTGTTCAGCTACAGGTTTACCAGACATAAATTTTTCAAGCTTCTCAATGTCTTTATAAGCATAGTAAGCCAGACAATGTCCTTCTCCTCCATCTCTACCTGCTCTGCCTGTTTCCTGATAATAACTTTCTATACTCTTTGGGATATCGTGATGTATTACAAAACGTACATCGGGTTTATCTATTCCCATTCCAAAAGCAATAGTAGCCACAACAACATCAGTATCTTCCATTAAGAACATATCCTGATGCTTTACTCTGGTTTTGGCATCTAATCCGGCATGATATGGAACAGCCTTAATACCATTTACTTGCAATACTTGTGCTAATTCTTCTACCCGTTTTCTACTTAAGCAGTATACAATACCAGATTTGCCTTCATTTTGTTTAATAAAACGAATAATGTCTGCGTCGACATTTTTTGTTTTTGGACGTACTTCGTAATATAAATTTGGACGATTAAACGAAGCCTTAAACTTTACAGCATCGCTCATCCCCAGGTTTTTAAGAATATCTTCCTGTACTTTTGGGGTTGCTGTTGCTGTAAGACCAACAATAGGAATATCGTCCCCTATACGCTTTATAATATGTCTCAAGTTTCTGTACTCAGGTCTGAAATCGTGTCCCCATTCACTAATACAATGTGCCTCGTCAACAGCCATAAAAGAAATTTTGACAGTTCTTAAAAAGTCAACATACTCTTCTTTAGTTAATGATTCTGGAGCTACATAAAGTAATTTTGTAACACCATTTACAATATCATCTTTAACACGTTTAACTTCTGTTTTATTTAAAGATGAATTTAAAACGTGTGCTACTCCTTCGTGCTCAGATACTGCTCTAATAGCATCAACTTGGTTTTTCATCAAAGCAATAAGTGGCGAGACCACAATAGCTGTTCCGTCTTTTATTAACGCTGGTAACTGATAACACAGTGATTTCCCACCTCCAGTAGGCATAATAACAAAAGTATTATTACCTGCTACTACGTTTTTTATAACTTCTTCTTGAAGACCCTTAAATCCCGAAAAACCAAAGTACTTTTTTAGTGCGGAGTGTAAGTCTATTTCTGCAATACTCATTAATCCCTATTCGTATTTTATATACATTTTTTCTGTAAATAGCTAAACGCACCTAAAAATGTGCAAAATTTAGCTTTATGTAATTAACTACTTATGAGTACACAATATTTATACATTCGTTCTTTGAGAATTTTTGAATGAAAAAATTCATGTACTTTTGCATAACCTTAAAGATAACAATTTCTTTAAATCTAAAAAACACTATAAATAATTAGTTTTGAACACTGTGTCATCTATCTTAAACATAGCCAAAAGTACTATAGAATCTGAAAGTAAGGCCATTGCAAATTTATCGAAATTACTTACAGAAGATTTCGCTAATGCCGTAGAATTAATATACAATTCTAAAGGAAGAGTTATCATAACAGGAATTGGTAAAAGCGCTATTATTGCAAACAAAATAGTAGCAACTTTAAATTCTACAGGAACACCTGCCGTTTTTATGCACGCAGCAGATGCCATACATGGAGATCTGGGATTAATCTTGGAAGACGATGTGGTGATTTGCATTTCTAAAAGCGGAAATACACCCGAAATTAAAGTCTTAGTTCCACTTATTAAGAATGCAAAAAACAAAATGATTGCCATAACTGGTAATAAGGACTCCTTTTTAGGGCAACAGGTCGATTATATTCTTAATGCTTATGTAGAGCAAGAAGCTTGTCCTAACAATTTAGCACCAACAACAAGTACCACAGCGCAATTGGTAATGGGCGATGCATTGGCAGTTAGCCTTCTTGAATTAAGAGGATTTTCCAGTAAAGATTTTGCAAAATATCATCCAGGTGGAGCCTTAGGAAAACGGCTCTATTTAAGAGTCAACGATTTATCATCGCAAAACTTAAAACCTCGGGTAGGTTTAGAAGCGAGTTTAAAAGAAGTTATTGTAGAGATTACGGAAAAAATGCTCGGTGTTACCGCTGTGATTGAGAATGATGAGATTGTTGGTATTATTACTGATGGTGACCTAAGGAGAATGCTTAGCAAAAGTGATGCTATAACAGAACTAAGAGCCAAAGACATTATGAGCACCAATCCCAGACGTATTGAAGAAGATGCCATGGCTGTTGATGCAAAAGAGGTCATGGAAGAATTTGGTATTTCGCAATTGTTAGTTGAACACCAAGGAAAATATGCTGGTGTTGTTCATCTGCACGATTTAATTAAAGAAGGCATTATCTAATGACAAAGCATATTGACGACATGTCTTTTTTAGATCATCTTGAAGAATTAAGATGGCATTTAATTAGAGCAACTTTGGGAGTTGTTATTGCAGCTACTTTAGCTTTTATCTGTAAGAAATTTATTTTCGATGTTATCATTTTTGGCCCAACCAAGATGGATTTCCTTACTTATAACGGTTTATGTCAGGTTTCTAAGTTTTTAGGAATGACAGACACCACATTTTGTGCTGATGAGTTTCCATTTGTTATCCAGAACAGAACGGTTGCCGGACAATTTTCTGCGCATATCTGGACATCTATTTATGCCGGATTTATTGTAGCCTTTCCATATGTTTTATATCAATTATGGAGTTTTATAAGTCCAGGCTTAAAACCCAGTGAACGTAAAAACTCAAGAGGCTTTCTGGTCATTGCATCGCTTTTATTTTTTACAGGAGTTCTGTTCGGTTACTATATAGTTACTCCATTATCTATTAACTTTTTAGCTAACTATCAAATTAGTGAACTCATCTCTAATGAGTTTGATGTCAGTTCGGTTATTGCCATAGTACGTTCCTCTGCTATAGCCTCTGGCCTTGTTTTTGAATTACCTATTATTATATACTTCTTAACTAAGGTAGGTTTGGTAACACCACAATTTTTAAGGAAATACAGAAAGTATGCTTTAGTTATTGTTTTAATATTATCGGCAATAATAACTCCACCAGATATTGCGAGTCAGGTTATTGTTGCTATACCTATATTAATCCTATACCAAGTGAGTACTTATATCTCGGCAGTTGTAGTAAAAAATCAAAATAGAAAAAGAAAACATGTCTGATATTGTAGAAGAATTTAATGACTACCGTTCTAAAATGAACGATAAGATCTTAGCTGATAATAACAAAATTGTAAAACGCATTTTTAATCTGGACACCAATGCTTTTACTGAAGGTGCTTTAGATAAAAAAACAAAAGAGTTGCTAGGTTTGGTAGCTTCAGCTGTATTACGATGCGATGATTGTGTAAAATACCATTTAGAATCATCGTATAATGAAGGTATAACGAAAGCTGAAATAAGTGAAGCCTTAAGCATCGCAACGCTTATTGGTGGAACCATAACCATCCCACACTTAAGACGTGCACACGAATATTGGGAAGCACTAGAAGAACATTACACTCAAGGTTAAACTTTTAATAAAAACGCTGCTATAATATGTTTTAAAAAACATATACAAACCTCTGAATAACAAAAAATTGTATTTTTATTACAGGATTTTTCCTACGTTTAAAATTATTTTTTATCTTTAGTAAGTGAATACTCCAAATCACCTTCACCATACTTAACCACTTTAATTTACAGATACTATAATTTATTT
>NZ_CANMJY010000013.1 GCF_947498345.1 uncultured Winogradskyella sp.
GCACAGGCATCAGTAGTTGTAGGTGCAGTCAATGTTCCGTTACAGTCTACAGTTACAGGAGCGAGTGTTGGTGTTACAGGGTTGGTTGTATCATCATAGTTATAAACCTGATTGGCTGTAATGGCATTACCATTACCATCATTGAAGGTCCATGTGATTGTTGTACTACCACCTTCAACAAAGGAAAGTGTATCAGAAGTGGTTCCAGTAATGGTTCCGGCACAGGCATCAGTAGTTGTAGGTGCAGTCAATGTTCCGTTACAGTCTACAGTTACAGGAGCGAGTGTTGGTGTTACAGGGTTGACATTATCTTCAACTGTAATAAGAGTAGTACAAGTATCTGTTTGACCTAAAGTGTCTTCTGCAGTTAAAGTAACTGTTATGGGAGTGCCAATATCCGAGCAATCAAAAGTATTAACATCTATTGTCAACGTTGGAGTGTCGAAGTCGTCAGTTGAGTTATTATCAATATCAGCAGCAGTAATAGTAGCATTACCAAAAGCATCAAGTTGAACGGTTAATGTAGTATTACAATTTGCTACAGGTGGATTATCAACTCTAAAGTTTGCACGAAAATTTAAACCGCTGTTGCTATTATATAGTGTATTATCTAAGATGTTATCATTATTATAATCTACATCTGCTCTAACATATACTTCTAGAATATAATCACCTGAGGTTAAACCATTAAGGATATCAATATTGGCACCCATAGATTCCCAGGTTTGATCTGTACTTGTATTACCACAATAATTAGAAGTACCATCATCTGAATTAAATAAAATTTCGGAAGGAATAAAAGCGCCTGGAGTTGCAGCTGACAAATATACTCTGTAGTCTATATAACCATTCATTATATTATGAGTACTACATTTATAGGTCTGGTTTTGAGCACCATTAAGAATAAGACTATTGCCTGGATTAAATGTTCCTAAGTTTGCACCATCAAAATCTGTATTCGCAGTGGTAGCATTTAAATCAAAATAAGTATTACCATTACCATTAATATCTAAAATGGCATAACTCTCATAAATATCAGATTGAGCATAAAAGACTATTGTGAAAAATAGCATTATTAATGAGGGTAGAAACTTTATGTAGGGATGTTTCATTAATTTTTTGTTTATTAAAGTAGAACATTATATGTCTAAGCTTATCGATTAGCTTAGAGTTCTTAATAGGGCTTTACAAAAGGGGAGGCTAAAGTACGTATGACTATAAGAAAATGCTTAAAATAATCGTTGAAGGGCAGATAATGACTTTAAATTCAAAGGTCTAATGATTTATTACATTTCCTACAAGGACGAATACTGTATTATTGACTTACTTTCTTTAAAGTTTTGTTGAAAATTAATATAAATAAAAGCCTCTCGATTTGGAGAGGCTTTTTATTTAGCTATTTATATGATAAGAACTTATGATATCTTTTAATTTCAGTTTTAGATCTTCGCCAGAGTCGTATACCATTTGTTCGTCTGTTGGGAAATGGACTTGAACTTGTTTTAATAAATTTCTGTCATTTCTGTTCAATGCTCTTCTGTCTCCTCTAAAACGTCCAAATACGTTTTCGAAAGTAAATCCACTGTCAATTGTAAAAGCGTCGATAATCTGGTTTTGTTTTAGATCTATATAAACTACATCAGCAATAACCTGAGATGATTTAGTTTGTAATACTTCAAAAAAACGTGCTCTTACATTTATGATTTTATTTATCTTAATGTCATTACCAAGGCTGTCTTTAGCTACATTACCATTGCCATCTAAGAGGTATTCCCATCCATCAACAATTTGTTTTTCTCTTAGTAACTGACGTTCATTGATACGCTCAGGTGATATATTGATTCGCTTTAGTTGTAACTCCATTGCGAAGTCGTAATCGATACTATCATCTACAAAGGCATGGTATGTTGTCCAAAAATGATTTAACCCATAGGTGTTAAAATCTAGCAAATCTGTCTCTAAGCGTTTAGGTATAATTTGATGTGTTTCATTTTTTACAGACACATAAACATAGTCCATACCAGTATTATGAGCTTCTTGCATTAAGCTTTTTACGTCTTCAAAATTTGGATTGATATTATCTACATAATCAAACAATCTATAAGCTTTGCGAGCATTGAATTTATCTTCTGTATCCAATAAATCTAAACCCTTATCCATCAGAAAATCAGATGTTTTATATCTGTATTCAACCAAAGCTTCACTATAATTTCTAAATTTAAAACTTATAGTTTTACCATTTATTTTTAAAGGCATAATACGCTTTATAGCATTTTGCCTTGCTTCTAAATCTGCATAACTTTCGTATATCGTTTTATATAATTCAGGATTACCATCTTGTTTTAAATGCGCAATACGTGCCAAATCTTCTGCTAAGACTTTCTCGTATGCATCTTTAAGCATTACCACATAAGCTTGCTTACGTTTTTTGTCTTTATTGTTTTCTAATTTTCTTAAAGCTTCAGAGATAGCTTGATCATAATTACCATGACTGATAGCTTGTTCAATTTGTTTTTTGGCACTACAAGACACGAGTACCGAAACAAGGACTAATACTAGTAATAATCGTTTCATAATCTTGTATTTTAAGGTTTATACGAAGTATAAAACCAAGGATTGTGCCAAAAAAATAAAGCGCTAGTTATTAGCGCTTTAAAGTTTAATTATATGAAGTTGTATTGTTACTTTTTCTTCTTAGGATTAAATACAGGTAGTAATTGAGTTTTTACTTGTCCAAACCCAATACGGACATCATCGTTTTCACAATAGCCTCGCATTACTACAGTATCGTAGTCATTAATAAATTTACGCTCTGTACCGTCTTTCATTTTAATGGGGTTAGTACCTTTCCAGGTTAGCTCAAGCATGGATCCATAAGAGTCTTCTGTTGGACCAGAAATGGTACCACTGCCCATCATGTCTCCAGAATTAACAGGACATCCATTAACTGTATGATGTGCCAGCTGTTGTGCCATATTCCAGTACATATATTTAAAGTTAGATTTACAAACCGTAGTTTCTTTTCCTCCTTTTGGTATAATACCAGCTTCTAAGTGAATATCGAAACTGTGTTTTCCTTTAGTTTGTAAATAGTCTAAAGGTTTAGGGTTTTGTTTTGGACTAGCAACTCTAAAAGGCTCTAAAGCATCAAGAGTAACAATCCAAGGTGACATTGATGATGCAAAATTCTTTCCTAAAAATGGACCTAAAGGCACATATTCCCATTTCTGAATATCTCTGGCAGACCAATCATTAAAGACAACCAATCCAAAGATGTATTCTTCAGCTTCTTCAACAGGAATTGATTCTCCTAAGTCATTAGCATCTGTAGTAATAAATGCCATTTCTAATTCAAAATCTACCAGTTTACTTGGTCCAAAAACAGGCTTATCAGCACCTTCTGGTATCGTTTGTCCTTGTGGTCTATGGATAGGGATATGTGTAGTTATTATTGAAGAACTACGACCATGATACCCAACAGGTAGATGTAACCAATTAGGCATTAAGGCATTGTCTTTACCACGAAACATTGTACCAACGTTGGTAGCATGCTCTTTACTTGCGTAAAAATCAGTATAGTCGCCAACATGCACAGGCATTTGCATTTCTATTTCATCTAATCTAAAACAAATAATCTCTTTGTGCTTGGTGTTATTTTTTAATTCGTCATTATTTGCATCAAAAATTTCTGCAACACGATTTCTTACTGCCCTCCAGGTTTTTCTACCATCTGCAATAAAATCATTTAACGAATCCTGAAGAAAGATATCGTCAGTTAATGGAATACCATCAAAATAACCTAATTGATGAAGCGCTCCTAAGTCTATAGCCGTATCTCCAATTCGCGTTCCAATGGTAATAATATCTTCTCTGGTTAAAAAAACACCGAATGGAATATTTTGAATGGGAAAGTCTGAGTATTTATTGACGTATAACCAAGAGGTTCTATTTGGATTATTAGCTGATAATGGCATATTGCTGTTGTTGATTAAATGTTCATTAATTTCTATTCAAACCTACATAATTTTTAATATTAAAACTAATGTAATTCGTATTTTTGATGCTCATTTAACATTAGACATAATATATGCAACGCGACGAACAGATTTTTGAACTTATAGAAGCTGAAAGAGAACGCCAAACGGATGGTATAGAATTGATTGCTTCAGAGAATTTTGTTAGCGACCAAGTGATGGAAGCGGCTGGCTCTGTATTAACCAATAAATATGCAGAAGGTTATCCTGGGAAACGTTATTATGGAGGATGTGAAGTTGTAGATGAAGTAGAACAGATTGCAATCGATAGAGCCAAAACCTTATTTGGTGCTGCTTATGCTAATGTGCAGCCACATTCTGGTAGTCAAGCTAATACAGCGGTGTACCATGCATGTTTAAAACCGGGTGATACAATATTAGGATTTGATTTATCTCATGGAGGGCATTTAACCCATGGTTCTCCTGTTAACTTTTCTGGGAAGTTATACCGTCCAACGTTTTATGGGGTGAAAAAAGATACGGGTTATATTGACTACGATATGTTATCTGATGTTGCTGAAAAAGAACAACCAAAGTTGATTATTGCTGGTGCATCAGCTTATTCACGCGATATGGATTTTGCAAAGTTTAGAGAAGTAGCTGATAACGTAGGAGCCTTATTGTTGGCAGATATATCGCATCCTGCAGGTTTAATAGCTAAGGGTATTCTAAACGATCCCATGCCACATTGCCATGTAGTTACCACAACCACACACAAAACATTAAGAGGTCCTAGAGGTGGTATGATAATGATGGGTGAAAATATTGATAATCCGTTTGGAATAACCTTAAAGAGCGGAAAATTGCGTAAAATGTCTGGCTTACTTGATTCTGGGGTATTTCCAGGTAATCAAGGTGGTCCTTTAGAACATATAATTGCTGCCAAAGCGATTGCGTTTGGTGAAGCGTTAACGGATGAGTTTATGCACTATATGTTGCAGGTAAAACACAATGCTGATGCAATGGCTAAAGCATTCGTTGCTAAAGATTATAACTTAATTTCTGGCGGTACAGATAATCATATGATGTTGATTGACCTGAGAAATAAAAACATAACTGGTAAAGATGCTGAAAATACTTTAGTAAAAGCAGATATTACTGTAAACAAAAATATGGTACCGTTTGATACAGAATCTCCATTTGTTACTTCTGGTATTAGAGTAGGAACTCCTGCTATTACAACTAGAGGTTTAAAAGAAAATGATATGAGCTATGTAGTAGATTTAATTGACGAAGTATTGACAAATCACAACAATGAAACTGTGCTTGAAGGTGTAGCTGAAAAAGTGAATGATTTGATGGGAGGTAAACCTTTATTTAACGCTTAATAATAATATTATGAGGTGCTGAAACGAGTTCAGTATGACCAATAATAAAAAAGCCTTTCAAACTAAATTGAAAGGCTTTTTTATTATAGCATAGAGAACAAATCATTTAGTGATTCAAAATCTTTGCGTTTATAATTTGAACTATCTCTGTCGTTAATATAATTAATGATGTCTTTTTTTGGACCTGAAGACCAAAAATTATAAATACTCATAAGGTTGTTATCTTCTAAAACATATACACCACTCATAATTCTATTATCAAATGGTTTCTCCATAGAATCATAAATAGCGGTTTCATCATCTTTTTTGTAGAGCTCTCTAAACAATTTACCGTATCCATCAAAAGCAACGAATTTAGTTTCTGAAATTTGGTGCTTACCATTATTAAATAATATTACAGAATTTACATCTTCATTAGAAATGTAGGTATGGCCTTGATCTGTTTTTAGTAAGACGGCATATTGATTATCATTAATGTGGTTAAGACTTATCCGACCTTTTAAGGTTTCATTAGTTTTTAAATGTACTTCACCGTTATAAAAACTATAATCATTACTATTTTGTATAATCGTTAAGTTAACTAGGTTTAGGTCTAATTCCTGAGCATTTAAGGTTGTAAAGGCTAGAATAAAGCATAGGAGAACACTACTTTTCTGAAAAATTTTTGATATCATAATTTTAAAATTTTATAAAACAGTATATTGTTTTATTTACCTTCAAATATTATACCAAATCATAAAAGTGAAAATTGATTAATCTTCATCAAAAACTGTACTTTCATAAGCACCAGCATCTGGTTCTGGAATATTTCTCGATACGCCCAGGATGTCTTCTAAGAAATTAAAATCTGTGTTGGCAAGTCCATTAGCTCCAGAATCTTCACTAATGCGCATTAAATTATCAAAAGGAGCTTCAAAATTAGGATTTTCATTAAATAAATTGCCTTCATAAAACATTGGGTCACTAATTTGATAATTACCTGTGTTAAATAAATTTGGATTTAATCTTATAAGGCAGTTTGTAAACTTATAATTAAATACACTCCCTTCATCCTCTAGCACGATTTCAGGATTGTCATTACCATAGATGATACAATTAGTGAAGTTGGCCTCGGTTAAATCGTTAGTAATTGGAACTCCATTTTCGTCTAATACAAAATCATTTAGGAATAGGGCAGGAAACTGTCTAAAACTGCTATCCCAATAATTAGCAATGGTACAGTGTACAAAATTATATTTACCACCAACCGTACCGGCAAAAGAAGATTGCCCAGAATTATTAATCACAACATTTTCTGCTGAAATCGAAGAGGCTCTTCCTAGAATCCCAAATCCACTAGAATTATAAATTTGACTATTGGTTATGGTAAGTTTATCGTTTGTTGCAGTTTGATTACCTTCAGATAATACACCAATGGTTGCATTTTTTATAGTTGCATAATTAATAGTATTATTTTCACTACCATTAAATAACCAGATAGTTCCCCATTGTCCTGGCACATCCTCAAAGAGTGGTTCTAGACGATCACCTTCTAAAATAACTTCGTTTTCTAATTCGTCTTGGTCTGTACTTAATGCTCCATTAATATTAAGTGTTCCTCCATCAGTGACAATGATGCCTGAGTCGGCATGGAAATGTACACGTGTACCAGCTTCCATAGTCAGTATTTGTCCATTGTTTACACCTGCATATCCGTAAACAACATAAGGTTTTTCGTTGGTAAAAGTGAGCTCGTCATCTTCAAGAAAACGACCTTGTAATGTAGTTTCATCAGGTGTACCGTCTCCATCAACATCAAAGATTAAGGTTTCAATAATACCTGTATCAACATCTCTGTTTGGGTATATAAATACGGCATCTTTAACCAAGGTTACTAAGTCAACGTCTTGCTGATTGTTTCCAGAGTCAAATAAAATTCGGTCTGTATATAAAAACTGAGTATCTGAGTTAGATAGTGTTTCTATATCTATTGTGGTTTCTATAAAAATAAACATACTATCTTTTGCCAGTAACTCAACATTTTCAAAGAATTTCCCTTCTTGTGCACCTTCTAGTCCTGTGGTGCCATCTACATTCATCCTGTAGAAAGAATTAACTCCGTTTTCGAGTTGTATCGTTGGGATTACAATATCATCATCACTACGGTTATAGACTTTAAGATTGTATGTACTAGAACCTATATTGGTAAAAACGGTGTCTAAATACACTGTGTCCTTCTCAAACCTGAGATTTCCTTTACTTGGAGAAAAGTCAAAATCCTTTCGGCAAGAACTCCAAAATAGTAATATAACTAAACAAATTAAGAATGATAGCAATCGCTGCATAAGAGATAAATATAATTATGGCTTAAAAATATAACTTTTGAAGTTAGAAATTATTATGAAGTTATATTATTTCTTATAAAGTACTTAGTCTTTTACTGTTTGTCGTTCGCCATACTCTTCAAGTAGAATTAAAAACAATTGACTGTTAATAACCAATTGCTCTAAGAGCTCCATTTTTTTTTCATCCTTTAATAATTCAGAACTTATGCCTTTCGCAGCACAGAAATCATAAAATAATTTAGTATTGGTCTCTGGGATTTTAAAATTTTCGGTAACCAAGCGTTTATTGAAAAAAGAGCTATTGCTAAATAAAGAATCTACTTGAGTATAGGTCAATAGTTTGTATTCTGGTGTTTTACTTTTTTTTCGTTTAAAAAGTTTTGCTACCTGGCCAATGAGGTATATAAAATCTACTCCATAGGTAGCACCAGCTGGTTGGTATAACCCAGGGTTACGCTTTATATCTTCTTTAATTAAGTTATGAAGTTCTTTGTTATATGTTTCAGCTTCAAAGACAGGTTGCTCAGGTTCGACCTTAATTTCTACTTCCTCTAAAGCGTTGATGATTTTTTTGATTTCAAAAATGTTAAGCTCATCAAAATGAGCTTGAGTTAATATGACTTCTTTTGGATGATAGAATACTGAGTTGAAAGCAATGGTGTCATTTACTTTGGCCTCGATACTAAAGCTGCCTTCATCATCAGTGACTGTTAATCTGTTTTGAGTTTTGTTTAGAACTTTGATGTTTTTTACTGTAGATTTTGAATCGTATACTTTTCCTTTTAAGGTCTGCCCAAGCATAATGGATTGGAAACATAAAACGATTAATATAGTTAATACAAAACGCATTAGAAGTTGTTTGATGCGTTAAAGAAAAGTGTTTAATGTTAAATACATAAATCCATTACATAAACTTTAACCTAAAGAAATGTTAATCAAAACACTTTAAGGGTTAAAAAGAAGGATGCAGTACTCTAAAAACTGAGGGATGAAACTTAAGGTTTTTTTATTTTTACTTCAAAAAGTTTATCCCAATTTTTACCAGTAACAAAAATGGTTTTACGTTCGGGATGATAAGCTATTCCATTTAAAACATCCAGTTCGTTATGCTGCTTTACAAGTTGTTTTAGAGGTTTAAAGTCTATAACACCTTCTACACCACCTGTTTTTGGGTTAATAATAACAACACCATTGCGATGATAGATATTGGCAAAAATCTTTCCATCAATCCACTCGAGTTCATTTAAGGCTGGTATTTTACCTTTTTCGGTATAGACTTCGATATGGCTTTGTTCGGTTAGATTATCTGCATTTAACAACCATATTTTATCTGTACCGTCAGATTTATAAAGTGTCTTTCCATCGTTGCAAATTCCCCAGCCTTCTTTACTTGTACCATAATTAAAAGTATTTAATTTTTCAAAAGTATTAACATCGTATATAAAACCTCTATTTTCTTTCCAAGTGAGTTGGTAAACCTTATCGTTTAGAATGGTTAATCCTTCTCCAAAATAGCTGTCTTCTAGATCTATATTTTGTAAAACCTCTCCGGTTTCAAAATTTACTTTTCTTAGTTTAGATTCTTTGTATTGACCAGTGCTTTCATACAATTCTCCATTATAAAACTCTAAGCCTTGTGTATAAGATGTAATATCGTGCGGATAGGTATTTACAACTTCATAGCTGTATATTGAAGGTATAATGTTGTTAAATATTATAATGGATTTAGACAGTGTTTGCATATTATCATCATAGCTTACAATTGCTGTTATAGTTTTTTCACCTAGAGTTATATTATCTAAAATTATATTCTTGTCAATAGGCTTCCCATTAAGCTCGTAGTTTACCTTAGTGATATTTAATTTTTTAGGATTGTCAATAGATAAGTTTAGAGTATCACCAAGCATTAAATATTTTACTTTGGTATTTATACTTAGACCCGTTTGTTTGGACGAATTAGTGTCGCCACAACTCATTAAAATTGCACCTAAGTACAGGAGAATGAAATATTTATAAAATTGCATAAGTAGTATCTAATTTTTTAGCAAGTTATTAAAAAAAATCAGTATAAAAATCATTGATTAAATGGTTGTAAAAGTTTTAAAAGGTTGTATCTTTGCCGCTGGGCAAGTCCTACACAACCAGCTCCTGCTTAATCCTCCAGGACGGGAACGTAGCAAAGGTATGCGGTCGTAGCGGTGTGATGTAGGTAGCTTGCCTTTTTTTGTACACTAAATTTAAATCTTGAAAGCCCTGGCGAATCAAGATTTTTTAGTTTAAATAGATGTCAAGATATTATATTAAACTTATGGAGTGAAGTTTAAGGTTTCATTATTTTGAAACTTTGTACTTTTAACTTCAAATTTTTTAACTTAAAAGAATGTCTAAAGTTGTTTTAATAACGGGAGGATCCTCGGGGATTGGAAAATCTATTGGTGAGTTTCTTCAAACTAAGAATTATAAAGTTTACGGAACAAGTAGAAACCCTGAAAAATATCCAAAGAGTAAGTTTCCTATTATAGCTTTAGATGTAACACAACCAGACACTATTTCTGGATGTATAACAGAATTATTAGTTAAAGAACCTCGTATAGATGTTTTAATTAATAATGCAGGTGCTGGTATTACAGGGCCAATTGAAGAAATACCTGAAGCAGAGATAAAACGTAATTTTGAGACAAATTTTTTTGGGCCAATCAATGTTATTAAAGCAGTTTTACCAACGATGCGAAATCAAAATTCGGGCTTAATCATAAATGTAACATCTATTGCTGGTTATATGGGTTTGCCTTACCGAGGTATTTATAGTGCAAGTAAAGGTGCATTAGAGTTAGTTACCGAAGCTTTTAGAATGGAGCTTAAAGATTTTAATATTGAAATGACTAATGTAGCACCAGGTGATTTTGCAACTAACATTGCTGCGGGTCGTTATCATGCTCCAGTTTTAGAGGATTCTCCATATAAAGAAAAGTATGGTAATTCTTTAAAAACTATGAACGATCATGTAGATGAAGGTAGTGATCCAAAGCAAATGGCAGAGGCTATTTATAAAATCATTGAAACTAAAAACCCTAAGATACACTATAAAGTTGGTGTTTTTATGCAAAAATTCTCTATTGTATTAAAACGCATATTACCAGATAAGGTCTATGAAAGCTTATTGATGAAGCATTATGACCTGTAAAATACTGTTGTTAATATATTCTGAAAAAAATTGCTTTCAAAGGCTGCCTAAAGTTGTAAATTCGCGACAACTTAAAACACAACAAATCAAATTTAAATTACATGAAATTTTTTATTGATACTGCTAATCTCGACCAGATTAAAGAAGCTCAGGATATGGGTATTTTAGATGGTGTTACTACCAATCCCTCTTTAATGGCTAAGGAAGGTATTACTGGCACAGATAATATTATGAAACATTACGTTGATATTTGCAATATTGTAGATGGTGATGTGTCTGCAGAGGTTATTTCAACGGATTTTGATGGCATGGTAAGGGAAGGTGAAGCTTTAGCTGAACTTCACGATCAAATTGTTATTAAATTACCAATGATTAAAGACGGAGTAAAAGCTTGTAAATATTTTTCGGATAGAGGCATAAAAACTAACGTAACATTAGTGTTTTCTCCAGGTCAGGCCTTGTTAGCAGCAAAGGCAGGTGCTACTTATGTGTCACCATTTATTGGACGTTTAGATGATATTTCTACAGACGGCTTAAACTTAATTGCTGAGATCCGTCACATCTATGATAACTATGCGTTTGAAACACAAATTTTAGCAGCATCTGTACGGCATACCATGCATGTTATAGATTGTGCTAAATTGGGTGCAGATGTTATGACAGGTCCTTTAAAATCTATCGTAGGTTTACTAAATCATCCACTTACAGATATAGGTTTAGAAAAATTCTTAGCAGATTATAAGAAAGGAAATTAAAGCAAGTATTAAAGCTTACTTATTCTAAAAGCAGAAGCATCTTATTGTTTAGCGATAAGGTGCTTTTTTTGTAATAATCCTTCAAGAGTTTCTTTAAATTCTGAACCAAAAATATTGGCATTAGGATGCAGAATTGTTGAATTTTGATCTACAATAATGGCTTTATTCAAATAATTTACAGCTAGTATCTTACGAGCTGTTTTTGAGTTTTTAAACTTAAATTCGTTTATCGTAGAAAAATCATAATTATTA
Organism: uncultured Winogradskyella sp.; assembly: GCF_947498345.1. GTDB lineage: Bacteria > Bacteroidota > Bacteroidia > Flavobacteriales > Flavobacteriaceae > Winogradskyella. The sequence continues at coordinate 11,878 of NZ_CANMJY010000013.1, forward strand.
ATAATGTTTTTCCAGAACTTATCATCATTGTCATTTACATTTATCGATATAAAATCCATCTGTGGAAACTGAGCTTTCAATTCAGTGACCATATAATGGCTATTTCTGTACTGACTTTTAGAGTTCGAAGACCAAAAGTAGATAATAGTTGGTTTTGTAATAATAGAATTTAAGTAATGTACTGTGTCATCATAATTTACAACAGCTAAATTTGGTAATGGGTTACCTTGTCGTAAAGATTTCAACGATGTCACTAAATCTTTCATATAGGCCTTATCTTCTTCATTTGTACTTTTTGCTAAGTAATAACCTAGTATTTCGTTAGCCTCAGACTCAGTATGGTTATGACTAATAAAATCTCTGGCTTTATATTTTAATAAATTGTTCTTAATGGTTTCATCTGCAATAATACTATCAATCAAATCCATTTTAGAGATATTGTAATCCATAGAATGTCTATCAAATTTACTATGATAAGGATTATTTTTATAGTACGATTTGATAGCCAAATTATCTATGTGAGAAAAAAGAAATCTATTGTATGAGAAAAAATGGCTTAGATGACTAGCATTATAATCTATGTTATTACGGTGATCATAAAAACCTTCAGGTAGATCTTTAATATGAATAAGCTTATTGTTACCAAAATAGGCAAAAGGGTAGATCTCTTTATCAGCATAACTATTATAGTTAATATTAGCTTCAATAACAGATTTAAAGAACTCTGATTCTTCACTCTGGCTCAAAAATCTATGAAATTCTTCGAGTTGGCGTTGACGTCTTTTTTCAATAAACGCATTAAATTTCTCAGGTTCCATCTTAGCATACTTTACCAACTTCTTTGCTTCCTTTTCGTTAGTAAGGTAGGTCTTAATAAGGTAATTATTCTTTTTTGCACCATTACCAGTAAATACTAACGATTCGTCAAAATCATAAGTATTGAGCCTAAACATAATACTGTCTGAAGGTTCTAATAATACCGTTTGGTATTCGCCACCATGCCTTATTAAATACAAACCAGACTCTAGATTTTCAATTTTATGAATGAATCTATTATTAGCATCAAGACTAAGTGTATCAAAAACCTTACCCTTGGTGTTATGAAGTATAATGCTCCTATTCTTGGGGTTTATAATCTCACCACCAATATAAGCATAGTCACCATTATCACTAGTTTTGCATCCAAGGGTTAAGGATAGCAAAACAGAAGTCATAGCTATGTATCGAGTCAACATGGGCAATTTCATCATAGTTTACAAAACAAAAATATAGCTTGAAGACTTCAAGTCTTGTTAATGCCAAGTTAAATCTTGTTATACGGTCTATTTATTTCGTCTAATGGCTATAATTTTCTACTTTTGCACTCTCAAAAAATAAACATATGTTATCAGTTTCAAACCTTTCTGTTCAATTTGGAAAACGCATCCTTTTCGATGAAGTCAATACGAGCTTTAATACAGGTAATTGCTATGGAATTATTGGCGCTAATGGTGCAGGTAAATCTACATTTTTAAAGATTCTTGCAGGTAAGATGGATCCAACATCTGGACATGTACATTTAGAATCAGGAAAGCGCATGTCTGTTTTAGAGCAAAATCACAACAAGCATGATGAGGATACGGTTTTAGAAACCGTTTTAAAAGGTAACAAACCTTTATATAAGTTGAAATCTGAAATTGATGCTTTATATGCAGATTACACTGATGAAAATGCCGAGAAGATTGGTGAGCTACAAGTTGAGTTTGAAGAAATGAACGGCTGGAATGCCGATTCTGATGCAGCAGCTATGCTATCAAATTTAGGTATTAAAGAAGATTTTCATTATTCATTAATGGCAGATTTAGATGGTAAGCAAAAAGTGCGAGTATTATTAGCACAAGCCTTATTTGGAAATCCTGATGTGTTAATCATGGATGAGCCTACCAACGATTTAGATTACGAAACCATCTCATGGTTAGAGAATTTCTTGGCAAATTATGATAACTGTGTTATAGTGGTGTCTCACGATAGACACTTCTTAGATGCGGTTTGTACCCATATTTCTGATATTGACTTTGGAAAGATAAATCACTATTCTGGTAACTACACCTTTTGGTATGAGTCTTCGCAATTAGCGGCTAAGCAACGTGCACAACAAAACAAGAAGGCTGAAGAAAAGAAAAAAGAACTAGAGGAATTTATTCGTCGTTTTTCTGCTAACGTAGCTAAATCTAAACAGGCAACGAGTAGGAAAAAGATGATTGACAAACTGAATATCTCGGATATAAAGCCAAGTAGTCGTCGTTATCCAGCTATTATATTTGAACGTGAGCGCGAAGCCGGAGACCAAATTTTAAATATCGAAGGTTTATCAGCGAATTTAGATGGCGAAACCCTTTTTAAAAATATTGATATCAATTTGACGAAAGGAGATAAGGTTGTTGTGTATTCTAAGGATTCTAGAGCAACTACAGCATTTTATCAGATTATTAATGGTAAAGAAAAAGCAGATTCTGGTAAATATGCCTGGGGAGTAACAACAAATCAATCTTATTTGCCATTAGATAATAGTGAATACTTTAATAACAAACTAACGCTTGTAGATTGGTTGCGTCAATGGGCAACTACAGAAGAAGAGCGTGAAGAGGTCTATATTAGAGGGTTTCTTGGTAAAATGATTTTTAGTGGAGAGGAAGCTTTAAAAACAGCCGATGTCTTATCTGGTGGAGAGAAAGTACGTTGCATGCTTAGTCGAATGATGATGATCAGAGCTAATGTCTTAATGGTAGATGAACCAACAAACCACTTAGATTTAGAAAGTATTACAGCATTTAATAATGCACTAAAAAACTTTAAAGGCACAGTACTTTTAACAACACATGATCATGAGTTTGCTCAAACGGTTGGTACCAGAATTATTGAGTTAACACCAAATGGTGTTATCGATCGTTACATGACGTTTGATGAATATATGAGTGATAAAAAGATTAAGGAGCAGCGTGAGAAGATGTATGTTGTGACGGTTTAGATAAATTGTTGTTCTTTGGCTGCTAAGCATTCAAAATCTGGGAAAGTAATTAATAGGTCTCCATTTTTGTTTTTCAATTATATAGATATCATTCTCATTTCTCATTAGAAATACTTCCTAATTAGGGTTTCTTAAAGAGAGTTTATCAACCAATTCAGAAATGAAATTTCTTATTTCTGGAAAGGATTCGTTATACCTTCTTCGTACATGCTTTTACTCCCTAAATATATATTAAGGAAGTGTTTTACATCTAGCATATTATTTACATATATTAAGCCTCCATCTCAGCTTTAACTTGTTCAACAATAGTAATTGCTTTATCTAATTCGTCATTGTGTACAAACACTTCCTGAAAGCCTTGATTCATGCTGCCATAACCAGCCAGGCGTTGCGACTCTCCTTCATCTTTAATAATGGGAATGATACCAATACGTTCGAGTTCTTCTTTTACTCGTGTTACTAAAATAAAATTGCCGTTATAAATTTTTGTATATTCTGAAGTGCTCATATTTATAGGTATTAAATTATAACTATAAGTTACAAAATTTTGCTCAGATTTCCTAGTGTAAAACTAAATACATTATTAAGAAACCCTATTTAAATGACTAATAGTATAAGTTTTAACTATTAAAATATAATTTAAAAAGATATAGTGTCTTTAATCAAAGCACTTTATTTTATAATTTTATGCAAAGAAAAATATTAAATCTAAAAAACTAATTATAATGAATCATAACAATGGAGGCGATGCAAGTCAATGCCCATTTCTAAGTGCAGATCAAAAGAAAACAGCTGGTCGAGGTACCAGCAATAGAGATTGGTGGCCTAACGAATTAAAATTAAATATTTTAAGACAACATGCTACAAAAAATAACCCTATGGGTGAGGCTTTTAATTATGCAGAAGCTTTTAATAGTATTAACTATGAAGCGTTAAAAAAGGATGTGATTAATTTAATGACTGATTCTCAAGATTGGTGGCCTGCAGATTATGGTCATTATGGGGGATTTATGATTCGTATGGCATGGCATAGTGCTGGTACATACAGAGTTGGTGACGGACGCGGAGGAGCTGGTACTGGGACACATCGTTTTGCTCCGTTAAACAGTTGGCCAGATAATGGTAATTTAGATAAAGCAAGACTTTTGTTGTGGCCAGTAAAAAAGAAGTATGGGAATAAAATTTCTTGGGCAGATTTAATGATACTTGCAGGTAACTGTGCTTTAGAATCTATGGGCTTTAAAACCTTTGGTTTTGCTGGCGGACGTGAAGATGTCTGGGAACCAGAGCAAGATATTTACTGGGGAAGCGAAACAGGTTGGTTAGATAATGATGAGCGTTATGACACCTCTGATGGAGATCTGGAAGGGCATTTAGGTGCCGTTCATATGGGATTAATTTATGTAAATCCAGAAGGACCAAACGGAGAGCCTGATCCATTAAAGTCTGCACACGATATTAAGACTACATTTGGACGTATGGCAATGAACGATGAAGAAACTGTGGCTTTAGTTGCTGGCGGACATACATTCGGTAAAGCACATGGTGCTGCTGACCCAGATAAATATGTTGGTGTTGAACCACATGGAGCTTCTATTGAAGAAATGAGTACAGGTTGGAAGAATACTTATAAGTCTGGTGTTTTACAGGATGCTATTACTAGTGGAATCGAAGGTCCTTGGACACCAAATCCTATTCAATGGGATGCCGACTATTTTGATGTCTTATTAAATTATGATTGGGAATTGACTAAAAGTCCTGCTGGTGCGCATCAATGGACACCAACAGCAGCTTCTAATGCACGTATGGCACCAACAGCTGATGGTAGCGGTAAGCAAGCTTTAATGATGACTACGGCAGATATGGCTCTAAAAATGGATCCGACTTATAGAGAGATTTCTGAACGTTTTCATAAAGATCACAAAGCATTTGAAGATGCATTTGCGCGTGCATGGTACAAATTAACACATAGAGATATGGGGCCAATTGATCGTTACCTAGGGCCTGAAGTACCAAGTGAAGAATTGATTTGGCAAGACCCAATCCCGAAGGTAGATTACACATTGAGTGATTCAGATATAGAGTCTTTAAAGAAAATGGTTTTAGCTTCTGGTTTATCAGTTTCAGAATTAGTTAAGACAGCTTGGGCTTCGGCTTCAACATTTAGAGGTTCTGATATGCGAGGTGGTGCTAATGGTGGTCGTTTAAGATTAGAGCCACAGCGTAGCTGGGAATCTAACAATCCTGAAGAATTAAACAAAGTCCTGAATGTTCTTGAAGGCATTCAAAATGAATTTAGCGGCACAATTTCTATAGCAGACTTAATAGTATTAGCAGGTAATGCTGGTGTCGAAGAAGCTGCTAGAAATGCAGGACATAATATAAACGTACCATACACACAAGGTAGAGGTGATGCATCACAAGAACAAACGGATTTAGAATCATTTGGTTACTTAGAGCCATTAGCTGACGGATTCAGAAACTATATGAACTCTAAATTAAATGTTGCTGCTGAAGACTTATTAGTGGATAAAGCAAATTTATTAACGCTATCTATTCCAGAAATGACTGCTTTAGTAGGAGGTTTACGTGTGTTAGGAGCTAACTATGATAACTCTAATTATGGTGTGTTTACAGATAATGTAGGTAATCTAACAAATGATTTCTTTACTAATATTTTAGATTTCACATATACTTGGAGTGCAACTTCAGATGACGATACTATTTTTGAAGGTCGTGAGAGAAAAACAGGCGAAGTTAAATTCACAGGAACTCGTGCAGATTTAATCTTTGGTTCTAATACAGAGTTAAGAGCTGTTTGTGAAGTTTATGGAGCCAATGATGGGGAAGCGAGATTTATAAATGATTTCGTTGTTGCATGGGCTAAAGTAATGAACTTAGATCGTTTTGATTTAAGAAAATAATAATTGGTTAATAGCAAACCAGCACAATAAGGAATGTACTAATGTTTGTACATTCCTTTTTTAATACAAAGGGACAATGAACGCACAAGAATTATTTTTTAGAACCATTCAATCTGGAAACATTGAAAACCTAGAATTGCAATTACAGCATAATCCGCATTTGGTAAATAGTGAGGATGCCAGAGGGTTTACACCTTTAATTTTTGCAACGTATTTTGATAAAGAAGTGATTGCTCAACTTTTAATAGTACATAAAGCAAATATTGATGCTCGAGATGCTTCGGGTAACACAGCTTTGATAGGTGTCTCTTTTAAAGGAAATATTAGATTAGCACATCTTTTGATTAAAAATGGTGCTGATATCAATGCTCAAAATAGTAAAGGCACTACAGCGCTAATATTTGCTTCACAGTATAATCAGGAAACCGTGGTAGAGCTATTATTAAAACATAATGCAGATAAGACCATAAAAGATAATGATGGTAAGACCGCATTAGATTATGCCAATGAGAAAAACTTCAAGAATCTTGAAAAGATTCTAAAATAAAAGTAATGAATAAAAAAGCCACTTCAGTCGAAGTGACTTTTTTATTTATAAATCAATTAGGTTAATTTACATGTTTCTCTAAGAACTCAGCAACACCTTCATGTGTGGCTTGCATTCCTATTTTACCTTTATTCCAGTTTGCTGGGCATACTTCTCCATTTTCTTCTACAAATTGTAAAGCATCTACCATTCGTAAGGCCTCATCTACATTTCTACCTAATGGTAAATCATTGACGATTTGGTGTCTAACAATTCCTTCTTTATCAATTAAGAATAAACCTCTGTAAGCAATAAGTTCTCCATCAGCTTGTAGCATATCATTTTCATCATAGAAATAATCACCAGCTAAAACATCGTAGTTTTTAGAAATAGTCTTATTGGTATCTGCAACAAGAGGGTATGTAATACCTTTAATACCACCTTTGTTCTTTTCCAATTGTAGCCAACCAAAATGTGATTGTTCAGTATCTGTTGATACAGCAATAACTTCAGTGTTTCTAGATTTAAATGCTTCTAATTTTTCTTGAAATGCGTGCAGCTCGGTTGGGCAAACAAATGTAAAATCTTTTGGATAAAAGAATAAGACAACATGTTTTTTGCCAATAAATTGATCTAACGAGAAATTCTCAACAAATTCGTATCCATTTACTACTGCTTGTGCATTAAATTGAGGTGCTTTTTTTCCTACTAATACAGCCATTTTTATATTGTTTTTTTAGTTAAAATTTAAAATCGGCTGCAAAGATACGTATACACTTAACATTTAACAATGATAAATGTTTTTAAAAAGTATTAAGTTTTGATTAAGCTAGCTTTCCAGAAAGATGTCTGATTTTAATTCTGAATGCTGCAAAAAGCAGGGTTGTAAATGGACTAAGCCAGTTAAATATCGCATAGAAAAAATATTCACCAACGCCAACACCTAATACACCACTTTGATAGGCACCACATGTATTCCATGGAATAAGTACAGAAGTTACTGTTCCTGAATCTTCAAGAGTACGGCTTAAATTTTCTGGAGCAAGACCTTTATCTTCATACGCTTGCTTAAACATTTTTCCAGGTATAACTAGTGCTAAATATTGATCTGAAGCAATAACGTTTAAACCTAAACAACTTACAACTGTACTGGCAAATAATCCAAATACTGAAGAAGCTATAGATAATAGCGCTTTAGTTATTCTGGCTAAAGCACCAATACCATCCATAATACCACCAAATACCATAGCACAAACAATTAGGAATATAGTCCAAAGCATGCCTTTCATTCCTCCAGCACTAAATAGTTTTTTGAGCCTTTTGATAGTAATAAGTTTTTCTAGGTTTTCAGCTTTATTTTCAATAATAGTTGAGTTTTTATAATCTGCTGAAAAATATTCCTTTAAAGATTGAGTTGTGAAAACACCTTTTAAATCGTCATCAGAAAATAAGTTTTTTAGCTTATTATCGTCATTAATTTTTGCAATATCTTCTTCAGAAAAAACAGCTAAATATTCTGCATCCTGAATCTCAATGCTTGTGTCTGTAAAAATAGAATTCACAACAGTTGTAGAAGTGGAATCGGTTATTTTGTTAATAAGATTTGGCTGAAAAACAAAAGCAAAAACAATAGCCAAAACTACACCTGAGCCCAATGCAACTAAGGGTTTAGTTTTTAAAAGGATTAAGCCAACTACTGCAATTGGAACTAAAAATAACCAAGGTGTAATATTAAAGTATTTGTCAATAGTTGTTAATATAAATTCTGTATCTGAACTTCCTGATGGATCAATAGAAACACTAATGATTCCAAATACAATTAAAGTAACTATTATAGTAGGTACTGTAGTAAAAGCCATGTATTTTATATGTGTAAACAAATCTGTACCTGCCATAGCTGGTGCTAAGTTCGTTGTATCACTCAGGGGAGACATTTTATCTCCAAAATAGGCGCCAGAAATTACAGCACCAGCAATCATTCCGGGATTTATACCTAAAGCAGTACCGATACCAACTAAGGCTATACCTACCGTAGCTGAGGTAGTCCAAGAACTTCCAGTGGCAATAGATATTACGGCAGCAATAATAACCGAAGCTGGTAAGAATATTTCTGGACTTAATACTTGTAGCCCATAATATACCATTGCTGGAATAACACCACTTATCAACCATGTGCCTGCTAAGGCACCTACTAAAAACAAAATCATAATTGGGATAAATACACTTCTTAAGTTTTCCCAAACTTCTTGTATCATAATAAGCGGAGATACTTTGTTTAGCATACCTCCAATAAAGGCTACAAAGCCACCAATTAATAATATATATTGATTAGAATAGCCTCCAAACATCTCCCCATTTGCAAAAAAGATGTTGTAAGCTAATAAACCCATTAGTATGACGACAGGTACAAGCGCTTCAAAAATATTAAGCTCTTTATTGTCGATAATTTTTTGATCATCTACTTTGATTTCAGATAAGTCGTCGTCTTGCATTTTAGTTTAGTTTAGTTCCGTAATGTTACGATTTTGTTAAGCCATTTGCAAATGGATTAAATGTGTACTTTTACATTTAATTATATGGATTCAATAACTCAAATCGTTTTAGGCGCAGCTTGTGGAGAAGCTGTACTTGGCAGAAAAATAGGTAATAAGGCACTTCTTTTTGGAGCTATTGGAGGAACTATACCAGATTTAGATGTTTTTATAGGTTCTCTTTTGTATGGTAATGAGATTGATGCAATGCTGTTTCACAGAGGCTTTATGCATTCAATTTTGTTTTCGGTTTTAGGAGCTTTTTTATTGGGTTGGTTGGTACATAAACTCTATGATTCTGGTAAGCGATTGCATACCACAACCCAAGGTGATTGGATACAGCTTTTCTTTTGGGCGCTATTTACGCACCCCATTTTAGATTGTTTTACACCTTACGGTACGCAACTCTTTTCTCCGTTTTCTAATTATAGAGTTGCTTTTAATAATATTGCCGTTGCCGATCCTTTGTACACGGTTCCGTTTTTGATTTGTATTATCGTTTTAATGTTCTTTAAAAGACAAAATAATAAGAGACGTTTGTGGTTAAAGTTTGGTGTTGGTATAAGTTCATTCTACATGCTATTTACAATTTTCAATAAGTTGTATATAGATAACGTATTTAAATCCTCACTTAAAGACAATGCGATAACTTATGATAGATATAGTGCGCAACCAGCAATTTTAAATAATATACTTTGGTATGGTATTGCTGAGACAAAGAGCAATTACTACGTTGGCTTTTATTCCTTATTTGATACGTCTAACCGTTTTTCGGATTGGCAAACTATTCCGAAGGAACGGGTATTAAAAGCTACAGATTATAATGATATAAAAGATTTAGCCTGGTTTAGCGATGATTATTATAATGTCGAATCTTTAGAGAATGGAAATTACCTTTATAAGGATTTGCGTTACCCATTGATAGAGACAAGAAAGGGCTTTAAAGCTATATTTAACTTAATGTTGTTTAAGGACAAGGAGCGTTTAAATATACTTCCCTTTGAACCAGAGACGGGCGATTTTAAATTTGCTATGTCTGCGCTATGGAAAAGACTAAAAGGAAAATAAAATAGCCTGATGATACATCAGGCTATTATAACTATTTTTTACGATTAAACGAGTTCTGGTTTAAGAACTCCAATTTCTAACATACAAGCTTTCATCATTTTGTACGTACGTTCAATATCTGCATCTAGGCCTATAGAAAAACGTATTAAACCATCACTAAGACCCATGGCTTCTTGCTCGTCTTCAGGAATTTCGGAAGACGTAGAACTTCCTGGTGCACTAAATAAAGTTTTGTAAAAGCCTAAACTTACTGCGAGATAACCTAGGTTACGTTCTTGCATTAATTCCATAAGAGCATTGGCTTTATCTAAAGAACCCACATCTATAGTAAGCATGCCTCCAAAACCATATTTTTCATTCATCATGGATTTAAATAATTGATGAGAAGGGTGTGAGGCCAAGCCAGGGTAAACAGTTTTTAAGCCATCATTTTCAAATTTCTGAGCTAAATATGTAGCATTATAACTATGTTGTTGCATCCTAATATGAAGCGTTCTTAGGTTCTTCAGTACTGAAGCTGAACGTAGACTGTCCATAGTAGAACCTAGTAACATAGCTGCACCATCATTAACATTTCTAAGTTGGTCAATTAATTCTTGAGTGCCACAAATAACACCACCAACCGTATCTGAAGAACCATTTATAAACTTAGTAAGGCTATGAATAACAACATCAGCGCCCAGTTTTACTGGAGAAATTGATAACGGCGAAAATGTATTATCAACAACGAGTTTTAAATTATGCTTTTTTGCTAGTTGAGCTAAACCTTTTATATCAGCAACTTCGAGTAATGGATTACTGACCGATTCGCAGTAAAGTACTTTTGTTTTTGGTGTAATAGCTGCTTCTACTACTTTTAGTTTAGTAATGTCAACAAATGTAGTATTGATTCCTAGACGTGGAGCAAAATTCTTTAGAAAAGCATAGGTGCCACCATAAATTGTTCTACTACTCACAATATGTTCGCCAGTATCACATAATTGTAATAGTACAGGTGTTATAGCTCCCATACCTGATGCAGTAACTGTTGCTGTTTCTGTACCCTCCATGGCTGCTAGAGCTTCACCTAGATATAGGTTTGAAGGTGAAGAATGACGAGAATATAAATAGCATCCATCTGCATTGCCTTCAAAGGTATCAAACATCGTTTTTGCCGAAAGGAATGTATAGGTTGATGAATCTGAAATTGAAGGATTGACTCCACCAAATTCTCCGAAATATTGTAAATCTTGAATGTGATTTGCAGGTTTAAATTTCATGATATATATAATTAATTAGTCATTACAAAATTGCATTATTTTAGATTAAAATTCAATATAAGTGTAATAATTTAGAAAAATAAACTTTTATAATGTATAACTTTAGATATATAATCTGTATTTTTATTCGTGATTACGTTTAATCTGAAAAAAGTTAACCAAGATGCTCGATGAAATAGATAAACATTTACTGAAATTACTTCAAAATGATAGCAAACAGACTAACAAAGCTTTGTCTTATGCTTTAGGCTTATCTGTTACAGCTGTATACGAACGCATAAAAAAGCTGGAAAATAATGGCATTATTAAACAGTATGTTGCATTAATTGATAAGAAAAAAGTTGATAAAGCATTTATAGCATTTTGCCATGTAAAATTAGTTCAGCATTCTCAAGATTATGTCATTAAGTTTGAGAGAGAAGTGCGTAAATTAGATGAGGTGCTAGAATGTTATCATATTAGTGGTGATTACGATTATCTCATTAAAGTTTTGGTTGAAGATATGGAAGAATTTAGAGAGTTTATGGTTAAAAAATTGACCAGAATTGATCATATTGGTAGTACACATAGTATGTTTGTAATTAATGAAGTACAACATACAACAGCAATTACTATTTAGTTTATGAAAAGTATTAGGTACAGGCTTGTAGAGTTTTTTATAATTTTTATTTTAATTCCCGTAAGTTTTGCTTTAGAGTTTCCTATTTGGATTAAAATGTTGATCGCACTTATAGGATTTGCCTATGTAGTTTATATACTCTTAAAAATAGAAAACAATAAGTTTAAAATCAGTCAGCAGCTCAATTGGAAACAATTTTGGGGACACACAATGTTAAAATTACTTGTTATCGCTACACTTACCAGTGCATATATGTATATGGTAGATAGTGACAATCTATTTATAGTGTTAAGAAACAAGCCAATATTATGGGTAATGATTTTATTTATTTATTCACTTTTTTCAGTATACCCTCAAGAGCTCATTTATAGAACATTTTTTTTTCAACGCTATGAGTCTTTATTTAGAAGCGATATGCTCTTTATGATTACCAATGCAGCACTTTTTTCTCTGGCTCATATATTCTTTAAAAATACTTTGGTAATGGTGTTAACTTTTATTGGAGGTATTTTGTTTGCGCTCACTTTCAAGAAGACAAAATCCACACTTTTGGTTTCTATTGAACACGCTGTTTATGGTTGTTGGTTATTTACCGTTGGAATGGGTGAGATGTTAGGCTTCCCTTCGTAGTAAAATTTTAAGATCATGTTAATTCTATGCTAATTCTTTAATTAGTACAATTATATATTTATAAATTGAAGCATACTACACAACAATCAATCGTTATGAAGCTTCCAATTTTTGCATTTATTTTTTTATTCGCATCTTATTCTATTATAGCCCAAGAAAAAGATTCTGTAGAGTTAAAACATAAAACCTTATTCAAAAAAATCACCTCCCATGGAGGTACTTGGGTTGGAGAAAACCCAAAATATGATGCTTCAAAACCTGATGATTTTAAGGTGTTTGTATTGAAGATAAAGCTTAGTGATCCCTTAAAGATTGAAGCCGATATCTTAGGAGTTAATACCAAGAACGATACAATTCCGTTTTGGCAATTCTCAGAATTTTATGCTCCTGATAAAAAGAAAAATATATTTTATCAACGCTCAATGGATGGTTTGTATTATGCTTATGGTGAGCCTACAATGACAGAAACAGAGCGCTATTGTGAAATGGCTTTTTATTACTCTGGCGGCGAATACCTAAAACATAAGGATACCCATATTTTATTGGATGAAAACACTATGAAATCTATAAGTTATGATTACGATCCGAAGTCACAAACCTGGATTAATGAATCGATATTAATATGGAAACTTAAAAAATAATTAGATTATGGAAACATCAAATTTAATATCAAGAAGAGCTGTAATTAAAAGTTCAATTTTTGGTGCCTTAGCGGTTTCTATTCCAAGTATTTCTTATGCTAAGAATATTATGGATCTTAAATTTCAAGATAATAAATGGCCATTAAGATATCCATCAATCGATGATGCTATTGTTAGTGAAGTGGTAGGTAAATCTCATTTTAATTTTGATAGGGTAAAGGAACTAGTAGATAAAAGGCCAGAACTTTCGAGAGCAAGTTGGGATTGGGGCTTTGGTGATTGGGAGTCTGCGATAGGTGCAGCTTCTCATGTTGGTAGAAGAGATATCGTTGAATATCTTATGAAAAAAGGTGCTAGAGCAACTATGTTTACTTATGCGATGCTTGGTGGATATAATACCGTAAAAGCTATGATTGATTTAACTCCTGGGATTCAGAAACTTCAAGGTCCACATGGTATTAGTTTGCTTAGTCATGCCAAAGCTGGTTTGCGTATGAAAGATAAAATGACAAACCAACAGATTTCAAATTCAGAGAGGCTTATAGACTATCTCAAAGAACTTGGTGATGCCGACGGTGAAGTTTATGAAAAATTTGATGAAAGTAAAATGCCAAAATATGTAGGAGATTATCGTTATGGTGAAGGTGAGAATGATGGGTTTTCCGTAAAAATTAATATGCGAAAAATGCTATCTTTAGGTAAATTGGGTAAATTTGGTGGTGGCTTACACTATATAGGTGATAATAAGTTTTTGTATAATGGAGTTAGCTCAGTTTACATTTCATTTCAGGTTAATGATGATGTGGTTAAATCTTTAACCATACACGAACCAGATTTAACCTTGGTAGCAAAGAAAGTTTAGGCTTTTTTTATGGATAAATTCTGCTTTTCTTTTTCATTGTGCTCCCATAAAACATTCGTATTTTTGCAATTCATTTAGAGTTGCTATGAGAATAGTCATTATTCTTTTTGTATTATTCAGCTTTAGCCTTAATGCTCAGCGTAATCCAATAGGCATTAAAGTTGGTAGCAATCTATCTAATATAGTAGGTGATAATACTCAGGATGTATCCTTTTCGGTTAGGCCACATTTTGGGTTATATATGGAAATTTTAATAGATGATTTTGGAGCTTTTCAACCAGAATTAGTATATACAAGTTACGGATATACATTAGATGCTGAAGGCAAAGACCCTAATATTGGGCTAAATTATTTGGCATTAACGGTCTTATCTAAAATGTTTTTGTTTAAAAACTTTAGTATAGATGTTGGTCCACAAGTTGGAATATTGCTTTCGGCTAAAGATAAAGAAGATGTTATATCTAATGTAGAGTCTGATTTTTACAATAGAGATTTTGGTGTTAATACAGGTATAAGCTACCATATCTCTAAAAAAATAATAGCTTCATTTAGATATTATATAGGTTTAACAGATGTTACCGTTGTAAAAACTAAAAATTTTAATAGATCATTTCAAATAGCGTTTCAATATAAAATAAATTAAAATACAATATGAAATCATACGATGTAGCAGTAATAGGTTCTGGTCCTGGAGGATATGTAGCAGCAATACGCTGTGCACAATTGGGCATGACTACTGCAATTATAGAAAAATATTCTACACTTGGAGGTACTTGTTTAAATGTAGGCTGTATACCAAGTAAAGCATTATTAAGTTCTTCGCATCATTACGAGGAGGCCACAAAACATTTTGAAGATCATGGTATTGAGATTCCTGGTGAAATAAAGGTAAATCTCGAAAAAATGATTGCACGCAAGCAAGCTGTTGTTGATCAAACTACAGGAGGTATCGATTTTTTAATGAAAAAAAATAAAATTGATGTTTATGAAGGTTTGGGGTCATTTAAGGATGCTACGCATATTAAAATAGATGGTAAAGACGCAGGCGAAATTGAGGCGAAAAATATTATTATAGCTACTGGTTCTAAACCCTCAAATTTACCATTCATAGAATTAGATAAAGAACGTATAATAACTTCTACAGAAGCTTTAAAGCTCAAAGAGGTACCAAAACATCTTATGATTATAGGAGGAGGAGTTATAGGCTTAGAGCTTGGGCAGGTTTATCGTCGATTAGGTGCTGAAGTGACCGTAATTGAATACATGGATAGAATCTTACCAACGATGGATGCAGGTTTATCTAAAGAGTTGAACAAGGTCTTTAAGAAAGCAAAATGCAAAATGATGATGTCTCATAAAGTGCAGTCTGTTAAGCGTAAAGGTGATGAGGTAATTGTAAAGGCTGAAAACAAAAAAGGAGAAGTTGTAGAGTTTAAAGGTGATTATTGTTTAGTTTCTGTTGGTCGTCGCCCATACACAGATGGTTTAAATGCTGAAGCAGCTGGAGTAAAAATTAATGACAGAGGACAGGTTGAAGTAAATGAACACTTGCAAACATCTGCATCTAATATCTATGCTATAGGAGATGTTATAAGAGGTGCTATGTTGGCACATAAGGCTGAAGAAGAAGGTGTATTTGTAGCAGAAACGCTTGCAGGGCAAAAACCACATATTGATTATAACTTAATTCCGGGTGTAGTTTACACTTGGCCTGAAGTAGCTGCTGTAGGTAAAACTGAAGAAGAATTAAAAGCTGATAATATAGAGTATAAAGTAGGTCAGTTTCCATTTAGGGCTTTAGGTAGAGCCAGAGCTAGTGGAGATATTGATGGTTTTGTGAAAATATTAGCCGATAAAACAACAGACGAAGTTTTAGGAGTTCATATGATTGGAGCGCGCTGTGCTGATCTAATTGCAGAAGCAGTAACAGCAATGGAGTTTAGAGCTTCTGCTGAAGATATTTCAAGATACTCACATGCACATCCTACATTTGCCGAAGCTGTTAAGGAAGCTGCTTTAGCTGCTACTGATAATAGACCTTTGCATGTATAGTAATTACTTAAAATAGACTATTCATATAGAAGCGGACTTCATAAGTTTACTTTTTTTATTTATATTTATTAGGAGTCCGAAATAATTAAATTTTAATATTTATTCTATGAAAGGTATTTTATTAACAGTTTTTTTATGTTTTAATTCAATTTTATTATGTCAAACAACAGCCATACCTGACTCTAATTTTGAACAAGCTCTTATAGATTTAGGGATAGATTCTAACGGACTCAATGGAAATATTCTTAACTCAGACGCTCAGGCTGTAACCGTATTAGATTTAGAAGGAAGCTGTAATTGTGATGGAATTGATAATATGACTGGAATAGAAGCTTTTATTAACCTTACTAGTTTAACTGCAGGGTTAAACTCTTTTTCTAATATAGACCTAAGCTCAAATATATTATTGGAATACGTAAGTATTGCATTTGGAAGTTTGACATCTATTAATTTAAGTCAAAATACCAATTTAATAGAATTACGATTAAGTTATAATGCTCTTCAAGATCTTGATTTATCAAATGTTACATCTCTAGAAATTTTTGGCGGATTTTCATGTGGAGTTTCTGCGATTGATTTTTCACAAAACTTAGCTTTAGAAAAACTCTATTTTAGTGAAAATGATATAACAGAATTAGATTTAACTCAAAACATCAACTTAACTGATGTTTATCTAAATGATTGTTCCCTTGAGAGTTTAGATGTTCGAAATGGGACTAATACAAATATTACTAACTTTAGAGTTCTTAACAACCCCAATTTAACCTGTATTCAAGTAGATGATGCCGTATATAGTTCTACGAACTGGACTAATATTGATTCACAAACAAGTTTTAGTGAAGATTGCGATAATTTAAGTATCAATGAATATAAGGAATCTTTCGCAAAAATATTTCCAAATCCAGCAAATGATAAAGTATATATAAATATCAAAAATAATTCAAATTATATATTAATGGATATCCAAGGAAAATACATAAACAAAGGGCAATTATACACAGGTACTAATAATCTTAAGATTGCCAATTTAGTAGAAGGGATTTACTTTTTGAAAATATCCTCGGGTAATATCAGTACTACTAAAAAAATAATTAAGAAAGTAAATTAGTTCATTTCTAGACTAAATAATAATACATCGATATTATTTTCGAGAGATTGTTTAAAGCTCTTGCATTAAATCCTCAATCCGCAAACGACGGGAATAGTCATTTTCATTGACGTCTCTAACAAAACAATAAGCACTAATCTCTTCGTTCTTTACTTTTTCTGAGAGCTCTTCAACTGTATTTGGTCCAAATTCTTCAGATTCTGAGATGTAATAGAATTCGTGATCATATATAATATTACTAACTTTTTTCCTGTATTTTTCTTTTAAGAAGGACTTTATGTCTTCAACAGAGTTAAGCTCATCCTCATAATTTGTAGTATTAATATAAAGCGCAAATTCTTGCTTGTCTTGGTGGTTTAATACTAAGATATCATCATCTTTAAAATACGCTTTTACTGTTATAATACCATCTTCGGTTTCAATGGTAAATATATTTTGAATATTCAGCGTCCAAGATGTTTTAATAGAGGCATCTTTTCGTTCAATTTCCAGAATATTATCTTTCCGAAACGTATAAACGGCTTTCTTTTTTGAAATGCCATTTACTAAAACCCATTGCTGATTGATAAAATGAGAATCATGATGACGCTCATAATCAAAAGGTTTTAAATTAGGAATGGTGTTGTGTAGATAATCGTTCATTAAGCGGTTAAATAATTATAGTCAGAGACTATGATAACGTTAGATTTGGGCTTTTAATATCTACTAAAGTTAAAATTTTTCGAGATGTTTCAAAACTTCTTTCTTATAACTTCGACTAATGGGTAAAGCTTTTCGATTAACTGTAATATCCTCATTTGTAAAGGATTGAATTTTCGATAAACGGATAATATAAGAACGGTGAATTCTTAAAAACTCATCATTAGGAAGTTTTGCTCCAATAGCACTTATAGTTTCGCGAGTTACAATCGTATTTCTTGTACTTAGCGTGGTTGATGTGTCGGTGTAAATTTTTATATAATCGCTATGGCTTTCAATATATAGTATGCTGCTAAAATCTATCTTTAGCATTCTTCGATTAGAACGTACAAATATAAAGTCATTAGAATCTCTAATTTCGGTTACTGTATTTTTTGAAGCAGTATTTACTTCAAAATAACGATTTATCGCTTTCAACAAACGTTCAAAAGCAATAGGTTTTAATAGATAATCTATAGCTTGTAAATCAAAACCTTCAACAGCATAATCTCTGTAAGCAGTCGTAAAAATGATTTTTATGTTTTTGTTTATGGATTTCGCAAACGCTATACCAGATATCTCTGGCATGTTAATATCTAAAAATACTAAATCGACTTTGTTATTGTTAATAAAATTAAAGGCTTCAATAGCATTTTTGCATTGAGAAATAACGTCTATATTATCTATTCTAGATATATGTGTGGCAATGATATCTCTGGCTATAGCTTCGTCATCAACAATTATGCAAGATACTGGTTTAGTCATTAGCTATGTTAGATTTAGTATTGATCCGTAATACAGCTGTAAATTCTGATTCACGATTAGCGATTTGTAAATTGTATTGATCTGGGTAAAGTAACTCTAAGCGTTTTTTAATGTTATCTAAGCCAAGGCCTTCATTAGAGCTAGAGCTTTCTGTACTACTATTTTTTATACTGAATACTACAAAGTTTGATTGTGCTTCTATAGTAATAGTAATATTTAGTATTCCATCAATAATGACGCCATGCTTAAAACTATTTTCAACAAAAGGTATAAAGAGCATGGGCGCGATTTCTAGATCATCAACATTTAAGCTTTTTTTTATGTTGACTTTTAGGGTATCATTAAAACGCATTTGCTCTAGACTTACATAATCTTCTATATGATTAATTTCTTGTTGTAAACTTACAAGGGGTTTATCAACCTGATACAATAGGTAGTCTAAGAGGTTAGAAAGCTTTAGTATCATTTCTGGTGTTTCTTCGGCCTTTTTTAAAGCATAGCCATACATAGTGTTTAGTGTATTAAACAAAAAATGTGGATGAATCTGCATCTTTAAATATTTTAGCTCTTGTTCTTTTAATTTGAGTTGTGCCTCTAAGATTTTAGCTTTAAGTGTTTTAGTTTTATTAGACGCTATAATATTTAATTTCATGAGCTTAAAACCACTTACAATGAAAGTCACAAGGTATATTCCTGTCATTACAAAAAGAATGTTTCTTGTAATAGGGTTCATATTGCTGTATTCGAAATTTGATATATAAATGAGGCTAAAAAATATAGATACCATTACTAAGTAAGCAGAAATGATGAGCGTATATATACTATAAAGCACAAAATGATAATAACGTTTTGTAATCAGATAATCAGGGATTAACTTGTAAATAGAGACATAGGTTAAGGCAATGGTAATAGGCATTAAAAAGAGTGAATAGATTAAGGTATTGTTAAAGTTACTGCTGCCTACACCAAAAAAATAAGTGAAAAATAAGAGGACAACACACCAAAACAGAATGTGAAGCATTCCTTGCCCTGTTTTTTTTAGTATAAATTTCCTGGTTAACATTCATTAAACTTAGCAATACAATAATACTATATTTTTAAATCGAATCGTCAGTTTGTAGATGAACGACGGAATTAGCTATGGATTTAACATTTGGTTATATCAAGAACTAAAAAGGTCATCTGTCGCAAAACTTAATTTAGTATCAAAGTTGTTAATAGATTTGATCCTGTAATCAAAAAACAACAGTAGATAATAGTATTTATATAAAGCCTATTTCTCATCAATTAAAACTCATGATTAAAAAACTATAACTAAATTTATAAACTATGAATTCACTAATTATTACAAATCAATTTGCTGATCGTTTTTCAGAGGGAGGTCCCTTTTTTATGACATTAATACTATTATGTTTATTATTATCAATAGTATTATTGATAATAGGTTTCCTAAATATAAAGAAGAGCCCACAGAAATCTCAAAAAATGCTAAGACTTGTTGTTGATGCCAGTTTGCTAGGATTGGTAATAGGGTTTTTAGCATCAGTAATTGGTTTAATTACTGCTTTTGATTCTGTAGAAGCTATGGGAGACCCAAATCCTGCTATATTCGCAGGTGGATTAAAAGTATCTTTATTAACTGCAACATTTGGTTTGTTCTCGTTTGTAATAGCAAGGTTTGGTATTCTCATTTTAAGATGGGTTATAAATTCTGAAAATAGAAAATAACCTCGTTCTAGCTTTAGTCTCTAATCTATAGTTTAAGATGTAAAACTTCAATCAAGTCAAAAATGCGAATGCATATAATTCTATGGCAGATTTTTATTTAAATATTAAGGATAAAGAACAAGCCATGATCTATCTAAAAAAAGCCTATGAAATAAGCAGTAATGCCAAATATTTAGACAGGATAAGGAATCTTAAAAACTAGAAATTCCATTTTAAAAAAGCGAACTTATAAAGTTCGCTTTTTTTATGCAGAAGCGTTTTATTCAGTAGTTTTGCTAAAAGCTTTATTATGGAAGAACTTACGCTTACGACTCCTGCACTTTTATTCTCGGCAATATCTCTAATAATGTTAGCTTATACCAATCGATTTCTGGCTTATGCAGCAGTAATAAGAAACTTAAGTGATAAGTATCTAGAGAAGAAGGAAGACTCATTAATACGGCAAATTGATAACCTCAAGCTAAGACTTAATTTAACACGCTGGATGCAAATTTTTGGAATTTCTAGTCTTTTGTTATGTGTACTTACCATGTTTTTAATTTATATAGATCAACATATGTTAGCTGTTTGGGTTTTTGGTGTCGCCTTAATATTACTTATCTTATCATTAGCTTTTTTAATAAGGGAAATTCAAATTTCAACAAGAGCATTAGCACACCATTTAAGTGACATGGAGGCAGATTTAAAAAAGTAAGATTTTTTTAAAAAATATGTGACTTAGTTAAAATGGTTGTGTCTTAAAAGAATAACTAACCAAGTTAAAACGAACTAACAAATAAATTGACAACAGACGCTGTTCATAGCCTAACCGATGAAGCGCTAGTAGAAGCAATCGTAAAAACCAACGACACCTTGTTGTTTGAAGTGTTGTACGATAGATATGCTACTATGGTATATAATAAATGCTATGGATTTGCTAATGGTGTCGATGAAGCCAAAGATCTAACACAAGATGTTTTTTTAAGAGTCTTTGTAAAACTGGCAAGCTTTAAGGGGAAATCAAAATTTTCTACATGGTTATATGCTTTTACTTATAATCATTGTGTAAATTATGTGACCAGAAACACAGCCAAAAAGATTGAAAAAAAATCGATAAGTTCTGATAGTATTGAAAACATAAGAGAAGATGTAGATTCTACACACGAATTTGAAAGCATGCGTGTAGAAAAATTGAAGAAGGTAATGGAGTTGATTTCACCAGAGGAGAAGATGATTTTATTACTAAAATATCAAGATAATTTATCAATTAAAGAATTATCTCAAGCACTAGATATTGGCGAAAGCGCAGTTAAAATGCGTTTAAAAAGAGCAAAAGAAAAACTTGTACTTAAGTACGATAACTATACGAAAGATGGAAAATCCATTTAAGCAAATAAATCAGCCTTTAAAAGAGGTTCCGGCAGAGCTCAAAGGTAAAGTCATGCACGATATTGCAATGGCAAAGTTGTTTATGGAACTAGCCGAATTGTTTTCGTATAATATCAGTCATATCATTGATAGTGTAACAAGTAATAGAAAAAAGTAATACTTAATAAACCCTAACATTAAAATTATTCAGTATGGAAAAAATAACAAGTTTTAAGGACTCAGCTATGCAATCGCTATCAGCAATGTGGCCTGAGGTTTCAACATTTGCTCTTAAAGCTCTGGGAGCAATCTTTATTCTAATTATAGGTTGGCTTATAACAAAACTTATAGTTAAAGCGATAAGAAAAGTTTTAAAACTGGCTAAGGCTAACAAGCTTGATGATAAGCTTAATAACATTGAAATCATTGAGGGAAAGAAACTCAATTTTGACACAATTAAAATAGTCTCAAAGTTTGTAAAATGGGTAATGTATATCGTATTACTGATTATGGTGTCTGACGTTATGGGGTTAGAAATTATATCTAATCAAATAAGTGAATTATTATCTTACTTGCCTCAGTTATTTACTGCTTTAGTCATATTTATACTAGGGTTATTATTTGCCAATTTTGTAAAGAATGGACTAAAATCTCTATTTGAATCTATGGATTTATCTGGTGGTAAAATGATAAGTCAGGTTGTATTCTTTTTAATACTAACATTTATTTCTATTACAGCGCTTAACCAAGCAGGTATAGATACAGATATTATAACGAGTAATATAACGATGATACTTGCTGCATTCTTACTAGCTTTTGCTATAGCTGTTGGTTTGGGTGCGAAACATGTGGTAAATAAACTGATGCACACGTTTTATGCACGTAAAACATTCGAGGTAGGTCAAAAAATTATTTTCAACGACAAGCGCTACACAATAGATGAAGTAAAAAGCATCTCTGTAGTGTTAAAAAATGAAAATGGTAGATTAATAGTGCCAATTAATGATATTACGGAAAATCAAGTACAATTGCAGGACCAACTATAAGGTTAGGGTTATAGATTTTATTTTGTTATAAAATGTGGTCCTGTACGTACTTGACGTGTAAAGCCTCTTCATATTGAAGAGGTTTTTTACTTTGTAGTATATTATTCCTCAATTCTTTTAATATATAATAAAACTAAAGTACTGTGGCATCTTTGAAGGCGACATCTTAGAAAGGATTGAAATTTAACGACGGTTTTTATTTCTTCTATTATAATTTTTATCTCCTCTTGTTTTTGGCTTTTTGTATTTTTTAGCAATTTCACGACGGTAAGATCCACCTAAATTTTCCTTTTTGTTCTTATCCTTTTTTTCATGAAAAGCTGGTCCTGGTGCATCTTCATCACGACGCTTTATTGGGTTGTAGTGTTCTTTAATCTGTGGACGCTCTTCTTCAATAAGCTCAGTGGAAATAGATACATCATCAGGTATTTTTAGAGTTTCAATGCTTATATCCATTAAATCTTCAACACGTTGACGTGCCTCTTGTTCTTTTTCGGTTGAAAACAAAATAGCTATACCTTCTTTTTCCGCACGACCAGTTCTACCTATTCTATGCATATAATTTTCAGGATAATCGGGTGTGTCAAAATTGATAACATGCGTTACATCATCAATATCCAAACCTCTAGCCATGATATCTGTGGCTACTAAAAGTCTATGTTCGCCTTCTCTGAACTGTTCTATACTGCGTAATCTATAATTTTGCGTTTTGTTTGAATGAATAACACAGGTCTGATTTGGAAAAAGCATTTCTAATTTATCAAACAAGCGATCTGCCATTTTCTTATAAGCTACAAAAATTAAAACTCTGGAAAATTCATCTTCATCTTGAAGCAAATGTTCTAGCAAATTAACTTTGGTGTAGAAATTCGGAACATCGTAACGCAATTGCTTAATATTCTCTAAAGGAGTTCCTGAAACGGCAATAGATATTTTAGTAGGATTAATAAAGAAATCAGAAATTAGGTCATCAACATCTTTAGTCATTGTCGCTGAGAACATAATATTTTGACGACGTTCTGGAAGAATATCAAAAATATTCATTAGTTGATGTCTAAAACCTAGATCTAACATTACATCTACTTCATCAATCACCAATCTCTGAATAGATTTTAATTGCAAAACTCTACTCACTGCTAAATCATAAAGTCGACCTGGAGTCGCAACGATAATATCTTGACCTTGAGCTACAGCCTGTTTTTGGGTATTGATATTAGTACCTCCATAAACTCCTAGTATACGATTGTTAATATACTTTGAAAGCTTTTCAATTTCATTTACAACTTGTACAACAAGCTCTCTTGTTGGTACTAAAATTAAAACTCTTGGATTGTCCTGTTTTGAGTATTTAAGATTGCGCAAAACAGGCAACATGTAAGCAAAGGTTTTACCAGTGCCAGTTTGTGCAATACCGACCACATCTTTACCCGATGCTACTACACTAAAAGCTTCTGCCTGAATTGGAGTAGGGCTTTCAAACCCCAAATCGTCAATGGCATTGTATAAAGGAGTATTTAAATTTAAATCTTGAAACGTCACAATATAATTTTATGAGGCAAAGATACACTTTACTTTTTGGTATAATTTTAGCATTATAAAATTGAGCATATTTTATTTGGAGACTAAAATTCGGTAAATTGCGCTAATTATTTTTCTATTGAGAACAACGCATCGGTATTCACTAAAACATCCTGAAAAGTTTAAAGAGCAACTCTTATCTTGGAGTCAGCAATTTGATGATGTAGTTTGGTTAGATTCTAACAATCATAATGATAAGTATAGTAGTTATGATGCTATTTTAGCAGTAGATGCTTTTACAAGTTTAAAATCAGATTATCATGATGCTTTTGGGCGTCTACAAGAGTATCAAATATTAACTAAAGACTGGGTTTTTGGTTACCTTACTTACGATTTAAAGAACACAACTGAAGAATTAAAATCTCAAAACTTTGATGGCTTAGGGTTTCCGGATATGTATTTTTTTCAACCTAAAAAATTGTTTTTAATAAAGGGGAATACGTTAGAAATGCAATACCTGAAAATGTTAGATAATGAACTAGAAGACGATATTTCTATAATTAGTTCTGTTGCCATTCAGAAGCAAAACGAGATGCCTTATAAAGAAAAGCCTATTAAGATTAAGCTTAGAATTCACAAAGACGAGTATTTTAAAAAGGCCAATAAAATGCTAACTCATATACAACGTGGAGATATTTATGAAGCCAACTTTTGTCAGGAATTCTATGCCGAAGACAGTGAAATTAATCCACTGGAAACCTTCAAAAAACTTAATGCCATATCAAAACCACCATATGCAACGTTTTTAAAGGTAAACGACAATTACTTACTATCTGCATCGCCAGAGCGCTACATAAAAAAAGAAGGTAATACAGTAATTTCGCAACCCATAAAAGGTACAGCAAAGCGTTCTCAAAGCAAAACGGAAGACGCGCAGCTGGCTAAAGATTTGTCGAATGATGAAAAAGAACGAAGCGAAAACATAATGATTGTAGATTTGGTACGTAACGATTTGTCACATACAGCAGAAAAAGGTAGCGTTAAGGTAGAGGAACTGTGCAAAGTCTATTCATTTTTACAAGTGCATCAGATGATCTCTACGATTTCTTCAAAGGTTAGCGAAGCTATTAATCCTATAGATATTTTAAAGACTACGTTTCCAATGGGAAGTATGACAGGTGCACCTAAAATTTCAGCAATGAAAATTATTGAAGATATAGAAGAAACAAAGCGTGGTTTATATTCGGGTTCTGTAGGATATTTTGCCCCAAATGGAGACTTTGATTTTAATGTTATTATACGTAGTATTTTGTATAATGCTTCAAAGCAATATATTTCGTATTCTGTAGGTAGTGCAATTACAGCTAAGAGTAATCCTTTAAAAGAGTATGAAGAATGTTTAATTAAAGCAAAAGCGATGCGAGAAGTACTTGAAAATTAGTACTAAATAATAATCACAGTTTACGGGTTTGCTATAGGTCTATTCTAAATGACTTCTAAAACTTTTCTTCACCTTATCAAAAATCAGTATTACTCGCTCTGTAGTTATCTGTTTTATTTTGGCAATTTCATCAAAATCCAGATTTCCAAAAATATATAAATCAACGATATTAGAAATGTTGATAGGTAGCCAATTATAGAATCTGCCAAATACTTTTGGGGATGCTGTTGGAGACAAATTCTCTAATTCAAAAGCTTTTAATATTGAAGTTTCTTTATCTTCATATAAATACAAATGATTGGTACGGTCTTGTTGATAAGAGATGTCACTCAATTCTGTATTTAAGATTAGATCCAAATCAGCATCAATGGTATAGTCTTCGCCTAATTTCGATAATTCATCTTTTAAAATAGTATCTGTGCTTATAGTATTTTTATGGTATGCTTCCTTTTTAAAAAGTGCATTCATATAGTCGTCAATCAACTTAAAAAGTTCAAGTTTTACAGCCATAGTTTCAGCTTCAATATTAAAACCATTAGTATAGAGCTTAATTATACATTCGTCTATAATACCATTAGAAGAGTACATGTTTTTTGGTAGAATACCAGTCGTCTCAGCTATATAAATACGATGTTTTACATATGGATGTAAATGAGGAACTACAGAAAGTACCTTCTTGTCAAAGGTAGTTTGTGCAGATTTTGACGATAATTCTTTGAACGTGCTCATAACCTATAATTTTAATATTTTTTAAAGCTATAAATATTGATAGTGAAATTTTATGATAATTATCATTTTGCCTCAAATTCAGCTGGTATGCCTTTATCAATATTGTATATTTACCAGATGTTATACGCTTTTAAAGAACAATTAAAATCACATTTTGCGTACTTGGAACACGCTAAGCTTGTTATTGCCATTTCTGGTGGTGTAGATAGTGTGGTTCTGGCATATCTATGTAAAGCGTTAAAGCTTAATTTCTCACTAGCACATTGTAATTTTAATTTGCGAGGAGATGAAAGTAATGCTGATGAGGATTTTGTCTTAGACTTAGGAGAGCGGTTAGATGTAGAAGTTTTTATTCAGAATTTTGATACTAAAGCTTATGCAGACCAAAATAAGCGTTCTATTCAAATGGCAGCAAGAGAGTTGCGCTATAATTGGTTTAATGAATTAGCTAAGCAATTACAATTTGACTACATTCTTACTGCGCATCATGCCGATGACAATCTAGAAACCTTTTTAATCAACTTTACAAGGGGAACAGGTTTAAATGGTTTAACAGGAATTCCTGAAATTAATGGTAACATTGTGAGGCCGTTACTGAAATTTTCCAGAGAACAGATTGAAGATTATGCTAAAGAAAACTGTATTGTGTGGAGAGAAGATAGTAGTAATGCGTCCCGAAAATATCTTAGAAACAAACTACGCCATGAGGTTGTGCCAATTCTCAAAGACATAAATCCAGAGTTACTAAATAGTTTTCAGAACACTTTAGATAACCTAAATGATACCGCAGATATTGTAGAAGAAAGTCTTAATGTATTTACTGAAAGAGCTATAGTAAAGGGCAACAATAAGACAGAAATGTATAAAATTTCAGAATTTAAAAAGGTTAATAATCCAAAAGCTTACCTCTTTGAAATGTTTAAGAGTTATGGCTTTACTGAATGGAATGATGTAACTGATTTATTAGATGCGGAAACAGGTAAATATGTTAAATCTAATGCACATCGCTTAATAAAGCATCGTGAGTTTTTGATATTGACAGACTCTCATTCAGAACAAAACGAAGTGTCTTATTTAGTAGATAACGTAAATAGCGAAATTAAAACACCTATAGGAATTTTGCTTTTTGACGAAGTTGATGCAGCAAAACAAAATTTAACAACAACTATTTATGTTGATTCTGAAAAGCTAAACTTTCCTTTAGAACTTAGACTATGGAAACAAGGGGATATGTTTTACCCATTAGGATTGAAAGGAAAAAAGAAGATTAGTAAATACCTAAAAGACGAAAAATTATCCTTGGTAGAAAAGGAAGATACTTGGGTTTTAATGTCAAATAATGAAGTGGTTTGGATTGTTGGTATGAGAGCTGATAACCGATTTAAAGTAACCGATGCTACTAAACAAGTTTTAAAGATAGAATTGAAATAGTATACTAAACGTATTACATTAATACATAGAATTTTAATAGTATAGAGATTTGAAATTAAGAGGAAACATAATAGATATACCAAACCGTAAAATCTTCAAAGGAGAAATTACTATTGAAGATGGTAAAATAAAAAGTGTCAACAAAAAAGACTGTAAGGAAAATCATTATATCCTTCCGGGTTTTGTTGACGCGCATATTCATATTGAAAGCTCGATGTTAGTGCCAAGTGAATTTGCTAAAATAGCAGTAAAGCATGGTACTGTAGCTACGGTTTCAGATCCTCACGAAATTGCCAATGTCCTTGGTGTAGAAGGTGTGAAATTTATGATAGAAAATGGCAAAAATACACCTTTTAAGTTCAACTTTGGAGCACCTTCATGTGTGCCAGCGACAAGCTTTGAATCTGCAGGTGCTGTTATTGATGCTGATGCTATAAAAACCTTAATGGCAAATCCAGATATTAAGTATTTGGCAGAAATGATGAATTATCCAGGAGTCATTTATAACGATGCTGAGGTACTTAAAAAAATTGAATGGGCAAAACATTATAATAAACCTGTTGATGGTCATGCACCAGGATTAAGAGG
Source organism: uncultured Winogradskyella sp. (assembly GCF_947498345.1). Lineage (GTDB taxonomy): Bacteria > Bacteroidota > Bacteroidia > Flavobacteriales > Flavobacteriaceae > Winogradskyella. The sequence goes on from NZ_CANMJY010000013.1 coordinate 40,376, forward strand.
TGATGATTTAACCAAATATATTTCTGCTGGGATTTCTACGGATCACGAATGCTTCACATACGAAGAAGGTTTAGAAAAACTTCAAAAAGGCATGAAAGTTATTATACGAGAAGGTAGTGCAGCAAAGAACTTTGAAGCGTTAATAGACTTATTGAATACACATTATGAACATATGATGTTTTGCTCAGATGATAAACATCCTGATGATTTATTATTAGGACATATTAACCAACTTTGTACTAGAGCTGTAGCTAAAGGGATAGATGTGTTTAAAGTTTTACAAGCAGCTTGTGTTAATCCCGTTAGGCATTATAATTTGGATGTTGGTTTACTAAAAGTAGGGGATACTGCAGATTGCATCGTGGTAGAGGATTTAAAAGATTTTAAAACGCTTCAAACCTACATTGATGGAGAGTTGGTCTACGATAATGGAATTTCTAAAATTAAGGACGTAGAGTTTAAAAACTTAAATAACTTCAACACAACTAAAAAAGAGGTTTCGGATTTTAGATTAGAATCTAATACAAAACAGATTAGAGTTATTGAATGTTTAGATGGAGAATTGGTTACGAATGAAATTATTGAAAATGCTACAATTAAGGACGGTAACCTAATTTCTAATACAGTAACAGATGTGCTAAAAATGGTTGTTGTTAATCGGTATAAAAATGCAAAGTCATCCATAGCTTTTATAAAGAATTTTGGATTAAAAGAAGGCGCAATAGCCTCTTCTGTTGGTCATGATTCTCATAATATTATTGCTGTCGGAGTTTCGGATGAAGCAATCTGCAAGGCGGTTAATCTTTTAATTGAAAATGAAGGTGGTATATGTGCTGTGAGTAAAACAAAAGAAAATGTAGTGGCATTACCAGTTGCAGGAATAATGAGTGATAAAGATGCTGAAACAATAGGTAAGCAATATTCTGAATTGGATCAAATGGCAAAAGAATTGGGTAGTAAACTACATGCTCCATATATGAGTTTGTCATTTATGGCCTTATTGGTAATTCCATCATTAAAGCTAAGTGATAAAGGCTTGTTTAATGGTCAAAAGTTTCAGTTTACATCAGTAGAAGTTTAATCAATTATGCCAATAATAGAGCCTTCCTATAAACCACCATTTTGGGCTAAAAAAAGTTTTGTGTCTACGGTTTTTTCCGGATTAGCAAGAAAAGTTAATGGATTAAAGCAGACCAGAGCGCGCATTACATTACCAGACAATGATTTTTTGGATTTAGATTGGAGCTATGCTGAAAAAAAGTCTAATAAAGTCATCATTCTGTTACATGGTTTAGAAGGCCATGCACAACGTCCTTATATTACAGGCACAGCAAAGCTGTTTAACGACAATGGTATTGATGCCTGTGCTGTTAACTTTAGAGGCTGTAGTGGTGAACCAAACCTTTTGTATCGCAGCTATCATTCTGGTGCTACGGAAGACTTAGAGGCTGTTGTAAACCATATTTTAAATAAGTTTGAATATAATGACATTTATATCAAAGGTATTAGTTTGGGTGCTAATATGGCTCTGAAGTATGTTGGAGAACGAAACGATGTACCAAAGGAAATAAAAGCAGTCATTGCTGTTTCTTCACCATGCGATTTAAAAACCTCATGTGATGAATTACTCAGTATTAAGAACAAGCATTACGCCATTCGGTTTTTGCAACATCTAAAAGATAAGTTAAAACCTAAATTAATACAATTTCCTGATAACATATCTATTACGGATTTTAACTCTATTAAAAGTTTAATTGATTTTGACCATATGTACACTTCTAAAGCACATGGTTTTAAGGATGCGTTTGATTATTATGAGCAAGCTAGTAGCTTACAGTTTTTGCCGAATATAAAAGTGCCTAGCTTAATCATCAACGCCCTTAATGATTCCTTTTTATCAGCTAGCTGCTATCCTGTAAAAGAAGCCAAGCAAAATCCATATTTGTATTTAGAAATGCCCAAGTACGGAGGACACGTTGGTTTTATCGATAAACGAAATATTTATTATAACGAACGGCGTGCTTTGGAGTTTGTTGCCAATTTATAATTACATAGTTTTGATATTCCATTATAATTTAAGAATTATATATCATCAGTTATGCGAAAAAGTTATATGCTTTTTTATTGCTTTATACTCTTTTTAAGCAATATATATGCCCAATTCGATTTTACTCAAAATATTATCATAGACGAAACTTTTGCTCAACAGAACCCCAGGAAAGTTATGGTAGCAGATATAGATGGGGATAATTATAAGGATGTAGTGTCATTGGGTAATAATATTCTTTGGTATAAAAACATTGATGGTTTGGGTAATTATGGGGATGCAATTAGTATTGTAGATTTTAGTTTTAATGGAGCCTGGTTCGATATGGATATTGCTGATATCGATGGGGATAATGATGTTGATATCGTTTTTTTTAATGGGGTAGATAATACACCATTAGTTTGGGTAGAGAATTTGGATGGTATGGGTGCCTTTAGTTTACCACAAGTTATTAAATCTATATCTTCTACTAATTCATATCTAAATCTTCAAGTGAAACTTGTTGATATGGAAAGTGATGGAGATATTGATATTGTTTATTCAGATATAGATGGTATTGGTTGGTACGAAAATACAGATGGGGAAGGCACCTTTGTAAATCATTTACTTATTAGTATAAATCATAATAATAGTGACGGTCCTAGAGATATTGAATTAAAGATTTCAATGGGGATAATCTTAAAGATGTAATCGTTGATGCTAGTAGTAATATTGATTATTACGAACATAATATAGATGGGAGTGTCTCTTTAGTGCAAAATTTAGATGCTACTGCTTACGGAAGACAAATAATTTCTGGAGATATTGATGGTGATAATGATAATGATCTCCTAAGCGTTTATTTGAACAATACTGATATTAGAATTGAATGGTTCGAAAACACAAATTCTTCAGGCAATTTTGCTTCTAAAGAAATCTTGATAAATCTCGAAGACATTGAAGCTGTAAATGCATATGCCTATAATGATATTATACTCACAGATATTGATGATGATGATAGATTAGATATATTATTTAATAATTCGCTAAACAAAAAAGTATCTTGGTATAAGAATTTGGGATCTGCTATTTTTGGTACAGAGCAAGTTATTGTAGAATCTGTATACTATTCTGATAAATATCTTTATGCGGCTGATATAAATAATGATAATAATATTGATGTTGTTACTTCATCCTCAGATGAATCTCAAATTAGCTGGCATAAAAATTTAGCTGGCTTAGGTGATTTTGGTGGTCAGAATAGCGTATCGTCTTTTGTTTATGGTATAAATAATTTTGTGAAAGCGGATTTAGATCATGATGGTGACTTCGATTTAATTTCTAGCTCAGAATTTGACGGTAAAATTGCATGGTATAAAAATGTTAATGGTTTAGGAGAGTTTACAGACAAGCAAATTATCATTAATAACACTCTTAATGTGGTTAGAGAAGTATTTAGTAAAGATATAGATTTAGATGGAGACATGGATATTATTGCGCTTGGTCATTTGCATATTTTTTATGAGCCAAGTAGAATTACGGTATACCTTAATGACGGTAATGCTAATTTTAGTGAGCAAATAATTTTAGATGATGATGGTCGCTTAGATCATTTAATTGTTGAAGATATTGATGGTGATTACGATGCTGATTTAATAGGAATTATTGACGATAATAACTTGTACAGAAAAATAAATAACGGAGATGGCACTTTTGGTGATACTGAAGTTATAGTTAATAATATGGCATCTAATCCTTTAGATGTGAAACTTGAAGATATTGATAATGATGGGGATAAAGATATATTTATAAGCCATTCTAATGGTGATTTTTCTATTTATACTAATTCAGATGGACAAGGCACTTATACGCTAGGGCAAGTCATTTCAGGTGAAGCTTCGAACCCATATTTGCTATACATTGTAGATATTAATAATGATGGTTTAAAAGATATATTATATAGAGATAATAATTCTGAGATCGCATATATGCTTGCTATAGATAATCAGGGTACATTTGGTTCTAAAGTAGTGGCTGTTTCCTCTAGTGCTAATTTTATAAGAGGTTTATATGCTATAGATATGGACAACGATCGTGATTTAGATATTGTATCTTCAACATATTTTGGGTCAAATGACAATCAAGTTGTATGGTTCGAAAATTTTGGTAATCTTAATTTCGGACCAGCAATAGAAATAGCTAGTAATATAGGAGTATTAAAACATGTTGATGCATTAGATATTGATGACAATGGGTCATTAGACCTAATAATGGCAACAGGAGACTTTCAATTGATGTGGCTAGAAAATCTTGGTTTAAGCAGTAATGAAATTAATGGAACTTTACTTTTAGATCTAGATAATGATGGTTGTAATGAAGGTGATGCTCCTTTTTCTAATCATTTAGTTATTGCTGATAATGGCGTAAATCAATATGGAACCTTTACGGGGTTTAATGGTATTTATCAGCTTTTTATCGAAGAACCAGGAATTTTTGATACAACTGTAACTCACCAATTCCAAGACTTATTAACAGTCGGCCCAACTTCTGTAAGTTTAGACTTAAATGATTTAAACACTAGTATAACACAAGACTTTTGTGTAGAAGCTAATGGAATCATTAATGATCTCGAAGTAGCTGTTTTTCCTACCTCAGAAGAGGCCAGACCAGGTTTTGAAACCAGTTATAGGATTATATATACAAATTCTGGAGCTCAAATAGAAAGTGGTATAATAAGATTTGAGTTTACAGATGCGCTTTTAAATTTTGTTAGTGCTTCAGAGCCAGTTTTTAATACTACTTTTGGCGAAATTCAATTTCAATATTTTAACTTAGATCCTTTTGAAACTAGATTTATAGATATAAATATGATTGTGGAACCTCCTCCTATTGCAGTTGGTGGAGATGAACTAACTATATTTTCATTTATAGCTGGTGTTAGCGAAAATGATGCAACACCTTCAAATAATTCTCATGGGTTTAAACAGTTTTTAGTAAATTCTTATGACCCTAACGATATTACGGTTTTAGAAGGAGAAGAAATATTCATAGATGATGCTGACGAATATTTGCATTACCTAATTCGTTTTCAAAATACTGGTACAGCAAGTGCTATAAACATTAATGTAGAGCATCAATTAGACGATAAACTAGACTGGCAGACGATGAGGTTGCAAAGTCTAAGTCATAATGGACGTGCTGAAATAATCAATGGGTCTATGATTAATTTTATATTTGATGATATACATTTACCCGATAGTACATCTAACGAGCCAGACTCTCATGGTTATATTGCTTACAAGATAAAACCAAAAAGTAATGTGGTTATAGGAGATATTTTTAGTGGTGTAGCGGATATATATTTTGATTTTAACCCACCAATTATTACCAATACTGTTAATACTGAAATCATTGAAACATTAGATGTAAATGAGTTTGATAAAGAAGAAGTGAGAATATACCCTAATCCAGCAAAAAATAAATTAGAGGTTTCCTCTAATCGAATTATTGATAGATTAACAATAACTGATATTAATGGTAGACAACTAAATTCAGTACAGCTTTCTGTTACTGACTATAATTTAGACGTTTCTAATTTATCAAAAGGCATTTACTTTTTAGAGATTCGGTCTGGTAAATTAAAGTCCACCAAAAAATTCATAAAAAATTGATTCACTATTAAAAAATAGTACAACCTTTTATTTTTAAAAAAGAAAACCTTTCAAGATTATATTTTGAAAGGTTTTTTATTATAAAGTATTTTCCTACATTTATTTCAAATATAATGATATGCTTAAAAAAGTATTTGCTAGTGCCGTTTTTGGTGTAGAAGCTTCTACTATAACTGTTGAGGTTAATGTAGATAAAGGTATTGGATACCACTTAGTAGGATTACCTGATAATGCGATTAAAGAAAGTAATTATCGTATTGCAGCAGCACTTCAAAACAATGCTTATAGAATTCCAGGAAAGAAGATTACAATTAACATGGCGCCAGCTGATTTGCGTAAGGAAGGTTCAGCTTATGACCTAACTTTAGCTATAGGGATTCTCGCGGCTTCAGGACAAATTAAAGTAGAAAATATAGAAGACTATTTAATCATGGGAGAGCTTTCGTTAGACGGTTCACTTCAACCCATAAAAGGTGCATTGCCAATTGCTGTAAAAGCCAGAGAAGAAGGGTTCAAAGGTTTTATTCTACCAAGTCAGAATGCAAAAGAAGCTGCTATTGTAGATGATCTAAAAGTATATGGTGTAGATAATATTACTCAGGTTATTAACCATTTTGATAAAGGAGAAACTTTAGATCAAACCATTATAAATACCAGAGAAGAATTTTATAAAAATCTTGATTTTCCTGAATTTGATTTTGCAGATGTTAAAGGTCAGGAAAGTATAAAACGCTGTATGGAAATTGCAGCAGCAGGTGGGCATAATATTATTTTAATTGGCCCTCCAGGTTCTGGTAAAACTATGCTGGCTAAGCGCTTACCAAGTATATTACCTCCAATGACTTTGCATGAGGCTTTAGAAACCACAAAAATACATTCGGTGGTCGGTCGTGTAAAAGCCCATGCCGGACTTATGGCACAACGCCCTTTTCGTAGTCCGCACCATACCATAAGTAATGTAGCTCTGGTAGGAGGAGGCAGTTATCCTCAGCCAGGTGAAATCTCTTTATCGCATAACGGAGTGTTGTTCTTAGATGAGTTACCCGAATTTAAGCGCGAAGTATTAGAGGTAATGCGGCAACCATTAGAAGACAGAGAAGTTACTATATCCAGAGCTAAATTTACAGTTACTTATCCAAGCTCATTTATGTTGGTGGCAAGTATGAACCCAAGTCCTGGTGGTTACTTTAACGATCCTGATGCACCAATTACATCATCACCTGCAGAAATGCAACGTTATATGGGAAAGATATCAGGACCTTTGTTAGATAGAATTGATATTCATATCGAGGTTACACCTGTACCTTTTGAAAAACTCTCAGACGATAGAAAGGGAGAATCTTCGGTAGAAATAAGAAAGCGCGTTACCAAAGCCAGACAAAAGCAAACCAAGCGCTTTAGGGCTTTAGAGAATGTACACTATAATGCACAGATGAGTACAAAACAGATTCGTGAATATTGTAAACTAGATGATGTATCTATGCAATTGTTGAAGTCGGCTATGGAGCGTTTAAATCTATCAGCTAGAGCTTATGATCGTATTTTAAAAGTATCTAGAACTATCGCTGACTTAGAAAATTCTGAACAGGTTTTAGGAAACCATATTAGCGAAGCTATTCAATACCGAAGTTTAGATAGAGAAGGCTGGTTGGGATAAGCTCATTTTTTTAAAAATCACTGCAACCTTTTTTGTTTTTTTCATCTTATTAATAAAACCATAAAATTTGAATAGATGAAATCAAAAATTTTACCCTTCGTATTAGTTATATTAACCTGCCTACAGCTTATAAATTGTAATAGCGATGACGATGCGTTAGAATTACAAGATGCTGTAGCAGTAACAGTTCCGGTGATAAAGTCTAAATCTGAAATTAGAAGTTCAATTACTGTAACAAGTGCTAAACCTACCAATTCTGATGGTAAGATATATGTGTACGATAATCTTCTTTTTTACATAGCTCAAAATTCTGGAATACACATTTTCGATAATCAAGACCCTTATAACCCTCAAAATATTGCCTTTATTCAACTAGAAGGTGTACATGATATTTCTGTAAAGAATAACATTCTTTATGCTGATAATTTTATGGATTTAGTAGTGTTTAATATCAGTAATATAGCAAATATTGAGCTTGTAAATGTTGAAGAAGATATGTTGTCGTATTATGCTTCCTTTCCTTCAGATGTTATGTATTTTCAGTCAGATATTATGCCAATCAATGACGATGAATTTATCGCAACGTATACAACAGTGCAGATGGAAAGAGCAGAAGCAGACAATAACCCTAACATCTATAATTGGACTTCTATTGATGTTTTTGAAGTCTTTGATGGGGCTTTTGCTGTAAATAATGTAGGTACAGGTGGATCTTATGCTAAATTTCAAATTCTAGATAACGCCTTATATACAATAGACAATTACAAATTGTATGCTTATAATATTACAAATTACAATTCCATTTCATTAACTTCAGAAGTTTGGATGGGAGGTTGGTTTAATGGTGTGTTAGAGACCACATTTATTCTAAAGGAAGTTTTATTTGTTGGTGCAACAAATGGTATGCATATTGTTAATTTAGAAGATCGGTTTACTCCTCAATACATATCTTCATTCTCTCATGCTACAGGTTGTGATCCTGTTGTAGTAGAAGATGATACCGCATATATTACTGTAAGAGGCGGGAATTTTTGTGGAGCGATAGAAGATCAAATTAATGTAATAGACGTGTCTGACATTAGTTTACCTGTGGAGCATTCTACATACTTTATATCCAGCCCTTACGGTTTGGGAATTAAAGATAAAGTCCTATATGTGTGCAATGATGAAGGTGTTAATGTGTTTGATGCAGAAAATCCTAATGACATCATATTAGAAAACACATATAATGTGGTCTCAAAAGATATTATCCCATTATCATCGCATTTAATTGCTGTGGGAGAAAATGTAATTTACCAATATAATTACGCTAATGATTTTGAATTAGAGTTAATGAGTACAATTCAATTTTAGGATAATGCACTTTATCTCATTTTGGCAAACATAACCTAGTTATATGATTATTTAGTAATTTAAACATACAGATCTGTATAAGTTTGGATAAACAGCTACGAGCACTCATACAAAAATGTGTAAAGAAGGATAGGGAAGGGCAACGTGAATTATATGCGTTGCTTTCTCCTGTACTATATGGTATTTGTCTCAAGTATATGAAAAATAAAACCGAGGCTGATGATGTATTTCAAGATGCTTTTATCACACTGTTTCAAAAAATCAATCAATATAAATATAAGGGGAGTTTTGAAGGATGGGTAAAGCGCATTTTTGTGAACGAAGCTTTAGTGGTTTTACGAAACAAACAGCGCCGTCTGCACATAGCAATTGAAGAGTTTGACATAATCGATAGTATTGAGGAGAATAGCGAGGAGCATAGTTTAGTTATACCGCAAGATAAACTGTTAAAGCATATACAACAATTACCAGATAATTATCGGATGGTTTTTAATCTATATGTTTTTGAAGGTTATGACCACAAAACAATTGCGAGCAAACTTAATGTGGCTGTTGGAACGTCAAAGTCTTTATTAAGTAGAGCTAAAGGTGTATTAAGATCAAGAATTAATGAAGAATTAAACAAAAAAGTGTCATGAATAAGGACAGAATTGAAGATATATATAGCGAGTTAGAGGGTTATGCGAAAGCGCCACCTACTGAATTGTGGGAGAATATAGAGTCACAACTTATCTCAAAAAAGAAAAAACGAAGAGGGTTCCTATTCTTTTTAACCTCAGTTGCAGCTGTTTTATTAGTTTTCTTTGGCTATATCATAGGCAGTTCATTAGAGTCAAATGATGAACCCCAATATGAAATTTCCGATAAAGAAAGTCGTATAGATAACGACACAATTGTTAAGCCAGAGATGAAAATCACCAATACAGATAGTGATGTTAATATTGTCGAAGATACCTTAAGTAATTTGTATGATAATGCAACAAGATCATTACAAAAAGTGGTAAGTAAAAATAAGTTATCGGATGAAAACGAAATTTTAAAGAAAAATGATAAAAATAACTCTATAACTCAAAATACACTCCAAAGAAAAGAAGAAAAAAACCTAAATAATAGTTATAAACTAACTTTTAATAAAGAAAATAGCAGTCTAATCAATAAAGAAAATATAAAAGTATTACAGCTAAAAAATAAAGGTATAATTAGTTTTAAAAACGAAAAAGCAACAGCAATTATTAATGAAATAAACCAGTTTAAAAATACTCCGATATTTGACTTAACCGAGGAACTTTTAGCCTTAGAAGAAGACTCTAGCGATAGTTTACTTCTGGAGACTAATAATACTAAATGGTCTGTTGAGGTTTTGGGTGGTTTATCTAATACAGTTTCCGAATCGTCTATCCAGGACGCATCTTTCAATACTACAGCTCAGAATGACTTTGTGTATACTTTAAAAATCGGCTATGCGATTTCAGATAGACTCACTATAAAGTCTGGTATAGGTAAGAATATATTGGGTCAAAAAATAAACGATGTTTCGTACATAAATTTAAATACAACAGAATTGGATAATATTCCTCAGAGTATTATAAATAGTCAAAACATTATAAATAATCAGAGTATATTGTTTTTGGGATCTCAAGAATTTTTTAATGATGCTTCAGCCTCTCAATTAGATATTAATAAGGGAGCATTACAACAACAACTCGATTATATTCAATTACCATTAGAGGTTTCATATAGCCTGTTAAATGAGTTAAAATATAATATATCTCTTGGTCTGGGAGGGAATGTTAACTTTTTAACTAATAACATAGCTTATCTAAATGATCAACAAATAGGGGAGAGTTTAGAGGTTAGCAAGACGGTTTTTGGTGCAACCATAAATTCCAATATTTCATATAAGTTAACTAAAGCTATTAATCTTTTTCTAGAACCTAGTTATAATTATTTTCAAAAACCAATAGATAATAACAATCAAAATTTTACAAACACGCAATTTAGAGCCTTATTTGGATTACGTTATAGTTTTTAAATAGCATTGGTTGGTAGTTAGTCGTCCTTTAAGAAATAATTCTTTGTGTTTTCGTTGCCATTGTTGTGTCTCCATTCAAAAACCAATTCTTTACCCACAATATAGCTGTAGCTTTTTGAAGCCATTTTGCCAGATGGGTCTTTTTCAAATGCCATGATAGTACCTAAACGGGTTAAATCCATATAACGATTTTCAGAAATAGGTAATAACTCTACCTTAGCTAACTCCGTTTTATTGTCCTTACGTTTGTAAAAAAATCTGCCATCTTCTACCCAAAATTTTCGTGGGCCATAATCACCAGAAAAGCCTTTGTTTTGTTGTTGTATAGATTCTTTTGATGAAAGCTCTAAATAAGTTAAATGTGCTAAGGTATTTGATAAATAGGCATGTTTAGGGTTGTCTTCGAGGGCGGTTTCATATAGCGTTTTTGCCACTTCAAAATCACCATTGTCAAAAGCTTCATGAGCCTTAAGTATAGCTTCATCTTCTTTCCAATACCAATAAGAATTAATACTATTGTTATAATTAAATTCCTGAAAGTGAATTCCAATTGGCTTATTAGAATTATCCAGTACTAAATTGTGTCTATAGGTTTCATTGTTTATAAATCCAGAAACAACACAATTCTGTCCACCAGGCAGTAAGGCATGCATTCTTTGATTTTTTATGTATTGTAAGAGCCTGTTATTTTCAATCCAATAGGTATGGACTTGTTCATTAAAACTCGAACGATAAGTGCCTTCAAATTTCTTGAACTTTGAAATATCATAACCGTTATCTTTTAAATATTGAGCAGCAGAATCATAAATTTGCGCTCTTTTTTTATGTTCAGGATAGAGTGTCTGTATATCTTTTAAAAGTGTTTTAGCTTCTTTTATATTCCCTTTAAATAGTAAGGGCTGTATTCTAAATATCTTCAGGTTTGGGCTTATAATTTCATACTTTTTAATTTCATCAATCAGCATGTCATCATTACCATTAACCATTGCGGCTATAGCTAAGTTGGTGCCTGTTTCTGGGTTTTGATCCATATCAAATAATCGCTCAGAAGATTTGAGAAACTTGTCTGTTTGTTTTGTCTCACCGTAAATGCTAAATAAAACCTGATTATAAAAAGCGTTATGAGGATCAACTTCAAGTTGTAGCTTAACTTGCTCAGCAGCATCTTCAAAATTTTCATAGGCCAAATTACGCTGTATATGCACTTCTAATTGCTTTTGTAAAGGCAGTTTGTTTCTGTTTTCAAATGCTTTGTCTGTTAAGTCTTGCACTTCTAATTTCCCTCTGCTGTAGCGCAATGATTGTTTTGCGTAGTTTAAATAAGCCAAAGCAAACTTATCGTCTATAGCAATAGCTCTACTATAATTTCCATTAATATATTCTTTTATGGCGTCCAGTGAATTACTCATAAATTCATTAATAGGGTAATCTAAGTAGCGTAGTTGTTTTGTTTCTACAAACCCGGAATTTTCAGTAATAAACATCGTGATCTCGTCGATTAGAGGTAATAGATCTTCACCTGAGAATGTCTTTTCTTTGAGTACCTTTCCATTGGTCGCTTTTCGTTTATAAGTAGTAATAGTGTAGTTATTGTTTTCTGTTTTATAACTACCATCTATGTAAAAGTCATTAAAAAGGGAGGACTCTTTGAGTTTAGTAGAGGTATTTGTGTAGAATGAAAAATCTGGACTTAGGCTTTTATTTTGAAGTAAATCTTCTTCTAACAACCTTCCGATACCATAGCGTAACCAGTTTAGTGATTTGTCTTCATTTAAATTTTTAAAACCATAAATAGGTATGCCAATTCTAAATTCTTCTTTAGTAATTGTTTCGCTTTGTGCTAACCCTTGTTCATCAGTATATTTAATCTCTTTAGTGGTTGCTCCGAGGTCAGTATTGCCAAAACCAAAATATAATGCAATAATGAGAAGAATAACATTAAGTGGTATAAATATCTTTTCTCTAAGTTTTATGATGCGTTTGGTTAATCGTTCTTGGTGATAAAAGTAAACCATTAACGATGGTGTTATACCTATAAAGAACCATAATAAAATATCTACCCAATGTGGTGAAATGTTGTAACGGTTTAAAACCCAGTCCACAAATTGTAAAAACGTCCATGCAGCAACTAGGTAGGCAGCTAAAAACTTTAAAGTCTTAATCCATTTCTTTTTAGTTTCAGTTGGCATTTTAATAATTTAATAGCTAAAAATAATTGATAATTATAGTTTAAAGATAATTAGTATTCTGAGTATTTCAAGTGTATCTGTTTAAAAGTTATATAAAACTACATTTTAACGTATTTTTACTAGACTAATAATTAACTCTTATGAAACACTACTATGTTTTTTTAATCTTGCTTATATTGTTTAGCTGTCAGGATTCTGAAAAAAACAATGAGCAAGTTAATACTACAGATGTTAAGCAAGCTAAAATTCCGAAATTAAACTTAGAACAAGCTAATCGTTTAGTAGAATTACCATTAAATTGTGTAGGTGTTGAGTATCCTAATAAACTTGGACAAACTTTGGGAGGTGACGATGATTTAAAATCACCAAAAGTGCTTCATCCATCATTTTATGGTTGTTTCGATTGGCATTCTGCAGTACATGGGCATTGGAGTTTAGTGAGTCTTATGCGTCAGTTTCCTGATTTAGAAAAACGAGTAGAAATTAATCAATGGCTGTTAGAAAGTATTTCTAAAGTCAATATTGAAAAAGAGATTGAATATTTTAATGGAGAGTATAATAAATCCTATGAACGTACTTATGGTTGGGCTTGGTTATTGAAACTTGCTGAAGAGTTGCATAAATGGAATGATGCTACAGGAAAAAAAGTAGAAATCAACTTACAACCATTAACAAATTTAATAGTTCAACGTTATTTAGAATTTTTACCAAAACTTAATTATCCAATACGAGTAGGAGAGCACCCTAATACGGCATTTGGGTTAAGTTTTGCTTACGATTATGCCGTGACATTGAATCATACAGAATTGCAATCTTTGATTGAGCAACGTGCTAGAGATTTTTACATAAATGATGAAGCTTGCCCACTAGGATGGGAGCCTAGTGGTTTTGATTTTTTATCTCCTTGTTTAGAAGAGGCTAGTTTGATGAAGCGTGTATTGTCTAAAACCGAATTTAGAGCTTGGGTAGATAAATTTTTGCCCCAACTAAAGAATAAAACATTTAATATAGAAACAGGAAGAGTGTCAGATAGAACAGATGGAAAATTGGTGCATCTTGATGGTGTAAACTTTTCTAGGGCTTGGAGTTTAAACTATATCGCTAAAGGTTTACCAGAATATGATCATCTTAAAAACATAGCTAACCAGCATATTAATTATTCCTTACCAAGTATTGTTGGAGATAGTTACGAAGGAGGCCATTGGCTAGGTAGTTTTGCAATTTATGCCTTAAATTCAATGGGTAAATAATGAAAAGCTTTTTTAAAAACATAGGTCCAGGACCTCTGGTAGCAGCAGCCTTTATTGGTCCAGGCACTGTAACGGTCTGTACATTAGCAGGTGTTAATTTTGGATATGCCTTGCTCTGGGCAATGTTATTGTCTGTTGTGGCGACCATAGTTTTACAAGAAATGGCTGCGCGTTTAGGGGTTGTTGCTCAAAAAGGATTGGCAGAGGTCATAAGAGAAGAGATAGGTAATCCTATCTTAAAACGGTTTGCTATGTTTTTAATTATCAGTGCTATTGTTGTTGGTAATGCCGCTTACGAAGCAGGTAATATTAGCGGAGGAGCTATAGGAATGGAAACCATTTTTGGTAATTCATCTTTTAATATTGGTGGCTTTAACCTGAAAATGATGCCTTTAATTATTGGCACTGTGGCTTTTATTTTTCTTTATATAGGGAATTACAAAGTATTAGAGCGCTTTTTAGTAAGCTTGGTTATTTTAATGAGTTTCGCTTTTTTAGTAACAGCAATTATCACAAAACCAAACCTTTTAGGGATAGCTAAAGGTCTCTTTATCCCTCAATTTCCAGAGAAGGGTATTTTAACTATCATTGGTCTTATAGGTACTACTGTTGTGCCTTATAATCTTTTTTTGCATGCGTCACTAGCTAAGACTAAATGGAAAAGTAAAGAAGATCTAGGTTTTGCAAGAAAGGATACTATTATTGCTGTAATTTTAGGTGGTGTAGTTTCCATGTGTATTATTATTTCGGCCTCTGCAGTTCCATTTCAAGATATTTCTAACGCTTCAGATTTGGCAAAAGGACTAGAACCTTTGTTTGGAGTTAACGCTAAGTATTTTTTGTCTATTGGTTTATTTGCAGCAGGTGTCACTAGTGCAATAACTGCACCATTGGCAGCTGCTTTTGTGGCAAGTGGATGCTTAGGGTGGGATTCTAATCTAAAATCTTCACGCTTCAGAGTGGTTTGGATGTTTATTCTTGGTTTAGGTGTTTTATCCTCTACAATTGGCTTAAAATCTATTGAAATTATAAAGTTTGCTCAAGTAGCTAATGGTTTATTATTACCAATTATTGCATACTTTTTACTTTGGGTAATGAATAAATCATCGGTATTAGGAGACTATAAAAATTCTATGATTCAGAATATTATAGGAGTAATAATTGTACTAATTACTATCTTCCTTGGAGGTAAAGGGGTGTTAAGTGTTTTTAATCTCATTTAATGAAAAACTATTGTATAGATATTAATGCAGATGTTGGAGAGGGGCTCAATAACGAATTGGAGTTAATGCCATTTTTGTCGTCTTGTAATATAGCTTGTGGTGGGCATGCTGGCAATATAAGCACTATGACAAATGTCGTACGATTAGCGAAGAGATATAATATTAAAGTTGGTGCGCATCCATCATTTCCTGATAAGGTAAATTTCGGAAGAATAGTAATGGATATAACCGCTGCGGATTTATATTCTAGCCTAAAAGCTCAAATTAGAGCTTTACAAAATGTGCTTTATGCAGAACGTGTTCAATTACATCATATAAAACCACATGGTGCATTATATAACTTAGCTGCTAAAAACCAAAAGACTGCAGAAGTTATAATCGAAGTTATAAAGAGTACAACTTTGCCTATAACTCTTTATGCTCCATATCAATCTGTTGTTGCTGAATTAGCTTTAAAAGAACACATTAATGTTATTTATGAAGCTTTTGCTGATAGAAATTATAATAATGATTTATCACTGGTTTCAAGAAAAAATGGTAAGGCAATTTTAAATGACAAGGACAAGGTTTTGATGCATGTATTAGGAATGATAAAGGAGGAAAAAGTAACGTCTATAGATGGAGTAGAGGTAGGTATAAAAGCGTCTACGTTTTGTGTTCATGGGGATACTAAAAACGCACTACAAATTTTAAAATATTTGAATCAGAAATTACCTCAAAATGGCATCAGTATTCAATGAATTTTTATGAAGTATAATCTTAAATATTCGCAATATAATGAGCGGTCAATTTTAATAGAATGGCAAGCGATTATTGATGAAAATATCTTAAAATCTATTTTGAATTTTAAAAATTGCATTCAAAAAAAGTGTATTAAACAAAAAGTTGAAGTAATTACTTCATATAACTCAATATTAATTATTTATAAATCAACTATTGACAATATCAATGATAGATTTAAAGAGCTAAGATCGTTATATAGAGCACAGAAGTTTGTGTCAAATGTACAATCCTCTATTTGGGAAATACCTGTTTGTTATGATATGGATTTTGGAACAGATTTACATCAACTTTCTAAAGAAAAAAAGCTTACAATTTCTGAACTTATTCAACTTCATTCTGAACAAGTATATACCGTTTTTTTTATTGGGTTTTTGCCTGGGTTTTTATACTTGGGAGGATTACATCCTAAGTTATATTTTGATAGAAAAACTACGCCAAGTTTTAATGTAAAAAAAGGATCAGTTGCTATAGGCGGACAACAGGCCGGAATTTATCCTCAAGATTCCCCTGGTGGATGGTATGTCATTGGAAAAACACCTATTAAATTATTTAATATTCGTACTGATCCGCCATGTTTTATTAAGCCTGGTGATAAGATAAAGTTTAGACCTATTGATAAATCTGAATATTTTGATATCGATGAACGTATCACAAAATCTTCATTTCAATTAAAACCAGTTAGAACGGATGCTTAAGGTTTTAAAATCAGGATTTTATTCAACGATTCAAGACCATGGACGCTTTGGGTATCGCGAATATGGTGTTCCTTCTTCTGGTGCTATGGACTTGTATTCTAGTCAATTTGCTAATACACTTCTTGGCAATGAAGGAGATAGTACTGTTATTGAAATGACTATGATTGGTGGCATATTTCAATTTTTAAAGCCTACTCTAATTGCAATTTCGGGAGGGTTTATGAGCCCAAAATTAAATGAAGAGTCTATAAAGCAAAATACTGTTATTAAGGTTAATTCTAATGATATATTGAGTTTTGGGCAAGTCACTAAAGGGTTTAGGACCTACTTGGCAGTTAAGGGAGGTATAAAGTCTCACTCAGTTTTAAAAAGTAAAAGTCAATATAGTCCAATTACCAAATTGAGTACAATCAGTATAGGGAACATACTTAAATATAAACCTCATTATGGCAAATTTCTAAGACCAAATGCTTCTGTTAAATATGAAGCCTCAATTTTATCAGATAGTACTTTAGAAGCTTTTGCTGGTCCGGAATTTAATCAACTTTCTAAACACTTAAAAGAGTTCTTAATAAATAGTGAGTTTAAAGTTTCGAAGTATAATAATAGAATGGCTTATCAGTTAGAACCCTTATGTAATAACAATTTAAATTCTATAGTAACTTCACCTGTGTTACCTGGAACAGTGCAATTAACACCAAAAGGCAATTTAATAATTCTTATGAGAGATTGCCAAACCACTGGAGGTTATCCAAGGGTATTGCAACTAACAGAAAAATCAATTAATATTTTGAGTCAAAAAGCTGCAGGAAATAGCTTAAAAATCAGACTAAAAGATTAGTGGCGTAAGAAAAATTGTAATAAAAACTTGTAATCTGCAATAAATTGTATAAATTTAGGTCAATCCTAATAATTCCTAAAACCCTTAATTAGTAAACTCAATACTAATAATTAACTTCTAAACTAACTGAAAAATGAGCAAACCTAAAGGCTTAATTTCTCCTGACGAGGCGAAAAGCTTAAATGACGCTTACACGCCGCGATGCGTACTTGTGAGCAAAGACGTTACAAAACGACCAGACAACAGATCTTCCTGGTACTCTCTTGAAGAGATTGAAAACTTTCTTAGCTATGCTAAAGAAGAAGCAAAAAAACTCGGTTACGAAATGGATGGCATACGCATTTATTGCGGTGCTTATCCTGATGATGGAAGTGGAGCAGGCTATTCTACATCGTTTATTGTACCAACTTCATCTAACAAAGAAGGCGAAGAGGGAGGTTATGGCCAAAGCCATGACATCCAAGGAGCAAGCGGTTTGAATAAAGGTAGTCAAGGCGACCCACCTAATGCCAATTATCCACAGTAAGACTTCTGTATTAGCATTAACTAATTTAAATTAACTAATTATGAAAAATTTTGGATTACTAATTCTTGGCATCATATTAGGTGCCTTGATTATGTACTTTTATTGTTGCAAAGACTCTGGTATTACAGACCCTCAACCACCAGATATTGAGGAGCCTTATGGTTTAATTTCACCAGAGGAAGCGAGAGCTTTAGATAAAGCGTATAGCATAAAGCATAGAATTATCAATGACTCTTTATTTAAAAAGTCTACTACTGGTGGTGATAACAGATCGTCGTGGTGGTCTATTGAAGATATTCAAAACTATATCAACTATGCAGAGAACCAAGCAGGCGAACTGGGCTATACTATGGATGGTTTGCGTTTGTATTTGGGTGCATACCCTAGCTCTAAGACCGAGAATGGTTTAACCACAATGTTTTTTGTACCAACTGGAATAAAGAACACCTCTGAGGGAAGTATACTTCCTATGCCACAAGGGGGGAGTAGTGATATCCAGAATGCTAATGCTTTGAACAAAGGAAGCCAAGGAGATCCACCAGGTGCTAACTACCCTCAATAGAGTATATGTCTAACTACATATTAGCTATACATATTATAGAGCTAATAGCTGCATTAGCTGGTACTTATTACTATTTAAAAACTATGGATAACCAAATGAAAATTTTCATTTGGTATCTGTGGTTTGTCGTTTTTATCGAAACCGTTGGAATGTATGGTCTTTTGTTTCAAAATAATTACGATAATAAATGGTTTATTTGGGTGAAGAATAGTGTTTTCTGTTCCAACATATGGCTTTACAATATATATTCTTTTGTATCTATTTTAATATTTGGAAAATTTTATTCGCAGATACTAGATGATAAATTTTCAAAAATTATTATAAAATTTGCGGTTATCATTTATGTAGTATTTTCAATTTCATACTTTATAATTAGCGGCACATTCTTTTCTAAGTCTTTACCTTATGATGTTTTATTAGAAACATTTATAGTGTTCATTTTTGTGATGTTATATTATAGACAATTATTAAAAAGTGATAAAATTTTGCACTTTTATCGATTACCCATATTCTATATTAGTTCTAGTTTACTTTTATGGTACTTGTGTGTAACGCCCTTATTTATTTTTAATGGATATATTTATGAAGCTAATCAAAATTTTATTCAATTTAGACACATTTATCTTTTTATAGTTAATATCTTTCTATATTCATGTTATACCTTTGCCTTTCTATATACAATTCGCTACAAAAGCCAATAAGTGATGAAGAACTTGCGCTTCTAGCATATGTAGCCTTTTTTGTATTCACTATAGTTGTAGTTTTTGTGATTTTTTTTCTGACTTTTCAAAAACGAAAAAACCAATTATTAATAGATAAATTAAAGCAACAGCAAAAGTTTGAAGAGGAGTTGTCTGAGGCACAACAAGAGATTCAGGAAGAAACCTTAAAACATGTTGGCAGAGAACTACACGATAATGTTGGGCAACTTTTATCTTTTGCTACAATGCAAATGAATGCTGCTGGTAAAGTGGTAAGTGATGATGTAAAACCTAAGGTCAATAATGCCTCAGAAGCTCTTAAAGAAAGCCTTTCAGAGGTACGAGCCTTATCAAAATCTTTAAATAGCGATGTTATTTTTAATCTGGGTTTTGATGCCTCGGTTAAAAATGAGATAGATCGTTTAAATAAGTCTGGTTTTATTGAAGCCAACCTAATTATTAAAGGCGAAAAACTAAACTTTGAAAACAAAAAAGATGAGATCATTTTGTTTAGAATCCTGCAGGAATTTATCTCTAACACCATAAAGTATGCTAATGCCGAAAATCTAAGTGTAACTATAAACTATGGTAAAGAATTCTTGAAAATTAAACTTGAAGATGATGGTATCGGTTTCGATATGACTGAAGCAGAACAAGGTTCTGGTATGACCAATATGAAAAAACGTGCAGAATTGATTAATACAGGATTTCAATTAAACTCTCAACCAGAAAGCGGAACCATACTTAATTTAAAGTATCCTTACAGAACGGATTAAGTTTCGCATGCCTCCCAAATTGCGTTTTTGGGTAAAGGAGCAGTAATGCTAAGATTTTCTTTTTTTACAGGATGTACAAACTCTAATATTTTAGCATGCAGACTTATACTAGCGTCTTTATTACTACGATTAAAACCATACTTTAAATCACCTTTTATAGGACATCCAATTTTAGATAATTGACAACGTATTTGATGATGCCTACCAGTTTCTAAGTTTATTTCTAACAAATAAAAATTGTCTAACTTTTTAATCAAACTATAATTTAGTACTGCTTTTTTACTGCCTGCTACCTCTTTATTATATGCCATTGATTTATTGTTCTTAGGATTCTTTTTTAACCAATGTATTAATCTGTCTGAAGTTTTTGGTGGCTCATTTTTTACTAGAGCCCAATAGGTTTTTTTAGCTTTTTTTTCAGCAAACAACTTGTTAAGTCTTGGTAAGGCTTTGCTGGTTTTAGAGAAGAGTACAATACCTGTAGTAGGTCTATCTAAACGATGTACTACACCAAGATACACATTCCCTGGTTTGTTATATTTATCTTTTATATAATCCTTTACAACATCGCTCAAAGGTTTATCTCCGGTTTTATCACCTTGCACAATATCTCCAGCACGTTTATTAACCATTATAACGTGATTGTCTTCGTAAAGAACTTGTAAATTAGATTTATTTGATAATGTTTTAGACATACCCTAAAAATTTTAATACAAATACACTAAGGAATGTATAAATTAAAAACAGGCAAAGATTACCAATAATACCTATGTACTTTTTATAATCGTTGTTTTCTTTTTTGATAATAGATATTATACCAAAAATTAAACCTATTAAAAGTAAAAAGTGAAATAGTAGTGTTACTAAACTATGATCTATAATAAATGAAAGTATGATTAAAATTATAGAGTAAATGAATAGTTTAAATGACCAGTTTTTATATATCACAATTAAAATTTTGAATACACTTTAGTAAGTATGATCATCTAATACTGTTCCTTGTCATTTGGGAAGTCTTTTGATTTTACATCATCAACATATTGTCCAATGGCTTTAGTCATATCCTCATATAGATTCATATAACGACGTAAAAATCTAGGGTTAAACTCGTGAGTCATACCAATCATATCATGAAGCACTAAAACCTGCCCGTCAACGCCATCTCCAGCACCTATACCAATTACAGGAATCGATACACTTTCTGCTACTTCTTTAGCTAAAGCTGCTGGGATTTTTTCTAGTACAATAGCAAAGCAACCAGCTTTTTCTAGCATAATAGCATCATCTTTAAGTTGTTGCGCTTCTTGTTCTTCTTTGGCTCTCACTGTGTATGTTCCAAATTTATATATAGATTGTGGCGTTAGACCCAAATGTCCCATTACGGGAACTCCAGCATTGAGAATACGTTTTATAGAATCTTTAATTTCCTTTCCGCCTTCTAGTTTTACAGCATGTCCGCCAGACTCTTTCATAATACGTATGGCAGAACGCAAAGCTTCTTTAGGATCACTTTGATACGTTCCGAACGGTAAATCTACAACAACCAAAGCTCTATCTATAGCTCTTACTACCGAAGACGCATGATAAATCATTTGGTCTAAAGTAATTGGTAAAGTCGTTTCGTGACCTGCCATTACATTACTTGCAGAATCACCAACCAAAATTACATCTACACCAGCACCATCTACGATTTTTGCCATAGTGTAGTCATAAGCGGTAAGCATAGATATTTTTTCGCCCTTAGACTTCATATCCACCAAAGTTTTTACGGTAATTCTTTTGTATTCTTTTTTTGCTACTGACATTGCGAATAATTTTTGTGGATTGTAAAAATAACGAGTTTTGTTATAAAAATCTAAATTAATTCATTATTAAAGCCCTTCTTCATTAGCAAATATAGGGTATAATTTGGTTACTACCAAAAAAAACCATAAATTTGTTGTGTACAAAAATATTACCATTTATGGAAAAGGGCGAAATCCTTAGAAAATACAAGCTAAATATAGATAAAACAATTAAATCTTTATCGATTTATCCCAAGACTTATAAGAAGTTAAAGTCAATGGATAAACAATGGATTGTTTGTTTTAGGGTTTTTAGGCCTTTGGAGGATAAAAGAAAGAAGTTTGTATTCAAGCGTATTAAGATAAATGGTGAAATGGTAAATTTAAACCAGGAAAAAGACCACGATAAGCGAATATATATAGCCGAACTTTTAAGAGACACTATTAAATACGATTTACTAAACCATGAACGCATTATAATAGGGTTTATGTATGGAACGGACAAAGCTAAAGAAATATATCCTCATGTATTTGAAATTGCCCCATCAAAAGAAAGTCTAAATTTTGTTTCAATTGAAGATGCTTTTAAAGAGGTTTACGATAAGATTAAAAACAACAACTCTATAAGCTTAAGCAGTAAAAATGAGTACTTAAGTAAATGGAACGGTTTTTTACATGATATAGGCGACAAAAAGAATCTTCATGTAACAGAGTTTAATAGAGAGCTTGTAGAAAATTATTTAAATCAAAAAGGAAAAACGGTAAGTGGGACTACTTATAATTTTATAAGGGGTCGTTTAGGGTCTATGCTTAAAGAACTTAGAAAATTAGGTTATATAAAAGAGGATTTTATGGACTTGATAGATACCCGTAAGTATACCAACACTAAAAACAAGCCATTTAACCCTAAGCAAATTAAGAAATTATCAGTGTTGTTAAAGCCAGATGAATACATGAGGTTTTATGTAAATCATATTTATTGTGGTTTAATGCGACCAACAGCAGCAGCTTTATTACAAGTTAAACACATAGACTTAGAAAACAGAAAGTTTAATTTAGAAGATAAGACTAATAGAGGTAAATGGAATTTTATAAGACATATAGTAGATCCTCTCTATAAAGTATACAAAGAATTAGATTTAAGCGACCCAGAAGCTTATATATTTGGACGTAAGGGATTTTGTGAAAGATGGAAAGTATCAGATAGGCGCAAGGCAACTATAAAAGGGGAAATGATAAGACACTATATCGATAAGGTAGGTGGGGATAGTGAGCATACTTTAAAATCGTTTAGACATAATGGGATAGGAAATTTTTACAAAACAGCCTATGATAGTAATGTAGAAAAAGGTATACCGCATCCTCAAGAAGAAGCTTTAAAAGAGATAATAAAGTATACGCATCATAGTACAACTAGAGAGGTTATGCCTTATTTAAGAATGGTTGTACCAGAGCTTAACGAAGATTATTCAAAGCATATTAAAGGAATTTAAAAAATTAACATACATCAATAAATAGCCATTATTAACATATGTTAAGAGATAATGTCATAATTTAACTATATTAATTGACCATCAACTTAAAGTTAACATGACATTAAAAGAAAAAAACTTTAATAGGATTGTAAAATCCTTTAAAGACTTAGATGCTTTTTTGTTTCAACTGGATAGACTAACAGAAGAAGTAGAAAGCGAAAACAAATCTTTAATTATAGAATTAAAGATGTATTACTCTAATCTATTTAACTTAAATACTATTTCAATAGAAGAAGACTTAAAAACCCTTAAAGATTATGGAATATCAAATTTAAAGCGATTAGAAAAAATAAATATCAAATGCAAGGCTTTGGAAGTTCTTATTGATCTGTTTTATATCAATCTAAGTACAGTAGGATATTATAGGATTAGGCGGAATTAGAGTTTTTTTTTGATAAACGTTCTTTGTCACGTAGCATTTTATCTTTTTGAAGCACGCCTATCATTTCGCTATTTGTTTTTAAGTTAGACTTCACCTCTTTAAGTGTAGTTTGCATATTTGTTAAGCGTTCTTCTAAAAGGTCTAATCTTGTTTTAGCCCTAAAAGTTTTTAGATATTCTTCTTCTAACTTGTAGTGCTCTATGATCTTTATAATAGACTCGTAAGAAAGTCTATCTGAGTTGTAGGCTAGCCTAAAACCGTTCATAGTGGTATAGCCGGATATCTTAGAAAGCTCGTCAAAGTTCCATTTGTTAAGTTCCTTTTGGGATTTAAACCAGGTGCGTATATCGTCAATTTGTGGTAGTATCATATGGCGAAGTTAAACAAAATGCTAGTAAAAACAAATAAATAGTAAAAAAAATAACTATTTATTGTGTATAAAATTAAATATATTTATATTTGCCATGTTATTAAACAATAAACTATAATATTTGCGATATAACGAATAGAGGGAATATGATAAAAGAATGATCTTATTAAAACGTATATTTAATACTCTTTTTTAGTATTAACTATTAAATTTCTAACCCTTAATTAATAATAGTTAACAATAATTGTAAAACTTTAGACAAGACTAGAGCAGACTAAACACGTCTATAATTATTTTATAGGAATTATAAACCTTTAAAATATTTAGACATGAAAAAATTAGTATTAGTAGTATTTGCTTTAGGACTTTTTGCGAGTTGTACACCAGAACAATTAAAAGACAATGGAACGCAAACATCAGAAACAGACCCAGTCAAAGCATGCCCACCAAACGATAGAAACTGCGACGGATGCCCCGACGATCAAGAGCCGTGCGAATAGTTTTTATATAGGTGTATTAATATTTATCTGTTTCTTAGGTAAGTTTGCAGATGTAATATATGGTATTAGTAATGAAGAGGGTGTATTTGGTTATCTTTATATGTCCTCTTTTTTATATGCTTTAGGTAACGAAATATCAACTTTAGCTTTAGGGCTTATTCTGTTATATGCTGCAAATAGGGTCTATCCTAAATACAAAAAAAATCTACGTAAAGTATCACATATAGTTGTAGCTATAGGTGCTTTTGAGTTGATAGCTATTTTTGTTCCTAAAGTACAAATGATAAAATTCTGTTTATTATATCTACCAGAGTTTTTAGGTGGTAATATTGAAGTAAGAGACTTTCCACCAATTATTTATTATACGATAATGATTGCACTTTCTATTGCTTCAGGACATTTACTGATAAAGTTTCATAATATGATTATAGAAACAGAGCACAAACTACGAAATGCATTAGAAGGTTTATTAAAGTTTTGTTTAAGATGGAGAAGGGAAATACCATTTGATAAGAGAATGGATTATTCAGAAGATTTTTTTAAAACAGCAGAGAAGGGAAATATTACAAAGTGAGTCGTTTAGAAGACATAATAAAAGGGATAAGAGAGCAAGGACTAATACAGGACGAAGAACTGATATTGGAGCTAGCAAGGGAAAAGCATAGGCATGAGAAAATGAAAAACCTACAGGAAAATCAAATAAACCTTTTAAAAAAAAGCCTTAATAAAAGTGCTAGCTAAACCACTTCTTTATTTTAGGATCTGTTGATACAATCCTATTATGCACAAACTTAAGAGAGCTTATACTTACCAATCTAAATTTACAGGTTTCTAAATCATAAATAAATACAACATCAATATTTGGTGTTCTAGGAAATTCGTATTTAAAAGCGTAGTCATATTCATTTTTAAACTGTCTAACAATACGCTCATGGTATTCTAACTCTTCCTGGTTATGTATTTGTTCTAATCCTTTTGCTGTAATGTACATTTTAATTAAAACTATATATACACTTACTTATTAATATTAGTCTTAAAAAATATATTAAGACACTTGTTAGTCAATCTTAATATTTCTTATACCCACTTTATCATCTACATAATAAACCTCACAACTATAATTGGATCTTATCATTGCGCCGAAACCATTTTCACTATCTACCCAAGAATTTATAGTAAATGTTGGATAACTACCTGACACATGTTTAGCTTTTTCAGAAATACTTGGAAATTCTGCTGTAGAAGGAGATTTTAATAAGCCTTTAATTTTTTCTTGAGAATATCTTAAAGCATCCCAGCTTGTTGGGGTGTAATCCTTATTAGATTTGTCTGAATTATCAGAACACATTGCAGCTAAAATTATAACAGCCACCAATAAAATAATAGCTTTTAATTCACTTTTCATCCTTCTTCTTCTTGTTGTCGTATACGTTCTTCTAATATATCTATCTTAAATAGATTTTTTACTATATCTAATTTTTTTAACTCTTCGTAGTTAGCCACTACTTTTAATCCTAAATCTAAAAGCTCTTTGTAATCTTTAACCTTATACTGTTCTTTTTCTGCTTCGTAGGCTTTAGAGTTTTCTTCTAGAGACAAATCATCAAAGTTAGAATAGTTTGAAACAAAATCTTCAAACTCTTTCAATTTATTAACCTTTTTAGCAATAATTTTTACTTGTTCATAAGATAGGGTTTCGTTTCTCATTGCCTTAGAAAAACCTACATCAGAATAATCAATAAAACTTCCTAGTTTCCCAAATGACAAGCGTTCTGAGGCTTTTAACTCTCTTAACCACTGATATATTTTGTCAGTATTTACCATTGTTAGCATTCTTCAAACATATAAAATGTTATTAAAAAATCACTAAAACATAGCTTATTTAGAATAGTTCTAAATGTTAGAATTTATCTAAAATAAGTTAGATATGTTATTGTTTTAGTTAGATAAGTTAGTATATTTGTTATATACAACAAACCAAATGTACAAAAATTATGCTAACACTAAGTAATTTAGAATTTAACAACTACCTAAAATCACTATGCATTGAAGTAGATGACCGTTCAATTATAGCACAAGATGGTGTGGGTATAGTTTGTGAGTTAAACACAAGGACAGAACAAGTTGAGAGAATAGAAGAAGTTGCAATGATTGACAGAGTAGAATTTAAACTCAATGAGACACAGCAACAACAATTAATCAATTACGTAGCGCAAGACGCATAAAACAGAATATTATGTATAACGAGCAAAGAGGATTAAAAACCACCGAACACAATTGTAAAGTTAAGACCACTATCAATATTGATTCAGAGCAATACGATAAAGACGAGGCTTACAGTAAATCAATTGACCAAGTATTAAACAAGCTATTTACTAAAGATATAAACCCAACAATATAAATGACGGCACATCAACAATTAGTACAGATATGGGACTTATCAGAGTTCGGAGTTAAAACAAGAGTTTTTGAAGAGTATTCTCAACAAATGATAGAATACATAAGAAAGCATCCTAATTATAAGGACGAAGAAAAGATTAAATCGATAATAGAATGTGTTAAAAAACACTCTAAAGAAGTATCAGAAGAAGTAAGCGAAATGTTTAATCAAATAAACTCTATATCGGAATGAAAGAATTTAAAGGAACAAAGGAAGAATTAGAACATAAATTACAATTTTCTGGAAACAGAAGTCATAGAAGAAGAAAACCGCAAAGAGTTTTTAGTAATAAAAAAGGTAGACAAATTGTAGTCACAAGGTTTGGGAACAAATTTGAAAAGACCGAAAAAATACTTCAAAGATTAAACGGCAAAACGATAGTTCATTATAAAGCACTAGGACAATGAGCATAATACCAATGAAAATAGGAGACGATGATTATGTAGCTATACCAAAGAGCGAACATGACAGGCTCACTACAGAGAAGTTAACAAGGAAGCAGAAAAAGACATTGTATCAACATTCGATAGAATCAGCATCATTATCATGGACGCCAAAACATATAAACTAAAACATATTAAAAATGGCAGTAGAAATATACTTAGAACCAGAATTACAAGAGTTAACTCAAAACCAAGAGTTAACCGAAGAGTGGAAGAAAATGTGCGAAACATTAGATTTAAAAGGGCAAATAGAAATGTTGCCTAACAAAGAATCTTCGCCAAGCCCTTATCTGTTTATGAATAGCTCAATGCTAAAAATATTTTCCATTCTATGTCCTAGTGTAGTTGATTATACACAATACAATAAGTCTACTATTCCTTATGAAGTATTAAAAGAGATAGCAATATGTAAAGAGAAAAATTACTTTGACGCTATTAAGATATGGTACGATGATATATCCCCAGATCCATTAGTTGTTGGTTATATGAAAAACGAAGGTCAGTATAACGAGACGCAACATCTTATAGCACGATTTGGAGATGAAGTTTTACCAATTGAGATATTGAAAGATAAAGCTATAGCAAGACTTACTAAAAGCATTAGTAACCAGCTTAAACAAATTTCAAATAGTCTTACAGAAAATATAGAGGACTTCATCAATAAAAACCAAACTATAAGTATTGATTGTAACCCAACGAATTGGAATCATAAACATATTTAACATACTGGTTAGTAGCAACTAAAGAGGCTAAGACAATCCCCAAGGAAGTTTTAATTGATTGATTAGTTAGTAATAGTCTTAGTCTCTTTTTTAAGAATAAATAGATGATTGTAAAATGCTCATACTGCAATAAGGATATTGAAAAACAAACAGGTCATGTAAACCGAGCTATAAAAAACGGGAATAATATTTATTGTAATCGTAAGTGCTCAGGATTAGGAAGAAGAAACGGTAAATCCAAAGAACAACTAAAAGAAGAAAAGCGATTATATGACAAAAAATATAGAGAAAATAATCTTGAAAAATTAAAGGCTAAAAAGAAGGCTTATTATGATGCTAATGCAAAAGAAATATACAAAAGGAATCGTGTTAAAAAAGATAATGATGAAGCAAGAGCAAAACACGCAGAATATTGCAGGCGACCAGACCAAAGGGAAAAAGAAAAAATTAACAGATATAAAAGGGTTTATGGGGAAGATTGGCAGATACAAACAAAGTTTTGCATAAGCTGTGAACAGACCAAACATATTTTCGAGTTTGAGTCTTTTCCAAGTTTCCCAGATGGTAGGAGACACATTTGTAATGAGTGCGAAAAATATCAAAATGATGTGCTTAAATATTCAACGAAAGCAGCAATGCAAACAATGGTTAGTAGAAGATATACAAAATTAACAAGATGGGACATTTCAAAACATCCCTACTTAATAGAAGCATTTAAATTTTCAATATTATTAAATAAAATAACAAGATGAGAAACGTAAAAGAACTTAGAAACGAATTAGTAGATGTTTTTTCAAAAGTAAAATCTGGCGAAATGGATACTACACAAGGAAAAACATTAGTAGCGACTTCAAACGCGATGTTAAAATCAGCGCAATTAGAATTAGAGCACTCAAAATTAACAGGAAACACTAAGAATATAAAGTTCTTGAAAACAGATTAAATGATAGACAACATAGTCCTAATAACAGGAATAATACTAATAGCAATATCTATATATGCTATTGTAAAAACTAAGAAGAAATGAGCAAAGAATCATCTACTAAAATAAGCGCATTATCAATAGTGATATTAGTTGTTTTAGTAATCATAGCAATACTAACAAAATGACACTACTATACTCAATAATAACCCTAATAGTATGCATAAGCTTATATGTGTATATCAATATAAAAGATTTTAAATAAAACCGATAATAATGGAAACCAAAACACATTACAGGAATATTGCTAAGAGCGACCACTTAGGTGTGGCAGACTTAGAAGACTTCAACGAAAAAAACATTCCTTTAGTATTCACTATTAAAGAAGTTAAGCAAGAATTAAAGGTAAAAGTTGCAGGTAGAACAGGTGATTTCAATATCGCATATTTTATTCAAAACATCATTGATGAAAAAGGACAAAAAGTTAATGTAAAGCCATTAGTATTAAATGTGACTAACGCAAAAATAGTAAGCACATTTAACCCAACAAAAGAAAACCCAAAAGGTAGTCCATTCGTAGAGGATTGGTCTAATACCAAGATACAACTCTATATAGATCCTAATGTGAAAATGAAGGGAGAAGTTGTAGGAGGAGTGCGAATAAATCCTATGCAACCTAAAGAAGCGATAAAAAAACCATTTACTGAGGCAAATTTTGAACCTGCTAAAAAGGCTAATGCAACTATAGAAATGATAAAAAAGTCATATTCATTAACGCCAGAAATGGAAGAAAAGTATTTAGAATATGTTGCATAGCTTAGAACAAAGAACCGAAGATTGGTACAAGGTAAGAGAGGGTAGATTTACAGCATCTCAAATATCAAGGTTACTTGGGAAAGAAGGGCTTAAAAGAACTATAGATTCTATGGATAGTTATGCTTTTGAAAAAGCAGTAGAAACTATTTATGGAAGAGAGGAAGAGGATTATATTTCCAACGATATGCAACGAGGTATTACATTAGAACCTCTAGCATTCAAACTTTTCAAAGACCTTAAAGGTTATGAGTTTGTAGATGTAAACCAAACAGGGTTTCACAAACATGGTAAACACGCAGGTGCAAGTCCCGATGGATTAACAAGTGATAATTCTGTTTTAGAAATAAAGTGCCCAAGAAGAAATAAGTTCTATAAGCTAGTTGCTAATGGCATAAGTGAAGTTGATAAATCATATATAGCACAAATGCAAATGCAAATGATGTGCACAGACACAGGGCAGGCTTACTTTTTAAACTATTATATAGATAACGGTATTCAGCATTGGCATGAACTAATAGTGCCAAGAGACAAGGATATGATTTCTCTTATAAAAGAAAGAATTGAAGAAGCGACAGAAATAAAGTTGGCTTATATAAAAAAAATACAAGAAAACACCCAATTCTAATGCACCTAGACCTATCCAACAATATAGACATAAAAAAGGCTTATACCTATCTATCAAAACTTATTGATAAAGGTAGTAAGATAGAGTTAAAAGATTTAACTGATAAACCTTTTGATATAGTTTTATCAAGGATATATGATATTATAGAGACTTATGAAAGCGGTGCTTTTAAAGACTTGTATGTAATGCATAGAGAACTAACAGCTAATATCTATTATTTATCCAAAGAGCAAGTAAAAGCTCATCAAAAATGGAATGCTCAATACTATAAGTCAGAAGAAAAAACTAATGCAGGTAAAGAGCGTGAATGTGACAAGTTAGTACCTGAGCTTTATATGTGTAGAAAAATAATAGAGACCGCAAAAGGTGTTTCAATAGCAATGGGATATGAAATTAAATTGAATTAGATAGATAAAGAAATTAATAATCATAGACAGTATTTATAATGGCATTTAAAAAAGGGAAAGATCACCATTGCAACAAGCTATCAGAAGATAGTGTAAAATCAATTAGAGGCACAATAAAGACCTTATCTAATAACTATTGGGCTGATAGACTAGGTGTTCATTATTCAACTATAAGTCTTATAAGAAGCAACAAAACGTGGAGGCATATATGAAACCAACTTATAGCACATCAGAAGGAGAGCGATTTACAACCTCTCAGATAGAACGTAAAATGAATTATGCTAAAGGAATACTAATAGATAAGCAACTACAAGAGCATGGCTATAATTTTTGTACAGAATGTGAAAGAAACGACTGTAAGCCTTTGGATTGCGCACATATTATAAGTGTAAAAGAAGCTAAGGAAACAGGAAGATCAGAACTCTGTTGGGATATAAACAACATGAGAATAATAGGTAGGGTACACCACCAAAAACAAGACGGATTAAATCTACAATTCAATGATAGTAATGTTAACACTAGAAGGTAGAAAAACCAAAGTAACCATAAATGGAAAAACGGTTGAGCATAAAACAGCATTTTTAAACAAGCTATCATTTAAAGATGCATTGTTATACCTGGAATCAGAAAACAAGAAAGTAAAATAATTTTCACAGTATAAAATCAAACAATTAAAAAAAGCATAATATAAATATTATAGGTGAACGTCAAAACTTAAAAAACAGGCGTACAGAAATACTTATTACTAATTACGAGAACAGACAAAAAACCCTCTTTTAAAAGTAGAACAAAACAAACCACAGCAAATAAAATTATTATGAACACATCACATTTAGCATACGAAAACAAAAAACCTACTATACCAAGAGACCATGATCTAATACTAAGTGTATTATCAAAAAAACAAGGATTTACATATAAAGAAATAGGTTATGCAGTATACAAGAAACTTCTTTTAAATATTGAAACCAAAACAAAGGCATTTGCTTGGAAGTATGACCCTAATAAGGTTTCAAGACGCTTAAAAGAGCTTGTTAGAAGTGGTAAGATAGAAGTTTTAGAGCAAAGAAAATGTACTAGAGCTAAATCTATGTGTAATTCTTATGTATTGGCTTAGAATGACACCGCTTTGGCTTATACATGAAAAATTAGTCAACTATTATAATGTTGATTATCTAACACCTTTTAAAGACAGTAAAAAGAGTGAATCAATATACATTAGACAATTATTTCATTATCTATCAAGGACTTTAAATAAAAATCATATAAGCCTTCAGAGCATAGGGGATTATTATTCGGATGTTACAGGTAACAAATGGAGTCATGCAACAGTAATGCATAGTATAACTAAAATTGAAGGCTATTTACAGCATGATAAAACAATGATAAAAGAAGTTAATGAAATAAAAAAAATGTTTCCTAGTAAATTAAAAAACAATAATTGATGTACGTATATGTAATTAAATGCGCAAACTTCTATAAAATAGGATATAGTAAGAATCCTGAAGCAAGAAGAAAAACAATTCAAACCCATAATCCTTTAGATGTTAGGATATGCGCAACTTTAAAAACAGATAACGCTCAAGAATACGAAAGGTGGTTACATAAGTATTACTTAAGCAGAAGAAGTAGAGGAGAGTGGTTTGAGTTAAAACATGATGACTTGATGGATCTAAAAATTGAATGTGGTTTTAATTTCAAAATGGATATATCAAAAATACAAGATACCGACACATTGGACAATAAAGAGTATAAAGATGCTACTAAGAATATTAGGGCTATAAACAATGAGTTTGAATCTTTGAGAGAGTATTACGAAGATATGTTAGATGCTGATTCAGATTCTGGTGCTTTTTTGAAATCTACTTTAATCAAATATGGATTTAAATATTGCAAAGAAGCTATAGATGTTATGATAGATAGAAGCTATTCTTATAATCAACTACCTATTAAATTCAAGAGTATAGCAAAGTCATGTTGGATGCGAGAGAATGACACTAAAGGCTATTTCATAAATAGACTAAAAGGGTTGTTTTGGGGCAAATTTGGTCGAAATTTTAATGACAACGAATTGCATGCTTTAGGAACGATATTTATTAGAGTTACCTCTGGAAATACAGAAGATGATATAAGTTGGGTTGACTCATTTCTTAAAAAACTTAATTCAATGTCATACAACACAGATTCAAATGGACTAATTGAAGAAATAAACGCCTTATGTTAAATAGTTACGAACTTTCAAGACAATGGTTTGATTTTTCTTTTGAGAATCCAGAGAAAGTAAAACCTAACCATACTGCAATCTACTTTTTTATAATAGAGCATTGTAATAGATTAGGATGGAAAGAGCGTTTTGGACTACCTACAACGATGGCTATGGAAGCATTGGGAATAAAATCCTACAATACCTATATAAAATGCTTTAACGATTTAGTAGAATGGAAGTTTATAAAACTTATAGAGAAAAGTAAAAATCAATACTCATCTAACATTATTGCTATATCAAAATTTAACAAAGCACTAGATAAAGCACTAGATAAAGCATTGATAAATCACTCAACAAAGCATTGTCGTATCACTCAACAAAGCATTGATAGTATAATAAAACAAATAAACCAATTAAACAATAAAACAATAAAACAAATAAACAATAAAACAATAGAGTTTTGCAATTTTTTAAAAGTCAATGAGCAAAATATATTCCGAAGTAGTGTTTCGTTATTCAACGTAATAGACCATGAAACCATAATAACCATAAAAGAAATAGAAAAAAATCTAAAAAATGAATTTACATGGCGTGAAAATATAATTAAAAATTACCGAGAAGTTAATAAAGATTTTGATGAGAATGTTTTTAACAGCTATTTAGAACAATTTATAAAATTGATTTCATCAGATGGGGAAGAATATAAAACTATACAAGACACAAAAAAGCACTTCAATAGGTGGCTAAAAATTGAAATAAAAAAGAAAAATGACACAAATAACAATGAAAAAAACGGAGCAAGTAACGACTTTAGAAGAAGAACGTTTGAGCGAGTTTCAGGTACTCACTCCAACAAGTAACACTCTACCAAAAGTTAGAACGTTCAAAGATGTGTTTAAATCACAATCCAAAACTCTAGGTCAATTAAATCGAGAATTTGATTTAGATTTTGTTATTGGTTTGATATCTGTTTGGCTTATTGAATTAAATGATTCCTCAAGTGTAAAAAACAAGATGAGTGACTCACAAATGGAATTTACAGCACACAGTATTTATGAAACATACAGTTTGAGAATAGCTGATTTAGTACTGTTTTTTAAAAATGTAAAAGAAGGTGTTTACGGTGAATATTACGAAAAATTAAGCTCAGAAAAGATTATGCAATGGATGGCTAAATACTATGATGAACGTTGTAAAATGGCAGAAAATTACCAAGACCTAGGAAGAGATAAGTTAAATTTAAATACTACAAAGATACACCCAAAAGTATCAGAAATTATATTTAAGGATGTAGGTAAAGAGAAAGTAGATCATAGAATAGATTACAAAAATGGATTAGGAACAAGACTAAAAAATAAAATGGAAAAAACACAAGAAGAGTTTATAGACAGATTGAAAAAAGATGTCAAAACATCATCAAAAGAATCCTTAGAAAATTTGATTAAAACATGGTCAAAAAGGAACGATATGAAGATGTATGTAGAAATACTTGAAGAAGAATTAAAAAGTAGATAAACCTAGCACTAAACCAATACAGTAAGACAAGGTAATTGTTTATAACGTATTGTATATGGTGCGTTTGAGGTACGAAAATGCATTATATACGGTGTTATGCATCTGTAATTTTAAAAAACCGCCTGCGTGAGGTACGAGGGCAAATAAAACATAAAGAATGGAATTAAATAAAATATATAACGAAGATTGTCTTGAAACTTTAAATAGAATGAAAGACGAAAGTATTGATTGTGTAATAACAGACCCACCTTATAGTGGTTTAACTTCTAAAAGTAAAAACGGAAGATTCTCGAATAATTGCCATATTGAAATGGATGATATGAGCGAAAGAGCATTTTTGTTATTTATGAAACCAATATTTAGAGAAATGTATAGAGTTTTAAAAATGGGTAGCCATTTGTACTGCTTTACCGATTGGAAACAATTAAGAAATATGGCGGACTGTATAGAATTAGCAGGATTTAAAATAGTAAATATAGTTTGTTGGAATAAAGGGCATTTTGGAACTGGTGCAGGTTATAGAAGCCAAAGCGAGTATTTTCTTGTATTTAGTAAAGGATTAGCAAATACTTTCAATTTAAGAAACGTAGGCAATGTAATAACTGTAAAAAGGGCAAAGGATTCTATACATCCTCACCAAAAGCCTACTGAATTACTAAAAATATTAATAGAAAATAGCACAAACGAAAATGAAGTTGTTTATGATGCTTTTGCTGGTAGTGGCTCAACTTTAATAAGTGCTAAAGCATTAAAACGAAATTTTGTAGGTAGTGAGTTATCTGCTGATTATTGCGATAAGATAAATAAAATTATTAATGAGCCGAGTTTATTCACGCAAGAGTGAGTGGCGGTTTTTTAAAATTATTGTGCATAACACCAAAATATGTTTCGTTTTAATGGAATATATTGACTGTTATCAACAGTTGTAAAACACTAAAAATCAATAAAATAACCTTGTAAAATAGGGTAAAAAATCGTAAATTATAGTAAGGAAACACTAGCAATAATTATAATATTTATCACATTTGGTTTAATAATATCAGTTATAGTATTAACAAATTTTCTACTAAAAGAAATGAAAAACTCAGAGTATTGGGAAAACGAGTACAAAAAGATTAATAAATACAATATTGAACTTTTAAGAAAAGAGATTAACCAATAAACAAATCTATTAAAAACGTAAACGCAATGGAAAAACCAAATACAACTAATAAAATAACTATGAGTACTTAGACAAAGTAAATACTGATCTAAAAGAACTAACTAAACAAAACTAAAGTATTAAATAATATCGAAATGAAATCAATAGAACAATTAAAATGGGAAGAAGAACTGATGAATAATCGTTTAAAAGACCAACAACAAAAAAAAGATTATAACGAAGAAAAGGAAAAGTGTTTAGACTGTGGATCTTATTTAAATTCACACGACCATTGCCCTAGATGTGATTATTAAAAAAAATAACAATGAATAATCTATTAACAGGTAAGTGTAAAGAGGCTTTTAAAAATTGGGCAATAAAACAAAATTATTTAGAAATAAGTTTAGGCGTGTTATCACTTAGAAACGGAATGATATTAACTAGCTTCTATCAACTTCCCTTTTCTATGCAATATGGTGTATATGTAGACTTCTTCGACGAACAAGGAATAGGTGTAGACATTGAGGCGATAACAAGTAAGCTGTATAATTTTAGTGTGCATCATTGGAAAATAGAACACTTTACATCTAATCAAATATATAGAACAAGACCAGAAGCCCGAAAACAAGCAATTATAAAAGCTAATTTAATATTCATAGAAAACCATGGTTGATATTAAAGGTTTTGAAGGATTGTACGCAGTAAATAAGAAAGGTGAAGTATATTCTTTTGTTAGCAATAAATACTTATCACTGATTGGTAAAAAAGATTGGTATCAAACTGTAACATTATGTAAAGAAAAAATAAAATATGTATCATTAGTACACAGATTAGTTGCTAAAACGTTTATACCTAATCCAGAAAATAAACCATGTGTAAACCACAAAAACGGAATAAAATCAGACAATAGAGTAATTAACTTAGAATGGTGTACGTTTTCAGAAAATAGTTTGCACGCCATAAAAACTAAACTAAAGATAATAAAAAAAGGGAAGGATCATCATTTGTATGGAAAAACAGCACACAATAAAGGGATAACCAAAAAGAAAATCATAAAATGTAACCAATGTAGTAAAGGTTTTATGGCATACCCAGATAGCAATAGAAAATATTGTTCTAGAGAATGCTACAACAAACAACCAAAAAACAATAAAGGTGTTTCTAAATACATTCCAAAAGAATGCGAGTATTGTAAAAAGAAGTTTAAACCCAAAAACTCTAAAACAAGATTTTGTTCAAGAAGTTGTGTACAAACCCAAAGACAATATATAATAAAAAAACAAAAAGCTAATAAATTATTTAATAACAAATTATAGATATTGAATAAAAATCACTATCTTTACTTAGACTAATTCTAAATAATAATGCCAACAGAAAAGACTCTTGATAAACATAAGTTAGTAATTGACGAATGGTTTGTAAATGGTTGGAATGGATTTACTAAACCGAATTTAAAATATTACGTTTATGCTTTAATTAACCCTATGGATAATAAACCTTTTTACATAGGAAAAGGGAAAAATAAGAGGGCAAAAAGACATCTATCAGAAGTTAAAAAAGGCAATATAGTTAATCACAAAAAACACTTTATTATTCAACAATTAATCAGTGTTGGCTTAAAGCCTAGTATTGCAGTTATAGAAAATAACTTAACAGAAACGGAATCCTATAAAATAGAATCTTACCTAATAAATAACTTTAAGGAAAATCTAAGCAATATACAAAGCGGAAGATTGACTAAGCAACAAAAATATGTTCTTTGGGCAGAAACCGAATTACTAAAATTAAAGTCGTATAACCAATTGAAGTTTGTAGAAAAAAGAAGTAAAGAGATGTTATCTTTATATTTAAGAAACGTAAAACTTCTTTTTAATATAATAGAAGGAAAAGTTATTTGGCATCCAAACTAATTATATATGAGTGCACCAATAGGAAATAAGTTTTGGGAAATGGCTGACCCAACTAAAATAGGAAGACCATTAGAGTTTAAAACACCAGAAGAATTATGGAAAAGAGCTTGTGATTACTTTAAGTGGTGTGATGAAAATCCATTCAAAGAAGAAAAAATATTTCATCATCAAGGAAACATCACTAAGGCGTCAATTAACAAAATGAGAGCTTATACATTTAAAGAGCTATGTTTATTTTTAGGTGTTAATAAAGATTATTTTACTGAATTTAATCAAATTAAACATAAAGACTTTTCGGGAATCATAACGCGCATACATGATGTTATATATACTCAAAAGTTCACAGGAGCAGCAGCAGACTTGTTAAATCCAAATATAATTGCAAGAGAATTAGGGCTTGCTGAAAAGAAAGATTTAGAGGTTGTTACCAACTTAACACCTGAACAAAGAAAGGCGGAGTTAGCACAACTTAAAGCTTTAATTGATGAGTCTAACTGATAGGCAGATATTAAGATTAAAAGAATTACTTAATCTAGAAAAAAGAGATAATCTTTTTGAAGGTTTAGAGATCTTTAATAATAAAACTTCACCTAATTACAAATTACTTTACAACTCTATAACCTCGCAAAAGTGGGGATATAATAAAAAAGGCAAACCAAAATTATTATCTGGCTATACAGGTGCAGTATTAGAAGGTAGCTCAAGAAGTACTAAAACTTGGGCTAGTGTGTTTATTATAATATATCTAACAACAATAAAACACAAAGATAAGGGTTGTACGATAAACATCTATAGAGAAACTTACAACGAATTTAAGACAACGCTTTACGATGATTTTAAGCGTGTTTTAGACATGTTTGGGTTAGATAATATATTTCATAGAGCTAAAGACGTAACAAGCTTTAAAATAGGTAGATCAGTAATTAACTTCTTAGGCAATGGTAAATTGGGTGGTGGTTGCGATTACGCTTTCTTAAATGAAGTTATGTTTATAGATTTTGAAGTATTTAAACAAGTTAAAATGCGTTGTCGTTATTTTTGGTGGATGGATTTTAACCCTTGCTTCACAGATCATTGGGTATTTAATAAAGTGATACATAGAACAGATGTAGCATATTTAAGAACAACCTTTAAAGATAATCCTTTTATATCACCAAACGAGCTAAATGAAATATTAGGCTACGAACCTTTTTTACCTGGTAGTTACGAAGTAACTGAAGATGATATATTGTATAATGGAAAACCTATATCAGATAAAAACCAACCACCACCACATCCTAAGAATGTAACACAAGGAACTGCAAGTTTATTTGATTGGAAAGTATACGGATTAGGGCTTAGAGGTGCTATGGAAGGTGTTATATTTCCTAACGTAACATACATAGATGAGTTTCCGCAATTAGATTATATTTATGCTAATGACTTTGGGTTTACAAATGATCCTAACGCTTTTGGAAGGTACACAGAAACAGAAACTGAAATATTTATTGAGCCTTTAATATATCAGCCAATTGATACAC
Organism: uncultured Winogradskyella sp.; assembly: GCF_947498345.1. Taxonomy (GTDB): domain Bacteria; phylum Bacteroidota; class Bacteroidia; order Flavobacteriales; family Flavobacteriaceae; genus Winogradskyella. The sequence goes on from NZ_CANMJY010000013.1 coordinate 79,899, forward strand.
CAGAAGCTTTAGCAGAACACTATGAGTTTTTAGAAGTCGAGGATTATAAGCAAATAGCTTGCGATAGTTCAGATAAGTATACAGGAGAAAACAAAGGAACTGTAGAAATGGTTAGCGGTATTAATGATTTAGGCTATGTAAATGCTTTTAAGATAAGAAAGAATATGTCTGTAATGTATTGGCTTGGTTCTATGAAGAAAAAGAAAATACATATAGTTAAAAATGAATATACATACGAAGGTATACCACTATGGCGATACGCTAAAAAAGAGCAACAAAACTATAAGTTTAAAGAGATTAATGGGATAGCTATAAACCAACCAGCTGACAAGTACAATCATATTTGGGATATGGGAAGATATGGTCACATGGCATGGAACGATAATTTGGATTTAGAAGTAGAGTGGGAATAAGAATTATTTTTAATACATACAGAACCTCAAACGACATATTTTTAGTCTAGACACCGTAAAAAATGAGACAAATATTAAAATACTGAACCTACAGCGATACTTTTTTGATTAACTTATGCAGCTTAAAACTTAAAAAAACCTTATCTTTAATTCATGAATATTAAACAACAAAAAGAAAGAAAGCTTGGAATATTAAGAGGTCTAATGATATGTGAGATATTACTATTAAAAAATTCACCTCCTAAAACACCAAAAGAAGCATTCAATAAGGCTAAAGATATTGTGTTTATATTGAAAGCTCATTATAAATTATCCAGACAACCTTTACCTAATTATCCAAAAGGCGGTTTATCTATGGTAGGAAACACAGATAAACGAGAAGTAATATTAAAAAATGATTAATCCAAAAGAACTTAGAATAGACAGGTATTATCACTCAGAAGGTTTGATTATTCAAGAAAGAGATAAGCCTACCACCATAACAACTACTAAAGACTTTTTAATGACTAAAGAGATTTTAATAGATGTGTTAACCAGCCCATATAATTATGATATTTCACCTATCTCACTAACAGAACAATGGCTTTTGGATTTGTATTAATTTATAAAGACGAAAGCTTTTCTGTATACGATTATGAAAAAAATAAGTTTTTCGGTTTTAACATAAACACAAACAATCTCATTGGGAATAGTTTAGATGGTTTTAGAATTGGTGAAGGTCTATATATACCTAGAATTAAATATGTCCACCAACTACAGGATTTTTATTTCGCATTATCAGGAGAAGAACTAAAAAGATGAAACAACCGAAAAACAACAAATGGGACGAAGTAGGTAAGATGATAAGTGAGTTTTCTAAATCCGCAGGTATGTCAGTTAAACAACTCTCAGAAGCAATGAGTAAACAAAAAACCTCACAATTCCCTGAAAACAAAAGTAAGTTCCATCATTAAACCTAAATTTAAAAGATTTAAAAATAATTAATTTAATTTAGTCTAAATAAGAATTAATTCACTATATTTGCTACAGTTCACTTATTAACCTTGTATAAGGTCAATCAGTGGACTTTTTTATTGTAACATATTTAAGTGAACCCAAGAACAAGTCCAATGTAAGCCCTGTAAGGCTGAGTTGGATTTTTTTTATTTATGTCAGTAGTAGATTTTATTAAAAATAAAACAGGTAGTAGTTATCTTGCTTTGGCAACAAGGCAACAAAAGCAACTGTCTTATCTAACTGAATCAAAAGTTCAAGAGGAAATTAATGTTACATATCTAGAGCAATTTGCACAGCGCAACTATATAAGCCAAGATTACTTTTTAAATTGGGTAAAGGCTATATTCAAAACAGATAATTTTCTAACATTTTTCAAATATTTCAGGCATCCCTTATCTTCTGCAAGATTAATCAATGATAAAATAAAACCTCAGTTAGAGCGTGTTTTCCACGCAGAAGACTCATACTTCAAGTATATTATTAGAGGACAAGAGGTTGAACGACCAGAAGAGCTAGAAGTTGAGAAATTCCAAGACATTATTTTCAATGCTTTACTTTTTAATTACAATGATATTATAGTACATGATCTAAAAGAAGTTAACACACCATACAGGGAGATAGTATCAATAGAAAATGTAGTAGCTATTAAGTCTTTTAGAAGCGAAATACATCAAATCGCATATTCCGCATCAGTGATAATTGAGGATAAAGAAACATTTGGTTATCTATATATGGATAAAGAACGGTATATGTTCTTTAACAATAGTTTTGAGCCGTTATTAGACGTTGAACACGATTTAAACAGATGTCCAGCAGAATATATTTCTAAAGACCCTTTTAGTAGTGAAAACGATATAGTCAGAAAATGTATATTCTCTTATAATATTGAATCCTTAGAGGAATATGTCTTTTTAAAGACACTTCAAAGGATGACAGAACCTAATGGGGCAATACCAATAGTAACACAGTTAAACACTTCAGTAAAAAATAAAAACAAAGCTAAAAGCGGTGACAACACACCGATGAGTGCTAATACCATATCTAGTCAAAAGCCAGAATTAACATCTGAAGTAATTGGTAAAACTAATGATTCACCATTACAGGCTGGTAGTAGGGTGAAAGTACCAATGATAAAGAAGCAAGATGGGTCATTAGACATGGATGCAGTTAAAAATTTCCTTAACTTTTTCTATGTGCCTGTTGATATCTTAGAATTTATAAACAAACGTATTAGTGAGGTAGAAAAAAACATCATTGTTTCTATATTAGGCGACTATTCTGAAGCCAGCGAGAGTGCTAAAAATGAAATACAAGTACAAAAAAGCTACGAAAACAAACAGGATAAATTAAGGGCATTTGCATCTAATCTAACGCGTATACGTAATCGTTCCGATTGGTCATTGTTAGCTCTAAAATACAGTCCTGAATCTATTACAGTGGATTGTTTTCAAGGTTCAGATTTCTTCATAGAGTCGCAAGAAGATATATATAATTTACTAGGAAAATCTCCAAATGCAATAGAGCGAAAAAATCTATTGCAGAGATTATCCAGGAATAGAAATAAATTCAATCCAAACAAAGCAAAAAGAGAATCTATAATGTATACTCTTATGCCTTATTCTACAGATAAAGATTTTGACAAGGCATTAACAAGGTCTACAGTAAATGATATTGTATTTGAGTACCAAACACGATTTACATATTGGATAGACAAGTTCGAGTCAACATACGGTGACTTAGTATTCTTTTGGGACTTAATAGAGGGTACTGATAGCGAAAAAACAGTATTAATAAATAATTTAATAACAACTATAATAAAAGAAGATTATGGCAAAAACAGTAAAGAAGCCAATAGTACACTTGAGAGTGTACAAGAGTAATGGCATGGGTAATAAGGTTAGCTATGATGAGAACCGAAAAGTCCAAAATGAAAACACCTTAGTAAAACTACAACACAACTCTTTAGAGTGGACTAACTATCTAAAAAACATAAGGTTTTTAGGATATATCAAAGTTGACGTAGAAGGTGCTTATTTAATTGATGAAGCAAATTTAGAAGATCCTAAAACAACAGAAGTAAAAGGTGATGTTTTAAAATCAATTACTGTAGAAGTTGAACAAGCTTTCTCAGGAAATAAAGAAGTAGAATTAACACCAGAGCAAAAGAAAATAGCAGAATTAGAAGCTAAGATCGAGGCTTTGTCTAAACCGAAAAAATCAACTAACAAACCTAAAACAACAGCACCAGAAAAAAAGTAGAATAATTAAACATAAAAGACTATGGAATTTACACCAGAATTTATTGAACAAAACGGATTAAGCGAAGAACAAGTAAAAGGAATTACAACATTAGCAACAGACCATATTGCAACCCTAAAAAAAGACTGGGATGGAAAAGCAAATCAAAACGCAGAAGGAATTTTAAACGGTGTTATTAAGTCAACACAAGAAAAGTTTGGACTTAATATAGAAAGGGAACAAGGTGAAAAGTACGCAGATTATATAGAGCGTATCACAGGAAGTCATTTTGAGACTAAACAACAAGAAATAGACCGTTTAAAAGGTGAGTATGAAACAAAAATGAAAGACTTTAAAGGGGGTGACGCTCTTAAAGGTGAGTTAGACGCAGCAAAAGAAAAGTTAGATCAAGCTTTACAGAAGTATGCTAATTATGATGAGATAGCAGATAAGGCTAAAAACTATGAAGATCTAATACCTAAATATAGAACCTTAAAAGAAGAAGTGAGTTTCAATTCTGTTAAACCATTATTTCCAGAGACAGTAAATCCATATGAAGCAGACGCAAAATGGAATGCTTTTAAGAATGAAATTAAAGAAAAGTACACTATAGAGTTTGTAGATAATAAAGCTATTGCAATAGATAAAGAAAACGAACATAGAAGAGTAGATTTATCAGATTTATTGTCTAAAAATGATGAAATACAAGGGCTTTTAGAGGGTAGACAACAAAAAGGAACAGGTGCAGAACCAAAAAAGTTACATGTAGTTGAGGGCGTACCTTTTAAAGTTCCTGAAAATGCTACCATTAAAGAAGTGTCAACATTAATAAAAGAGTATTTAGCAACTATAAACATATCAGTAACTAGCCCTGATTATGGCTCTAAGTTTGCAGAGTTAAATGCTAAAATTACACAGACAAAGAAGTCTGCCTAAATAAAGCCAAAAAGGCAAAAAAAACAAAGTAGCAAAAGGACTTGCATAGTATTAATTTTAAAATAAACGAAAATGCCATTATTAGATGCAACTGATTGGAACAACATTCAGATTTCTGATGCTACAAACGACAAACGTTTTTCAGAATTAGGAATAGTTGATGCAGTCAAAGAATCGACGAGAGGTGTGGATTATATTCCACCTAGCGCAGTTGAACAATTGCGAAAAAGCTCGTCACTAAGACAACTGGAAATTCCAGTATTAAAAGATCAGCAAGTAACTGTTGTAACAACACCAGGATTTGCTAATATTCCGTCTAACTTACCTGAATCAGATAAATACAGTTTTACGGCTGTAGATTTATTCTCAGGATTTAGACATTATGACGCTCAATACGACAACAATATGGTTGACGGTGAATGGGCTAAGACGGAAGTTATGAAAAATGTTGCCTATGCTTTAGGTAACTCTGTAGAAAGCTTATTATCTACTACACTAGAGACACGTAAAACACAAGTATTAGCTAATACAACACAAGTATCTCAAGGCGATGGAACATTTACATTCAATGCTTCAACAGATACATTAAGTGTTAGTAAAGCAGCTCAAAAAGAAACTATGTTTTACAATTTAGAGCAGTTAATGGCCGCGAATGAATTGCCAGGGAATTACCGAATAGCAACAAACCGAGCAGGTTTATCTGTTCAAAAATCTGAAGCAGCAAAATACGGTGCTTCTAATGATAAGAACCTACAAGCTTTGGGTATGCTTGATGCAAGTCGCATGCACGAGTCAGGAAACATAGCAGCAGGATCAGATGTGTTTAACGGATGGTTCTTAAGAGATGGTTCTATTGGGGTTTATGAAAACTTCCCTTATGACTTTAGAAACGGGACAAAGTTCGCTGGAAAAGAATGGTCAATAACAGATGTTGAATTACCTTTTTCTAGAATGAGAGCAAACGTATACGTTAATAACGAAGCAACTGATGCAACAGCGTTAGTAGGTGCTGGTACTGATTCAAACTTAATTATGACGCACTTCAAAGAAATGGCTATATGGTTAAGATTTTATATAGTTCATCCTTATAACTCAGATTTGGCGACACGTTCAAACGATATTGTGAAAATTAAAGGTCTAACTTCTTAAAACTAAAAAAATGGGATATTATATATCAAAAGCAGACGGAAGCAGAATACCATTTGCAGAAAGTGGTGAGCTTAATTTTGTAGAGACAATTACTGCTGCCAAAACTTTAAAAGTAGAGGACAGTGGTAAGACATTTATTTTAGACGCAGCAGCTGGTGCAGAAATAACACTACCAGCTTTAGCAAGTGGATTAAATTACAGATTTATAGTAGGTTCGGCTTTTGCTACTACCAACTGGACTATTGTTTCTTCTACAAGTGTTATACAAGGAAATGTTTTAGTCGCTGGTGCTCATGTTGCTGGTTCAGATGAAAACACAATTAGTTTTGTAGCTACAGCAGAATCAATAGGTGACTATGTTAATTTGACGAGTGATGGAACAAACTTTTACGTAAGTGGAAGCGGTGTTTCTTCAGGTGCAATAACACTAACATCGGTCTAACATGATTTTAGGAATAGCAGAAGATTTTACAAGTAATATAAGTTTAGACACGCAATTAACGAGTCCATCTGATAGCGGACTGTTTTTAAATAGCGGTGTACACCCTAGTATTACTTTAGAGAATCTACTAGCTTTCCTACCAAGCGAATATACAGTTGAAAAAGATTATGATTCTGATAAGACTTATGGCAAATTTGAGAATACTAGAAATAAAAGTGATTTAGTAGTTTACAATAATAAAATATATCAATCATTAGTAACTGCGAACACAGGAAATCAACCTGATACGAGTACTAATGAATGGTTAGAAACTAATATTGAATCATTACGCCTTAAACACTTAATTTTTAGTGTTCTTGATAAAGCCTATGCAGACTTAAGATTAACCAAAAGATTGGTTGATAGTCAAGAAATATATGATATAGGTAAACACGAAATAACATTACCTAATGATTATGCAGCATGGGTATTTGAGCCAAAAGGATCTGATTATGTAACTATTAAAATAAATCAAGTAGCATTTACCAAAAAATCAACAACACCTGTTAATTTATATGTAGTAAATCAAGGTGTTTTAATTGATACTTTACAAATAACACCTTCAAACGGTATAGTAGAATTTAAAGATTTGAACTATACTTTTAAAGGAAAGGGAAGTTGGTATTTTGTTATAGACGCTCAAGATGTTTTAGTAGGGGATTATAATATTGACCCTTTAAGTTTTAATGGTTTTGTAGTCTCTACAGCAGTTGGAACAGGTGATTCGCCAGAGACGGCTAAATACTCTTATTCAACAAACGGAAACGGATTAGGTTTTAATATATCATGTTATCTGGACTCTAGTAATTATATCGAAAACAATATAGAATCCTTTGGGAACTATGTAAGAGCACTATTTGAGTATGTAGTATTTCAAACATATTACCATAACTCTAATAATCAAAGTAACAGGGCTCAACGAATCCAAATGAAAGACGAAGTTCTTTTAATGGAGTTAAAAAGTTTACAAAGTGATACTGTGGTTAGAAGATATAATTCTGAGAAGAAGAAAGCAATTAAGCAATTGCAGTTAACCTTTGATACAGAATTAGATGACAATGATTATGAAATTGAAGTAACTACGATATGAACCACATCATAACAAACACATATAATATTGACTCAGAAATACAAGAAATTCAAACTGCCTTGTATAATGAGTTAGTAAGTGTATGGGATTCTAGTGAAATAGACGGTTATGGTAGGGTTTACAAAAACAATCGTGATGGTAAATATATACCAGAAGTTTATAAATCTGATGTAAAGCAATATAAAGACGTAAGGTATAACAATCGATCGTGTTATTTCTTTATAGATGGTGATAGACACACTTCAGAAGATCAAATCGTATTTCAAGCCCCTTTAAAGATAGTTTTTATGCTCAATTTAAAAGATATAAAAACTATTACTGAAAGAGCAGATGCAGACGTAAAGCGTGATGCAGAGGTTTTTTTAAGAAGATATAAAGGCATTTTTGATATTGACGGCTACGAAAAGACTATTGAAAAGGTTTTTCAAGGGTTTGAGTTTGACAGTATTAAAAAAACTGAGAATGACATGCAACCATTACATGTATTCGCTTTAACAGGTACATTAAACTATTACATAACAGAAAAATGTTAAATCATGGCAAAAGAAAAAGACACAAAAAAGGAATTACTCAAAGAGGAACTTTTTGAGGTAATACCATTAATAGATGTTGGATGCTTTAAAAGTGGAAAACCTAAACATCCAAAAGGTAAACCATCTAAGGTAAACGCAGAAAAAAGAGATAATTGGAAATTAAATAATATTATAAAATGACAGCACAAGAATTAACAAACTTAGGTGTTTGTGGAGCAGGTAATGCGATGGGTTTCAATGTTGATAATGGATGTCCTGAAGATTTTAAAAAAGACTATACTACATGGTTTTTAGATACTTCTTTAGAGATTCCTTCAACCCAGGAAATTAATGAGACATATATAAAAAGCCTACAGTCAAGTGGTAAACTTATCATTGTACCTAGAATGTCAAACCTAACAGATATAGGAAGTGATGACACCACAGAAACACAAGAAGACGATACTATAGTAACAACTACAGAGGGAAAATATCGTTTTGAAATGACATACAACCATAGCATGTACTTTAATAAAGCATTAGGCTCTATTGAAGGATTTGGTAATTACCGTATGGTAAGAATCGATATTAAAGGTAATATGCTTTTAACAGAAGGAGCAAGTGGTGGTGTAAGAGGTTTTGCTACCAATGAGATTAAAAGAGGTAAACAACAGGTTGCTAAAAGCGCAGCTTCAGCAAAACGTATGTTACGAGTACAATTAGCTAATCGTTTTGAAACAGACGATAACTATGTATTATGGAAGCGAGAAAACTTAGGTTTTGATCCTAGAAACATCGCGCCTGTAACACAGATATTTTTATCTCTGACTGCCGTACCGTCTGACACAGATACTACTATTTCAGTTAAGGCAGTAGTTGATAGAGGTAGAAAAACAGCATTGAGCGGAGCATTATTCGGACAATGGTTAAATAAAGTTAATGGCTCTACATCTAATCCAACAGCAGGTGATGATAGTACAACAGCAGGAACTTATCCTTTAACTGTTGCTGCACTAAGCACAAATGATACCGGCACTATAAGTCTTTATGACAATAGTGGTAATAGTTCAGTTGTAGATATTGCTGGTTTTGGTTTGGTTAAATCAAATACATTAGCTTATACAGTCACAGCCTAAATTTAAATCCCTTTTCTTATTGGATTGATTTTCAATAAGAGAAGGGTAATTTTTAAATGGTTATAGATGATAAATATAAAATAGGTCAATTAGTATACTTAACTACTGATGAAGATCAGTTAAAAAGGATAGTAACAGGTATTATTATACGTTCAGGAAACCTAGAGGAATATGAATTGACTTGTGGTATGGATATTTCAAGGCATGTTGAAATAGAAATAACAAAATCTAAGACCTATGTATAATGTCAACAATAGCAGCGCAGTATATAGACCAGTTGACAATGGTAAAAAAAGAATTACCAAAGGTAGCGAGGCAAATATTAAAAGAGAGTGAAAACGAGATAATTCTACTTCTGCAAGAAACACAACTTGCTAAAGGACTGGACGCAGAAGGAAATCTAACAGGGACTTATTCAAGAGCTACGGAAATAATAAGCCTGTTTGAAAAGCCGACACCACGCAAACCCAAGCGAGAAGGTGAGCCATTTAACTACGAGGCTACTGGTGAATTTTTTGACACAATGAAGTTGCTATTTAAAGACGCAATGACATATGATATTTTCACGCCAGAGTACAAGGCTAAGGAATTAAACGAGTACTTACCTAACCTTGATTTGAGCAAGGAAAACAACGAAATAATAAATCAAAAAATATTAATGCCTAAACTAATAGAATGGGTATTGTCGAAGATAAAACTATAACACTTTTTGAAAGCCTGGATGACATTAGCATTTATAGGTTTGATAAGTGTATGCACGGCCATCTTAAATATATGATTGCATCATATGAATATGGTATACAAAAATTATACCCTATAGAAACTAAAATAGTATGGGATAAGCTATACGATAAGTGGTGCGTATTAACAGGTGATTTAGAAAGCGCACAAGTATACACTTTAGCATGTGAGATAGATTATTTAAAAAATCTAATGGCATTTGTTCCTGTACTTATGATGCAATTGATTAAAGGATGTAACAACGAAAACGAAGTTATAGAAGAGTTAAGATCATGGCGATTTATAATTGATAAAGAAAAAGATATTATAAGCGAAATAGAAAGGTTAGGACATCAATTGAGAGCTACTGAAAGTAAGCTAAATATGAAGCTAGATGATTATGAAGAGCTGAACAAAAAGGATGTTAAGCCAATGACACTTCAACAGCAAAAGGTAAGGTTAGAAAGAGCTTTAGGGGTAAGTATTAGAATTAAAAAAACAAGTGCAACAGAGTGGCTAGCATATTGTAATGAATTACAGAATTTAAAACCATTAAGAACTAATGAGTAATCAAATTACCATACTTCAAGAAATAGAATCGTTAATAGATAAAGTTAACGGCAAGCTCGTTGTTACAGATAAAAATATAGTTGAAATATCAAGAAATGCACGTAAAGCTAGTGAGAATTTCCATAATATTAAATCACCTAGCCAACTCAATGAAAGATTAAGCCAAACTTCTAAATACACTCTTCAATTAAACGCTTACCAAAAAGAAAGAAAATCACTAGAAGAAGCATTATCAAGAGCTGTTAACAAACAAAAATTAGCTGAAGAAGGTCGTTCGGATGCATTAATTAAAACACGTTTTGAAACCCAAGAGTTAAATAAAAAAGCAAAAGAAGCTGCTATTTTAAGTTCTACTCTAGCGACAGAATACCAAAAACAATCAGTAAGGTTAACTCAATTAAGAAGAAAATATAAGGACGTTGCCCTAACCCAAGGTGAAAATAGCAAAGAAGCGAAGAGGTTAAAAAAACAAATAGATAGGTTAGATAAGGCTTTAAAGCGTGTTGATGCTAATGTAGGTCAGTATCAAAGAAGTGTTGGGAATTATGGAAAAGCCATGAAGTCAGCAAGTAGAGCTGCAAGGCAAATGGCTGGTGCTATGGGGTTCTTAGGTGGTACATTCTTAGTAGCTAGAGTTATAAAAGATGCATTCAATAGAGTAAGAGAGTTTGATAAAGAAATGCAGAATATGGCTGGTGTTCTAAGAACTACAAGACCTCAATTAAAAGCAGTAGAGGATAGGATTAAAAGTGTAGCTTCTGTTTCAATAAAAACTTCTAACGATGTTGCTAAAATGGCAACATCATTGGCTGTTTTAGGTAAAAGAGGGGATGATTTACTAAACTTAATAGAGCCTGCAAACAACTTATCTATTGCTTTACAGGCTACAAGTGATGAAACAGCAGAATTTTTAGTTCAAACATTAAATGCCTTTGGTGCGGGAAGTGACGAGGCAGAAAAATATGCCGATACTATTGCTGCAATAAGAACTTCAACTTCTTTAGATTTTCAAAGAATGCGAGATTCATTCCAGTACATAACACCCATATCAAAGATATTAAATAAAGACTTAGAATATACTGGTGCAGTAGTAGGTGTTTTAGCTGATAATGGTTTAAAAGCGGAGAGCGCAGGTAGATTATTGGCAACATCACAAATAAAATTAGCTACACAGGGCAGAACACTTCAAGAGGCGTTAGACGAATTAAATGAAGCTTACAAAGAGGGTAAAGAAGGTACGGAATTATTAGAAATAGCTAATAAGAGCTTTGGAAAGCAGGCAGCAAAGATAGGGGTTATACTTGCTACACAACAAGATAGATTAGAAGAATACGAAACAAAAATACGCCAGTCAGCAGGTGCTTTAGACGATTTAGTGGGACAACAATTAGAATCATTAGATGCAAAGTTAAAAATAACTACATCTACATGGGAAGATTTTATACTTAGCCTAGAGAATGGTGAAGGTGCTTTTAGTAACGCTTTAAAAGGTGGTTTAGATGTTATAAACAATATCTTAAAGGGACTGAAATTATTGAACTTAACTACAGAAGAATATAACGAAAGTCTTAAGAATGATATAATTACAGAAAAATACAAAGAAATTAAAAAGGCTATAGAAGAGAATGGCGGAATAACAGAAGAGCAAGCTATAAAACAAGCAGATATTGCTAGGGAAAAGGTAGACAACATTCAAACAGAAATTGACAAACTCAAAGAAAGAAACAAAGAGCTAGATTTTGATGAAGGTCTTCCAAGTGCATTAGAAATAGTAACTGGTGCAGTATTATTTGAGAAATCAGACCAAAGAGAGGCAGACACGAATAAAAAGAAGATTGAAGATCTTACTAAGTCACTAGGTTTTTATACAGCAACATTAAAAGTGCATGAAGATCAAATAGCAAAAACCGATGAAACCCAAAAAGACAAAACCAAAACTGATAAAGAAGCCCAGGAAGTCATAAACAAAACTATAAAAAGATTAAGAGAATTAATCAAAGCTGAACGTGATAATATTGAGAACATTGATTTAGAATCAGAAGGAGCTTCTGAGATGATAAAACAAAAGCAAGTTTTAATTAAAAAGTACCAAGATGAGATAGATGCCATTTTAGGCACAAACAAAGCAAGGAAAGAAAGTAAAATCACCATAGAGGGTTCAATTGCCTCTTATGAAAAGTTAATTTCCAAACTAGAGGACGAGCAATCAAGATTAGCTAAAAATGGAAGAGAATGGAGGCATTATAAAAAGAAAATAGATGAAGCAAAACGTGCATTAAAAAACTTTAGAATAGAACTAGAAGGATTAGATTTAAGTGGATTAAAAGTAGGTGATTTTGAAAGTTCTTTTGAAAGAATAAAAAAAATATTAACGTCAGAAAAAGAACCAATTGAATATTTAGATTATGACTTATTAAATAGTGGTTTAGATCAATTTAAAAAGTTAGAACAGCAAAAGCTAAATATTAAAAAATATAATGCCGAAAAAGAAAAAGAAATTGCAGAACAAACAGCAGAATATAAAAAACAACTAGAAGAAGAGTTAACAAGAAGTGTTATAAGTATCTCTAATTCAATGTTTGATGCAAAAATCATGCGATATGAAGAGGATATACAACGAAATAATGATTACTATGCTGCATTATTAGATAATGAATCCCTGACAGAAGAACAAAGGCAATCACTGGAAGCGGAGAGAGATAGAAAAAATGCAGAATTAGAAAAAAAGAAAAGAGATACTGAGCGAAAAGCAGCAATATTTAACAAATTATCAGCTATTGCAGAAATCACTATTGCAACCATAAAGGCAGTTGCTCAAATAAAGGCACAAGCTGGGGTGTTAGCAGCAAATCCAATTACCGCACCATTAGCAGCAAAAGCACTAGCGCAAATACCTTTGGTGCTAGGAATAGGAGTAGCTCAATCGGCGGCAATTGCAGCAACACCTATTCCAAGATATGCGGAAGGTCACTTAGAGGGAACACATGAAGGTAAAGCAATAATTAATGACGCTAATGGAAGTATTTACAAAGAGTTAGTACATAGAAAGAGTGGTGCTTTAGAAGTGTTTAATGGGCGTAATCAAGTCATTGATATGAAACGTGGGGATAAGATTGTAAAGGCAACAGATGCAGAATCCTATTTAAACAACTTAAGCAGAGATGACATAATGAAGAATCTACATAGGCATATTTATAATGCTAATATGGTTAATCAATCATACAATATAGAAAGAGCTTTAAAAATCAAGGAATCCAATAATAGAATTGAATCGAAGCTAGATGAGTTGATTAAGGTAAATAAAAGTAAAAAAACAAAATTCAATGTTTATAACAACAACACAATTTCAGAAGATTTAGAGTTTTTAACACGTAAGCAAAACACCCTTTAATGGCACAAGAGAAAGTAAAATATAAATTAATTAATAATGATACTGGCGAAATTCTTTGGCTTTCAGATGGTGCGCACTCAAATAACCCAGCACCTAAGAATTGGGATAATGCAGAGCAAACATTAAAAAGAAGTACAAAGACATTTGGTGTCTACACAGAGCTTTCTAAAAACTTAGAGTTCACTAAAAAAGGAAAAACATTCTTATTAAATGCTTTATCTAATAAAGATATTGAAGCAGATGTAACTTTAGAAGAATACAAGTTACATCCCACATTAGAGTATTGGTATGTTCATAGTACTGGGACATTTGATTTAAGTGGTTATAGTTATGAAAAAAACACATTTAAAGCACCTTTTAAGAGCGGTGGATTAAACTCTACAATACAAGCCTATTTAAAAGAAGAATTTGAATTACAAAGAACAGAATCTATAAATGGAAAAACTTTAGAGGAATTACAATTAAAAGATGTTGTATTAGATGGTAGAGATATATTTTTGGTAAGTAAACTAGAAACCTCTTCAGAAAGAAAAAAAGATTTTAGCGAATTAGTGCAGAACCTAGATTTTAGAGTTCAAAGGGGTTTTACTCCAGAGTTAGAAATAACATCTAATAGAGATTCAGGAAATATAAACCAAGTAGTTTTAAATCCGATTAGCGAATCTGTAGAAGATCAAATTAATATATCGTATTTCTCATACACACCTGAATCTTCAAAAGCTTTTTATCTACAATCAGATGTAGCTAAAACACTTCAAATAACGGTCAAGGGTATAACTAAAACATATAACGATACACATATATTAAATTCCACTACTAACAAAGGTTTTAAAGTATCAATTAGAAGGTATAGTTGGAATGGGTCATCTCATAATTATGAAGATGAAACATTAGTATTTGAAGATACCGCAGACCAAACTACAGAAGAAAAGCTACATACATATGAAAACACTGTAAGTGTTTCACTAGATCAAAGTGATAGTTTATTTCTTTCAGTAGAACAGGATATACTTTCTACTAATCTATCTACAGATGTAGTAAGAATATTCAAATACGATGATATTGAGTGTAGCGTTACCATTACTGAAGAATCCTCAAGAGAACAGAGCCAAAGTAAAGCTATATTAGAGCATGAAGCAGGTGACAGGTTAATGCAAATAATAACAGGAGAAACTAATAGATATTATTCATCTTTTTATGGACGCGTAGAAATAGGTTACGAGCAAGATGGTGAGTTTTCTAGGACAGCTTTAACAAATGGATTTTATATAAGACAATTTTTTGATAAAAAACTCTCTTTTTCATTAGAAAACTTTTTAAATACATCTAATGTTATTCACGCTACAGGATATGGAATTGAAAAGATTAATGGATTAGAGACTTTAGTACACGAAGATCTTAAATACTTTTTTCAAGATCAAGTTGCAATAAGGTTACCAAATCAAGTAAGTAATATTAAAAGAAAACCAGCAAAAGAATTTTATAATTCAACATTAACCTTTGGTTATAAGAAACCCGAAAAAGACAGGCAATATGACGAAGCAATGGGTTTAGATGAGTTTAATACAAAATCCAGTTACACAACAGGATTAACTAGAGTTGAAACAACTTTTAAAAAAGAAAGTGATGCCAGAGCAGATAAGTATGGCCAAGAGTTTGCAAGACGAAAACCAAAGCTAAACTTTCCTGAGCAAGATACAAGATATGATAGAGATATACATATATTAGATTTAAAAGTAGGTTTAGGAATGTCTTTAGAGGAAAGGAAATGGCAAGATGATTTCGAGACCGAACCGCTTGGTGTATTCAGTCCTGAAACTGCTTCTAACTTAAGACTTACACCAAGAGAGATAAATAACAGATGGCAATGGTTTTATGGGGCTTCTTTGCAAAAGTTTCAAAATGAAAAAGTAAGATATTCAAATAGTTCAGGAAACTCAGATTTAGCTACTAAGAAAACAGGAGAGGAAATACAATATGAAAGTGGCGATATTAATGTTAGTGACTTAGAGCAAGCAAGGTTTTATCCACAATGGATAGAATTTGATTATGAAGTAGATTTCTTTGTAAATGAACAGGTTTACGGAACAACAGATGTAAACGGCAGAAATATACCAAACTACTATTTTAAAATAGAATTTATTAACGAAAACAATAATAAAGAATACGGCTATTTATTTGAACTAAAACCTAATAAGGAAGGTAAATGGAAAGTTTTAAAAGCGTTATAATATGAACTCAACAATAGAAATCACATTTAGCAGTGTACCTGCATTAGACACAGTATTTGCATTTACAGACTCATTAACAGGAATGACCATAACGGAAACATTCAAAGATGCTAGGACTGGTATTGGTGAATCCTTAAGAGATTCATCTAGCCTTCAGCTAACGACAAATAATTATAGAAATGCCTTAAATTTAGATTACAACATCAATAATTTATATCAAATATCTTATTTCGCTGATGTAGACTCTGATTGGATAGTTTTTATAACAGCTAATAATGCTCAAAGCCAATTTACACTTAGCACTAATACAACATCAGGTGCTATTTCAGCAGTAATTAATAACTCAACCATAAATACATTTACAATAGATTCCGTTACAATAAGTGAAGCGGATTCAAGCCCATGTGATAATGTTAAATTTACAGTTAATACAAGCGAGACAGCAACAAACATAACTACACCTATAAGTCAAGCAGTAAGCACCAACCCTTTTGTGTTTGACCATACCAGATCTGATGTTGCCACAAAGATAACCATGAATAAAGATACTGTAGTAGATACAAATTCTAGTTTAGTACCTCGTTTATTAGCTGTAGATTTTGATGTAAACGTTGCAAACACACCAACTACAGCAACAGTAAATGTTACTAGAAACACAAGTGCAGGTCTTTTAATATTTGAATATTCTTTGGACGGATCTACTTGGCAATCAAGCAGTAATTTCCCGAACCTAGAAGTAGGTGATTATACAATGCATATTAGAGATAATATAGGTTGCAGTATAACTAAATCTTTTAGTGTTACCAGTTTTTCACCAACTATCAATAACTATTCAGCAATAGCAGAAGTTTCTAACTTAAATCCTATTAGGTACAAAGAAGTTGTTAATTGGACTAACTGCGGAGTACAAAAAAATGTAGATAATACTTTAAGCTATGAAGAAGAAGTGTGGCTAAATAGAAGAGACTTTAAACAAAAATTTCAATTATGTGACACGCCTCCAACCCAAATAAAAACAAATTATAAAACTGTGACAGCTAAGATAATTGATTGTAATGGAACAGAAACAGCTTTAACAGTAGAAAAGAAAACAGATTTTATCGACCAAACAGACGTAAGAGATGCAACTGTAACAAGTATTGAAATAAATAATTCTAACGGCTATGATGGGTACTTAGGATTATTCTTTCCACCAGGTAACACATATGACCCAATAACATTACAACAGAACGGTACATATAATTCGGGTTTACCTAGTTGGATAGATATTGATGAATATGTAAATATACAAGGTTTTGGTTGGTTTAGGGTTTTAGATATAATAAGTGGTACAAATGGCGGAAGAGTAGTATTAGATGAACTTTATGCAAATTCAGGATTTGGCGCACCTCCACAAAATATAATAGTAACCTCTTATTATAATATTCAAGATTACGAAAGGCATGAGTTCGCGGTAGATTTCTCGAATTTTACAGAGGGTAATTACCAAGTACAAATTGATTTACAAGATGATACATTTGGCACGAAGCAATATTTAAGTGAATGGATTGATTTAAGAGAATGCCATGAAAATTGTCATGTTATAAAATATTACCATACAGAACTAAACGAGATCAATTTTTCTTATGGGTTTAGGGGAATACTAAGAGTGCCATATGTACTTAATTTAAAATATAAACCAAATGAAGAGCAAGATGTTTATGTAGATGATAACAATACTGTATTGTTAGATACTAGAATAAGACGTTTTAACGATTTTAATTTAAGACCTTTACCGACTGCAATGGCTGAAAAATTAGCATTAGTAACATCACAAGATAGATTATTTATAAATGATATAGGTTATCTTAAAATTGGTGAGTTAGACACTGAATCGTTGGGTACAACAAATTTATATAAGGTAAAAGGTACTTTAACAAAAGCCGATTATGTTTACAGCAACACAGAAGGTGTCCAATCGGATTTAGATATTACAGGCGATGGGCTTAGTCTTCAATCTGGTGATGGTATTCTTCTAAATGGTTAGTATTATAGAAATGAACCTGCCTGTTGTCATAGTGATAGTGATTATGAATAATATACGTATCTGATTGCTCTTTGCTTTTAAAAAGAATATCAAAAAGTGAAGTAAACACATACCAACCTATAAAGGGTAGAGAGCAAAGAATAACAAATACTATCATAGCTATTAAAATTAAACAAAAATAAATTATTTAGAATGATTATTAATAATTTTAATTTAGTCTAAATAAGAATAAAATTAGTATATTTGCTAATAGGGTCTACTTAAATTAATATTTAAGTGGAATTTTATGACTACACTTGATGATGTAATATCATTTCTAAATAACTCTAAAAGAATTACTGATTTAGAAGCTGTTTCACAAGGAGGAAATGGTATGTTATTTTATTTATATAGTCCAACATTAAATAAAATATTAAAGTTTGATTGGGAGAACTTACCTAAGCCAACCAAAAATAATGATACAGCAACAACTAATCCAACTTCTACAAATGATACGTCAGAGGGGTATAGTATATTATCATTATGGGTAAACACTACAGATAATACTTCTTTTATATGCATTGACAACACTGAAAATCAAGCTGTTTGGCAAGCGATAAAAGAAGAAGTTGGCTTACCTTCTGTAGAAAAGTACGGTGTATCTACAACTAATACAGCAAATGAAAATTACATTGCGTTAGCAGCAGCGGTTGCGGAAAACGATTCTTTAACAGTAAATGGATTTTACGACATAGATAAACTAGGTGAAGATGTAATAGAGTTAAGCGCAAATTTTAAACTATTAGGAAATACAAAAGATGCAGGATTTAATATAGTAAACTCTAGCAACCTATTTAATGGAGCTACTGTAGGAAATACTTTTGAACTTGACAATATAAAAATTACTTATACAAGCGATCCTACAGCTACAGAATCTAGGATATTTAGTATACTATCAGGTGATTATTACCAAAACGTTACTATTAAAAATTGCAATATATCTGGTCATACTAGGGTTATACATTGTGTGTCTGGTGATTTTGACCCTGAGACTACAAACTTCGGAATTAAAAACATAAAAGTAATAAATAACAATTTTGAAGATGTAACAGGAAATGTATTTTTTATTAGAGATTCCCCATCACAAGAAGAGGTAGTAGAAAATAATAAGATAAATAACCTACAGGGTACATTTTATTTTTCAGCCTTAGATAATTCCTCTACAAATGTAGCAGCAATAAGTGACGCAAGAGTGAAAGTAAATATCCAAAATAATACTTTAACAAATGATGTGTCTTTAATTCCAAATGATGTGCCAGCAACATATTTTTCTTTGGCTGTTATTGAAAGTTACAATGTGCTTTACAATAACAATGAGGTTAGAGGATTAAAAACATTACAAACTCAAGCAATATATGATGCTTATTTAAGCTGTACCAATGTAACTTATACTAATAACAGATGGTATAACAACGTTTGTTTTGATACAACGGATGTAGTAAATAATCATTTGATTAAATCAAAAGACAACAACTCAACAACCTATAATAACCCAACCAGAATATACAAAAACAATATTTGGGTTATAGAATCAGATTTTTTAACAGCGGTAAGTAAAACATCTAGTGATACATGGAATAACTTTTATGAAATAGCAGCTAACTCAGATTTTATATTTGAAAACAATACTATTGACATATACGGGTTAGTACCAAACTCTTCAGCGCAGATCACAAATAAAATTAGTATAAGGAATAATGATTTTACATTTGATTATATTAAACAAGTTGGCTCTTTATTCTCATTCAATTATAACAATCAATACGATACTGATTCATTTTTAAACAATAATAACATCACTATTAAGAGCGACCCGTTAACAGTAGAAAGCTCATTCCTAACATTAGGTAACTCTATAAAATGGCTTAATAAGCTTCAAATAAATAATAACACTCTTTTATGTGAAAATCCTTCTATAAAGTATTTTATAGAAAATATACTATGTGAAAACCTAGAATTGACAGGGAACTCAATTAATGGTCAATTACAAGCTTTATTCTACGATTTAAAGACAGATATCATTAATTCATACAACAACAATTATAGAACAACTTTATCAGGCAACTACTTTTTTGCAGATAGAGGAGATTTTGTTTTGAAAGAAGGTATTTTCAAGCTTACATCATTAAACTCTGGTGATATTAGATTCGGTGTAAACAATAATCCAACTGCTGAAACTTGGTATAAATACACCTTTACATTTGAAGACTCTGATAGTGTAGATAAGTTTTATTTAAAGTTTAGAGTTTATGATGATTCAGGTACTATTAAAATAAACTTCTTTAACGAAGCAGGATCAGAAATAGATATGCAAATATCAACAGGGACAGGAAATGAGTTTATGAAGTTAAATCGATTAAGCCAAACATCAAAAGGCACTAAGATGCTATACATAAACCACGCAACCATACCACGTATTACATCATCCTTAGAGCCAAGTACACAGATGCTAAAAACTATTGAGTTAGAAGTTTATCAAGGTACTGGAAGTTTAACAGAACAAACAGATTTTGTAAAAGTACCCGAATATACATTTTCAAACCTACCAACAGGCATACAATCTGGTACAGTAGCAGCCATAACAGATGCAAGTTCCCCGACATATGGAGCAACCGCGTCAGGTGGTGGTTCAACATACGCAAAAGTAACTTACAATGGCACAAATTGGATATACTAATAAAAAAAAAGAGTAATGAAAAAACTAATAACAATTTTAGCAATTGCATTTTTATATGTAGTTCCAGCACAAAACAAAGAAGTATTAGAAGAGTTGTCAAAACTCAAACAATACGAGGTAGAGTTATTTAGTAAACTTTTTTCTGAAACTAACGATTATTCCGAAGCCTTAGTAGTTATTAATAAAAAATTAGCTTCTCAACAATTAGAGATAAATAATTTAAAACTACAGCTTCAAAAGTATGACTTATTAAAGATAGAGTTGGATTCTATCAAGTTGCGTTTAAAAGCCATTGAAAACAATGATACTATTGTAGACGACCCCGTAAAGGATGACCCTATTATAGGTCCAGATTTAGTTATATATGGTTATGGGAAAAATACAGTTGGTGGGACAGGTGGTAGATTAATACCAGTTACAAATCTTAATGATAGTGGAGAAGGTTCTCTTAGAGAAGCTTTAGAGTCAACAGGAAAACGACAAGTGGTTTTCGAGGTAAGTGGTAGAATAGACATAGTTGGCACTACAATAAAAATAACAGATCCTTACATTACCATATTAGGTCAAACCGCACCTGGTAACGGTATAATACTAAGTAGAGAAACAAGAGATAGGCCCATATTAGAAATAGACACCGATGAAGTTATTATACAGCATATTAGATTTAGACGCTCTACAAGCTACAGAAGCGGAAATAATCAAGATAATGTATGGGTTAATAGCGGTAAAAATATTGTTTTCGATCACTGCTCTTTTGCATGGTCATCGGATGGTAATTTAGATTTAGCAAATTATGACGGACAACCAGGAAGACCACCAAGAATAGAAATTTCTAACGTAACGATTCAAAACTGCTTGTTTACAAACTCTTATGGTGGAAGTAATAAAACTGTTTTAGTTTCAAGAGGCGCAACAGACATTAGTTGGTTTAGAAATGCTTGGATAGGTACAGCACAACGTAACCCTTCAGTATCTACACCTGTTAATGAAGCACCTACATGGGATTGTTATTACGAGCATATTAATAATATTCATTATGATTTTACTAATGGGCCATCTTATACAAATAATGACCCTAGCCCAGATGCAGGTATCTATCATGTTAATGTGATTAATAATATAGCTATAGAAAACACTACTTCAGGTGGTATAGTAAACCCAAATGTAGAAAACACAGAATTAAAAAGCCGTAGATGGTTAAGGGCTAAAACGGTTGGTAATGGTATGAAAATCTATGTTGAGGGCAACATTACACCTTATAGACCTAGCGAAAGTTACGATCAATGGGAAATAGGGCAAAACGGAGGTGGTCAAGCGGATAGAAACAAATTAATACCCGAAAACCTAAGAAGTTATAGTGTTAATAATACGCCTATTATAACAGATGGAATACAGTTGTGGGAAGCTACAGATATATGGGAAAACCTAAAAACACATGTTGGTGCTTCATTACCAAAAAGAGATGATGAAGACAAAAGAGCTGTTAATGATATAGACAACGGAATAAGTACAGAAAATAAAGTTAGTAATGTATTTCCTTTTGATTAATAAATATGGAAGAAAAAAATAAAGATACAATAAAATGGTATCATGCAAAGACATCTAATGTAGTGGCGTTGATTATTTTGATATGCTTTTTTTTATTTGGAGTTGCATTATTTACGTTTCCTGTACCACAAGAAAACCAGCAATTAATGACATATGTAGTTGGACTAATGGGAACAGCTGTAGGTGGTGCTGTTTATTATTTATTTCAGTATAAAGGAACAGAAAATAAAAAATAACTTGCTATTAAACAATACTATGAGGGTGGTAATGTTTAAAAACAATAAACAATGTTAAACACAGCACAGGCAGAGATTGCGAAAGATTTATTAACAGCTAGAGACATAACAATAATAGGTGTACTATTAGCAATAATTGTAGTACTTATTTACTATATAAATCTAAAGGATAAAAAAATTGAAGCCCGAGAAACTTACATAAGAGAGCAAGATAAGGAAACACTTAAAATTCTATTAGAGTTAACTAATACTTTAAAGGACAAGCAAGAACATGACAAGGAGGTAAAGGTAGGTGTTACTAATATTAAAGAAACAGTAACAGATAGTAATTCCAAACTTAATAATCTATATAGTGTAATTCAGCAAAAATTACTAGGAATGGGCAAATGAGATCACAAAGTAAAATATATGTTTATAGAACTAATTTGAAACTTAGAATGATGGCTGGTATGAAAGGGTTTCAAGAAGTTGAAATAGATGAGATACCAAAAAATTGGACAAAATTTCCAAAAGGGGAAGATGAATGGTGTATTATTAATATGCCCGAATCAGAAAACTCTTCAGCTTGTCTTTACAAAGCAAAAGAAAATAGTGTTTTTGACCCTCATTATCACAAAAAGCGCAAAGAGCATATGACTATAATGAATGAAGGTGGTAAAATGCGAGTGCATATAGAAGATTATGGAACATTTGATGTAGAATACCCAAATTCAATAGTCATACCAGAGGGTGTTGTGCATTCTTGTGAGTTTGAGAAAGATACAGTAATAATGGTTGTATGGCATCCAAAGTTTAAAAAAGGATGGGATGCAGTTTTTAAAGAAGGACAAAATGAAAACAATTAAAATTGTTAGGGATTGGCAAGACCGAAACCAAACATTAGGTAAATGCACTGTGTACGATGAAAATAATAAACCTTTGTTTTCAGCTATTAGTTTAGAGCGCGGATGGCGAAATAATCAAAGTAATGTAAGTTGTGTGCCTAAAGGGCGCTATCCTGTTGTTTTAGAATGGTCACCTAGATTTCAAAAAGATTTATGGGAACTTAAAAATGTACCCAATAGAGCTGAGTGTAAGTTTCATGCTTCTAACTTCTGGTATCAACTTAACGGTTGCATTGCGTTAGGATTAAAATTAAAAGACCTTAATAATGATGGTTATAATGATATAACTAATAGTAGAAATACTATGAAAGCTTTTCATTTAGCATTAGGAAAAGAAAAAAGAGCAGAACTTGTAATAACAGATAGTGAGAGCTGTAATTGTAGTTAAAAAATAAAACCCTTAATTAAAAGGGCTTCATTGCTTATTCTTCGAATGTTTAAGGCTTCCTTGCAAGGACTATAAAAATAACCAAAATACCTATATAAAACAAGGGTTTTGACGTTTTTATTTTGTATATTTATTGTATGGTAAAAGCTAATAAAAGTTGTATTTGTGGTAATTGTTCTAAGCCTTATTCGGAGCATTATTTTGAAGATGAAATATATTGCTTTACAAACACTAACGGTGATATATTTACTGACGAGCCAAACGATAAAGTAATTTTTGATATGATATTAGAAAATTACCCTAATTTATATGAGGCTTTTGTTTTTAAATGGAAAAAAGAAAATGGGTATAAAGTTGGAAATAAAACCTTAAAAGAAGTATTATGAAAAAAGACATTATATCAAGAAACGGCTCAGATTGGGATTAATTTATGACAGATAAAGAAAAAATATTAATTGAGTTTTCTGGATACTGTTATATACGTAAACCAGAAATATCTAATGATTTAAACACACTAATATCTAATTATTCGAATGATGAAAAATCTGATAAATAGAATCACAAAGAAGCGTTATTCATATGTAGATATGATTATTATTTTTATTGTAATAGCGGTTCTGCAAATTTATTTATTTTGAACCGTAAAATACCAATATGAAAGAAACAACATATTATAAATATTCTAAAAAACTAAAAGAACTTAGAGCATCCTATGTTTTAAATCCTTCAGAAGAAACTAAAGAAAAGATTTATAAGATAACTAAGCTTCTAAAAGGAATAGACAAAACAATAGGAAGGTTTCAAGCACCACACGGAAATTATGTAAGTGCATATAATTGGCGTATATATAAAGATACTTTACTGGGTTTATTTAAATTATGAGTAAAAGAGTTCCAACTTGGCTACCATTAGCAATAATACTACTATTCAATAGTTGTGATATACAAAAAAAAGCTATAAAGAATAAAGAGGATAGAACGATCTCAGAAGTTGAGGAGCGAACAATAAAACGTGCAGGCGATACGGTAAGATACACTGTCCCTAAAATAACCTACAAAGACACTACTATATACACTGTAAATCGACAAGGGACAACTTTAAGAACTGTTTACGACAATTCAGGTCAGATAGAGCAGATAGATTGTATAAGTTCCTTAATTGAAGTTACAGAGCGTTTAGAACGCATGACAGAAGAAGTGATAAAATCTAAGGACAGAGAAAAAACAGAAGAGTTTGACAGTTCAATTATATTATATGGATTTATAGGTGTTGGAATACTGCTTGCTATAGGACTATTTTTTATAACAAGGTTTTTAAATCAAAACGCTAAAGCTATGAATCTTTTACTCGAAAAACTACCTTAACTATACTTTAATACGGTTTTGATAACTACAGTTTAAAAGAATGCTTTTAAATGAATAAAAGCATTCATCAGATAATTAAAAATGTACCCCATTTTTTTCACACCAAATCAAAGCCTCTGTTTTAGACGTAGGGAACACAAGAAGAGTTCCATTAACTTCTACTACTTTGTAATATTTTCCATCTACTACGCTTCTGCCTTCAGAAAAATCTTTGTTTGCACACAAAACAGATGAACCAGAATAACCCTCAACTGAATCTTGATAGTAAATTTCAAATGATTGGTTTTCGTCAATTTTAAATTCACTCATGTTTTGCTCTTCAATAGGCTCATCTTTACTACAAGAGCTAAGTGCAATTGCAAAAATCATTAGTAATCCAAATACTTTTTTCATAATACTTATGCGTCTTTCGACGACTTTATTAAAATATGCCTACTCTTAAGATTTTCAGCTTCCTCTATTTTAATAAGTCCTAACTCAGATTTTATATCTTTGAATTTCCACGTTTAAAGACTAGCTCTTATGCTAGGACTTTATGTATTAAGCTCTCATTTCGGTGAGGGCTTTTTAGCTACACTAATTTTAGACAGTTGCTTTTGCTTGTGGCTCATCTTCTGTCAACCAGAAATAAGCACCTTCAACATTTTTTTCTTTTTCTAGCCTCCAACATTTATTTACCAAATCCCAACTTTCAACAAAACCAAAAGTTGTAGGATCACCAAAAGAGAATACTTTTTGTCCCTTTTCAAATTCAACACCGTTAGGTGATTTTATAATTTTCGCCATAGTTTTCGTTATTTACACTAATTTTGTACTTGTTGTTTTCATAAATGCCATCCAAATCGTTTTACTTTGACGACCTGTTGTGTGTCCAAAAAGTGGTTTATAAGGAATCAAACTCAAAACTTCATTTGCTTTTACTTCAGATTCATTCCACTTAAATATTAATGTTCCATTTGGTTTAAGAACTCTCATACATTCATCAAAGCCTTTAGCCAACATTTCTTTCCAATTTCCTTCTAGCTTACCATACTTTTTAGCCATCCATGAGGTTTTACCCAAAGTCTTTAAATGTGGTGGATCAAATACAACCATGTAGAAAGTTTTATCACTAATTGGTAAATCTGTAAAGTCGGCCACTACATCTGGCTTAACTTCAATGATTCTAGTTTTATCTCTATCCTTAGCCGAGAGAGTTTCAAATCTCTTATCAATAAAAAGCACGTCCTGGTTGTTTTTATCAAACCAAAACATTTTACTTCCACAGCAAGCATCTAATATTAATTTTCCTTCAGTCATTTTTAGCTACAGTTTAATTTAACTTAGAGTAATCTAGTTTAGCCGACTTAACATGAACTGATGAAACAATACCATCGACTTGATGCAATGACTCTTTAATCACTTCTATTAAATCTTTCATTTTCCAATTAATAGGCATTTGCACTTCAATCTCCGTTTTTTCTGATTTAGTGTTACCTGCTATGTAAATCAATATTGTTGGTTTCCCTTCAAAATGATTTAGGTCTTTTTCTACTGACTTATCTGCTGAAAATAATATTGGCATAACTACAGTCTATTTAGATTTCTTATTTAGTTTCCAAATTATATATATAAGCATGCAAAAATTTAATTGGCTTAAATAAAATATTGCGTCCATATCCTATAGGTTTAATTTCTTTTTAATTTTCTCCATAGCTTCATCAATAAAATTGTTTGTCACACACTCAAACCAATAAATCCAAATAACTATCTTCAGTATGATCTTATCAATTTTATTCATGGTTACTACAGTTTATTAAGTTGTTTTAATCTTCTAAATTTTTCCCTTGCCAATCGGATTACCGGTATCATTTCATCATAGGAATATCCAGCGTCTTTTAGGGTCTTTATGATTTTTTCTGCTATTTCGTGTTCTTTTTTTGTTGCCATAACTACACTAATTGTGAACGGTAATGTTCGATTATACATTTATATAAATAGCTCGCTATAATTGGCTTAACTGCATTTCCCATAGCTTCTATTCTATTTTTGTCCAATTCTTTGGAAAACTCATTATCCATTCGTATACCTGACAAGTTTTCTCTGCGCTGAAACCGTTTAATTGGCATTGATAAAGCAATTTGTCCTGGTGATCGTTTCGGTAATATTTCTCGAAAGCAGCGAGTGATTTCATTATTACGAGTCCATCGCTCTTGCTTGGGGTAGGCAATAATGTAAATTCGTTCCCTTTTATCCGGTAATCCGAAGTCGAAACCTCGTAAACATCTCCACTCTGCATCATACCCGATTTTGGAAAGGTCGCATAAGACTTGTTCAAGTCCTCTATTAACGAGCATTGAGCTGTTTTCAGCGAGTATGTATTTTGGTCTAAGTAACCCACAAATGCGATACATTTCAGACCACAACCCAGATCTGTTTCCCTTAATTCCTTTTGCGCCTCCATTAGTTTGTTGAGCGATGGAAATGTCTTGGCAAGGGAATCCTCCGCAGATGATATCTGCGTATTCTGGCTCTCTAAGTTGAATAATGTCTTCATATTGTTTTGCTTTTGGAAACCTTAATTTTAAGAGCTTCCTTCTTTCTTCAATTATTTCACAATTCCAAATAGTTTCAATTCCATTCCACTCAGCACCTAATTCAAATCCTCCTGCACCACTAAAAAGACTGCCATTTGTCAAGTTCACGTTCACTACAGATTAAATAGCCTGAGCTATTGTTAGTTGTTCGTTTGTTGCTTTTATGATCTCAGTACATAATTGATTAGGAATTTTAGAGCGTTCAAAACTTCCTTTTCTACCTTGTGTTCCTGTTTTTGCTCCACGTCTTGCGCTTGCATGATGGCAATGCTTATCAATTATTTCGCCTGTTTCCTTATTGTATTTATAATTACGACACATTGGCCTTGGAATCCAGGTAACACAATTAGTCCAAATATCAGTTGGCTTTGCTCTATCATCACCATACTTACAATACCAAACCGTTTCTCTATTAAATCTTTGCATAAAAGGCATGTGTCTTAACACACCTCTTGGGTTTTCAAACCAAAAGATTAAGTTTGGATTTATCTCTAACCAGTAATCAATCATAGCAATTACATGCTGATTAACCCTGTCACACTTCCAAGCATAATCAGATTTAGGCTCAATTCTGTTATTTCTATGATGAGATATTGCTGCTATTGTGTAGGTAGTGCAATCAAAAGAAGACCAAACTACATCAGGAATGAAAGGTACATCGCTAGGGCGCATCCATTCTATATCCATAGTTAAATCTATGTCATCAAACTTTTGCCAGTCAACTGAAAAAACCTTATAACCTTGTTTTTCAGCCTCTTTTCCAATTGACCTATCACCTGCAAATAATTCTAATATCTTCATCTTTAAACTACAGGTTTACTGATTTAACAAGTCTTTTAAATTTCTAATGCAACCGAGCAACCCTATCAATTTTCCTTCCTCATATAGCCCTCGGTTTTTACTCTCTAATTCCCTTGCTTCATCAGTCCATGACTCTAACAAAAGTTCTAATTCTCTTTTCATCTTTACTACAGTATTAAATTACTTTTCTAGGTGTAAGCTTGTATATACTGAGCCAGATATAAAAGCTTCTTTAAAATGATTGCTTAAATCAATACCTAAATCTTTTTTTGTTTTCACCCTTACTTCTTCAAAAAGGGTTTGCGCTAATTCTAAATGCTTTTTAGTTAATGATGACATATATACTACAGTTATTTAATAAGGTCTATCCTATTATGATTTTCATCGTAACTTCTCCACTCACGAATTTTGCCTTTTTTAACTAAAATGGTTTTAACATGTTTTACTTTGTTAATAATTTTAGTTTCAGATCTAATTTCTTCCTTGAAATTTTTAATAACCCATTTCTTAAGTAATCGTTTTATTATTTCGTTCATGATAATTTATATTACTCTTTTATTTGACGGTTATTTAAAAAGAGAGGTTGATGAAGTCGTCTAAAACGATTTGCCGACTTAGCTCCGATCTATATTTAAAAATCAACCTCTTAATTCTACAGGATTTATAAACTAAAGAAGTTTGAAAAAGAAGATCCACCATAACTATCTTTAGTTATGGTTATAATTTCTCGAATAGAGTAATCTCTTTTCTCAATTTTATTATTTTCTACAAAGTCTTTTACACCAAAACCACAAGCCCCTGTAATAACTCGATAACATTCAATCATCTTTTCAAATGAAAGCACACTATTAAAACTTAGGTGTTTGAAGTCATCTTTATTACGGTTACTGATTTTGTATAGTAAGTCATCTTTAGCTTCTTTTACTGTTTCCCCATGAGAATACTTTCCGTTACCGTCTGTAACAATATAAAAGTGTTGCTTTTTATTTATTTTTTTACACTTCCATACCTTCCCGCGCTTATTTATTACTTCACAAAACATATCATCAACCTTTATATATTTACCTTTCTTCCAGCTTAAAATAGAAACATCTTGATTTTCAAATTTGTTGTTTTCTGGCAATTCAGATATCTGTGTCCCTCGTAGGTAAAGAGAACCGCCAACCGTTAGGTTTTCTGGCAATTCAG
>NZ_CANMJY010000014.1 GCF_947498345.1 uncultured Winogradskyella sp.
CTGGATTATCCTATGATCCCAATTATGTATCAAAATAAACTAAAATTCTCTTGCATTTTAGCTTAGTTCATTGTTGTACACAGTTTTTATTTTTTCATTAACTTTTTCAATTCATCATCGAAGAAGGAATTCAATTTTTTCGAGTTTTTAGTGTTTGTACTCATTAGCTTTTCTGTGTAATTCCTCACAGCTCGCCTAATCATTGTTGGCGATTTCTCCGAATGTTCGTTAAGTGCTTTATTTACGTGTCCACAAATGTCTTTTGGCATATGATAACTTAAGTTAATACCTAAAAGACTTGGAAAAACTTCTTTAAACATATTATCAATTTCCTTTTTCTTTGGTGCCATTGCTATGTAATTAAAAAGAAAATCAGAACGCATATAACAGTTTATATTGAACCGTGAACCGAATACATCTTGGATAGCTTGATAAGTATATATGTCTTTTGAAAGCCACCAAGTTTTGTACCCAAAAACACTCTTTCTGTCTTCTTCTTTATTAATTTCTCTTTGCTTATATACCATAAGCATTAAATTGGCATCTGTTGCTGCACGTTCTTTCGAGTTTTTCATTTCAGTTAATTTCTCCGTTAACTGCTGTAAATCCTTATCGTCAATTTGTTTTTCAATTTTTGAAGTGTCTTCATATTTGATATGGAATTCATCGCTCAAAAATTCTTTTAAATCACGATGAGCGTTATATAAATTTGGATGTGCAAAATTGTCGATGAAATCATTGAACTTTTTAACATTACCTCTACTTTTCGAATAAAAATAAGCTCTTATTAATATTTCATCCACATACATTGTATTGATTTCATTTTCAAGATAGAAATCCTCAACGTTTTTGTACATCGTTTTATATTTATGACGAATCATACCAAAATGATTTACTAATTCATCTAAAATAGTTTCGTTAATTGTTAACTGAACACCAGAAATATATGCTCCTTCTAATAAACTCCAATATCTTCTTTTTGAAGGCTCTAAATGAATTTCAGATAAGGCAGGAATCAAAATAGAAGTACCAACATAAATTTTTAATTGTGAAGCTAATTTTTGGAATGCACTTGCTAAATGTGGGTCCCAACGAAGCATAAACATCATATTATATGTATATGATAATCGCTTTAAATATTCATTTTGTTCAGATGTACCATTATATGCAATATTTCGAATTGTCATTAAAAGAGCTTTTTTAACACTCTCTTTATTATCCATTTTAATATGACTATCGTCCACCACCTGTCCAACTATTTCCGGTAAAGCAACTTCAAGAATCTCTCTACTTTGACCGTCAATAATAAAAGATGAAAATTCTATTCCTTGCTTATGATATATATGGTGAACTGTAGTTTCTATCAATGAAAGAACATTTGTTGCTTTTACATTTTCATCTTTTAAATATTTCTTTAGCTGTTCTAAAGTTTGTTCTTTAAATGAATTGTGAATATGTGTTTCTTCAATATCTCTTTCGTGAAGAATTAATCTTGTTTGATAAGGAAGGCAATAGGCATCTTCTTTCGAATGATAGTTTATTTGCTTTGGTTTTGATGATAGAACACCTAATTGTTTTTCGATAGTAGCATAAACAGATTTTGGATTGAATTTTACATATTGAGCAACATCTTGTTTTATCTGTTCTAAATTTTTAAAAGTTTTTGTTTCTGAAGCAGTTCCTTCTAAAGCGTAAAGTATCAAACTGTCAGCAAGTTTTTCTTCTATTTCATCGTTGTTATTTTTTGAATTAAATTGCTGACGCATAAACACATATAACCTCGGGTCTTTTATGTAGTTACCAACAATGTATTCATTTTGAGGTTTCCTAAATTGATGAATATTACTTTCAATGTATGAATTGTATAATTGGATTAGTCTTTCATCATTCGTTACGTTACTTGCAAACCATTCTACATCATAAATTGTCAGATTGATTTGGTTAGTCTTTATAAAATTATCCTCAATTGTATTTTTTTGGTTAACCTTTCTGCCAGTAACATAAATTAAGCGGTCAACATTTACATCATTCATAACCAGCTTTTCAATCGAGCCTTGAATTTTCTTTTCGTAACCAAGTTCAGTTGATATTTGGTAAATAAAAGTAGGATGAGTAGAGCGAGAATAGACTTTTAAACTTCCGTCAATTCCCTTGTCTTTTGTTCCACCAACAGGAATAAATTCATCGCCTAAAACTTGGCTTAAAAATGAATGTGCGAATTCCTCAAATATTTCGCCTCTCCCAAACTCAGATAGAGCGTACTTAAATTCTTCTTTATTGATTGTTAATTCCATAAATTCAATGTTCCTGAGGTTTTTCGCAAATTGTGTACAACTTAGTGATATGAGTCTGTTTTAATGACTTATAGCTGTCGTTAAGCGAAGTTAGAGTTTTATAACTACGTTAGCAATACGTAGAACTACGTATTTTTAAAGAATAATCTTAGTATTTTACTTTGTCTTAATAATTTATTGCCAGGTATTGGTCTTACTTTTAGCAATCAATTGCTTTAAGACCTCTAAATCGATATCTACTAATTTATTAACATAAAGGCAACCTCTACCCCATTTGCACTTGCCGAGTTGCGATGTTAATTCTTGTTCTTTATCAATATCAAAAGTGAGGTAAATGGTGAGTTTAGATTTTCGCGGTGCAAAGCCCACATTAAACCATTCAAATTCTTCATTACCGTTTTTCCGTTTGTATTTGTATTTACCAAAGCCCACAATAAAGTTATCTCCCCAAATTTTAGGTTTATGTCCTGTTATATCAGACATTATTTTTATTAAAGTGTTACTATCATTACGCTTGGTATCGTTTTCTATTTGGTCTATAAAATCCAAAACGCTCTTGTTCGTTTCTTGGGTTGCTAGTCCTGCCATGATATTTTATTTAGAATAACTTTAAAGATAATATATTTGAATTTAGATATAACTTCGACTGCGCACAGTCTGACATTTTCGATATTTTTGTATTCTAATTTTCTAACATTTGAAACTCAACGCCTCAGAACTCAAAAGCTTTTTAGACGAAAAGGTCAACCTCTATAACAATCCAAAGTTTATTGAGAGCGACCCCATACAAGTACCACATCAATTTTCTAAAAAAGAGGATATTGAGATTGCCGGGTTTTTAACAGCTACTATAGCTTGGGGTAATCGTAAAAGCATTATTAAAAATGCCAATCGCATGATGGAGTTATTAGACCACTCCCCTTTTGAGTTTGTGACACAACATCAAGATGCGGATTTAGAAACTTTACAATCTTTTGTTCATCGCACGTTTAACGGTGACGATTTTAAACAGTTTATAAAAAGCTTGCAACATATCTATAACAAACATGGAGGATTAGAAACTGTTTTTGCAAAACACGCAGAACAGAATGCTTTACAAACTAGTATACATGAGTTTAAAAAGATATTCTTTGAAGTACCGCATTTAGAACGCACCAAAAAGCATGTTAGTGATCCTTTAAAAAATTCTGCTGCTAAACGCATCAACATGTATCTACGCTGGATGGTACGCCAAGATCATGCAGGAGTGGACTTTGGTATTTGGAAAAGCCTATTGCCTGCTCAACTCAGTTGCCCTTTAGATGTACATTCTGGTAATGTAGCTCGTAAACTTGGTTTATTAAAACGCAAACAAAATGATGGTAAAGCTTTAGCGGAATTAGATAACAACTTACGTCAACTAGATCCAAATGACCCTGTGAAATATGATTTTGCTTTATTTGGTTTGGGTGTTTTTGAAGGATTCTAAAATAAGAGTTGCATTTGCTATCTTTATAACATACAAATCTAACGTCAGTTCTAGTGGTTTTTGCAAAGCAAAAATTGTATTGAGAACTGGTTATTTAAAAACCACCTCTTATTCTCGATAAAAATTTCAGAATTTTCAATTCTAAAATTCACTCGAATTGATGAGGCTCAACTAAAAAAAATGAAATTACGTTTTACATTACTGCTAGCGCTTTGCATCTCATTTAGCTTTTCACAAGACTTAAAAACACCATTAGATACGGCTTACGTTACAACTAACTCAATCACCATAAAAGGTAAACAAGTCAACTATAAAGCCGAAACTGGTTTTCAACCTGTTTGGGATGCTGATGGTAAAATAATAGCCTCATTGTACTATACCTATTACAAACGCACTAATGATCCTAAAGACAATAAACGACCAATCATTTATTCGTTTAATGGTGGACCAGGTTCTGCTTCCGTTTGGATGCATATTGCCTATACTGGTCCTAAAATTCTAAAAATTGATAATGAAGGCTATCCTGTACAACCCTATGGTGTTAAGGATAATCCTAACTCTATTTTAGATGTAGCAGATATTGTATTTATAAATCCTGTAAATACAGGCTACTCTCGTAAAGTTGCAGATAAGGATGGTAAAATGCCAGATGATAAACTTTTCTTTGGTGTCAATGCAGATATTAAATACTTAGCGAGTTGGATGAATACATTTACAACTCGTCATAACCGCTGGGAATCACCAAAATATATTATTGGTGAAAGTTATGGAGGTACTCGGGTTATGGGCTTATCCTTGGAGCTTCAAAATAGTCAATGGATGTATCTTAATGGTGTAATCTTAGTTTCACCAGCAGATTACAAGGTACTGCGTGTTGGAGGTCCAGTATCGTCGAGTTTAAATTTGCCATACTATACAGCTGCTGCCTGGTATCATAAAGCTTTATCACTAGAACTTCAAAATAAAGACCTCTTAGATATTTTACCTGAAGCCGAAGATTTTGCAGTGAATAAACTTATGCCTGCCATTGCTAAAGGTGGTTTTATTTCTGAAACTGAAAAAAAATCCATTGCCAAACAAATGAGTTATTATTCTGGGTTGTCTGAAAAAGTAATTCTTCAGATGAATTTGGATGTACCGAATCGTTTCTTTTGGAAAGAACTATTGAGAGACAAAACTGGTGAAACTATTGGTCGTTTAGACTCAAGATACATTGGTATTGATAGAGTTGAAACAGGTTCTAGCCCAGATTATAGTGCAGAACTCACCTCGTGGTTGCATTCTTTTACTCCTGCTATAAATTATTATATTCAAAATGAATTAGGCTTTAAAACCGATGTAAAGTATAATGTCTTTGGTAATGTTGGTAATTGGGACAGAACCAATGATAATACACGCGAAAATCTTAGACAGGCTATGGCTCAGAATCCATACCTTAAGGTGATGACACAATCTGGTTATTATGATGGTGCTACTACTTATTTTTCAGCAAAATACTCGCAATGGCAAATAGACCCAAGCGGAAAAATGAAAAACCGCTTTTCGTTTAAAGGTTATAGAAGTGGTCATATGATGTATTTGCGAAATGAAGATCTGATTAAAGCTAATGATGATTTGCGAGAGTTTATTAAGAACTCATCATCAAATGGTAAAGCGGCAAAGTACTAATTTAATAAATGGGTGAAATCATTGCCGAATTTATTGCACATGTCGTGCTCAACTATATAGGAGGTACGATACGTTGACTTTTTGGGATAACATGGAGAACATTATTCAATACACCTAAGTATAAATATAGAGAATACATTTATGGGCCAGATGAATTTGATCATTACGACTCCGCTCATGGATGTATTAATATTGTTATTGTTATTGGGTTTATATTCCTGGTATTATATATAATTTTTGAAATATAAAAAAGGCTTCCAAAACTGGAAGCCTTTTATCATATTACTGCATTCGCAGTAATAAATTATCCTTTTAACCAAGATGCTCGTAATGCTTTTTGTGCATCAGTTGCATTTTCATCTTCCACTAAAGACTCGCTTATAGCTGTTGCCTTTTCTAACTTACCTTCTAAGTTAATCGTTTCACCATTACGCTCTAACTCCAGACTATAATCTTGTCCAGGTTGCCATCCAAGCATACCTCCAATCACTTGCTGTGCATTTTGTAAGGTTAAGTCCTTCCCATTTACTTTCTTAATGACATCACCAGCTTGTACTCCTTGAGAAGCCCAAAACGAGTTCTTTAATACCATTGGCGAGAAGAAAATAGTGCCTTTTTCCTGGTCACCATCAAAGATGATATTCTGTCCGCCAGCAAAAATGTAATTTGTATCTACTTCTGTTTGACCTAATGTTAATCCTACTTTTTTGAAGAATTCATTGTAATCAATTGGTACGTCACCAACTACATGTGTATTTAAGAACTCTCCAACACTTGGATACGTCATTGCTGTAATCTCGGCAATGATATCATCATCTACAAATGGTTTTTCTCTACCATATTTTGCAGAAAGCTCTTTCATCAATGATAACATGCTTCTATTACCATTACTTTCTTCGCGCATTAAAATATCGATACACATACCAATTAATGCACCTTTCATATATACATTATAATAATTAGAAGCATAAGGCTCTTCTAATACATTTTCACTCATAATAGTGAAACTCATAGCATCGTCTAAATTCTTAGAAGTTGCTATCTTTTGCATAATCGTATTATAAAACGCACTTGGCTCAACTAAATCTTTATACACTTGGAAGTGTTGAGCAAAATATTCTGTAACACCTTCATACATCCATAAATGCTTAGAAAATGTTGGTTGGTTATAATCAAAATAGTGTACATCTTCTGAATGTACAGACAATGGAGTTACGATATGAAAGAACTCATGTGCCACAACATCTATAATAGAACTCGCTAAACCTTCTTTACTTGAAGATTCTGGTAAAACTACTACAGTAGAGGTATGATGTTCTAAAGCTCCCATTCCTTTTGGTGCTGTATCAGAACCATCAGATAAATACAAGTAAATATCATAGCGTGCTGTACTGTTTACATCACCCAGATACTCTTTCTGAGCTTGCATCATTTTATAAACCGTTTCTTTTTGACTTGCTGCAGTGTGTACTTTATTTGGCGAGTACACACTCAATACAATCTTAATATCACCAACCATAAATTCTTCAACGTCTAATTTTCCGTACATCATCGGATTGTCAGTAATATCAAAGTAGCGTTCTGCGAAATAACTACTTGTTATGGCTGTACCATCAGCACTAGACTTCATACCTCTGTCTTGTAAAGCAGAAGTTCTCACAAACGTTGCTGGTGCAGTAACATCCAAGGTGTATTGATTTTTCTTTAAAGAATCAAAATACCCTATAAAACCGTGAAGATTTAATACATAGTTGTCTTCTTCAATATTGGTACCTGCTGGAGAGAACGGGTTTTCACCACCAATGCCACCAGTAGATTCAATATCAAAAGTATCATTAACATAATACACTAACTTATCTAACTTAGTCGCATCAGCTATCGTCCAAGTGTTGGTGTCAACATTAGTGACTTCAAGCTCATTTCCATCATAATCAAGGGCTTTCATATCATCAACGTACTTTCCAAAATCACTTACAGAATATGTACCTTGTACTACTCTTGGTAATCTATAGGTTACCGTCTCTGTAGTAAATCGACCAGGGTTAATTGTCACTGGGACTCTATCGTCAACGACAGCTGTTAAATCTAATGCTGTTTCAATAGGATTGCTCACCGCTAAATCATCTGCTTTTGGCTTAGCTGAACCACAGCTTACCATAATTACGCCTAAGCCAAGAATGGCTAAATAATTTTTCATGTTTTTGTGTTTAGTTTTCTCTGTTCTCGAGATTTATAATCCGAATATTAATTCGAAATAGTTATGTTAATACTTAGATTTCCAATGGTATATACCATAGGTTATCCACTTGTCGCACAAAACTACAATCTGTTACCGCTTTAAATCTAAAGGTTTTGTTAAATTCGCACTATGTTGCAAGTCCTTATTAGCATATTAATCCCTTTTAAGAATACTGAAGCTTATATTTCTGAATGTATCACATCAATAATTAATCAGAGTTATACCAATTGGGAGGCCATTTTTATAGATGACAATTCTGAGGATTTATCTAATACTATTGTTGAAGATTTTCATTTTAAAGATCATAGAATACGGCTGTTAAAAAATGAAGGAAATGGTATTATTCAGGCGCTTCAAACCGCTTTTTCTCATTGTAAAGGCACATACATAACCCGAATGGATAGTGATGATATTATGACTTCTAATCGACTTGAAGTAATGCTAAATAGTTTGTTAGAGCGTGGTAGAAATCATTTAGCTGTTGGACAAGTAAAATACTTTAGAGCTGATGGTGTAAGTGATGGATATTCGCGTTATGAAGCCTGGATTAATAAACTTACTGAAATTGGAAGTAACTATTCTGAAATCTATAAAGAATGTGTAATTCCTTCACCTTGCTGGATGCTGCATCGTGAAGACTTTATAGCTTGTGAAGGTTTTAATCCTAATCGTTATCCCGAAGATTATGATCTTACCTTTAGGTTTTATAGATCTGGATATACTTGTATTCCATGTGATAAGATCCTACTCTACTGGCGCGATTACAACACGCGGACTTCTAGAACTCATAAGCATTATGCAATAAATTACTTTTTAGATATTAAAGCACATTACTTTTTAGAATTAGACTATGATTCAAACAGACCTCTAACTATTTGGGGAGCTGGCAATAAAGGCAAAACTGTTGCAAAGCTATTAATTGAAAAAAGAATACCCTTTTACTGGATTTGTGATAACAAAAAGAAGATAGGAAAGGATATTTATGGAAAAGAGCTTTTAAATTTTAATCATTTAGCTCAGCTTTATCAACCACAAAGTATTGTTACAGTTGCCAATGAAGATTCGCAAAAGGAGATACGAGACTATTTTAAGCAACAGAATATGCAATCCATGAGTGATTATTTCTTTTTCTGTTAAATTTCTCAAAAGCTAAATACTCTTATCGTTTAGCATTTTCTATATTTGAACTCAATAATAATCCTACCATAAAGGAATGCATTTTAAAAATCCAGAATTACTTTACTCACTATTTTTACTGGTTATTCCTATTCTCATTCATTTGTTTCAATTACGCCGTTTTCAAAAAATTCAGTTTACCAATGTAAAGTTTCTAAAAGCCGTAAAACTGCAGACGCGTAAGAGTTCTCAATTAAAAAAATGGCTAACATTATTATCGCGAATGTTACTTTTAGCTTGCGCTATAATTGCCTTTGCACAACCCTATATTCCAAATACAGAAGATTTTAATGAGGCACAGGAAACCGTCATTTATTTAGATAATTCTTATAGTATGCAGGCCAAAGGTAAAAATGGTACGCTGTTAAATGAAGCCATACAAGATATCATTAATACCTTGCCTGAAGACGAACAAATAAATCTTTTTACCAATAATCAAACTTTTAGAACTACTACAGTTAAAGCTCTTAAAAATGATTTAATTCAATTAGAGTATTCACCAACGCAACTCAACTATGATGCTTTATATTTAAAAGGGAAACAGTTGTTCTCTAAAAATAATGCCACCACCAAAAACCTGGTTTTAGTTTCCGATTTTCAACAAAATAGTAATCTAATAACTTATGAAACCGATAGCATAGTTCAATTAAAATTAGTACAGCCAAAATCATCTTTAGTTGCAAATGTGAGTATTGATAGTGTTTATGTAGACAATGCCAGTGCTGAGTCCTTAAATTTAAAGGTGTTACTCTCTAACCAAGGTGAAAGATTAAAAAATGTAACTATTTCTTTATTTAACGATGATGTTTTATTAACTAAAAGTGCAGTTGACATTGAAGATAAAGCAGAGACTACATTTACTATATCTAACAATAGTGTTATAAATGGAAGAATAGTATTGGAAGATGTTGGTTTGCAGTACGATAATGTGCTTTATTTTAACATTAATTCAAAACCAAAGATCAAGGTACTAAGCATAAATGAAACTGCTGATGATTCTTTCTTAAAACGGATATATACTAATGATGAATTTGATTATAAAAGCTTTAAGTTAAATGCATTGAATTTTAATTTAATTCCAGATCAAAATTTAATTGTGCTTAATGAGTTAGAAACAATTTCTAATGCTTTAAGAATTGCACTTCAAGACTTTAGCCTAGACAGTGGGCATATATTAATTATTCCTTCAAATAAATCTACATTAAGCTCTTATACTCTTTTATTTAAGAATATTAATACTCAAACTTTAATTGATACTGATACTAGTCCAAAGCGAATTACTACCATAAATTACAATCACCCTCTTTTGGCCAATGCTTTTTATTCTAAAGTTACTAATTTTCAATATCCAAAAGTGGAAGCATCATACCGCTTTACATCACCTAAAAATGCGGTATTATCTTATGAAGATGGTACACCTTTCCTCGTAGGAACCTCCAATGCTTTTGTATTTGCTTCGGCATTAAATAAACAAATTTCAAATTTCAAAAACTCACCCTTAATTGTTCCTGTATTATATAATATTGGAAAGCAAAGTCTAAAATTATCGCAGCTATATTATACCATTGGAAAACCTAACACTATAGCTATCAATGCTGTTTTAGGACAAGACGATATATTAACATTAAGTTCTGTTGAAACTTCTGTTATTCCGCTTCAAAAAACATTTAGTAAATCTGTGGTGTTAGAAACTGAAGATTATCCAAATACCGCAGGAATTTTAACTGTCAAGAATAAGACTGAAGTATTACAAAACCTAAGTTTTAATTTTAATCGTAGTGAAAGTAATTTAAACTACCATAATCTAAAAAATACGTCCAATAGTATTGTAAGTGAAAGTTTAGCTACAACAATAAACGATATAAAAAGTAATAGAAGTATTAATGCGTTATGGAAATGGTTTGTTATTTTTGCGCTAGTATTTTTAATTATAGAGATACTTCTACTAAAATATCTTAAATGAACGCACTCATAAAATCTGCCACCATTGTTGATTCTAAAAGTGATTTTCACAACCAAAAGGTTGATATTTTAATTGAAAAAGGGCGTATTGCTAAGATTTCTAAACGCATTTCTAATCCTAATAATTACAGAGAAATAAAACTAGATAACCTACATGTGTCCCAAGGTTGGTTTGATAGTAGTGTATCTTTTGGTGAACCAGGCTATGAAGAACGTGAAACCATTGATAATGGTTTAAAAACAGCAGCACAATCCGGGTTTACAGCAGTGGCTTTAAACGCCAATTCTAATCCGGTAATTGACAGTTATGCAGATATTACATTTGTAAAATCTAAAGCCCAGAATAAAGCGACTAGCCTCTATCCTATCGGAGCATTGACCAAAGCAAGTAATGGTAAAGATTTAGCAGAGCTTTACGATATGAGAAGCGCTGGTGCTATAGCTTTTTACGATTATCAAAACCCCATATGCAATCCCAATTTAATGAAGATTGCGCTACAATACACAAACAATTTTGATGGCTTAGTTTGTTCATTTCCACAAGAGTCTAAAATATCAGGAAATGGTGTAGTCAATGAGCACATTAATAGTACAAGATTGGGATTAAAAGGAAATCCTGCTTTAGCTGAAGAGCTTCAAGTAACACGAGATTTGTTTCTATTAGAATATACAGAAGGAAAACTCCACATTCCAACCATATCAACTGCAAAATCTGTAGAATTGATAAGAGCTGCTAAAGCAAAGAAACAAAATGTATCATGTAGCGTCGCCATCCACAACTTAGTATTAACAGATGATGCCTTAGAAGGTTTTGATACCAGATATAAAGTTCTACCTCCTTTGCGAACGCAAACCGATTGTAGAGCACTTATTGAAGGCTTAAAAGATGGTACTATTGATATGGTTACAACAGATCATAATCCAATAGATATAGAGGATAAAAAAATAGAGTTCGATTATGCTAAATACGGTACTATTGGTTTAGAATCGGCTTTTGGAGCGCTTCAAACAATATTCACTACTAAGAAAGCTATAAGCCTGCTAAGTCAAGGGAAATCTAGATTTGGTGTTATGGAAACTTCAGTAAATGAAGGTGAAATTGCAGATTTAAGTTTATTTAATCCAGATGTAGAATACCAATTTAGTAAATCTAATGTTACTTCAAGGTCTAAAAACAGTGCCTTCCTTGGAATGCATTTAAAAGGGAAATCTTATGGTATTGTAGCCAATAATAAAATTGTTTTAAAGTCATGAATCAGAATATAGTTGACGAAGGTAAAACTTTAGGAATTGTTGCATATTTAACGCTATTTGGCACTTTGATTGCCTTTTTTATGAATCAGGATAAAAATAATCCTTTTACAGCTTTTCATACAAGACAAGCACTTGGCCTTGGTTTATTGTATTTAATGATTGCATTTGTTGTAAGTAGCTTTGATAGTATGAATATAAGTATGGCATTTTGGCTGTTTTTTTCTGTTTTATATCTCTATGGTATTTTTGGAGCCATTACCGGGAAGACAAACAAGATTCCATTACTTGGTGATATTTTTCAGAATGTCTTTAAGAATATTGGTCAATAAGTATGGCAAATTTGCATTATATAACCAGACCATCATCACTAAAAAACAACGCTTCACTTCTTATAATGTGTCATGGTTACGGAAGTGACGAAAATGATTTATTTTCTTTTGCTTCAGAATTGCCAGAAGAGTTATTTATTATTTCTCTAAGAGCACCATATCCAATGCAACCGTTTGGTAATGCATGGTATGCTATAAACTTTGATGCAGTGCAAGGTAAATGGAGTGATGATGTACAAGCGAAGCATTCTGTTGATCTAATTTCTGTGTTTATTGATTATGCCTGCAAGACCTATCCTGTAAATATGGAGAACATAACACTCCTGGGCTTTAGTCAAGGTACAATATTAAGTTATGCTGTAGCACTTACCTATCCTAAAAAAGTTAAAAATATTATAGCTCTAAGTGGCTATATTAATGAAGGTATTTTACCCGATATGATTGAAGAGAATACAGTTTCGCATTTAAACTTCTTTTGTTCTCATGGTACTGTTGATCAGGTCATTCCTGTAGATTGGGCAAGAAAAACTCCTGGTTTTTTGGAAGCTTTAGGTGTTAATCATATTTATAAAGAATATCCTGTTGGCCATGGAGTTGCACCACAAAATTTTTATGACCTTAAAGCTTGGTTAAGTCAATATATCTAGTCAAATTTTGGGTACATAAAATATTCGGCTAATTTATACTTTAAATTATGGTTTTCATCAATATCGTATGTCACAAAAATTTCCCCCCAATGTTGGCCATCAGTAAAGTTGGCAACTATCCATCTATGATTTAAGATACGTATTTTATTAATTAACAACTTAGAATCTGTCATTGACACAAACGGCACAATAGGATGCTCCTCACCTTCATAATTGTTCATATTATAAAGTCCTTCAGTAATTGCGGCAATAAGTTCATCAGCATTGTAGCCCTGAGTAATAAAATAATCTAAAGCATTGTCATTGCGATCTATATTAAAGTAATTAAGTTCGAAATTCTGCTCTTCTAAACCAGCAATAGTTTTTTTTTGTTCAGCCATTGTGGCTTTATAACTTGAAATATCTTTTTCGTATTTATCAATTATACTTTTTGAATTGACATATTGAAAAATAATCAACAATGCAGAAAAAATAAACAGGTACATAAAAACTCTACTCTTCATATCTTAAATGGTAATTTGTAAGTTATCGTATGCCAGAAAAACGTTGCCTGGCAACTTTTGTTGTACATCATCATGAAACCCTAAAAGATGACTAATATGTGTTAAATATGCGCGCTTAGGTTTTACTTTTTCAATAAATGCCAAAGCTTCTTCCAGATTAAAATGCGATATATGTGGTTTTTCTCTAAGCGCATTAATCACCAGGACTTCAAGATTATTAAGTTTTTCAGCTTCTTCATCTGGTACAGTCTTCATATCTGTGAGATAGGCAAAATCTTTAAATCGAAATCCAAACACCTGAAGCTTATGATGTAGCCCATCTATAGGTATAATCTCTATACCCCCTGCTTTAAAAGGTTTATTCTCAATTTGGTGTTTAATTACACTTGGCACACCTGGGTACTTTTGTTGGGTAGTAAAAATATAATCGAATC
This sequence comes from uncultured Winogradskyella sp., assembly GCF_947498345.1. GTDB lineage: Bacteria > Bacteroidota > Bacteroidia > Flavobacteriales > Flavobacteriaceae > Winogradskyella. The sequence continues at coordinate 13,975 of NZ_CANMJY010000014.1, forward strand.
GTTTTTCTAAGGCTTCAAAAACACGTTTATGTGCATATAAATCAATATCTCCTTGTTTAAAGAAAAATGGACGTATATCATCCAGACCCATAGTGTGATCTGCATGTTCATGAGTGAAAATTATACCATCAATTTTAGTACAATTAGCACGCAACATTTGCTGTCTAAAATCTGGTCCGCAATCAACAACATATGAAAAATTATTCCATTCAACCAGAATAGAAACACGTAAGCGTTTATCTTTTGGATTATCACTTAAACACACTGGATGTGTGCTTCCAATTATCGGAATTCCCTGAGAGGTTCCTGTGCCTAAAAACGTAATTTTCAACCGCAATAAGTTTAAAACAAAAATAAGTTTATTTTTTTGTTTGCCATGCTAATTTAATACCTTTGTTAAGCGAGTTAATCCCAGACGCTATGAAAGATATTACATATACAGGAGATACGGAATTTGAGAATATTCCCTCAATAACGGATAAGGCTTTACGTATTAATCTTAACAAAGATATTTATGGTACGTTTGCCGAAATAGGCGCAGGTCAGGAAACTGTACGACAATTTTTTAGAGCTGGTGGTGCATCTGGTACAATTGCAAAAACTATGTCGGCTTATGACAAGGATTTTAGTGATGCAATTTATGGTATTGAAAATGATAAACGCTATGTAACAGAAGCGCGATTAAGAAAAATGCTTAATCACGAGGTTAACTTAATTGAGCATCGTATTACAAGAGATAAGCACCCAGACAAAATTTTCTTTACTTATGCTAATACAGTAGCCACTATTGACTTTGCTAAGAAATATAAAGGTCATGGTTGGGTTGGAATAAAATTTCAGGTTGAGCCAAATGCTGACTATAATGAAATAGTACTGCATATACGTTTTAAGGAAAATGATGCACGCTTGCAACAAGAAACTTTAGGTAAGCTAGGAACTAACTTAATATATGGCGCGTTTTACAAGTATAATCAACCACGTAAATTATTACGTTATTTATATGATCACCTTCACAAAGATCAGCTAGAGATTGATACTATAAATTTTGACGGACCTGTTTTTAAGGACGTAGACAACCGTTTAATGAGTTTACAACTGGTAAAAAACGGTATGACCGATGCCGTTATGTTTGCACCAGATGGTAATAATGTACTTCCGGCACGTGTACTTTACAAAAAAAATATTCTTGCTTTAAGAGGGAGTTTTAGACCTGTTACTAAGGTAAATATGGATATGTATGAGAAGTCATACGAAATGTTTATCAAAGAAAATAAAGTAGATAAGGATAAAACTCAGGTGATTTTTGAAATCACCTTGTCTAATCTTAGAGCTGAAGGAGAAATTGATGAGCAAGATTTTATGGATCGTGCTAAACTACTATGCTCTTTAGGGCAAACGGTTTTAATTTCTAATTTTCAAGAGTATTATAAGCTGGTTGAATATTTCTCTCAATATACACGAAGTAGAATGGGATTAGCCATGGGTGTAAATAATTTAGTAGACATCTTTGACGAAAAGTATTACCGTCATTTAAGTGGTGGAATTTTAGAAGCCTTCGGTAAATTATTCTATAAAGATTTACGTGTATACCTGTATCCTATGCAAAATGAAGATGGCAGCCTAACCACTAGCGAAAATCTTAAAGTACATCCACGTATGAAAGAGCTCTATAAATTCTTTAAATACAATGGAAAAGTCGTTGACATAACAGAGTTTGACACCTCTAACCTAACCGTATTCTCCAGAACCGTCTTAAAAATGATTGCTAAAGGAGAAGATGGATGGGAAGAAATGTTGCCAGAAGGTGTCGCTAAGCTTATTAAGGAAAAGAGTTTATTTGGATGCGAATCTGAAGAAGTAATGCATAAATAAAATTGTAAAATACGATTACAAAAAAAAGCGACCATTTTTGGTCGCTTTTTTTATGCATTTAAAATTTGCTCTGTATGTATTTTAGCTTTTACTTTATCTATAACACGATCTACAATTCCTTCCTCATTAACAATGAAAGTAATTCTATGTATACCATCAAACTCTCTACCCATAAACTTTTTTGGTCCCCATACACCAAAGGCATTAATGACTGTTTTTTCAGTATCAGCTAATAAAGGATAAGGGAAATTAAATTTATTTTTAAAATTTGATTGACGCTTTTCAGAATCAGCACTTACTCCTAAGATCTCATAACCAGCATCTTGCAAAGCTTTATAGTTTTCACTTAAATTGCAAGCTTCAACCGTACACGTTGGTGTATTAGCTTTTGGATAGAAAAAAACCACTAATTTCTTTCCCTTATAGTCAGATAAAGAAACCAGATTACCATCTTGATCATTAACGGAGAAATTTGGCACCTTATCTCCTGCCTTTAATGTTTTCATATTGTTTAAATTTGTTCTTGCAAAAATACGATGAAATGACGAAGCAAGAAAAGGTACAATTTGTTATAAATACGTTAAATAAACTTTATCCCGAAATTCCTATACCATTAGATCATAAAGATCCTTATACTTTATTAATTGCAGTTTTAATGTCTGCCCAAAGTACAGATGTACGTGTTAATCAAATTACACCTCTTTTATTTGAACGTGCAGACAATCCTTATGACATGATTAAATTAAGTGTTGAGGAAATTAGAGAAATCATAAAACCTGTTGGTTTGTCGCCAATGAAAAGTAAAGGTATTTATGGTTTATCACACATTTTAATTGATAAGCATAGTGGTAAAGTCCCGCAAACGTATGAGGAATTAGAAGCATTGCCAGCCGTAGGCCATAAAACAGCTGCAGTGGTTTTATCACAAGCATTTGGAATCCCTGCTTTTCCTGTAGATACACACATTCATCGCTTGATGTACCGTTGGAATTTAACCAATGGTAAAAACGTAGTACAAACCGAAAAAGATGCGAAGCGTTTATTTCCTAAAGAACTTTGGAATGACCTTCATCTTCAGATTATATGGTATGGTAGAGAATACTCACCTGCTCGCGGATGGGATTTAGATAAGGATGTTATAACTAAAACTATTGGACGAAAGTCTGTTTTAGATGAATATTATAAAAAGAAGAAATAGAACGCAATGGTATAGTTGTTGATACCTATAAGGAAACTTTCAATCGATGAAAAGAATTCTAATTATTCTTGTTTCCTTAACTACTATATCTTGTATTCCCTATAAAATTGCTCCAAAATTTAAGAATGAGGATTACAAAGTGATAAAAGCTAAAAAATTTCAGCGTAAACTACCGAGAGAAACATCTTTTATTTTTAAAGATCCAAAAAATGCTGACGAGTTCTATAATTACATTAATAAAAAGTTCAATCTAAATCACCATAATGTAGGTCTAAATACACCTTTTCTGCTTAATGATAAGACATTTTATTTATCATATACTGAAATAGAACGTACAGATGAATCACTAATATTGCCATTTGCTATTACAGATCTTAAACGTAGTAGTAATGGAAACGATTCAATCTTTGAAGATAACTATACAACTCGTAAGGGTTATTGGTATATCATTTTAACGGTCTATGATGAAGATTTAAAAAACTGCTTATTAGATAAACACCCTATGCGATCTGATGCAATTCGCTATCTTAAAAGTTTAAAACAGGAGTATCTCACAACTCACAATTACGAAGAATTATTATTCACAAAAAAATCCTGACTTTGTCAAATCAGGATTTTTCTTCAACTTAATTTAGAAGTGCTTCAAACTTCGATTTATTATAATTTATAACACTTAAAGCCTTTGAGTAATTCAAAAGAAAACTAATTGTTTCATCTTTTGGTTTTAGGTTATCATTTTTTGGGGAAGCGTTAGAGTAAATTTTTTCCATATTTATAAATTAGGGTTTATATATGGTACAACGCAACACTATGTTGTTTATTGTGCATTAAAAAATAAAATTCATATTAAATATTACTTTTATAAGTTTTTAATGCTCAATAAAGTGAGTTTAATTTGTCAAAACAATATTATTTTGCTCTATTACTTTACGCATATTAATAAGCGCATAGCGCATTCTACCTAATGCTGTATTGATACTCACACCTGTACGTTCGGATATTTCCTTAAAGCTCATGTCCTGATACATACGCATCATTAAAACTTGTTTTTGATCTTCTGGTAATTCTTCTATAACACGTCTCACGTCCGACTCTACCTGCGATTTTATCATGCTCTTTTCAGCATTTAGACTAGAATCGCTTAGTACAGAAAAAATACTAAACTCACCGGCGTTATCAAACTTAGGCATACGACTGTTCTTTCTAAAATGATCAATAACCAGATTATGTGCAATGCGCATAACCCAAGGCAAAAATTTACCTTCTTCGTTATACTTTCCACGCTTTAAAGTTCTAATGACCTTGATAAAGGTATCCTGAAATACATCTTCTGTAATATCTCTATCATATACTTTAGAATAAATAAAACTGTAGATACGCTGCTTATGTCTCGATATTAAAACCGATAATGCACTTTCGTCTCCTTTAATGTAGTTGCTAACCAACTGTGCGTCTGGGATAAGTTCTTTTTTCATAATATTACTCTTAGTAGTTAAGAAGTAAACTTCTTAGCAAGGGGTTAAAATTTTCTAAAGTAATATTATGCGATACGCAGTTGTATTTTAATGATTATGTGGTAAATATAACAACAATCATTCCGAAAAAACAAAAAAAACTAGCAAATTTTAACATTTTGTCGGATAAAATGTTCCTTTAATAGATGAAATAGTTATAGTATCTTTGTAAAATTAGATTTCAGAAAAATCCCATGAATACTACTGTTTTAGACGTTAACCCAAAGAAAAATATCATTATAAAAGGTGCAAAATTGCACAACCTAAAAAATATTGATGTCGTTATTCCCAGAAACAAATTAGTGGTTATTACGGGATTATCGGGTTCTGGAAAATCAAGTTTAGCCTTTGATACCTTGTATGCTGAGGGTCAAAGACGTTATGTAGAAAGCCTATCGAGCTATGCGCGTCAGTTTTTAGGTCGGCTAAACAAACCTAAAGTAGATTATATAAAAGGGATTGCACCTGCTATAGCTATTGAGCAAAAGGTAAATTCTACCAACCCACGTTCTACAGTAGGTACAACTACAGAAATATATGATTACTTAAAGTTGTTGTTTGCACGTATTGGAAAAACCTACTCTCCTATTTCTGGTGAAGAAGTTAAGAAGCATAGCGTAACCGATGTTATCGATTACATTAAAACATTTGAAGAAGGTGCTAAACTTCTACTCTTATCGCCTATTATACTTGAAAAAGATCGAACGATAGAAAATAAACTCCAAACATTACAGCAGCAAGGTTATGCCAGAATTAAGCATAAAAATGAGGTTTTAAGAATTGATGATGCTTTAAAACAAAATATAACATCAGATAAACATCTGTTTTTAGTTGTAGACAGAATCGTTTACAAAGACGATGAGGATTTTCTAAACCGCCTTGCGGATGCCATAGAAACTGCATTTTTTGAAGGCGTAGGGGCTTGTATTGTTGAATCTCTTTCGGATCATAAAAAAACGACATTCAATAATAAATTTGAATTGGATGACCTAACGTTTTTAGAGCCCAATGCACATCTCTTTAGTTTTAACAACCCATATGGTGCTTGCCCAAAATGTGAGGGTTACGGTGATGTTATTGGCATTGATGAAGATTTAGTTGTGCCTAACACAGCACTATCGGTTTACGAAAATGCTATTTTTCCGTGGAGGGGAGAAAGTATGAGTTGGTACAGAGACCAACTTGTTAATAATTCGCATCATTTCGACTTTCCTATTCATAAGCCCTATTTTCAATTAAGCGAAAAGAATAAAGCATTAATTTGGTCTGGAAATGAGCATTTTGAAGGCTTAGACAGTTTCTTTGCTGAGTTGGAGTCTAAAGCTTATAAAATTCAGAATCGTGTAATGCTTTCGCGTTATCGTGGCAAAACAAAATGTAATCTTTGTAAAGGAAAACGCTTGCGTGAAGAAGCCAACTACGTAAAAATAAACGATGCTACCATTACAGATTTGGTCGATTTACCTTTAAATGAACTGAAGCTATTTTTTAGTGAGTTAAAGTTAAATACTTACGATGCAAAAATTGCTAGACGTCTTTTAACAGAGATTAATACGCGACTAGAATTTCTTTCTAATGTTGGTTTAAATTATCTCACTCTCAATAGAAGGTCCAATACACTTTCTGGTGGTGAAAGTCAACGTATTAACTTAGCAACCTCTTTGGGTAGTAGTCTTGTGGGTTCTATGTATATTTTAGATGAGCCTAGTATTGGCCTACACCCAAAAGATACTGAACGCTTAATCGAAGTGCTTAAATCTTTACGTGATTTGGGCAATACTGTTATTGTGGTAGAGCATGACGAAGATATTATGAAAGCCGCAGACGAAATCATTGATATCGGACCAGAAGCTGGTACATTTGGTGGTGAAGTGGTTGCCACAGGAGATTTCAATGATATTTTAGTTTCAGATACTTTAACAGCAAAATATCTTAATGGCCAATTAGAAATTAAAGTTCCTGAGAAACGAAGAACATCAAAATATCATATCAATATTGTTGGAGCTCGCGAAAACAATCTTAAAAATATTGATGTCACATTTCCATTACAAATGCTTACGGTTGTTACTGGAGTTTCAGGAAGTGGAAAAAGCACCTTAGTTAAAAAGATACTCTTCCCTGCGATTCAAAAGAAACTCACAGGATTCAGTGACAAGGCTGGACAATTTACCGAAATGACGGGTAATCATAGTAATATTCAACATGTGGAATTTGTAGACCAGAATCCTATAGGGCGTTCATCGCGTTCTAATCCGGTGACTTATATTAAAGCTTATGACGATATCCGCTCACTTTTTGCATCACAAAAACTGAGTAAAATTAGAAACTACCAGGCCAAGCATTTTAGCTTTAATGTCGATGGTGGACGTTGCGAAACATGCAAAGGAGAAGGCGAAGTGACTATAGAAATGCAATTTATGGCCGATGTGCATTTAACTTGTGATACCTGCGGAGGCAAACGGTTTAAAAAGGAAGTAATAGAAGTGCATTTTGAAGGAAAATCTATAGACGATATTCTTAACATGACTATTGATGATGCCATAGATTTCTTTGCTACGTTTAAGCAAACTAAAATTAAGAATAAATTACAACCCTTACAAGATGTTGGCTTAGGTTATGTTACTTTAGGTCAGTCCTCCTCTACCCTTTCTGGTGGTGAAGCACAGCGTATAAAATTAGCAACGTTTTTAGGTAAAGGTAGTAAAAGTGATAATGCGTTATTTATTTTTGATGAACCTACCACAGGACTGCATTTTCATGATATACAAAAGTTGTTAAAATCGTTCCAGGCCTTAATTGCCAAAGGCCATTCTATAATTGTTATTGAGCATAATATAGATTTAATTAAATGTGCGGATTATATTATCGATCTGGGACCCGAAGGTGGTAAACATGGAGGTCAAATTGTGGCCCATGGCACACCAGAAGAAATTGTTACTAATAAGGATTCCGTAACTGGTAAATATCTTCAGGAAAAATTATAGTATAAACTTTCTTTATGGATCTAAGAGAAATCAAAAAGTACACGTCTACAGAATTTATGTATTCTGGTGGTGCTAGTTTTGAAACTCATGTCGCTCGTAAAACGAATAGCGTCTTTAAGTTTTTGCCTTCTGTAAAGTTTGCATTTTATACTGTAATGTATTTATTATTATCAGTAGGTGCTTATTATTTTGGAATGCAATTATGGCCTATTGATAATGGGCTTTCTATTATCGGTTTTTTGTTACTTGGTGCATGCTTGGTGTGTTTTTGTGCGTTTTTATATTTTTTAAAAGATTATCTTATCCGTATTGTTTTTAGCAAAAAATTGGGGTACTACTACAAAGGCTATGTTAATATTAAATATTTAAGATTCTCAAAAACTAATTTAGAGCATATTGTTGCTATTCAAATTTTAGGAGAAATAACAACAGAACAAATCGCTCCGTTTAATAGCTATGAGATAAATTTAGTCTTAAAAGATTCTGAGCGGCTTCATGTTATAGACCATTCTAATCTAAATAGTATTATTGAGGATGCCCAAAGTCTTTCAACATTTTTAAATGTCCCTATCTGGACTAATGAAACTTAATAAAACTGAAGCATGTTCTTAAGCGTAAAACCCAGTTTTTCAAAAACATATAAAACCAGATTGGTCATAAACGCCCCAAGTATAAGATAGTCAGCAACGTTTGCTAAACCCTTGTAAAATGGGTTTCTGATTTCTGGATATTCGGAAACACCATTTTTTTCCCAAACCTTGTATAACCAATATTGAATATGATATCTCGGATAACTTATTAAAGCTGCAGCTAATACCGCAATAAGTAGAATAGTAAAATCCAGTATTCCCACAAAATCAACATTTTGAGCGCGCCAGGTATACATATTTGCTATATATGCAACAACAAGAATTTTTGAAACACCATATAAGGTTATATAGGGTTTAAAATATTTAATCACTTTGTTTTTATCCAATAATTCATTTGGAAGATTGTCTTGAGAATCATTCTGAGATAGAGCCTTGAGCTTTTTTCCAAATAAAGACGAGAATCTAAAGAACTCAAAATGAGAAATTACCACAAGAACTGTTAACATGTTTAATATTAGGTTGGTCAATAAGTAATAAAACCCTTGAGTATTTAATGCAATGTCTCCATTAGACATCTGGTTTTGAAACCAAAAGACCCTATTGTATCTGCTTAGCTCATCAATATAAATTGTAATCGTTATGAAGCTAACACTAAAAAGCAGTACTAATAAAAGTATGTTTTTTGCCCATTGTTTACCATAATGTGAAGCTGAAATACCTAGCAGTTTTAATAAACCATTAGATTGAAATTCGCTTTTCATTCTGGCTGTTCTGTTTATAAAGTAAATACCACAGCTAATGTATACTGGGCAGATTACTAAATAATTAATGATATTAGGAATGTCTTCTAAAAAGTTGTAGTAAAAATCATCTTCGAGTGGTAACAATCTTCCATTTTTCCAGGCCCATAAAAAATTTACACCAAACAGTAAAAAAACAGTGATTAAATAAATTAAAACTCCCTTTTTTAACCACTTTTGAAAATCGCTATTAAAATCTAAACTCAACTTAAAAGGCAACGTAAAGAGACTAAACCCTTTTAATACATTTTTATTATTGGTGAGTTTGCTCATAAAAGCTGAACTAATCACATAATAAATAAAAGATCTAACATTCATAAGATGCAATTTAGAAAAATATTCTAAATTACTCATATACAATGCAATGAGTAGTGAATTATCAATAAGTAACGATTACTAATTTGCAAAAGTTCCCGTTTGGGACACTACCATAACTACATTACCTTTTCGAAGTATTAAAAAATCAAACAAAGAGAATCTAATTTTTCCTTTTTGCATTTTTATCGGTTCGACCATTGTCATACAATCCTTGTAAAGCAGTTATTGTGTTCCCTTCGGCTAAAAAACGTATTCTAAAGCTATCGAGACCCTTCAGCATAAACTCATTATTACTATACGGAAGCAATTCATACTTTGTTCCACTACCTCGTTGATAGAATAATTTACCATTCTCGTAGGTCACAATACGTGGGCCATAAATTCCTGCGAAGGCTTTTAAATCTTTAGCATCTAAGGTCACTGGATTCGTCTTTAGATTTAGTTCGGCGAGTGGCCATTCGTAAAAAGCTTGTAGCTCTTTTTCTTTATTATTTTTTATAAGTAATTCCAAAGCTTTCATATAGGCTATATCTAACGCATCCGCAGCCGTAGTCTTAATATGTGGACTAACACCAGTACCTTCCCAATTGGTATTGGTGATTGGGTTAATGGCTCTGCCAGTAGGCACCCAAACCATAAATCGATCTGTCGCCACAACTGAACCACCAGGATGTGCTCCACCGCCCGTAGTTTCACCTACCAGAGTAGCACGTTCTAGATGCTTTAAATTATAGCTAAACTCTTCTGCTGCCGAAAAAGTCCTGCCACTGGTTAATACATAAACGGGAGTATCCGGACTGCGTGTACCGCTCACGTGTGGTAAGGTCCAGGTTTGAGAATTTTGATCTGATGGACGCCAATAGAAATTGTTCAAATGAACTGGGGCGCTTTCAAAGAGATAACTCGTTATGAGTTGGATCATTGCTGGACTTCCACCTCCGTTATTTCTAAGGTCAATAATAATAGCATCTGCATTACTCAAAAAATTCATGGCAGAGACGGCAGTCTCACCAGCATATTCTACATTAGAAAAACTTCTAAGATCCAAATACCCAATATTACCTGCCATAATTTTCACTTCCTTAAAACCAAAATTATTTCGTTTCATGCTGTTGATATAGCGATTCAAATAAGCGATGCTATCTTCAGCAGTAACTGTTTGTTGTTGCTCAGCTATTCGGTCTGGTGCAAAAGAGACTCTTAAATGTTTATCGTTGCTGATCGCTTGGAGGTCTGCTGTTAACGTGGATGCAAATTCCTGAGGGTCTAAGATGGACTTATAATTGCCGTTCTCAAGTTTCGATGCAATACTTGAAGACATTTTCTTGGCAACCTCTGGAAAAACATAGTTTGCATTTAGTTTACTAGCTATAGAATCGATAACAGTTTGTTGTTCTTTAACTGTTAATAGCTCTACGTTTTGCTGTGCGTTCAGTTGAGAAGCAAGTAGCATTAAAAATGTGATTGTGATTACGGTAAATTTGATTATAGTTTTCATAATGTGATGTTTTTTGCACAATTGGTTCTGATTTTACCCAAAATGATTTCCAATTGATTCAGTTCGTTTTTTGTGATTCCTTTTAATGATGAATTTCTATTGTGATGAATGATGGGAGGAAGGGTTTTTAAGACGTCCTTTCCTTTATCTGTGATTTCAATTTTGTAGCGCCTTCTGTCTTCAGGATTCATTGAGCGTTTCAAGTGTTTTTTCTGAACCATTGTATTGATCATTCGGGTCATAGATGCATTGTCTTTGAACACCAGTTCGGCAATTTCTTTTTGAGTCAGGTTGGGATGTTCATTTAGAAAGAGGAGTACCATACCCTGATCAATGGTCATATCTTTTATTTTTTCTGAAATGTTTTTCTGTGCAAATTTTCGATATTCCTTAATAGTACTTTCGATTACGTGAAATATTGTTTCAGATGGAAGAGACAGGTTCATATGTCATTAATTTGATACAAAAATAATTGATATATCAATTATGTAATAGAATTTAACTTTTATTTTATAGCCTTCTTAATCACTTAGTATATGTATATAGTTCCTCGGTAATAATGAAGCACAACGGTTTTGTGTAAGGCTTCGTTGCGAAAAATGTCCAATGGACTTTTCTGGCGTAACCAAAATATAGCAAATTGCAATGAACTATACCCGTTGTTGGCAATTGTTAATTAAAGTTCAGCTTTCACAAGAATTTCTCAATAGTATCTGACTTTACAGCAGTGCTAATGAAATTTATAAATGAGTTTATTCAGGAATTAATCGATGATAAGTTTTGTCATCATAATTTATTTTTTCGTCAGAAATATATTCAAACACAAAGAGGTCACCACTAACTCTAATAATATATTCTTTATTTGACATATCAATAATCTTAAATGCTGGAGGATTTTTAGAATTAGCGTGATCTTTTAGACTAGTAGATTTACCAGGAGAATCATATACTAAAATATCATTCTCAGTCACTTCTAGACCTTTTTGAATGCCTTTATCATTTACATTAATCCAATATCCAATCAACCATTTAGGCGGATTAATTAAATCGTTATGGGAAATACAAGCTGTATTTAGAAAAAAGCTAGAGATTAATAATAGAGAAAATAAAACTTTTGACATAGTTGAAGTTGTATCTAAATATAAACAATCTAAAGTAAGAGTATTTTTTTATAATTATTCCCATTATATTTATACTAATAAAAATACATTTTTTATTATAGACCCTAAGAGTTCTCTATAAAAATCAAGATGCAAGTCAGCTAATATATTGATCTGATATGTTTGTTAAGTTTTACATTATAATTAAGAATTGTTTTTTTGCTAAACACCTTAGGCATCGTAAATATATCAAGTATCCTACAAAAAAAAGCTTAGGAGCCCGTTTGAAACACCACAGTATATAAAACCCTTATTCTATAAGGTTTAAGAAACGTTCGCCATTTCAATGAACGAGAACAGGCTCTTAAAAAAGAACCTGTTAAATTTATAAGTTGCTAATTATCAATAGGTAACAATTACCGATTTACAAAAGCTCCCGTTTGGAACACTACCTAACATTGTTGAAAAATATTTTTTAGAACATATATTGTTCAAAAGTATAAAATATGTTCTTATTTATCAAACAATTTAATATTTAGATAGATACTTTATGTTTTATATATTTGCGTATTACTTTATTTAACTGATATATTTAGAACTTATGTTGTTTGGCGAACGCTTATTAATCACTCGTAAAAAAAGGAAGATGTCGCAAGATGAACTTGCTAAACAGATTGGTGTACACGCTCCTGTAATTGGTAGATATGAACGTGATGAAGTTAAACCATCTATTGAGACAGCTTTTAAAATTGCTAAAGCTCTCGAAGTATCTTTGGATTATTTAACTGGATTGTCTGATTTAGAACTTGATAAAAATATCGTTGATGTGGTTACGAGTTTACAGAAGTTGAACAATGAAGATAGAGCGCATATTTTTACTACGATTAATGCGTTAATTCGTGATGCTAAAGCTCGTAATACTTACGCATAAAAAAACCACAACTTTCGCTGTGGTCTTTCTTATTGTATTTAAGATTAATTCGGTAACCATTCTGTTCCATCACCAGAACATTGTAAATCAATTAACTTAATAGTAAAACTTCCATCTTCAAATTCACTAACTATTCCATAAATCATATTATTATTATCCTCGTTGCATTTCTTGTATGGTAGTGCTTCTTGGAATCTTTTACTAATATCATTAAATGAGGCTTTATTTTTACTTTTTATCTTCCATGTACCTAAAGCTCTATATACCTTATATGAATTCTTTCCTTTTTTGTCTGTTAATACCGAATAATATAGCTTTCCTTTACTGAAAGTTTCAAAAAAATAGAAGTTTGTACTAACATCTATATCACTATTGCTGTAAAGAAAATCTAAAATTGATTTTTTTATGCTTTCATATTTTTTTCCATCATATTCAGATTCTTCAAAAGAATTATTCATATAATTTTTTAAATAAGAATCTGAGAGACTATTTCTGTTTAAAAACTCCTCATTAGTTTTTTGCCATTCTAAAAATATATCTTCTGTGTTAATATTCTCTTTAATAATATTATTAGATCCTTTGCATCCGAAAACAAGTGAAAAAGAAACAATCATTAATAGAAATAAATGGCGATATAAAAAATTTATTTTAATACTTGATAATTTCATTATGACTAATTTATTTATTGTTCTTCAAAAACTCCTCAAGATTTTTCAGCATATTATCAATAGGGCTTGCTCTTCTTACTACTTTTTGTTCATCTCTTATTTCATTTTCTGACTCTCTTATAGAGACTTCTTCTGGACTTAAGACACCCTCTTGTAATGTATCAGGATCTTGAAGATCATCATTAGCATCTCCTGTATCAACATTACCAGATAGAATATTAAGTGCATGTAGTAATTCATGACCAATTAAAATTTCTCTAGGTGCTCCAGTTGTTCCATCTGCGTTAACAATATTCTCTCCGTTATCGCTATGGTCTAGTAGAACTATTGCATCACCTCCAGCACCATTTGATTGATTCTCTTCCGATGCATAAGTTACCGTATGGTCACCTGTACCCAACATTAATTCATTAATTGAATCACTACTACTTTTTTCTTGAAATATATTTGATTTTCCAAATTCATCTGCATAAGTGGTTACTGTTGCTGTATTTCCAGAATTTACAAGACCTGATATTAATCCAGTTCCTTTTGTTAGTTTCTTTCCTCGGTTTCTAGTACCTCTCGAAGCTATTGAAACTTTTCCTGTTTTTCTATTTACTTTTAGCCTATCATTAGTTAGTTTTCGAAGTCTTCTCATCGTCTTTCTTCTATGCTTTCTATTACCTGCCAATACTAATTCTCTACCATCTGGATCAACAAATGACAAAGGGCTATTTGCAAAAGCGTTATAAGGACTTAATGAATAGTATTTATTAGCTAACGGATCTAAATTCATCCAGCGTCCTAAACTCGCATCATAATTACGTGCACCAAAATCATACCAATCTAATCCTAATTCATCATTAAGCTCCTTACCATTGTATTTATACTTGGATGCAACGCTGTTGCTGTTGGCAGACACGACATTATTGTAACCTTTATGTTCAAGTCCAAAAGGATAGTAGTTATTTTCCTCTATAACTTCAAGGCTTCCATTATTGTCTGTATAAGTTAATCTTATATTACCTAAATGATCCTTATATTGATACACATAATTGTAGTTTCCACTGCCATTATTAGCAGGCTCAATATAACCTTCTGGTTGAGCGAACATTTTTAAACCGTGGTCCACTTCTGCACCTTGCCAAAATTGCCCATCATGGCTATAACCACCCGATTTTTCATAGATATAACCACCAGCATATAGCGTAGTACTAGTGCTTTGGCTGTTAATACCATTGTTCTCAGACATATCTACCACCAGTTTTTTAAGTTTTACACCAGTAGCATCATAGACATAATTAATCATATCGCTTCCCAAAGCATTACCCATACCAAAGGTTACCTTAGTCGGTAAATTAAGGTGGTTATACTCTATATTAACGATATTTTTATTGAGGTCTTGTATCATATTACCATTAACATCGTAAAGGTAATCATTTTCTGCTGTATTATCACCATCTTTAAAGCCATCGTCGTGACCATTATCCGCTACATTAAGCAAGGTGTTACTAAAAGGCGCATAGCCATAACTCAACACATCGATAGCAGCGACAGTGGTATTGGCCTCCACCAAGCCCATACGTCGCAGGCTGGTAATGTTTCCGTTTTTATCGTAAGCTACACCTGGCGTATTATTGGCTCCAATAAGGCTATAGTTTTCTATATCATTGGTGGTGCCTGTCAAGACATAATTACCCTGATAATTGGCAGTCTCTATACGGTTAAGGGCATCATAGCTATAGTCATAACCACGCTTATGGCCATCATAGGCAGTTTTCCAAAAGGTCTCCGAGATATTACCATTATATAAGGCGCTATTACTGGTTTCGGGAGCGTTATAATTGATCGTAAACCCAAAGAGGTCACTGCCCAGTGCATCCACATCGTTAATGGCCTTTAGCCAACCTCTAATGTTATAACTATAATCTACGGTCTGTAGCCCTGTAGATTGTGTTGGGTCGCTGGCTACGGCTCCACCCACAGCCTTGCTGTGCAATTGCCCAAAATTATCGTAATGGTTGTTAACGATAAGTTCTGGCGTGCTGCCATTAATACTTTGGCTCTGCGTGAGTAACCTACTGGCATGGTCATAGCTAAAGGTATCTTCAACAATTAGTGGTGTACCGCCATCTTTAGTATGCGTACTCTCCGTACTTAAAACTTTGCCCACAAAATCATAGTCGGTAGTGACCACATCTGTGGTATTGAGGTAAGTGTTGGTACTCGCCACATAGATAGGCATAGCCTTATCGTCGTAATAGGTCACTGCAGTGATCCAGTCATTGGTGTCCAAAACGCGCACCTGGCTACAGGTAGCCATGGACTTAACGTTGGTATCTATAGCGGCATCATAGACCATATTACCATGGGCCTTTAATAGAGGAGCACTTAAGCCTAAATTGTTGTAACTATCGTAATAGTTGATGGTCAACAGTTCTAAGCCTGTGTTGGGCAAAGTCTGGTTGCTGTAGTATAGCGTTGCACTATCTAAAGATGTGCCAGTGCTTGTTCTGGTTTCGTGGAGTATGGTCTGTGCGTTAAGATCGGCCTGCAGTTCTAAGCGTGCCGCATTGTGTGTACTGCCTTGTGGTGTGTACAGGTGTTTTCCTGTATAGACCACACGTCCATACACATCGTACTTGGTAAACAGCCATTTGTGGTCCAGACGTTGTCGGGCATCCTGAGTGAGTATAGGTCTGTCGAGCTTGTCGTAAACAATATGCTCCCAGCCCTTACCCGGAATTTTCTTTTCAATCAAGCGGTTGCGCTTATCGTAGTGGTAGATGTAGCACAGCCCTTCAATGACTTCTGTGACTATAATAGTGTCATCTGGTGTTGTTGGATTCGGAAACATGCTCCCATTAAAGGTCTGTCCTACTCCCGAGCCTGTAACCACAATATTGTTATCTACCAGATGAAAATCGTAACTATGGTCACTACCGCTAAGTGTTCCCAATCTTCGGTTGGCTAGTGCACGTTTGGCATCCAGATTAAGGATCACTCCCTGCTTAAGCTTAAGGTCAGTTGTACTGCTCATATTAAAACTCAGGGTGATGTTGTCGTTATCATCTACAGTAACATGTAATCCTCCCTGCCCTCCATAAGGATTGCTTAAATACACATTAAGGGGATTCTGGTTGGTGTTTTGGGCATGGATCTCAACATCCTTTTCAAACCCAGAGGCAAACTTAGAGTCTACATCCGCAAGCTTAGTCCAAAGGAAATTTTCGTCATAAGTCAGCTTAGCGCTACTGTTAAACAGCTGGTTGATGCCATAGAGCTTGCCACCTCCACTGATATGTATTTCGTTTTTAGTGATATAGAACACATAGTCGTAATCCTGGCCTGTAATGCGTCCCAATTCGGTATCTCCAAAGTTACCATAGGCATCGAGGGATACGAGTTTTCCTGTTTTTAATTCCAGTTCCTGCGCAGCAGAAAAATTAATACTCAACAGTACCTCCTGGCTATCCTCTAGCGTGGTAACCGTAAAGCCTCCTTGCCCTCCGCAGGGATTTGTAATATTGACATTGAGGATATCTGCATTGTCATAGCTCTGAAGCTGATCGTTGTATTCGTCGGCAAAGTTACTGTCTACAAGCGCCATATCTACCCAAGGGTAATTGGTCTGTGAAGCCGCACGGCCCAGTTCATCTAATGTGAGTATCTGTTGCGACGCCTCTGGTGGTAGCACATAAGTAAGATTGCCATAATCGTCATAGACGTAATAGGTATCGTGAGCCACCTCATTATTATAAGTACGCTTTAAAAGCACCTGTCCCTGTTTGTTTTTAAACTCTTCTGTGGTATGGTCTTTTCCTGCAGTCCAGTTCTCATCCTTGGTGATGGTCTTATAAAGCCTGTTGGCGGCATAATAACCTTTGTAAACCAATTCGGTTTGCTCGGTATCACCATTGGGATGTGCCACATCAAAGTATATGACATTATCGTTATTGGAATCATCGGGATTATTAGCATCAAAACTATTGGTGTCGTAGCCAAATTTTATGGTATGGCCATTGTTTACAGCCCAATCGTTTCCGGGAGCTGCCTGTTCTAAAACGCGTCCCATTGGTGAGGCTTCCAGTACCTTTTCACTGTATGGATTTGGCAAAGCCGGATTAAGATCATCTGCGTATCTTGCCATGTACTGTGCCTCAAGGTCAATCATCAATTGTGCCGGCAATTCGTAGTCCAATGAGGTCGTACTTCTGGCGTATGGCAAATAGTCCTTAAGCTGACGCCCAAAAGCATCATAAACCATTGGAGTAATGATATCCTGTTTTTGCCCTCCCGCTTGTCTGGCAATGCTCTGTACAGGTCTCCCCAAACCATCAAAATAAGTAACAGATTCGATCTTATCGTCTGGTGTAAGGGCTGTTGTGGTACCTGCGTTGTGCGCACCATCAGTGGTCTTCACCTGGTAGCTGGTGCTTTTTACATAATTTTTTTCTGGTGTTTGTGCCAAAACTAAGTTAGACACTACACATAAAGCTATGGTGTATATTAATTTTCTCATGATAGTCTTAGTTTTGGATTGCATAATTGTAGGTATTCTCGCTTAGGATATAGCCGTCTTTGTCTTTTACCAACTTCAATCGGTTAAAGTCGTCGTACTGGTAATAAACAGTCTGACCTCGAGGGTCGGTCATACTGGTGACACCTATAAGGCGGTCGTAAGTATAGGTGGTAACCATAGCCTCTGGGAAGGCGCTCCGTAGTGCTACTTGTGTTGTTCTTAAGGTATCTTCCGTTGTTGTGCCCACATCATTATTCGAAGCTGTTATTACTGCATCTATTGCAGACTGCTGGGCAGTGCTTAGTGTGGTGTAACTGGCGTTTTCTAACTTAGCTACAGGACTGGTATTCTCATAACCCCAAACATAAATAATTCGGGTACCATCGGTCTTACTGACTTCTAAAGGATGGCCTTTATCATCGTATTTATGGAACTGTATGCGTTCTTCCAGAAGGTCATCTCCTTTACCGACCAGCACCTTCTCAGGTTCGAGTACATCTCCATACCATTTGTATTTGGTCTCTGAAGTACCTGTAAGCTCGTCACTCAACAGAAGGCCGTCATTATTAAGCTCTTTATAGGTCTTGGTTTCTATGGGTACCAACCTGTTCTGTTGTGCCAATGCTAAAACTGGATCTGTACTGTAGTTATTCCCTACAGGTACTTCAGTAGGTCCATGAATATCCTGCGGATAGGTATGCACCTGTATCACTGTCTCATCTTCACTATTGATCGAACTCACCCTTGAAGCCTGGTAGTGCTCAAGGTAATTATAAGAATAGTTGGTAACATTCTCTAAGGTCTGTACACCATTGGTATACTCTATGTCCCGCTTTTGTATAAGGTGCGATGCGCCACCGGTGAGGTAATAGGTTTTATAATAATTATGCGGTGCATTCATATAGAGGTTCAGCAAAGCTGCTGCAGTACTCAAATCATTATTATGATAGGCTTCTAACAAACCATCGGGAAATGAAAATATGGCAAAAGGCGTATGATGCTGATATCGGTCATTGATAACCAACGGATCAGTCGGTTGCCCAGGATCTAATGGTGGTGACACAATAGTTAATGGTGTATCAGAATCACCACCAGAATATCTAAAATTCTCTGATCTTGTAATTTCATAAGGATCTAAAGGGTCGGATGTGGCTTTAAAATAGTTAACGGCTAATGGCCTACCTCTAAGCCATTCGTTGTCCATAGGTAAACGGTAAGGCAATTTCCAGTACTCGTTCCCATCAGGAATCATGGTAAACGTATACTCCACCTTACCGATGTTGTTGGTCTTGGTGCCTATATATTCCGTAACGTTACTGTAACCGCTATTGTTCCCTTGTATTTTGGTCAACGGACTGCCTGGTCGTGAGCCAAACATATCAGAAGCATTGGTACCACTTGGTGTGGTTATGGTAGCATAAAAGCTTGGCAGACCAAAAAGGTGACCACTGGTAACACCTTCATCGTTTAAATACTCATAGGATTTTTCACTGACTACGGTTCCATCGGCATCAGCCGTAGTTACTTTTTTGATACGTTTGCCTGCTGCATAAATGAGTTCATGCTCATCAGCAACCGCTTCTTCCCAGGTGAGATTGACTGCAAAACAATTTTGAAAGTCTAAAGGATCTTCAGCAGCTGGTGATCTCGGTATGATCTCAAGTGTATAATCTCCAGGGGCTACAAATATATTATCATGATCTCCTTTAAAGAACATATAAGAATTGTTTCCATTATACAGATGTGTTTGATATGGACACAAGGTGGTTGCCACTTGAGAATCACAATCGTCATCATTACATATTTGAACAACTGCCCTCATGCGAATGCTAGCCACTGACGAATTATTATCTCCTGTAGCAATGGTCACTGGCATTTTGTAAGTCCTTGAAACTGGATCCCACCAATTCGTTGTGGTTTCTGTCGTCCCTTTTATCATACCTGCACTAAATTGAGCCGTAGGGTTGATTGCCTTAACCAGAATCTCATCAAAAAAGTCTGGTGAGGCCACTTTATTATGTTCATACTCAAAATGTGTGGCACCACCCGTTGGATAAGTGATCTTGTTCAGTATTCCTGTACTTGCCTTAACTGTATCTACACGTCTGTTAGCATTGAAAATACCATACGAAATAAACGTTAAGCGCGAGCCGTTGGGCTTACCATTGTAATAGCCCCAAACATCCTGAGCGTTTGAAAAACGATTAGGAAAGCCTTCGTCAATATAATCAAAGACATAAGGTGGTTTTTGATTGTTTTGGTCTATCCCTTCGGTGATGGAATCTAATCTTAGACGCTTGGCGGCTTTTGGATCCCTATCCTTTATAGTTGAGAGCTGATTGTTATCTTCTATGGCCTGAAAATAGGATTGGTGCAATCTCATTTTCTTTACCAGAATGTTCTTATTGTCCCTTAATTCTATATTTCTTAAGGCGTTGCCTCCTTGCAGATCTTCCCTTTCGGTAGGGTCACCAATAAAATCAACACTACCACCATCAAAGTCGATGGCACTGAGCTGTTGTTGTCTGGATCTTACTTTTGAAAAATAGGTCTCTATCGATGTAGGCGCGTTTCCCGGATTGGTCGCTTCTCTATTGACAATATCATAGGACCTCCTATAATAATAGGTCTCCTCCATATTATAGGTAAAGTTAACACTATTGCCTTTTGGAGAAATGATCTTTGATAATCTCCAGGTGTTATTAGTTGGCGAGGAACTTCCAAGGTCGCTCAAAAGAGTTACTGTTGAGTCTTTATAGTTATTAGGTATATATTCTTCTTCTATAATATTGAATAGAAACTCAAAACCATTACTATCTATAATTTTAAACCATCCAATCTGCTGATTAGTACCTCCGGTATATACTTTTATATCCTGAAAGCTCTGTACTAACGGTTCCATAGTAGTATAATCGAATATAAACTTTCCGCTTCCTCCTGGATAACTAAAAATGAACAGATCGGGATCCATATCAACATGCCCAGATGTAGCATCAGAAAATACCTGACTCCTGGTTGAAGGATTAGAAAAGAAGTCATCGTATTTATTGCTTCTCAGGTAACCAAAACTACCATCATCTCTACGATCTCGTGTCTGGCGTGTAATGGCACCTCCTGCATTTAATGCCCAGCCCAGACCTACTCTGGAGGCAATTTCCCCTACCTGTACTCCTTTGGCGTGGTAGGATAATGATACCGGGATTTTTAATCCATCAAGATCAATAGTATAAAAGGGTACCGAAATATTGGGTACTCCCGTATAATGACTTACAGGACTTACCACAAATTTCCCCAACGAGGAAGCCTCTGGTGAAGGTGGCATAATGTTGGGCAGCTCTTGTGCAAATAGGCCCATTGAAAATGTGAGCATAAAGATGCTCATGAGGGTGTTGAAATGTGTTTTCATAGAAAAAAGGTCTTAACGATTTATGGTTTATCGACTAACTGAAAAAAATGTAGGAATTTTACATATTTATACTAACACTCTTTTTGTACCAGTTTTAAATATTTAGTTCTGTTGCATTAGATATGAGGCCATAAAATTAGATTGGTTTTTTGAGATTACACCAAGCATTTTGCTTTAAAATACTAAGCATTTTGCTTTATTTTAAGTCGTTTGTATCTCTTAAATTGAAGATTTGCAAGAGTGAAACCGTATACGATTATGCCAGATCTATTAGTTTTATGATGCTCAAAAACAAATAAATCCTAATAAAATAAAAAGGATATTAGGGCTAATAATGTAAACGAAAATGGTAATACCAGCATTAAGAACAGAAAGCTTACAATACCACTTTTTATAAAGCTTAAAAACCAATTTTGCCCATAGAATTTTATAACTCCTATATATAGGTAAAAGAAAGTAGATAGTACAATAAGCCAATCGATCCAATCGGGTATATCCCTGTATAAATTAATGGCAAAAACAATACTAAATATTATAAACAGAAAGGAGAAATAGTAAAAAGTAAATACCAGATGGTGTGAATATCGTCCTCTTTTGTAAAAGAATAGTTTTAATAATAAGGCAAAAATGGGCAGTAAAAAAAACATCGCCAACGGTATGCTATCAATAAAAGTTTGAAAGATCTGCCCTAGTCCCATAGTCTTATAAAATTTTAAAACTTGCCCATAAAACTTACGTTTAAAGTAGCCTGCATCATCTGGCATACCCATGTATTTATATAAAGCTTCATCAGAAGCACCAGAATCAATTAGCGAGTCCATCTCTTTTTCATTAAAAGAAAACGTAGGTCCTATGTGTCTTTTCGGAATTTTAATATTTGATATAGAATCTAATGCTCTTAAATCATCATCATCTAAACCAATGGTAACAGCATTATCTTTTAACGGTTTAATAAATTCAGTAGCGTCTATAGAATCCTGAAGACTACTATCTTGTTGTATCTGTTGCTTTTCTGTTCTGCTCGCCAAGACCCTTTGCATATCCTTATCTAAATCTTCTCTAACCTCTCTGGAATAAATATTAGATAGAAAGAAAAAAATCACAGTAATAAACAAGTACATATGTGCAGGATGCAAGTATAATAAACGCTTACCCTTTATAAATTCTTTGGCTATATAACCTGGTTTGAACATTAAGGGAAAAAAGCTCTTTAAAAAGCGTGCATCAAAAGAAAAGTAATTGCTAATGGTATTGTAAAAGAGTACACCAATGGTTAAATTTTCATTGGTTTTTTGTCCACAATGCGGACAAAACTGAAACCCTTTATCATAAGGTTGTTCACAATTTTGACAAGTGTTTTGGTTGGCTTTCATCTGTGATGGTTAGTCTTGGATTAAAAGTAATAAAATTATACTAATAGCTCTTACTAATTAGAAGAACGAATCCTCATATTGTTACAATTCGATATTAAAAGTTCACTTCAAAATATTGATATGTAGTGAGTTATAATTCTTGGCACGTTAATTGGTTTCTCAAAACCTATAGCGTAAACCTAAAAGTCCTAAACGGGTTAGTGACTAGGTAAATCTAAAAACCTATAAATTATGAAAAAGCAAGTACTTTTCTTGGCGATGATGTTATTAGGAATAACATCAGCCACAGCGACAACAGCAGGAGATGTTGTTTTAAATGGGGAAGATTTTAACAATGCACGCTATCGTTTTACCGAACCAATAGTGTTCATTGAGCGTGGTGTAGAATTTTTAATCTTTACGGATGGAAGTTTCGATTTTAATACCGAAATATTTTCCACCTTACCTGAAGATGACCAATATTATTACAGACGTAACAGACGTAGCACAAACCGAACTTATGGAGCTCCTGGAACAAGATACCACAATGGAGATAGAGGTGTTTTGGTAAGACACGACAGATTAGGCCGTGTAAGACGTATAGGCAATGTGTTTATCAATTACGATAGGCAAGGTCGGGTAAAACGTGTTGGTTCAGTCTATATGAGCTATAGAAGAGGACAACTGAAACAAGTTGGTGGTCTACGTATTCTATATAATAGATATGGAGACGTTATTGGAACAAGAGGTCATGTTAATTTTAATAATCAAGGTTGTGGTTTCTGTGGAACTACCACTTGTACTATTGACCATTTTAGCAGCACTTCTAATGACTGGAATGACGATTGGAATGACGATGACGATTATTACTACTATAGGAAAAATGGTAAAGTAAAAAAGCAGAAGAAACACAAATACTAACATCTCGATTTAGCCTAACTAAACATTGAGATTTTATAATCCCGAAAGCTTTCCCCAAGGCTTCGGGATTTTTAATTACACAAACCACTTAGTAATCAATTTGTTATGCTTTTTGGCACGCTGTTTGTTTAGTACATAATGAGTTTAATTTTAAAACCTTTAACTATGAAACGGATACTATATTTTTTTGCAGCCATAGTCGCTTTTAGCACTACTGCATTCGCAACCAACACAACAACATTAGAAGCTGAGGCTTCAATTACTAATTATGTGAGAGGTTATAGTAATTCTTTCATATTTAATGAAGGAGGTATCGAATTTTCGGTATATAGAGATGGACAATTTGATTTTTATATTCCAGATTACGGTCCAGATGTAAGCATAGGCATAAATTCGCCTGGGTTTTCTCTAAGCTTTAACTCTGGTTATAACTATAACCCTTATGTACAGTATGATAGTTTTGGAGCTATTATTCAAATTGAAAACACACCTATCTTCTATGATTTTTATGGTAGAGTTAATCAAATAGGTGACATTTTTATCACCTACAACGGATTTAACAGAATTAGTAGAATTGGTGGATTAAATGTGTATTACAGAAACAATGTGTTTTGGAGATATGATGGGTTTATCAATGTGTATAACAGAGCATATATTTACAGACCATGGCACAGGTTTTATATTGTACCACCTGTTAACTACTGTGTAGTTAATGTAAATCCGTACAGACAATTTTATACACCTGTAAGACATATTTATTACAGACCTTATAGAAACAATGTAAGATACGTTAATGTTAATAATACAAGACGTGGAAACACAAGGGTTACCACAAGACGAAACAGTAGTAGTAGTTATGCGCAAACCCCAAGAACTCGAAGAGAGCGTACTATACAGCGAAATGTAACACGTAGAAATACCGAGATAACGCGTACCCGAAGTACCCGTTTAGCACAAAACAGTACAACGACGCGTTCTACCAGAAGTATAAGGAATATAGAAGCTGGCACAGGGTCTACGACAAGACGTTCTGATAATGCGACAACAACACGCTCTAACACGAGAACAATAAGACCTAATGAAAGTACCAGAGCAACAAGTAAAACAACACGAACACGTTCTAACAGAAACATGTCGACGCCCTCAAAAACGACACGCTTTAGTTCAGTAAGGTCAACAAGAACCACAAATAAAAATGTGACCAGAACTAAGAGTTCAGTGTCTAATAAGGTAGAACGGACAAGAAGTACTTCGGTTAGAAAACCAAAAGCGACTAAATCTCGTACATATAATAGAACAAGTTCGCAAAGTAATAAGCAACGAAGTACAGTTCAGAATAAAAGAAAAAAATCTTCTTCTACGTCGAGCAGATCTAATACAAGTAGAAACAGCAATAAGCGTTCTACAAGATCTAATACAAGACGATCCAGAGGATAAAAATATAGAATGATTTTTTTGGTTGGTTAGTAGAAATCCCGCATGATGTATGCCTCAGAGCACCTTGCGGGATTTCTCATGTAGATTACTTTAATCGTAAATACTTTCTTATCTGATTTGAAACATCTTCCGAAACATTAAGCCTATAAATAGATGCGACATATATGACACCTATTAATAAAGATTTTAAAGCAATATTTATGACAGGATGAAATGGGAAGTCCCAAAAATACAGTAATCCCGAGAGTAATACCAAGAGCAAAACGATCTTTAAAGATGCCATAGAATACGGTAACATATCAAACTTTTGCTTCACAAAAATTACCTTTATGGTATTGTAAATTATTACAGCTAAAAATGTTGCAAAAGCTGAACCTTTTATACCATAAACAGGTATAAAAATGTAGTTAAGAACAATAGCTATAAAAGCCAATAATACACCAAAGAACAGTACCATTTTATAATAATCACTATTAAACAAAATGGCATTATTATTTCCAAGACTATTATCGTAAAGTTTAGCTAAACTTACGATAATGACCACAAAAAGGCCACCTGTAAATTCATCGGGAAGAATCTCATACAATTGATTAATGTTTAAAATAATCAGCAAAAAAATAAATCCACTTATAATCAATAAACTTATTGAACTTCGTTTGTAAAGGTTTTCTAAAGCTGTTTTGTTTTTATCATTCAAATATTTTGCAGTTAAAGGCATCATTATTTGATGCATGGCGCGTTGTGGGACTGCAATAACCGTAGCAATAAAAATTGCGACACTGTAATAGGCCACTTGCTCAATATCTTCTATCATTAAGCCAATCATAAATTTATCGATATCTAAAATTAACATAGATACAGAACCAGCAATAATCATAAGTGTAGCGTATTTTAAAATAGATGGTAGCTTATCTACCTTGTACAATCTTATCTTCGGAAACCTTACAGAAAATGCATAGAGCATCATTACAAGCATACGAAGCATATATACTGCAACCAGAGCAACTATAAACTGTTCTACAGTTAGCCAGTCTAAATACACCAAAAACAGTAATAGCATAATACTAGCGCGATGAAATATCTCTTTCATTACATTACCAAAGACCGTTTTTAATTGCACTTTAGACCAGGCAAAAAAGATTTCAAAATACGCCATAGCTATAGCTAAAACAAAGATGTGCCAAATATAGCCTCCTACTATTTCATTTTCATTTGAAAGCAAACTACCAATACCTTCATAAAAAAAATAACCTATTAAGGCAACTGGAACTATAAATGCAAAAGGCAGGAATAGCATTAAACTTAAGAAGCCATTGATACTGGTCTTAGACTTAAATGACGAATAAAATTTAATTATGGCATTATGCACACCAAAAGCCATAAAAGGCATCATAATATTGGCTGCAGATAGTAAAAACGCCACTAAACCATAGTACTGGTCTGTTAAAAAATTAGTGTAAAGAAAAAGTGTATTAATCGCACCAATACCAAAACCTAAGTAAGTACTTATGGTATTCTTAAAGGTTTGTCTTAATACAATGCTCATGGAGTTACAAGTTACAACTATAAAATATCAAAATCCTCTAAAGGTTCTCAAATCATATTTGTTAATTTCTCTGTTAATGCTTTTCTACTATATGGCTGCAAACCAATAGCATTAACCTTTAAGTTATTACTTTGATAGGCTTCAAAATATTTTAAAATCTGAGTTTTTAACTTGGAGTTCTGGTCATAATTAAAATACGTCCCAGTATTTGTTGATGTGATGATTTGCTCTACATCAGAATTCTCCGGACCAATAGCCAATATAGGAGTTTCAGAAATTAAATATTCAAATACTTTCCCTGGAATGATCGCCTTAGTATCTTCTGAATCTATCTCAATAAGTAGTAATAGTTGAGATTGTAGTTGAAATGTAATCGCCTTATTATGACTTACATATCCTACAATATTTAAATAGTCTTTTAATCCATTTTTATGAATAGATTCTATAACATCATCACTAACTACACCAACTAAATTAAGTTGAAACACTTCTGAAAATACTTCGTTTTCAGTGATCAATTCCGAAAGCACTTTCCATAATACCTTTGGGTTGCGCTCAGATAATAATGAACCTATGTGTGATAGCGTAAATTTTTTATCCTTCCCTTCTACACTAACCGTATGCGAATCATATCCATTGGTAATTACGGAAACAGGCTGCTTAGTTTTACTTAAGAATTCATTTTTAGTATGATTGCTTGTCACAATAATTCTATCTGCAGAATTTAAGACTTCTAACTCTAATGCCTTGTGTTTTTGTTGGGAAGAATGACTTAGTTTTAAATCTTTATGGTAACCAATAGTAGTCCAGGGGTCTCTAAAATCCGTTATCCAATTAAGATCTAGTTGTGCTTTTAATTGAAGTCCAATCAAATGCAAACTATGTGGCGGACCAGTAGTAATAATGGTTTCTATACTATGTTTATGAATATATTTTGAAAGGTATGCTACCGAAGGCTTTATCCAATATTTACGGGCATCTGGAATGAAAAAATTTCCACGGACGTAAAGCATTAATTTTTCTAGTAATGATTGTTTTTTAGATTTTGGTATAACTCCCGAACTTATGGTCTTTGTACTTTTCTTAGCAAATAATCGCGCTATAGTATAAGGCTCATTAATCGGTTGTTTAAGAATCGTAACATTCTTAGGAATTTCACTAACTAAACTCTCATCAATAATCGGATAATTAGGATTATCTGGGCAATACACAATGGGTTCAACACCAAACTCTGGTAAATACTTTACGAATTTTAGCCAACGTTGCACTCCTGGACCACCAGCAGGTGGCCAATAGTAACAGATTATTAAGACTTTTTTCTTGCTCATTTTTGTTATTCCTGTTTACACAGGGATGACACAATCAGTCGTTTTTTCTTTTAACCATATAGAAAATACCAAGAAATAATAAGATGCCAAACACAGCAGAACTTGCCATAGCAATTTTACTTCCAGTAGCTACAACTTTAGGTTCAAATTTAAATTCTATGGTATGATTACCCTTAGGTATTTCCATACCACGTAGTACATAGTTAACACGTTGATGAGGTACTAAATCTCCATTTAAGTAGGCATTCCAACCTTGGTTATAATAGATTTCAGAAAACACTGCAAAGCCATCATTTAAATTATTTGATTCGTACTTTAAATAGTTAGGCTTAAACTCTTTGAGTTGTATTGATGCCGTTGAGTCTACAAGGTATTTGGTAACCTCTGGTTTAGCGCTAAAATCTGATTCCGTTGTTACAGCTGTAATTTTTGTGTCTAAGCTGTCTAAGGCTTTAATTTCAGTATTTGCATCAGGTAGTTGCTTTAACTCACTAATAAACCATGCATTACCATTGGCATCAGGATTATCATAAGGAAATATTTGTCCTTGATCTTCTGCAATGATATATTTAGTATTGAGCATATTAAGAACATTCATATTGTTATTATAAATATGAAACTCCATCAGTTCGTTATAACGGCCTAGTTTTGCAGCATGATAACCAAATAACGAATTATGAAAATATGCAGCACGTCCTGGTTTTTGCTGCCCTTCGGTAGACATATCCAAGACTCTAAAATGACCTTTATCTTTTAAAATTTGCTTATCTGCAGCATTAGGCTGATAAGGCTTATCGACGCGCAATGCCGATTCGAAATTATCATTATTAACGTATTGCCTGTTAACACTTACCAAATCAAATAAAATTAATACTGCAAAAACGACAATAACTAAGTTCTCTGATAATTTCTTTTTTAAGAAAAGGTAAATGGTGCCAGCAGAAAGCAAAACTAAAATCAAAGTTCTAATAGTATCTGATGTAAATAAAGCCTTTCTGTCTTCAATAACCGCATCTATAAACGGTTGGCCATAAGCTCTGATATAATCATCGTCACGCAGACCTTCAAAATCA
This sequence comes from uncultured Winogradskyella sp., assembly GCF_947498345.1. Classification (GTDB taxonomy): domain Bacteria; phylum Bacteroidota; class Bacteroidia; order Flavobacteriales; family Flavobacteriaceae; genus Winogradskyella. The sequence continues at coordinate 43,015 of NZ_CANMJY010000014.1, forward strand.
AATAATACAGATTTGAATAATAGGAAAACCGAAGCTAAACCTGCAGTAATAATGAGCGTATATTTTAAGGCTTTGAGCTTTTCTTCATCTTTTTGAAAATCATTAAATAAACGTACTAAGGCAAAAATCCCTAGTACTGGGATACACAGTTCTAAAATTACCTGAATTGAGGTTACAGCTCTAAACTTATTATAAAGTGGTACATAATCAATAAAGAAATTGGTTAAGAATTCTAAGTTCTTACCATATGATAATAAAAGTGCTAATATTGTACCAGTTACTAACCACCATTTTAATCTCCCTTTCACCAAAAATAAACCTAAGACAAAAAGAAATATAATTACTGCGCCCACGTAAGCAGGTGCTTCAACGATAGGTTGTTCTCCCCAATACATTGGTGCATTTTTAGAAGCCTCTAAAGCTTCAATTGGTGACGCTCCAAGGTTAATATAAGCTTTGTAAGTTTCAGAATCCTTGCCTACATCTTCGGTGTTACCACCACCCATAAACTTAGGAATATAAAGGTTAAATGTTTCTGCAAAACCATAACTGTATTGTGTAATATAATCTTTACTGAGACCGTTTGAAGCTTCTTTCGGTGACCCATCAGTATTAATCGTTAATTCACTTTTTCCACGAGTACTTTCATTAACATACTCTTGGGTGGCCATAAGATTAGTTGCATTTAGACCTATTGCTAAGATTGCAGCGAGCGATAAAAAACCTACAGACTTAAAAAAATGAGGCAACAATTTTTTTCGATAAGCATCAATGAAATATGCAAGTCCTAATACAATGATAAGGAACAGCAAGTAGTAGGTCATCTGTGGATGATTGGTAGTTATTTCTAACCCAGAAGCCACTACCGTTAGTAAAAATCCAAGAATATATTTCTTTCTAAACGTTAGGATAATACCTGCTAAAACCATAGGCATATATGCTATAGCATGTGCTTTAGCATTGTGACCTACTCCTAAAATAATTATCAAATAGGTAGAAAAGCCAAAGGTCAGTGCTCCCAATGCGGCGAGTTTAAAATCAACTTTAAGCGACAGTAATAGGATATAAAACCCTAAAAAATAAAGGAACAAATAATCTGCTGGTCTTGGTAAAAACCTAAGTGTTAAATCTAACTTCTTTATATAATTATGCGGATATTTTGCACCCAATTGATAGGTAGGCATGCCTCCAAATGCGCTATTGGTCCAATAGGTTTCTTCACCAGTTTCTTTAGCAAATTCCTTTTGTTGCTGAGCCATACCTATATAATGCATTATATCGCTCTGAAAAATCTTTTTACCTTGTAAAACCGGACTAAAATATGCTAATGAGAATACTATAAATCCAATTAAAATAAGGATGTGCGGCAATAAACGTTTGAAAGAAAAAGCCATGAAAATCTGCTAATAATTGATACTGTAAAGTAGTTATTTTTTATGATAAGATGGACATTGGTCAAAAACAATCTTAATCGAGTTCTTCGTAGTCTATATATTCTCCAACTTTTTCGTTGGATTTTGTATTTCGATTAGGCATTCTATCAATAACGGTATCCCCTTCTCGCCTTTGTTGTTCTGCACGTTGTTGTGATTGGTTTTGAAAACCTCCAAACTGTTGGCCAAATTTCTCTTCAGCCTTTTTTGCTACAAAACGTATAAGTAAAGGAGCAAAAAGTCTGGCTAAAATTTTTAATCCAAACCAAATTAACAAAATAATTAATATTGTTCTCAATAATCCCATTGCCGAAGCTTCTTGTATCATTATAAATTAAGTAATATTCAAAAATACAATTATACTTATTTATAATACGTTATTAATACTTAAAAAAAGTATAAAATATCTATATTTGAACTTAAACCAAAGATAAATGCGTATTCTCAAATCACTTTTTGTTCTATTATCAATTACAGCCTACACGTCTACTTACGCTCAATATACTGAAGTTATCAATTCTAATCGTCCAGGTGTTTCAGAAAGTGCTTTTTCTGTCGGAACCAATGTTATACAATTTGAAGCAGGAGCATTTACAGTAAAAGAAGAACATACACCATTGGATTATGAAGTTTCAGGTTTTGGTCTCGATTTTTCTATTCGCTATGGCTTGCTATTTGAGCAACTTGAGTTATCGCTAGATGGTATTTACCAAAATGATAAAGTACAAATTAATAATGCTGCAGTACCCTTTGACGATAAGCGTTCAAACTTTAGAAACTTTACGATTGGTGCAAAATATTTAGTATATGATCCTTATAAAAATGCTGAAGAAGCTAAGCCAAACTTATATAGCTATCATGCAAATAGGAAATTTCAATGGAAATCCTTAATACCAGCAGTAGCCGTTTATGCAGGTGCTAATTTCGATACCAAAAACAATCCATTAATCCCTTATAATGTTATTAGTACTTCTAATAATGATGGTGGCTTTAGTCCAAAAGTTATGGTTGCTACTCAAAATAACTTTAATGGTGGTTGGGTATTTGTTATGAATCTTATAATGGATAGAATTGGTACAGATTATTCCGAGTTTCAATATATGTTTACATTAACCCATTCCTTTACTCCACAGTGGGTCGTATTTGGCGAAGCACAAGGTATAGATGGTGATTTTTACAGCGATAATATTTTTAGATTTGGAGGTGCTTATCTATGGACAAAGGACTTTCAACTCGATGCAAATATCGCCTTTAATACTAAAGACACACCTTCGGTTTTTAATATTGCTTTTGGCGCTTCTTACCGCTTAGATTTTCATAAAGACAAGAAAATTGATAATGGTAATGGCAATGATGGAAATTTTAAAAAGAAAAGAAAAAAGAAAAAGAAGACTGATGATTTTGATTCTGATGGAATATAGACTATTGCATGATTACAATTAAAGAAGCCATATCCAAAAAAGAATTAAAAGCGTTTGTGAAGTTTCCATTTTCGCTTTATAAAGATTCAAAATATTGGGTTCCGCCAATAATTTCAGAAGAAATTAGAACTTTAGACAAAGCCGTTAACCCTGTATTCAAAGATGCTGAAGCCAGATATTTTTTAGCATATAAGGGGGATAAGATTGTTGGTCGAATTGCTGCTATTATAAACTGGTTAGAAGTCAATGGTCAGAATGAAAAGAAAATGCGCTTTGGTTGGTTTGATGTCATTGATGATATTAATGTGACCAAAGCTTTATTAGAAAAAGTCCACGACATAGGAAAAGAAAAAGGCTTAGAATATATTGAAGGTCCTGTAGGGTTTTCTAATCTGGATAAAGTTGGTGTTCTTACAGAGGGTTATAATGAAATAGGCAGTATGATTACCTGGCATAATCACCCCTATTACGCTGAGCATTTCAAAACATTAAACTATAAAGTTGGTAAAACCTATTCTGAAAACAAAATGGAGTTTAAGAATATTTTGCCTGAGTATTTTACTCGTATCCAAAGTATGGTAAAAAAACGCTACCAACTAAGAGAACTTAATTTCAATGATAATAATGAAATAATGCAGTATGCAGATGAAATGTTTGATGTTTTCTCTAAATCGCATTCAGTCTTATCATCTTTTGTTGAAATAAATCAAGAACAACGCGAATACTTTAAAAAGAAGTTTATTGGTTTTCTTAATCCAGAATATGTAAAGTTTGTGCTTGATAAAGATGATAAATTAGTTGGCTTTGGTATTGTTACACCATCTTATGCCAAAGCGTTACAAAAAATGAACGGTAGGCTTTTTCCTTTTGGATTCTTACATTTATTAAACGCAAAAAAGAAAGCAAAAACTGTTACCTTTTATCTCATTGGTGTTTTACCAGAATATCAGAATAAAGGAGTTACAGCTATAATCTTTGAAGAATTTTATAAAACCTTTAAAGAAAGAGGGATTAAACTATGTGTGAGAGGTCCAGAATTAGATGATAATATAGCCATACAACAATTATGGAAAAACTTTAAGCCGGTAACACACAAAAGGCGTTGTACGTTTAAAAAAGCTATTGCATAAAGAAAAGCCACTAAAAAGTGGCTTTTTTAATCTAATATCTTAAAATAATTAAATAGGAAATTATTCTCCCATAGCAGCAATTAAAGCTGCAGACATTCTCTTATAAGTTCCATTAACTAGACGATCTCTAATAGCATCAAAAGCATCTAAAGTTTCTTTAACATCTTCTAAAGTATGCGTCGCCGTAGGAATCATTCTTAGTAAAATTAATCCTTTAGGTATCACAGGATAAACTACTATAGAACAGAATATTCCATGATTTTCACGTAAATCTTTCACAAGAGCCATTGCCTCAGGAATACTTCCTTTTAAATAGACTGGTGTAACACAACTTTGAGTGGTTCCTATATCAAAACCACGCGCTTTTAATCCAGATTGTAATGCATCAACTATTGTCCAAAGATTCTGTTTTAGCTCTGGCATAGTACGCAACATATCCAAACGTTTAAGTGCTCCAACTACAAGTTGCATTTGCAATGATTTAGCAAACATTTGAGAACGTAAATTATACTTTAAATAGTCTATAATTTCCTTATCACCGGCTATAAATGCACCAGTACTTGCCAAAGATTTTGCAAATGTTGCAAAATAAACATCAATATCATCTTGCACACCTTGCTCTTCTCCAGCTCCAGCACCTGTAGCTCCTAATGTACCAAATCCGTGAGCATCGTCAACAAAAAGTCTAAAATTAAATTTCTTCTTAAGTGCAACAATCTCTTTTAAACGTCCTTGCTCTCCACGCATACCAAATACACCCTCGGAAATAACTAAAATCCCTCCTCCGGTTTGTTCTGCCATTTTTGTAGCACGCTCAAGATTTTTTTCCAGACTCTCTACATCGTTATGCTTATATGTAAAACGTTTACCCATATGCAAACGAACTCCGTCTATAATACAAGCGTGAGCATCTACATCGTAAACAATAATATCATCTTTACCTACTAATGCATCAACGGTAGATACCATACCTTGGTAACCAAAGTTTAGTAAATAAGCAGCTTCCTTGTTAACAAATTCTGCCAATTCATTCTGTAATTGCTCATGCAATTCAGTATGCCCAGACATCATTCTTGCTCCCATTGGATATGCAGAACCATATTGTGCGGCAGCTTCAGCATCTACTTTTCTAACTTCGGGGTGATTTGCTAATCCTAAATAATCATTAATACTCCATGTGATTACCTCTTTACCTTGAAACTTCATTCTGTTAGAAATCTCACCTTCAAGCTTTGGAAATACAAAATAGCCTTCGGCTTGTGCTGCCCATTTCCCTAACGGTCCTTTATCTCTATAAATCTTTTCAAATAAATCCTTCATAAATTGCGTTTGCCATTAATCGCTGCCATTATACCCATAAAGCATAAATTACACGTTAATCTTCGTTAATTTAGTTTTGTTAGTATCTGCAAAATTAATTAATAATATTATGACAGCATAATATTATTTAATCAACTATTCACTAAGTTTTAAACATAAAAAAACCTACCATAACAATATGGTAGGCTATTATTAGCGTGTAATTATCTTATTTTATATATTCTATTGTTGTAGAAACTTCATTTTTACTATCGAAAAAGCCTTGATCCTGCATCCATTTATCGCTATAAATTTTACTCATGTAGCGCGATCCATGATCTGGAAACACAACAACAACTTTATCACTAGGCTTAAATTCTCCTTCTGCAACTAATTGCTTTACAGCCTGCATTGCAGCACCACTTGTATAGCCTACAAAAAGACCTTCAGTATTTGAAATTTCTCTTGCGGTATGCGCACTTTCTTCGTCAGTAACCTTCACAAACTTGTCAATTAAGTCAAAGTCTGTAGCAGTTGGGATTAGATTTTTACCCAAACCTTCAATTCGGTATGGATAAATTTCTTTATCGTCAAACTCACGTGTTTCATGATATTTCTTGAGTACTGAACCATATGCATCAACACCAATAACTTTAACATTTGGATTTTGTGCTTTCAGATATTTAGAAATACCAGAAATTGTTCCTCCTGTTCCACTACAAGCTACTAAATGCGTGATTTCTCCATCTGTTTGATTCCAGATTTCAGGACCAGTAGTGTTGTAGTGTGCATCAATATTTAATTGATTAAAATATTGGTTAATATAGATAGAGCCTTTGTTTTCTTCATGCAAACGCTTAGCCACCTGATAATATGAGCGTGGATCATCTGCATTTACATGTGCAGGGCAAACATATACTTTTGCTCCCATAGATTTTAGCATATCTATCTTATCTCCTGAAGATTTTGAACTTACTGCAAGAATACACTCGTATCCTTTAATGATACTGACCATGGCAATACTAAAACCTGTATTCCCTGAAGTCGTTTCTATAATAGTATCACCAGGTGTTAAAATACCTTGACGTTCAGCTTCTTCTATAATATGCAGTGCTATTCTATCTTTTGAAGAATGACCTGGGTTGAAAGCTTCAACTTTAGCGTAAAACTCACCATCAAAGTGAGTCGTCATTCTATTTAACTTGATAAGCGGTGTACTTCCTATAAGTTGAAGTACATTATCAAATACATTTTTGCTTTGTTTCATAAATGTAATTTATCGGTCCATAGCTTGTTAAAAAGTTGGACACTAAAAACATGCAAAAGTAACATTTTTTTTTTAATCAGCTCGATATTCCTTCCAAATCAAAAAGAAAGGCAAACTCTTCTGCATTTTCTTTTAAACTTGCAAAACGACCCGAAGCACCAGCGTGGCCAGCATCCATATTAGTTTTTAAATATAATTGATTAGAATCTGTTTTCATATCCCTTAGTTTAGCTACCCATTTGGCTGGTTCCCAATATTGTACCTGAGAATCATTTAACCCTGTTGTGACCAGCATGTTAGGATAATCTTTAGCCTTAACATTATCATAGGGAGAATACGATTTCATATAATTGTAGTATAAAATTTCATTTGGGTTGCCCCATTCGTCATACTCTCCTGTTGTAAGCGGAATGGAATCGTCTAACATTGTCGTTACAACATCAACAAAAGGAACTGCAGCTATTACACCATTATACAATTCTGATGCTTGATTGATAACTGCTCCTATTAGCAATCCTCCTGCGCTTCCTCCCATAGCGTATAAATGCTTTGATGACGTATAATGCTCTTTAACTAAATGAATTGAACACGCTATAAAGTCTGTAAATGTATTTTTCTTATGAAGCAACTTTCCGTCTTCGTACCATTGTCTCCCCAAATACTCACCTCCCCTTACATGCACAATAACATAAATAAAACCTCTATCTAAAAGGCTTAAGCGTATAGTTGAAAAATACGGATCTACTGTAGCACCATAACTTCCGTAAGCATATTGTAACAATGGGTTATTACCATCTTTTTTAATCCCTTTTTTGTACACAACAGACATTGGTATTTTTACTCCATCATCTGCTGTTGCCCAAATGCGTTCTGATATATAATTCTCTTTTTTAAATTTTCCGCCTAAAACCTCTTGCTCTTTTAAAACTGTTTTGGTTTTGGTGCGCATATTAAACTCTATAACCGAAGCTGGGGTTGTTAATGCATTATAACCATACCTCAAAATTTCAGTATCGAATTCTATATTAGTGGTGGTATACGCCGTATAGGTTTCGTTATTAAATGGTAAATAATAATCTTGTGTGTTGTCCCAGCGTTTTATTCTTATTTTGTTGAGTCCATTACTTCTTTCACTCACAACAAGAAAATCTTTGAAAATATCAATATTTTCTATCAATACATCGTTTCGATGTGTTATGACATCTTGCCAATCTTTTATCGCTCTATGCTTTTCTAAGCACTTCATGAGCTTAAAATTGGTCGCCTTGTCTTTATTGGTTAATATATAGAAATGCTCGTTGTAATGAGAGATACTATACTCCAAACCTCTCACACGTGGTTGAAACACCTCAAACTTTCCATTTGGTTTATTAGCATTAAGAATATGATATTCATTGGTTAATGTACTATAACAAGCAATAATGATGTACTTTCTTGATTTTGACTTATATACTGTAACTCCAAACGTTTCATCTTCTTCTTCAAAGACTAACTTATCTTCATGCTCTCCTAACTTATGACTATAGATCTGGTAAGCTCTTAGTGTAACTTCATCTTTTTTGGTGTAAAACAAAGTCTGGTTATCATTTGCCCAACTTGAAGAACCTGTAGTATTCAAAACCCTATCTTTTTCTAATGTATCAGATGCAATATTTTTGATATGTATAGTGTAATTACGCCTTCCTGTAGTATCTATACCATATGAGACTTTTTTGTTGTCTGGACTGATACTAATACCTGCCAATTTAAAATAACTTTCCCCTTCAGCCATTTTGTTACAGTCAAATAATAGTTCTTCGGGATTATTTAGCGTGTCTTTTTTTCTGGTATATATAGGGTAATCCTTTCCCTTTTCAAATTTAGTAATATACCAATAACCATTGTATTTATAGGGCACAGAAGAATCGTCTTCTTTAATTCTGGCCTTCATTTCTTCAAACAAATCGTTTTGAAAAGCTTTAGTATGCCCCATCTTAGCATCACAATATGTATTCTCAGCATTTAGATAATCAATCACTTCTGGATGCTCTCTGTCTTTCATCCAAAAATAATTGTCAATTCTTTTATCTCCATGTTGTTCTAGTTGATGTGGAATCTTTTTAGCTACAGGTGGATTTATCATAAAGTACTTTATTATCTGTTTTATGAAAATTTTGATTAAGAAAATAGCGCAATTTAGTAATTTTGTAACGTAAAAAATTAAAAGATAAAATTATGTTTGGAGATATGATGGGAATGATGGGAAAACTCAAAGAAGCCCAAAAAAAAGTTGAAGAAACTAAAGAACGATTACATTCGGTATTGATTGACGAATCTAGTAATGATGACAAACTTAAGGTTACCATTACTGCTAATAGAACAATTAAATCTATTACAATCGATGATGCGCTATTGCAAGACAAGGAGATGTTAGAGGACTATCTTATTCTTACACTTAATAAAGCCATTAAAAAGGCAACTGATGTTAACGAAACAGAAATTGCTGCAGTAGCCAAAGAAGGCATGCCTAATATACCTGGTATGGATATGTTTAAATAAGTTTAAAAACACAAAGCCAAAGGCCACTTCTAAGTATATATTCTTAGGAGTGGCTTTCTGTTTTAATAGTTTACGTTTTTACTTTGTACAAATATGATAATCAAATATTTATAAATATCCTAGAAATGCAAAAAAACGCGATAAAATGCTACGACAATTTTTTAAAACTAAAAGTTTGGCATTTGGTCTAAAAAAAAATCCGAAAGAATTGTTAAAATATATATTTGTTTCATTATTAATGCTATTAACCTAATTTATAATTATGAAACAATTATCTAAATTGATCTTGTTGGCAGTGCTTGTCACTTTTGCTTCCTGTCAAAAAGAATCTAACGAACCACAAGAGTCTGAACGACTAGACGCTTTACGTTTTGAAAATGGCATCGTCGTATCTGACGGTGAAGAAGACAAAGAACTTATGTTTAACGCAGAAAGTGAAATCATTAAAGGCAGTAATGGCATGTTTACTATTGCCGGAATGTCAAGTTCACCTGAAGTTGAAAAAGTGTATACTGTAGTTGATGCTGATAGAGCACCAAACAGTAATGATGGCCAGCCTGTATCTAATATGTGGTGGTCAATCACTGGTACTGATTATGATAGTCCAGCATCTTATTACAGTACTGTAGGAGACGACAACTTAACCTTTACTGAATACAGTGATGGTACTGCAAACTTAGTAGGTACTACAGTTTCTGGTACTTGTTCGGTAGATCTTAATGTTTGGTTCAAAGACAAAAGAACATGGGATGAGTGGGAAGCTATTGGCGGTGGCCACAAAAAAGAAGGTACTGCTGGTGATGCTTCAAATTCTGAAGACATGAACTTCTATGTAATAGATGAGACAAGAAGTACAGTAACTGCTAGTGGTGGTGACTGTGATATGACAGGTACTTTTGGTTTAACACAAAGACCTGATCCTAATGATCCTAACACACCAAACTATGGTGTACATATTGGACCTGGTGGAGCTAATTACGATTCTAATATCGGAGCATTTGGTTTAAGTGGTTGGGGATGGTTTACAGACCTATCTACTGGTGAACTACTTTACATAATGGACTTTAACTTTAGATTAGAGCCTCAGCCAGATGAATGCGATGATTGTATTGGTAAAGTAACGAACTTAACATTAAACTGGGATTGGCACCACGATTACAGAGTAAGAGTATATCAACGTTACGAAAACACATGTTATGCTACTAAAATCTTTGACGGTGTAGTTGGTGCTAATGAGAACTTTACAATTAATGGTTCTAACGCTAATGGTACTTTTGGTAAATGGGTTTACATTTATGTAGGCAACTGCTATTACACAAAAATTAAAACAAACTGTTACTTAAACATCGGACCTGGATACAGAAGAGGTGTTGTTGAAGTTGTAAGTGGTTATAGTTCTCAAGGTGGTGAACTTTGTGAATACGAACCTCCACATCACTATTGCTGGTGGTGGTAGAAAACGATTTCTATCTAAAATATACCCTAACACTATAAAATCATATAGTTTTAATAATAGAAAAGGAGACATTTTAATGTCTCCTTTTCTATTATATAAATATCTATCTTCTTTAAAAAAATTTAATACAAATTCATAACTAAGAAATAAATCGTAAGATTGGATTAAATAATCTAAAAAGAAAGTAAAATCGTTTTTTGTTATTAAAAAGCCTGGTTAGAATAATATAGGATATCCCATTATAATCTTTGCTGATAAAATCGGTAAAAGGATAGGCACCAGTTTTAGAAAGCGCTTCTATTGCCAACTTCACTTTACCTATATCTATTGTAGACTTAAGCATCCTAACCATCATAAAAAAGACAAAAGATTGTTGCTTAGTTCGCAATCGATTGATACAATTAGGGTTAAAGTTCTTCAGAACCAAATCGTTTATCAAAGATTCATATACAACTGCTGCATTTCTATTATCATCGATAACTTTCAGATAATGTTCAGGTTCTTTACTTGTCATCGCTGAGCCTTCAACAATTAAATGCCTATGAGTATCTAAAGGTAGTTTAGCCATTTTATTTGCAGCTATGAATAACTGAGCTGTTATAATGGCATCTTCCATCCAGCGATCTTCTATAAAAGTAATTTTTGCAGTTTGAATAAAAGAACGTTTTATTAGATACCACCACACCTCATTTTGAAAAGGATAATGAGCAATATATTCTATACCACTATATACTTTAGATCGTTCCACCCCTTCAAAATCAGGGCATTCATTATACAACTTTGAATCTCTGGTTGGTTGCGATATAAATGTTAAGATATCTAACGAATTGTTTTTAGCAACATTAAGAAGCGTTTTTAATACACCAGGCGCTAAATAATCGTCTGGGTCTATAAAGTAGATATACTCTCCTTTAGACAAGGATAAACCAAAATTTCTTGCACTACCAACACCTCCATTAGCTTTGGAATGAACCGTTATGTTAGAATGTTTCTCTTCAAATGTAGTAGCAACTTCTAAACTGTTATCCGTAGATCCATCATTTATTATAAGAATTTCGTATGCTTCTCGTTGAATATCCTGGTTGAGTAGACTATCTATACATTTATGCAGAAAGTGTCCAGAATTATACAGTGGAATGATTATACTTAACCTCATAAATACTCTTAAAAATTTAATAGTCTAGTCCTATAAAGTAGCCTACAAGGAAACAATATGGTAAAAAATAAAAATTTATGGTTAAAAACATAAATTAAAGCTTTGTGTTTAAGAGAATTATAGCGCTCACCTATGAATTTCTTTATAGGATAAGCATCAATTGTTTTAAGCTTTCTAAGAATAGTATTGATTTCCTTTATAGATATTCCAGATTTTATTAATGTATAAAACATCACATAGACATTGACATCGCGCCAATGCTCCACCCTATAAATTACATCTGCTAATTTGGGATCGCTATTTTTAGCAATATCTGAGGCTAATAGATTATAGCGATCGAAAATCTCCATATAATTGTCTATCATTTTCGTAAGGTGCTTTCGTTCATTACTATTCATTATAGATGTAGGAACTATTACATAACGATGGATATCTAATGGTAAATACAGCATACGTTTAGCCATATGAAGTAGTCTCAACGTAAATGGCCCATCTCCTAATGGATTATTTTCATCAAAGCGTAATGCATGCTTATTCATAAACTCCTTTTTTACAATATACCACCATACGGTATTGACATGGTATGCATTAGTTGCCAAGAAATCATTGCCGCTTTCCACTTTTAAATCTAGCTTTTCATTAGGTTTAGTTGATGTATATATATCTAAGCTTGGAGTAGAAATATGATCAAAGCCTAAAACATCTACGTCATTTTCGATGGCTGTATTTAGTATTTTACCAAATGAATTATGAACGATATAATCATCCGAATCGAGATTATATATGTACTCACCTGTTGCTAACTCCAACAGTTTATTACGAGTAGCATATAAACCTATATTCTCATGAGAGTATAATTTTATATGACTATGCTTATCTGCGTAACGCTTAGCAATTTCATAAGAATTATCGGTAGAACCATCATTGAGTATGATGATTTCATAATCTTCTTTAGGAATATCCTGGTTAATTACACTATCTAAACAATTGCCGATGTAATCTTCGACATTATACATAGGAATTAATATGCTAAGTTTCATTATTATAAATTTAGGTGCAAGCGAAAATATACCTAATAAACTTTACAATTAAAAATACTCGTTAATATGCTAAAGATGTACTCTTAACATCAAAAAGCCTTCAATGTTTTTATAAGAGTATCGTGCATTTTATCCGTATAGTCTAAGTGGGTTACCATTCGTAGTTTATTGCTTCCCATACCAATGATACGAATATGCTTTTCATTCAATTTATTTAAAAACTCTACTTCATTAATATCATCGTTTAATTCAAAAATGATGATGTTGGTTTCAATAGGCTCAACTTTCTTTATCAATGCTAAATTTTGAAACTCTTCTCCTATAGTTTTGGCTTTTTTATGATCTTCTTGTAACCGTTCAAAATGATTGTCTAAAGCATATAAACCAGCCGCCGCCAAATAACCTACTTGCCGCATACCACCACCCAGAATTTTACGAACTCTTATTGCTCCTTTCATTATCGCTTTATTGCCAATAAGCACTGAACCTATTGGGCATCCTAAACCTTTACTCAAGCAAACTGAAATTGTATCGAATAGTTTTCCATATTGTTTAGGGTTTTCTCCTTTTGCGATTAGCGCATTCCAAAGTCGTGCTCCATCCAAATGATAGCCCAAGTTGTGACTGTCTGCAACCGTTCTAATGCGTTTCAGTTCATCAAAATCCCAACATGCTCCACCACCTTTATTGGTTGTATTCTCTATAGCAATTAGCGATGTTAATGGGCTGTGATAAAAGTCTGGCGGATTTATAGCAGCTTCGGCTTGTTGAGCGGTAAACATTCCTCGGTCCCCATCTATTAACTTACAGGAAATGCCACTGTTAAAAGATGCTCCTCCACCTTCATAATTATAAATATGTGCATACTTATCACATATCACCTGCTCACCAGGGTTGGTGTGCAATTTTAAAGCAGCCTGATTTGCCATGCTCCCCGTTGGAAAAAACAAGGCTTCATCCTTACCAAACATATTGGCCAATCGCTTTTCCAGAGTATTAACTGTTGGGTCTTCTTTATAAACATCGTCTCCAACTTCTGCAGTTAACATAACCTCCAACATACCTTTTGTTGGCTTAGTTACTGTATCACTTCTTAAATCTATAATCATACATATTTCCTGCAAAAACAGGAGTATTTTTAGTCATTAATAATTTATTTTAAAAGGCTTCTATTACACTCAATTTAATGAACGAATTTAATCATAACTATAATCACATCCACCACTCCCAATTGGTGAACCATCTGGTATTCTTGGTGATGCCTTTAACTTAAATTTATCCGGATGCTCATAAAACTCCTTAATCATAATACTATATTGCATACTTATAGCATCCATTTTTAAACTCGCTTTAGAAATATCGTTAATTGCCTTGTTTGCTATAGCCTTTGTCTGAAAATAGCTTTCATCACTTACTACTAAATTCATTAGATATTTTAAAACATTCACATTGACTTGATGCTGAATTCCTTGTAAATATGAATCATCTTGAGCTACATTAAATGTAGCTTTTAATACAATATCAATAACATCATTTAAACCTAATTGGTTCTCATCCAAACTCTTTTGCAAGACCAAACGATTAGCGCGTTGCGGATGTAATAAATATCTCAATGTCATATTACTTGCCGTATTTGCAGCGCTCAAAGGGTCAAAAGCCACACCCGTTTTTCCTTTAAAAGATTCACGTGTTCTATGATAGTCGTAGGCTCTAGGCGGAAATAGATTTAATTTATTTATTGGAATTGCTAAAGCTTGATTATCAAGCGTTTTAATAATAGCATCTAAAGTTTTTCTTTGTATATTAACATCAATAGATTTTGAGGTTAACTGCCCATCTCCTTTAACAGCATAATTGTAATCTAAACCACCAATAACTTTAGTAGCCGCTTCCACCTGATAGCGATGATAAAAATATAAAGGCACAAATACGTCTTCTAAAACCGAATACGGCTCATAACTTTTAATATTATCTTTTGAAAAGTTTGCAATAGCTTGCTCACGTAACTCCAATACATCCTCTAATTCCTCGTACGCCATTTTACCATTATCCCATAAGTGCGCTATGGCATGTGCACCTCCAGAAGCTCTGGCATCTGAATCGGTTATAAACCGTAAACCATCATCCTGGGCCTTTTTCAATATGTTATGTAAAGCCTTTTTTTCATCCGTTTGTTTATCAAATTCAGAATAACTATAGGCTACTGTGACCTTATCCCAATCTCCTATTCCTTTGGCATAAGCCTTGCTAAAATCTATCTTGCCATTCTTCAATGTAATTTTAGGATGTGGGTAATCCATTACAGAGGCTCTGTTGTTTGTACTCGCTGCAAAATTGTGTGTAAAGCCTATGGTATGCCCAACTTCATGAGCGCTCAACTGTCTAATTCTGGCTAAAGCCAGCTCTAACATAGGTTGATAGTTATCATCACGCTCAGCAAACGGCCTTTCCATTAACGCTTGAGCAATCATAAAATCCTGACGAATACGCAAACTTCCCAGACTAACATGACCTTTTATAATCTCGCCTGTTCTAGGATCAACAACACTTCCTCCATAACTCCAACCTCTTGTGCTTCGATGTACCCATTGAATGACATTATAACGGCAATCCATTGGGTCTGCGTCTTTTGGCAGCATTTTTACCTGAAACGCATCTTTAAAACCAATAGCTTCAAAAGCGTCATTCCACCATCGCGCACCATCTAATAAGGCAGATCGCACAGGTTCTGGTGTGCCTGGATCTAGATAATAAACGATTGGGTTTTTAGCTTCACTTTTATTTAATCTGGGATTTTTCTTTTCTAAACGATGACGAATAACAAATCGTTTTTTGATAGCCTCTTGAATTGGAGTTGCATAATCCATGTACGACATAGAAATCGCACCGCTACGCGTGTCAAAAACCCTTGGCTTATAATTATCATCAGGAAGCTCTATAAATGAGTGATGTTGAATAACCGTCACTAATGTAGCCGTTGGTGTTACACTTCGTAAATTTCTACCCGTTGGTTGCCCCTTAAAAGTAAGCATAGCTTCAAATTCTATGTTCTTCGGAAAAGCCTTAGTGCGCTCCAATGCTAATGCGCTTTTTGAAGCATCAATCTTATAACTACCTTCTTTATTTTCCTTCAATCGATACGCAACTCCATGTGCATCTTGCATTAAAAATGGTGTAAGATCTACAATGTAATCACCATCTTTTTCAGATAAAATCTTAAACCCAAATAATACAGATTTGGCAAAGGCCTGCTCAATACTTTTTTTTTCAAGTTTATTATCAGTATTAGCACGGTATTTTAAATTTGGCTGAATAAGCAACAATTTATTTCCTGCCTTTTCAAAATAAACCAAACGCTTATTACCCAATTGTCCTCTATCTAAACCAATATCATTGCTCCCAATACCAGAAGCCAGAGAATTAACATATAGAAACGCTTTATTTAGATTTTTAACCTTTAGGTAGATTTTGTCTGTACTTTCTTCATAATAAAAATCAAAAAAACCATCGTAAGATTTAAGATCCTTTTTATCAAGGATTTGTGCTGAAAATTGAAAACTGACAAATAATAAAGCTAAAGCGAAGTATAGTTTTTTCATATTCAATTTATTGGAAGATAAAACTACGGAAATTCTAAAACTATTTTAACTCAAAAACCCATTAATAATACCTTAAAATTCAATCAGGTCTTCACCATTAACACGTAGGTATTTTAGCTTTTTGTCTTTAGGGATCTGAGGTTGAAAATACACTCTGGCCTGGCGCCCTTTTTTAGATTTTATCTTAAGCTCATAATCGTCACAATTCTTCATATTTAGTCCATTACCAGCACATAAATACGCATTATACACATTATCATCTTCATCAACGATTTGAAATTGTCTTAAATCAAATATTATCTTCGCATTGGTTTTGTTCTTAATTTTAAACCATAAAAAAATTGATTTATAGCCTTTTTTAGCTTTTTCATAGATCGCACCTCCACCTCCTGTAGTACCAACATCAACCATTTTAGTCTTAGAATAACTAATGACTTTAAAATCTATAGTGTTTGATAATTCATAAAATTTGCGTTCATACTTTTCTTGTGAGGCAACCATTAATGGAAGCAATAAAAAGATTACAAATAAGTGTTTCATAGTTTAGGTTTTATATAATATCTTAAAGCTATGCTTTTTAATTGTAACCGCCATAAATTTCTTAAAAAATGATATTTAAAATTATGGCACTATACTATCGCATCTTATATTTGCAGAAATACTTCAATTTATGATAACATCAGATCAAATAAAAAACCTTAATTCCCGTCTAGACACACTTAGACAGTATCTTTGACTTAGATGCCAAACTCATAGAAATTGCCAACGAAGAAGAGCAAACCTTTGACCCAAATTTCTGGAACGATTCTAAAAAAGCCGAACAGGTCATGCGGTCTATTCGTGAGAAAAAAAGCTGGGTTAACGACTATAATTCTGCTAAGACACTTTTTGAAGATCTAGAGGTTATCTACGAATTCTATAAAGAAGACGAAGCTCCAATGGAAAATGTTGAAGCACGTTTTGAAAAGGCTGTAAATGCTATAGAAAAGCTGGAATTCAAAAATATGCTTTCTGAAGAAGGTGACAGTTTAAGTGCTGTATTGCAAATTACGGCAGGTGCTGGCGGAACCGAATCTTGCGATTGGGCAAGTATGTTGATGCGTATGTACCTTATGTATGCCGAAAAAAGTGGATTTAAAGTTAAAGAGCTTAACCATCAGGAAGGTGATGTTGCTGGTATAAAAACAGTGACTTTAGAAATCGAAGGAGAATATGCTTTTGGCTGGTTAAAAGGGGAAAATGGAGTGCATCGTTTAGTTCGTATTTCACCTTTTGATAGTAATGCCAAACGGCACACAAGTTTTGCATCAGTATATGTATATCCTTTGGTTGATGATTCTATAGAAATAGATATTAATCCATCAGACATAGAAATTACAACAGCACGTTCTAGTGGTGCTGGTGGACAAAACGTTAATAAGGTAGAAACCAAAGTGCAGTTATTACACAAACCTACTGGTATACAAATACAATGCTCAGAAACACGTTCGCAACACGATAATCGCGCCAGAGCACTTCAAATGCTGAAGTCGCAATTGTACGAAATAGAATTGCAAAAACAAATGGCGCAGCGCGATGATATCGAAGCCAGTAAAATGAAAATTGAATGGGGAAGTCAGATACGCAATTACGTTATGCACCCTTATAAGTTAGTAAAAGATGTACGTTCTGCGCACGAAACCGGAAATGTAGATGCGGTAATGGATGGTGATATTGAACCTTTTTTGAAAGCCTATTTAATGATGATGGGACAAAAAGAAGATTCGGCATTATAATTGTTAATTAGAAATGCATAAGAATAGTTTAATAAAGACGGAAAAACATATTACGAAATAAAAAACATAATCTATGACTATGATTAAGATATACCACAACCCAAGATGCTCAAAGTCCAGGCAAGGATTAGCGTTACTTGAAGCCTCTGATAAGGATTTTGAAATCATAAAATATTTGGATAGGACACCTACCGAAAGTGAATTATTAGAAATCATTAAACTATTAGGTATTTCGCCTATAGATCTAGTTCGTAAAAACGAAGCGATTTGGAAATCCAATTATAAAGGAAAAACACTTAGTGACAAACAGATCATTACGGCTATGGTTACCCATCCTAAATTGATAGAACGACCAATAGTAATTAACGGAAACAAAGCGGTAGTTGGCAGACCACCAGAAGCCATATTAACGATTATATAGAATAAAAGCATACAAAAAATTAAACTTTAGAACTCATGAAAAAAACGATAATAATCGCATTTGCCTTAGTATTAGGATTTAGTACTTATGGACAAGTCCGCAGAGACCGCATGGGTAATCCTGTTACACCTAGCGAACCTTCAGAAAAAGAAATTGCCAAGCGTAAACAAATGATAGAAGAACGAAGAAAAGAGTATATCGCTAATTTTTTAACTACACTAGAAGCTGATGAGTTTCAAAAAGAAATCATTAAGCAATCCCTTGATAGTTTTTATGAGGCAAAGATCGGCATTTTAAAAACCCGATATGAGCATAGTATAGACCGTAAGGATGCTATAAAAAAACTCGTAGACACGCATTTTGTTGAGCTCGAAGAACTTATTTCAGAAAACGACATGATTAAGATAAAGGATCTGGCAACTGGTAAGTTTGATGAAAGTGAAGTGAAGAAAAAAAACAAGAAAAAGAAAAAACGCAAAAAAAAGAATAAAGACAAAGGCTAGTCAACAGTTAGCATAAAGATGATATAGATTTTGCTTTAACATAAGATTAACCATATACAACACAAGTAAATCTATTTTTGTGCGTCTAAAAGTCATTAAGCACAATTACTTGTAATGAAATTAAATCTATTTACCCTACTCTTTATATGTTTCTCAATTTCTATAGCCTCTGCCCAAAAGCAAGTTAAAATAGAAGGTACTGTTGTTGAAGATGGCACAAACATTCCTCTGGAATATGCAACTATAACCTTTAAAACTACAACAGACAATAGTATAGTAACTGGTGGAATTACAGATAGTAAAGGTAAATTTAGTGTCCATGTCGCCGCTGGGACCTATCATATTTACGTAGAATACATTTCCTACAAAACCAAAGAATACTTAAATAAAACCCTAACCCAATCGCTTAATCTAGGTACGGTTAGTTTAGCACTCGATGTAGAATCTCTTGGTGAAGTAGAAATTATTGCCGAGCTCACCACTGTAGAACTAAAGCTCGATAAAAAAATCTATAATGTGGGTAAGGATTTAACCGTAAGTGGTGGTACGGTAAGTGATGTTCTGGATAACGTTCCATCAGTTTCGGTAGATGTAGAAGGTGTCGTATCGTTAAGAGGTAATGACGATGTTAGGATTTTAATTAACGGGAAACCTTCAGGATTAGTAGGGCTGAATTCTACGGATGCCTTACGTCAATTACCTGCCGAAGCCATAGAACGTGTTGAGGTTATTACCTCACCATCGGCACGATACGATGCTGAAGGCTCTGCAGGTATCTTAAACATTATATTAAGACGCAGTAAACTGCAAGGGCTTAATGGGGCTATAACCCTTAATGGAGGTTATCCATGGCAAGCCGGAATCTCAGGAAATATCAATTACAGAACCGGAGATATTAACCTCTTTAATACCACAAATTACAACTACAGAGAATCTCCAGGAAATGCACTTAATGAAACTGAGTTCTTCAATGGTGATGAACCCAGCACCTTTTTAGAGGAAGATCGTGAGTTTGATCGCGTTAGAAAAGGCTATAGTACCAATACAGGTATTGAATGGTATATTAATGACACAAGCTCCTTAACCGCAACCTTGGTGTATAGAGATAGTGATAATGAACGTAACACTTTTAACCGTACGCTGGAGTTTGATGCCAACAATACCCTTCTCAATACCACCATCCGAAGAGACCCAGAGTTTGAAGACGATAAAACCGTGCAATATGCTTTAAGCTACGACAAGCAGTTTAATGGTGATAGTCAACATAAGTTAACCCTCGATTTTCAGTACGAAGACAGTGACGAATTAGAACGCTCCAGAATTAACCAAAATGGTTTTGATGTAGAAAATGTAGAAACCGACGAAAACCAAAACCGCTTATTACTGCAGGCAGATTATGTACAACCCATCAATGAAACTGGGCAGTTTGAAGCAGGTTATCGTGGTGAGTTTTTTGATTTACTCACCGACTATTTGGTAGAAACAAGTTTAGATCAGGGCAATACCTTTGAGGTCAATACCGACCTTAGTAATTCTCTGGACTTTAAACAGCAAGTGAATGCGTTTTATGGGCAGTATGGCGATAAGATTGGTGAAAAGTTTTCGTATTTACTAGGCTTACGTTACGAAGGTACACGTATTACAATCGATCAGGTGACCAGTGGCGATTTTGACAAAAAAGAATACCACCAGTTATTCCCTACGGTGAATTTAGCCTTTGAACTCTCTGAGGACGAAAATATTACCATAGGTTATAACAGACGTGTAAGACGACCACGCTCACGCTTTATCAATCCCTTTCCATCCCGAAGTAGTGCCACCAACCTATTTCAGGGAAATCCCGATTTAGACCCAAGTACCTCTAATGCTTTTGATATTGGCTACTTTAAAAAGTTTAGCAAGCTATCGCTAACGAGCTCTGTATACTTTCAACGCGCTAAGGACGCCTTTAACTTTGTGGCTTTAGAAACCGATAACTTCTATATTTTTGAAACCAACCAAACGGTAAATATTAACGATCCTAATTTTGACCAGCTCAATGAAGATTTTGATTTGGTGCCAGTGATACGACGTACACCGATTAACTTAGCGACCAATGACCGTTTTGGTATGGAGTTTACCCTCACCTACCGACCAACACGCAAATGGAACCTCAATGGTAATTTTAACCTCTTTAACTCCAGTACACGTGGAGATTTTGAAGGGCAAAACTTTGATGCCGATAACCTCAGCTGGTTTATACGCCTTAACAATAAATACACCTTACCTGGTGATATTGATTGGCAAACCCGATTGTTTTACCGAGGCCCAAGAGAAACTGCCCAAAGTAAAAGCCAGGGGATTTTCTCAACAGACTTAGCGTTTAGCAAGGATCTGTTTAACGATAAAGCCTCTATAGCGTTTAACATTAGAGACCTGTTTAATTCCCGCAAACGCCGTAGTGATAATTTTACAGATACCTTTGATAACTACAGTGAGTTTCAATGGCGTGTGCGCTCCTATAATTTAGCTTTTACCTACCGCTTTAACCAAAAGAAGAAACGCCAGCGTAATGGTCGCGGTAATGGTGGTGAGGATTTTGATTTTGAGGGGTAAGAACCTTTTTTAATCACTTAGCAAAGAATCACAGGATTTTACCCTAGAGTTTATTATAGTTCTCGTTATAGGGTTTGTATATATCCCTTCATAAATAGGGTGTTCACCTGCGTCTGTAAAAAAATCAATTTTATTATTATGCCTTGTGTAATGTATTATAGGTTCATCACCAATGAAGAATATTGAATCTTTACATACCTCTATTTTTATAAACCCTTTTAATACAGCTTCATCTAATTTCTTCTCATTATCCAAACCAGAACATCTTATTTTTTCGTAATGATTATCAACCCATATCATGCAATTTTTTTTATAATATTTAAGAATAAATAAAACTGCAACAATTAATAATATCAAACAGCTTAGAGAAGCTACCTTTTTTATTTTATCTAATTTCTTTTCTAGTTCATTGTTCTTTTCGATAAGAATAATTTTACCTTTTAGATTCTCTGAGTTCGAACAATATGCTACAAAATCGTTAAAGCCCATATATATGCTTAATGAATCTAAATTATAATTATATGGTTCTCTCCTATCTTTTTCTCGATTCAGTATATATCCATTATAATATCGAGTTAAAGTTCTTTGGTCTATGTTAACGATTGGTTCGAGGAATTTAGACAATCCGTAAGCTCTATTTTTTTTTGATTTCCTTTTCGCTTTATCAAATACAAGCAACATTAAACCTTTGATTTGTTCTTCTTTATTTAATTCCTCCATATTATTTAATTTTAATTAAATCCTTGAAAATTAAGTGTTTAAAAATTAAAAAATCAGATATCAAAAAGATGTCATTAGTCTGTCAATAATAATTTTTCAATTCTTCATTTAATTCGCTTTAGAATCAATTCTAGTTATGCCTTGCTAACATAACTAATGTACAAAATTGATTGCTACGGAAAACCGTAAAAGTGATATCAAAGTAGTTGTCTGGGAAGCTTCTATCAAATATTACGATACGTCTTTCTACTTCCCAAAACGAAACGAATGTTTAACCCAAAAGGGTTGCACAAAAACTTATCTGAAATACTTCGGACAGCAACCTTTTTGCCAAAATTTTAAATTATGAAAAGAGTAATTTATCTACTCGGTATCTTTTTGATTGCATTAAACTTTAGTTCATGCAATCCTGAGAGTTTAACCGACGAAGTTGCACCGCTAGCCTGCTGTGGTGAAGGTGAAGAAATTCCACCTCCACCACCTCCACCAGACCCGGATCCAAATGATCCACCAGGTGGAACAGGTGGTTAATAAAAATTAGTTATTATTTTAGAGGAATGAAACCAATCAAAACTTCATTCCTCTTTTTATATCTGATTTTCTCTTCATATGGTTTGGTCTGTAGTGACCTTAACTCTCAAACTTATATTGATAGCTTAAGTCATTATAGTAGCTTAGCACTAAAACCAGAAAAATCAGATGACTTATTCAAAGCGTTTGAATATTTTAACTCTAGTTATAAAAAGGCCATTAATCAAAAAAAATATAATGCGGCTATTAATTTACTTTATTATCAATCAAGTATCGAATATAAAAAAGGTGCTTATGAAGAAAGTGAAAAAACTGCAGTTAAAGGTTTAAACCATATTCACGAAATGAATATAACACCCTATACTATATCAATAAAAAAAAGTTTTTACAATCTCTTAGGTTTAATTTATATAGAAAAATTCGACAAAATTAAAGCGATTGAACTATATAATAAAACCATAGAGTTTGCGGAATCAATTGAAGATACAATTAAAGTTTATAATAATCTGTCACTTGTATTTAAAAATCATAATGAATATAACAATGCTAAGGATGAGCTTTTAAAAGCTTATGCACTTCTTCCTAGAACAAAAGATACTCTTTTGAAGGCTACTATTTACGATAACTTAGGCTATACTTATTCGAAAATAGATAAGGTGAAAGGGCTAACTTTAATGCAGAAAGCTTTGAGCATAAGAAAATTTAAACAAGAAAAAATTAAAGTTTATACCAGTTATAATCATTTAGCAAAATACTTTCATAACGTTAATGATACTGTCCAAGCTATTGAATATGCATTAAAGAATTATGAGTTAGCTAATGAACTTAATTCATCATCTTATAGATTAGATGCTCTAAGCTTGTTAGTTGATTTAAAAAGGCACGAATTTGTTGATCAATTTAAGCTTTTGAGTGACAGCATATCTAAAGTAGAGAAACAAGAGTTAAGTAGGTTTATGCTAGTCAAATATGATTATTCAGAATTTAAAAGAAAAGCATTAGAAAGTGAGTTAGAAAAAGAGCAACAAGAATCTAAAACTATCATTGCTTTTTTAATAGCTTTATTTATACTAATACTATCTTTATTCTTATATTTTGTTCTGAAATCCAAACACAAAAAAGACAAAATTAAAGAGGCTTACCAAAAAGAAACAGAATTATCTAAAAAGGTACATGATGAATTGGCTAATGACATGTCTGACCTTATGAATTTTGTAGAAAATGATATAGAAGTTACCCAAACTAAAAAATCACTGCTTTTAGACAATATCGAAGATATCTATATGCGTACAAGAGATATCTCAACAGAAACCGGAAGTATAGATTTGGTTAACTTTTCAGAGAGCATTAAACATCTTTTGATGCAGCACAACAAAAAAGACACAAAAGTGGTTACCAATAATATCAATGCAATAGATTGGCAAAACGTATCTGAACATAAAAAAGTAGTCATCTATAGATGCCTACAAGAGCTGCTTGTAAACATGAAAAAACACAGTAAAGCCAAAGTGGTTAGTGTTGTATTTAAGAATCATAATAAGAAAAAAGAAATTCGTTATGTAGATGATGGCGTGGGTTTCTCTCCAGAAGAAAAGAAGCTTAACGGTCTGGCAAATGTGGAATCCCGTATTAAAAATATTCAAGGAACATTTAATTTCATAACTTCAAAAGGAAATGGTTTTAAAGCCACTTTAAAGTTTAATAACTAAATACTTCTTATGTTTCAAAACGTTTTAATTGCTGAAGATCAGAATACAATTAATAAAGGTGTAGAACGTACATTAAATGAGTTAAACATCCCAAATATTGCCACAACGCAATACTGCGACGATGCACTTCTTAAACTTAAAGCTGCCTTTCGAACAGATCAACCTTTTGACCTTTTAATAACAGATTTATCTTTTAAAGCAGATCATAGAGAAAGAACATTAAAATCAGGTGAAGCTTTAATAGAAGCTGTTAAAACCATTCAGCCCAACTTAAAGATTGTTGTATTTTCTGTGGAGCATCGTATAGGTAAGATCAAGAATCTTATAGATACTTATGATATAAATGCATATGTTGAAAAAGGACGTGAAGAATCTATAGAATTGAAAAAAGCAATTCATACTATTCTCGAAGATAAAATGTATTGTTCGCCTAGCATAGCACAATTACTTCGTAATGTCGATGATATCTCACAGACCGATCAATATGACGAGTTATTATTACAACTCTTAGCCAAAGGCTTAAAAAGAGAGCAAATTGCCAATTACTTCCAAGAAAAAGATTTCCCTGCACGTAGCCTCAGTAGTATTGAAAAACGTATCAATAAACTCAAAGTTCTTTTTGATGCGCATACTTCAGAACAACTTGTTGCTATCGCCATTGACAGAGGTTTAATCTAAACCATTTTATAAAAATTTTAATTGACTATGGTATACCGTAAGGAATAGTTATGCTATGGATTTAGATTTGGATATTATAAATCTTATAAGACTA
This sequence comes from uncultured Winogradskyella sp., assembly GCF_947498345.1. GTDB lineage: Bacteria > Bacteroidota > Bacteroidia > Flavobacteriales > Flavobacteriaceae > Winogradskyella. The sequence continues at coordinate 68,380 of NZ_CANMJY010000014.1, forward strand.
AAATTATGGCAAAATTAGGAACAATAATATTAGACGGGTGTTCTAGTAAAACTTATGAATTTAGCATCTATTCAATAGACACAAATTTTAAACAACTTGGAGGTATATATTATATAAGTAGAAGAGAAAACAAAAATCATACACACATATACCTTGGTATAACAGAAGACTTATCAACAAGATTTGACAATCATCATAAACAAGATTGTTTTGACGAAAATGAAGCTAATTGTATTTCAATTCATTTAAATGAATCAGAAGAAGAAAGAGAACTAATAGAGAAAGATATTTTATGCAAATATAATTTTCTTTGTAACGATACAAATAATTAAAAAATAAAATTATGGCAGTTAAAAACACAGAAACAGGAGAAGTACACAAAGGTTATAAAGGTGGAGAAACTGGATGCGGTTTTGATACTTCAGCCAGTCATTGGGTAAGTTCTAATGAACGAATCACATGTGATAAAGATGGATGCAAAAATTAAACACCTTTTGAATAAAATTAAAACAATTGAAATATGCCTTGGTATCTCTGGATAATATTTTTTATAAGTGTCATCTTTATTTTTACCTATATCTCTAACGAGAATAAAAGAAAACGTCTAATGGAAAAGTATAATGATGAAAATCTTGTACAAAAATTAATGATAGGCTCTTTTTGGCAAGGACAAACTAAAGGGCAACTCATAGATTCTTTAGGAAAGCCAAAAGGTGTTAGTGAACAAGTATTAAAAACAAAGAAAAAAGAAACTTGGAAATATCATAAAACAGGAAATAATCGATATGCTTTAAAAATTTTCATTGAGAATGGAATAGTTACTGGTTGGGATCAAAAATAAAGTTTGAACCTAATTAAGTATTCTCAATCTTAAAAAAAAACAAAGCCTTACGGAATTCCGTAAGGCTTTGTTTTTTAATGGGTTTATGTTTGAATAAGGAAAACAAATAATTAAGATCAAAATGCAAAACGTAGAGAAGTTATTAGAGATTGTTCAAGTCTCTTGTATAAATAAGGATTTTGTCGAATATGACTATCAAGAGTTTATTACTTACAAATTTATTATACATAATAAGTCAACAAAAACAATAAGAGCCGTAAAGGGGAGTATCACATTTAACAACATCTTTGATGAAGAAATACAAACATTAAAATTTGTATATGATCAGTCTATCAAACCCGAAAAGCAAGCAAAATATGATGCGACAACTGAATACAATCAATACATTGAAGAGGATAAATCGCTAAGGGACAAAAGTTTAAAAGACTTAAAAATTGTCTGGAGACCTGAGAAGATCATTTTTGAAGATGGATCTACCATAGAATAAATTACACAACTATGGGCTTCAGATTTCAAAAACGAATAAGACTTGGTAAGCGGTTTGGCATTAACATCAGTAAATCTGGCATCACACCAAATTATAAAACTAAGAGAGGTTCTTTAAGCTCAAAAGGTTATTCCATCAGAACTGGCATTCCAGGTCTAAGTTACAGAAAAACATTTTCTAAATCGTCTAAGAGCGGGTGCTCTGTTTTATTGTTAATAGCTATGAGTCTTACAACAATACTATTACTAATCAAAATTTAAATATATGGGTTATCGAAAAGGTTATTATAAAAAAGATGGGACATATGTACAAGGGCATTATGTTAATTCTAGAAGTAAGAAACTTTACAATAAAAAAGATAAAGGAGGATGTCTTAGTGCCATATTAATAGTAATGTTCTTTGTTTTTATTTCATGTACTGAGGATTCTAAGTGTAGCAGCAAAACATGCTCTGATTTTGCAAACCAATCAGAAGCTCAATCAGTATTTGATAGTGATAGAGATTGCTACGAAAATCTAGATGCAGACAATGATAATATTGCTTGCGAAAACTTATCAAATTAAATACATATGATATCTACTGAATTAAAAAGTCATTTTTTGAGACTCTATTTAATTGCATTTTCAGATGACAATTTTGATGTTTTAGAAATGCAGATGCTTTATAGGTTTGCACAAGAACGTGGTGTTACCAAAGAACAATTAGATAATATACTTCTAAACCCTTCTCATAAGCCAAGTATACCTGAAACTCTTGAAGAAAAAATAGAATACCTATATGATTTAGCACTTATGATTTGGGCAGATAGTGTTGTAACAGATGACGAAAGAGTTACACTTAAAAAGTATTGTCTAAAATTTGGTTTTATCGAAGAAAACATAGAGGAATTATGTCAATTCCTTTTAGATAATGCTGAGGAAAAATTACCAAAGGAAAAACTAATTGAACTCTTAAAAGAATAGTGTATGAGTCCACTAAAAAAAATCTTTAAACTCAAAAATAAAGAGCAACAAAATGTTGAAAAAGAGTCTGAAGAAGATATCAAAAAGATAAAACTCACTTTTTTTGAAAGTGGGTATGGATCGTCTAAACAAGCCGAAGGCAATCATAGAGTCTTTAAGGCATGTCTTCAAAATGTATATATGGATTACAAAGGTAAGTGTAGAGAAAATGAAAAACTTCAGAATGAATTAAAAGCGCCATATGTAGAAGAAAAAGGAAAGCAAGAAATAGAACTAAAAAAACGCAAAACTGCTCTAGCACTATTCGAAGAATCGATAGCAGAAAAAGAAAAGAAAATAATATCACTTAAAAATGATATGGTAGAAGTAAAAAGAGATCCAGAAAAATATGGACTTGAAGTTGACAAAAAACCAAAAGCACAATTTTATTTAGGTCTAATAGTACTAGTACCAATTACATTTTACCTATTAGTATTTTATATATCTGCATCATTCTCTGCTTTCTTTAAGAATTTCGACACCGAGGAATTAACATCTGCTATATTTGATGGGCATGCACTTTCAAAGGCAATCCAAGATGGTTGGCTAGAAGGTGTATTTGTTGCAACAATCCCATTTGCTTTTATGGGGTTAGGCTACTTAATTCATATGTTTCAGAAGCATAAAAATTGGCTTTCTTATTTTAAAATTGCTACGCTATTTATTGTCACATTTATATTTGACGCAATTCTAGCATATCAAATAGAAAAGAAAATTTATGAGATTCAAAAAACACCTGACTCGCCAGCTTTTGATTTATCTATAGCATTTTCATCTGTAGAGTTTTGGGGAATTATTTTTGCAGGATTTATTGTTTATATAATCTGGGGATTAGTATTTGACTTTATTATGAAAGAGTATGATAATTTTGACAAAATAAAGTCCTTTATAAAAACCAAACGTGAAGATATTATCAATTGCCAATCTAATATTTCAAAAATAATTCAAAAACTAAATCCAATAAAAGAGGAAATATCAGGCATAGAGGGGAAAATTAATGATTTACAAAGAACAATTGATGGTTTTGTATTCTCAAATAAACATTACTTAACCTACCATGCAGAATATGTAAAAGGATGGTTTTTAGCTATTACTGATAATTTTGATGCATTAAAAAGGCGAGAAGAATTGCTTTCTAAATGTCAAGAAGTTGAACTCAAACATTTACAAGAACATAATATTGATAATGAAGATTACGAAGGCAGATTATACAAACTTGTAAATTAAAAATTATGAAACATTTTCGCTTATTACTATCATTAACTTTAATACTCACCTCTTGTGAAGAAACTAAGAGTAAATCAATAACAGTAGAAGAAGAAACAATAAAACTCTCACCTAATAGACCTAACCTAAATATTAGTATTCTAATCGATTTATCAGATAGAATAAATCCAAAAAAATATCCCAATCCAGCTATGGAGTATTTTGAAAGAGATTTAGGTTACATCCATTCTATTGCTAAAAGCTTTGAATGGCATGTTAGAAACAAAAGGAGTATAAAAATCAATGATCATATTCAACTTTATATAGATCCTGAACCATCTGACAGTAATCTCAACGAAAAGATTAATTCCTTAAATATCACATTTACAAAAAATAATGCTAAGCGAGAAGTAATAATGAAAACCTCAGCATTATATGATAGCATTTCAAAGCAGATTTATAGATCCGCAATTGAAGATAACAATTATGTTGGTTCTGATATATGGGGATTTTTTAAAACAAAAGTGGAAGATTTCTGTTTACAAGATGAGCATCGCAACATTCTAGTTATATTAACAGATGGTTATCTATACCACAAGGACGCAAAACTAAAAGAGGATAACCTTACTTCATATTTAACTCCACAAGATATTAGAAATTTTAAGCTAAATAAACCTGATTGGAAAGATAAAATACAAGATCTAGACTTTGGATTTATATCTACTAAAAGCAACTTGAAAGAATTAGAAGTTTTGGTTTTAGGAATCAACCCTGATCCTAAAAACCCTTACGAACAAGATGTTATTTTTCAATACTGGAAAGATTGGCTAACAAAAATGAATGTTAAAGATTTTGAAATTAAAACTGCTATTTTGCCTGCAAACATGGATAAAATCATCAAGGATTATATACTGAAAGAGTAATAAAAACTGAGACAAATTAGAATACGTAACTTTACAAAAAACAAGAATGAATATTAATGAAACTCAAATACGAGTTCCTGTAGAGTAATGGTATGTATAAATATTGGTTAGTTTTCTTATTTTTAATAATAGTCGCATTTAGTAATAATTCAGAACTGGATAAAAAAGAAACTATCATTGGCAAAGTTGTAGCTATAACAGATGGTGATACTTTTAAACTACTAACCAAAGATTCTACTTTAATAAAAGTAAGATTAGCCAATATCGATTGCCCAGAGCGTAAACAGCCCTTTTCCACTATAGCAAAACAATTTGTATCTAATGCTATTTTTAGTAAAACTGTAAAGCTAAACGTATTAAAAAAAGATCGATATAGACGCTATATCAGTAATGTTATCTATGATGATTCTTTAAGCCTATGCCATGAGCTTGTAAAAAACGGCTTAGCTTGGCATTATAAAAAATATTCCAAAGATTCCGTTTTACAAGCTTTAGAGGATAATGCCAGAAGGAACAAATTAGGACTTTGGCAAGATAAAAACGCTATGGCCCCTTGGGAATGGAGAGACCTAAAAAAGAAAAAGTCTAAACAATGAAATCGCTTAAAATAGTTGTTCTTTTTATAACATTATCCATAGGATACTCTATATCAGCGCAAACTGTTTACACAACTAAAACTGGTGAGAAATATCATAAAAATAGTTGTCGTTATCTCAAATACTCAAAAAAGGAAATCAAATTAGATGAAGCAAAAGCATTGGGCTATAGCGCTTGTAAAGTATGTAAACCTACAGCGAATAACACAAAAAAGAAATCAAATGCTACGTCTCTAACTTCAAAAAAAGAAAACAAAACTACTACTTCAAAAAAAGTAGTCGCAAGTCAATGCACCGGAAAGACAAAAGCAGGTAAACGATGCAAACGAAAAACAAAAAACGCAAATGGTCGATGTTATCAGCATTGATAAACCACCACTAACCTCAAACCAAATACAAAGCCTCTTTAAAACGAATAGCCTTATAATCAGTAATCACCATATTAGCTTTAGAATAATCCTGTCCAGAAGAATGTGGGCTTTTAAAGCCTACACAAAACACACCAGCACGATGTGAGGCTAAAATACCATTGGTAGAATCTTCGATCACCATACATTCGGTTTTAGAAAAGCCTGTATGTGCTGCGGCTTTTTCAAAAATCTCGGGATGTGGTTTGGATTGTTTAAGATCAGCTCCACTAAACTTCCCCATAAAATAGGGATTGAGATCAAAGCGCTCAAAAATACGGTTAATGTTAATCATGGATGCCGATGAGGCGACGACCAACTTTAAGCCATTGCTGTGGTAGTCTTTTATGAGGTCTAAGACACCATCGATTAACTGTAAGTCCGTATCGTTTTCAAACAGGTATTTAAAATGCAGGCGCTTTTGTTTTACCAGATATTCTGGTGTGTAACTCAAATGAAAATGGCTTACAATACGTCTACAAATAGTAATGGTAGATTGCCCTGTAAAAGAGGCGTATAAGGCTTCATCTACAGTAATATTTACATCAGAAAACATCTTAAAATAAGCTTTTCGGTGTAGTGGCTCGGTGTCTACAATAACACCATCCATATCAAATAAAACAGCTTTGAGCATTGAGTTACTTTTGTTTTGGCGAAGATAAAAAGTTTATGTCATTACGAGGACAAGAGACGAAGTAATCTTTTGTTTTGTACCTTCATTTTGTCTTGAAACAAAACGAAGTAAAAATTCAAAACGATTTTTAGGAAATTACCAAGGTACCATTCGCTAATGCATTAATGTTTTAGAATTGTTTTCAACTGTAGACTTCAATCCTTGTGTCGTTTTCAAAAATTTGTAAGTGGCTCATTATTTCTTAAAATCGTTGCTTCCGACGCTGTCGGAATTTCAAGTGTGATGGTGGTTTGAGGAATGATTAAGCTGTCAATTGATTACAATACTTTGAAGATATTGCTTCGTCACTCATTCTTCGCTTCTCGCAATGACGACTTCATTTTAAAATTTCACAACTTATGATCAATAATACTCTGAACAACTTCAGGATTCAATAATGTACTGGTATCTCCAAGCTGATCGGTTTCATTACAGGCAATTTTTCTAAGAATACGACGCATTATTTTACCGCTTCGGGTTTTTGGTAGCCCATCTGTAAATTGAATTTTATCGAGTTTGGCTATGGGTCCTATACGATCAGTAATCAATTGGTTAATCTCTTTGCGTACATTATCATGGTCTCTGGTTTCACCAGCGTCTTTTAATGTAATATAGCCATACATGGCATTGCCTTTAACATCGTGCGGAAAGCCAACAATCGCAGACTCTGCAACGGCTTGATGCTCATTAATGGCATCTTCTATAGGTGCGGTTCCTAAGTTATGACCCGAAACAATGATGACATCATCTACCCGACCTGTAATTCTGTAATACCCGACTTCGTCTCGCAATGCTCCATCACCTGTAAAATACATATTATCAAATGCCGAGAAATAGGTGTCTTTATAGCGTTGGTGATTGCCCCATATGGTTCGTGCTATAGAAGGCCATGGAAATTTAATACACAAGCGCCCATCAACCTGATTGCCTTTTATCTCTTGCCCATCATCATCCATAAGTGCTGGTTGAATACCAATAAACGGTAGCGTTGCATAGGTCGGTTTTGTTGGTGTGGAAAACGGTATAGGCGTAATCATAATGCCGCCGGTTTCTGTTTGCCACCAGGTATCTACAATTGGGCTCTTCTTCTTCCCTACGTTATCATTGTACCAATGCCAGGCTTCTTCATTTATAGGTTCGCCTACAGTGCCTAAAACCTTTAATGAGGATAGATCGTACGTATCTACAAATTCGGTGCCTTGTTTGGCCAAGGCTCTAATTGCCGTTGGTGCCGTGTAAAACTGTGTGATTTTATGCTTTTCTACGATTTCCCAAAAACGTCCAAAATCGGGATAACTTGGTACTCCTTCGAACATTACAGTTGTAGCTCCATTAGCCAGTGGTCCGTAAACGATATAACTGTGACCCGTGATCCAACCAATATCTGCCGTACACCAATACACATCATCTTCTCTATAATCGAATACATTTTTAAATGTGTAAGCCGTATAGACCATATAACCTGCTGTGGTATGCATCATCCCTTTGGGCATGCCAGTAGAACCCGAAGTATACAAAATAAAAAGTGGGTCTTCGGCATTCATAATTTCTGCATTGCAATCTTGATAGGCTTCATCTAATAAAGGTTGTAACCAATAATCGCGACCCGCTTTCATAAATACTTCAGAATTAATACGTTTTGCTACCAAAACGGAAGCAACACCATCACAATTTTCTAATGCTTCATCTACAATACCTTTTAAATCCAAGGTTTTTGCACCACGATAAGACCCATCGGAAGTGATTACCATTTTGGCATCGCAATCATTAATTCGAGTTGATAATGCTGTAGATGAAAACCCTGCAAATACCACAGAATGTATAGCTCCTATTCTTGCGCAAGCCAAAACTGAAACAGCCAACTCAGGAATCATAGGCAAATAGATACAAACACGATCTCCTTTATTTATGCCTTTCTCCTTCAGTACATTGGCAAACTTACAAACACGCTCATGCAGTTGCTTATAACTTATGTGCTCTGCTTTTTCTTCTGGATTATTGGGCTCAAATAAAATGGCAGTTTTTTCACCTCGGGTTCTTAAATGCCGATCCAAACAATTCTCAGTAATATTAAGTTGTGCACCTTCAAACCATTTGACTTCGGGTTTTCTAAAATCCCAGCTTAAAACCTTATCCCATTTTTTTCTCCAATAGAAATGCTCTTCGGCAATTTCTTCCCAAAATTGTTCGGGTTGGTTAATCGATTTTTTATAAACCTGAAAGTACTCTTCAAACTGTTTGATGTGATAGTTGCTCATCTATAATGTATTTGATTTCAATTTAGCAAAATATTTTTTTGATTCGGTAATCACTTTTGGTGCTAAAAGTATTGTAGCCATCATCGTTGGAATGGCCATTAAGGCAAATACGCCATCAATGAGATTAATCATCATACTTAAACTTGTAGTGGCACCAAGCAAAATACTTAAAATATAAAAGTAATTATAGTAATGCTTTTTATCGGCTCCAAAGAGAAATGCCATACATTTTGTACCATAATACGAATATGAGAACAAAGAACTCATACTAAATACAGCTATACAAATCAGTAGAGCATATTTACCATAGGTAGGCATAACACTTGCGAATGCGGAAGCTGTAAGACTCACACCATTATCTGAAGTGGTTTCCCAAACACCTGTAACCAAAATGGCCAATGCGGTCAATGTACAAACGATAAGCGTATCTATAGCAGGTCCCAGCATTGCTACTAAGCCTTCTCTTACAGGTTCATCAGTTTTTGCAGCTCCATGTGCCATAGGTGCTGTGCCGATGCCTGCTTCATTTGAAAACGCCCCACGTTTTACACCGTGCAAAATCAAAGCCCCCAATACGCCACCAAAAACAGTATCGTTTTTTGGATAGTAATTCCCTGCAAATGCATCTGTAATGATGAGTTTTAAATAATACATTAAGACATCACTGTGAGCAACCAAAATTATAGTAACCAAAATAAAGTACAATACAACCATACCAGGTACTAAGCGCGATGCCACATTACCTATGCGTTTTATGCCTCCTATAATGACTAAGGCTGTTATACTAACCAACACAATACCTATGTATAAATTAGATGTAAAACTGACTTCTATGCCATTAGGCGTTAATAAAATATCATTTAAAGCTTGTGTTAATTGATTGACATTGAATACAGGCAAAGCACCAAGTAAGCCACAGAGACTAAAAAATACAGCTAGAGGTTTCCAGGCCTTACCTAAACCTTCGGTGATAAAATACATTGGCCCACCTTGAATATTGCCAACACTATCCTTTCCTCTATATAAAATGGCTAAAGTAGACGTGAAAAACTTGGTAGACATTCCTATAAGTGCACTTATCCACATCCAAAAGACAGCACCAGGCCCTCCAATAGAAATAGCTACGGCAACACCAGCAATATTACCCATACCCACTGTTGCCGACAAGGCAGTAGTTAAAGCCTGAAAGTGTGAAATTTGACCGGGATCATTGGGGTCATCATATTTTCCTCGAAGTACAAAAACAGCATGACCTAAGTATCGAAATGGTAAAAACCGCGAACGAATAAGTAAATATAAGCCTCCACCAATGAATAATATCATGAATGGAAAACTCCATGCTAAAGCAGAAAAGTCTTTGAGTAGTTGATCAAGAAATTCCATAGGTTATAAATGTACTAAACCCATGAAACTTATGGTAATTTTATTACGGATTTAAAAAATTAAATCGCTAATTCTAGATGTTTGTTTAAACTTGTTTTTGAGACTAAGACACGAGTCGTGTTACTATTGGCTTTGCTTTTTTTTTCTCTATAAGACTAGCCGTCAGTTTATTGTATGCTTCATCTACAGCATCATTTTTATAAACAAATAGCTTCTTTTTATTTTCTCTTTTCCAGCTTCCTTTAATAGCTGCTTTTTCATCTATTAAAGCTTCTACCACAGGCATATTCTGACAAATATCTTTTAGATGTATATAAGTGATATTCTTTAAGAGCTTGGTTTTTTCAGTAAATTCAAAATAGAATGCAATAAGTTTATCTATAATTTCTTTATTTTTTTCACTGTCTACGTTAAAGTCAAAAGCACGGAGATCAACACCTACCTTATCTTTCCAGAAGAATTCTAAAGGTATATCGAAATGAAATTTTAGCATATTGGCCTTATTCCAATAGTTAATCACAGAAGTTATCCAAGACGAAGGCGATCTTAAAACACATATGTATTCTAAATCTTTAGCCGTTTCATTGTTTACCAATTCGTCAATATAAGCACTCCATGAACCCGAACATTCTAATTTTAAGTCTAAATAATTCAATCGCTTGGTAAAATACTTGTCAAAATCTTTATCTAAAGCTTTATACGAGGCATAATGAATGGGCTCGTGCTGAGAGATTTCTGGATTAAAAGAGCTGGATAAGTAAGTCGTCCCCGTTTTGTAAGGTGAAATACAATAAACAGTCTTACGGTTGGCATGCTTTGAGTTAGGAGATCTCATTTTTAGCAATACCAGCCTACCTTCAATATCTCTTATAAGTCTGCCTAAGCGACTTTTAAGTAAAGAGAATTTAAATTTTTCTGAAATAGTCATGGTTCGATTTGGTTTAATTGCATTATCATTTTTAATATGTGCTCATACTGTATCGTAGGTTGTTTGTTTTATACAAATAATACATAACACAATAAATTAAATGATATACAAATTGTAATATTACGCTGACAAATAATTAAAAAAACCTCAGTTAACATCATTTATTCGATTAAAGTCATTGATTTAGAGCTATATGACGTTATTATTAACAAAAATTGCTAATAATTGTGAAGGTTTTATCCTACAACAACTGTCAGTTTTTTAACATTTTTGATAAATAAAATGCTATTTTTTAGTGCGAAAGATTAAAGAATACTATGGTTTTATTACATACACAAGTGCCAATACTTACAAATAGAATTACAACGTTTTCTAAATATTTACACTCTAAAGAGTACCTTTGTGTACCAACCCATTTTCTAAATTGAGTAAAAAACGTCTATATTTTATTGATGCGGTTCGTGCTTTTGCCATTTTAATGATGTTACAAGGCCATTTTATAGATACATTGTTAGATGTATCTTACAGAGACGAATCTAAAACTGCATTTTGGGTATGGAAGTACTTTAGAGGAATTACTGCCCCAACATTTTTTACTATTTCGGGACTTATTTTTTCTTATTTATTGATGCGCGCAAAAAATAATGGTAATATAGAGCAGCGCATGCGTAAAGGTTGTAATAGAGGTCTTATGCTAATAGGTATTGGTTACTTATTGCGAGTGCCCATTTTTAGATGGTTATCAGGGAGGTTCAATAGTTGTTTTTTAATTGTAGATGTATTGCAATGTATAGGTCTATCCTTGATAATTATTGTGATTATTTATAAATTGACTTGTAAGAAAACCTTAGTGTTTTCAATAGTGATGTTGATGCTGGGCATGTTAGTGTTTTTAACCGAACCCTTATATAGGTATTTAGAGCTACCTAATGTACCCTTAATATTTTCAAATTATTTTACCAAAACAAACGGCTCCATATTTACCATTTTACCATGGTTTGGCTATATGGCATTTGGAGCGTTTATATCTACATTGTTTTATAGGTATTTAGAGCGACCACGTTTTAAATTGGCCATCGTTTCTGGATTTTTTATTTGTGGTTTATTCTTAATTTTTAAATCATCATGGTTATTTAACAGACTATACTTTGCACTCAACATTGAGCTCTTTAAAGATGTTGCTTATTACAATTATCTATTTACCAGGCTTGGTAATGTTTTGGTTTTATTTTCGGTATTCTATCTTCTGGAAAAATATATTAGACAGTCTTTGATCTTAAGAATAGGACAAAAAACCTTGTCAATATATGTCATCCATTTTATTGTTATTTATGGCAGTTTTACTGGTATTGGTTTGCGTCACCTTATAGGAAAAACCCTTACTCCATGGCAGGCCGTAATCGGTGCCCTAGTATTCCTTACATCTGTATGCTTTATTTCGTTTTATTATGCCAGAACAAATGCTTTTGTATATTCTGGGATACGTAAGATTGTGGATAAGATTAAGCGTATTTAATAATCTTCATACCAATCAAAACTTTCTTTAATAATTCTATCTTTTTCGAATTTTAAAAACTCTAAATAAGCCATAGCTACTGGCGAAAGGTTTTTTGATTTTTGCCATACCAAATTCCAGTTACTCACTATTGGCAAATCTTTAAAAGGAATGATCTGCAAATCGTTATTTTTAAGTTCATTTTTAATACCGATCAAGGGCATTATAGATAAACCTAAGCCTGCAACAACAGCCTGTTTTAATGCCTCATTAGAAGTGAGTTGCATTTTTTTCCTGGTAGAAATATTATGACTTGCAATATAAGTTTCCATAGCATTTCTGGTTGCAGATCCATCTTCCCTGTAAATCAAGGGAAAAGTTTCAAATAACTTCTTGGCAGATGCGTTTTTATTTAGTTTTAAGTTGGTACCTCCTACCAAAAACAATTTGTTTTCCATAAGCTCAATACGCTCTAAATTTAATTGATTTGGTATAACGGATACTAAGGCAAAATCAACTTCATTTTTCTCCAGACTATTTACCACACTGCCTTTATTAGTGACATCCATTACTAAATCTACCCCTTTATTTTTATTTATAAAGTCTGATAAAAAATAAGGCATAACATACTTGCCAGTAGAAACAATTGAAATTTTTAAACGTCCTGCAACCTGACCTTTAAACGACATGGTTTTATAATTAATCGCCTGGACCTCGTTAAGTATTTTTTCTGCTGCTTCAGCAATTTCCCAACCAAAATCTGTAACATAAAGCTGTCTACCAACAACTTCTGTTAGTGGAATTGAAAACTGATCCTGAAACTTTTTTAATTGAATTGAAACAGCAGGTTGACTCAAAAACAAGGCTTCAGAAGCCTTTGTAATGCTCTTTAGACGTGTAATTTTTAAAAATATCTGTAACTGATGTAAAGTATAGTTCATAAATAATATTTATACATATGATAAAAAATATATATAAAAATAAATAAATTTTTTGTTTCAACTTTGCATCATGAATAAATTTTATAATTAATAATAGTTTTTAAACATGGCAAGATTAGAATCTAATACTACAATCCAAAGATTAAAAAAAACAAACTCTAAACAATCAGCTTTACGAAGCAAAGTTTGGGCAGCGTTAACTTTATTAGGGATTTCGGGTTTACTAACGCTTTCTTATATGAATGACAATATATTTATAGAACACATAGCTATATGTGGTTTTATAATTTCTTGTATAGCAATTATTAAACTCATGGAAACTCACTAAACATAAAACATTTACTAAATCTAAAAATTATGAAAGACACATTAAAGCAAATAAAAAGTAAGACAGAGCAAAAAATTAATCTGGTTGAAGGGATGTTTAAGCCATCTGAAGCTTCACATATTATAAATGCATTAATTGAACAAAAGATAAACTATCACAAATTACAACGCTTAAGTCTTTGCGAAGGTGATGAAAACTGTGATATTACATACGAGAATGCTCGCATACAAGAATTGATTAAAGAAAAAGAAGTGGCTAAAGAATATATTGATACTGCGAGACGCGAAAACTACGAAATCGTTATTAATGGTACCTTAGACATTACATTTATTAAGAAATAGAGCATTATATATATCTCTAACCAACCCAAATATATAATCTAGAATTTTAATAGTATGGATTTACATCTGTTAGTTGATAATTTAACTAACCCAGCACTCCTGTTCTTTTTTCTGGGGATTATAGCAGTACAACTTAAGAGTGATTTAGAAATACCCCCCAACTCCTCTAAATTTATTTCCTTATATCTTCTATTATCGATAGGATTTAAAGGTGGGCAAGAGCTTTCTCATAGCGACCTAAATTTTGAAATTTTATGGTCGCTTTTATTTGGAGTTCTGCTAGCTGTAGCTGTACCTATTTATTCATATTATATTCTAAGAAGAAAGTTTAGTGTTGCAAATGCAGGTGCTATAGCTGCTTCATACGGCTCAGTTAGTGCAGTAACATTTGTAACAGCTATTTCTTTTTTAGAAATCGAGCAGATCACCTTCGGAGGTCATATGGTCGCTGTTATGGCTTTGATGGAAGCACCATCAATTATCGTCGGTTTACTTTTAATATCCTTTTATGACAAGTACAACCCGGTAAAGATATCCATGAGTAAAGTTGCCAAGCATGCTTTAACTAACGGAAGTGTATTATTAATATTAGGTAGTCTGGTAGTTGGTTTTTTGGCAAGTGAAGAGCAAGCACAAGGTATTAAACCATTTACAACTGACCTATTTAAAGGATTTTTAGCTGTATTTCTATTAGATATGGGAATCACCAGCGGAAAAAAGCTTGGTGCTTTTCTAAAAAAAGGTTGGTTTGCACTAATATTTGCCATCATAGTACCAATCATTAATGGTATAATTGTTGCAATTATTAGCTCTACATTTACTGAAAGCATAGGTAATCGATTGCTTTTCGCCATCTTAGCCGCTAGTGCTTCATACATTGCAGTACCAGCAGCAATGCGTCTGGCAGCACCTAAGGCAAATCCAAGTTTGTACTTGCCAATGGCATTGGCAATAACATTCCCTTTTAATATTACTCTTGGCATGCCTCTATATTTGTGTGTTATCCAAATGTGCTAACCATATCAATTTTTAGTGTATTTTTATGATATATAATTATAGCCATTAACTAATGAAATTAAATATATGGATCTTATGCATGATGTGCCTAGTGTTCGTATCCTGTAATAAAATAGCTGATAAAACTAAGGAAGGTATTAATAAAAGTGGAGAAGTTGTTGGCAAAACAGCTACCGAATTTATTGAAGGTGTATCTGAAGGCGTAGACAAAACACTAGAATGTGAAATAACACTATCAAAAGAGCTAAAAACAAAAGGCTTAAGTAAAGGTGTTTATAACATTGAAGGTCAACCTATTGGAAATAATAATAAACTAACAATATATCTTATATTCAACCAAGATTTTGATAGCGATATTATAGCAAAAGCCTATAATAAAGATGGTCTTGAAATAGGTAGAGCAAAAACAAACATCAGTGGTAAAAAAGATGAAGCTGGGTATTTTAATTTTAAATTTGATGAACTTACAGATATAGGTTTTAGAAATAAAATTACTTTAGAATAAAAAACTTTCTTTACATGAAGTCCTCTACTTTTTATACCAATACACCTATTTAGCTATAAATTATTATAATATGGAGAATGTCATTATCAATTTTTATAAAGCATTTAATAATCTAGATGCTAATACAATGATTTCTTATTATCATGACGATATTATTTTTGAAGATCCTGCATTTGGTGTATTAAAAGGAGACAGGGCTAAAGCAATGTGGCAGATGCTATGTGAATCGCAAAAGGGGAAAGATTTTAAGGTAGAAGCATCAAATATAAAAATTAACGAAAATGAAGGCTCCGCACACTGGGAGGCGTTTTATAACTTCAGTAAAACCGGTAGAAAAGTACATAATAAAATTGATGCCAAATTCAAATTTAAAGATGGTCTAATTATTAGTCATGTGGACAGTTTTAATCTCTATAACTGGTCTAAGCAAGCTTTAGGTTTTAAGGGACTATTATTGGGTAGAACAGGATATTTTAAAAACAAACTGAGGTTACAAACTAATGGGTTGTTAAATAAATACATAGAAAAAAAGCTACCTAGTTAATACTTTAGATAGCCTTTTTTAATAGCAATGTTTCTTTTTAGGGACTTACGAGTTTACTTTATGTTTCATTGCATTATATTAAATACAATTCTTGTGCCAAATTTGCTATATAAATAGGAAAAAACTACCCGTTAAATTAACTATATGCCTTCACTTTTCCCTCAACTCCTTTATAAAAAGCTTTCATAAATCTAAAATCGGCGTCTTTATCATCAGTTGTATAAAACGGTTCGGACACCTTATTTTGTTTATTCTTAAAATCTAATGCAAACATAATAATAGGTACTTTAGCAGTTTTAGCAATGTAATAAAACCCTGTTTTCCATTGCTCTACTTTTTTGCGTGTCCCTTCAGGTGCCAGAGCTAATCTAAATTCTTCTTCTTTATCAAATAATTTTGCAATAGCTTCTACTTTATTTTGCCCAGAGGTTCGGTCTAACGGCTTTCCTCCTACTGCCCTGAAATAATAACCAAAAGGCCAGGTAAATAATTCTTTCTTACCAACAAAATTAGTTTTAACCCTTGTTACTTTTCTCAGCAAAATACCTATATAGAAATCGTGCCAGCTGGTATGCGGTACAGCAATTATTACTGCTTTTTTAATTGTATCTTTTGAAAAATTAGTGTTTCCAACAATTTTCCAGCCCAGAAGTTTAAAGTAAATGAATTTTGCTAACCAATGCATCTTACATTTTTTGGTAGAGCTCTAGCAATTTTTGACGTGTAATTACAGATTTCCAGTTTTTTCCTATGGCATTTTCCCATAAAGGCTCTAAACTTAGAGCTACATCTATCATAGCATTAAATTGGTAGTCGTCTAAATCTGCACACAGACCTTGAGGTAGTTCTATATTATGCTTGGTTTTCATCTTCTTAAACATGGCTACTCCATCAGGATAATATTCTTCTAAATGATCAAAAACAATACAGTTACCAATACCATGTTTAATCCCCAATAAATAACCCAACCCATAGCTCATAGCATGCGCAACACCTACTTGAGAATAAGCTATGCTCATTCCTCCATGCCAAGATGCCATCATTAATTTATCTTGAGCATCTTCTTCAGTTAAATTATCTTCAAGGAAAATTTCTTTACAAAGTTCAAATGCTTTTTCTCCATAACTTTGACTAAATGCATTTAAAAAAGTTCCATTAAGCGATTCTATACAATGCACAAAACAATCCATACCTGTATAGAACCATTGGTCTTTAGGTACGTCTTTGGTCAACTCCGGATCCAAAATAACCTGATCAAATGGCGTATAATCACTATTAATTCCTAGTTTGCGCTCTGGACCTGTCAAAATTGTAGTTCGAGAAACTTCTGCACCAGTACCAGAAATCGTAGGTATACCCACATGATATATGGCAGGGTATTTTACCAAATCCCATCCTTGATAGTCTTTAGATTCACCTTTATTGGTCAACATTAAAGATACAGCCTTAGCAATATCCATTACTATACCGCCACCTATACCAATAATACCAGATGGTAATTCACTATGTTCTAGTATTATATCCTCAACCAATTTGTCAATTTGAGACGTTTTCGGTTCTTCTTTGGTAGGCACGTAAATGATTTTATCCTTGTAAGACAAGGTTATTCTTGAAGTTAACCAGTGATTGCCTTTAAAAACATCATCAACATAAAATATAAATGGTGCATTACGACTCTTGCGCTTAGTTGCAAGTATTTCATCTAGTTGATTGAAACTTCCGCGTCCAAATACAACTCTGGACACCATTGGATAATTCTTATATATCATTTACTCAGTAATCTTTAGCAAAAATAAAAACTTAGTTTATTTATTAGCTTTTAAAATAATTTAATATTTCATTTAAATTTTCTACGGTTCTATATTCTGCGCCATTAGTTTCATTTTTTGCCACTTTTTCGTGTTGCCAAGTGGTATGAAATGGCACATGGATAGCCTCTGCCCCAATATTTATCAAAGGTAAAATGTCAGATTTTAGCGAGTTACCCACCATTAAAAATTCTGATGGTTTTATATCTAAATGCCTTAGAAGCTTATTGTAATTGACTTCTTGCTTTTCACTTAACACTTCAATATGATGAAAATATTGCAATAAACCCGATTTTTCCAGCTTTCGCTCTTGATCTAATAAATCGCCTTTGGTAGCCACAATTAATCTATAATCTTTTGACAAGACTTTAAGTACTTCTTCGACTCCATCAAGCAATTCTATAGGTTTGTTAATCATATCCTTACCTATTTGAAGCATCTTAGCAATAATTTCATTAGAAACTTTCCCATTAGATAATTCTATTGCCAACTCTACCATAGATAATATAAATCCTTTAACTCCATACCCATATGTTGGTAAGTTTTTTATTTCCATCTTAAACAACTCCTGGTCAATTTTATTTGGTGTTTCATAATGCGATAATAACCGACCTGCTTCCTCTTCTGCTTCACGGAAATAGGTTTCATTAACCCATAGCGTATCATCGGCATCAAAGCCAATGACTTTTATATTTTGGTAATCTACTTCCATAGACGTTTTGCGCGTTCTAAATCCTCTGGCGTATCTATTTCTACACCTTGTACTTGGGTTTCTACCATTTTTATACGTTTACCATATTCTAAATAACGGATGCATTCAATTTTCTCTGTGGCTTCAATAAATTGCATACGTAGTACAGTAAAATCTAATAAAGCTTCTTTTCTAAAGGCATATATCCCTTTATGCTTAAAATAACGCGCACCAGCTTCCTTATCTCTTGGAAATGGAATTGGACTACGTGAAAAATACAACGCAAAATTATTTTGGTCTACAATTACCTTAACTGTATTTGGGTTATTGATTTCTTCCCAATCTGTAATTTCTACCATTAAAGATGCTAAATCTATAGATTTATTAACATCATCCTTAAACACTTCCAATACTTTTTGCAAGCTTTCACGTTCTGTAAAAGGCTCATCTCCCTGAACATTTACAACAATATCACAATCTACATCCGCAACAGCCTCAGCTATTCTATCACTACCAGATTCATGTTCTGTTTTGCTCATTATGGCTTTACCTCCATTATTTACAATCTCGTTAAAAATAATTTCACTGTCCGTTACCACATAGACATCACTAAAAAGTTCTGTAGCCACAGTAGCCTCATAAGTTCTCAGAATAACAGATTTCCCTGCCAAGTTCTGCATGAGCTTTCCTGGAAAACGTGATGCACTATAACGTGCTGGTATCATGGATATAATCTTCATGTATTTAATTTATGACCATCTCAAAAATACGGTTTTAGGATGATTTACGGGTTTTGGATTTTAATTTTTTATTAGTCAAAATATATTCCAGAAATTGTTTTCACAATGATGCTCCTAATTTAAAGTATTTTCTGTAAACATATCATCCTTAAAGCCTATTAAATATAGTTTTTCTTTAGCTCTTGTTACAGCTGTATATAGCCATCTTATATAATCTTTATCCATTCCATTGGGCAAATAAGGTTGCTCGACAAAAATGGTGTTCCACTGTCCACCTTGAGATTTATGACATGTAATGGCATATGAAAATTTGACTTGTAGTGCATTAAAAAAAGGGTTGTTTTTCACACCTAAAAAACGCTTATAATTTGAAGTTTCATCTGCGTAATCCTTAGACACTTCCTGATATAATTGATTAGATGCTTCATAGCTTAATGAAGCACTTTCTACCTCAATCGTATTAAGTAACAATACGGTTTCAAAAGGTCGCATACGAGGGTAGTCAACCATTTTTACTTTTACTTCAGCAAATTTAAAACCATAAAGTTCTTTTATGCTAAATATTTCTAACACCTCAATAATATCTCCATTAGCAATAAAGCCCGCTTCTGTTGTTGGTTTAATCCAAAAGTAGTTATTCTTTACTACCATTAAATAATCACCAGCAGACAATTCATTTTCATTGAATAAGATACGTTGCCTAATTTGCTTATTATATTGGTTGGCACGCTTATTACTACGAACAATAATGGCAGTTTCCTCATAACCTTCATTACTATAAGCATCGTTTATTGCGTCCATAATTTCATAACCGTCAACCAGCCTAATAATATCCTTGTAAGGATTAACATTAAACTTAAAACTCTCATAAAAACTAGTTTTTAAAACTTCTCTTAGTTCTGTAGCATTTTCTAAAATGCCCGAGTCTTGTTCTTGTCTAACCACTTCATCAAGTTCTAAGCCTATAACATCTTTATTATAGTTTAGACTCAATTTACTACTATCTAATGCAGGACTAATATCTGACTTTACAGGTGGTAACTGTGCTTTATCACCTATAAGTAATAACTTGCAATTGTGGCCAGAATATACATATTGCATTAAATCATCTAAAAGCGAACCGTTTTCAAATAATTTAGAATCTGATGGTAAGTCTGGTATCATTGAAGCTTCATCTACAATAAACATAGTATTCTTATGCTTATTAGGCTGCATTACAAATTTAACTCCTCCTCCCTTATCTTTTTTTGGGAAATATATCTTTTTATGAATTGTAAAAGCCTCTTTCTTTGAATAATTAGAGATTACTTTAGCAGCTCTTCCAGTTGGAGCAAGCAATACAGCACTTTTTTTAGCTTGCCATAAGTTAGAAACTATAGTGCCAATGATACTTGTTTTACCTGTACCTGCATAACCTTTAAGCAAGTAAATAGAATTAGATGACTTATTAAAGATAAATTCTGATAACTGCATCAACACCATATCTTGTTTAGAGGTTGGTTGAAACGGAAATTTAGATTTTAATAAAGAATAGAATGCAGAAGCATTGGTAATCATACAGAAATAAATATGAAGCAATATAGCATTATTCTGTATTTTGTAATAGATAATTTAATAAGCTTCTTTATTTTTTATTTAGATAGTTTTAACCAACAAAAAAAAATTGTAGATTTGCGAGAGACCTAATTAATAAACTCAAATATGAAAGTAATTATAGCAATTGTAGTTATTATTTTATTAACCATTGCCATTGTTTGGTTAATTGACAAATTTGTACCAAAAAAAATAAAGCCATTTATTCATCTTGTACTTTGGGCATTAATTATTTACTTAGGTTATATAACGTTTATGTCGGTTTACAAAGAAATTCAGTTTAATCAACTTAAAGTAAAACGTTATGAGGTTGTTATAGATCGTTTAATAGATATAAGGGACTCACAAGTTGCCTACAAGGAAGTACATGGTCAGTATGCTGGTGATTTCACCAAACTCATAGATTTTGTTGAAAATGGTAAAGTACCTATTACCCAAAGACGTGACACTTTAGTCTTAGACAAAGAAAGAACACTTGCTTTTGGTGGTGTTGAAACTATGAAAACCATAACTTTAATAGACACTCTAGCTTATTATACTGTTAAAGATTCTGTATTTAAAGGAGATAATCGTTTTAAAAATATGGCTAATGTTGGTGTTGGTAAAGAAGGGGCTAAATTTTCGTTAAAAACAGCAAGATTAGATGATATATCTGTTTTTGAAGTCACTGTAGACAAAGAAATAATTTTACACGACCAAGACAAATATCTGGTTCAAAAAGAAAAACAAGTCGTTTCTGTAGATGGAGTTAACGGACCAACTTTAAAAGTGGGCTCACTAGAAGAAGTTAACACTACAGGTAACTGGCCTAAAAACTATTCAAAAAAAGAGTAAGTTTTGACCAAAAATAATATTAAAGCATTGTCCATTCAAGTAAATTTGAATGGGCTTTCTTTTTGCATTTTAAATAGAACTACAAATACTATTGAGTTTCTAAAGCATATCGCTTTTGAGCAACAACTTACACCTTATAATACACTGAACCGCCTCAAGGAAGAAATGAGTAGTAATACAGTTTTTTCTAATGAGTTTAACTCCGTCATAGTTATTCATCAGAACGAATTGTCAACTCTTATTCCAAAAACATTATATAACGAAAACCATAAAGCAGATTATTTAAAGTTTAACGCTAAAATCTTAAAAACCGATTTTATTACTCACGACGAAATATTAATTAATGATAGCGTCAATGTTTACATACCTTATGTAAATATCAATAACTATATCTTTGAAACTTTTGGCGAGTTTACATATAAGCATTCCTCTACTCTATTAATCGATTCTATTTTACAGAAAGAAGGTATTAAAGACAAAACTATAGTTTATGCACAAGTTAATAGTTCTACAATAGAAGTTTTAGTAATGGATAAAGGACAGCTACAGTTATTTAATATTTTTGAATATCATAGTAAAGAAGATTTCATCTACTATATTTTATTTGTTTTTGAGCAGTTAAAATTAGATGTAGAAACTGTAAAAGTTAAATTGAGTGGTTATATAGAAAAAGACGATGAGTTATATCAAATGCTATATATGTACATAAGACATGTAGACATCATTGATAACGATTTTAACTATACGTTTTCAAAAGCCATTACAGATAAAAATCTTCATCATCAATATTTAATCTTAAACTCTTTTTAATGCGTATCATTTCTGGTTTATATAAAGGCAGAAAAATACAGGCGCCAAAAAAACTACCTGTAAGGCCAACCACAGATATGGCAAAAGAAGCTTTATTTAATATACTTAATAATCAATATTACTTTGATGAGATATCAGTTCTTGATTTGTTCTCTGGTACAGGTAATATAAGTTATGAATTCGCATCAAGAGGAGTAGAACAAATCACAGCTGTAGATACCAACTTTGGGTGTGTAAAGTTTATTAATGAAACAGCAGAAACATTTAAAATGCCCATAAGCACTGTTAAAAGCGATGTGTTTACATTTTTAGACAACTACAATCAAAAACACACGATCATTTTTGCTGATCCTCCCTATAATTTTGAATTAGAACTATTTGAAAAAATTCCAGAATTAGTCTTTAAAAATGAACTGCTAGAAACAGAAGGAACTCTTATCGTTGAACATTCTAAACATACCGACCTAAGTCATTTAGAGCATTATTCGCATTCAAAAAATTATGGCGGAAATGCCTTTAGTTTTTTTGTAAGAAATTGATTAACAGGTTTGTAGGCTAATTCCTAATAAAATATTTTCACTAAATTTATAAGCCTTCGCAGAACTTTTCTGCATTATTTCTACAATTTTATGCACTTCTATTTTTGATATGGTTAATTAAGCTATTAACCAAAACCAAACAATTATGAAAATTTTTAAAAAAGGGATTCTAATTCTATTAACTGCTGTATTTACGTTCAACTTTTCCTATTCGCAAGAAAAAGAAAAAGAGCAACAACCAACAATGTTTGTAGTACACACAGACAACGTAAAGTTTGAAATGATGCCAAAATATGAAGAAATAAGCAAGAAGTTTAAAACCGTATGCGAAGAAAACGATATTAAAGATATGACCTGGACTACTATAAGTGTGGAAGACGGTCGTTATGTTTATGTAAGTCCGATAACAAACATGGCGGATTTAGATAAAAACCCAATGGAGTCTTTAGCAAAAAAGATTGGAGAAGAAGAAATGAAAAAAATGTTTGACGGCATGGACGAGTGCTATGATTCTCATAGTGATGCCATTGTACATTTTATGCCAGAACTATCGTATATGCCTGAAGGCTACAATACTCAAGATAAAAACCAACGAGAGTACCACTTTCTGTATTACTCACCTAAAAATGGTAAAGAAATGAAGGAAGCGATGGCTAAAGTAAAAGAAATGTTTGAAACTAAAGGTGTTAAAAATGGTTATGAAGTATACCATAGCGGATTTGGTAGTGATGAGAATTATTTTATGGTATCTATAGCCGGAACTTCTGATGTAGCTATTGCACAAGGAGGCGAAGAAAATGACAAAATCTTGGGGGACGAAAGAAAAGCTACATTCTGGAATGTTATTAAACTTACCACTAAGTACGACCAGGTAGAAGCTAGTATAAGACCAGATCTGAGTTATTACCCTTCAAACGAATAGGTAAACTTTATTGATAAATAAAACCCTTTACAATTAAAATTGTAAAGGGTTTTTATATTTAAGCAAATCTATAAGCCGAATTCTGTACATTTTCTTTTTAGGAAATGAACTCTTAAAAAGAAAAGCCCTTATCATTTATCTACATTTACTGTTACCAGCAAACTTTAGCTGCCTACCCTCTAACAATCGCGCGTGCACACTCAAACGTTAGTTTACATGACATTGCACCTCATAGAGTTTACCTGATTTCACTACAGCATTACCTGTACATTCTTTCTGTTGCACTTTTCCTAGCCTTACAACTGGTGGCTGTTAACCACTATGATTACACTATGGTGTTCGGACTTTCCTACCCTAAATAAATTTAGAATCGATAAGGCAATCTGCTTTAGGCAAAAGTAATCAAATTGTTAATAACTCCTATTAAATTTTAAGCTTCGCAAATGGCTATTTAGAGGTTATTCTTAAATTTGTAATTCAGTTAATTTTCAATGGAACATTTCGTAGTATCAGCTCGTAAATACAGACCTCAAACCTTTAAGGATGTTGTAGGACAGCAAGCTATTACTAATACTTTACTTAACGCCATCGAAAATAACCACCTAGCCCAAGCCTTATTATTTACAGGACCTCGTGGTGTTGGTAAAACCACCTGTGCACGTATTCTGGCAAAAATGATAAATAGTGATGGCAACACTAGTGAAGACGAAGACTTTGCTTTTAATATTTTTGAGCTAGATGCAGCTTCTAACAATTCAGTTGATGACATAAGAAATTTAACGGATCAGGTTAGAATTCCTCCACAAGTTGGTAAATATAAAGTCTATATTATTGACGAGGTACATATGTTGTCTCAAGCGGCTTTTAATGCCTTTTTAAAGACCCTAGAAGAACCACCGAAACATTGTATATTTATTTTGGCTACAACAGAAAAGCATAAAATTATCCCAACAATTTTATCTCGCTGTCAGATATTTGACTTTAAACGTATTACCGTTTCTGATGCAAAAGAATATCTAAAATATATTGCTAAAGAACAAGACATTATTGCTGAAGACGATGCCTTACATATTATCGCTCAAAAAGCTGATGGTGCAATGCGTGACGCGCTTTCAATTTTTGACCGTGTAGTAAGTTTCTCAGGTAAAAACTTAACACGACAAGCCGTCACAGAAAATCTTAATGTTCTTGATTATGAAACTTACTTTGAAAGTACAGATCTAATCTTAGAGAATAAAATTCCTGAGTTGTTAATACAATTCAATTCTATATTATCTAAGGGGTTTGATGGACATCATTATATAGCTGGCTTAGCATCCCATTTTAGAGATTTAATGGTTTGCAAAAACCAAGCAACTATTGAATTGCTCGAAGTTGGTGAAGAAACCAGGCAAAAGTACGTTGAGCAATGTCTAAAAACGTCTAATTCGTTTTTAATGAAAGGCATTCAACTCGCAAACGACTGTGATCTAAAGTATAAAGCCAGTAAAAATCAACGCCTTCTTGTTGAACTAACACTTATGCAATTAGCCTCTATCACTTATGATGGAGAAAAAAAAAATAGTAAGCATTTCATAATTCCTCCTTCCTACTTTAAGGCTAAAGGTATTACACCTATTCCAATTGAAAAACCAAAAGTCACTCAAGTAGAACAATCGATAACTACGGATAGCAATACAGTTGTTGAAAAAGCACCTATTACAGCTGTCGTAGAACCAAAGCCTGTAACGCTTCCAAAAATATCGATCAGTAACGTAAAAAAATCTACCTCTGGTTTATCCTTAAAAAGCATCAAAGAGAAAAAAGAGCATCAAATCCGTCAACTAGATGTAATCATTGATGAAGAAGATTTGCCAAAAGAACCTGTTACGCAAAAAGCGCTAACAGAAGCCTGGAATACTTATACAACTTCTATGGATAAAAAAGGCGAAAAAATAATGGCTTCTATCTTACAAATGGATCAACCTAAACTAAAGGGTACAGCAATTCATCTCACCTATTCAAATAATACTAATAAGATAGAACTAGAACGCGCCCAATATCCATTATTAGCATATTTACGCAAGACACTTAAAAATTTTGATCTGCATCTCAATGTTACAGTAAATGAAGAAATTGCAAAAAAATATGCATTTACACCACAAGAAAAATATGAGAAGTTGAAAGAAAAAAACCCAAATATTGAATTGCTCAAAAAAACGTTTGGTTTAGACATCTAAAATTATGAAAAAACTATTAGGTCTATTAGTGATTTTAATTATAGGTTTTACGAGCTGTGAAGGTCGCAAAACTCAGGGTCAGGCTTTATCAGAAGATATAGAAGATTTTAAAAATGAAGTGAAAATTGAGAAGGTTATTTACAAACCAGCAAATTATGTGGAACGTGAGGTTGATACACTATTGTACAATGGTTATAGAGTAAAAATAAAAACCTACTCTGACATGGATAATACTGTGCTTTTCACCGAGATAAAGGGCACTGTAAATTATCAAACCTACTATAGAAATTTTAAGTTTGATATTCTTGTCGAAAAAGACGGGAAGCGCATTTATAATGAGCACTTTGACAAAAACAAAATCAATACCCTTTTGGAGTTTAATTCTGCTACTGAGCCTAACAATAAGGATTTTGATAAACTTGGAATTTTAAAATCAATTGAAATTGATGATAATTTATCATTTCCTGATAGAATTAAAATAGACATCATGTACGCTGTTCCAGAAACTGATAGAACTTCACTGTATTCGTTATTTATTAATAAGAAAGGAATTGTTAACGTTGACCGCATAGAAAATAACTAAACATGCTAGGACTAAAACTACCTACAGACCCAAGATGGGTGAACATTGTAGAAAAAAATATTGAAGACATCTTAACAGACCACGCCTATTGTGAACAAAAAGCCGCTAGTACTGCAATTTCTTTAATCGTTAGTTTCCCCGAATACACTGAACTTGTTGAAGAAATGATAGAGCTCGTAAATGAGGAAATGAGTCATTTTAAAATGGTACACGATCTTATTCTAGAACGTGGTTGGATACTAGGCAGAGATCGCAAAGATGATTATGTTATTGCATTACTGAAGTTTTTCCCAAAAGGAGGTAGTAGAACAACACAGTTGGTGCATCGCCTTTTATACGCTGCTTTGATTGAAGCCAGAAGTTGTGAACGCTTTAGATTACTTTCTGAAGAATTAGAAGATAAAAAACTTGCTAAATTCTATAGAAAATTAATGATTAGCGAGGCAAGCCACTATACCATGTTTCTAAATTTTGCACGCCAATATGGAGAACGAGAGAATGTAGACAAAAAGTGGCAACAACTTCTTGATTACGAAGCTGAAATAATGAAAGGGTTAAGTAATAAAGAGACTATTCATGGTTAATTTTATTAACTTTATAATAAATGCTGTACTGATATGAATAAAGTATTACCAACTCTTCTTATTTTTTTATTCTCATTCTTTAGCTTTTCCCAAAATGATTTTATTGGCACTTGGTATCTGGATTATATCGTAAAAGACGGTATTACATTTCCAAATTATTTCAATGATAATCAAGTTTTTGAAATTACATTTACTAATACTGAGAATGGTGTTTTTGAGGATTATTTGAACTTTAGCATGGGACATGGCTGTAATGCTTCTAACGGTATTTATGCTATAAATTCTAACGAAATTACAGTTGATATCTCTGCAACAACGCTTGCGGATTGCTTAACAAGACCACATGCGCAATATGAAGCATTTTTTTTAGATGAGTTTCTTTATCATCAAGTTTCATCAGTTTACACATATTCCATTTCTGGAGATGCTAATGATCAGATATTAACTATGGTGAATCCTGTAGACGGAAATCTATTGGTTTATAAAAAAGAGCAACCGACTACACTTCTAATATCTACTTGGTGGTTGCACCAAATTGATATACCAGGAAACCCAATAATTGATATTCCAACAACCGACTTTCCCAACATAACTTTCACAAATACAGTTAGCAGCTTACCATTTATACCAGAAGCCGATGGCGCCGGCGAGTGTGAAAGTTTCTTTGCAAATTATAATGTCACTTTTAATGGTGCTAACAACATATCTACGAGTGAGTTTGTTCAAACCTTAGCTGGTTGTGCAACAGAATCATATGAAGGTATATACTTTGAAATACTGGGTAATAACACCTCTAATTTTTTTGAATTTGAAATCATCAATAATGGTTCTACATTAATTTTAACCGATTTATTAGGAGCTAAATTGATATTTGGTGATACTACACTATCATTAGATAAATACAATGCTAATAATTTTAAAATTTCAATAACGCAAAACCCTGTAAATAATCAATTGTTTTTAGAAATTGATGACTCAATAATATCTGAGCAAATAAATTACACCATCTATTCAATTGACGGTAAGCGTATAAAATATTCAATTTTAAATAAAAATACTATCACCGTAAGTGAAATGGAACCAGGTATTTACTTTATTAGTTTTACAAATAATAATAAAGTACTAAACACATTGAAATTTATAAAAAAATAAAGCCTCAACATTCGTCAAGACTTTCAATTTTATTATATAAGATAGTAATTTTTATATCTTAATACCAAAACCAAATTGCATAACATGGTTTTTGGCTTCAGCATCTGTGAAATCTTCATCTAATATATTGCTTAAACCGTAAGAAAATCTAGCATCTACAAATAGCTCACTTGTAATCATGTATTCTGCCCCAACCACACCAGAAAATGCAAAGGTTGAAAAAGCATCATTATTTTTCCAGGTTTTTAATGAAATTTGAGGTCCAGCACCAAAGGATAAACGATCAGATACAGATAATTTAAGCATAATAGGTAAATGTAAATAATCTGCTCTAATACTTTCGTCTTTTCCACCTTCGGCAGACCACTGCAATTCTGTATGCAAGGATAGCTCTTCAGAAAAACCAAACTCAACAAAGCCTGCAAAAGCAAAACCGTTACGATGTTTGTTTTCGAAAGTAGAATCTGGATCAAAGTCCAGGTTCGAAATATTTAGTGCTCCTCTAACACCATATTTTATCTCTTGTGCCGAACCAATTAAGGTCACAAGTATAAATATAGAAGCAAGTAAAAACTTTTTCATAATCATAAATTTGAGATAGCGAATATAATTTTTAATTATAAACTACACATTAATTTACCGTTTTTTGTATGAAAAACCCGATTAACGATAGTATCAATAAATCATATTTATACTGTTACACTAGATACAGTTTCGTGATAAATACTTTTTATAATTCCATCGGAAAGACCAATTTTTGGAACATATATATCTTTTGCACCACTCCATTTCATTGCCGATAAATATATTCGCGTGGCAGGAATAATAACATCAGCCCTGTCTTGATTAAGGTTTAGTTTAGTGATACGCTCTTCGTACGAATAGTTTTGTAACATTTTATAGTAGCTGGTTAAATAGAAGTAGGTTAACGGTTTACCTATATCCTTACCCGATATTTTAAAGATCTTATTAATGTTTCCACCAGAACCTATGAGCTCAATTTTATAATATTGTTTTGTATTATCTTTTATCCACCGTTCGAGCTCTTGCCATGTTTCGCTTTTAACAATATCATTTAATAATCTTACAGTACCTATTCTAAAAGATTTAGATTTAATTTTTTCTCCATTATTAATAATGGAAAATTCAGTACTACCGCCTCCTACATCTACATACAGATAGGTTTTATTTGGGTCAATAAATCTGTTTAAATCTGTTTCTGCAATTATTGCAGCTTCTTCTTCACCACCAATAATATCGATATTTATACCACAGACTTTTGATATTTTGTTGGTAAGTGCTATACTGTTTTTGGCTTCTCGCATTGCAGAAGTTGCACAAGCTTTATAGCGCACCACTCCATGCGATTTCATTAATAAACTAAAGGCCTTCATGGTGTCTATCATTCTCACTTGATTATATTCAGATATATCACCATGAATAAAAACATCTGCTCCTAACCTAATTGGAACTCTGACCAAAGAGTTTTTCTTAAAAACGACAGGTTCTCCCTCTTGTTCTATAATATTAGATATTAACAATCTAACTGCATTAGAACCAATATCTATAGCTGCATATTTCTGAATTTTCAGCATATTATTTTTATAATTTATTTGCGTAATAGTTATAGGTATCGAATTGTGCTCTCACTTTGGGTAACTCATTTCTTCTATAGGTGTTATTTTGTGTTTCATTAATTACCCTAGCCTTTACGTTATCGTTCCAACAAATATCATATAGACGCTGCAACTCTTGTTTTATATCTTTATCATAAATTGGACAACTTACTTCTACTCTATTATCTATGTTTCTTGTCATCCAGTCAGCAGATGAAATATAAATTTTTGGATCTTCGTTATTACAGAAAATGTAAAGTCGTGTATGTTCTAAAAATTTATCAATAATACTTATAATTTCGATATTCTCACTCATACCTTTAACACCTGGAACTAAACAGCATAAACCTCTAATAATCATCTGTATTTTTACACCGGCTCTACTGGCCTCATAGAGCTTATCTACCATCTTATAGCTACTTATACTATTCATTTTTAACTTAATATAGGCAGGTCTACCGTTTTTGGCATTATTGATTTCATCATCAATTAATGCAAAAAGCTTTGTTTTGGTATAATGTGGTGAAGTGATAATATGTTTATATCTGTTTACCTTGTAATTCACTTCAAAAAAGTTAAAGACTTTATTAACATCTTTTAAAATTTTAGGATTTGCTGTAAACAAAGTAAAATCCGTGTACAACTTGGCTGTAGATTCATTAAAGTTTCCCGTACTGATAAAACCGTAACGCACTAATTTGTCATTCTCTTCACGCTCAATAACGCACATTTTGCAGTGTACCTTTAAACCTGGTACACCAAATAGCATATTTACTCCTGCATCTTGCATTTGTTCTGCATAATTGATATTAGCTTCTTCATCAAAACGTGCTCTAAGCTCAATAGAAACAGTAACTTTCTTTCCATTTTTGGCAGCGTTTATCAATGAGCTTGCAACGTGCGAAATTTGTGCCAACCTATAGATAGTAATTTTAATGGTCTTAACCTTTGGATCTAATGCGGCTTCTCTTAAAAACTTAACCACATAAGAAAAAGTATGATAAGGTGTATATACCAAATAGTCTTTCTTAGCAATGGTTTTAAATATACTCTCCTCAAAACTTAACCCTTTAACAGGTAGTGGCTTTATTTTTTTGTAGAGTAAATCATTACGACCCAAACTTGGAAAACCCATATAATCTCTTCGGTTATGATAACGTCCACCAGGTATCATACTATCTTTTGAATCAATCTCCATACGTTCTAAAAGAAAATTTAGAGTATCATCATCAATACTTTTATCATAAACAAAACGTACAGGATCACCACTTTTTCTATCCTTTACACTTTCAGATAGTTTATCTATAAAGCTTTTACTTAAATCGCTATCAAAATCGAGTTCGCCATCTCGTGTAATCTTAACCATATGGGCAGATATACTATCGTAATTAAAAATATTAAAGATATCATCTAAGCAATAACGTAAAAGGTCATCGACCATAATAATAAAACTAGAATCGCCTTTTTTTGGTAATACAATAAAACGATCCATTGCTTTTGATATTTCAATAAGTGCGTATTGGTTAGAGCCATTGGAGTTAGACATCTTCACAGTTAAATAGCCAGAACTATCTTTAAGTTCTGGTAAATCCAGATCTTCACTTAAGAAAATGACGACCAAAGCAGGACTAACCTCTTGATAAAAATAATTTTTAATAAAATCGTGTTGATCTTCATCTATTTCAGTCTCATTGATTATGAAAATATTCTCTTTTTCCAGCTCATTTTCAATACCGTTCAAAATCTCTACGCTCTCACTTTGCTGTTCTATAACAACTTTAGTAATCTCTTCGAGTAATTCTTCAGCTTTTATACCTCCTAATTCGCTTTTACCTCCTTTACCAGCATCATAGATCCGTTTTACAGTAGCATATCTTACTTTAAAAAACTCATCTAGGTTATTAGAGAAAATACCTAAAAATCGTAAACGTTCTATTAATGGAACATTTTTATCTGCAGCTTCTTGCAATACACGTGCATTAAACTGCAACCAACTTAGCTCCCTATTTATGTATACATTTTTGTCTTTGGTCATTTTTTTAGTTCTCTTGGTATAATTATAAATTCTGTATGGCCTTGTTTTAAATCTTGCCAATTGCTAATCTCAAAATTAAGCTTTACTAAACCACTTGTAGGGAGATTATCAATAAATTTGTCACCAAATATATTAGTAATTGAGGTAAATGCATGGTTGTGTCCAAAAATCATAATTTCGTCAATTTCATTAGGCAAGTTTTTTAAAAAATTTACAACATTATCACCTCCAAAATCATATAAGCTATCATCAATTTCTATAAAGTTTTCTGACAAATTAAATGCTTCGATAAAAATCTTACAGGTTTCTAATGCTCTTATTGCTGGACTCGAAAAGATTTTTTTTGGCACTGAATTACTCATAATGAATTGATTCGCAACTAACTTTGCATCCTTTTCACCTCTTGATTTTAGAGGCCTTTCTATATCTGAGACATCATATTCCCATGATGATTTTCCATGTCTAACTAGTGTAACTGTTTTCATATAATTTCGATTAAATGCATTTTTTTTCGATAAAATGTTGCATATTTCCGTTTTAACGATTATTTTGCCGCTTTAACTCTAATGTTTGTATAAAACTTTGGTTATAAGTTCTTTTGTTTATGTAAAATTAATGTAAATGACCCCAAATCAAAAATATATTAATCCATTCAAGATTTCATTTGCGTTAATAATACTTCCCTCTATTTTTTTGCAATTAACAAAACTTAGGATGTTGCTAAAATTTTAAATGGCATTTAATATTGCTTATTTGAGAATATTAAGTCATTGTTAGATTTAGTAGCAACTTCTTGGACATTATATGTTATTATGTACAGTATGAGAAACAAATACAATTGTATTTCAGGCGTAAGTATAACTAAGACTATATTATTAGTTTTTTTAGTCATACTTCCAAATGTGCTACTAGCACAACAATCACCATCTATTCAAACTGGTGTAACCTTTCAGTGGTCAGATACGCAGGCTAACAATAGCCAATCAGCTACTATTCAATCTGTTACCATAGATGGGACAGTATATAATACGTTTGTAGTACCTACTAGTTATGAAATGACTAGATTGGGACCTGACGGTAATACTCGGAATAATATAAGACTAAATGGTGGAACCGTAGTCACAAATAGTGGTGCAGCAAACTGGGTATCTAGTGCTACTACAGCATTTCAAAGTAAAAACTTGAACCATTACTTCGAAGCAAGTTCTAATGGTAGAGATATTTGTTCAAATTTTTCTGCAGCATTAACTACAGATGCTCAGAAACAAACTATTTTTTTCAGCCCTGCTATTCCTTCAAACGAAGGAGGTGTAATTGCTGTCACCGAAAGAGGTGGTAATAATTGTTTCTACATAGAGATCTGGGGAATACCTGCAGGCGGAGGTGTTGAACAAAAACTTGGTGAAACATTTGTTCGTAATTCTGGAAATTATAGGAATTGTAATTTTGGCCCACCTGTTTCTGGATCCGATTATTGGCAATCTGGGCGCTGTAATGAAAATGGACAAACCATTGGTATTGGACTATTTTATTTAGATGATATAGCACCTACAGGTTCAAACATAACCAGGATAGAATTTATCGCAGCCACAAGAGATCATGGTGACGGTAAATTTTTCATTTTACAGAAATATGCTGTTGATCAACAAAATATAAACTGTATTGACACTAAATACAGTGGAGATCTAAGTGTAAATAATAATGTACCAAATAACTCAACTTATAGCTTAATATCTGGCCCAACACCTGCTGGACAATCGTTTACTTTAAATCCAGATGGAACATATAGTTATGTACCATCTAATGGCTTTACCGGAGATGTGATGTTTGAATATGAAGTATGCTTACCAGCTCCAAATACTTCAGTGTGCGATAGCGCTATTGCAACTATAAGTTTTGTGGATTTACCACCTGTGCCTGAGGCAAGTATTAGCTGTAGCTCTAATAGCGATGACTTTACAATATCTGTAACCAATCCATTAGGTGTAGAATTTGAATATTCCATTAATAATGGTCCTTACCAAAGTTCACCAGATTTTAATAATTTATCTGAAGGCTCATACACTATATCAACGAGAAGTACATTTACAACATGTGAAAACATTAATAATACTCCATTTGTTCTAGATAATTTAGAATTAACAGGAATAGTTACAGATGTACTATGTAATCCTGATAATTCTGGATCAATTGACATTACAGTATCTGGTGGTGAACCTCCTTATACCTATGCATGGAGTAACTCTTCTACTAATGAAGACATAACAAATAGTGCTGCAGGTACATATACGGTAACTGTAACGGATGTTAATGGTTGTAGTATATCAGATGATTTTACAATTACTCAACCAACAGAAGAATTAACATCTGTAATTAGCTCAACTACTGACGTATTATGCAACGGAGATAATACTGGCGCTATAGATTTAACTATTTCTGGTGGTACAGCACCTTACACAGTATTATGGAACAATGGCTCATCTGATCAAGATATCTCTGACTTAATTGCTGGTGATTATGATGTTACTATTACTGATGCTAACGGTTGTATAATAACAAATCAGGCAACCATTACTCAACCTGCAGAAGCTTTATCTGCCAATGTAACTAATATTACCAATGTAGATTGTAACGGAAACTCATCTGGAAGTATTACAGTTGAAGCCTCTAATGGAAACAGTCCGTATTTGTATTCTATTGATAATGGTGCTACTTCTCAAGCTAGTGGGCTTTTTGAAAATTTATCAGCTGGTGTTTATACTATTCTAGTAACCGATAATAATAATTGTACGACTACAGTTCAAGCGACTATTACAGAACCTAATGCACTTGACGTATCAATAGCTAATATAAATAATGTAGATTGCTCGGGTGAAGCTACTGGTGATATTACCATTTCTACTACTGGAGGTACGCAACCATATACTTATTCGTGGAGTAATTC
The DNA here is from genome assembly GCF_947498345.1 of uncultured Winogradskyella sp. Taxonomy (GTDB): domain Bacteria; phylum Bacteroidota; class Bacteroidia; order Flavobacteriales; family Flavobacteriaceae; genus Winogradskyella. The sequence continues at coordinate 103,325 of NZ_CANMJY010000014.1, forward strand.
TGCTATTAGTCAAAATTTAACTGATGTTTTAGCTGGTTCATATACAGTAACAGTTACCGATGCTAATGGATGTACTGTATCTGGAAGTGCAACAATTTCTGAACCAGCAAGTCCATTAGGCTTAAACATAAGTAAAGTTGATGCCAATACAGCTCAAGGCTGCACAAATGGTGAAGCAACAGCTGATGTTACTGGTGGAACTGCACCTTATACATATTTATGGAGTGCTTCAGCAAATAATCAAACAACTGCGATTGCTACCAACCTTCCTGTTGGTTCTCACTCCGTAACCGTAACAGATGCTAATGGTTGTGAACTTACTCAAAGTATTGTCATTATTTGCGTAAATACTTGTGATGCAGAAATTTCAATAAGTAACATTATTAATGTTCTTTGTGTTGGTGATGCAACTGGTTCTGGTACTATATCAGCAAATTCTAATGCTAATCCTGGAGCCACGTTCACATTTACCTGGAGTAATGGTCAGGTGGATACAGGTGTTACCTCTAGTACATTAGCTAATGTCACAGCTGGTGTATACGATGTTAGTGTAACTATAGATGGTACAGTCTGTCAATCTGTTGAAGAAACAATTTCTATTACTGAACCAACTAATGCTTTAAACGTAACAGCAACTTCTACTGACGAACTTGGTCCTAATACCAATGATGGAACTGCTAGCGCAACAGCAACTGGTGGTGTAGAGCCATATACATACTTATGGTCACCAAATGGTGAAATCACTCAAGATATATCAGGCCTATCAGCAGGTTCATACATGGTTACAGTAACCGACGCTAATGGATGTACAGCTACAGCAACAGTAACAGTCAATCCTGGAACTTGTAATAATCTATCAATCTCTGGAACTTCAACTCCAGTTGTATGTAATGGTGAAAGTAACGGTAGTGTGACAGCTATTGTTTCAAATGGTACTGGCCCATTCACTTATGCTTGGAATACCTTACCAAATACATCATCAAGTGTTTCTAATTTGCCTGCAGGAAGCTATACAGTAACAGTTACAGATCAAACAACATTGTGTACACAGAGTACAACTATAACAGTAAATGAACCTAATGCATTAAGCACTGGTATAGCAGTAATAAATATCTTATGTAAAGGAGATAACACTGGTTCTGTTGATTTAACAGTAAATGGAGGTACTTCACCTTACACGTATTTATGGAATACAGGAGATACAACCGAAGATCTAATTAATATAGTTGCGGGCACATACTCTGTAACAGTGACTGATGCAAATGGGTGTACTACAACTAATCAATCTACTGTTCAAGAACCAGTTGATGATCTTACTGGTTCAATTACACAAGTAAAGAATGTTGAATGTTTAGGTGAAAGTACAGGTAGTATAACTGCTGAAGGTTCTGGAGGAATTCCACCTTATACGTATTCAATTGATAATGGTGCTACTTCTCAAGCTAGTGGGCTTTTTGAAAACTTAGCCGCTGGAAGCTATACTATTTTAATCACTGATGCTAATGGATGTACTTTTAATGTAAACGAAACTATTGATACAGACGACACAGAAAGTCCAGAGATCACTGTTCCTTCTGCTATAATTATTGAAGGCTGTTCAACTTCTGATATTACAAGTTCAAATGCCATATTTGCTTATAGTGATATGCAATCTGGAGATGTGAAAACAATTTTCGCTTCTAATCCAGATTATAATGCTACGGATGATTTCAATATCGGAAGTATAACCTATATAGATGTTATTACATCTACTAATAATTGTCCAATTACAGTATTAAGAACATTCACAATTACAGATAATTGCGATAATACGGCTACAGCAAATCAAACTATTACTGTTGAAGATACAACACCACCTGTACTAACATTACCTGCGGATATCACTATTGAGTGTACCGAGGATGAGTCTTCTGCTAATACTGGTGTGGCTACTGCTACAGATACTTGTGGTACAGTGACTATTACTCAGTCTGATGTAGAGACTGCCGCTTGTGGTAATACAAAAACTATCGTTAGAACTTGGACTGCTACTGATGAATGTGGTAATGCAACTTCGGCAAATCAAACTATTACTGTTGAAGATACAACACCACCTGTACTAACATTACCTGCGGA
>NZ_CANMJY010000015.1 GCF_947498345.1 uncultured Winogradskyella sp.
TTTTTTGAACACCCTTACTATTTTTTAGTAAGGGTGTTTTGCTTTTTATAAACCTTACTTTAGTAAATTGTAGATTTAATAATCTCTATTTCTTTTTAAATATGCTATTCAGTATAGTATTAAGGCCTATAAATAGCATGGCTATAGCTGTTATGCAGAGTATAATAGATGCAATAAGTAAAGGTATATAAAGCGGTTTATCATCATTATCTAAAGCGAGGTGTAATAATGTTGGTCCAGCAAACATTAGAAAGAGGCAAATACCCATTTGTTTTAATCCTTTACCTAGCAGTTGTTTATCAGTTCTGTTATTTTCGTCCATGGATTATACTTTGTCTAACACTTTTATATTCTTGAAGTAATTTTGAAGCTTCTTCTTTCGAGATGTTTAATTCGTTCATAACCATTTTTACACCTCTATCTACTAGCTTATCATTGCTGAGTTGCATGTCTACCATTTTATTACCTTTTACTCTTCCTAATTTAATCATAGTAGTTGTAGTAATTATGTTAAGGACTAATTTTTGAGCTGTTCCTGCTTTCATTCTTGAACTCCCTGTTAAGAATTCTGGTCCAACAATAACTTCTATAGGAAATTGCGCTGTTTGACTCAAAGGGCTATTTTTATTACAGGTAATACATCCGGTGGTAATATTATTTTCATTGCATTGTTTTAAAGTATGTACAACATATGGTGTGGTACCAGATGCTGCAATGCCAATTACTATATCTTTTTCTGATATGTTATATTTCTGAAGATCTTTCCAACCTTGAGTAGTTGAATCTTCTGCATTTTCGACAGCTTTTCTAATGGCCTCATCTCCTCCTGCTATTAACCCAATTACTAAATCATGAGAGACACCAAATGTAGGCGGACATTCTGAAGCATCTAAAATACCTAAACGACCACTTGTGCCAGCGCCTATATAGAATAGTCGACCACCATTTTTTAATTTCTCGACAACATTATAGACTAATGTTTCTATTTGAGAAATGGACTTTTCTACTGCTAGAGGCACCGTTTTATCTTCGGAATTAATGCTGGTAATTATCTCATTAATTGACATCTTTTCTAGATGATTATAATGAGAATCTTCTTCAGTGGTCTTGGTAAAATTCATAGTTTAAAGGTAAGAAATAATTTGGCTGATTGGTGCGTTAGTGGTAGTAACGGCATCCTCTGCTTTTTGAGGCAGAGATATAGTGGATGACGCGACCCTTTTGGGTGACGCCAACAAAGAAAATTACTACTCTACTGTGTAAATAAGTTCATCGACTTCTGAAAGCCTAAAATAACCAAATGGAAAATTATCTGGGTTAGTTATATTAATACAGTTTCCTCTAACGGTTGCTGGCTGTGTCTCAAACGGACCGCCACCTTCTTCGCTACCTTGTTGTAGTAATATAAACATAAACTCATAAAAACGTTCACTTACTCCATAGTTTCTTATGGTTACTATATCCCCAGATTCGAGGTCTTCTTCGGTATAAAAGCCAAAGATTTGATTGCCATCGGTAAATCTATCATCATAAACTTCTAGCGTAGGAATTACAGGTATGTTACTTATAAATTCGAAGAAGTAATAATTTTCTATATCTGCAGGGTCGGTATAGAATGCTTTAAGTTCTATATCTTCGCCAGAAAAACCTCCTTCATTTTCTTGTTCTACAAAGTCAATAGGTACAACAGATTTGAGCGTTTCAGTACCAGTATATGTTTCTCCTTGATATTGAATGGTCAAGATGTATATTTCATCTATTACGGGTACAAATGCGTTGTTTCTATATATACCGCTTTGTCCATCTTCAATAAAACTAAATGTGTTATTATTTGAATCTGTAATTTGAACATTTGCGCCATTTGCTGGCGGTACGTCATCATCAAAGAAAGGTGCTGTAAGGCTTAGTTTTATGCTTTGTTCATTTCCTGATGTGTTTTTAAACCAATTAATAGAAGCGTCTATAACTAATCTTGGCTCGGTTTCGTTAAGATCTACGTCTATAACATCTTCGCAATTTGTGCAAAAACTAAAAAGCAATATTAAGATTAATAATTTTTTCATTAGTTCTAAAATTTAAAATTATAAGACACTGATGGCACTATACCAAATATAGCAAGGCGTACAGCTTCATTTGTGCCAGACATTCTGTTTTCTCTAAATGTAATATTAGCTGCATTTCTGCGGTTATAAACGTTATATATACCAAATACCCACTCTCCTTTAAATCGTTTTTCACTATCGGGTTTAGGGTTATAATTTACAGCCAAATCTAATCTGTGATAACTTGTTAATCTGCTAGAATTTCTGGCTTCGTAGCTAGGTACGGTTATACCATTATATTGGTATTGGCCATTAGGAAATGTTGCTGGTTGACCAGTTTGAAATATAAAATTAGAACTAAACGACCATTTCTTATTTAAGTCGTAGCTTCCGGTTAGAGAGATATCGTGGGTTTTATCAAAAGGTGTATTATACCACTTTCCATTATTTATACCAGTTTCTATTGTAGTTCTACCTTGTGTACGCTGCTCGGATTTTGATAATGTGTAAGCTAACCAACCTTTAAGTTTGCCCTCGTTTTTTCTAAATAAAATTTCCATTCCATACGCTCTCGCTTCTCCATTAAGTATAACTTGTTCTATAGCGTTATTTGCTATTAAATCTGCACCGTCTGTATAATCGATACGGTTTTGTATGGTTTTATAAAACCCCTCAATTTCTAATGAATATTCATTATCCTTGAATGTTCTAAAATATCCTAAAGCCACTTGGTCTAGCAACTGAGGTTTAACATATTTACCACTTGGTGTCCAAACATCTAAGGGAGTAGGTGAGCTTGTATTTGATAGAAGATGCAAGTATTGACTCATTCGATTATAACTTGCTTTGATAGATGACTTATCATTTAATTGATATGCAATTGCTAAACGCGGCTCGATATTTGCAAAAGATTCAATAATATCGCTACGATCAAATGTTTCGGTACCTATTGGGTCTGCTTTTTCATAAATACCAAGTTCTTCATTGAAGATAACAGGATTATTATTATCATAAATATTTAGCTCGTCTTGACCCAAACGATGAAAAGTACTAAATCTGGCACCATAACTTACAGATAGTTTATTACTCAACTTATGCTCTGCATCAATATAAATGGCATTTTCAAAAGCATACTTATCAATTAGTTTAAAGGGGTTTATACCAGAACTTTCGGTTGTAGGTTCGATTTCGCCTGGATTGAATTTATAGTAGATGCTATTGAGGCCATATTCTAGCTTAAAATTATTGCTTATATAATGCTTAAAATCGTATTTAAGATTAAAATTCCTAATACCAGATTCCCAATCGAACTCAACAAAATTCAACTTTAATCCATAATAGTAGTCTGAATAAATTAATGAAAGATTTGAAAATAGCTTGTCTGAAAATAGGTGATTCCAACGAAAATTTACTACAGTATTACCATAAGTATTTTCGAAACTATCTTGAATTTCAAATACATCTCTTCCAAAATAACCAGAAAGGTAGATGCTATTGTTAGCATTAAGCCTATAACTCAGTTTAGTGTTTAAATCATAGAAATAAGCGACATTATCTAAATCGAAAAGCGGTAAAAACAAATGCGCATAACTGCTTCTTCCACCTAATAAAAAAGAACCTTTGTCTTTTTTGATCGGTCCCTCTGCTAATAATCTACTAGAAATTAGTCCGATCCCTCCATTCATATGGAACTCGCTACTATTCCCTTCTTTTTGATAGATATCTAGTACAGAAGATACACGACCTCCATATTTTGCTGGAATTCCACCCTTGTATAATTTGATGTCCTTTATGGCATCGGGATTAAAAACTGAAAAGAAACCAAATAAGTGTGATGAGTTGAAAATGGTCGCTTCATCTAATAAAATAAGATTCTGATCTGCAGCTCCACCTCTAACGTTAAAGCCAGAAGAACCTTCACCTGCATTAGTCACACCTGGAAGTAAAGTAATTGATTTTATAACATCAACTTCTCCAAGAACTACAGGCATATTTTTAATGGTCTTAATCGTAAGACTATTAACACTCATTTGAGGTTTTTTGATATTTAGCTTTTCTACATCTTCTGTTATAACAACAGCTTCTAGGCTTTCAGCTGATTCAGTAAGCTTAAAACTTTTAATCATGTCGTTATTAAGAATAATAGTTTCAGAAATGGTTTTAAAGCCTAAATAGCTTATTTGTATGTTGTAAGTTCCTTCTGGTAATGTAATAGAGTAGAAACCATATTCATTTGTCATCGTTCCGGATTGAATTTCTGGAATGATAATGTTAACACCAATTAATGTTTCGTTGCTTTGACTATCGGTAATTGTTCCACTTAGAGTAAATTTTTCTTGAGCAAGAATTGTAGTAAGAGGACTTAAAAATAGAAAGAGTAATAGTACTCTAAAGCATGTAGTCATAATTTATTATATGAGTTTTGAATGATGATGTTATGTTTAAACGATTAACCTAAAGGATTGTTACACTAAATTATTGAATATTAAAAGAGCTTCAATTTTATTGAAGCTCTTTTAACATAAGTTTAGTTTAATATAGAATTAAGTGTTTTGCTAGGTCGCATTTCATTGCTTGTTAAGCTTTCATTAGGTAAATAATAACCATCAATATTAACCGATTTACCTTGGCAATCTATCAGCTCTTTTACGATTATGTCTTGCTGAGAAGATAACTGATTATAAATCTCAGTAAATTCAGATTTTAGTGATTCGTCTTTATTTTGGTTAGCAAGAGCTTCAGCCCAATACATAGCTAAATAAAAATGACTACCTCTATTATCTAACTCATTTACTTTTCTAGAAGGCCCTTTTTTATTTTCTAGCAATTTTTCTGTAGCGTCATCTAGTGTTTCGCCTAAGATTTTTGCTTTTTCATTATCATTTACTTCACCAAAATGGTCTAAAGACACTGCTAAGGCCAAAAATTCTCCAAGAGAATCCCAACGTAGATGATTTTCCTTTACAAATTGTTGTACATGTTTTGGGGCAGATCCACCAGCACCTGTTTCAAATAAGCCACCACCATTCATTAATGGTACTATAGATAGCATTTTAGCACTTGTGCCTAATTCTAAAATTGGGAATAAATCTGTTAAATAATCTCTAAGGACATTACCCGTAACTGAAATAGTATCTTTTCCGACTTTTACACGATCTAATGTGAATTCAGTTGCTTCAATAGGTGAGAGTATTCTAATATCTAAACCATTAGTATCATGGTTTGGTAAATATTGATTTACTTTTTTAATTAGTTCTGCATCATGAGATCTATTTTTGTCTAACCAAAAAACTGCAGGTGTTTGAGAGGCTCTAGCTCTTGTAACTGCTAGTTTTACCCAATCTTGGACAGGAGCATCTTTGACCTGACACATTCTCCATATATCACCAGTTTCAACATTATGTGATGTTAAAATGTTATCTGATGCATCTATAACTTCTACTTTTCCGTTTGAAGCAATTTCAAAAGTTTTATCATGTGACCCATATTCTTCAGCTTTTTGAGCCATTAACCCTACATTAGGAACAGTTCCCATGGTGGTTGGATCAAACGCTCCGTGTTTTTTGCAAAAATCTATTGTAGCAATATATACACCAGCATAACTACTATCTGGAATAATGGCTTTAGTATCTTGTTGCTTGCCATCTGCATTCCACATTTGCCCAGAGGTTCTAATCATTGCTGGCATAGAAGCATCTATTATGACATCGCTAGGCACATGAAGGTTTGTAATACCTTTATCACTATTTACCATGGCTAATTCTGGGCCATTGTTAAGGGCAGTCTTTATATCTGCTTCAATTTCATTACGTTTTGCTTCCGATAGCTCTTCTAAATTTTCTAATAGATTTCCAAAGCCATTATTAACGTCAACACCTATACCTTCTAAAGTTTCAGAATGTTTGTCAAACACAGATTTAAAATAAGTTCGCACAGCATGACCAAATATGATAGGGTCAGAAACCTTCATCATTGTTGCTTTCATGTGCAAAGACATTAAGACATCTTGGTCTTTAGCATTTTTAATCTCTTTATCTAAGAAATTTAATAATGCTTTTTTATTCATGTATGTGGTATCAATAATTTCTCCTTGTAATAAAGCTAAATTATCCTTTAAAGTTGTTTTATTGCCGTTATCATCTGTATGGATAATCTTAACTGTTGTAGCTTCAGCTAGTGTAACAGAAGTCTCATTATGTGCAAAATCGCCTTGCGACATTGTAGCTACATGTGTTTTAGAGTCTGATGTCCAAGACCCCATGCTATGAGGGTTTTTCTTAGCATAATTTTTAACAGCTTTTGGGGCACGTCTATCTGAGTTTCCTTCTCTTAAAACAGGGTTTACAGCACTGCCTTTTACTTTATTGTAGCGTGTTTTTATATCTTTTTCAGTATCATTTTTGGGATTTTCGGGATAATCAGGAAGTTTATAACCTTTAGCCTGCAACTCTTCAATAGCATCAGTTAATTGTGGAATTGAAGCACTAATATTTGGTAGTTTTATGATATTAGCTTCTGGCTTTTTTGCCAATTTACCCAATTCTGCTAATGTGTCATCTACTTTTTGTTCTTCTGTTAGGTAATCTGGAAACACAGCTAAAATCCTTGCTGCAAGAGAAATATCTTTAGTCTCAATAGTAATACCTGAAGATTTTGTAAAGGATTGAACAATAGGTAAAAAAGAGCGTGTTGCTAAAGCGGGTGCTTCGTCAGTTTTTGTATAAACAATCTTTGCTGTTTTGGTCATAGGTCGTTAAAAATAAAGTGATTGTGCTAAAGCTTAATTTTAAGCTGTGCAAATATACAAAAATGCTACAGTTTTGTTAGTGTGAGATTGATAAGAGCACGCTAAAAATTTTGATGAATTCGCAATTTATAGCTATTAAAGTTATACTAAAATCACTTCACTTTTATTTTGAATGTTTTTAGTAGTCCTGAAAGGTTTTCTTTTGAGAAAATGGCATTCTTTAAATTGTTTCTTGAAGGATCTATACTGAAGTTGAAAGCTGTAGATAAATCTGATTTTTCCAGATTGGTGTTTTCGAATATCACATCTTGTAAATCGCATTGTTGAAATAGACAGGATTTAATTTCAGAAAATGTAAAATCCACTTGATGTAATTTGCAATCGTAAAACTTAGTATTATTAATAGTTAACTCTGAGAACGTACTTAGACTTAAGTTACATCTATTAAAATGAAAAGCCATTAAAAAGCTGTTACAGTCTTTAAAGTTTACACCAACTAATTTGCAAGTTGTAAATATTGTATCATTAAATGTAGTATGCTTTACGTTAACATTACTAAAATTACAGTCAAAAAATTCGCACTCCAAAAACACAATGTTAGAAATATCAGAGTTTTCAAAATTACAATTTGTAAAAGCACAATAGCTGTATTCTGCTTTAGAAAGCATACTGGTTCTATAATCTTGATTGGTAAAATTTTGATTATCTATGTGCGGTAAGTTCATACCGTAAATATAAGGCTATGAGATAAATTTTGTATAAGAAAAGTGAGTTGTAAGGCTTTTTAGGTAATACTTAAATGAGCTCTATGATTATGTATAGTATAATCATTTTGTTTAAAGGGCAAATCTTTAAATTTTTGCAAAACAAAAAGCCATATCACTCAGAATAATCTGTGCTGACATGGCTTCTTTAGAAACAGTACTAACGTGACTTATTTAGTTTTCACTAACTCAGCTGTATGGTTTACACCATCATCCTTTTCAGTTCAAGTGTTTCTGTTTCGGTGAAACGTTTCATACCTTTCAAAATGTATTGACCTGATACTACTAAGTTTCTTAAGACTTGTTTTTCTTGATGTTTTCTTTTTTATCATTCACTTGCGTGTTTGATACGGCTAAAAACATTGCTCATCCTTTTCGCGTTCACTTTCGCTTCCGTTACTTCTTCAAAGCTTTCCACTTAGACTTTACAACCTGCAAAGCATACTATAATAAAACCTTAGCTTCATGATCAGTTTCCCAACACTTGCCTACACAAGCGGTTTGCTAACCTCAAAAAACAATCTCAATATATAAAGAACGTTACTTTATTACAATTTAACATAAATTCAAAATTTCTTTTAAAACCAAACTAGGTTTGTTGTTAATTGTTTAGCTAAAGTATATTTCTATTGCGAAAAAACAAATTTTTTAACCAATTAGATATAAACATCTTATAAACTATACTTATTAACAAAAGTTAATAACCAAAAAAGCTCTCGATATCGAGAGCTTTTTTATAAGGTATGTAAGTTAAATTATCTTCTAACTTCTTTAATTCTTGCTTTTTTACCAGTAAGACCTCTAAAGTAGAATATACGTGCTCTACGTACTTTACCACGTTTGTTAACTTCAACTTTTTGTAATGCAGGTAAGTTAACTGGGAAGATACGTTCTACACCAATTGTACCTGACATTTTACGGATGGTAAATGTTTCAGAAGTTCCTGTTCCTTTGCGTTGTAATACTACACCTTTAAAGAACTGCGTACGTGTTTTGTTTCCTTCTTTAATTTCGTAGTATACTGTAATTGTATCACCAGCACTAAATTCTGGAAGGTCTTTTTTGGTTACAAATTCGTCTTGTACAAATTTTACTAAAGAATCCATTGTTTTTTCTTTTATTATGGTTGCTTTATACTAACATTCACGATTTTCGCCAGAGGTTAATATAAAGTGGGTGCAAAGATAATTATTAATTAGTAATTGGCAATTAATAATACAAAATTTTAATGGACTTAATTTTGTAGATTGTTCAGGCGTTTATTTGTTGAGTTACTAGCTATTACTAGTTATTCTGTAAATTAAATACTACCAACAATCATTAAAGAAAGTTGAGTATAGAATTAAACCTTCTTTTAATTGTCCGTCTTCATCAAAAAAATAAAGAAATTCACCATTCTTTTTTATTGTCCATTGATTTGTAACTAAAGATGCATATATAGTATCTGTGCTTTGATTTCTCTTTAATAAAAATGCGTAATCAAAACTTTCAGATAAACCATTTTCAATCTTTTTAAAACTGGAGACTTCTTCATAGAAATGATTTGGATTATGGTTTAATTTAATTTTTGCAAACTCTAAATCACCAAATTCCCAAAATGTTTCTTCATTTGGAGGTACAGAATAAGTTTGCATATCCATAAATTTTATTACTTCAATATTTTCAACTAAGTCTATTTCTTTTAATTTATTTGAATCTTGACAGGAATTGAATATAATTGAAACTAATATTAGTGTAATAATTTTACCCATTGTTAATCTTCTAATAAGTCTGGTCGTCGTTCTTGAGTACGTTTATACGCTTGTTCTTCGCGCCATTTCTCTATTTCGCCAAAATTACCACTAAATAATATCTCTGGTACTTTCATGCCTTTATATTCTCTTGGTCTGGTGTAAATAGGTGGTGCTAATAAATTATCCTGAAACGAATCGGTGAGGGCAGAAGTCTCATTGCCTAAGACACCTGGTATTAATCTTATAACAGCATCGCATAATACTGCTGCTCCCAGTTCTCCACCAGACAATACATAATCACCAATAGAGATCTCTCTGGTTATTAAGGTGTCGCGTACACGCTGATCGACTCCTTTATAATGACCACAAAGAATAATAATATTTTCTTTTAGGGATATTTGGTTAGCAATACCTTGATTTAAACGTTCACCATCTGGAGTCATATAGATTATCTCATTATAACTACGCTCGGCATGTAAGCTTGAGATGCACTTGTCTATAGGTTCTATAGACATTACCATACCTGCTCCACCTCCAAATTGGTAATCGTCTACAGATTTATAATTATCAGAGGTATAATCTCTAAGATTATGAAAATGTACTTCTACTAAATTAGCTTCTATGGCACGTTTTAGTATGGAAGCCTCGAAAGGACTTTTTATAAGTTCTGGTAAAACGGTAATAATATCTATACGCATGGTTTATATAAATAGAGTGTAAAGATAGGTTTAATTGAGAGATTTCAAATGGGAAGAAATTTGTTTAGATTGGTTATATCAATACTTAATTTAATCATAGTTTCCCATTTAGTAAATGTAGTAAACCTAATTAATTCGTTCATAAAGCAACAAAAAAATCCGCAACTAGTGTTGCGGATGTGATATTATTATATCTAGAGATTCTTTATTACAGTATGTATTAAGTCTTATTCTTATTAATCTCGTCTTGTAGTTGACGTCTCACTTTTTGCTCACGCTCTAATGCTGTGCGCCTGTGCTCTTCAAATTCTGTTTCTACTTCTTCTAGTTTAAATTTGGCATCTCTTGTCGCTGAGTTACTGCCTTTAAACTTATAAATAAAGAATAATAAAAATGCCAGTAATACACCAATAATAGACCACATAATGACATTGTAATTGGTTTTACTGGTTTGCATACCTAGTAATGTCATATTATTTTTTTCTTTATTGGTTTGGTCTAAAGTACTTTCCGTATTACCAAGTTTAGCTTTTAGATCCTCTATCTCTTTAGCTTGGGTTTTAACTGTGTTTTCAGAATCTTCTAATGTTTTGTATGTCGTTTTAAGCGAATCTAAAACATTGGCTTTAAGCTTTAAAAGTGAACTGTATTTTACAGCCTCGTACTTTTGACCTTTTAGACCTTTAAAGTTGCCAGATTTTCTAAAAATATATTCAAATTGACTATCGATAGTACCACGATCTAATGATAACTGATCTTCGGCTTCATCTTTTTTTGTCTGACTGTTTATGGATTGTAGGCTAAATGTAACTATAAGAATTACAGTAACTTTGGTTAAGAATTTCATCCTTAATATAATTTTTGGTTGCGTTAGATTAATTAGGTGCCAAGATAACAATTATAAATAAATTACTTGGCAAATCGACTTTGAAATAGAAAAGCCAATTTATATACGATCGAAGTTTAAAAATGGATGTTGTTGCGTCGCTTAAAAGCAAAAAAATCTTGCCGTTAAGCAAGATTTTTATATTTCCTTTTTCAAAGAATCCTAATAGTAAGCATAGCGTCTTACCTTAGAAATATATTTTGCTAATCTAATAACCTGGTGGCTGTAACCATATTCGTTATCATACCATATATATAATATCGCATTTTTACCATCTTCTCTAACAATTGTTGCTTTGCTATCGTATATAGAAGGTGCAGAACTACCAACAATATCACTAGACACCAATTCATCGCTCATTTCGTATTTAATTTGTTCAACTAAATCACCTTCGAGTGCGTATTTTTTCATTATGGTATTCATGCTTTCTGCAGAGGTTTCATTTTCTAATTCTAAATTTAGAATAGCTAACGAACCATTTGGTACAGGAACTCTAATAGCATTAGAGGTTAACTTACCTTCTAGTGATGGTAATGCTTTACTAACGGCTTTTCCAGCACCAGTTTCAGTAATAACCATGTTTAGACCTGCAGCTCTACCACGTCTGTATTTTTTGTGAAAATTATCTACTAGGTTTTGATCATTGGTATAGGCATGAATGGTTTCTAAATGACCAGATTTAACACCAAAAGAATCTTCAACAGCTTTTAAAACTGGTGTAATAGCATTTGTTGTACAAGATGCTGCAGAGAAAATATCTACTTTATCTGGGTTGTGTTCTAAATGGTTGACACCATGAACAATGTTAGGTACTCCTTTTCCTGGTGCTGTTAACAATACCTTGCTTACACCCTTAGATTTTAAGTGTCTGCCCAGTGCTTTATCGTCTCTAAACGCTCCTGTATTATCAATTACCAGAGCATTATTAATACCATATATAGTGTAATCAATATCTTCTGGTGCATTAGCCGAAATAATATTTACGGTAGTTCCATTAATAATCAATGCGCTGTTCTTTACATCAACACTTACCATGCCTGAAAAATCTCCATGTACAGAATCATTTCTTAGCAATGAAGCACGTTTTTCTAAAACAGTTTCATTAATGTCTCCACGAGTTACAATAGCACGTAAGCGTAATTGGTTACCTTTTCCTGTACGCGTCATTAATTCGCGTGCTACCAAACGTCCGATTCTACCAAAACCATAAAGCACAACGTCTTTTGGCTCTATATTTTTAGATTTTTTTGCTTCTCCTAATTTGGCAGAAACAAAAGCCGTAGCATTTTCGTACTTCTGATCTTCGAGGTGGTACTCATAGGTTAATTTTCCGATGTCTAATTTAGCAGGTGGTAAGTTTAAGTTTTTAATAGCCTGCGCAATTTCTACAGAATCAAAAATTGAAATTGGTTTTTGAACAAATTCACCAGCATACTCATGCAGGTTTAAAATTTCGCTCACTTTTCTATCAATTAATTGATTTCTAAATAAAACCAGCTCAATAGAATTGTCGTACCAAAGGTCGCTTATTGTTTTAATAAATTCTACCGTTGCTCTGCGACGATCTGCTTGAAACGCTAACTCTTTTTCGTAAGTGTCGTTAAAACCCATTTTGTTTTGGTTTAGTGTTTTTAAATTTTGCGCAAAAATACATATTTCAAACGTTTTCGTAACACTTTTTATCGAAAATAAAAACCCTTCAAAGTATAATACTCTGAAGGGTGATTTTTCAATCTGTTTTTAATGGGTTTTATCTAAAGTTATAGACTACCTTTTCACCTTGTATGTTAATAACTTCAATTTGAAGGGGTTCATTGTATTTTCTAGTTTTTAATGCATTCTCAGCATCATCTACACTATAAAGTTTTTTTCCATTTATTTTCGTGACTATACTACCTTCTTCAACACCATTTCTATTCCAGTAAGACTCATAGTTTTCATCAAGCTCAGTGATTTTTAAACCATAATCTGCACCAAAATTATTTAAATCCTTTTCCGAAGCATTTTTAACAAAACCAATGGTTTCGACAATTGTGGTAGAAGGCTTTAGTAGTGTGACAGGTAAAACTTCTTCGTTACCATTTCTTATTAAAGTCACATCAACCACATCATTAGGGCTTTTGGTTTTAAGATAACCTGTTAAATCCGAAAATTTACTGATCTCTACACCATCAATTTTTCTAATGATGTCACCAGATTTTATACCTGCTTTTTCAGCTCCAGTATCTTCAGTTACGTCACTAACATAAAACCCTTCTGCTATATCTAATCCTTTTTCTTCGGCAAATTTACTGTTTAATGCTCCACCAACAACACCTAGAATACCGTTTTGTACATTGCCGTATTCCATAATATCATTAACAATCTTTCTTGCAATATTACTGGGTACAGCAAAAGAATAACCTATATAGGACCCAGTACGAGATGATATAGCCGTGTTTATACCTATTAAATCTCCATTTGTATTAACTAAGGCACCACCCGAATTCCCTGGATTTACTGCAGCATCGGTTTGTATGAATGATTGTGTATTGCGACCACTTAGGTCTCTAGATTTTGCGCTGATAATACCAGCAGTGACTGTAGAATTTAAGTTAAACGGATTCCCCACAGCTAAAACCCATTCGCCAATCTTGGCACTATCAGAGTCGCCAAAAGCCATAAAAGGTAAATCCTCATCAGTTTCAACTTTTAGTAAGGCTATGTCTGTAGCCTCATCTGTACCAATCAACTCAGCCATATAAGACTTGTTGTTGTTTAATGTTATGCTAATCTCATTAGCATTTTGAATCACGTGGTTATTGGTAACAATATATCCAGTTGGTGAGATAATAACTCCAC
The DNA here is from genome assembly GCF_947498345.1 of uncultured Winogradskyella sp. Classification (GTDB taxonomy): domain Bacteria; phylum Bacteroidota; class Bacteroidia; order Flavobacteriales; family Flavobacteriaceae; genus Winogradskyella. The sequence continues at coordinate 13,712 of NZ_CANMJY010000015.1, forward strand.
TACCTGTGCCAACTTGTGCACGTTGCTGGCTACGACCAAAAAATAAATCTTGCATTGTCATTGGAGCAGAAACGATGGCAGTATTTTTAACATGTACTACAGCATCAAGTGATTTTTCTGCAGCCTCAACAAAATTCGACGTCATATTATCTACACGGTTATCAGATGTATCTACATTTGTATGCGATGTAGCTACATAGATAGGTAAGTCATTAGCCTGTTCTATAACTAATTGCTCTTGTTGACTTTCTTCAAAAAAAAGTTTGTATCCTCCTAAAGTCAATAGACCACCTAATACCGAAACACAAACTAAGGTTAATATCTTCTTCATAATTTTTCAGAATTTAAGTTTAAACTATTTAACGATTAAATTTAAATATTTATTGAATCTCATTTTTGATTTTAACGACTATTTAACGTCAACTTTAACGCCACATTAACATCACATTTCTCAGTCTAATATTCTTATATTTGCCAATACTTATGAAGATGACATTTTACAAATATCAGGGTACAGGAAATGACTTTATTATTGTTGACAATCGTTTACAGAAAATCAACAAAAATAATACCAAGCGTATTGCAGAGTTATGTGATAGACGTTTTGGCATAGGAGCAGATGGATTTATCCTTTTAGAAAATGACAAATCTTCAGATTTTAAAATGGTGTATTATAACGCAGATGGTAATGAAAGCAGTATGTGTGGTAATGGAGGGCGTTGTATTACTGCATTTGCTAAGTTTTTAGGAATTATAGTAGATGAAGCCAAATTCAATGCGGTAGATGGATTGCATAAAGCAAAAATTGAAAATGATGTAGTGCATTTACAAATGCAAAATGTTGATACCATAGAGGTTTTTGATAAATACCTTTTTTTAGATACAGGTTCACCTCATCATATTGAAATGGTTGCCGATATTGAAAATTTTAATGTAAAACAACAAGGATCTGCAATAAGATATGGAGAGCCTTATGGCAAAATTGGAAGTAATGTTAATTTTGTTGAACAAATTGCCGAAAATCGATTTGCTGTAAGAACATATGAGCGTGGAGTGGAGGACGAGACTTTGTCTTGCGGTACTGGCGTGACTGCTGTAGCTTTGGCTATGCATTTTAAAGCTCAAACCTCCAAAAACATTATACATCTAAAAACACGAGGTGGAGAGCTTAAAGTGAGCTTTAATAAAAACGAGAAAGGCTATAACAATATTTGGCTTATAGGTTCTGCTGAACAAGTTTTTAAAGGAGATATAGAATGGTAAGTTTAAAAGGCGAACATATTTATTTAAGAGCCTTGGAGCCAGAGGATTTAAATTTTGTACATAAGGTTGAAAATGATACATCGCTCTGGCATTTGAGTGACACCCAAACACCATACTCTAGATTTTTAATAAAAAAATACCTCGAAAATGCACAGCAAGATATTTTTGAAGCAAAACAATTACGTTTAGCTATTTGTACAAACGACGACAATACTATTGGACTTATAGACGTTTTTGATTTTAATGTTAAGAATAAACGTGCTGGTATTGGAATTTTAATTCAGGATGAATCGGATAGATACAAAGGTTATGGTAGAGAAGCTTTGAAGCTGTTGAGTGACTATTGTTTTAAAACGCTTCATTTACATCAGGTATATGCAAATATTTCAGAGCATAATAAAGCTAGCTTAAAATTATTTGAGGGCAATGGGTTTAAAATTATAGGATTGAAAAAAGACTGGAGTTTTGATGGTAATGGGTTTTTAAACGAATACATTTTACAACGTATTAACGACTAACACAATGTACATTAAAAAAATTTTATGGGCAATTGCCTTAATCGGACTTGTAATTTTTGCAGTTATAGCTTATTATATCTATGGTGCAATGTTTAAGCCCAATACAGCTTTCAACAATGAAACAGCTTATATCTATATACCTACAAATGCCAGTTATCCTCAGGTTAGAGAACAACTAGAGCCGCTTTTGGATAATATTGATACTTTTGATGCTCTTGCGAATCAAAAAAAATATACGACTAATATTAAGGCTGGTCGTTTTGCCATATCTAAAGACATGAGCAATAATGATATTGTCAACTCTATTAGGAGTAAAAATTTACCAATAAAGATTGCATTTAATAATCAACATAATATAGCGGATTTAGCAGGAAGAATAAGCACACAAATAGAAGCTGATAGCGTATCGTTGTATGCAGCAATGAATGATACCACTTTTTTGAGTAAGAACGGATTTACTAAAGCTACTGCTCTAGGTATGTACTTACCTAATAGTTATGAATTCTTTTGGAATACATCTGCCGAGGGGTTTAGAGATAAAATGCTCAAAGAATACAATCGCTTTTGGAATGAAGACAGACTTAATAAAGCCAAAAGGATAAACCTTACACCTGATGAAGTGATGACACTAGCTTCAATTGTGCACGAAGAGTCTAAACAAGCAGATGAACAACCAAGAGTAGCAGGTGTTTACCTTAATAGATTGCGTATAGGTATGGCTTTACAAGCTGATCCTACGTTAAAATTTGCTGCTTATCAATTACCAAAATACCAAAACACAGTTATAAGGAGAGTGTTGAATATTCATAAAGAAATCGATTCACCTTATAATACCTACAAGAACTCAGGATTACCACCTGGATTAATTGCCATGCCAGATTTATCAGCAGTAAAAGCTGTTTTAAATGCCGAAAAACATAATTATCTTTATTTTGCTGCAGATGCAAAGCGCATTGGTTATCATAAGTTTGCTAAAACTCTAGCACAGCACAATAATAATGCTAGGGAATATCAGCGTTATTTATCTTCACAGGGTATTAATAGATAGGGTTTGAAAGAGAGGCTTTACATCATCTTATGGCTTTGCATTTCTGGTTCGCTTTTTTCACAATCTAAACTCGATCAATTTTTAGAACCAAGTGATACTTTAAATGTATCTAGACGAAATTCAGTGGTTGTAACAGAAGTCTCATTAGCTTCAATTGCACTTATTGGGCTCGATCAATTGTGGTATTCAGATTATCCAAGATCAAAATTCAAAACTATTAACGATGGTGGCGAGTGGTTGCAAATGGATAAGCTGGGTCACGTATTTTCTTCCTATCAATTGGGGCGTTTAGGGGCAAATACTTTAAATTGGGTTGGTGTTAGTAAAAAGGATCAATTGATATATGGGTCTACTTTAGGCTTAGGTTTTTTAACTGCTATTGAGGTTATGGATGGCTTTTCTGAAGAATGGGGATTCTCCTGGACAGATATGTTTGCCAATGTAGCTGGTACAGGATTGTATGTTGGACAAGAATTATTATGGCAAGAACAACGCATTACATTAAAATATTCATTTCATCGTACACATTTTGCTAAAAAACGCCCAGATAAACTCGGTGATGGTTGGACTGAGGAATTTTTAAAAGATTATAATGGTCAAACGTATTGGTTAAGTGCTAATATCAATTCGTTTTTAAAGATTGAAGGTGTACCAAATTGGTTGAATTTGGCTTTTGGCTATGGGGCAGATGGAATGCTAACGGGTGAGCCTAAAGATCCTTTGTTTTTAAATCAAAATAGAATACGTCAATATTACTTGAGCTTAGATGTTGATTTAACTCGAATTAAAACAAATTCACGCTTCCTAAAAACCATATTTGATGTTTTTAATGTTATTAAAGTGCCTTTTCCTACATTAGAGCTTAATAATAAAGGGCGTGTAAAACTACATTATATCTACTTTTAGCGAGTTTTAACAAAGCTTAACAGGTTGATTTTCAATATTTATAAAAAAGTCGTATATTTGCACGCGAATTTGATAAGACAAGTTGGGGACTGTTTTATTAGTTTAAAATTAGCTGTTATGATAAAAAGTAAGGTTAAGAATTTTTTATTACCGTTTACTATCTGTTTACTAATTGCCCTAGCATTGTATCCAGATTCCTCACTAGATTCTAATCAGTATTCTACTGAAGGCTTAGATCTTAATTATAATCTTTCTGAGCAATTAGCAATGGCATCAGATTCTGACGCTACAAATCCTAGTATTTTTACACCGCATCTAGGTAAATCTTTTGAAGGTTTTAAAGAAGCTTTAGCGTTTAAAGAATCTCGAGGTAATTATTTTACTGTAAACACATTAGGGTATTTAGGAAAATACCAGTTTGGTGCAGAAACATTAAAGCTTATAGGTATCTATAATCCTAATCAGTTTTTATATAATCCAGAATTACAAGAAAAGGCATTTATTGCCAATGCTGAGCGTAACAAGTGGATTTTAAGAAAAGATATAAAGCGTTTTGAAGGTAAGGTTATAGGTGGTGTGGAAATTACAGAATCTGGTATTTTAGCAGCTGCACATTTAGCTGGTCCTGGTAGTGTTAAAAAGTATTTGCGTAGTTATGGAAGTCATAATTTTTCAGATGCTTATGGTTCTACAGTAAAGCATTACATGAGAAAATTTTCGGGCTATGATACTTCTGTATTAGAACCTAATAAAAAAGCTAAAGCCAGAATTTAATCTTTTTGTATAATGAAGATAGCTGGTCTTTTATGAAGATCTTCTTTATTATTTTTCCAATCCTTTGCAGGCAATGTTTTGATAAACTCTGAGGGCAGTGTGAGGTCGCATGCAACACAAACTCTAGTTTGTGGATGAAGAACCTTAGTTAAATCCTCTAACATCTTCATGTTCCTGTATGGGGTTTCTATGAAGATCTGTGATTGATTTTGCTCAAAAGAGAGGCGTTCTAATGCTTTAAGTTTAGTTTTTCGTTCATTTTTATCAATGGGCAAATAACCATTAAATGCAAAGCTCTGACCATTCATGCCAGAAGCCATTAACGCTAGTAGTATTGAAGAAGGACCTACTAGCGGTACAACCTTTATGTTCATTTGATGCGCCAAGTTTACAATATCCGAACCAGGGTCTGCAATAGCTGGGCAACCAGCTTCTGATAATAATCCGATAGACTTGCCTTCAAGACATGGGTTTAAAAAGGTATTGCGCTCACCTTCAGTAGTATATTTGTTTAAAACATTTAATTTTAATTTTGACTGAGACTTACCAGGTGAAATTCGTTTTATAAAACGACGAGCTGTTTTTTCATTCTCAACTATATAATAGTCAATATCTTCAATTACTTTTTTAATTGAGATTGGTAACACCTCAAGAGGTGGATTATCACCTAATCGTGTTGGTATAAGATATAATTTTTCTTTTTTCAATACATTATTTGATTACTAATTTTTTAGTAATAGCACCTCCACTTTCTACTGTAATGGTAATAAAATATAAACCTGTAGGTGAAGTATTTAAGTCTATATTTTTCTTTAAGGCATTAATATTAGTTTCCGAAAAAATTAAGCTTCCTTTTATATCTACAATAGAAATATTCTGTATTTTTTGATTCTTAATAGCGATTTCAAAATTACCAGAAGTGGGATTTGGTGTTATTGTCAAAGAGTTTTCTAACGTGTATTCGTCAATAGATAGTACAGAGCCTTTTACTCTATATATAGTGCCTCCAATATCAGCAATGTAAAGTTCTTTGTTAATGTCTTCTCCAAAGCTAACCCAGGAGCCTCCAAAATCACCATGATTGGTAATATTATAAGAAGCATCCAAAGTACTTATTTGACCATTACCAAAGGTGGCGAAAATATATACGCCAGCAATATCACTGTAAACAGAACCTCTATATACATAACCACCTATAACATTACAAAAACAAGGAGGAATTGGATATTCAGCTACAGGAAAGGTTAATGTGCTGGCTGATGGACAGCCAGAGGTATTGAAGGTATTACTACCTTCGTAGCATCTCCAGCCATAATTTAAGCCAGAAGCAGATATATCAACTTGATTAATTTCTTCAGTTGAGTTTTGCCCTACATCACCAATCCAAAGTTTGCTATCAGTTAAATCAAAAGAAAAACGCCAAGGGTTACGTAATCCATATGCCCATATCTCATCCCTAGCTGTTGTAACTCCTACAAAAGGGTTATCTGCAGGAATAGCGTAATTTAGAGGAGGACTAGTTGTTGTATTATCTACATCTATACGGAGCATTTTACCTAATAATGTACTTAAAGTTTGTGAGCGATTACCAGGGTCACCACCAGAGCCACCATCTCCAGTGCCAATGTATAAATACCCGTCAGGGCCAAATTCAATACAGCCTCCATTGTGATTACCGAATGGTTGATCTATGGTTAACAATATTAACTCAGAGCTTGCGTCTGCTGTATTTTCGGTATTTCTTGTAAACCTTGATACTACTGTATCACCTGAGTTATTGGTGTAATTAACATAAAAATAACCGTTTGCGGTATAATCTGGGTGAAAAGCAACACTCAATAACCCACGTTCTCCACCACTTGAAACCTTGCTAGTAATATCAAGAAAATTGGTAGTATTAACAGTGCCGTTAGAGTTTAGTATTTTAATTCTTCCGGCTTGCTCTACTATAAATAAGCGGTCGTCTCCAGCATTTTGTATATCAAGAGGGCTTGAAAAACCGCTTGCGAATGATTCAATTTCGATATTCTGTGTAATACCCATATAAAAACATAGGCAAAGAATTGGTAGTAGTAATTTTCTCATAGCGTTAATTTTTAGGGGTGTTTTGCCACTAAATTACAAAAAAACATATAATACTAGGAAATGTATTACAGGTGATTGCGTATTAATTTTTCAGAGAGTAATTGAGAAGTCGATTTAAGAATATTAAAAACATGTTCAAAATCACTCATATCTCCGTAGTAAGGATCTGGTACATTTTTATTTGAAATCGAAGCATTTTCTTCTAAGAATAACTTTACATTACCAATGTCTTTGTTGTTTCTTGCCAGACTAATTATGTTATTATAATTTGAAGCATCCATAGCATAGATATAGTTAAAAGTGTCAAAATCTGATACTTTAAACTGTCTGGCACTCTGATCGCTAATATCTATTCCATGAGTTTTAGCGACCTTAATAGATCGGGAGTCTGGCAAGTTTCCAATATGATAAGCCGCTGTCCCTGCTGAATCTATATAAAAACGATCTATAGGAAGTTTTGACTTTAAAATGCCATGAGCAAGTGGTGAACGGCAAATATTGCCTAAACACACCATGAGAATACGAGTCATGCCATTGAATTTTATAGAGATAGTTTTTTAGCTAAATCTTCAACATATTTTCTAAATTGTTTGTCTGTTGAAGATAAATTATCTACTGTTTTACATGCGTGTAGTACTGTAGCGTGGTCACGTTGACCTATTTGAGATCCAATACTGGCCAATGATGCTTTTGTGTATTTTTTAGCAAAAAACATGGCTAATTGTCGTGCTTGAACTATATGACGCTTTCGTGTTTTAGATTGAAGCGTGCTTACATCCATTTGGAAATAATCAGAAACTACTTTTTGTATATAATCGATAGATACTTCACGTTTAGTATTTTTAACGAATTTCTCTACGATATCTTTTGCGAGGTTAATGGTAATTTCCTTTTTGTTGAAAGATGATTGTGCAATTAACGATATAATGGCTCCTTCTAGCTCTCTTACGTTAGTTTTAATATGCTTGGCAACATATTCAATAATCTCTTCAGGCATTTCTACACCATCTCTATACAACTTGTTCTTAAGTATAGAAACTCGGGTTTCAAAATCTGGGGTTTGTAATTCTGCAGAAAGTCCCCATTTAAATCGCGATAAGAGACGTTGTTCTATATCTTGCATATCTACAGGTGCTTTATCACTTGTTAACACTACTTGCTTGCCATTTTGGTGTAAGTGGTTAAAAATATGGAAAAACACATCTTGAGTGCCTGTTTTACCTGATAAGAATTGTACATCGTCAATAATAAGTACATCAATGATTTGATAGAAGTGAATAAAGTCATTTCTATTATTCTTTTTTACTGAATCTATATACTGTTGGGTAAATTTCTCTGCTGAGATATATAAAACTGTTTTTTCTGGGTATTTATCTTTAATATCAACACCAATGGCATGAGCCAAGTGCGTTTTTCCTAAACCAACACCACCAAAAATTAAAAGGGGGTTAAATGATGTACCGCCAGGTTTATTTGCTACAGCAATACCTGCATTTCTGGCCAGGCGGTTAGAATCTCCTTCTAAGAAATTTTCAAATGTATAACTTGGGTTTAATTGCGATTCAATCTTTACATTTCTAATACCCGGAATTACAAAAGGATTTTTTAGCTCTGGGCTTTTATTATTAAAAGGAACATCTACATCTTGAGATTTTACAGGAGTTCTATTAGAACTTGGTATCTTCTCAGTAAATGGTTGTTTATTGCCATAGGTGTTTTCCATTTTAATAACATAAACCAACTTAGCATCTTCTCCGAGCTCTTTAGTTAGCGAAACTTTCAAGATTTTCACATAATGCTCTTCTAGCCACTCATAGAAAAATTTACTAGGTACCTGAATACTCAATGCATTACCAGAAAGTTTTACAGCTTGTATAGGTTCAAACCAAGTTTTGTAGGCTTGTGGTTGTATATTATCTTTTATAAAGGCGAGACAATTACTCCATACAGATTCCGCTGTGATATCCATTCGTTAAGTTAAATTTTCGTTGTTAGTTAGATTAGCAAAAAAAAAGAGAATTAGGATTCTCTTGTAGTTTTGTGCATGACAAATATGTGAACAAAATTCTTAAAAAAAAAATCAAATATTATTGAATATTTAGAATTTTTTTATCATGTTTAAAACTTGTTGAAATTACAAATTTTTTCTTAAACCGTCCAACAAAAATGAATTTTAATGAAACAAAAATAAGGGTTCGCTATGGTGAGACAGACCAGATGGGCGTTGTATACCATGCTAATTATGCTGTTTATTTTGAGGTTGGCAGAACTGAGTGGCTGCGTGAGTTTGGACTGAGCTATAGTGGTATGGAAGCGGAAGGCATTATGCTTCCTGTGATTTCTTTATCTATAAATTACAAAAATTCAGCACGTTATGACGATGTTCTTAAAGTAAAAACTACATTAAAAAAGATGCCTACTGCATCTATTGAGTTTGAGTATGAACTACGAAATCAAGCCAATGATTTACTGGCAATTGGGCATACAGTTTTAGCTTTTATTGATAAAGAACGCAATAGACCTACGCGTTGTCCAAAATACCTTTTAGATAAACTGCAAAATTATTCGTTATAATTCACGTATTTCAATACCAAAAAACGCATTAAAAAGTTTAAATACTTTATTACTGTTGCCTTTTCTGACAGAGATTTCCAACAAGCAATTGTGCTCTAATGTTTGATTGATGATTTCAGCTCGATTTTCTTTCAACATTCGCATTACCTTACTCATGTTTTTGTATTCAAATTTGAGTTCAAAATTTTTGTCAATAGTCTTTTCTATGATTTTTGAAGCTTCTAAAGCTAATTGCGCTCCGGTTCTGTACGCATTAATCAAACCGCCTACACCAAGTTTTACACCACCATAATAACGGATGACCACTATGAGGATATTGGTCACTCCGAAAGATTGTATTTGTCCATATATGGGCATTCCGGCAGAATTGTTTGGCTCTCCATCATCATTTGCTCTATGCTTCATAGTTTCTGTTTCTATACCTATTTGATAAGCATAACACCAGTGACGTGCTGAGTAATGTTGTTTTTTTAAAGTTTCGATATGAATTTTTACTTGAGCTTCAGTAGTTACTGGAAAAGCAAACCCATAAAACTTACTGTTTTTATCTTTAAAAATTTCTCCTTGAGAAGGTGTTAATATTGTTTTGTATGTATCCTTAATTTCCATCATTAAGTGTTACTAAAATAATTGAAAGTATAGCAGTAGTTATACCTAACCAGTTTTTTGCGGATATTTTTTCTCTAAAAAGTATTAAGCCTATTAATGTTGTAAAGGCAACAATAATAACATTGTTAATAGTGAATATAGAAGAACTCTCAAAACCTTCAACACGTAATGCTTTTAAAAGAAAAAACACAGAGCTGTAATTTGCTATGCCTAGTGCAATACCAAAAGGTATGCTTTTTAATTTAAAATGCTGATTTTCCTTAATTGACTTGTAGCCCAAAATAAAAACCCCAATACTACCAGCAATTCCAAATATTATAGCTAGGAATAACTGCATTTGATTTTTTGGGGCAAAATGATTGACAGAAGTATCTATGATACCAGATCCAAAAAATAAAATAGTTGGCAGGTATAGGGATTGCTTTAGAACTGTATCGCCTTTCTGTTTTATTGAAGTTAAATAAACTGCGACTAAGGCCAAAATGACTCCAACAACTTTTAAAGTTCCTGTACTTTCGTTGTATATAAAAATACCAAATAAAATGGGGATGATAACGCTCATTTTACTAGCGACAGAAACCACAGAAAGGCCATTTCTTTGTGCAGTTAGCGCCATAACATAGAATATACTTATAAAAAGAAAGCCTAATGTTATTGCAGCAAAAAACCAGTTGGTATACAAAATTTCTATACTAATATTGCCTTGATAAAGTAAAGAACCGCTGGTAAAAGCAGTAAAGTAATTAACAACTATAGCTTGTAAAGTATTTATTTTAAACTTGTCAAAGAGTTTAAATAACACAAAAATTGCCATCGATGATAATGTACTGAAAAGTAAATAGATCAAAAGAGCGCTTTTTTGATTTCAAAAAGATTAACAATATCTTCTTGGGTTTCGTTAATATTCCAAACATTAATTCCCAAAGATAGAGCTGCATCAGTGTTTTCTTTAGTGTCATCTACAAAAAGGCATTCTTTTGGATCTAGGTGATTTTCTTGCAAAACAAATTCAAAAACATCATTATTGGGTTTTCTAAGATGTATTTCTTGTGAAAGATAGAATTTATCAAAACATTGCTTAAAATCATTATAAAAGTCAACATTAGCTTTAATAAAATCAATATGCATATCGTTAGTATTGCTTAAAAGTATAAGCTTATAATTACCACTTTGCGCCAAATTTTTAATAAAATTTAAACGCTGTTTTGGAAAGTCTTTGATAATATAATTCCAGGCACTAACAATATCTGACCTACTCAAATTTGAAAATTTTGAAGTGTAAAAATCAATAAACTCTGAAGTAGAAATTTTGCCAATTTCATATCGAATGTTAACATTAATCATATCGTTATCAAATGCATCTAGTTTAAAAAGGTTGAGCGCGTTTTGCATTGCACCTTCTTTGTCTAAGTTGATAAATACATCTCCAAAATCGAATATTAGTGTTTTAATCATATTGTTGTTTTAGTAAAAGCGATAATCGTATTAGTTGTTTGTGTAAGTTTTTAATACATCATTTTCTATTTCATGCTCAGAAATTAACTGCCCTTTTAGTATAGGAGCTTTTACACCAGATTTAAATTCCATACGCCCAATAAAAACCCGTGCTTCATCCCATAAGTTTTCATCTATAAATGCCTGAAGTGTTTTTGATCCGCCTTCAACAATAACGGAATTTATATCCTCTTTATATAAGATAGTGGTAATTTGGCGTGTTATTGATTGATTAAAATCAAGAACTTTTTTCAAAACCCTTATGGTTTTGGCTTCATCATTAAAAACCCTAAAATCAGCAGCTAATTTTTGGTCTTTATCTATAACTATTCTAATAGGGTTGTTCCCCTTCCAGGCTCTAACTGTTAAACTCGGGTTGTCTTTTAAAACAGTATTATTACCAATCAAAATGGCTTGCTCTTCTGCACGCCATTTATGCACTAACTGTCTTGAATATTGATTAGTGATCCAAACTGGTTTCTGTTCGTTTTTAAATTTTGGTGCTATATAGCCATCTGTAGTCTCAGCCCATTTTAAAATAATATAAGGACGTTTTTTATTGTGAAATGTAAAAAAGCGTTTATGATGATTTTTACACGCGTTTTCTAAAACACCTACGATAACTTTACAACCAGCAGCTTTAAGTTTAGCAATACCTTTGCCAGCAACTTCTGGGTTATTATCTACGCATCCTATAACAACCTTAGGGATACGATACTCTATGATTAGATCACTACAGGGGGGAGTCTTACCAAAGTGACTACAAGGCTCTAAGGTTACGTAGAGCGTGCTTTTTTTTAATAAAGATTTATTGTCTACAGATTTAATGGCGTTAACCTCTGCATGATTACGTCCATAAGAACTAGTAAAACCTTCTCCAATGATAGTGTCATTGTAGACCACAACTGCACCAACCATTGGATTTGGTTGTGTTGTACCCAAGCCATTTTTTGCAATTTGCAAACAGCGTTTAATGTAAGTTTCGTGGTGGCTCAATTATAATTTTATTTTTATGTCTTGAGTTTTATCTACAGTGTAGGTTGAGGAATATCCTAAAACTTTATACTTAATCTCACCTTTATATTGCACTTTTAGTTTCTGAGAAATTAAACTACCCAATAAACTACCAAGATTTTTTTTGTCAATAATACTATCACTAGCTACAGCTACAATTAAGGGAATGGTAAAATTTTCTTTAGAAGGCACTTTAAATTCGTCTGAAACTACTGTGGCAACTTCAGTATTGTTAACATATACCTTAAGGTCTTCTGCCTTTAAAACACCTCCAACATCATTTGGGTTGGTAAATAAGGCCTCAGCTTTAAAAGTTATAGACTCTATGTTAGAATTAACAACCTTAATGTTCTCTATCCCTAAAAATTTAGGTTGTTCAGTTACAGTACAGTTGAAAAGTAGTGTAAAAAATAACGAAATGAATACAATTCTTTTAGTCATAAAATGTGAATTATCTATATCTTCGATGCAGTCTGAAAAATTATTTTTTTAATGTGTAAAGATACTATTGTTATTCGAGAAATAGAACTCAGGGACAATCCAAAGATTGCCAAAGCTATTCGTTCAGTTTTAATAGAATTTGGTGTACCAAAAGTCGGTACTGCATACGAAGACAAAGCTTTAGATTGTATGACTGAAACCTACGATATGCCTCGCAAAGTCTATTTTGTTGTCGAAAAAGGAAACGAAATTATTGGAGGTGCAGGCATATCACCTTTAAATAATTACGAAGGTAATGTTTGTGAATTGCAAAAAATGTACTTTATGCCTGAAGCCAGAGGGAAGGGTTTAGGTACTAAAATGATGGAGAAATGTCTCGATTTTGCGAAACAAGCAGGTTTTGATAAATGCTATTTAGAAACTATGCCATATATGGATGATGCCAGAAAACTGTATAAAAAAGTAGGCTTTGAGTTTATTGATAAACCCATGGGAGATACAGGACATTATTCTTGTACTGTTTGGATGATAAAAGATTTATAGAGTGTTATTAAGAGAGCTTCAAAATATATTCCATAAAGTGTTGGATGTAATATATAGTAAGGAGGAAGTAAATAGCTTCTTTTTTTTGTGCTTAGAGCATTATCTGGATTTTCCAAGATTTCAATTGGCACTTCAGCCAGAATATACTATTACTAAGTCTGAAACAGATATTTTTTTCAAAATTCTCGAAGATTTAAAACAACAAAAACCAATTCAATATATATTTGGTAAAACAGCGTTTTATGGATTAGAATTCATAGTGAATGCACATGTGCTAATCCCAAGACCAGAAACGGAAGAATTGGTAGATTGGATAATTAAAGATTATAAAGAGCGAAACGAAACAGCTAAAATAAAAATACTGGATATTGGTACGGGTTCAGGTTGTATAGCGGTTAGTTTAGCCAAACATTTGCAAAATGCTAAGGTATATAGCTTAGATGTATCAAAAGAGGCATTAAATGTAGCTAAGCAAAATGCTGAATTAAACGAAGTTGATATTCAATTCATTGAAGCTAATATATTAAATAAGAACTTTCATTCCACACTTTATACGAAATCTAAATTCGATATCATAGTATCTAATCCACCATATGTAAGGCATCTCGAAAAACCTGAGATAAAGTCCAATGTATTAGATAATGAGCCACATTTAGCATTATTTGTGGAAGACAAAAGACCATTAGTCTTTTATGAAACTATTTCACAATTTGCTACTAATAATTTGAAACGAAATGGGTGTCTTTATTTTGAAATTAACCAGTATCTTGGGAAAGAAACAAAGCAAATACTGATTGATGCAAATTATGAAAACATTGAATTACGAAAAGACCTAAACGGAAATTATAGAATGTTAAAAGGAATAAAGAATTAGATGAAAAGCATATCAGTATTTTGTGGCAGTAGCGAAGGGAATGACCAAGATATAATTTCTACAGCATATAAATTAGGAGGAGTATTTGCAACTAAAGAGATTACTTTGGTCTATGGTGCAGCTAAGATTGGTATAATGGGTAAAGTAGCACAAGGTGTTATAGATAAAGATGGTAAAACTATAGGTATTATTCCTCATTTTTTAAAAACCAAAGAGATTGTAAATACAGAGCTTACGGAACTTATTGTAACTGATAATATGCACGACCGTAAAATAATAATGTATGATAAAAGTGATGGGTTTATGATTATTCCTGGTGGATTTGGTACCATGGATGAGTTTTTTGAAATCACTACTTGGGGACAATTAGGCTTGCATACTAAACCTATAGGTATTTTAAATATTAATGGCTATTACGACGCATTGATAGCACAATGCATAATAATGGTAGAAAGAGGATTTTTAAAACAAGAAAATCTTGATGCTGTGGTAGTTGATACAACTATAGATGGCTTGTTAGATAAAATGAATAACTATGTGCCGTTACCTGCACCAAAATGGTTGAATAAAAAAGGGCTTTAAATTACTACGAAAGTAAGTATCTCAATATATGAAACAATTAGTAGTTATGTTAATTTTAGTTTGTTGTTTTTCATGTAAAAATGAAAAAAACAGTACCACTTCTAATACTACTTTGTCAAAAGATAAAATAATAGAAAAAACAACTCTAGATTATGATTTTAGTACTATTCCTAAGGACACGATAATAGTGTCAGGTAAAGAGATTGTCTTTTTTCTACCCTCAAAAGATGAGCTTCAAATTATTAAAAAAGAGGACAGTATATTGGAAAAAGATTCACTTTACAGATATAACATTGCACGTGTAAAACAGTACTTGAAATTTCCTGAAGGTATTAAAATATCTAATTCAACAAAGCGGGTTATCGGTGTAGATCAAGGCAATAGAATACGTTATTATGATAGGTTAGATTATTTTAAAAGTAACTACGGCATGTTAATGATGTATAATAGAACATTCCAATACGTTACAGGTTTTAATACCGAAGAAGAGCTTTATTCTATAATAGATGCGTATTACAGAAATAACCTGCGTTTCGAAATCCCTATTGAACAAAAATTTGTAGTTGCCGAAAATGGCCTAAATATTAGAAGATTAGATGGTACGATAGACGGTAAGTTTAATAATGGAGATGTAGTAGATATTTTAGGCTACAGTGATTCTATTGCAGAGATTAATGATGACGGAAAGATTTTAAAAGGACGATGGGCAGCGATTAAGTGGAATAATGTTACGGGTAATACATCCAGAGTAAAAAAACGCTATGTTTTTGAAGGGTTTTTAGGTAGTATAGATGAGGTGAAAGTATATAAAAGTCAAATTTGTTATGGTATTGAATATGAAACCCAAAGACTTTACGATATTACAGATAATATATACCCTAAGTGCTTAGATTCTTATTTTGATTTTGACCTAATTTCAGAAAAGAGTTTTAACGCAATAAAAGAAATGGATATCAACTTTTATAAAGAAAATAAACATGTTAAAATTGAAGCTAATGAAGATAATACACAAGACATCAACTTACCCCTTAAAGATACAACGCTAGTATTTAAAAGCATATCGGATTATAAGGGCTCTTCACATAGTTTTTATGGAGATATAGAGTTTTTAAACCAGTATTTAATGTACCATATTTACTATGAAGCTGAAGACGCATTCTTTTCGTTTATAGATAAAACATCTGGTAAACAAACTATAATGTTTCAAGGTTTTCCAAATATCTCACCAGATAAAAAGAGGATTATAAGTTTTTATTATGATATTTATGATGATGAGTTTTATTTAGAAATTTTTAAAATAAAAAAGGATAGGACTATTAATTTTGAAAAAGGGTTTCGATTTGTACATTGGATTCAAGACCACGGTAGTAAAATAAAATGGTTATCCAGCACAGAATTTGCTATAATTATTGTTAATAAAAATAGAATGCACCAATCTGATTATAAGCCTCAATATTTAAAAGTAAAGTTAAAGTTTTAGCTAAAATTTAAATGAATACACAACAAAAAATACAATCCCTCAGAGACGAACTACGTCAACACAATTATAACTATTACATTCTTGATAACCCAACGATTAGCGACTATGAGTTTGATATTAAGCTTAAAGAACTTCAAGCTTTAGAAGAGCAACACCCAGAATTATTTGATGCCAATTCGCCGACACAACGTGTAGGAGGAACAATTACCAAAAATTTTAATACCATTGCTCATGATTTTAGAATGTATTCCTTAGATAACTCATATTCTAAAGAAGATTTGTTGGATTGGGAAACCCGTATCAAAAAAATTGTAGATGGAGAAGTGAAATATACATGTGAGCTCAAGTATGATGGTGCTTCTATGAACCTTACTTATGAAGATGGTAAATTAGTTAGAGCAGTAACAAGAGGAGATGGAGTGCAAGGTGATGAAGTCACAGCAAATGTTAAAACTATAAAGACTGTTCCATTACAATTAAAAGGTGATTTTCCAAAAAGGTTTGATATAAGAGGTGAGATCATTCTGCCAATAAAAGGTTTTTTAAAGATGAATGAAGACCGTATGGCCAATGATGAAGAACCATATAGAAATCCTAGAAATACAGCTTCTGGAAGTTTAAAACTACAAGATAGTACAGAAGTTGCAAAACGACCATTAGAATGTTTGCTTTACAGTATAAAAGGAAATAACCTTAATATTTCTTCGCAAATTGAAGGCTTAGAAAAGGCAAGAGCCTGGGGTTTTAAAGTCCCGAATGAAGCAAAATTGGTGAATTCAATTGATGAGGTGTTAGAGTATGTGGAGTATTGGGACGAACATCGGCATAATTTACCTTATGAGATAGATGGTGTAGTGGTGAAGGTTAATAGTTTCTATCAACAAGATGAATTAGGGTTTACAGCGAAAGCACCACGTTGGGCAATGGCCTACAAGTTTAAAGCAGAGCAAGTGTCAACAAAGCTCAATGAAATCAAGTATCAAGTCGGTAGAACAGGAGCAATTACACCAGTAGCCAACTTAGAACCGGTACAATTGGCAGGAACTATTGTGAAACGTGCTTCATTACATAATGCAGACCAGATAGAAAAGCTCGATATTAGAGAAAGAGATGAGGTTTTTGTAGAAAAAGGAGGTGAGATTATACCTAAGATCATTGCTGTAGATTTAACAAAACGCCCAGAAAATTCTCAACCAACAACATATATTACCACTTGCCCAGAATGTGAAACAGAGCTTATTCGACCAGAAGGTGAAGCTAAGCACTATTGCCCTAACTATAATACTTGCCCACCACAGGTTATTGGTCGTATTCAGCATTATATATCTAGAAAAGCAATGGATATTGAGGGTTTGGGAGGAGAAACAGTTGCATTGTTAGTTAAGGAAGGATTGATTGCAAATTATGCTGATTTGTATGAGCTAACAGTTGAACAGGTTATTCCTTTAGAGAGAATGGCAGAAAAAAGTGCCAAAAACTTAGTTAATGGAATAGAAACGTCTAAGCAGATTCCTTTTGAACGTGTTCTTTTTGCTTTAGGTATTCGTTATGTTGGTGAAACCGTTGCAAAAAAATTGGCAAAGTATTATAAATCTATTGATGCCTTAATGTTTGCTTCAGCTATAGATTTAGTTACAGTTGATGAAATAGGTGAACGTATTGCAGAGAGTGTTGTTGAATTCTTTTCTTCTGAAGAAAATAAAACAATAGTTGAGCGTTTAAAATCATCTGGTGTACAACTCGAAATCTCTGCAGATAAACTAGCTAACCAAACTGAAAAATTAAAAGGACAAACATTTGTAGTCTCAGGAGTTTTTGAATCCGTATCCCGAAACGAACTTAAAAAACTGATAGAAGATAATGGTGGAAAAGTATCTTCATCAATCTCATCTAAAACAAGTTATGTTATAGCAGGTGATAAAATGGGACCTAGTAAACGAGCTAAAGCAGAAAACTTAAACATTGTAATCCTTTCTGAACAAGCATTTTTAGGCTTATTGAAATAATTTCTTACACGAAATTATGTATTTTATCGATAAAATGTATTTTTTTATCGTTTAATTGTAAAAAAATTTTATATTCGCTTCATTAATAAGGGATTGATTAATGATAGTAAATAAAATTTTAAAAGTAGTTTTATTGCTTTTGGGAGGAGTCTTTATAGTGCTTCAAGGCTTTGCTTTTGAAAAGGAAGGTTCTGCCATAAGTGCATTAATGCTTGTAATACTTACATTTTTATATTGCCGTTGGACAGAACATAAAACCAAATACTTCTTTTGGTTTTTAATCTTTTTTACAATTGCCCAATTGGTAAGTTTTTATGCTTTTTTTGCGCCAGAATTTAAAGATAGCGAAACAGATTATTTTTATTATACAGCAAACACTCTTTATATCATTTCATATTCTTTTTTAACGATTAAAATGCTTGTGGATCTTAATCTGAAAAAGGTTTTTTCTGAGTTATCTATACCTATAATCATATTGATAGTCTTGGATATCTTCTGTGTTATTCTGGTTACTGATACTACACAGAATGTACTTTCATATGAGGAGTATATTTTAGAGTTTGTTTATAATGCCATTATAATGCTATTATTATCTGTGGCTTTAATTAATTATATGTATAGAAACGATAATAAATCTATGCTGTTTTTAATTGGTTCTATATGTATTGTATTTTCTGAGATAATTCAATTAGCTTATTACTATATACTAAATGATAATAACTTAGGATTCATCTATTCGTTCTTTTTGGTAATAGCTTTTTTGTTTTTCTATTTACAATCACAATTAGATTTTACAGGCCCAGAACCTGCTTATACTGACGAGCAGTTAGAGGCTTAGTTTTTGCCTAAAAAAGGGATGTTGTTACGTTGTGAAACTAATATAACAGCACTCAATGCAAAAGTTAAGATTGCAGTGTAAAATAATACGCCTCCATCACCCTTTACTTCAATTCCTAATTGTGTTAAATGCATCATTATAGCACCGCCAATTAGAACTAATGTTAATGCTGCACCAGCCCAAACAGTTTTGGGTATTAGAAGTAATATACCAGCAATAAGTTCTAGTATACCTATGCCAATTCTTCCGTAAGGCTCCAAGCCCACAGTTTCAAAAATATAAACACTATCTGGATGAGCGGTGAATTTAAAACGGAGTGTTTGTATTAAGATGATAGCAACTATAATTCTTAATACTAAAATGATTTTCTTAGACTTCATAATTTATAAGGTTTACAAAAATCTTAGACGTTCAAATCTAAGTTACTTACATTTCTTCTATACAATTATAGAAGCTCCATCCGCTTTAGTGGCTTTTCCTAGTTCAAAATAGAAGTCAATTTTTCCAAGATAAAGGCCATATGCTCCTACCTGATTGATGAGTACATTTTTACCAACACTATTTTTTTCAATCGTTGGTTTTGGTAAAAATGTATGGGTATGTCCTCCAATAATAAGATCAATATCTTTAGTTGCTTTTGCTAGGGCTAAATCACAAACTCTATCGGGTTTATTTCGATAATAATAACCTATGTGAGACAAACAGATCACTAAATCACAAGCTTGCTCTTCTTTTAGAAGACGAGACATATCTTGAGCTATTTCAATAGGGTGATTGTATACGGTTTCTTTATACATGTTTTTATCCACAAGACCTTCGAGTTGTACTCCTAATCCAAATACACCTATTTTAATTCCATCTTTTATAAAGGTCTTGTAAGGCTTTACATGCGTGTCCATTACAGTATTCTTAAAGTCGTAATTTGCAGATACAAACTCAAATTTAGCATGAGGTAATTGCGCATTAAGTCCATCAATTCCGTTGTCGAAATCATGGTTGCCAATAGTCGCTAAATCGTAGTTGAGCATACTCATTAGTTTAAATTCTAGTTCGCCACCGTAATAGTTGAAATAAGGTGTGCCCTGAAAAATATCACCAGCATCAAACAACAGCGTATTGGGATTTTCTTTTCGAATTGATTCTACTAAAGTAGCACGCCTCGCTACACCACCTTTATTAGGGTTTCTTTTATGGTTTGGTCCAAAGGGGTCTATATGACTATGCACATCGTTGGTATGCAGAATAGTGATTTTTTTAGCATTTGAACTGTTGAAAGATTGCAATCCAATACCGCCAATACCTAACAAAGCAGTCGCAGCTGTAGATTGTTGTATAAATTGTCTTCTATTCATATCTAATCTTCTAGTTTTATAAAGCGATTATCGCGTTTTGGGTTGAGGGTGTCCTTCTTTTTAAAATTATCAATGAGTACATTTCTAATTTTATAATCAAGAATATATAAACTATCATTAGGGTGAAAAAAATTCATGCTATCACCACCATTATATAAATAATCATTTGTAGCCACATAGTACGTTGCGGCTTTATCAATGGGCTTTCCGTTTACTGCAACAAAGCTAATTTCAAAATTTTTGGTTAAGGTTAGTTGTAGGTGCTCAGAAACTGGATGCGCACGTTTGGCTCTTGCTAAATAATCTATCATCATATATATTTGCTCACCTTTTAGAGCAACAACAACAACCGAATTCTCAAAAGGCATTACCTCAAAAGCGGTTCTTATTGATATATTTCCTTGTGAGATTATAGATCGAATTCCCCCATGATTTAAAAGTACAAAATCAATGGTGTTTCCAGTACGTTTGCTAAAAATAGGATTGCTTTCTTCAAATACAGCATCTGCTATTAAGTTTCCAATAGTTGTATTAAACTCTCCATCAGATTTAGAATATGTCTCAGGAGCATATGAAATAATGCTGTCAAGGTTTTTATTTACGTTTTCTCTAAAAGGTGCAATAAAGTTTTCTACATCAGAATCTGTAGTAATAGTTTCATCAATTTCTATACGATTACCCTCAATTTTCGACAAATGAAAATCGTTATTACACGAAAAAATAAAAACTAAAAATAGAAGTTTAAAAATATGTTTAATAGTCATTGAATAACTTATAGGTTGTTAACTAATATATGTGCACGCTTTTACTAAATTTGCACAAAGCCTAAAGATAAATGTTTTTAAAAGCTTTTAAGGAAAAATCAAACCGAAAATACGTTAACAAATTGTTAGATGCCAGAAAAGTGGCTGTTAACAATCATAAGGTAAAGACGATTTCGGTACTGTTAAATGCAGACGAATTTAATGATTTCGAAGCTTTTAGGGCGTATTTTAAAGAATTGAATTTAACATCTCCAAAGCACAAGATTATTGCTTATACTGGTGATGATAAGTTCGAATCTAGCCAATGGGAAACGTATTTTAGCCCTAAGGATTTTGGTTGGAAAGGAAAAATTAACAATATAGATTTACAGGCTTTTATTGATGAGGATTACGATGTGCTAATAAGTTACTATGAAAATGAAAATTTACATTTGAATCTTATTACTGCAGCATCTAAAGCAAACTTAAAGGTTGGCTTATGTAGAAATGATGAGCGCTTGTATGATTTAATCATAGAAACCAAACCAAAAGACATAAAAACTTTTAAAGTAGAATTTAAAAAATATCTAAGCATTCTAAATAAATTATGATGAGCAATTTTATAGGTACAGGAGTTGCATTAATAACACCATTCAAACCTGATTTAAGTATCGATTATGACGCATTAGAACGTCTGGTAAAATACAATATCGAAAACGAAATAGAATATTTGGTGATAAGTGGAACAACAGGTGAAAGTGTTACAGTTACTGCAGAAGAAAAGAAGGCATTAGTAAAATTTATCGCTAAGATAAATAATGGAAGATTACCACTGGTTTTAGGCATTGGTGGTAATAATACGACTTCTATAATAAATGAAATTAAAACAACAGATTTTTCTGATATAGATGCCATTTTATCAGTTTCCCCATATTACAGTAAGCCAACTCAAGAAGGTATATATCAGCACTTTAAAGCTATATCAGAGATTTCTCCATTGCCAATTATAATGTACAATGTACCAGGAAGAACATCTTCTAATATGTTGCCTGAAACAACAGTAAGGTTAGCAAATGATTTTGAAAACATTATAGGAGTAAAAGAAGCAGGTAATAATGTGCAGCAATATTTAGAATTGTTAAGGACAAAGCCTAGTGATTTTTTAATTATTTCTGGCGATGACGATTTGGCTTTGGGTGTTGTTTTGGCAGGAGGATCTGGCGTTATTTCTGTTATTGGACAGGCTTTGCCAAAAGAATTCTCTGAGATGATTCGTTTAGGTATTGCAGGTAAAGCTAAGGAGGCTTATAATACGCATTTTAAATTAATGCCTATTACAGGTTTAATTTTTTCAGAAAACAACCCTGCAGGTATTAAAGCTGTTTTAGATGCTCTGAATATATCGAGATCGTATGTAAGATTGCCTTTGGTTGAGGCCACAGATATGCTCAAAAAAAATATCGAAACAGCTATACGAGACTTGGGCAAAAGTTAAATTTTATCTAAACTATATTTAGCACCCAAATTTGAGCTTATTTTAGCACATAATTTTTACTTTCAAATTCCGTTAATAATGCGTACTTTTGCAACTTGTTTAAAATTTATGAAGCGAGGACTTTACATATTATTTATTACCACAGTGTTAGTTTCGTGCAGTGACTTTCAGAAAGCCTTAAGGTCTGAAGATGTGGGTGAGAAATTCAAACTGGGTACTGAATTGTTCGAAGCTGGTAAATATAACAAAGCATTTCGATTGTTTGAGCAAGTGCTTCCTAAGTACAGAGGGAAACCCCAAGCAGAAAAATTGACATTTATGCATGCTATGTGCTCGTACCAATTGAAGGATTATTACATATCTAGCTATCATTTTGATAAGTTTACAGATGTATATCCTAAAAGTGAGAAAGCAGAACAAGCCGCATTCTTATCCGCAAAAGGCTATTATTACAATTCCCCTGTATATTCTAAAGAACAAAAAGAAACCGTAGAGGCTATTGAGAAATTTCAATTGTTCATTAATCAATATCCTAATTCACAATATGGAGAAGAAGCTAATAAGCTTGTTAAAGAATTAGACTATAAGTTAGAAAAAAAGGCTTTCGAAATTGCTAAGCAATATGATTTAATAAGGGATTACAAAGCTTCTGTAAAATCATTCAACAACTTTTTGTTTGATTTTCCAGGTTCAAGATTGAAAGAAGAAGCGTTGTATTATAGGTTACATGCAGAATATAACTTAGCACTTTTAAGTATAGAAAGCCTTAAAGCAGAACGATTACAGCTCGCTATAAATTATTATAAAGCGTTTAAAAAAGCATATCCAAACTCACAGTTTCAAGAAGAAACTTTAGAATGGCAGCAGAAATTAAACGAAGAATTACAAAAAATTAATACAAAAGATAATACTAAATAAATGATGGACTTAAAAAAGACAGACGCTCCAGTTTCAACGGTAACGTATAACAGAAATGAGGTTGATGCTCCGACTGATAATATCTATGAAGCCATTTCTGTAATCGCGAAGCGTGCAGAACAAATCAATACAGATATCAGACGTGAGTTAATTGATAAGTTAGAAGAGTTTGCTACTTATAACGATAGTCTTGAAGAAATTTTTGAAAACAAGGAACAAATTGAAGTTTCTAAGTTTTACGAGAAATTACCAAAACCACATGCTTTAGCTGTAAAAGAGTGGTTAGATGATAAGATTTATCACAGAAACACTGAGGATACTCAAGAATAAATCTCGATTATCGAGTAAATTTCCATGTCTATTCTAAAAGACAAAAACATTTTATTAGGCATTACTGCTGGTATTGCCGCATACAAATCTGCTAGTTTAGTAAGATTATTCATTAAAGCAGGCGCTAACGTTAAGGTTGTTATGACGCCTGCTTCTAAGGATTTTATAACTCCACTCACACTTTCTACATTATCCAAAAACCCAGTCTATTCTGCTTTTGTAGATGAAGAAGACGATGGGCAGGTATGGAATAACCATGTTGATTTAGGATTATGGGCAGATTATTTTGTTATAGCTCCTGCTACTGCAAATACTATGGCAAAAATGGCAAATGGTGTTTGTGATAATATACTATTGGCAACTTACCTTTCGGCTAAATGTCCTGTATATTTTGCACCAGCTATGGATCTGGATATGTACAAGCACAAATCCACCAAAACCTCGTTTGAAAAATTAGCATCTTACGGAAATAAAATGATTCCTGCAGGTATTGGTGAATTAGCGAGCGGATTAGTTGGTGAAGGACGGATGGCAGAACCTGAAGATATTATTAACTTTATAGAAAAGGATATTCTAGACCAATTACCTTTAGTTGGTAAACGAATTCTCATTACAGCTGGCCCAACTTACGAAGCTTTAGACCCAGTACGTTTTATTGGGAATCATTCTAGTGGGAAAATGGGGTTCGAAATAGCTGCTGCTGCTGCGAATCTTGGAGCTGAGGTTGTCTTGGTAACTGGTCCAACTCACCAAAGCATTAGCCATAGTTTGGTACTGGTAAGATCTGTAGTTAGCGCAGAAGATATGTATAATGAAGTTCATAAACATTTTAGTAATTCTGATATAGCAATACTTTCTGCAGCAGTTGCAGATTACAGACCCAAAATTGTAGCCGATAAGAAAATAAAAAAGAGCGATACAACGTTTAGTATTGAATTAGAAAAAACTAAGGATATTTTAAAATCGCTTGGAGAGATTAAGAAACACCAATTTTTGGTAGGTTTTGCACTCGAAACCAATGATGAGCTAGAGCATGCTAAAGGTAAATTAAAATCCAAAAACCTAGACTTGATAGTACTCAATTCCTTACAGGATAAAGGCGCAGGTTTTGGAGTATCAACAAATAAAGTTACATTTATAACATCGTCTAACGATATTATTGAAAACCCACTTAAGTCTAAAGCAGAAGTAGCTAAAGATTTAATGCAACAGATATTAAAACAATTACATGCGTAAGATATTAGTATTATCGGCTTTTTTATTTACAACAGTTATGTTTGCTCAAGAACTAAACTGTACGGTTAATGTTATAGCACAACAAACAGGAAATGACAATAATGTTGTTTTTAATACTCTTGAAAAACAGTTGACAGAGTTTATTAATAAAACAAAATGGACTGAGAAATCTTTTGGATCAGAAGAACGCATTAATTGTAGCATGGTCATTAACGTAAGTAGTTATGAAAATGACAGATTTAAAGCCACATTACAAGTGTCCTCATCTCGACCAGTTTATAATTCTACATACAGTTCTCCAGTATATAATTATAACGATAAGGAGTTTAACTTTCAGTATCTAGAGTTTCAGAATTTGGTGTTCAACCCTATTCAGTTCGAATCTAACCTCATATCGGTACTATCTTTTCATATCTATATGATTTTAGGAACAGATGCAGATTCGTTTGCACTCAATGGAGGTGACGAATACTTTAAGCAAGCACAGACTATTGCCAATTATTCACAGCAAATTAATGGGCAAGGCTGGAAATTAGAAGACGGTCTGCAATCGCGTTTTGCTTTAATCGATAATTTAATGTCACCAACGTTTAAGGAAATCCGCTCTACAATGTATAGCTATCATATTGAGGGCTTAGATGTTATGGCACAAAGTGCAAAAGAGGGTAAATCGAAAGTTATATCTACATTATCAGAACTACAAAAAATACATAGAAGACGACCAAATTCTTATTTGCTACGTGTATTTTTCGATGCTAAGTCCGATGAACTAATGGATATACTCTCAGGCGGTCCTAGTGTTAATATTACTGAAGCTGTTGATATTCTTAACAGAATTGCACCCATGCACTCTCAAAAGTGGAGGAAAATTAAGTTTTAAGGTTATATAGTATATTACTAAAGTTTTAACTAAATATAGTTGAGGTCTATTAAGATTTAATATTTGAGATTCAATTGATATTTAGAAGTTGTAAATCTTTACTTTTGTAAAAACAAATTACAGATTTTTGCTCACCTCTCTTTACATAAAAAACTATGCACTCATTGATGAACTAAACGTACAGTTCAATAATGGACTAACTATTATTACTGGCGAAACTGGCGCAGGTAAGTCTATACTATTAGGTGGTTTATCTTTGGTTTTGGGTAAACGGGCAGATTTAAGTCAGGTGAAAAATGCAGATGAAAAATGTGTTATCGAAGCGATTTTCGATATTGCAAACTACAATCTAAAAACACTTTTTAAATCCTTAGATTTAGATTATGATGTGCAGACTATTATTAGACGAGAAATATTACCATCAGGAAAATCCAGAGCATTTATTAACGACACACCAGCAACTTTAGATCAACTTTTGGTATTGAGCAATTATCTAATAGATATTCATTCCCAGCATCAAACATTGCAATTAACGCAAGATGATTATCAATTTATGGTTATTGATGCATTAGCAGACAATGCTTCAAACTTAGATGTTTATAAAAATCTATTAAGAGATTATAAATTGCATCAAAGGGAATTAGAAGTATTGAAGTTGTCTAAAGCTGAAATGATTAAGGAATACGATTACAATCTTTTTTTAACTAAAGAATTAAATGAAATTGATTTAGAATCTGTAAATATTGAAGATTTAGAAACACAATACGAACAACTTAATAATGTAGAAGTAATAGCAGAGAGGTTGGGTAATACAAAAGTGGTTTTAAATACCGAAGATCTGGGTATCATTGATCAACTCAATAATGTTAAACAAGAATTATTTAAAATTTCAGAATTTGGAAAAACCTACGAATCTTTATCTGAGCGAATTGTAAGTGTAGGTATAGAGTTGGACGATGTATTGGCAGAGTTAGATCACCTAGAAGAAAATTTGTCTACAGACCCTGAAGAATTAGACCGTGTTAACGCTAAGCTTCAAATTATAAATAATCTGTTTCAAAAGCATTCGGTTTCTAATATCAAAGAACTCATTGCAATAAAAAATCAATTAAAATCCAAAATTTCTAATACCGAAAGTCTGGATAGTAACATTGCCAAAAAAGAAAAAGCAATTGAGCAATTCAATGAAGATTTAAATAAAGTTTGTATTAAGATCCATAATAAAAGGAAAGCGATTACACCTGTTTTAACAGCAAAACTTGAAACTATGCTTAGTGATTTAGGAATGTCAAATGCCAAGTTTAAAATAGAACTAGAATTGATGGAGCAGTTTATGGTAAATGGAAAGGATCGTCTGCAGTTTTTGTTTACTGCAAATAAAGGGGCAAACTTCAATGCGCTAAAAAAAGCAGCTTCAGGAGGTGAATTATCTCGAATTATGCTAGCAATTAAATCCATTTTAGCAGAATATATTCAATTGCCATCTATAATGTTTGATGAAATAGACACAGGTGTTTCGGGTGAGATTTCTAATAAAATGGGCGATATTATGAAACAGATGAGTGGTAAGATGCAAGTCTTTTCGATTACACATTTACCTCAGATAGCGGCAAAAGGCGACTCACATTACAAAGTGTACAAAACAGATGTTAAAGGTGTAACACAAACGCAGCTGAAAAAATTAGATGAAGAAGAACGTGTCGTTGAAATAGCTCAAATGTTAGGAGGGATAGATATCACGGAATCTGCAATGGCGCACGCAAAACAGCTACTAAATTAAAATATATAGAATTGAAAGTCATAAATTCAAAGATTTGTTAACTTTGAAGGCAATAGACAAAGCAACTAACAACTAAACTAATTAAAGAGATACACATGTCATACAACTTACTAAAAGGGAAAAAAGGAATTATTTTTGGTGCATTAGATGAAAACTCAATAGCATGGAAAACTGCAGAACGTGTTCATGAAGAAGGTGGAGAATTTGTGTTAACCAATGCGCCTGTGGCTATGCGAATGGGTCAGATTAATGCACTTGCAGAAAAGACAGGTTCTCAAATTATTCCTGCAGATGCAACTTCAGAGGAAGATTTGCAAAATCTGGTAGAACAGTCTATGGAAATCTTAGGAGGTAAATTAGATTTTGTTTTGCACTCAATAGGAATGTCTATAAACGTAAGAAAAGGAAGAGCTTATACCGATCAAAAATACGATTGGACACAAAAAGGTACTGATGTCTCTGCAATGTCTTTTCATAAAGTTATGCAGACTCTTTATAAAGCTGATGCTATGAACGAATGGGGCAGTATAGTAGCTTTAACTTATATGGCTGCACAGCGTGTATTCCCAGATTATAATGACATGGCTGATAACAAAGCATATTTAGAGAGTATAGCGCGTAGTTTTGGATATTTCTTTGGTAGAGATAAAAATGTAAGAGTTAATACCATTTCTCAATCACCAACTCCAACAACAGCAGGTAGTGGTGTAAAAGGATTTGATGGCTTTATTGCATATGCCGAGAAAATGTCACCACTTGGTAATGCTACAGCAATGGATTGTGCTAACTATACAGTATCGTTATTTAGTGATTTAACCAAGCGTGTAACTTTACAGAACTTATATAATGATGGTGGCTTTAGTAACATGGGAGTGAGTGATGCAGTTATGGATGCTTTCGTTGATAACAATTAAACGATATAATAACTAATTTTAAAGCTGTTATACAAATTTGTATAACAGCTTTTTTTATATTGCAATGTTAAGAATAGTTAAAACAGCTCTATTAATATTTTACATTTATAAATGAAGAGAACATTACAAAACAACCTTAAGCTATTATTCATTGTATTTTTGGTAACTGTAAATATATCTATATATGCTCAAACTTTTGATAGAGTAGAGGACATTGTAGGTCTTGGAGTATTAGAGGATAATAATGGTGCGGCAGTTGCAGATTATGATAACGATGACGATCTCGATATTTTTGTTGTAGCTAAAGCTAAAGACAATCCAAATAACCCAAAAACACTGAGCCGGTTGTTTAGAAATAATAATGATGGTTCATTTACCGATGTTACCGAATTAGCTGGCTTTTCAAATTTATTCCCTCAAGATGTAAATCCTGAAGATTTCACAGGTTTAGCTGGCTACAAGTATAGTGCAAACTGGGGTGATTATAATAATGATGGTTTCCCTGATTTGTTTATGACTTTTCTAGACAGTGTACAATTATGGAGAAATATGGGTAATGGGACTTTTACTAATGTTACAGAAACATCAGGCATTACTAGTGATAATGGATGTGGAAATACTGGAGCTACATGGTTTGATTATAATAATGACGGTCTATTAGACCTTTTCATTGCAGACTGGCAACGATGTGCTTCTAACTCTTTATATGTTAATAATGGTGATGAGACATTCTCTAATGTTAGTCAATCAGTGGGTTTATTTACTAATATCGAAAGTTATGCCAGTTTTGTTGGCTTACCCTATGATTTTAATACAGATGGATTTATAGATTTATATGTAACTAACGATGTGCATGATCCCAACGAATTATTTATTAGCCAAAATGGGACTAGCTTTATAGATGAGGCTGCTAATTATAATATAAATACTGTAGGTGAAGATATGGCTATCACTATAGGTGATTACAACTTAGATGGTCATTTCGATTTTTTTATAACAGCTATAGATTTAAATTTTTTATTAACGAATAATGGAGATGGCACATTTACAGAAAGAGCACAAGAAAATGGTGTCGATAATACATTATGGTCTTGGGGTACTAAATTTTCCGATTTTGATTTAGATGGAGATGAAGATCTTTTCGTTGCTAATGGCTATGTATTAAATGGTAGGTCAGAAGAACCAAACTTTTACTTTGAAAATGAAGGTGCTCAAAACGGTACTTTTTTTACAGACATTTCTAATAATCTTGGTTTGAATGAACTTGGTGTTAGTGTTGAAGCACTAGACTTTGATTATGATAATGATGGTGATATAGATTTATTGGTGACAAACAGTAACAAAGAATGTTTTTTTTATGAAAATAAACTCTTAAATTTTGATGATGCTGAAACATCTTTAAACTGGTTAAAGGTTAAATTAGAGGGAACAGTGTCTAATCGAGATGCGATTGGAACTACCCTAACGCTTACTACAAATACCGGAAGTGTATTAAAACGCTATTATTCTGGAGTAGGGTTTTTAGGTCAAAGTTTGCAAGGAGTACATTTTGGTTTAAATGATGTAACCCAGATTAGTTCATTAGAAATTAAATGGCCATCAGGAATATCAGAAATTTATAATGACTTAAATACAAACATAACTATAAAAGCTACAGAGCAGCAAAGTATACAAGTTTTAAACATACTCCCAAGTCAAAAAATTTATGGATGTACGGATCCTGTGTCATGTAACTATAATCCAGATGCGACATTAGATGATGGGTCTTGTGCATATTTGCCCTCTCAGACTATTGTTGGTAATACCACTTCTTCCTTCTTAAGAACAGAAACTTACACGTATAATATAGCGTCTGGTTCTACTGCAAATTGGCAAGTTTCTGGAGGTGAAATTTTAAGTGGACAAGACACAAACAGCATTACAGTAATATGGCATTTGGAAGGATCAGGTAGTGTTTCTGTTATAGAGACAGGTGATCAATGTTCAAGCCAGGAAGTGTCTATTAATGTAGAACTGGGAGTTAATAATTTGCCAGAAGGTATTTCAATTGCTAGATTATGGAACGAAGTTTTGTTAGAAGCTATACGAGATGATTTTGCAAGACCAACAGTACACGCCAGAAACTTATTTCACACCAGTGTAGCAATGTATGATGTTTGGGCGATATATGATGAAATAGCTTCACCTTATTTAATTGGTAACACAGTTAACGGATTTTCAAGTACACTTGAAGAATTTACACCAAATGAAGACTTAGAAGTAGCTTTAAGTAAATCTATAAGTTACGCTATGTACCGTATAATGTCTCACCGTTTTCAGAATTCACCTGGTGTAGATGAAACTCAAGCACGATTAAATATGTTGATGGAAAAACTCGGTTATGACACTAACATAGAGACTTTGCTATATGAAGATGGTGATGCAGCAGCATTTGGCAATTATGTAGCACAAACTATTATTGATTATGGTTTACAAGATGGTTCAAGAGAAGCTACAGCTTATGATAATGCTTATTATGAACCAGTTAATGATCCTTATGCTTTAGATGCTAATAGTGGTGTTAACCCTCCTATAGATGACCCTAATCGATGGCAACCTCTAACTTTAGATATATTTATTGATCAAGGAGGAGAAATTGTTGATGATAATACACCTCCCTTTTTAAGCCCAGAATGGGGCAATGTTTTTGGTTTTGCACTATCAGAAGAAGATAAGGTAACTTACCAGAGAAATGGTAATAACTTCCATGTTTTTCACGATCCATCAGATCCACCATACATTAGTTTAACGGAAGATAATGCTGATAGTAATGCCTATAAATGGGGTTTTACTATGGTTTCGGTTTGGCAAGCGCACTTAGATCAAGATGATGGGGTCTTATGGGATATATCACCAAATTCTATTGGTAATGTAGATATAAGTACATTTCCGACGGATTATGCAGACTACCCTAATTTTTATGATTTTTTTAATGGCGGCGCAAATAGTAATGGCCATGCCTTAAATCCAATAACTGGCAGTTCTTATGAGGTTAACATGGTGCCTAGAGGAGATTATGCTAGAGTACTTGCTGAGTTTTGGGCAGATGGACCAGATTCTGAAACTCCCCCAGGTCATTGGTTTACCATCTTAAATTATGTTAATGATCATCCACAATTTGAAAAACGTTTTGAAGGGGTTGGGGATATTTTAGAACCTTTAGAATGGGATGTTAAGGCTTACTTTATTTTAGGTGGCGGTATGCATGATGCAGCTATTTCTGCATGGAGTGTAAAAGGTTGGTACGATTATATACGGCCAATTTCAGCCATTCGTTCAATGGCCGAACGCGGACAAAGTACAGATAATACATTAGACAATTACCATGTAGGGGGTATTCCATTAATACAAGATTATATAGAAGTTGTAGAAGTTGGTGATCCATTAGCGGGTTTCTCTAATCAACATGTTGGTAAAATAAAATTATATACATGGCGAGGTCATGATTTTATTGGTGATACAGAAACAGACCAAGCAGGTGTCGGTTGGATATTAGCAGAAGACTGGTACCCTTACCAAAGACCAACCTTTGTAACACCTCCATTTGCAGGCTATGTGTCTGGCCATTCCACTTATTCTAGAGCTGCAGCTGAGTTAATGACAATGATGACTGGTAGCGAATTTTTCCCAGGAGGATTAGGGGAATTTGTGGCTAAAAGGAATGAGTTTTTAGTATTTGAAGAAGGTCCTTCTGTAGATGTTGTATTGCAATGGGCAACCTATAGAGATGCTTCAGATCAAACGAGTTTAAGTAGAATTTGGGGAGGTATTCATCCACCTGCAGATGATATTCCAGGACGTTTTATAGGGCAAGATGTAGCCGAAGATACGTTTGATTTTGCAGTACCTTACTTTAATGGTTCATTAAGTATTGATGAGGATGAATATAAAAAAGCCGTTAATGTTTATCCTAACCCAACAAATGGATCAATTTTTATTTCAAATGCTAATAATCAAGATGTGATTAAAGTTTATGACATTAGGGGAAGAGAAATAAAAATTGAAGATAAGGAATACAATTCGCAAAACAATACTCTTTCAATTCAAATTAATGCTTCAGAAGGAATTTATTTCATAAAAATAAATAAGTTTGTAAAAAGCATAGTAGTAAAAAACTAAATCAGAATTCATTAATGTCTTATTAATCTTATGTTTTTTGGTTCTATATATAGTCTGACGAAGTAATCTATTAATATTTAGACTTTTATAGCACTTTTTTTGTAATATACAGATACGGCTTTAATCGCATTTTTCTTGTGTTTTATCGATTTAAATTTATGATTTTCATTGATTCTAAAAGAATTAACATATTTTTAAATACTAACTTAAAACATTTTTTATGAAAAAAATTACATTATTGCTTGCGATTATTGCTTTTTGTTTGCAGTCTAATGCGCAATTAAATGAAGGTTTTGATGCAACTACAATCCCTATAGATTGGACAGAGACCATATTAACAGGTACGGGTAATGACTGGGTTTTTGGTGCAACTCAGAACCAAAACAATTCAGTTACTCCTAGAACAGGTGCTGGTATGGCATATTATTTTGAAGGGAGTTATGATAACGAAACAAATAGACTTGAAACTCCATCTCAAGATTTAACAAGTTTTACTACGCCTGTATTGACGTTTTATTACACCCAGAATGATTGGGGTGGTGACCAAGATGAATTAAGTATTTGGTATAAAGATTCTGCAGGTGGTACTTGGACTTTAATAGAGGAGTATACTTCTTCTATATCATCATGGACAGAAGTTAATATTATCTTACCTAATCCTAGTGCTGATTACTACATAGGTTTTCAAGGAAAAGCCTTTTGGGGTAGGGGAATTACAATTGATGATGCTTCCATAGGCGAGGCACCAAGTTGTCTTCCTCCAGGAAACTTAAGTATTGAAATAACATCTACATCTACTGCTACACTGAATTGGACGGCTACTGGATCAGAAACAGATTTTACTTATGAATATGGTGCTACTGGTTATGTTCAGGGAACTGGGCAAATAGGAGGTGCACAAGTTTTGGGTATGAGTTCAGCCGATATCACTGGTTTAACACCAGGTACTGATTATGATTTTTACGTTCAAAGTAATTGCGGTGGTGATGGGGATAGTACATATGCAGGACCATTTACATGGACACAGCCAGATACAGGGCAATCTTGTGGTACTGCTTATGTAGCAAACTTAGAAGCTGATTGTGGTACCGCAACACCAATATCATTAGATTTTACAGGCGCACCTAGTAATATTGCAACAAGTTGCGATACTTTTAACAATTATGGCTTATGGGCAACTGTAACGACAGATGCAGCTGGAGGTTTAACTGTAAATGCTTCTGCAGCTGTAGATATGGCTGTTTTTGATATGTGTGGTGGAACTGATATCGGATGTTACGATGCTGGTATAGATCCCTCTGTTGATATTGTTTTATCACCAAATACTCAGTATTATTTATATTTTTGGCAAGAAGGTACAGGCTCAACAGCGATGGTAGATGTTTGTATTTCTTCATATACTCCATCTCCAGCACCTAACTGTGCTGAAGCACCAATAGTACCAGCAGATGCAGCAACAGATATTGCTCTCACAGCGGGTGATCTTAATATAAGTTGGACCGCCCCATCTTCTGGCCCTGCACCAACGGATTATGAAGTGTTCTTTGGAGAAACTTCAGGAGCACTAGTATCTTTAGGCTTACTTGGTTCTACAGATACAAATGTCGATATTACTGGTTTAGACTTCAGTACAACATATTACTGGAGTGTGGTGCCTTATAATGATGTTACACCAGCAGCAGGACCTTGTGCTGAGTGGAGTTTTACAACAGAAGGAGCACCTCTTGGTTTTGATTGTAGTAACCCTATAGTAGTTGGTGCTTTACCATATAATACTACAGATAATACAGTTAATTATGGAGATGTTTATGATGGGGTTCCAGGGACTAATTGTTCTGCTAATAATTATCTTAGCGGCGATGATGTTGTTTATTCCTATACTGCAGGAATAGATGGATCAATTAGTATAGATTTAACGGCTATAGGTGATACATATGCAGGTATTTTTGTATACGCTGATTGTGCGGATATTGGTACAACGTGTTTAGCAGGAGATGTTAATGCAAATGCAACTGATGATTTATCAATTGGTGATTTTGTTGTTACAAATGGCACTACATATTATATTGTAATTTCTACTTGGACTGCACCTCAAAGTACAGCATATACATTAGATATTACTGAGAATACTTGTACTAATGCTACAGTAGCTTATACTGTTGTAGACGACTGTGCAGTTTCTGGAGGATTTAATATAGAAGTTGATATTACTGATATGGGTTCTGCAACTGATATTACAGTTACTGATGACCAAGGTAGTGCTGCACAAACAACCATGAGTGCTACTACACTTACATTTGGTCCCTACGTTAATGCAACAGATGTAGTAATTACTGTATCGGACGATAATGATGTTAATTGTGTTCAAAGTAGTGGTGTATTAACTCAGGTTGCTTGCCCTCCAGATAATGTAGATTGTGGTACCGCTGAAGCTGTAACATTAGGTATTAATGAAGCCGGTCCTCAGGTAACAGGTACTAATGTAGGAGCAGGTGATTCTGGTGTGCCAGACCCAAGTTGTAATAATTTTTATGAAGGATCAGATCTTTGGTATAGTTTCACAACACCTGATAATATGGATGAACTTACCATTGATATTGCGTCTTCAGGTTTTTCTTCTACAATTGCGGTGCTATACGATAATTGTACTGACTTAAATGAGGTCGATTGTGACGTTCAGTTTACAAGTGCGCCAACTATAGTTTTCTCAGGTCTATCTTCTAGTACTACTTATTACTTAAGGCTTTATGATTTTAGCGGTGATGATTTTGGACCTATAAGTTTCAATATAAGCGCTACTACCTCATTGAGTATTGACGATGTAGAAGATGCATCGGCTTTTACATACTATCCAAATCCAGTAAAAAACAAGTTAACATTAAATGCTCAAAATACTATTGAGAATGTAACGATGTATAATATGCTAGGTCAAGAAGTATTAATAGTAACACCTAATAATGTAGATAGCGAGTTAGATATGTCTAGCTTACAAGGAGGTACTTATTTTGTTAAAGTAACTATTGCTAATACAACTAAAACCATAAGGGTGATTAAGCAATAAATTTTAACTTATTTATTTTAAAAAAGCCGCTAATACTAGCGGCTTTTTTAATTGTATACAATCACCTTTAAACTTAAATGCTAATAAATCACCTTTAATCGTTATTTTTCGTTTTTGGTCGATTTAGATTTGTGATGGGATTATTTTAGAGATAATTAACATATTTTTATAGAATTACTAACTTAATATATTTTTTATGAAAAAAATTACATTATTATGCTTTGTCATGTTGGCTTTTTGCTGGCAAGGCTATGCGCAACTTGTTTCTGATGATACTTGTACTACAAGTTTTACAGATATCAGTGGCACTGGTACAGATTTAGCTTTGGCTGATGACGGTGAGGCTAACATTACTTTATCTTTTGCTTTTGAATTAGACGGTGTATCATCATCAGACCTACGTGTTGGTAATAATGGTGGTGTATTATTTAATGCAACTACAGGTGATGTAGGTACAGGGTCATCTCCAACAGCTCAAGGGTTTTATCCTTTAGCTACAGATATAGGTGGAGGTCCTGGTGCCGTATATTGGGAAGAAACTGGAGTAGCTCCGAACCGTATTTTAGTAGTACAATGGAATGATAGACCGCATTATGACTCTGCTGCATTTGATGTAACCCCAGGTGGCGGTACGTTTCAATTACTCTTATACGAAACAACTAACGAAATTAGATTTATTTATGAAGATTTAATTTTTGATGACCCCACTTATGATAATGGTGTAACAGCAGGTGTTCATGTAATTGGTGCTAATGGTACCTATACATACTCACTGGAATCTTCTCTTGCAGGTGTATCTTGCGTTGAATGGAATGCACCTTCTTGTCCTTTTCCTTCAAATTTAACAGCAACAAGCATTACTTCAGATAGTGCTGTTTTAGGTTGGACAGAAACAGGTTCTGCAACTTCATGGAATATAGAAGTTGTAGATGTGGATGCAAATCCTCCAGGAAGTTCTACAGGAGTACCTACACAATCAGGTGTAACAAATCCTTATATGCAAATGAGTTTAACATCAAATACTGCTTATGAATTTTACGTACAAGCAGTTTGTGGTGGTGATACTAGCCAATGGGTAGGACCATTCGCATTTGCAACAGAATGTCTATCATTTACACCAGATTATAGTGCAGATATGAGTGTAAATGTACCTGACTGTTGGGAACAGGCTGGTAGTGGAACTCCAGCTACAGGACCTTCAGATCTTGGTGAGAGTCTTTGGGTTGCGAGTAACCATGATGGAACACCAAGTAATAGAATAAATTTATTTTTTGATAATAGAGAAGATTGGATTATCTCCCCTGTATTTGATTTATCAGCAGCAGCGGCAAGTGAGCTTGTAGTTTACGTTGCTTTAACAGAAGCAGCGACAAGTGGTTCAGGTGCTGATTTAGGTTCAGATGATTTAGTAGCTTTATTAATGACTACTGACGGTGGAGCAAATTGGACGACTATGCAATCTTGGGTTCAAGGTAATGTACCTACAGATGTAGGAGAGCAAATAATATATGATTTATCAGCAGTAACAGGAGATGTACAATTTGCTTTTTATGGAAGTGATGGACCAGTAAATGATGCTGAAGATATTTATTTCCATGTAAGTCAATTTACCGTGAGAGAATCTCCTACGAATGCTCCAGATTGTCCTGCAAATGTAGTAGGTACTCCAGATGCTGGTTGTGGTAATTTTGCAAACGATATATCTTGGATGGCTAGTACAGGTGCAGATGGTTATAACATTACCATCGGAACAACATCGGGAGGTAACGATATTGAAGATAATACAGATTTGGGTGATGTTACTAGCTATTCTTTTGAAGGCTCAGCTAACACAACTTACTATTATACTGTAACAGCATACAATGGTTTTGGAAGCTCGACTGGTTGTACAGAACAAGATTTTACTACAGCAGTTGACCCTTGTTATTGTATACCTCCAAGTACAAGTACTAATACAACAACATTAATAGATGATGTTACAACTACTGGCGCAATATCAAATTTATCTAATACAGGTACAGGTTTATCAACTGACAGGTATGGGGATTTTACTGCTACTAATTCTGTAACAAGTTTTGCAGATGGTACGTTTGATTTTTCTGTAGAAATAGAAGGTGGAACTGTAGGTTGCGCAATTTGGGTAGATTGGAATAATGATTTTACTTTTGATCCTGCTACTGAAGTTGTATTTACTACTACCGCATATGGTAATGGTCCTTTTACAGGTACAATTGCTGTTCCTAACGCTACACCAAATGGTGATTATACTATGCGTATAATGATAGATTGGAACGATCCAGGACCAGATGATGATGCTTGTGCATATGAGGCAGAAAGAGGCGAAACAGAAGATTATACATTAACTGTTACTGATGCCCCTGCGGATGCATTAGATTTTTATAACTTACAATTCCCTGGAACAGCAACAATAACAACAGGAGATTCTCAACTTGTTTATGCGCAAGCTTATGAAGCGGGCTTAACTGATCAAGGTAGTGCTACTGCCTCACCTGGTATAGAGGTTTGGATAGGCTATAGTGATATGGATACAGATCCTTCAGGAGCAGGCTGGACATGGGTAACTGCTGTACCAAATCCAGGTTATGATTTTACAAATAATAATAACGATGAGTATCAATTAGACCTTGGTGCTGAAATTGTGCTACCTGGAACATATTATTATGCTTCTAGATTTAGACTTAATGGAGCCACTTTTACTTATGGTGGTTTTGATTCTGGCGGTGGTGACGGAGATTGGGATGGTACAAATGATGTTAATGGTGTTTTAACTATAGACCCAATTGCTAATGATGATTGTGCAGGAGCTATTACTGTAACTCTTGGAGTTGGTACATGCGGTCCTGATGTTACGGGTAATAATACTACGGCTACTGATTCTGGGGTAGCACAAGCAGCTTGCGCTACAGCAACATATTCTGGTGGTGATTTATGGTATACATTTACACTTGGTGCAATGGATACTCAAGTTGATTATACTAGAAGTGCTTCAGCATTTTCTACAACACAGGTTGAGTTATACAGTGGAACTTGTGGAGCTTTAGTTGAAGTGGATTGTACAACATCTGCTAGTGCTTCTTTTACTGGTTTAACAGGTGGTACTACTTACTACATGAGAGTTTACGATTGGGGTAATGATAATTTTGGTGATGTAACCTTCTGTTTAGGTACACCTCCTGCTTGTTTTGAACCAACAGGTTTAGATGCGTCATTTGCTCCACCAACTTCTGCAACACTTTCTTGGGTTGCACCAACTAGTGGTCCAGCACCTACAGGTTATAACTGGGAAGTAGTTCCAGCTGGAAATGGACAAGGAGTTGGAGTAGTTTCTAGTGGAAGTACTGCAAACTTAACTGATACAGCTACAGGTTTGACGGCAGATACATTATATGATTTATATGTACAGTCAGATTGTGGTGGTGGAGATTTAAGTGCATGGGCAGGACCATTTACTTTCAATGCAGGGCATTGTATTCCTTCAGGTACAAGTACTTCGACATTTATAGACAACTTTAGTACTTCTAACGCTGATGGTATGAATATTTCTAACTTAGCTTCAGGTCTTTCTGCTACTAATTACGGGAATAACTATGATACAATGACGGTTAGCGGAGCAGCTGATGGTTCATTTGATTTTAACGTAGAAATAGTTTCTGGTACAGTTGGATGTGCAGTATGGGTAGATTGGAACAATGATTTTGTTTTTGATGTGTCTGAAGTATCTTTTAGTACTACAGCTTATGGTAATGGGCCTTTTACAGGTACAGTGACTATACCAAACGGAACTCCAAATGGGGATTATAGAATGCGAGTAATGATTGACTGGAATGATCCAGAGCCAGGTGATGATGATGCTTGTGGTTTTGGCTCAGGTAGAGGAGAAGTTGAGGATTATAAGGTTACTGTAGATTCTACTTTATCTAATCCTGATTTAGAGGATGCATCTGCATTTACTTATTTCCCTAACCCAGTTAAAAATACATTAACGTTAAATGCTCAAAATACTATTGAGAATGTAACTATGTATAATATGCTAGGCCAAGAAGTATTAAGAGCTACACCTAATAATGTAGACAGCGAGTTAGATATGTCTAGCTTACAAGGAGGTACTTACTTTGTTAAAGTAACTATTGCTAATATTACTAAAACAATAAGGGTAATCAAGCAGTAAGTTATAAGTTATAAACTTTTAAAAGCCGCTAGTAATAGCGGCTTTTTTTTGCTTATTTATTTTATTATTATATATAAAAATATTTCTTATAGACCATCTAAAATGATACTATAAGTACAATCAAGTAGTGATGTTATAATATTTTGTGTTTGGTTTACTTACCTTTGTAAGGTATGAAGACTATTTCTTTTTCATTTATTATTCCTGTATATAATAGGCCTCACGAGATTAAGGAACTTTTAGAAAGTTTTTGCCAATTAAAAGGAGGTCATACCTATGAAATTGTAATTGTGGAAGACGGTTCTACCGAAACGTCAGAAGCGATAGTTAATACCTATAAACAGCAACTTAACCTATCATATTACTATAAGCCTAATTCTGGTCCAGGCGACTCTAGGAATTTTGGAATGCAGAAAGCAAAAGGAAACTACTTTATTATATTAGATTCTGATGTTATTTTGCCATCACAGTATTTAAACAAAGTCAAAACGTTTTTAGATGATACATATTATGACTGCTTTGGTGGCCCTGATGCAGCACATTCGTCGTTTAATAATCTTCAAAAAGCTATTAATTTTGCAATGACTTCTTTTATTACTACTGGAGGGATAAGAGGTGGTGATAAACAGCTTGAAGACTTTCAACCAAGAAGCTTCAACATGGGGTTATCACAAAATGCATTTTTAGACTCTGGAGGATTTGGGAAAATTCACCCAGGTGAAGACCCAGATCTATCATTAAGATTACAAAAACTAGGCTATAAAACTACATTGATGAGAGAAGCTTATGTTTTTCACAAGCGCCGTATTTCTTGGTCTAAGTTTTACAAGCAAGTATATAAGTTTGGGAAAGTAAGGCCTATAATAAATCAATGGCATCCTGATTCTAAAAGTTTGGTTTATTGGTTTCCTTCATTGTTTAGCTTAGGACTATTAACCTCTATTGTATTATTTATATTCAATATCATATGGCCGTTATATTTATATGGCTTATATTTTTTTATAGCCTTTATTTTAGCGTTGTTTTCCACTGTTAATTTAGTAGTTGCTA
This sequence comes from uncultured Winogradskyella sp., assembly GCF_947498345.1. GTDB lineage: Bacteria > Bacteroidota > Bacteroidia > Flavobacteriales > Flavobacteriaceae > Winogradskyella. The sequence continues at coordinate 54,867 of NZ_CANMJY010000015.1, forward strand.
TAAAAGCTGTGTTTGCTATTATCGTACAATTTTTTGGTTATGGTTATGGATTTTTAAAATCTACTTTTAATTTAGCTGTGTTACGCAAGCAACCAAAGGAAGCGTTTCCGGATTTATTCTTTTAAATTATAGATGAACCCAAAGAAAAAGTTAAACATATCAAGCTATTTAAAGAAAAAAAACGTTAAGCGTTTTAGTTTGTTCGTTGTTATAGCCTTCATGTTCTTAATTTTTTCAAAGCTCTCAAATGATTATAAGCAAACCATTCTACTTAAGGTAAATTTAACGAATGTAGAAGATGAAATTATACTACAAGATGACTCTTCATTTGTTATGGAAGCTTATATAAAAGCCAAGGGTTTTGCATTAGTTCCCTTCATTTTTAAGAATTATAAGACTATTGTTTTAGATGCTAAGACAGATGTTGTTACAAAGCCAGAACATTATATTTTTGATGTAGATAAGCATAAATATCTTATAGAATTACAGTTGGGATCATCATACAAGGTAGTTTCTTTAAAACCCGATTCATTGGTGATATCATATTCAAAAAGGGCTTCAAAATATATTCCGATAGATTTGATGACGGATATAGATTTTGCTTCAGGGTTTGATATTCTAGATGGATATTCGTTGAGTACAGATAGTGTTAAGATTGTGGGGTCATTAGACCAGATAAGTAAAATTAAATCAATTGTTACCCAAAAGCTGACCTTACGACAAGTTAATAAGGATATTAATAAAAGTGTAAAGCTTAAGCTATATGAAGGTTTAGATGTTTTTCCTAAAGCTGTAAATGTAGAAGCAAAAGTAAGGCGGTTTACCGAAGGTAAAATCGAAATTCCAATTACAATAAAGAACAAACCTTCTAACACAGTGATCAATTATTTTCCCAAAACTGTTACTGTATTGTATTATGTAGATTTAGACCATTACAATTCCATAAACATCTCAGATTTTAGTATTGAATGTGATTATACAGCTATTGAAGAAAATCAATCATATATTATCCCCAAAATCACAAAAAAACCCGAATTCGTTAAACGAATAAGTGTGAAACAAAAAAGGATAGATTTTATAAAATTATAAGATGCTGGTAGTAGGATTAACAGGAGGTATAGGTAGTGGTAAAACTACTGTAGGTGAGTATTTTAAATCTTATAGCATACCTGTATATATAGCTGATAAAGAAGCAAAAGCGTTGATGAACCGTTCTAAAGTCATAAAACGTAAGCTCATTAAATTGTTTGGTCAATCTGCTTATGAAGATGGAAACTTGAATAGACCTTACTTAGCTTCAAAAATTTTTTCTGACAAATCTCTACTCTCAAAAATGAATGCTATTGTACATCCCAAGGTGGCATCACATTTTAAGCGTTGGCTAAAAAAGCAAGATGCGCCATATGTACTTAAGGAAGCTGCAATTATTTTTGAAAATAATTTAGAACATCAATACGATTATATTATTACTGTTGTCGCTGATAAAGAATTAAGGGTTACTCGTGTTATGAAACGCGATGATACATCAATAGAGAAGGTAAAATCCATCATGAGTAATCAATTGTCTGATGAAGAAAAAATTAAAAAATCAGACTTTACGATTATTAACAACGATTTACAAGCGACAAAACAACAAGTTGAAGAGATTCACTATGCGTTACTTCAAAAAATAAAATAACATACAAGCCTTTTGTTAATGTAAGGTTAAACATAATTTGTGCTAAATGTTAAAATGTTAAATTTGACTGATGGGCAAAAAGCTATTCATCTTATTGGTGGTATTAATGAGTCTATCGCTCATTGGTATAATATTTGTGCAATCATTTTTTATAAATAATAGTTTAGAAAATGAGGAAAAGAATTTTACGTTAAGTGTTACGAGAGCACTCAGTTTTGTCTCTAGGGATATTGAGGAGTTTGAAATTAAGAGGTATCACGGTTTAATTCAGCCTTTTATTGCTAATAATAGAGAACCCGATTCTACTATAATTAGTCAATTATATATTACCACTGAAGATGATGTAAATGACGAAACCATAATTCATAGGAATACGGTTTTAGAGGAACGCTTTAAGGTGCCCTCATTGTTCTTTGAAATTGATGCAGACAGCATAGATATTAGTAGTTTTACTAACGAGCGTGTTACTGAATACTATAGTAAGTCTAGATTGGATGGGAGTGAATTTGGTATTAAACCACAACGACAAATGGTAGAATTTTCCAAATTACCAGTCATAGAAAAACAAATTTACGAATCCTCTTTTAAAACATTATTAAAAAGTGTACCAATACATAAGAGGGTTTCTGCTTTACATGTAAAAGTTTTATTAGAACGTGAATTGCGTAGTGAAGGAGTAGATTTAAATTTCGAATATGCCATATATGATGATGATTTAGCTACAAAAATACAAACGCTTAATTTTAGTAAAAATCCTGAAACTACCGTTGGTATTCCAGTGTTTTTAGATAATAATAATGAAAGTAATTACACATTATATGTAGATTTTCCAGGTAGGAAAAAGTATTTAATATCCTCAATATTACCGATGGTAGCATTGTCAATTGTTTTTACAAGCATAATTATTTTAGCATTTTCTAGTGCGATACACCAATTGATAAAACAACGTAAAATATCTCAGATAAAAACCGATTTTATCAACAATATGACCCATGAGTTTAAAACACCTATTGCAACTATAAATTTGGCACTAGATGCAATTAAAAACCCTAAAATCATCAATGACCAGGATAAGGTGAAGCGTTATTTAGGTATGATTAAGGATGAAAACAAACGCATGCATGCCCAGGTAGAGAATGTATTACGAATTTCTAAATTAGAGAAAAACGAATTAAATATAAGTAAGGAACGTATTAAGTTGCACGACTTAATTGAAGATGCGATTACGCATGTAAAATTGATAGTTGAGGATAGAAAAGGTTACGTACAAACACAATTAAATGCTGCAAAGTCATCAGTTTTGGCAAACGAAACACATTTTACAAATGTGGTCGTAAATATATTAGATAATGCCATCAAGTATTCAGATGATGCACCAGAGATTGATGTATCTACTGAAAATGTAGGTAATAGTATTATACTCAAAATTGCCGATAAAGGTAATGGGATGAGTAAACAAGTTGCTAAACGTGTGTTCGAAAAATTTTATAGAGAACATACAGGTAATGTACATAATGTAAAAGGTCATGGGCTAGGTTTAGCTTATGTTAAACGAATAGTAGATGACCATCAAGGTTATATATCTGTAGAAAGTGAAAAAGGAAAAGGCAGTACTTTTATTATAAAGTTGCCGTTAATATCATAAAAACGAATTATGGAAGAACAAAACAAGAAAATTCTTTTGGTAGAAGACGATCCAAATTTCGGAACAGTCTTAAAAGATTATTTAATGATGAACGATTACGAAGTTGTCCATGCCAAGAATGGAATGGAAGGTTTTGAGAAGTTCAAAAAAGACGATTACGATCTTTGCATTTTGGATGTAATGATGCCATATAAAGATGGATTTACGTTGGCAAAAGAAATCCGTGAAAAAAACACAGATGTACCAATTATTTTTTTAACTGCTAAGGCAATGAAAGAAGATGTGCTTAAAGGTTATAAAGTTGGTGCTGACGATTATCTCAATAAACCATTTGATAGTGAAGTCTTGTTAATGAAAATAAAGGCTATCATGCAGCGTAAAGCTACAGATAGTGTAGCCGATAGTAAACAATTTGAATTTAAAATTGGACGTTTTGATTTAAATTCCAAGCTTCGTTTTTTAAAGTTAGATGGAGGTGAACCAACAAAATTATCACCAAAAGAAAATGAATTGTTACGTTTATTAGCATTACACGAAAATGATTTAATGCCTAGAGAACTGGCGTTAACAAAAATTTGGAGAGATGATAATTATTTTACATCTCGTAGTATGGATGTGTACATCGCTAAGCTTCGTAAATACTTAAAACCAGACCCTAAAGTAGAGATATTAAATATTCATGGAGAAGGATTTAGGTTGGTTATAAATAATAAAAGCAACTAATCATAATATAAAATCCGGCTTTTAAGTCGGATTTTTTTTATAGCTGTTTTTCAATAAAAAGAATAACTTCGCTGATATCTATTTTATAATCAAACCATTTTATAGCATCATCTTTTTTAAACCAAGTGAGTTGTCGCTTAGCAAAACGCCTTGTATTCTTTTTTATTTCAGAAATGGCAAACTCTAAGGTATAATTCCCTTCTAAGTAGTTAAATAGCTCTTTATACCCAACAGTATTTAAAGCGTTTAAGTGTCTATAAGGAAATAAACGTTTAGCCTCTTTAAGTAAACCGCATTCAACCATATTATCTACACGTTGGTTAATTCTATCGTAGATAATAGAACGCTCGGCATCTAAACCTATAGTTATAGTTTTAAAATTTCGGATTTTTTCAGTATTGGTTAAAAATGAAGAATAAGGTTTGCCAGTGCCTATGGAAATTTCCAAAGCTCTTATAAGACGCTGAGGATTGTCAATTGCAATAGTATTATGAGCTTTTGGATCTAAGGATTTTAATTGCTGTTGTAAAAGCTTTAGTCCTTCAGATTTTAGTCTATCATTGAGTACAGTTCTAATTGTAGCATCTATTTTTGGAAAATAATCTAAACCTTTAACCACAGCTTTTTCGTATAAACCAGAGCCTCCAACCATTATGGCAATGGAGTTAGATTTATGAATTGTAGAAATTAGGGAAATTGCGTCGTGCTCAAAATCGCCAACACTATAGAGATCCTCTATTGATTTATGCTGAATAAAATGATGTTTTGCGGCTTTCAGTTCTTCTTTTGTGGGTACAGCAGTACCAATATTCATTTCTTTATAAAACTGGCGTGAATCAGCTGAAATAATTTCAGAGTTAAAGTGCTGCGCCAATTTAATGGCTAGGGTTGTTTTACCAATAGCAGTAGGACCAACAATAGAAATAAGTATATTAGTCATGGTGTAACTTGCATCCACATTTATGGCAAAATTCTGCATCATCCTGATGTTTTTCTGCCAGACAGTTTACACAACATTGCGTATTAAGTGCCACAGTTTCTAATTGTTCAAATTTTTTATCAGAAAGGTTATCACTATCACCCGAAGCTTTTGCGTATTCAGCAGACACAATACCAGTTGGGACAGCAATTATACCATAACCTAAAATCATAACTATAGAAGCAATAAATTGCCCTAAAGGTGTTTGAGGAGCTATATCTCCATAACCTACAGTAGTTAATGTTACTATGCACCAGTATACACTTTTCGGAATATTTGTAAACCCATTTTCTTCTCCTTCAACGATATACATTATAGTACCTAATATTATGGAAAGAATGACAACAGCAAATAAGAAAACCGATATTTTTGCTCTACTAGCTCTAAGTGCTAAAACTAAATTATTTGAAGCTCCAAGGTACCTGGCTAATTTTAAAATTCTAAATACTCTTAATAATCGTAGCGCTCTTAATGCTACTAAATGATGACCTGACAAAAATATTAGAGATAGATATTTTGGGATTGTTGATAATAAATCTATGATTCCGTAAAAACTGGTAATATATTTTAATGGCTTTTTTACTGTTACTACTCTTAGAATATATTCTATTGTGAATAAAATAGTAATTACCCATTCAGAAACATTGAGAAAGTCATGGTACTTTATATCAAAGCTACTGATACTTTCTAGCATAACCAGAATAATACTTACAAGTATAGCTATGAGAAGAATAACATCGAATAGTTTTCCTGCTGGAGTATCAGCTTCATAAATAATTTCATGAAGTTTAGTTCGCCAGTTATGTTTATTTATTTCTTCCACGTTTTAAAAATACAAAAAGTAATACTATTCTTTTTCTAATACTATTACGGTATTGTTTTGCGTTTCTACTATTTGACTCATAAAACTTTTAAGATAGTCATAAAATTGAGGAGCGTAAATAGCATGATCAAACTTTATTCTAAAGTAAAGTGTAAGTTGATTGTCCTGTTGTTTCACGTTAAATATAAATGCCCCTGAATTATTAGGTAACTTTTGGTTAATGTCTTTAGGAATATTTATTGCGCTCAAGTTTTCTCCTAAATCTAACTTCATAGCGTAAGTATATATATCTTTATAACCAAAGTCTATGGGATAAGTACGCTCTTGTAACTTAAAGGGGTTTTCCTTAAAAAATTTGAATACGAATGGGTTTAAATAAATCTTATTACCAATAGTCTCAGGCTCCATAGCAATTTCTATGGTTTCTTGAAAATTGTATGCATTCTCATTAAAGTTTGAAATATCGTGATTTTTAATTGTTATGTTAGGATTAGCGTTGACTTTCTGTTCTAAATAAGCTTGAGGGCTCTCACTGCAAATACGTTTCAAATTATGAGAATGATAGCCTGTAAATTTACTATCTATAGCGCCTAGAAAAATATCGTCTGTAAATGTCATATTTACTTTATGGTGTCTTAACGAATGTTTTTTTACTATAATGTTTTCCCAATAACTTCCGTTTTCAAAATCAATTAACCTTCCATATTGGTTGAGGCATCTAAAGGGTAATTCACCAAAGGGTATGTAGGGCTCTGTAGCGTCTAAATAATAATCTGTTCCAGCGATAGTGGTTTTAAGAATTACATAATTAAAATCTGTCAATACAGGGAAAATTTTAGTTGGTAATCCGTTATTTCGTGTAGATATAAGAATTGGATATACGCTATAACCTTCACTACTAAGTAAATTCTCAAGAAGGAGATTAATTTCAAATACACTTCCAACTTTTTCTTTTAACAATTGTTTTATTGATACATCGTAACGTTCATATTTTCCATTCCATCTATAATTATCTGTTACAAATTGCCGTATAGCTTTTGCTTTAGTCAATTTGTCTTTCTCGGATTGTATGTCATTTGGAAGGATATTTTTTACCAGACTCTTTTTACTTATCTGTTTACCAAAATCAGAATCCGTCTTTAATTCTTTATCTACAAAGTCCCAAGTCTTGGTTATTTTGTCTACACTACCATCAAAACCTCTAATAACACTCAATTCGTATTCAATTCTTGCTGTGTAATTTAATGGAGTAGTTGTAAATCCTTCAGGTTTATATGCAGGTATATCTGTCATTACGTATTTTGCCATAGCACAATTTGCGGCTGATGTTCCATTAATAACTATACAATCTTTCTCTACCCAATGGTCATTTGTTTTAAGGGGAATAGTCCCTACTAATTCTATATGATATTCATAGTTACCAGGAATACTCGTGTTATATTCACTATATATCACTGGGTCTGAGCCTTGAAAATACCAAGGTTGAAATTTAGCCATAAAACGCGATTGAGTTTCATAGCTATATGTAATGACACTTCCCACTTTAACCTTAGGTAGTACAAACTTAACCAAGGTATAATTTTCATTTTCTTCTTCGAATATTGCTGAAGGTTTTAAAACGTCTTTTACTATTTTGTTGTTTTCTAAATTATAGGTAGCTCCTTTAATATTTTTAATTTTTTCTTTTGAAGACTTCCCTTTATAAAGTCTTACTTCAATTTCGCCATGTTCAATACCTTCTGTTTTCAAAATTTTAATTTTTCTTTCCACTTGGACCCTTAGCCAAAATGTTTTTTCATCTACAAAGCTTTTACCATAATCATAGATGATCAAAGCATTTGCAGTGGAGTCTTTAGAATAGTAATTCGATTCCAAATCACTTTTTGAAACAGGCATAGCTACATTATAGCTTTGTGAAAAAGAAAAAAATGAAATAGTTAGTATTAAAAGGCTAAGGTTTAATTTCATTGGTCTAGAAGTTCTAAAACTTTTAATTTCTTATGACGTCGCATATAACTTTGAATGATATGCTGAGTGTCTCTATTGTTCTGCATTGGTGTAATAAGTGAAGCTAAAATTTCCCGGTTGTTTATCTGGTGGTTTAAATCAAAAAAGCCTAAGCCTTTAAAAATTCCATTTTCAATTAAGAATACACTTTTTTCATCCACATCTCGACCTCTGTCAATGATAAGCATATTTTTATTTTCGTAACTATATTTAGCTATTAGAGAATTAACACGTTTATTATAATTTTCTGAAGACTCTTCATTAATACATGCACCAAAGCATTCTTTTACACCATAATTAAAACAGCTTGTTTTAGTGGTATACAAGCCTGTTAATTTTTGACATAAACCATAATCTTCAACGACTTTAGACATAAAATGCTTTCCACTTGCTCTTGTGCTAAACGTTGTTATAGGTTGTTTGTCGCCATAAGCTTTATCTATTTTTAGATTGATATAACCGTTTTTATCTGTAAAATTATACAGCGCATGTGTGAAAATAGTTCTTCGCAAGGCACGATTAAAAATAGGCTTATTCTTTTTAACTTCTTCACTTTCTTTTAGTAGTGCAGCAAGTTCGCTACCAGTTTTTTCGTAAGTGACTGCGCTTACTAAAGCTTGGATTTTTTTAGACTTAGAACTTGTACCTGTAAAATGCTGTGTTATACGTTTTTTTATGTTGTTGCTTTTGCCAATGTATATAATTTCGCCTTTATCATTATGTATATAATATACACCTGTTACGGATGGTAATTCTTCAATAATCTCTTTTAGATTAGAAGAAAGCTTAGACTTCTTTTCAATTTTAACAGCGTTCTTAATAATGACTTTCTCTAAATCTTTATTTAGCAGCATTTTAAATAATTTCACAGTGGCCATAGCATCGCCATTTGCTCTGTGTCTATCACTTACAGGAATCCCTAGAGCACGAGTAAGTTTACCTAAGCTATAAGATTCCATGTCTGGAATAAGTTGTTGAGACAATTCTACGGTACAGAGTGTCTTGCGCTTAAAAGGAAAGCCCAAACGTTTAAACTCTGTTTTAAGAATACGATAATCAAAAGACGAATTATGCGCAACAATAATACAATCTTCGGTTATCTCTACAATGCGTTTTGCAACTTCGTAGAACTTAGGAGCATTCTTTAGCATGTTTGAATTAATACCAGTAAGATTAACAACAAAGGGTTGAATCTCACGCTCTGGATTTACCAAAGAAATAAACTGATCTGTAATCTTATGACCATCAAATCTATAAATGGCTATTTCGGTGATACCTTCTTCGTTATACTTACCACCAGTGGTTTCTATGTCTAGTATTGCGTAAATGCTATTATCGCTTTTTTTAGTTTGTGTAATTTCTAGCGCCAAAGATACTACTTCCGACTCTAATCATAGTACTGCCACATTCAATAGCTAATTGGTAATCTCCACTCATGCCCATTGATATAGTTAATAGGTTTGGGTTTAATGTTTTAAGTTTTTCAGAAGTAGACCTTAGATAATCAAACTCATTTTTAACTTGTTTCATATTACTAGTGAATGTTGCCATTCCCATTAAACCTACAACATGTATGTTTTTTAACTCAGAAAACTCATCAGACTGAAGTAGTGTAGAGGCTTCATCTGCTGACATACCAAATTTACTTTCCTCATCAGCAATCTTAATTTGTAGTAAACAGTTTATAATTCTATCATGTTTTTTTGCTTGCTTGTTAATTTCTTTTAATAGTTTAAAACTGTCCACACCATGAATTAAGTTTACGAATTCAGCCATGTATTTTACTTTGTTTCGCTGAACATGACCAATCATATGCCATTGAATATCTTTAGGCATTTGCTCATGTTTCTCAACCATTTCCTGGATTTTATTCTCACCAAAAATACGTTGCCCTGCATTATAAGCTTCCATTAAATCGCTTACAGGTTTTGTTTTTGAAACTGCAACTAGAGTTACATTTTCTGGGATGCTTGATTTTATGCTTCTAAGATTTTTACTAATACTCATAAATCGTAATTGCGCTTCTTAGTTTTGGTAAAATATAAGTACTTTTAGGTGGCATTTTTAAGCCCTCATCTGCAATTTGCTTCATTTGTTTCACATTAGAAGGGCACATACCAAATCCAACCATAAATTTACCACTATCTACACTACTTTTAATAGTAATCATTTCGTGTTGTCCATTAACGTATTCTATGCGATCATCATTTCGTAAGTCATCTATACCTAATATGGGTTGGAGGATAGTTTTGTAGAGCAATTGTGCATCTAACTCATCTAAAGCTGTTTTAAATTGGTAATTGGTTTTTCGTAAATATAAGGAGTAGAATTCACCATCTAAATACATGCTAAAGTGGTGAGGTTTAGAGGGATTGTATGGCATCAGCCCTCTATTTTCTATGCGGTAATTTTCATCCAATTTTATTAGAAACTCTTCTTTAGTTAAGCCATTTAAATCTCTAATCAAACGATTAAACTCATGAATTACCAAATCAGATTCAGGGATAAGGTATGACATAAAAAAATTATAAGATTCTTCACCATTATGGTTGAGGTTCTTTTCTTTTTCGTCTTTATATAAAAGATATGAAGATGAAGAGCGGTGATGGCCATCTGCTATATAGATGGTTTCCATTTGACCAAACTCTTTTTGAATAGTTGTAATGGTATCTTCATTATCAATTTTCCAGAGATAATGAGTATCTCTATAGGTCATGGTAAATTCAAATTCGGCATATCCTTTTTGAGTTTCCTTTATGATTTCAGAAATTATAGTATTATCAGGGTAGGTGAGTAATACAGGCTCTGCGTTAAATCCTACAGTTTTAAGATAGGTCTTAAATGTTTGTTCTCTTTTTGCCAGAGTGTCTTCGTGCTTTTTAATAACATCCTTCTCATAATCTTCTGCACTTGTCGTTGCTATAATACCATTAAATTCCTGACCATGTCTGTTTACAATTTTATAAACATAAAAGCTTGGTTTCTTGTCCTGTACAAAAACTCCATCTTCTTTAAACTCTAAATATCTGTTTTTTACCAGTTTGTAACGCTCTTTTCCTGTTACTTCCTGAGCATATTTATAACCAGGATTTACAATATGAAGAAAGCTATATGGGTTATAATCCATACGCGACTCACGCTCGTCAACCGTATAGCTTTGGTATGGACGTGCAGCCACTAGCCCAACAATGGCTCTCGTAGGCCTTACAGCTTTAAAAGGTTTTACTATAGCCAATTTAGTTTCTGTTTTTAGTTATAAATTTAGTGGGATTTAAATAACCTGTAGTGTTCATTGAATAGCCGCTACCAATATCCAAACCTACTGAATCTCTTATTTCTAGATGAAGGTGAGCAAAATATGTTCCTTCACAATTTCCAATAGTTGCAATTTTATCTCCTTTACCAATAAAGTTATTTTGTTTTACGATAATGGAGTCACAATGAGCATATAGTGATTCATAAAGCATTCCATTATATAAATGTACTATTCTAACCACATTTCCCCAACCGCCTTTATAATCTTTTGCTTCGCTAATATAACCATTAGCAATAGCATATATAGGATCGCCTAAATCCGAATTTCCACCACCAATTCCATTCCAGTCATCACCTAAGTGATTATTTTCTTGAAACTTCTGTGCGTTGTAATAGCCATTGGCATCTGGTCTCCCAACTGGAAAATCGAAACCATATGAAATATAAGATGAATCTTGTGAAATAAGTTTCTTATAATCTATAACTTGATTAGTCTTAACTTCTGAATTAGAGTTTACCTCGATAGTAACACTATTATTTACGTCGCTTTTAGTATGATGTTTACAAGAAAATATACTAATCAAAACTAAAACAATAATATAATCTTTTCTAAACAAATTGCTTAGCAACTTTTTCAGCTTTTCTACTTTCAGAATAATCATAGAATCCCTCTCCAGATTTTACTCCCAATTTACCAGCTCTCACCATATTTACCAATAAAGGGCATGGTGCATATTTTGGGTTTTTAAATCCATCGTACATAACATTGAGAATAGACAAGCATACATCTAATCCGATAAAGTCAGCGAGTTGTAATGGTCCCATAGGATGTGCCATTCCTAATTTCATCACAGTATCTATTTCTTGCACACCTGCAACACCATTATAAAGTGTTTCTATAGACTCATTAAGCATTGGCATTAAAATACGATTAGCTACAAAACCAGGATAATCATTTACCTCTGTTGGTACTTTACCTAAAGTTTTAGATAACTCCATAATAGTTTTAGTGACTTCATCACTAGTATTATATCCGCGAATAATTTCTACCAGCTTCATTATTGGTACAGGGTTCATAAAGTGCATTCCGATAACTTTTTCTGGTCGAGATGTTACTGCTGCAATTTGCGTAATAGAAATGGATGATGTATTTGTAGCCAAAATAGTATCCTTATCACAAACGTCATCTAGTTGCTTAAAAATATTTAGTTTTAAATTTATATTTTCAGTTGCAGCTTCAACGACCAAGTCTGCATTTTTTACTCCAGATATTGTATTGGTAAATGTTTCAATGTTACCAAGAGTTTCAGACTTGTCTGCTTCAGTGATTTTTTCTTTAGCAACCATACGATCTAAATTCTTAGCAATGGTATCCATACCGCTTTTTAACGAGGTTTCGCTAATATCTATTAGTTTAACATTAAATCCAGATTGAGCAAAAGTGTGGGCAATTCCGTTTCCCATTGTTCCTGCTCCGATTACTGCTATATTTTTCATCAAAAATTTTATTTTTTGCTCTTGCGAAAACAAGAGTTTGTTAATTTATATTTTTAGTAGGATTCAAAAGATTTCCACGGAAGTGGAAAAGTTTAAAATTGATTAATAATCATTGTTGCTACGCGTAATGCCTCTGTACCATCATGCAAAGTAACAATAGGTTTTGTGTTACTGTTAATAGCTTCTGCAAAGGTTTCTAATTCATCTAAAATAGCGTTGTTATTTTCAATTTCAGGATTATCAAAATAGATTTGTTTTTTTACGCCTTCAGCATTCTGTAGAATCATATCAAAATCACCAGGATTTTCTGGTGCATCTTTCATTTTTACTACTTCACATTTCTTTTCTAAAAAATCTACTGAGATATAGGCATCTTTTTGAAAGAAACGGGTTTTACGCATGTTTTTCAATGAGATACGACTTGCTGTTAAATTAGCAACACATCCGTTTTTAAATTCGATTCGCGCATTGGCAATATCTGGAGTTTCACTAACTACCGAAACTCCGCTAGCTGAGATATGCTTAACAGGCGACTTTACAACACTAAGGATAATATCTATGTCATGAATCATTAAATCTAAAACTACTGGCACATCTGTACCTCGAGGATTAAATTCTGCTAAGCGATGCGTTTCAATAAACATTGGGTTTTCAATCTTATCCTTAACTCCAATAAATGCCGGATTAAAACGCTCAACGTGTCCAACCTGGCCTTTTACGCCATGTTCGGCTACAAGAGTTCTTATAGTTTCTGCTTCTTCAACAGTATTAGTAATAGGTTTTTCTATAAAAATATGCTTTCCTTTTTTAATGGCTTTTTTGGCACAATCATAATGTGAAAGGGTAGGGGTTACAATATCAACAACATCAACAGCATCTATTAAAGCATCAATAGAATCGTAATATGTATAGCCAAATTCTTCAACGACGCGTTTTGCATTTTCTGGATCAGCGTCGTAAAAGCCAACAAGCTCATATTTGGCAGATTGATTGAGTAATCTAAGATGAATTTTACCGAGGTGACCAGCACCAAGAACACCAGCTTTTAGCATATTTTTCTGTTTTTAACAAAAATAGGCGTTTTGATTCAAAAATTTGAAAAAGACATTATAAAATACTGAGAAATCAATAAACAAAATTTGAGATTGGAATTTGCTTTTCTTTGCGTTAATTTAGCATGAAACTAAACTAAGATTTGAAAGATACTTTTAAGCATCAAGGTATGCGTCAGCAACTAGTTGACACTCTGGTAAAAAAGGGAATTAAAGATGAGGCTGTTCTAAAAGCCATAGGTAAAATTCCCAGGCATCTTTTTATGGATTCAGGATTTATAGACCATGCATATGTAGATAAAGCTTTTCCTATTGCAGCAGATCAAACTATTTCTCAGCCATACACTGTAGCTTTTCAATCAGAATTATTACAAATAAAGCCTCAGGATAAAGTCCTTGAAATAGGAACAGGGAGTGGTTATCAATGTGCTATTTTAATTGAGCTTGGAGCCAAAGTATATAGCATAGAACGTCAACAAGAGTTATTTAAAAAAACATCAAAATTTTTACCAAAAATAGGTTACAGAGCTAAGAAACTTATCTTTGGGGACGGTTATAAAGGTTTGCCTGAAGAAGCTCCTTTTGACAGCATTATTGTTACAGCAGGAGCACCATTTGTGCCTAATCCACTTTTAAGTCAATTAAAAGTAGGTGGGAGATTAGTTATTCCTGTAGGAGATGACATTCAGGTTATGACTTTATTTATAAGGAAAGGGCCTAAAGAATTTGAAAAACACGAGTTTGGCGAATTTCGATTTGTGCCTTTGCTTGAGGATAAAAACTAATTCGTTAACTTCTTATAAGCTTCTTCACCACCAACAACAGGAAGCATTAACTGTGTTTTATCCAACTCTATAGTAAGCTGTGTGCCAGCTTTTGGATGAATAGTATATTCTTGATCACTTGAAAATATCATCAATCCAATTTGTTGACCAGTCTTAATGATTTGATCATCTGGTTGTAACTCAAAACTTATAGTATACGAACGTCCAGGGACCAAATCTTCTTCATTAGTCAGTGATTTATAGTTCTTAGGGTCTGCCCAACCTCTTGTAATAATATTATCTGTGATTTTTACATCACTACCTTCTTGCCATGGAAGTGATACCAACCAAACCGAAAGATTAGCTGCTTTCTTATTACTTGATAAAGTAATACTCATTTTTGGAATACCCGAAATATGAAGCTCACCTTTTAATTTTGGTGTTACATACAACAATCTGTTTTTTGAGCTTTCAGCTTTAGCTAAATCCTTACCAGAAAAAGATACATCATCGATTAAGGTTTCATTAGTTTTATCACCTTTACCTAGGGTTAGTCCACCTTTATCTGTCCCACCCGAACCTAGATGTAAAATAACATCTTGTGCATCTGGATTTGGGTAGTCTAAATATGCTGTAGGTTGTTGCCTATCGTCATTTTCTCTTACGATATATGCTTTATTTTTTTCTTTATCGACACCATTGTCAATACCATGCAAATATTTAGTAAACCACTTATTCATCATAGAAGTTGGTGGTGGTCCACCATGGCCATTTTGATGATAGTATATTTGGTGTGGGAGTCCTTGTTCTTTAGCAGCTTTATAAATACGGTAACTGTGCTCTGGCATAACATTCCAATCATTAAAACCATGAGACATTAATAATGCAGCTTTCATATTATCCATTTGATTGAGATAATCACGACCTGCCCACCAATCATTGTAGTCACCAGTTTGCCTATCCATATTATTCATCATCTCCGTATCTCTTACCACTTTATTGTTATGCACACGTTTATCTTCATCTCCACTGTGTACAAAATCGTAAAGTACGTCAATATCTTCACCTAAATAACCACCAGGTGAACGTACTAAACCATTAGAACGGTAATAATGATAGTATGACGTATTTGGTGCAATTGGTATAATGACTTCTAAACCTTCAACACCTGTTGTAGCTGCTGCTAATGGTAAAGTTCCATTATAAGAGGTACCTGTCATACCTACTTTACCTGTAGACCAATATGCTTTTACTTCTTCGTTGCCCTTACGTTCGGTATAACCTTTTGCTCTGCCACATAACCAATCAATAACTGCTTTTGGTGCCAAGGACTCATTTTTTCCACCTATGGTTGGTGCCCCATCTGAAAACCCTGTTCCAGGTGATGAAGAATGCACAACAATATAACCTCTAGGTACCCATTTCTTTAAATGCGAATATGAAATCATTGGCCGTTGTGCAGCACGACGTTTTACTTCTGGATGTACACGTTCTTTAGATTTACCACCAAGCTCGCGTTTAACGTCCCACATAATCCCTGGTGCATCTCCTGCTACTCCTGCAAAGTAAGGACTAGTCACATAGATAACAGGTAGTTTTAAGTCTTGCGTTTCTGTTTGCTCGGGTCTGGTTACTGAGACATGCATACGGTCTAGCTCACCGTCACCATCAGTATCAAATTCGGTTTCTACCCATAAATCGTGATGTATCCATTTTTTTACATCATTAAAGCCTTCTACGATTTGTGCTTCTCCATCTTTAAAAACAGGTGTTGCTTTTTCTATGCTGTTTTGCGCATAACTAAGAATTGAAAATACTAATGCTAATGTTAAAATTGAATTTGACTTGAATGAAATTGACATGTGATGTTTTTTATAAAAGTAAAAGCCTATAGTATCTCTAGGCTTCAATATGAGTTTTAATTTTTTGGTAAATATTCTTTTGGAATAGGGTTGTCTTTAGATTCCTGCATCCAATAAATATTGATAACCCACCAACGTTTGCCATCATTCATCAATTGAATACTATTAATACCACGCATAAAAGGTTCCTTGTCATCTTTATTTTTAAAGGATTCATAGGTACTAAAGACTTGGGTAATATTACCAAAGGTTTGGGTTTTTCTATTAATTTCTACCTCATGAAAACCATTTTCGTATAACCATTTCCCTGAAGATTTGATATAGTCATCAGGTGTCATATAACGCGCTATATGTTTACCTTCTTTAGTTTTACCTGTTGGAATTAACTTAGCATTCTCATGAAATAGATATCTAAATAATTCCCAATTGCGCTCTACACCAGCATCACCTGAAATGACTGAATATAAAGTTTCTAGAGTGCTATCTAATGTGGCGACTTGTTTAGAATAGTCTTTGGTTGCTTGAGCATTAATAGTTAAGCTTGCCAGAAGTAGGATATAAAATAGTTTTTTCATTCTATAAAGTTAAAAGAATTTCACTCCAAACAAAATGGCATCACTTTGAAATCCACTTTGATACGATCTTACATAATCGACTCTTAAGAAGCGCCATTTTCCCCAACCGATATTATCAACACCTATAGTGTACTCCTGATATGGTTTAAAGTCTGGTGTAGACAATAAATGTGCACCTACAACTAAATTAAAATTGAGTTTATTTAATAAAGGAACTTTACCTAAAAGGAAACCGTTAAAATCGTGCTCAGTATGTGCTTCTAAGTAGGCATCATTAGTGCTACCAGCGTAATAAGGTAAGTTATTAAATACATTAGTGTAGTTACCTTGAGTACTTACATGCGTTTGGTTACCATTAAAATGTTGATAATCCATAAAAGCAATATCATCGGCATCAAAGAATTTACCAGCTCTAAGATTATATCTAAAACGCCCTTTGTCCGCAATATTAAAAGATTGATATAATCGTGCTTTGACCTGGTCATAATCATAATCGCTATTGGTAGCTCCAAAGCCTTTTTCATAACTTAAAACAAGTGTTGGATAAGCATCTGATCCAATATTAAATTTACTATCTGGATAACTTAAATATTTTTGTCCAAAATTAATTCGTGCTGTAACATTAGCCTTTAAAATGTTATGGGTTTCAAAAGGTGCTACTCTGTAAGCTGTTTCATCTAAGGGGTTATTACTCGTATAAATGTCATCATCTTCATTAATAAAAACTTGATCAGTAGTATTGAATAAAGCTTTTCGTCTTTCATAACTAAGTTGACCAAATAATCTGAGTCCGTTAAATAATTCTTCAGAATAATTAAGTTGCAAATAGCTTTTATCATATAGCTTCATATAGTTGTCCTCAAAAAATAAGGTGCTTATGGAGTTGATAAATGGTGTAATAGGGTTAGCAGAATTAAATTGTTCTGCACTTACACCTCCTGAAAGTCTTAAAATTCTACGGTTGGTATTATTAAATTTATAGGTTAACGACCCTGTAGCTCTTAGGCGTTCATCAGAAAAGCCATATTGTATACTGGCATTAGCCCTGAAGAAACGTTTAAAGTCATCATAATTTTTAGTAAAGAAAAAGTCAGTTTTTGCAGTATAACCTTGAACGGTATTAAATTGAATACCTCCAATAGGAATATTATATCCTAATCGAAAATTTTTATGCGAGTTTTGATAGGTGTAACCCAAGATATCACTTAGTTTAAATTTATTGTTCTTACGATCTATTGAATCTAAATAGGGCTTTGATTCCTTAACTAATTGAATACTATCCTTCTTTATATAATCTGTACTTTCTTCTGCTGTAAGCGGAACAGGTCTTATAGTGTTCCAGAATAAAGTGTCTTTTTTATTGGCTTCATTTTCAAATGCTACGACTTCTGGGCCAAAATCTTTTTTTGTCAATGGAACATTAAACTTATAATTACTATACACAGCTGTAAAGCGTCCATCACCTTTAAAACCTAAGAATTTATAGCTAAAATCGAGACTTTGAGAAATTAAAGCCCAGAAATTATTGTCCTCAGAATATGAAAATGTTTGTTTTATGGATAATAGATCTGCAGCAGGAATACGTGCTTGTACACCTGTAATATCGAGCTCAACAGCATAGAGTGTCCATTGGTCTTCAATAATGTAGATACTACCTGAAAATACAGGGTCATTTTCACGCTTTGGTATTACATTAACTTTATTAATTAGGTTACCGCGTTCGTCATAAAATATGCCTTCTAATTTGTAGCGATAATATCCAAAAGCATTATTGGCAATTGGTGAAATAATTTCATTACCAAATTCGATAGTATTGTTATAGAAGTTAAAGTCTACATCACTGGCATTATTAAAACTAAAACCGTTACTATCTCCACTTACTTTTGAAGCGGTTATATTTTCTTTGAGTTTGTTTGGATATAGAAACTGTAATTTAGAGATCGTTTCAGATAAGTAAATAATTCCTGTACGTGTAGAATCTAAACCATCAATTTCTATCTCCTGACCCATAAATTTTTCTGGAGCATCTTTAATTCTAATTAAGCCTCGGGAATAGAAGTCGGCTTTAAAGGAGTTTATCTTTTCAAGATTTTCTTTTCGCTGGGCTATAGCTTGTCTTATAATTGCATTTGCAGGATTTTCTTCAGTATCTAACACCACTTCATTAAGTGTAACGGATTCTTCCTCTAAAGCGATATCTATGTTATATGGAAACTTATCTATGGTTACCTTTTTCTTAATAGTTTTGTAACCTATAAAAGTATACACTATAGTGTATGTTTTAGGTTCTGTGACATTGAGCTCATAATAACCGTCGTCATTGCTTGTGGTACCTTTATAGGTGTTTTCGACTAAGATGTTAACGAACGGTAATGCTTCTCCTTTAGCATCTGTAACTGTACCTGTAACTTGTGCTGTGGCTATAGAGCTAAAAGTAATAAAGAAAAAGATGAGTAATTGTCTGTTCATAGTGTTTGATTGCTGGTTTATGTTTTTAGTATGAATTTTACTTTTAGAGCAAATTTCATGCCTTTATTTTTATAGACGTAATTTTTCTATGAATAGTTGCCTATAAAATTTCAAACATATATGAAAAAAAAGATGAGTGGCGTTAGAGGAATCTTAAACTTATCGAAAACTTTTCTTAATACGGTCTAAATTACGCTTGTTATCTCTATCTTTAATCGTCTCTCGTTTATCGTAGAGCTTTTTACCTTTAGCTAATGCAATTTCTAATTTGGCTAAACCTTTATCGTTAATAAACAAGCGCGTTGGGATAATGGCATTTCCTTTAATGTTTACTTCCTTTTCAAGCTTTTTAAGCTCCCGTTTATTGAGTAATAGTTTACGTTCGGCTTTAGGTTTATGGTTATAATAATTACCAAAGGTATACTCTTCAACAGTCATATTGATTACAAAGAGTTCTCCATGATCATTAAACTCGCAAAAACTTTCGGCAATAGACGCCTTGCTCGCTCTGATGGATTTAATTTCAGTACCAGTAAGTACAATTCCAGCTGTATATTTATCTAATATCTCGTACTGAAATTTAGCCTTTTTATTAAGTATGTTAACCGTTTTTTGCATGCTTGGCAAAGGTAGTTTTTAATGTGAAAAGTTAAAACTTTATTAGCTTAAAGTATACTGCGTAATCTTATGACTAGTTTTACGACTTTAAAGCTTAAAGTATGAATATGAAAAATATATCAGTTATTATATTGTGTTTGGTTCTTTTTACTTGTAAGGAAGCGTCAAAGCTTAAAGCTTTTACTGCTGAGGATATTGTCAATGCATCTATTGAAATCTCAGGAGGAGAAAGATTTGCTACTTCAAATATTGAATTTGATTTTAGGGATAAAAGCTACTTAGCAAAAAGGAATAAAGGAAGTTTCTTATTGGCAAGAACATTTACTATTGAAGAGGATTCTGTTTTTGACATTCTAACAAATGAAGGCTTTGAGCGACATATTAATGATAGCGTAAATGTTTTTGTAGAGGATTCTATGGCTGTCAAATACTCAGCTTCTGTAAATTCAGTACATTATTTTTCTGTTTTACCTTTTGGTTTAAATGATGAAGCAGTGAACAAAAAACTATTAGGTGAAGAACAAATCAAAGGCAAGATGTATTATAAAATTGAAATCACTTTTAGCCAACAGGGTGGAGGAGAAGATTATGAAGATGTCTTTATATATTGGATTGATAAAATATCTTTTAAAGCAGATTACATAGCATATTCTTATAATGAATCTGATGGAAAGGGCATGCGTTTTAGAGAAGCTTATAATGAACGTTATATAAACGATTTACGTTTTGTAGATTATAACAATTATAAGGCAATAAATAGCACAACAAAACTTACTGATTTAGGACATGCTTTTAATAATAATCAATTAAAATTATTATCAAAAATTGAACTCAAAAATGTTGAGGTTGAGTTAATCGACCTTTAAAAGTGTTGATGTTTTTGTGTCTCTTGTAATGGTAACAATATAGAGGTTTGCATTGTTATCATCTGAAATCATATCATACTTTTTATCACCAGCTAAAGCATTTGCAAACATTGGTGTAGTATTACTATGACCAACTACTAATACGGTTTTACCTTTCGTAGTATTCATAAAGGCTTTTCCATCCATATTTCTTGGGTCGTAGAGGGTTAGTTCTATATTATTGGCTTTGGCTGTAGGTGTAGCAGTCTCCTTGGTTCGGTTATAATCTGTAGAATATACCATGTCGAATTTGACATCCTTTAAAACATTGGCCCAATTTGCTGCCCGCTTTTGTCCAACTTCTGTTAAATGAGGATCTCTATTGGTTTTGTCAGATCGGTCTTTTTCGGCATGTCTAATTAAATAATAAGTAGTGGTTTGTTGTTGTTTAGCTTCTTTTTGATAAGGTCCTTCCCAAATAACTTGTTCTATCATCCATTTGCCATCATCTTTAGAAAGTAAAACATAATCGACTCCCCAATTTGCCGTTACTTTAGCAGAAGCAATGTGGTTGCCAATGTCTAAAACTTTTACAGCTCTAATTTTGTCTTCATCTCTTGTTTTTCCTTCCAGCTTCATTTTTGTGACAAACGCCATGGCTTTATCATAACTCATATGGTCATAATACTCATAGTTGCCAGAAGCTTTATTTTTCCAGTAACCAAACTTATTAAGCCTTGGTTTTATAGCAGCCTTTAATTTTGTCGTATCTCCTTTATAAAATGCATCTATGTAGTTGTTAAGCGTAGTTTCTATTTGGGCTTTGTCCGTATCTTGTTGGGCAAATAGAGAGCATGATAATACAAATAATATAACTAATAAAAAAGATTTCATGATAAGCGTGATTGATTAATATCCTCAAATATAACTTAAGGAGTGTAGTTCTATTTTTAAAAGTATGTTAAATAATAGATTAGGCAAGCTCTAAAGCAATTTCTATCATGCTTTTAAATGTTGTTTCACGTTCCTTGCTTGTGGTATGCTCGCCAGTAACTAAAGAATCTGATATGGTCAATATAGCAAGCGCATTAACATTATGTTTTGCAGCTACAGTATAAAGTCCAGCGGCTTCCATTTCTACACAGAGTACACCAAATTTTGACCATTTTTTGTAAGATTCTATATCATCTTCATAGAATTCGTCAGATGATAAAACATTTCCAGCTTTTATAGGAATATTTTTAGCTTTAGCAGCCTCAACAGCTTTTATAAATAAACCAAAGTCTGCGGTAGGAGCATAGTCAGCACCACCAAAGCGTAACTCATTAACGCCAGAAGTCGACGAAGCTGCCATAGCCAAAACGACATCTCTTATTTGCACGTGTTCTTGGTAAGATCCAGCACTACCCACTCTAATAAGGTTCTTTACACCAAATTCTTTAATAAGTTCGTTGGCATAAATT
Organism: uncultured Winogradskyella sp.; assembly: GCF_947498345.1. GTDB lineage: Bacteria > Bacteroidota > Bacteroidia > Flavobacteriales > Flavobacteriaceae > Winogradskyella. Next base: position 77,122 of record NZ_CANMJY010000015.1, read on the forward strand.
GAAATACTAGGAATTCCCATACCTGTTCCCATAGTAGATACACGTTTTCCTTTATATAGGCCTGTATAACCATACATACCTCTTACTTCATTGAAGCATTGCGGGTTTTCGAAAAAAGTCTCGGCGATCCATCTTGCTCTTAATGGATCTCCAGGTAATAAAATAGTCTCTGCGATTTCGCCTTTTTTGGCTCCTATATGTACACTCATACTGTAAAGTTACATAAAGTGTATGAACTAATAAGCAGAAAATGATGTTTGATTGTTCATCATAGCAACACCAGATGAAGCTCCAATACGATGAACACCAACTTCTATATACTTTAATGCTGTTTCTGCATCTCGTATACCGCCTGAAGCTTTAATTTTTAATTGGTCTTTAACGCTTTTCTTCATAATTTTTACCGCCGTGAGTGTGGCTCCGCTTTTTGAGAACCCAGTTGAGGTTTTAACAAAATCTGCTCTCGCATCTATACAGATTTCACAAGCTTTTACGATTTCATTCTTTGATAGTTCACTGATCTCTAAAATTACTTTTAGAGGCACTAAGCCAATAGCACGTTTTACATCGCTAATATCCTTTAATACAGCAACATGATTTTTACTCTTTAAGCGACCAATATTCATTACCATATCAATCTCTGATGCGCCTTGTTCTATTGCTTTTTTTGCCTCGTAGATTTTGGCTTCAGTAGACATAGCTCCTAATGGAAAGCCAACAACAGTACAGATTTTTACATTAGATCTTCCCAGGGCTTGTTTAGCAATAGGGACATAAGAACTATTTACACAAACAGAATAAAAGTTATACTTTAAAGCTTCTTCGCAAAGGTTGAGAATATCTGCTTCAGTTGCAGTAGGACTCAATAAGGTGTGATCTATATATCTATTTAACTCCATGTATTATAAGTAGGGTTTTATCAAAAAATTAGCTGCAGTAACTCCTCAAATAGAGAGGGATTACAGACATATTTAATGTGTCTTAAGTTTTGTTGGAATTAAATAGCTCGATAAAATTAATGATTTATCCGTTAAAACGTATGTTAAAACTTAATTTTTATTATGCATTTCATCGAAAAGTATACTCAATCGAGCTAAATAATTGTAAAACAAAGTATTGATGAAGCTGAAAATTAAGTTGAATTAGAAATGCTATAAGTAAATTTTCAAACTATGATTTTTATCAGTATTTAAGGTTTTTATTGCGCATACTTTTGTAGAAAATTAAATCATAATAAAACAAAAATATCATGAAAAAAATTCTATTGTTTACCTTATTAATTGGTTTTTCTTTTAATATTAATGCTCAAGAAGATCAAGCTACCGATGATTATAATAAATGGCAGGCACGTTTTAGGTTAATATCTGTAATCCCATCGCCAGGTGATGACCTTAATGGAGCAGATGTTGATATTAGCACCGCATTTGTACCAGAATTAGATTTCACCTATTTCTTTAACAAAAATATAGCGGTTGAACTTATTTTGGCCACAGCAAAACACGACGTAGAAGTTGAAGATGTGGATTTGGACTTAGGTCATGTATGGTTATTACCACCAACATTAAACTTGCAATACCATTTTTATGCTGATAACTTTAAACCTTATGTTGGAGCAGGTGTTAATTACACATTCTTTTATGGTGTAGACGAAGGTGATGTTGAAGGTATGGATTATGAAAATACCTTTGGTTTTTCTTTACAAACGGGTGTTGATTATAATTTAAATGATAAATGGTTTTTAAATTTAGACATTAAGAAGTTGTTTTTATCAACTGATGTTGATGTAGATACTGGTGAAGGAGAATTACCAGTAGAAGTCGATATAGACCCATTAATCATTGGTGTTGGGGTTGGTATGAAATTTTAGTTTTTTAACTAAATATTTCAAATATGAGAGCCTCAATTTATGAGGCTCTTATTTTTTTTGTAATCATTTTACTTAATGGCTCTTAAACTTTTTAATCTGTTTTCAAAAATAGAAGTATCAGTAGGATTAAGTATTGTGTTAAATAAAGATATCATATCTTCAGAATGTGTTTCGCGTTTTTGGGTTATTAAATTGAAATGAACAAATCCGCACCAAATAATTGCTTTTAAATGACTCTTGTCTTCATTATACATTCGCATTTCTGCCCTTAAATTACTACTGTCAAAATATATAAGTTGAGATTCTATAGTAACGGTTTCCATGAGTAGTGCTGGTTTCAGATAAGCAATTTGATTACTACTGGAAACCCAACTTTTGCCTTCTTGTCTTGCCATTTTATAGATATCGATATCATAGTTTTTTATCAACTCATCTTCGCGATGATTCATAAAATAGTCTGTGTATTTCCCATTATTTAAATGATTAAAAGGATCACAATCCTGAAATCTGATCTTTGCTTTACTTTCTACAACTTTTGGTAAACTCATTATTATTTGGTTTTTAAAATATACCAATCGGTATATTATTGGTTAAAAAAATATTAAGCCTTAAGCTCGTTTGAAATCATATCCTCAATTTGATTCATGGAGTCTTTCATATAAAATTCATCATCCATAGTATAAGTCATAAAAATAGCTCCCTGTATCATTGAATCTAAGCGCTTGGCATATTGCATAGCATTTATTTCGGTAGAAATTTCACCAGCTTCAATACCATCCTCTATTATAGTCGCCACCTGATCCTGAATGCGTTCTATAACGACTCTGACTTTTTCTAATAGTTCAGAATTTTGATTATTTGCATCTACACCAATATTTAAAACCGGGCAACCACCATAGGTCTTACTCAATTTATAATAATCTCTGTAAAAGTCTGCTATCAAGTATAATTTTTGAATTGGGGAATCACTTTTTGATATATGCTCAGCAATCAATGCCATAAGCTTTTTAACGGTGTGTTTAAAGGCAGCAATAGCTAGTTCTTCCTTGTTTTTAAAGTTACCATAAATTGCACCTTTGGTTAAACCTGTTGCCGAAGTTAAATCACTTAGGCTTGTGGCGGCATAACCGTGCTTATTAAAAATAGGAGCTACCGTTTCTAAAATATATTGCGTTGTATGTTCTGATTTTGTGAGCATATAGAACAAAAGTAATAAAAAAATATACCGAACGGTATATTTTTTTATTGTTTTTATATAATTTTCCTCTATAATAAGGAAAGCAACACGTCTAAAATCCGATAGCTTTTCGGGTTTATTTCTGTGTTGCTTTAACCAACCAATCATTATAAAGACTGATTTATAGCTAAATTGTTACAGTGTATTTTATAAATTTTATGAGATATTAATTACTTGTTATTGCTTTCTTATTATTTTCTTTTTCAATTATTTTATGTACCCACTTTATGGCTTCGCTTAGATTGTCAAATATGCCAAATGGTTTGTTGTAAAACTGACTTTCGTATTCAGCATTTGCACGCATTTTGCTATTAGCGGGAATTATTGCAATTGCTACCAGATTAGAAATCTTTTCTGCTTCTTTATATACTAATGGATTAACAGAGTAGGAGGTCATCCTATTAGATATATATGCCATGTTTTTATTTTGAAAATGTGTTTCTAATACAGCTTTAAAAACTTCTGTTTCTTCTTTATCGATGCTTTCACCTTCTTTTATTTGCTTAATCAAGAAATCATCGAAGACAAAGATTTCTGCATGGCCAGAGTTATAATAATGGAAAAATCCCATACAGTATATTTTTTGGGGTTAGTTCTGTTAAGATATGAAAAAAGTAAACACAAAATAAATGCAGTATCTTTTTTCCTGAGAAAAAATGATACTGCATTTCATTAACCAATCAAAAAATATTTTAGTTATAGTTCTTCAACCACAAGGTTGCCTTGATTTCTAAAGACGAGTTTATCGTCAAACTCATCGAGTAGAATAATACTATCAGTAGTTACTCTACCTGCTAATATTTCTTTACTTAACTGGTTAAGCACTTCCTTTTGAATAACACGTTTTACAGGTCTTGCTCCGTATTCCGGGTTATAACCTTTATCGGCTAAATACGCTTTAGCCTCTGGTGTTGCATCGAAGGTTATACCTTGTTGTGCAATCATTTTAGTAACATTCTTAAGTTGAAGCCCAACGATATCTACAATATTTTCCTTAGATAATGGTGTAAACATAATTGTATCATCAATACGGTTTAAAAACTCAGGTCTTACACTTTGTTTTAATAAACCTAAGACATCTATTTTTGCTCCTTCAATTGCAGTCTCAATATCTTTAGTCGCTTCAAAACGCTCTTGTATAATCTGACTTCCCATATTAGAGGTCATAATGATTATCGTGTTCTTAAAGTCTGCAATTCTACCTTTATTATCTGTCAATCGACCTTCGTCTAATACTTGTAGTAGAATATTAAAGGTATCTGGATGCGCTTTTTCAATCTCATCTAATAAGACTACAGAATAAGGTTTACGTCTAACAGCTTCAGTTAATTGGCCACCTTCATCATAGCCTACATATCCAGGAGGTGCACCGACCAATCGACTTAAGGCATGGCGTTCTTGGTATTCGCTCATATCAATTCGCGTCATAGCATTTTCATCATCAAAGAGGTATTCGGCTAAGGCTTTAGCTAACTCAGTTTTACCAACACCAGTTGTACCTAAGAACAAGAATGTGCCTATAGGTTTTTGTGGGTTTTGCAAGCCTGCTCTGGAGCGTCTAACGGCATCACTAACAGCTTCTATAGCTTCTTCTTGTCCAACAACGCGTTTATGCAATTCATCTTCAAGGTTTAAAAGCTTTTCGCGTTCACTCTGTATCATTTTAGTTACAGGAATGCCAGTCCATTTGGCAACAACATCAGCTATATCTTCATAAGTGACTTCTTCTTTAATTAAGGCCGTTTCTTGTTGTTCTACCAATTGTTTTTGAAATGCTTCTAGCTGTTCAGTGGCTTCTTTGATTTTTCCGTAACGAATTTCTGCTACTTTACCATAATCACCTTCACGCTCTGCACGCTCTGCTTCAAGTTTATAGTTTTCTATATCTTGTTTTATACTTTGTACGTTTTCAACAATTTCCTTTTCAGATTTCCATTTCGCGTTTAGTTCGTTACGCTCTTCCTTAAGGTTTGCTAAATCCGCTTTTAAAGACTTTAACTTAGTTTCATCTTTTTCGCGCTTAATCGCTTCATGTTCAATTTCTAACTGCATAATCTTTCTATCTAAAACATCCAGCTCTTCCGGTTTAGAATTGATTTCCATACGCAATTTAGAAGCAGCTTCGTCCATAAGATCAATCGCCTTATCTGGTAAAAATCGATTTGTAATATAGCGATTAGATAGCTCTACTGCACCAATGATAGCTTCATCCTTGATACGTACTTTATGGTGTGTTTCGTATTTTTCTTTAATACCACGAAGGATTGAAATAGCACTTTCTGTATCTGGTTCTTCCACCATCACTTTTTGAAAACGACGTTCTAAAGCTTTATCTTTTTCAAAATATTTTTGGTACTCATCTAATGTTGTTGCACCTATAGCTCTAAGCTCACCACGAGCTAAAGCTGGCTTTAAAATATTTGCAGCATCCATAGCACCTTGTCCGCCACCAGCACCAACTAAAGTGTGAATCTCATCTATAAATAAGACAATATCTCCTTCGCTTGTGGTAACTTCTTTAATGACGGCTTTTAAACGTTCTTCGAACTCGCCTTTAAATTTGGCACCAGCAATTAAGGCTCCCATGTCTAAGGCAAAGATTTGTTTATCCTTTAAATTTTCAGGGATATCTCCATCAATGATTCTATGGGCTAAACCTTCGGCTATAGCTGTTTTACCAGTACCTGGTTCACCAACCAAGATAGGATTGTTTTTGGTGCGACGCGACAAGATTTGAAGAATTCTTCTGATCTCTTCATCACGACCAATAACAGGGTCGAGTTTTCCATCACTGGCCAACTGGTTTAAATTCTTGGCATATTTATTAAGTGCATTATAAGTTTCCTCTTGACTCTGAGATGTTACTCTATCTCCTTTACGTAATTCTTCTATACTGGCATTTAGAGCTTTCTCGGTAACTCCTTGATCTTTTAGAATTTGAGCAATCTTACTTTTAGATTTAAAAATCGCTAAGATTAAATGCTCAATAGAGACAAAATCATCATTCATCTTCTTAGCGATGATCGATGCTTCGTTAAGTGCTTTGCCAGCATCTCTGGAAAGCATAATATCTCCGCCAGACACTTTCGCAAAGCTTTCGAGTTCTTTATCCAAGATCTGTTGTAGCATGGATACATTAACATTCAGCTTTTTTAGCAAGAATGGTAATACGTTTTCATCAACATTAAAAAGAGCTTTAAAAATATGCTCGTTCTCTATTTGCTGATGACCAAAGCCTTGCGCAAGCTGTTGCGCTTGTTGTATGGCTTCTTGTGATTTAATAGTATAATTATTAAAATTCATAATATGTACTTTCTTTTAGTGTCATTAAGAACTTTAGTGAGACACCTGATTTGAGATTCTTCATTTTATTCAGAATGACAATAGCATTGTTTTATTGTTGTGTTTGCCTATCTTTATTCAATAATCTTACCAAGGCGAAATGGTAAGAAAAAAACGACAAAATGTCTGGTATAGTGTACTCTAAGGTGACGTTTTGTCTTTTTTGAGGTGATATGATCTCATTATATTTTAGAAATCTGGTCTTTTTTATTCTGCAACTAGGACTTGTTGTTGGGTTAATTCCGTATGTATTACTAAGACGTCGGTTAAAAGCTATTTTTGAAGCAAATTTTGGTATTTTAAATTATATAGGCATCGGTTTCGTTATTTTAGGGTTATCTATAGTCCTTTATTGCATATATAAATTTATAGTTGATGGTAAAGGTACCTTATCGCCAGCAGATAGAACAAAAGCTTTGGTCATAAAAGGATTATATAAATACTCAAGAAACCCAATGTATGTGGGCATTTTACTGACTTTGATTGGTGAAGTTATTTTTACAGGTTCAATACGGCTATTGGTTTATACAGTTTTAGTTGCGCTAGCCTTTCATCTATTTGTAATTTTTATCGAAGAACCGAGACTAACCAAAGACTTTAAAGCGGATTATTTAAAGTATATGAACGAAGTAAATAGATTGTTTTGATTATTGAAGATCAAATTCAATTGACAAAAAAGAAAAGATGTTTAAAAAATTATTCGGTTCTAAAGAACCTAAAGAACCTAAAGAACCTAAAGAAGAAAAGATATTACCTTGGATTGCACTTAATAGTATTGAGCAACTCAACGCTATAGAAGAAAAGTCTAAGACCAAAACACAGCTTATTTTTAAGCACTCTACACGTTGTGGTATTAGCCGTATGGTAATGAGCCAGTTTGTATCTGCTTATGATATAGATACTAATGCCGATTTGTATTACCTCGATTTATTGAGTTATAGAGAAGTCTCTAACGAAACAGGTTATAAATTTCAGGTAATGCACCAATCTCCACAGTTATTAGTGATTAAGAATGGAGTCGTGGTGGCACATGCCTCTCATGGTGGTATTAATGAGATGGATTTGGATAGGTTGCTTTAAAAATACGTATCTATGCGTATTGACTTTATGCTTGTAAAAAACTAGCTTTGCTTAAGGACTGATTTAGGTTATTAAAACGAATTTATATCATAAAATTACTTGCAATTAATATCAACAACAAAGGAAAAATTTAATTTAATTTTTTTTACTTTTGAAGTCTGTTATACTAATTCAAAATATTATCTGAGTCTTTCTAAAAAGACAATCTCTACTGAATGAGAAATTTGCGCATAAAAAATAAGAGATTTTTTAATGCACAGATAATTATATCCAGTTATTTCATCGAATTTTAAACAAAACAATTGATTACGAATCGATTGCTTTATCACTTTGTAATGTTCAACATTTCAATATGTGATAATAATACAATAATTAAAAATGAACAGTAAACAGCTAATAAGTAGAAATATAGAAATATTTTATAATAAAGCATCAGAAGAAACCAGACTTGATAAAGGGATGGGAATATTTGAATTTGAAAGAATTAAATCACTTATAGAAAAGTATATTTCACCTTCTTCATCTTCAAAAATAATTGATATTGGTGGAGGTACGGGAAAATATTCAGAATGGCTTGCCAAAAAAGGACATCAAGTTTATTTAGTAGAACCGGTTCTTAAGCATATTAAATTGGCCGAAAATAGAGCAAATAAGTTAAAAAATAAATTTTCCATTCAATTGGGCGAATCTCGAAAATTAAAATTTAAAAATAATTTTGCAGACTTAATAATACTTCACGGACCACTTTATCATCTTCAAAAAAAAGAAGATAGAGAATTAACCATTAGTGAAGCCAAACGAGTTCTCAAAAATGACGGAATTATATTAGGTTTTGCAATTAACTATACTGCATCAACTTTAGTAGGTCTTATGAATGGGCTAATTCATAAAAATTCGTTTTTTAAAATGTGTAAAGAAGAGTTGATAACGGGAATACACAATCCGCCAGATGATTTCCCCTGGCTTTTAACAGAAGCATATTATCATAAACCTGAACAACTAAAAGACGAGTTTTTAAATCAAGAATTGACCTATATTAACACTTATGCAGTTGAAGGAATGGCTTGGCTAGATAAAGAATACTTTGTAAGTATGGCTGATGATAAAAAGCAAAAAACACTATTAGAACTTATTAAAATTACAGAAAACGACTGTTATCTTCTACCTTTTAGCCCACATATGATGATAGCTGTTCAAAAAAAATCACCTTATGGAAATTAAAGAAGTATATTTTAAAGCATTAATTGAAAATAATGGCCTACTAAATGAAATTGACCTAGGTGAAAAATTTGGACTTGATGAAGAAAAAACAAGAAAAATAATTGTACAACTTCTATTAGAACATAAAATTGAATATACAGAAAATAGGTCTTGCAAATATAGGGTTAACAAAACCACTAAACGAAAAAATAAAAACAGGTAACGATTTGTAAAAGCAATAACGTTTTGGGTGTTAACTCGAAGTGTTATTGCTTTTTATATTAAACTCTAATACCATCAATACTTAACAATAAGCTTTTTATTGATCATACCTTTATTCGTTTTTACCTGTAAAATATAACTGCCTTCCGATACCTTTTCAACAGGGACTTTAAATGTATAGTTTGTTGGCAGGTTGTTGGCATCCCAGCTTCTAACGGTTTGCCCTAGGATATTAATTAAAGTCATTTGCTCTACTTGTACTGATGATGGTAGGCTGACATAAATTTCGTTAGTACCTTGCAGGTAATTCACCTTCACTTGCTCCAGTTCTTCTTTAACTGTTGAAAGCGAATTATCTTGCTGAAATACCAAATAGAACCTGTTACTATAGTTTCCGGTTTCGAGGTGTTTTTGGAAGTTAACATCATTAATTCTGGTATAACTGCCATCCAAAGCATCATATATTAAGACGTCAATGGTGTTTTCAAAATTCTCTAGCGCATTCAATGCTATTTCAATGTTTCCGCCATTGGCTAAATTGATATCTAAAGGATAAGTTTTTGTATCATCAAAGGTATTTACACCTTGAATGACAAATTTTTCGCCTTCAATATTAAACGACATGTCATTAGGAAAATGATCTTGATTGATACCATCGTAACCATAGTCAATACCATCCGTTGCATTGTCATTTTCCATAAAACCTATTACAATGTGTCTCACGGCATTTTCCGGACTTATAAAATCTAATCTAATGAATTTACCATCATCTATACCTTGTTCTGAATTAGTCTCTACGTTAGCATCTTGATCTGGTCTCAGGAATACTGAATTGGCTCCAAGTTCTTTTACAAATGCACGTTGGCTATTTCTAAAGGTGATGTTTCCACCTGAAGCATTTCCTGTAACAAAGAAACCTTGCGCTACTGGTACATAACGTCTAGGGATTTTATTGGCACTTCCTTCTCCATTGATCTCTGGTGGAGAAACAGCAGGAATACCTGTGGTTAAATTACGTGCCGCATAACCTCCTTCGTAAGCGGATAAGTTGTGTGAGCCATTGGTTGCGGCATGTTCCCAGAAGTATAAGGTACCATCTACTAATACACCACTATTATCTAAAATAAATGCATTGGTATCAATGGCAGAAGGGTATGGGTTACCTACTAATGCTTGGTAATTAGGCGTTACTGGTGAAGTAATAGTGCCATTATTAGGTTGTCCGATAAATGTGTAATTCTGATCTGTTGTTATACTTCCACTTCCTTTCATAGAATATCCCAAACCAACAGGTATGCTTTGATTTTCGTCAATAGCATTCCAATCTGCAATAGAATTCTCAGGATAGTTTTCATATAAGTATAGCCATCTTCTACTTATGGTTATAGGATTTGTTAACGGGTTGGCATCAAAAGCATTAGTCCAGTTTAACGGTTGTGGATTTGAAGCTGTGGTGCCGTCATATAATGTATTTGCAATACTGTAATTAGAACCATTACTACTTACAGGTGATGCCCAATAGTTATAATTATAAAGATTAGATGTGCCTTGCTGGTCACGTTCTAAATTACCATTACCAGAATAATCCACAATACTACCTATTGGTTGTAAAAGCTGAGATTGGTCTATAAGGTCTAATGTTCCGTCTATTTTTAAGTAGTTATCAATAGTTAACGATTGGTCATTGGTTATTGATAGTTTGTTAGCATCAATACGTAGACTGGCTAATTGGGTTGCTCTATTTGCAGATACATTGTGTTGAGCTACGACAATATTCCACGTTTGAGCTAGTCCATTAATACTATTTACTGTTGAATTTGGTAATTGCTGTATGTTTCCGTTTACCCATGTATTTGTTGTGTCCCAGGCACCATCATTAGCTGTAATGTAAGGAATTGGAGCAGTTTCGGTTTGTGAAGCCGTCATTTTATTTAATTTACCATCAACAGGTGAAACTGTGGAAATATCTTGTAAAATACCATTGGCAAGACCAGTTTGAGGGCCAAAACGCATTTGGTAGTATCCAATGAGATTATTCCATTGTAAACCTCCTGAAATGTCTAGAGGAATAACAACACCTCTAACATTTGCTCCATTGGCTTCAATTTCCTGATTCATCATTTCTCTAATCTGATCTACAGACAGCTCTGTATTCCAGAAGCGGACTTCATCTATATTTCCATCAAAAAAGTTTATAGCTAAATCATTAGTTGTATCCATTGCCGCAAGTAGTGCTTTATTGGTATTTGAAGCAGGAGATACTCCACTGTTATTCGTCTGTACTACAAAACCATCAATATATAAGGTATATGTATTAGTACCATCGAAAGTGACAGCTACATGATACCATTTTGTATTGTTCATGGTCTGTGTTGAGAACATACTCTGGTTATTCCAACGGAAAAATAATCGGTTGTTAACCAAACTTAAATCATAACCATTATTGAGATTATTACTGTTTCGTTTAGAAATTATAGTTTGTGTACCTGTAACGATATCTGGTTTAATCCATGCTTCAATACTGAAAGATCCAGTATCCAGACTATAGTTATCACCAAAAATTAAACTATCGTCAAAGCCATCAAAAATGAGTCGATCTCTACAATCTGGTATTTCCAGAGTCATTGTGTCTACATCATTTGTACAAGCTCCTGTATTTGTAGCTTCCCATTGTAAGATGTAGGTTTCCCCACTTTCTCCAGTGAATTCTGTGTTGTATAATGTAGCATCAGCAAAATAGTAGCTATTAGTAGGTTGCCCGGAAATGACACTCCATTGTCCTGGTACATTGTTTGCAGCTAATAAAGTTGTTGTTTTTGAACAATTAGATCTTACCCTGTCTGGTCCGGCGTCTGCTGTAGTGTAGGTAGATATATCGATGTCTAATGTTTCTATTACGGCATTACAAGGACCACTTGGATCGTCTGTTGTAAAAGTGAAAGTTGTAAGTCCGGTAGTCATTATACTATAAACAGCAGTTGCTGTATTTCCAGTAATAGTTGTTGCTATTGGCGTACCTCCGATGCTCCAGGTACCTCCTGTAGCCGAACCGCCTATAATAGCCTCCAGATTAATGGTGCCATCAGTTTCACAAACTATTAAAGACGCTGGTGTTGTAATACTAACTGTAGGAGCTTCGTTAAGAACTATTGTTCCTGAAGCTGTTTTTGGTGTACCACAAGTACTACTTGTTGAAATGGTGTAAGTGTAGGTTCCAAATTGTGTTAGACTACCATTAATTCTATACTCTTCTCCATCAAAACTTGTTTGTATACCTGTTGGTAAAGTATTATTTGGAAAAGGACCAGTTCCTATTGGGTTACCATCTAACCACCATTGAATATCGGCTCCGTTACTAGCTCCACCGACAGCATAAGTGATGTCATCAAAATTGGTATCCTGACATATTATTTGATCATCATCTGTATAGTCAGGAGATGTTAAAATGATGAATGGATCTAAAGTACTAAAGGATATATCATCTAACCCAAAATCTATACCAGTTGAGGAATTATTTAGATTTCTTATTTCAATATCAATGGTTTGTGGTCCAGGTGTATTTGGTGATGTCCAACTTCCATAGATTCGTGTCCAATTGTCTGACCCGGGATTATTATTGTTTGGATGTGTCGGTAAACTTACGGGAGTGCCAACATTAGTCCCATCAATATTAAATGTTAATTGTGCAGTTTGACTATCATTATTTAAGCTCATTCCCCAAGCCGAAAAATAGTATTCAGTGTTTGGTTCTATGGTAACTTGTTGTCTCCAAACAACAAGTGTGTTTCCGTGACCATTTATAGACATAAAATTACTGGTAGCATCTCCAGTATGATCATTCCCCCAAAATGATGGGTTTACATCATTACCGTTAGTGGTTACAGAATAACCATTAATGCCAGAATCATCGATTAGTTCACTGTTTCCTGCGATATCTGCATAATAAGTGTAATCTGAAGTAAAGCCTACATTACCTTGAGAGAAATCACCATTTGTAACCAGCTCTGTAGCAATGTTTATCGTTGCAGATGAGGTACAGCCACTAGGTGCAGTTGCAATGACCTGATATGTGCCAGCTGTATCTACATAAGCTGTTGCAGATGTGCTACTATGACCACCATGGGTGTAATCCGAATCACCAGGACTTGGATAGGTAATAATCCATTGATAGGTAGTACCAGGTATTGAAGACATAGCCGTAATTTCTACCTCATTGTTATGTGGTGCACTAGGGCAATAATTTGTTGAGAACGAAATTTCTGGTGCAGGATCTACATTAACCGTAATTGTTTCTGTAGCTGGACAACCGTCTATACTCGTAACCTTTACTTCATATTCCGTAGTAACATTAGGGGTTACTGTAATTTGAGAATTACCAGTAAAAGCAGGTAAACTTGATGCATCACCAGATATAATACTCCAGTCATATACAAAACCAGGACCATTTACAGAAGCTCTAACCTGAAAGTTATCTATTTTAACATCAGGATTCGTTTGATTGCTATAAGTTCCGAAAGATGACGTATAAGTTGAACCATCATCTACACTTAATCTGATTTGTAGATTATTAGGATTGCTTAAACCAGATAATGTTCTGATGTATCTTTTGTAAGAAGTGGTTCCTGCACGTAAGCTTCTAAAGCCAGCAGAAGACCATGTCACTCCATTATCAGTACTAAAATCTACTGAAATCATTTTATCTAAACCTCCAGCTTCTGCACGTTTTGAGTCAAAATATACTTCAAAAGTATCATAATTTGGTAGGGAAGGACCTCCCAGTGAAAATACCCATTCTCCATCGTCTGGAGCTCCGCCAGGATCGTTTGTGGAATCTACATAACCATCTTGCCAATCATCTTTTATAGTTAATGATTCACCCGCAAGATTAGGAGCAAATGCAGGTGGACTGTTTGCGCTTCTTCCACTTTGAGAACGATCAAAAGCGATATTAGAACTACTTATAGAACTTGTAATTCCTGATGCTTCCTGTCCATCTAAACTCGCATAGTCTGTACCTGAGTTGAAGTTGTAATTAACAAGTACTACGTCTGTAGAGCCTACACCAGCACCCATTACTGTTGCAGTTAAAATACTATCATCACCTTCGCATATCGTGTTAGGTGAAGCTACAACAGCATCTATTTGAGGTACTTGTAATATTTCAATAAACACAGATGATGTAGTACATCCTGTTGAGGTATCAGTAAAAGTGAAATTTACATAACCATCACTGATCGCAGTAATAACACCTGTATTAGTAATAGTAGCAATTCCTATATCGCTACTAGACCATGTTCCACCAAAAGAAGGAGATAATGTATGTGTTTCATTTACACAGAGCTCATTATCTGTTGGCAGGTTAGAAATTATAGGTAAGGCATTAATGCTAACGCTGTTTGTTGTATTACTACAACCTGTTGAGCTACTTGTGAATGTAAAAGACACGTTTCCTGCTGCAACAGAAGTAATTATACCAGAATTATTTACAGTTGCAACTGTAGGATTGTTACTTACCCATGTTCCACCAGTGTTAGGTGTTAAGTTTCCAGTATCTCCTATACAAATTTGAGAAGGTGATGTTACTATAGGTAATGCCTCTACTGTTACTGTAATTGTATTACTTTGCTTTGGTTGTGAACAGGCTGATAAACTGGATTGCATTCTCACAAAGATGTCATGATTTCCAACGCTTAAAGGTGTGATAGGTGAAAAAACAGGATTGTTATCTCCAAAGGATACATTATCTATAAACCATTCATATATTGGTGAAGCACCACCATCAAAAGGAGTTGCTGTAAATGTTATGGTATCACTATCGCAAATTATATTATCACTATCATCCGATGCAATACTTACTGTTGCATTGACTGCAGGGTCAATTACTGTAACGTTGGCCGTACAGGTCGATAAATTATTTGAGGTATCACGTACAAATAATGTCACTGTATTGACTCCAAGATCAGAACAATTGAAAGTAGTTTGATTTAAAGTTATAGATGAAATTCCACAATTATCAAAAGATCCATTGTCAATATCAGCTGGGACTATAGACGCATTACCAGTAGCATCAAGTTGAATAGATATATCTTGACAAACAGCAGTTGGATTGATATTATCTTCTACAGTAATGATAGCGACGCAAGTATCTATTTGCCCATTACTATCATTAATAGTTAACGTTACATTGTTAGTCCCAATGTCGGCACATGTAAAAGTAGTTTGTGATGCTGTAAATGTTACTGAACCACAATTATCAAAAGATCCGTTGTCAATATCAGCAGGAACAATAGAAGCATTACCAGTAGCATCAAGTTGAATAGAGATGTTTTGACAAACAGCAGTTGGGTCAGTCGTATCATCATAGTTATAAACCTGATTGGCTGTAATGGCATTACCATTACCATCATTGAAGGTCCATGTGATTGTTGT
>NZ_CANMJY010000016.1 GCF_947498345.1 uncultured Winogradskyella sp.
TGAGTACGACGAACCAACATCAGGACAAAGAAAAGAGTTTAAAGCCCATTTTACCTTGAAACGTTAGTCGAGTTTAAATTCATACTCTCGTTCTACTTTACATATTCTCACATTATACCAATTATACCATTGTTCGCGACCTTTTTGTTGTGCAAATAGATGTTCTGTGTTTACCTTCCAATTCTTAATTGCCTCTAAACTTTCCCAATAACTTACTGTAATACCTACATCACTTCTTGCACTGTCAATTCCTAAATAGCCTTGTTGTAGTTTGGCTAAAGTTTCCATTTTTTCAGCCATTTCAGCATAGCCTTCAGTAATTTCAGTTTGGGTTGATGTAAATATTACAGCAAAGTATGGTTTAAAGTTTTTCATATTCATTTCCCATGAAATTGGGAATCTTTTTAATTAAGAACCCTTAGGCATTTCAAATTCTATGATTTTTTCTGTGACGTTATCTTCAAAATCTGTCAAGATAAATTTAATAAAAACACGATTCGTAGTAACACTCACAGGAAAATCTTTAATATTCTCTATAGTCTTAACATAATTAAACCAATCCTCACCACATTTATCTACAACATCATCTTTTAAATCTTTTGCTGCTGTTTCAATAAAATCAATCCAATCTTTCTCGGTATATGATAAAGTTTCAAATGTATTGGACTTTAATTGTTTTAATGGCTTCCATTCAGTGTCATATTGCTTCCACTCATTGGTGTTGCATTTAGCATCAGCACTCATAAATGAGAAACTATTTTCATAACGTTGAAATAGGCTAACTTGTTTGTAATCGTTATCAATCAGAACAATGTTTTTTCCTTCTGGTGAATCACTTATATCAACATTTATAATTGCTTTTTCTTCACCTTTTAAATCATGGGTTCTTTTATAATCACTAGTAGCAAGATTCTTAATTTCTACCTTTACGTTATCAAGGTTTAATCGAATAGTTCTTGCGATTTTATTCGGTGATAAGTAGCCATTAAAAACATATCCTATGTGGTTTCTGGTTTCTACTTTTACCCATTTTCCGCTAATTTTCTCACCTCCATCTAATACTACTAAGTTCTTATCTGTTTCTTCTAATACTCCTATGGCTTCTCCATAGGCTAATTTCGTCAACATTTTTCCACTAACATCAGGTTGATCTCTAAGAGATAATCCACTTTCTGCTGCCACGTAAGCTTCTTCTTGTTGTGCTGTTGCTATTGCTACATTGCATACCAACGCGATCGCTAAAATCTTTTTTAAATAGTTCATAATTTCTTGTTTTTAAGTTAAACATTTTAGCGGTTTGTTTTTCTTAGGATTCTTGCCTGTCGACCGACAAGTGTTTAGTTTATGCTGAACTTGATTCAGTATCTAGTTATTTAGTTTTTCATTTATATATTTAAATAGTTTTGGAAATTCGTCCTTTACATAGGTTTCATCCATTTTTCCATCGTAATTATTGTCTCCATATTCTAATCCAACTCTAATCATACCTCGTAAGTTGTTTAATTCTCTTTTGTCAAAGTCATTGAGCATTTTTATCGTTTCAATTTCGCCTATTCTGTAAATTATTTGCGTAATTATATACCCAAGATCATATGAACCCTCACCATCAATATTTGGAAAATGAATTAACTTATTAAATGCTTCGGAATCTTTCTTCAATGATAATTTAATCAACGAGACTATTTGTTTATTTACAGAATACTCTTGATGACTAACTAAAGTGTATTCTAGAATTATTCCATCAACACTGTCAGTCTTACATCCTAAAAAGAATGTTGAACTCAAAATTAGCGCTATATTTAAAATTATTTTTTTCATAGTTGTCAGATTCCTGCCTACGCAGGAATTTTACTTCTCTACAGTGATCCATTGGCCTTTATTTCTTACTAAATAATCATCATTATCATACATGGCTTCAGCCTGTGCTCCTGGTAAATAATAAGTGCCTAAATAAGATGCGTTCAGCATTACTGTAAAGGTCTTCGTACCATATTTCCCATTTCTACTCATATCAAAATAGAAATTCACTCGGTCGTCTCGTATATCTGTAAATCGTGCTTGGCTCACGGTCGTATCCCCAAAATCTGTAAATCGTGTATTAACGATATCCCAACCTGATGGGAAAATTTGTGTTAATGCTACATCATTGACATAATCTCTGGTTAGGTTTGAAACACTAACCGTGGCCACAAAATCCTGACCTTGTTGTAACTTAGTCACATCAATTTTGTTGCCTTGTAAATCTTTATAAACGGTTGAGATAGAAAAGCCGCGTTGTTCAGCTAGTTCCTCTCCTAGCTTTAGTTTTCCAGAATTTAAAATGCGAATATAAACCCGATTATCTTTTCCGTTTGAAATACTTATTTTGTTTGCTCCATCATTTACAGGAATATTGCGCTGTGCAATGCCATTTTTGGTATCGATAGTTTCAGTTTTACCATTGATGGTGTAAGTGACTTTTAAATCTTTACCACCATTTTGCCTAATCATTTTTCCTAAAGCCAATAGGTTATATGCTGTAGTTTGCGTACTCATCCAACGGTCACTAGATAGAGATTTAGCAATGCTCTTTGCTAGATCTGTTTTCTTAGGATGATTAGTTAATAGCATGGTTTCAAGAGCCATTGCTCTATTTCTATATGTGGAACCATATGTATAATTATCCGCTTCATCAGCAACAAAATCAATGTTAGCCGATTTTGAAATGGCATCACTGGCTTCTTTTTGTCCTGCTAAGGCGTAAGCTGCCGCTAATCTCCATTTGGCATTGTTAGATATTTCCTCAAACTCTCGTAATCGATTCATACTCGCCAAATCAGGATTTCCTGCCAAAGCTAATGTGTATAGGCGATACGCTTGCGCAAAATCGTTATTTCTATTTCTATAGCTTGGTCTCCAGTTACGAGCTGCTTGCCTTTGATAGTTAATCCAATTGTTTTTAAAACTCAATGGTAATACAAATCCTTTTTCCTCGGCTTCAATCATAAAATGACCAGCATAACTTGTGCCCCAATCATTTACTGAGCTTTCACCCATCCAATATCCTAATCCCCCAGTGGCATTCTGAAAACGTCCTAACTTGCCAATAGCAATTTCGACATTGCGCTGCACTTGCTTTTTCTTTTTCTCTGTTAAATCAAATACATCTGCTAAGTATAATTGTGGAAATATACTAGAGGTCGTTTGCTCAACACAACCATGAGGATAGCGAATAAGATATTCCATGCGTTTTGAGAAATCCATTGGTGGTAAGGTTGAGAACTCAACAGTAGCATGGTTACTTCCTAGTACACCAAAGGTTGAAAAGTTTATCGTTTGGTTTCCATTGGCTTGTAATTCCTTATCAATAACACGAGAGGTCATTGGGTTTGGATTCTCAACATCAATTTCAATTTTATAGGTTGATTTCTCTCCATTTCCTGTTGCGACAACTTCAATTGTATTGATGCCTTTTGCTTTGGTCACATCCAGTTCAAAATAGACCATTTTTTCATCTGGTTTACTGAATTGTAAGGACTGTGTTTTGTTTCCTTTCACCGTAATTCCATCACTAAGTTTTACGGACAAATTCACGTTTTTCACTTTGTCCTCCATGGCAAAAACGGTAACTGGAAGCGTCACTTTTTCACCTGGACTTAATTTACGTGGTAAAGTCGCCAGAACCATTAATGGTTTTTTAACTTTTACTGATTTTTCAGTACTACCATAAGCTTCAGTATTATTATTTCCTGCTACAACCATAGTACGCACCGAGCCAACATAATTTGGCATTTTGAGCTGATGCGTTTTTATCTGCCCTTCTTTCAATAGGAATGGCCCTAAATACGTCACCACAGGTTTAAAGCGATTGGCTTTTTTATTCTTGCCTTTGGCAGCAGCTCCATCTCCACCAATAGCGAATACCTGATCTATGCTACCAGAATAAGCTCCTATAACATCATCAAAAATATCCCAGGTTTTTACACCTAAGGCTTCTCGTGCATAGAAATTGTTCCAAGCGTTTGGTGTTTTGAAACGCGTTAAATCTAAGAGTCCTTCCTCTACTACTGCAATGGTATAGGTCATCGCTTTGTTATTCTTTTCTGAGACCTTAACTTCATAAGGTTGTTCGGGTTTTATCACATCTGGCATATTGATTTGTGGCTCCAATTTTGTTGCTGGATTTTCTACCATCATTGGAATGACACCATACAAACGAATCGGCAAATCATTTGAGGTAATAGCATGTGGCTGTAATAATGAAATATTAACAAATACATTTGGAGCCATGCCTTTTGTCACCGGAATATCAATTGTTGTTTCACCTTGCTTAGTTTTTACCCATTGGTGTTGTAATACTTCAGTACCATTTTCTATGCTTACTAAGGCTCTGCCTTCAGTACCCGATGGGAAGGTTAATTTAGCCGTATCACCAACATTATAGTTTTCTTTATCCGTTGAGAAGACTAACATTTTAGCGGCTTCCTTGTCACCTGAAGATGAATTAGACCACCAGTTTTTATAGAAATAAGCCGTACGTCCCGTGGCATGTCCACTTGCAGGATCAAACACTCTAATTAAATAACGACCTCTGTCACTTTCTGGAATGTTGACTTTAAAACTCGCTTTTCCTTTGGCATCTGTATTAATAGAATATTGCTGAACAGGTCTATGATAATTACTAGATACATAGCTCGATAGGTTGTCATATGAGGAATTCCACCACCAACGCCATTCAATTCTATAAACTTTTACTTCTAAGTTGTTGCGTTGAATCGGTTTGCCATCTGCAGTTACGGTAGCTATATCAAAGGTGTGATCTTCGTTTGTATAATATGAACTGTAACGACTTGCTTTAGGTGAACGTAATCCCACAAAACTCTCGTAAGGTGCGTATGGTATGGTGAAAGCATCGAGTGAGAAATCCCCTCCATTCTCAAAAGCTCTGACTAGGAATTGCGCATTTAGCATACCTGGAGCATTATGTCCAATGTTTAATTCTGAATCTACTTTAGCATTTCCGTTAGCATCGAGATTGCCTTCAAAAACATTGGTTTCTTCAGTGTTGAATTTCTTTGTAGGGTCATTAAAGACATAGTTATTGTACCCTTTAAAACTTGTATAGGTTGTGGTGAATTTTGCCTTGACTTCTGCTTTTAAGTTTTTTGCCGGAGCACCATGCAACCAAGCAACATTTAAGTCACCTTCTAAAGTTTCTTTAACCTTTAGAACTTTCTCTTTAAAGTCCATTTTAATTTTGAGACGATTCGGTTTAACCGTTTCAATTTTTAGGTTTTTAGTAAAGTTGGCTCCACCAACAGACACTTTTGCATTGTAGTTTCCGGTTTTGTAATCTGAAGACGTAGGCACTTTAAAATCATAGAAGTTATTGATATTATCTACGGACACTTTTCTATACACCAGTTTACCAACAGGATCTGTGATTTCTAGCTTTACAGGATGACGTTTTGGTAACTTATTCGCTTTATCATTAAGCACAAAGGTTAAGAATAAACTATCTCCTGGTCTCCAAACACCACGCTCTCCATAGATGTAACCTTTTAGGCCTCGTTGTAAGCGCTTACCAGATACATCAAACTTACTTAGGGATAAAGAATTACCATCAAACAATCTTATATAGCTTACATTTTTACCTTTAGAAACAATGGCAAATGCAGCTCGTTTTTTAGAATCGAGTTCTATAATACCTTCACTATTGGTATTGCCTTTTGTCAATTCTTGTTGTTGATAGTTATATAAAGTGACTGAGGCACTTGCTTCAGGGTTTGTAGACAAAATATTAGTTACAGCAAAGAAGTAGGTATTATCATTGCCTTGCTTGGCAATAACACCAAGATTAGAGCCAATTATATTAAGTGATGCTGTTCTGTTACCATAATTAAAATACGAATCTGTACATGGATTGTTTCGATCTCTATATCTGTAATTGGTATTTCTATAGCTATAAGTTAAGTTATCCCAATAACGCTCTTCTCTTAATTCTTGTTCTTCTTCTGAAATATCGTCAGAAGCTACGACATCTTCTTCGTAATAATCATCGTAATAGTCATCATAGTAATCGTTTTCATCCACTTCTGTCGTTTCGGATTTAGAGGAACAATCGTATAGTGAATAGTATTTTTTATAACTCAATTCCACACGATAAATAGCACCAGCATCTGCTTGTAAATATTTAGATAAATCGATGCTATACGCCTTCCACTTGCCTGTATTTTGAGACTCGTCTTGTATTAAGGTAATGGTCTCTTTTGCAATACGACGACCCACATGTTTTATATGATACTCATTGTTGCTGTTCATATTGTTTTCCTGAAGGAATTGCAACACATTGTCTTCAATAA
This sequence comes from uncultured Winogradskyella sp., assembly GCF_947498345.1. Lineage (GTDB taxonomy): Bacteria > Bacteroidota > Bacteroidia > Flavobacteriales > Flavobacteriaceae > Winogradskyella. The sequence continues at coordinate 6,342 of NZ_CANMJY010000016.1, forward strand.
TTTTGATGATACGTACATCAACTTTACTCAGGTTAACAGCTTCGAAATTGAATTTTAAATCTTTTGAATTTGGCAGAATAGAACCATTGCTTATTAAACGTACTTGTGGCTTAAGCTCTTCAAAGGTTAGTGTTTGCGTAAATGGATTTTTGAGTTTAAAGCCGTCCGTGTTTTTAATACCTGTAAACACATCCACTCGTATATCACCTACCAATTTGTTGTCTGGATAAACTTTTAAAACATTACCCTCGACAATATATCTTGGGTTTTTTACGTTTTCAATCGTCACCAAACCTGCAAAGTTTTGTTGCTTTTTTAAAGGATCTGAAAAATTAAGTGATAGGTATTGTTCGGGATTTTGATACACATTAGTTTCTACAATACTAAAGTTGTTTTTACCAGGAATAGTGATAAAATTTTCTCCTTTATTTTCGGCCTTAATGGCTTTACCATCCCAAGCAATGTCGATTTTACTATCCTCTATCTCACGTTTAATACTGTCTATTCTAAATTCAAAATATTTAGAAGGTTTTGGTTCTTCTAGCCAAACAATATTTAAGTCTTTTTTCTTCTGTTTTGCAGTTACTAATTGCTTAGCCTCTTCTAAAGTGATAGCATCTGAAGAGCGTAATTGTCCCAATACATATTGCCATTCCTTGCTATAGGATTGCAAATTGTTGGTCATAATGGTAAAACTTGGAGTTATGGTTTTAAATTCAAAGGTGTAGTTTTTAAATTCTTGAGGAATATCTTTATAAATGTCACCTAGTTTTACAGTAACCCCATAGGCTGTAGCAGGCTCTAGAGATTCATCTGGAGTAAACAATAGTGTGTGTTTGTTTAGCGCTTTTAGCGTTCCTTGTATATAAGGTCGTGTTTTAATTAAACTAACATCTAGTTCTTGCTCTGCTTCCCAGCCTTCAACATCTTGCGCCAAATTAATTTTAATAAGTGTTTTTACTGAAACCACACCAGAAGTGGTATAACTTATATAATCCCTATACTTAAAGATGTTATCCGTTTCTACGGGCTTTTTTTTACATGAAATAGCGATTACAATTAGAGCTAGGAAGGCAAGGTGCTTTTTGATTTGCATAGTGATGATGGTATTAAATAAAACTTCAGTAAAAAGAAGGGTAGGTACTTTCTTGTTAAATAAGTACGCCTATTTTTATTCGTTTAGATTTTGGGCCGTTGTTAAATTGTTCTTAAAGTTACAATTTATGCGTGTTACTAGTACAAAAATGCTATGGGATTTTTACTTGAAGTACCTGAAGGATTTAATCATTGTTTTTAGGTTCAGTTAATCTAACAATACCATTAATCATGGTTACAACTCCTTCCTCTTCCACGGTACTTATATTATTATGCAAATCGCCTATTCTTTGATTTATGAAGTTTCTGTGCCTTTTACTAAAAAAAGTCTTAGTGTTTTCTGGATCGTCTGTAAGATCAGGGTCAAAACTTGCTCTTGCCCAAGGACCATATTCATTAGTTAAAAAATTAACTGCAAATTGCTCCTCTTCTAAATAATCTTGCAAAACGTCCTTCCATGAAATTAAGTAACGTCTTAAAGTATCGTTTTTAATGAGGTCAAAAGAAGATGAATTTAAAAGTGCTTCAACGGTTCCGTTTTTAGGGTTGAAAGATTTGTTTCTCCACACCAAACGGTTATAAAACCTCATACTATCAGCAAAATGTGCATTAGAAACATTTCGTTGAGGGTTGTTTAAATCAAAAGTTCTTATAATTTTCTGTAATCTGGTGGCCGCATGTAAACTTACTTTGTTGAAACTAATTATTGAATCTAACTGTGCTTTGTTCGATTTAAAGTCTAAGTTTATTTCTTTCAAAAAAGCCTGTTCTTTTGAGCGTTCTTTTTTTTGCTCATTCCAGTTGTTAATTTGCAGTGCAATCAAAATTCCGATTACAACTAGAAGAATCTCGCCAATGGCGTATTTGAAGTATTTAGCCATTTGATTTTTTTGGATTAGTGAGCGGCGCATATGTTGGAAGAATTTAATCATAAGGATTCCTTCACTTTAGCAATAATGCGTAATGGTGCTCCACTACCGTCTTTTATTTTCATGGGTAATGCTATGACTTCAAAATCTTTTAATGGTAATTGGTCCAGATTTGTAATATTTTCAAAGGCTGGTATATTCTCTGAGAGTAGGATAACATGGCTTTTAAAATATTCAGATTGTCCATAATCAATACTAGGTGTGTCTATACCAATAGCACTTATACTTCTATTCTCAACTAGCCAAGTTGCAGCTTCTGGCGAAAGTCCAGGGAAATGCAATAGCTTAATAGCTTCTGGTCCACGTTGGTCTGTCCCCAGATATTTAAGCTTATCAGGATAGTGTTTAGAATGGCCTGTATCCAAAAGAACTATGACCCCTTCTGGGATTTGACCATTTATCTTTTCCCAGTTTGTGAAATCCTTTACACTTACTAAATAATCTGGGTTGTTATTAGTATTTGCTGTAACATCAACTTTTATGGCCTGGCCTATTAACTTTTCTAATGGAATTTCTTCAACTGATTGTTTTCCTTTTGAGAAATGTATAGGAGCATCTATATGTGTTCCGCCATGTTCAGCAGTTTCAAAATTGTTTGCGGCATAAAAAAAACCCTTATCGGTATCTCCTTTTGCTACTACATCTAATTTAAACTCTTTAGCGGTAACCCAATACACGGTTTCCTCAGAAAATGTATGGGTTAAGTCTATAATTTTAGTCTTAACGATTTGCCTTTCTTCTTGGTCTACAGACTCATTACAGGAAAAGGTTACACATAGAAAAGCGAATAAATAGTACGTGTTGAATTTCATATTTCGGAAATTTTGGTGTAAAAAGTTGATACAAAATATATGGTCACTTGTTTAGGATAAACAAGTAAATTAGGTTGATGGTATGTTTGAGGTCAGTTAATAATATGTGTATGAAGATAATGAAATGTTACAGATTATTGTTCGTAGATACCAATAGTCAACTCTCCCTTATCATTCATTGTAGCGCGATACATCCCTTTAGTATTAAAATTTGCAACCATATTACCATTCTTATCTACCGCTACGATGCCACCATCACCGCCTAATTTTTTAACCTTATCTAAAACTTGTTCAGTGGCTTCTTTTAAACTCAGGCCTTTATAATCCATTAGTGCAGAAATATCATGGGCTACCTGAGCTCTTATAAAGTATTCCCCCCAACCAGTACTCGATACTGCACATGTGGCATTATTAGCATAAGTACCAGAACCAATAATCGGCGAATCCCCTATTCTACCATAGCGTTTGTTAGTCATACCACCAGTAGAAGTACCAGCTGCTAAATTTCCATCTTTATCTAATGCAGCACAGCCTACCGTTCCGAATTTAGAATTTTTAATATGGGAATCATAGAACTGAAAATATGCAGATTCTGTATCTATTTTCCCTTCCTTTTTTGCTTCTCTTTCTTTAACACGTTTTAGAGATTCTAAGCGCCTATCGGTATGAAAATATTTAGGTTCTACTAGTGTTAGACCTTGTTCTTCAGCAAAGGTTTCTGCTCCTGTTCCAGAAAGCATTACATGCTTAGATTTTTCCATTACAGCTCTTGCTAAATTTATTGGGTTTTTTACAGTAGTTGTACCAGCAGACGCACCAGCATTTAGTGTTTTTCCATCCATTATAGACGCATCTAATTCGTTTGTTTCGGCATTAGTAAAGACTGCACCTTTACCCGCATTAAACAATGGAGAATCTTCCATGACGTTGATAGTTTTGGTAACAGCATCTATACTACTTCCCCCGTTTTTTAAAGCCTCATAACCAACTCTAATCGCTTCTTCTAGTTTTGCTTTGTATGCCGCTTCTTTTTCTGGCGTCATATTCTTTTTTAGAATCGTACCAGCCCCACCATGTATAATGATAGCAAATTCTGCTTTTTCAGAGCTTTGTTCTTTTTGTTCTTCAGCTTTATCTGTAGCAATAGAAGCGCTTTCATTTTTACAAGCTAAGCATGCGAATAGGATAAGAATGAGGGGAATAATTTTTTTCATGTCGGTTAGATTTATATATGCTTTAAAGTTACATTTTTAGAGTTCAAGCTTCAAGCAAAACTGAGTTTTTATTAGTAACTTCGCGTCAAAATTTAATAATTCATAAAAAATAAACATATATGGAAGCAGTTGCTACCGATTTCGGAATACATGAAGCTTTAAACCAGTTAGGTCTTAAAGAGATAAATGAGGGAACTTCAACAGGTTCTAATAATTTTTCTAATGGCGAAATTATTGAATCATACTCCCCAGTTGATGGTCAGTTAATTGGCAAAGTAAAATCAACAACCAGAGCAGATTACGATAAGGTAATGGATGCTGCAACTAAGGCATTTTTGGCTTGGCGAGACGTACCTGCACCTCAACGTGGTGAAGTGGTGCGACAGTTTGGAAATAAGCTAAGAGAATTAAAAGAGCCTTTAGGTAAATTAGTCTCTTACGAAATGGGTAAATCATTGCAAGAAGGTTATGGCGAAGTACAAGAGATGATAGATATCTGTGATTTCGCAGTAGGTTTATCCAGACAATTAAATGGGCAAACCATACCATCTGAACGTCCAGGGCATGTTATGAGAGAGCAATGGCATCCAATTGGTGTTGTTGGCATTATATCAGCATTTAACTTTCCTGTTGCTGTTTGGGCCTGGAATACAGCTTTAGCATGGATATGTGGTGATGTTTGTGTTTGGAAAGCCTCAGAAAAAGCACCTCTATGCTCTGTTGCTTGTCAAAATATTATTGCTGAGATTCTTAAAGAAAATAATTACCCTGAAGGGATTTCTTGTATTATAAATGGTGATTATAAAGTTGGTGAATTCTTAACTACTGATGCTAGAATTCCTTTAGTTTCTGCTACTGGCTCTACCAGAATGGGTCGCATTGTTGGCGCAACTGTTGCTGAGCGCTTTGGAAAATCATTATTAGAATTAGGAGGTAATAATGCGATTATTATTACACCATCTGCTGACTTAAAAGTTGTAGTTCCTGGTGCTGTTTTTGGTGCTGTTGGTACATGTGGTCAACGTTGTACAAGTACACGTCGTTTAATCATTCACGAATCTGTTTACGATAAAGTACGTGATGCTATTGTTGGTGCATATAAACAATTAACGATTGGTAATCCTTTAGATGAGAATAATCACATAGGTCCCCTAATCGATAAAGATGCCGTAAACACTTATTTAGCGGCTATTCAAAAAGCAAAAGCTGAAGGTGGAAACGTATTAGTAGAAGGCGGTGTTTTAGAAGGAGAAGGTTACGAAAGTGGTTGCTATGTTAAACCTGCAATTATTGAAGCTGAAAATCATTTTGAAATTGTACAACACGAAACCTTTGCTCCAATCCTATATTTAATGAAATATTCTGGTGAAGTAGAAAATGCTATTGCAAAACAAAACGGAGTTGCGCAAGGTTTATCTTCTGCGATTATGACCAACGAAATGAAAGAAGCCGAAAAATTCTTATCATATGCTGGTTCTGATTGTGGTATTGCTAATGTAAATATCGGAACTTCGGGTGCAGAAATTGGAGGCGCTTTTGGTGGTGAAAAAGAAACAGGTGGTGGGCGTGAGTCTGGGTCTGATGCATGGAAAGTTTATATGAGAAGACAAACTAATACTATAAACTATTCTGACGAATTGCCTTTAGCTCAAGGCATTAAATTTGACTTATAGTTATAATGAAAAGAAAAGACATCTTAATATTAATTGCAATAAATATTGTTTTAACAAACATCTTCGCCTATTTTGATTATGATGGAGAAGGTTTTAATTATATTATTGAGATGTGGCATCTTTTATTGATTAGTTTGGTAGTGTTTATGATTTTACCAATGGTACTCCTATGGTTTTTTAGAAAATCTAAATACAGGATATTAATTGCAAGTATTGGTTTTTTACCAGTCTTATTTTTAATTGGGTACTTATTGTAATAAAAACCAAACTAATTTCAAAATAGACATAACTGTTTTTGAAATAAGTAAAATAAAAAACCGTTTCTAACTTTAGGAACGGTTTTTTATTTATAGCTTTAAAAACTAAAGCTTCGGAATAGTTATTGTAGTGGTTAAACCATAACGTATATTCTAAGTCTAATCTACATGACACAAAAAGAGCTTCAGCATTTATATTGGCGTTCAGGTTTTGGTATAAACCCAAAACAAGAAATGTCTGGCAGCAATAATAGAAAGCAAGTTGTTGACAGGCTTTTTGAAAGCTCCAAAAACACGAGTAAACTAGACATCGATTTATCATATCTTGATGGTATTAACCCAATAGACCTAAAAAAATATCCTTCATTAGCCAAAGAACTTAGGGAAAAGAACAAAGCGCGTATACTAGACCTTAATCATGCTTGGATTGAACGGTTGATACACCCAAAAGAGCTTTTACGAGAACGCATGACCTTATTTTGGGCTAATCACTTTGTGTGCAGAGATAGAAATCCACAACATGCACAGCAATACAATAATACGCTTAGAATACACGCTTTAGGTGACTTTAGAACTTTTGTAAAAGCTGTTTCTAAGGAAGCAGCAATGCTAAAATATTTAAACGGAAAACAAAATAGAAAACGCAAGCCAAACGAGAATTTTTCCAGAGAGTTAATGGAACTTTTCACCTTAGGTGAAGGCCATTACTCTGAAAAAGACATTAAAGAAAGTGCACGCGCTTTTACAGGATATAACCACAATTTTAAAGGAGAGTTTGTATTTAGAAGGTATCAACACGATTATGGTTTTAAGACCTTTTTTGGTAAAACAAGTAAATATGATGGTGATACTATTATTGATAAAATACTCGAAAACAAACAATGTGCAAGATTCATATCAGATAAAATCTATCGCTATTTTGTCAACCCTACACCAAATAAAACACATATAGAGGCCATGGCAAATATTTTCTATAAGGACTATAACATAGAAAATTTGATGCGTTTTGTATTTATGTCTGATTGGTTTTATGACCAAGCCAACATTGGCGTAAAAATAAAATCCCCAATTGAGTTTTTGATTGGTATGGTAAAAACAGTTCCTGTAACATTTGAAAGGAAAAAAGATTTACTTGTTATTCAGAGGTTATTAGGTCAAATGTTGTTGGATCCTCCTAATGTAGCAGGCTGGAAAGGTCATAAAGCCTGGATTGATGCCAATACTATTATGACACGACTAAAACTGCCTTCTGTTTTGCTCAATAATGCTTTAATTTCTTTGAAGGAGTATGGTGATTTCAATGATAAATTTAAAAAACAATATTTTAAAAGAAGTAAAGGAAAACTCCCTTTTAAAACCATACCAGATTGGGAAGCGTTTTTAAATAATTTTAAATCTGTTAAAACGGATGATCTTGCTGATATAATTATTCAAGGTTCAATTAATAATGGCATAGCAGGTTATCTAAAAACATTGAGTAAATCCTCTAAGCGCGATTTTTGTGTGCAATTAATGTCCTTACCAGAATATCAAATGTGTTAGTTATGGATAGACGTAAATTTATAAAAGATTCGACATTAGCAAGCAGCTTGTTTTTTATACCAAGTTTTGTAAAGGCTTTCGAGTCTGTTGCTTCAGAGAGATTAGGTTATAAGCGATTGGTTATTGTACAATTAGCTGGCGGAAATGATGGGCTAAATACTATTATTCCCTATAACAATGATATCTACTTTAATGCAAGGCCACGATTAGCCATTACAAAGGGCATTATAAAATTAAGTGATGATTTAGGATTTCATCCCAGCTTAGCTCCCCTACAATCTTTGTTTGATAATGGCGAATTGTCTATCATCAATAATGTAGGTTATCCAAATCCTGTACGTTCACATTTTAGGTCAATGGATATATGGCAAACAGCGAGTGACTCAGATGAGTATTTACAAAGTGGTTGGCTAGGACGTTACTTAGATAAGCATGGTAAAAAACCTTATAATGCTATTGAGATGGATGAGCAATTAAGTTTGGCAATGAAAGGCGAGCGTTTTAATGGTATTGCTACAAATGATTATAAAGTTCTTTATAAGACCGCTAAAGATCCTTTTTTCAAAAGTGTACTGACCCATTATAACGATGCACATTTAAGCGAGCATAATTTAGGCTATCTCTATCAGACCATGATTGAAGCTAAGTCATCGGCTAAGTATATTTATGAGACTACTCAAATAAAAGCATCCCAACAAGACTATCCGCAGAACAAATTTGCTAAACAACTTAAAAATGTAGCTCAGTTTATAAGCTCAGACATAGATACAAAAGTATTTTACACATCTTTGAACGGATTTGACACACACGCTAATCAACAAAACACACAAACCAGATTATTAAAGCAATATGCCGAAAGTGTATCTGCTTTTGTAAAAGATTTAAAACACAACCAAAAATTTGAAGATACTTTGATTTTAACTTTTTCTGAATTTGGAAGACGCGTTAAACAAAATGCAGCTAATGGAACAGACCATGGTGCAGCAAACAATGTATTTGTTATTGGTAAAAACTTACGTAAACCTGGTTTTTATAATGATCTGGTAAGTTTAAGTAATCTAGACAGTAATGGCGACTTAAAATATGAGATTGATTTTAGAACTATTTACGCTACAATTTTAAGTCATTGGCTTAAGGCCGATGATACTATTATTCTAAACAACAATTTCGAGAAGCTTAATTTTATATAGACTTAACCTGTTTAATTAAATAAAAAACCTTGTTTCAAAACTACCTTAGGCAGTCGAAACAAGGTTGTATAATTGATTAATAGCATATCAAAGATGCAAGTAATTTTTATTTGTGCTTAAATTTTTTGATGAATGGTCGAAAAAAATGTATAATCTGTAGTGTTTTTGCAAGTGCTTCGATAAGATGCGAAAAACACGGATTAAATCTATGTAAATTCCGATAAACTAATTATACTTTACTTTCCGTAAAATTCTAATCGTTTCTTTATAAGACTTATAAAGTTCAGAATCATACTTTTTAATGTAAGGTTTAGCGTAATCTAATTTAGGTAAAGCATCATCAAAACCATTGAGATAGCAAATTAAATAACTCGCAGCTAAGTTTTCTAAATCTACCAGCTCATGATTACCTAATGTTATGCTCTTTTCGAGTTTTTCGAGAATAACATTATTGGTATTATAAATATGGTGCAGTACTTTTTTGTCAAATTGTGGTGGTTCAAAAACTAAATTAGCCTCTATAGAATAGTTGGCATTATTATCAAAGTGAATGGTTTTTTCTTCAAGTTTATAATATTTATACGATTGCTGAAGCCCTAGCCTAACATATTCAACAATTTTAAAGGAATCATCATCATAAAAAATAGCAACTTCGTCTAATGCCGAATAAAACAAACGTACTTGCTCGTTAATTAATTCAATATCTACACGAGAATAGAATATTTCGTCTTTAACATGCTTTTTATCACCAGACCAGCAGAGCACAAAGTATTCTTTAAAGACTTTGTATTGTGGGTTAAAATCTTTGCGTTTGTTCATAAAATCGAAAACACCATCGAGTGTTAATTGAATATTGTTTTGAGCATGATTTTCAATTGCCGAAACGATTTTTGAGTTAACGTCTTTAATTTCAATATCAAAAACTTTAGGCATACTCATACTACCATCTCTAAAAAAGACGGAACCTCCATAATACTTCCATATGTTTTTTCTTAGTGCTGTAATAGCTTCATTAGATCTAATAGTAACTAAACCAACCACCTTATCATCTGGTAAGTGTGGAAAAGGAATATTTTCGTATTGTACAATTGGGGGATTAGTTAAATACGCATTAATAAGGTTTTGAATTTTACTGTCATCAAAAAAATCAACACCAATAATTTTATTATCCTCGTCCTCAACACCAATAACGATATACGAATTATTTTTAGGATTACTATTAGAGAGTGCGCAGATATGCTTTAAGAACTTAGCTTTCCCTTCTTTATGACTAATATCTACCTTTCTTTTTTTATCATAAAAACTGTTCTCATCATTGTGAGCTAAAAGATTTTTTATAAGAAGGCGTTTGTTAATCATATGCATTTCCCTAGAAAGAGGGAACCTCATTATTAAAGTAGTTCAATTTCTTTTTTTAAATTCTTTCTAGCCTGATTTTCAAATTTCATTTTATAGGCTTCAGTAAAGTACAATGTTTTGCGTTCTAAAAAATGCTGAAGTACTTTTTTTCGATCTGGTCTATACATAAAATTAGGATAGATCTTATATTCTTTTCTAATTTGTTTCGTGTAATTTTCATAAATATTCCATTCGCTTCCAAGAATAGATAAATCAAAATCTAAAAGGTAGGCGTTGTCCTTATTGTTATTTAAAATAATTTCATGCTTTTTGGTCGAAATAATCAAATTTTGAATATTTTTTAGTCTTTTTTCTTCATAATTTAAAGTTCCAAGAGCTTTTTGGGCAAAAAGTGCACTTTTATTTTCGTTATCTTTTTTAGTAGATTTATAAATAACATCGTGGTACCAAATTGCAAAAATCAAAGCTTCATAATCTTCAATATTATTTCTAAAACTTTCTGCTTGTAAAAGCATATTTTGTATGTGTGAAAGGTTATGGTAATATCTGTTTTTATCAGAATAATGCTTTAAAAGATCATCCCAAAGTGCAGCAATTCTGGTTTGGTCTTCGGTGTATTTTGAAAACAAATCGAACCACTTAGATTTTAACTCGGTAATCATTGAGACTTCTTCACAATAGTAGAACTAGCCTGAGCAGTACAAAACATCAACACATCAGCAATATTAACATGTACAGGTCGCGATATAGCAAAATAAATAACCTCAGCCACATCTTCGGCCTGCAAAGCTTTATAACCTTTATATACATTATCAGCCATAGCATCTCCTTTAAAACGAACTTCAGAAAATTCGGTCTCTACCAAACCAGGGTTTATGGCGGTAACTTTTATTCCAAATGGGTTTAAGTCAATACGCATACCTTCTGTTATAGCTAAAACAGCATGTTTACTTCCACAATATACATTACCGTTTGGATAAACTTCCTTGCCTGCAGACGAGCCAATATTTATAATATGCCCAGATTGCCGCTCGGTCATTCCAGGAATTACGGCCTTACTTACATAGAGCAACCCTTTTACATTAATGTCCATCATAGCATCCCAGTCATCTAGATTACCCGATTGTATTGGATCTAAACCATGTGCATTACCAGCATTATTAATTAGGATATCAATATCTTTAAATTCCTCAGGTAAGGACGTTATAGATTCCAGAGTTTTTTCTCTATTACGTACATCAAAGTTTAGAGTATACACTTCGGTTTGTTTTGAGAGGGTTTTCTCAATACTATCCAGCCGTTGTTGTCTGCGGCCACACAAGATTAGGTTAATACCATGCTTTGCAAATTCTTCTGCAGTGGCTCTACCTATTCCGCTGGTAGCTCCAGTTATTAGTGCAACTTTTCTTTTATTCATTTTATGTCAGTTTAAAAGCCCTTTCTCATGGAGAGGGTTGAGATGGACCTTTCTAAGGTACTTTATGTCCTTGACCAGCAACTAAGATTAAAAACCAATCTTCTAGTTCGAGATCAATATTTGCTGCTTCTACTGCTTGAGTCAAACGTTCTTTATTTGTTGTTCCTATTACGGGATGAATACCTGCAGGATGTTTTAATATCCATGCTAATAATAACTGATCTTCAGTGGCATTGTACTTATTCATTAACTCACCCAATTGCTTGTGAATACGTCTGGTTTGCTCGTTATCTTCCCTAAAAACTGAACCCAAAGGAGACCACGCCATAGGTTTTATACCACAAGTTGTCATATAATCTAGTGTACCATCATGCATGGCAGAATGTTGCGTCAATGAAAATTCTATTTGATTAACATCGATATCCATGCGCAAACCAATCATATCCATTTGAGGCGCTGTGAAGTTGGATACCCCAAAATCTTTGATTTTTCCTTGTTTCTTTAAAATGGTAATCGCTTCTGCAATTTCTTCAGCTACCATTAACGGACTTGGTCTATGTAACAAGAGTAAATCCAGATATTCGGTTTCAAGGTTTTTTAAGGACGCTTCAACTGACCAGATGATGTAATCTTTACTATAATCATAGTGCTTTACCTTATTATCTCTATCATCGCACATATATTGAATACCACATTTAGAAATAAGTTGAATGTCTTCACGCTTTACTCCAGAATCCATAAAAGCCTTTCCAAAATCAGCCTCTGTAGTATAGGCGCCATAAATATCAGCATGGTCAAAGGTTGTAATGTTATTAGAAATACAGTGGTGCATTAAAGCGACCATTTCTTTTTTTGAGAGTTGTTTACCCCAACTTCCCCAGGTCATTGTACCTGCAATTAATCGAGAATATGTCACTTTTTTTTCAGTTTATATCGGTTTTTCTGCAATTGGTGTATAAAAATACTCAAAACATAAGGAATATAGTATTCTTGTTATGTAATTATTCCATTGCCCAAATCATGAAACATTTACAGGCTACAAAAGCACTACTTTATATACTACTTTTTTTCGTTTGTTTTACCAGTTGTACTAAAGACGATATAAGCAATTCTGAAGCTGCTGCCAATATTACGGTAAAATTAAAAAGTACTATAGGTCAACTCAATAAAGTATTTATAGATATTGAAGATGTACAGCTTAAAGTAAAAGAAAATGAAGACTTGCCAAATGCTTGGATGAGCTTAAATATAATTAACCAAGGCACACATAATGCATGCACTTTAAATGAAGCTGATCCATTATTATTAGTTGATCACATAAAAATTGAGCCTACTTTTGTTCATAAAATACGATTGGTACTCGGTGATAATAATTTTATAGATCTTAATGGACTGCTTATGAGTCTAGATGTTTCAAATTTAGGTAATGCTACACCATCAAATTTGATAAGAACTGAGCTTTTAGCAAATAAAACCTATGAGTTTGTAATTGATTTAGATATAGATGAATCTATCCATTTTGATGAAGACCAAAACATGATGATATTAAACCCAAAATTATACACTGCAATACGACAATTTGAATATTAATTAACATAATCCATAATTAATCAATAAAAAAGGGCAACACAATAATCGTTTTTGCTCTTTATTTTTTTAACCAATTGTTAACAGCAACTACCGAATAATTTTAACATTTTGCACTTCTTAAAGAACCCTAATAATGGTTTTATATATAAACCTTAAAACATATGGAAGAAACGAGTACAATTGACATTAAATCAATTAATGAAAAGATAGAAAAAGAAAGTGCGTTTGTTGACCTTTTAACCTTAGAAATGAATAAGGTTATTGTTGGTCAAAAGCACATGGTAGAACGTTTATTGATAGGCTTACTTGGGCAAGGTCATATTTTATTAGAAGGTGTTCCTGGTCTGGCAAAAACCTTAGCAATTAACACCTTATCTAAAGCTATTGAAGCAAGTTTTAGTAGAATACAGTTTACCCCAGATTTATTACCTGCAGACGTTATAGGTACTTTAATTTACAATATCAAGGAAAATGATTTCACCATAAAAAAGGGACCTATTTTCGCCAATTTTGTCTTAGCAGATGAGATTAATAGAGCTCCAGCCAAAGTGCAATCAGCTTTATTAGAAGCTATGCAAGAAAAGCAAGTCACTATTGGTGACGAAACTTTTATTTTAGATAAGCCGTTTTTGGTAATGGCAACTCAGAATCCCGTTGAGCAAGAAGGAACCTATCCTTTACCTGAAGCTCAGGTAGATCGTTTTATGCTAAAAACAGTTATTGATTATCCAAAAATTGACGAAGAGCAGCTTATTGTTAGAGCCAACTTAAAAGGAGCTTATGAAATGGTAAATCCTGTGGTCTCTATTAAACAAATTCTAAGTGCACAAGAAGCAGTTAGAGAAGTTTACATGGATGAGAAAATTGAAAAGTACATTCTGGATATCATTTTTGCAACTCGTTACCCTGAGAAATATAAACTTGGAGATTTAAAAGCCTTAATTTCATTTGGAGCTTCACCTCGTGGTAGTATCAACTTAGCAACTGCAGCAAAATGTTATGCATTCATTAAGCGAAGAGGCTACGTTATACCTGAAGATGTAAGAGCTGTAGTACATGATGTATTACGCCACAGAATTGGTATTACTTATGAAGCTGAAGCAGAGAATGTAACTTCAGAAGATATTATCAATAAAATTGTAAACGAAATCGAAGTACCATAAGATTTTAGGTTTTAGAATAACGAATAACGATTTAAGAGATCGTCAATCAACAATCTTCAATCGAAAATTGAAACATGGACACCAAAGAACTTCTTAAAAAAGTACGAAAAATAGAGATTAAGACACGTCGTCTGTCTGATCATATATTTGGAGGCGAATACCACTCGACTTTCAAGGGTCGTGGTATGACTTTTTCAGAAGTTCGTCAATACCAATATGGTGATGATGTAAGGAATATCGATTGGAATGTTACTGCACGATATAATGAACCTTACATAAAAGTTTTTGAGGAAGAGCGTGAGCTAACCATGATGCTCATGGCAGATGTTTCTGGCAGTAAGCTCTTCGGAACTAAAAATCAGTTCAAAGATGAAATTGTTACAGAAATAGCAGCAACTCTAGCGTTCTCAGCAACTCAAAATAATGACAAAATAGGTTTAATCTTATTTTCAGACGATATTGAACTTTACATTCCCCCAAAAAAGGGACGTTCGCATGTATTAAGGATTATTAGAGAATTATTAGAATTTAAGCCTAAAAGTAAAAATACAGACATAGCTCAAGCGCTTAAGTTTTTGTCAAATGTGATGAAAAAGAAAGCGATTGTATTTGTACTGTCCGATTTCATTGCAGATGATTATAAGCAAACCTTAAAAATAGCCTCAGGACGGCACGATATTACAGGTATAAGAATATATGACAAGCACGAAGAGATGATTCCTAATATTGGAATGGTACAAATGGAAGATGAAGAAACAGGTGAATTAATGTTAGTGAACACCGCTTCAAAAAAAGTAAGATTGGGATATAGAAAATTTTACAATGATAAAGTCAACTATTTTAAAGACAGTTTTACTAAATCGGGAGCTGGTACAATTGATTGCCGCGTAGACGAAAGTTATGTGAAGAAGTTATTGGGCTATTTTAAACGAAGAGGATAAAAGGATTTTAGATTATATGAATACTAATTATAGATTTGAGAACATAATACCTTTTGGTTTCCCTTACAGGTCATCAATTATTAGACTATGTGCTTTCTTCTTTTTTCTATGTTCTTTTTACTCTTTTTCTCAAGTTAAAACTGAAGTTGATACAACTAAAATCCGAATTGGAGAACAAATCAATTATAAAATAAAAGTCGAAGTCGATTCGTCTGCACTGGTTGTATTTCCTGAAGGACAAACATTTACGCCTCTGGAAGCTGTTGAAGCTCTAGACATTGATACCACTAAAAAAGATACTAAGTTTTTATTATCTCGGGTATATAAGCTTACACAGTTTGATTCGGGTTCATATACCATTCCTAGACAAAAAATTATAATAGACGAAAAACTGTTTTTTACAGATTCTCTTCGAATAGATGTCAATACCATAGAAGTAGATACTACTAAACAAAAGCTCTATGATATTAAGCCTATAATAGAGGTTGAAAAAAGTGGAAGTAATTGGTGGAAATGGTTACTAGGAACATTAGTTGCTATTGCGCTAGTCGCTTTTTTATTATGGTGGTTTATATGGAGACAAAAACCATTAACAGAAGAAGAAGAGATAGCACTGTTACCGCCTTATGATCGTGCAAAATTAGCTCTGCAAAAATTAGATGAGAGTCAATATTTAATACGCTCTGAGGTTAAAGAATATTATTCAGAACTAACACTAGTCATAAGAAAGTATCTCGATGAAAAAGTTTATGACCGTTCGCTAGAAAGTACAACAGACGAATTGATCTCAAGATTACAGCTATTAAAAGAAGGTAATCAATTCGACTTTTCTAAAGAGACTTTGAATAATCTCGAAACTATTTTAAAGCGAGCTGATTTAGTAAAATTTGCTAAATCTGCACCAGATACTGCACTTATTGAAATGGATAGATCAACCATTGAAAAAGAAATAGAAAGTTTAAAAGCGTGCCTGCCAGAACCTACTGAAGAAGAGAAACTATTAGATCAGCAGTATAAAGAAGCACAAGAACGTAAAAAGAAGCGCCGCAAAATTATTTTAACTGTAGCGATTTCTTTATTCCTACTCATTGCCACATTTATAGGCTTTGGTATTAAATACGGTTTTGGTTATGTAAAAGATACGATTATTGGTCATGAAAGTAAAGAATTACTAGAAGGCGATTGGGTAGAGAGCGCATATGGTTATCCCCCAGTTTGGGTTGAAACACCAAAAGTATTACAACGTTACGAACCAGAAATCCCAGCCCACCTTAAGGACAGCATTAACATGACTGTTTTCCAATATACAAGTGTTATGAATTGGTTTTATATCAATATCAGCACAACCAATAAGCTAAATAAGGAAAGTACCATAGAGTTTAAACAAGCACCAGAAGCTGCAATAAAAAAGCTCGAAGAAAGCGGAGCAAAAGATATTGTAGTAAAAGGAGAGCAATTTATTACACCTAATGGCGCAGATGGCTCAAAGACATACGGAACAATGAAATTCAGCATCCTCGGATCAGATGAATTAATTGATGGTGAGTATGCTATCTTCCATTTTATTGCTGAAGAAGTAATGCAACAAATCATAATTAAGTGGAAATCAGACGACGATTATGCGGATGAAATCGTAGAACGTGTTATAAACTCAATAGAAGTTCTTCCTGATGAAATCCAAGAAGAAGACGAAAAATAATGTTTGAGAATATAGAATTTTTAAATAGAGAATTGTTTTGGTTTCTATTGCTTTTGCCAATAGCCATAGCTTGGTATGTCTTTAAACACAACAAACAAACAGCAGAACTAAAAATATCTAGCATTAAAGGGTTTAAAACCACCTCATCGTTTTGGTCAAGGTTTAGACATGTGCTTTTTGCTTTGCGTCTCATCGCTTTAGCCTTATTAATTACAGCATTAGCAAGACCTAGAACTGTAGATGTTTCTACAAAAACTAAAACTACACGAGGTATAGATATTGTGATGTCTATAGATGTTTCAGCAAGTATGTTAGCTAAAGATTTACGACCAAATCGTTTAGAGGCACTAAAGGAAGTTGCAGCAGATTTTATAGATGGTAGACCTAATGATAGAATAGGTTTGGTAGAGTATGCTGGTGAAGCTTATACAAAAACACCAATTACCAGTGATAAATCTATTGTACAACGCTCACTTAGAGATATTAAATACAATACAATTATCGAAGGTGGTACAGCTATTGGTATGGGGTTAGCAACTTCAGTAAACCGATTAAAAGATAGTAGAGCAAAGAGTAAAGTCATTATTCTACTGACCGATGGTGTTAATAATTCTGGATTTATAGATCCTAAAATTGCCAGCGAATTAGCTGTAGAGTATGGTATTAAAGTATACACCATTGGGCTGGGAACTAATGGAATGGCTTTATCACCAATTGCCATTAATCCTAATGGAACCTTCAGGTATGGACGTCAACAAGTAGAAATTGATGAAGACTTGTTAGAAGAAATAGCAGAAGTAACTGGAGGAAAATATTTTAGAGCAACCAACAACAAAAAATTAGCAGAAATTTATAACGAAATCAATAAGCTCGAAAAGACCGAGATAGAAGAAAAGAAGTATTACAATTACGATGAAAAATATAGACCTTTAGTAGTATTAGCAGGTTTATTATTATTAATTGAAATACTATTACGAAATACAATATTTAGAAGCTTTGTTTAGACTCGATGAAAAAATATGGTTTTGGACGTTATTGGCTATTCCAGTAATCATTTTACTATTTGCTTTATTGCAAATATGGAGGCGTTCTGCGCAGAAGAAATTTGCAGACTCGGCTCTATTAAAGCGTTTAAGCCCAAATCAATCACTTCTAAAAAGTGTATTGAAAATATTGATACTAAGCAGTGCTTTTGCGTGCTTGTCACTGGCATTAGTAAATCCAAAAATTGGCACCAAGCTCGAAACCGTACGTAGCCAAGGAGTTGATATTGTCTTTGCTGTAGATGTCTCCAAAAGTATGTTGGCAGAAGATATCGCACCAAACCGATTAGAAAAATCAAAACAACTGGTTACACAAATCATTAATAGTTTAGCAAGTGATCGTGTTGGTATTATTGCCTATGCAGGCAAAGCCTTTCCGCAATTACCTATTACAACAGATTACGCATCTGCAAAAATGTTTTTACAGAATATGAATACTGATATGCTGTCGTCTCAAGGTACAGCTATTCATGAAGCTATTCAACTGGCAAAAACCTATTATGATGATGAAGAACAAACCAATAGAATATTAATTATTATTTCTGATGGTGAAGACCATGGTGGAGAAGCCATTGATATTGCAGAAGAGGCTAATGAAGAAGGGATTAGAATTTTAACTATAGGGGTAGGAGACAAAAAAGGAGGTCCTATACCAATAAAACGAAATGGTGTAGTGCTCAATTACAAAAAAGATAGTAAAGGAGAAACTGTTATTACACGTTTAGACGAAACCACTTTAAAGGAAATAGCAGAGGAAACCAATGGAGTTTACATTAATGGAAGCAATACAACCGAGGTCGTAGAAGCTATTAAAGAGGTACTTAACAAAATGGATAAAAAAGAGTTTGAATCTAAACAAATTGCTGATTTTAAAGACCAGTTTCAATGGTTTTTAGGTTTGGGCATTCTATTGTTATTCATAGATTTATTCTTTTTAGAACGTAAAACAGCTTGGTTAAAGAAACTAAACTTATTTAATGAAAATTTTTAAATTTTCTTTAACGCTAATAAAACATTGGGTTTATTACTTTTAAATTAAAGTACAAAAACATGAAATTTTACTTAGTAATATATATAACATTAATAGGGCTTTCTGGGTTTTCGCAAGAAGGTGATAAAGCACGAGTAAAAGCTGAGAAAAAAGCAACAAATCTAGTATATAATGCTAATGAACTGCTTGAAGAAGATAATTATGTCGAAGCTGAAATGGAATATAGAAAAGCCATTTCTAAAGCACCAAATAAAGCTGTTGGCGCTTATAATTTAGCACATTCGTATTTTAGAAAAGGAAATTTTGACGAAGCGCTATTTAGAAGCCAGGAAGCAGCCAAGAATGCAACCACAAAAGACGAAAAACATAGAGCATATCACAACATTGGTAACATTTTAATGCAGAATGAATTGTGTAAAGAAGCTGTAGAAGCGTTTAAGAGTGCTCTGAGAAATAATCCTACAGACGAAGAAACACGATATAATTTTGCCTTAGCTAAAGAGTGCGCAGAAAAGCAAAAAGATGGTGGTGGCGAGGATGATAAAAAAGACGAAAACAAAGACGAGGAAAAGGATAAAGAAAACGAAGAAAAGAAAGAAGACGAAAACAAGAACGAAAAAGATAAAAAAGACGAAGGGGATAAAGACAAAAAAGAAGGAGACAAAGAAGAAGACGAAAAAGGAAAACCTAAAGATGATAAAAAGGATGGTAAAGGTGATGATAAAAAAGACAAGAAAAACCAAAAACCAAAGCCAAAACCTGGGCAAATGTCACCACAACAAATAAAGAATATACTTGAGGCTATGCAAAATCAAGAACAAAAAGTACAAGAAAAGATGAACGCTGAAAAGCAAAAAGGAGCAAAGGTAAAAACTGAAAAAGATTGGTAATTCAGCTGATAATAACAGTATTCCGATTTCTGCATCTTGCAAGATTGTGATAGCTATAAAAGCCTTAGTCTAAACCAGCAGGTATAGTAGAACATGTAATGAAATTCGCAAAACACATATTAATAATATTTATATTACTTGTAACAGGTATAGCTTCTGCTCAGGTAAAATTTGAAGCTAAAGTCAGTAAGAAAAAATTGGGCGTTAATGAGCGTTTGCGTATAGATTTTGAAATGAATAAAGATGGGGACAATTTTGTACCACCAAGTTTTAAAGATTTTACCGTAGTAGGTGGACCAAATACATCTTTAATGAATTCTTATGCAAATGGAAAAAAGTCTTATCTAAAAACTTACAGTTATTTTTTAGCTCCTAAAAAACGTGGTAAACTAACTATTAAGCAAGCCACAATTGAGATTGATGGAGAAGTCTATAAAACATTTCCAGTAACTGTTAATGTTACAGCTGCTGTAGACCGACCAAACGCTCCTCCGGGAGCATCAGAAATTGCCTCAGAGAATATTCATTTGGTTGCTGAAGTTTCTAAAACCAACCCATACTTAAATGAAGGATTTACAGTGGTTTATAAGCTATACGTTTCACCAGAAACTGGAGTAAGTAATTGGAGAGAAAAAGACAATCCCAGATATAACGATTTTTGGAGTCAAAATATAGAAATTAAAGGGCTTAATATTCAAAAGGGGTTATACAAGGGAGAAGAATATCGCTATGTTGTACTTAGAAAAACAGTCCTTTATCCTCAAAAAACAGGAAAATTAAAAATTGAACCGTTGGTTTTAGATATTACTGTAGAGGTACCCACTGGCAGGGCTGATATTTTTGGTCGTGCAATAATGACCAAAGTGCCCAAGACAGTAACGGCTGGTAGTAGAACCATAAATGTAAAAGCATTACCAGAACAAGAAAAACCATCTGACTTTAAAGGTGCAGTTGGCGATTTTTTATTTAAAGTAACGACCTCAAAAACAGAGTTAGACGCTACAGAATCGCTTCAGGCAAAAATTGAAGTCACTGGAAAAGGAAATCTAAAGCTCTTTGAACTTCCTAAGCTAACCACTCCGAGCTCCTTAGAGGTTTATGAACCAGAACACAGGGAAAATGTACGTACTAATTTAAGTGGTATGCAAGGTCGTATTTCAGATACTTACACTATAGTACCGCAATATCGTGGAAAATATCCCCTACCACCTATTTCGTTTTCTTACTTTGACCTAAAAACAGAAAGCTATAAGCGTATTACCTCAGATGAAATAGTAATTAATGTTTTAGAGGGACCTACAGCTGCAAGTACAAATAATACATCTACAACTAATGCCTCAAAGCAAACCGTTAGACCAAATACCAATGCTTTTGCCTTTATAAAAACAGCAACTAATTTCTCTAGTATAAAAAATACGCCGTTTTTTAAATCTAAGGGGTTTTGGTTCTTATTATTATTACCGTTTTTGGCAATTCCGTTAGCAATTATAATTAGAAAGAAAAAAGACGAACGCAATGCAGATGTGCAGGGTAATCGTATTAGAAAAGCAGACAAACTAGCTCGGAAATATTTAAGTGAGGCTAAGAAAAACTTAGGACAGAAAGAAACATTCTATGAGTCTCTGGAGCGAGCCCTTCATAATTACTTAAAAGCTAAGTTACATATTGAAACCAGTGACTTCAACAAAGAAAAAATTGAAACATTACTTTTAAAACGAAAAGTGGATAATGCTGTAATATTAGATTTTATTTCAATTTTAGAAAACTGCGAATTGGCGCGTTATACACCAATAACTCAAGTTACTATGCAAAATGATTATGATAAGGCTGCAAAAACCATTTCATTAATC
The DNA here is from genome assembly GCF_947498345.1 of uncultured Winogradskyella sp. GTDB lineage: Bacteria > Bacteroidota > Bacteroidia > Flavobacteriales > Flavobacteriaceae > Winogradskyella. The sequence continues at coordinate 27,997 of NZ_CANMJY010000016.1, forward strand.
GACAAACAAATAAAATAATGAAGCCATTTATTTTTATGTTATTATGTTGTTGTAATCTTTTTGGGTTTTCTCAAAGCGACAAGCGTTTTGAGAATGCTAACACTTTATATAATGAAGGAAAATATGCCGAAGCCATTGATAGCTATTTATCTATATTAGATTCTGGTGTACACTCTTCAGAATTATACTATAATCTGGCAAATGCTAACTATAAACTCAATAATATAGCACCAAGTATTTTCTATTATGAAAAAGCACTTCTACTTAACCCTAATGATGACGTAATAAAAGACAACTTGTCTTTTGCTCAAAAAATGACTATCGATGCTATTGATAAAGTACCAGAAGTTGGTTTTTCTAAAATCATTAAAAACGTAATAAACACCTTTAGTACTGATACTTGGGCAAAACTTGCTATTAGTGGTGTCTTTGTATTTGTATTACTGTTTTTAATGTATCATTTTTCTTATAACACATCAAAAAAGCGAATTGCTTTTATTACAAGTATTGTGGGCTTATTGCTTGCTTGCTTTTCTGTACTTATGGCATTTCAAAAAGAGCATTTAAATAAAAAAGACAATCCCGCTATTGTATTTGCCCAAGAAAGTAGAGTAAAAACTGATCCCAATAAAAATTCTGAAGAAGTGTTTCGTCTGCATGAAGGCACTAAAGTACAAGTTTTGGACAGCTATGAAGATTGGTATAAAATTCAATTAGCAGATAATTCTACAGGGTGGATTTCATCAAAGGATATTAAATTATTGAAAGCTTTTTAGAACTTATTAACAGGGTAGTATGTTTCAAAAGTGTTATATTTGTTTTAGCACAACCTATGATTTCGAAAAAAAACTTAGCACTTTTTTTCATGATACTATTCATGTCAATAATAAGTGCACCAACCGTAATTGCATCATTAGACAACTCTTTTGATACATCGATCTTCTTTAACATTAATGAAGAAGAAGAAAAGGAAGGTGTTAAACTTTTACTTGAAGATGTATCACTGGATTTAGAAAATTACTTTTTAGATAATCTAAAAACAGATAGTGATGGCTATACTTATAAAAAGTACTCCAAGCCACACCTCAATTTAATTTCTCCACCTCCAGAGAGAATTTAGCATAACTCCTTTTTTTTATTACTAATGACCAATAACTCGTGTAATGGTCTAAATCATTAATTCTGTTTTAGGACGGTTTTCCTAAGACGCAATCTTTTATATTATGTTTAAAACATTAAAAAACGACATACCTGCAAGTATAGTTGTCTTCTTTGTAGCACTCCCTTTATGTTTAGGAATCGCTTTAGCTAGTGGAGCTCCATTATTTTCAGGCTTAATTGCTGGTATTATAGGTGGTATTATTGTAGGGTTTTTAAGTGGATCTCAAATTGGCGTTAGTGGTCCAGCTGCTGGACTCGCAGCTATTGTATTAACTGCTATCACAGCACTAGGAGGTTGGGAAAACTTTTTAGTTGCAGTAGTATTGGGAGGTATAATTCAAATAGCCTTTGGAGTATTAAGACTCGGAATTATCGGTTACTACTTCCCGTCATCTGTTATTAAAGGGATGCTTACAGGAATTGGTATCATTATTATATTAAAGCAAATACCTTATTTCTTCGGAATCGATAAAAATCCTGAAGGGGACTTTGCATTTTTACAGATAGATGGCGAAAATACTTTTACCGAATTATTAAAAGCTTTAAATGCTTTACTAAGCGGTAATTTTGATAAAGGTGCTACTATTATAGCGCTTATTGCTATAACAATACTTATTTTATGGAGTAATGTGCTCAGTGATAAAGGCAAATTTTTTAAACTTGTACAAGGGCCTTTAGTTGCTGTAGTAGCTGGTATTGTCTATTTTTTACTCACAAGAGATTCAAGCTTATCCCTTAGCGCTGATCATTTAGTATCTGTACCTGTCCCTGAAAGTTTTTCTGATATAAAAGCTCAACTTGCTTTTCCTAATTTTGAAGTTATTACAAGGACTGACGTTATAATAACCGGATTTACTATTGCATTAGTAGCTTCATTAGAAACCCTCTTATGCGTTGAAGCTACAGATAAGTTAGATCCTCAAAAAAGAGTAACGCCAACCAATCGAGAATTATTAGCTCAAGGTACTGGCAATATTGTGTCTGGCTTAATTGGTGGTCTCCCTATTACTCAAGTTATTGTTCGTAGTTCTGCCAATATTCAATCAGGAGGGCGCTCAAAATCAAGTGCTATTATTCATGGGTTTTTATTATTAATCTCTGTAATTACTATTCCACATATTCTAAATTATATACCATTATCGGTTTTGGCCGCTGTTCTATTCATTGTAGGATATAAATTGGCAAAGCCAACATTGTTTAAAAAGATGTATGAATTAGGATGGAAACAATTTATACCATTTATTGTTACTGTTGCAGGTATTGTATTTACAGATTTATTAACCGGAATTGGTATGGGGCTAGCCGTAGGTATCGTAGTTATTCTTATAAAGAGTTACCAAAACTCTCACTTTCTCCATATTGAAGATAAAAGTAATGGAAAGCACAAAATTAAAATGACACTAGCAGAAGAGGTAACATTCTTTAATAAAGGTGCAATTTTAAAAGAGTTAGATAGCTTACCAATTGATACTTATCTTGAGTTAGATGTTAGAGAAACCAGATATTTAGATAATGATATTATTGAAATTCTTGATGATTTTGCATTTAAAGCGAAAGAACGAAATATAGACATAAAACTAATTTCTGAGAGAGGTATTGTAGAAAACCCTGAGAGCTTTATTGAGTTTTTTAAATTAAGACCAAAACCCGATTAAAAATTGAATTATGAAAGACAGAAAATATAAAATTTTAGTTCTATCAGATTTAAAAGAGTCAACCCAAGTTACACTTAAAAACACTATAGGCTTGGCGAAAATGATTAATGGCTCTATTGAGTTTTTTCATGTTACAAAACCAACAGATATTGTAAATAGTGATAGTCAATTATCGGCTAAGCGTAATATAAACAGACAATTTATTGCTACAGATAAAAAGATAAAACAATTATTAGATCCTGTATTATTAGATTATGATATTAATATCAAACACAAATATGCTATAGGTAATGTTAAAAGTGAAATTGAAAAACGTATAAACGCACTAAAACCAGATATAGTTGTATTAGGAAAAAGAAAACCTAAAGTATTAAATTTTATAGGTGATAATGTAACCGATTATATTCTTAAACATTATAAAGGTGCGGTTATGATCGCATCAAAAGATAATATTATTGACTTTGATTCGCAATTATCTATTGGTGCCCTTAATGACTTTGAAGAAGCTTTTAACAAAGACCTAACAAAAAGTTTGATTGATAGTACTGAAGTTCCTTTAAAAGCGTTCAAAATAGGGAACTCTAATACCAATAAAATAAAAACAACTGATAATGAGAAAAACATAATAGAATATGTTTTTAAGGACAGCCCAGGTGTTGTTGGTACATTATCTGGTTATATATCTAAAAATAATATAAACCTTTTATATCTCGATAGACAGACAAAACACACAAAAGAGGCCTATACAAAAGACCTCATCGATAAAGTTGAAGTCTCATTATTAGTCACTTAACAGCAATGATAAACCACAGCTACCTTGAAGTTAAAATTCTAATTTTTTATCGCTAAATTTAGCTACTTAGATACTTCGTTAAATATAATGCATGAAGAATTTTTTCTCAAATATAAAAGGTGACGCTTTTGGCGGTATAACAGCAGGTATTGTAGCACTTCCACTCGCTTTAGCATTTGGTGTATCCTCTGGGCTTGGACCAAGTGCTGGGTTATATGGTGCTATTTTTATAAGCTTTTTTGCAGCACTTTTTGGTGGTACAAATACTCAAATTTCTGGGCCAACTGCGCCAATGACAGCAGTGAGCATGGTCATTATTGCTGGTATTATAGCTACCAATGATGGTAGTGTTGAGAAAGCCCTTCCTGCGATTCTAACCGTCTTTTTGCTCGCCGGATTAATGCAAATAGGTTTAGGTGCTATTGGCCTGGGTAAATACATACGCTATATACCTTACCCTGTAGTTTCAGGTTTTATGACAGCTATTGGTGTTATTATTTTGGTGACACAAATTTTACCTTCAATTGGTTATTACCCTAAAGAAGATGTCGATTATGTTGAGAAGTTCAAACCACAAGCAGAAGAAGTTATTTTAGAAAATATTTTAAAAGAAGAAGCTGCAGAAGACATTTTAGTCTTAGAAGATTTTAAGGAAACTATTTCTAGAGCAGAAAAAATTACTCAGGCAGATATATTAAAGGAGTCACAAACACTAGCAGCAAAAAATGCTTCTGGTGTTTTGGGTGCAATTAAAGTTTTACCTAGAGCATTAAAAAATATTAATTGGTTAGAGCTGGTTTTAGCACTTTTTACCATAGTTATTATATATGGCTTCAAAAAAATTACCACTAAAGTGCCTAGTACTTTAGTAGCATTAATTGTGATGTCTACGGTAGCTATTTTAGCGAATCTAGACTATAGACCTATACCTCAAATTCCTCAAGGCCTTCCTGAGTTTAAGTCAGAAATCTTTACCAATTTTAATTTAGCAAGTATTAAACCCTATATTTTTACTGCATTGGCATTGGCTTTATTAGGAGCCATTGACTCCTTATTAACAAGTATTGTTGCAGATAATATGACAAAGACCAAGCACATGCCTAATAAAGAATTAGTAGGACAGGGTATTGGGAACAGTATTGCAGCATTATTTGGGGGGATTCCTGGTGCAGGAGCAACTATCCGTACAGTAGTAAATATCAATTCTGGAGGTAAAACAAAATTATCGGGTATGATTGCGGGTGTTTTATTGTTTATTATTCTTTTGGCCATAGCACCATTAGCTTCTAAAATCCCTGCTGCTGTTTTAGCAGGCATATTAATTACCGTTGGTATTGGAGTTATGGATTACAAAGGTTTACGTGCTATCCCAGCAATGCCAAAAGATATTAAAATAGGACCATTAAAATTAAGCTCTGAGGTTTTAATTATGCTTGTTGTCTTGGTTTTATCCTCTGTATGGGATTTAGTATATGCCGTTGGTATTGGTTTAGTTATCGCCTCATTAATGTTTATGAAAAAGATAGGTGATTTAACCGCAGAACGATCTGATGTAAAATCACTGAAAGAGGAAGCATGGGCTGATGAAGGTGATTTTCCTATCAATTTAAAAGAAGAAGTTTTTGTAAAACACATTAAAGGACCGTTGTTTTTTGGATCAACAAGCGATTTTCAGGCTTTGGCGCAACAGATTCCTGATACAGCATCTATAGTTATTATGAGGTTAGACCGTATGCAATATATGGATCAATCTGGTCTCTATGCTATGGAAGATATGTTACAGGATCTAAAACAAAAAGATGTTGAAGCTTTGTTTGTTGGTTTACTTAAACAACCTCGATATATGATGGAGCGTATAGATATAATTCCAGATTTTATTCCAAATGAACATATATTTACAGATTTTGAATCCAGTCTACATTGGATTAAAACAAATGTAGAAGACAAATATTAATATAAAATAAGACTAATATGAAAAATACAGCAATCACAAAAGATGTACAAAGTGCTTTAACACCAAATAGCGTGTTACAAGATTTATTAGAAGGTAATGAACGATTTATAAACGGAACACCCGAAGGAGCTGATAATGCTGCCCTTGTAAACCAAACTACAAATGGTCAATATCCAAAAGCCGTTGTCCTATCTTGTATAGATTCTCGCGTACCTGTAGAAACTGTATTAGATCAGGCAATTGGTGATATTTTTGTTGCCAGAGTGGCTGGTAATTTTGAAAATGCTGATATTTTGGGAAGTCTGGAATACTCATGCAAAGTTGCTGGGAGTAAATTAGTGTTAGTATTAGGTCATGAGTCTTGTGGTGCAGTAAAAGCAGCCTGTGATGGTGTAGAACTAGGAAATATTACACATTTATTAAGTAATATTTTACCTGCCGTACATCAATCTGCTGAAGAAGTAGAAGGAGAAGCAAATTCTTCTAATAAAGCTTTTGTTGCAAAAACAGTAGAAAACAATGTAAAGTTGACAATAGACCGTATTAGAATTAAAAGCCCAATATTAAAGGAGATGGAAGACCATGGTGAGATCTCTATCGTTGGTGGAGTCTATAGCCTTCATACCGGGAAAGTAGAAATGCTTTAGAGTATGTATTAAATACGTCTACTATAAAAAAGCCACTATTTTGTGGCTCTTTTTATGCTTTGCTTTCTGGGTTTTCTTCTTGATCCACATCACTTTTTATAAGATTAGGAAAAATCATAGGCGCTAAAGACTTTACAGGTTTATAGAGCATACTTTCTTCCAAATCTTCTTTTTCCATAAATGGAAGTGTATTATTCAATTTATTAAAAACTATAAGTAAAACACTTAAAATTAGACCAATCTTAAGTGTCCCAAAAATACCACCAGCCAATTTATTAATGATTCCTAATGCTGCAAAGTCTGCAAGTTTTGTTAGTGCTTTTCCTGCAAGGCTTATCGCTAAAACAATAATAACAAAAGTGATTGCAAACGCAACAATATTGATCGTTTTTGGGCTCCAATCGACTTTAGATTCTAATACTTCGGCAGCAAATCCACTGAAGTGAATGGCTCCATATACACCCAAAACTAAGGCAACTAAAGAAGCGACCTCTACAAAAAGACCTTTCATGGCTCCTCTTACTAATCCAAATAATAACAAGGCTCCTAAAACAATATCAATGATACTCATAATACTAGCGGTTTTAGCAAATATAAATTAACTTTGCTAATTCTATAACGTAGATAGTGTTTGATAAATTATGGCTAGAGACAAACAATTAAAAGAACGATGGGAGCTGGTAGTAGAAAAACTTTCTAGTCAGTTTGCTGATGGCGACCGATTAGATTTAGATGCTATTATATATCTAATTGGTGTTCAGGAACTAGGACAAATACACAGAACATACAAAAAAGACCATAAATTAGACCTTATGCATATAGCAATATGTAAACTGTTAGAGCCTTATGGTTTTTATGAATTTGATTTTGTTGATGACGATGGTTGGCCACATTATAAGGTAAAGGAACAATTACCTCACCTCAAGGCTGGCGAACAAAGTGTATTAATGAAAGAAGCCATTGTCAACTATTTTGTTGAAACAGAGTATATCGACTAAGATTTTTTAAATTTGCGGTCTTGAAAAGAAAGGTACTGAAATAAATTCAGCGTAAAATGATAGATAAGTTAAAAGAACTCATTGCAGAAGCCGAAGTATTTACTACACAATCTAAGGAAGAGGTTGAGGCTTTCCGTATTAAATATTTAGGATCTAAAGGTTTATTAAAACAGTATTTTGCTGAGTTTAAAAATGTAGCCAACGAGCACAAGAAAGAATTTGGGCAAACCATAAATCAGCTCAAGAAAACTGCTGAAGATAAGGTTAATGCTTTAAAAGAAGAGCTCGAAGGCAAAGAAGATAACAAGGGTATTTATGGAGATCTATCGCGACCAGGAGAGCCTATTACCTTAGGAGCACGCCATCCAATTTCTATTGTTAAAAATCAGATTATTGATATTTTTTCGCGTATTGGTTTTAATGTTAGTGAAGGGCCTGAGATTGAAGACGATTGGCATAACTTTACAGCATTGAATTTACCTGAATACCATCCTGCTCGTGATATGCAGGACACCTTTTTTATTCAGACCAATCCTGATATTTTATTACGTACACATACCAGCTCTGTACAGGTACGTTATATGGAAAACCATAAACCTCCTATTCGTACGATTTCACCAGGTCGTGTGTATAGAAATGAAGCTATTTCTGCGCGTTCGCACTGTTTTTTTCATCAGGTTGAAGGGTTATATATAGATAAAGACGTCAGTTTTGCTGATTTAAAACAAACACTTCAATATTTTACTACTGAGATGTTTGGCAAGTCTAAAATTAGGTTGCGCCCATCGTATTTCCCATTTACTGAACCAAGTGCCGAAGTGGATGTCTATTGGGGACTTGAAACAGAAACCGATTATAAAATCACTAAAGGTACAGGTTGGCTGGAGATTATGGGCTGTGGTATGGTAGATCCTAATGTCTTAGAAAACTGTGGTATTGACTCTAAAGAATATTCTGGTTTTGCTTTTGGAATGGGTATCGATCGTATTGCGATGTTACTCAATCAAATTAGTGATATTAGATTGTTGAGTGAAAATGACGTTAGGTTTTTAGAACAGTTTAAGTCTGCACTATAATTGAATGATTTTCATTTATATTTTGGATATTTTGATGTTGTAATTTTTTTAATTTTAGTTGTACTTAATATTGTAATTAGAAAATTTCCAAATTCAAGTAGCTGTATTTTTCCAATTATATTTTCAATCCTTTTTGGTTTTCTATTACCATCTGTATCTATGTTTATAGAAATAAAGTTACATAGTCAACCAGGTGATGATGCATTCAATATGCTTTACACATATCTCAGGTTTCCGTTATATTGGATTTTTGGATTCCTTCAGTTTATAATTATATATTTAAGAACCAAAGATTGAATCTCTATATGTTACTCTAAATGTTTAGCACCTTCAACGCTAAACACTGATTTTCTGAACTCGGAGGGTTCTTTCTTACTTAGTAGTTTTAAGTCACCACTAGCTTCTATGAGTTCTCTAAAATGAGCTTCACGTTTTTCAAACTGCTTTTTATTTGAATAGGTTGTGATTAAAATTAAATGAAAGGGTGTCTCTTCATTATATGAGGTTTTCAATAACTGATAAGAATGGATATACCCTTTATTAACTGCTTTAACTCTTAGTTGTTTCCAGTTGTTTTGAAAATAATAGACAGCTTCATCTGTACTATTATTTAAAATCTCTACAGTTTCTATTGTGGTAATTTTTTCGTTGGTTTGACTATAACCTATATAACAGAAAAGTAAAACTAGAGAGAGTAATTTGAGTTTCATTGTTGCTGTTTTTGATAATGAGTTTCTAAATTAAAGAATTCACTTTTCATACTTTTGTATTTAATTTATAATTAACATAAACATATTCCTGCTTTCGCAGGGAGATACTGAATCAAGTTCAGCATAAAATGAAAAAAGATATCCGAATTCCAGAAGTTAAAGATGTACATATTGCAGTTGTGCAAGAAGAGCATTTAGAATACAAAACGCAAGATTGGAATGCCTATATCATTAATAATAGTGATGTAGATCTAGATACAGTTCTTATTGTATCTCAAGGAACATCTGAAACTAAGATGACACCTCCAATGCGGCATACCATTGCAACACTGCCAGCAAGAAGTTATGCTAAGATTGAGTACTTGCAGGAAAAAGTCCTAGAGCTCAATAATTCATTTAAGGTTACTTTTTTTGAAGGCAACCAAATGTTTGATAAAACTTATCTGTTTAGAAAAAACACTATCAATGAAAAGGCTTTGCAGAACCTACCTTTAATGCAGTTAAAAGGTGTTTTGGTGAAGTAAATAGTTGCTGTCAAAAGAATTATAAAATCAACTAGTTTGCGGAGTTATCAGTGCTGCTATTTCTTGAAAGTTTTCTAAAAATCATTACAAAACCACTCAAAATAGCTAGAATTAATAATACTAGTACAAAAACATCAATGAATGCCTGTCTAGGTTTGTCATAAAAATAATAAGCGAAGTAAACCAATATGGTTTGATGAAAAAGGAAAATCAGAGGTTGCTTGAATTCGATTTTCTTTAATTTTTTATCTTTAATAACAAACGTATTAGAGGTATAGTCATGAATAGCTTTTTCATCATCACTAATTCCAGAAAACACACTGACAAATCTGCTTAAAGTCCTTATAATTAATTGAATCTTTGAAGGAATATATCCGTCCTTATCAATGACCATGGTTTGGGTTTGATACTTTCCAAGCGTACGACCAGTATACATTTCAAAAATGAAGTAATAAAAAAATCGCACAATATAATAAACTGCAATTGCAGAAATCAAATCATAAAAAGTCAACCATGCAACAAGAACACCGAGTAATGAGGAAATGACAAAATCAATTATGAGATTATCGCCTCTATCATTCTCATTAGCTAAGTTTAGATTTGTATATATCTCGTTTGTAATCTTCATATGCCACAAATCAATCTAACTTCTCCGTCAGTTTTTTAAATACCTTTTTGGGGTTCTTATTTTCATAAAGTACAGCATAAACCGCATTTATTATAGGTAGCTTTGTCTTTTTAAGGTTTTTTTCATTTAATAAATATGCACTTTTAGCAGCATAATACCCTTCGGCAATCATGTTCATTTCCATCTGGGCAGATTTAACCGTGTAACCTTTGCCTATCATATTACCAAACATTCTGTTTCGGGAAAATACAGAATAACCGGTTACTAATAAATCTCCTAAATACGCAGAGTTATTAATATTGCGCTTCATCTTATGCATTTTTTTGATAAAGCGTTTCATTTCTCTAATGGCATTACTCATAAGTACACTCTGAAAATTATCTCCATAACCTAAACCATGTGCAATTCCGGCTGCAATTGCATAGATGTTTTTGAGCATTACCGCATACTCTACTCCGATAATATCATCACTAATCTTAGTTTTTATATATCTACTCGATAAGTTGTTAGCTAAAGCTTGAGCTTTGTTTGCATCAGCACAAGAAATAGTAAGATAAGATAAGCGTTCTAAAGCCACCTCTTCTGCGTGGCATGGCCCAGCAATAACAGCAATATTCTTAAAAGGAATTTTATAAATATCATGAAAATGCTCTCCTACTAATAATCCAGATTCTGGTATAATCCCTTTTACAGCAGACACCACAACTTTATTGCTAATATCAGTCGATAACTTTTCTAATTCAGTATGCATAAAAGCCGATGGAATTACAAAAATGAGCACATCTGCCCATTCTGCAATTTCATCAATATTATTACTGAGTTTTAATTGTTCTGTATGAAACTCAACAGAGCTTAAATAACTTGGATTATGCTTCTCTTTTAAAATGTGTTCCTTCGCATAAACACTACGCATGTACCAGCCAACCTCATCTAAGTTTTCGCAAAGCATTTTTACAATGGCAGTTGCCCAACTTCCTGCTCCAAAGACCGCATATTTTTTGGTGTCACTCATAGAAATAGTTTCGTTTAAGTCATCCAAAAATAAGCAAATTTTATAGAAGATAAATGAAGTTATTGTATCACGCTGAGCGTAGTCTAAATGCTTTGTTTCATATACTTTACAAGGTTTAGATTATGTTTAGCCAAGCTTAGAGCAAATCTGTTTTTCTGACTTTGGCATACGTTTTGAAATTATAAAAGTAATAACCCTAAAACTGTTAGATTATGAAGACGATAAAATTACTACTAGGATTTGCACTCAGTGCCACATTATTTACTTCGTGTTATACGGAAGAAATAAATATTAATGACAATGGTCCGACAATTTCATTAAACCAATTGCTGCAATCTTACGATTTGTGGTATGTAGATATTAATGCCACCCAAGGTTATGGTGAAACTCCATTTTTGCAGATTGCTTTTACACTAAGCTTTAATAATGGTCGCGTATACGCTAATAACAATTTAGTGGGTATTGGTAGTCAAGGTGGTGGATTGGGAGTACAAATAGGAAACTACGACACCTATAACATGGTCTTGGATATTAATCACGTGGTTGATGGGTTTGCGTCTTTTGATGTTTACCAAATAGATAACCATACTATTGAGCTTTACAATCCTTTTAATGATACGTCCTATTTTTTAGATGGCTATCAACGTTCTGGTTTTGATTATGATTTTGTGTTCTATGATAACATTCACTATTTCTTACAGGAGTATGAAGCCTGGGAAAAAGTCTATACAAGTGATTTTGGTGCTTTAAATGAATTTGACAACGAAAACTATTTACAGTTTTTATCTGGCGGAAACGATTCTACATTTAGAAGCTCACAAGATATAAATGTAAACAATCCAAACGCTATTTACTGGGATTACACAGGAGTTTATGGTGTAGGAGATGTTATAAGAAATAGGTATCTAAAAACATTAACATTAGATTATGATTTCTTTGACAATGAATTCTTTGAACTTAGCGTTATTAATGACGGAACTATAGAGTTGTTCCATGCAAATTCTGGTACAGTCTATGAATTTGAAGGACGTGGCTACATCGCTTATTACAGAAGTTCTGATACGCAAGGCAAGATTACTGAAAAGAAAGAAATGCCTAAAAAGCGTAAGCAAAAAACGCCTAAGGTAGACAACCCTAGAGAACATACAAGGAGCTAAATTTTGGTTGGTTATTTAGTTTCAAAACGCTCAGTCGATACTTGTTGACTGGGCGTTTTTCTTTTGTAACTTAATGATTAAATGCCCCTTATATAAAGCCAACAACTTGAGAAAATAATAGTGCTGCAATTAACGGAATTATGAAAGCACCAGCGGGTGTTAGCACTTATACTCACGGTCTTTTTTGTTTAACACTAGCGGCATCTTAAATACAGCTAATTTCCTACAATATAAATCAAGAACTCATTAGAAACAGTACTATCCCCAAAAATAAATTTTCAGATGTGCTTCAAGATAGATCTTGCTCTTAGAAAAACAAATCGTTTTTCTACTTAATCTTTTAATATGTGTTCTAAGCGTTAGATTATGTCGCTCAATTATATTAGTACAGTATTGAAACTGTTTATGAATTACTTCAGGAATCATACCAGGATAGATATTCAATCCATCTGTGTAAATCCTGTTTGGTTTTAGCAATAACAATTTATTGATTATTGGTGTATGTCTTCAAATAAAGTTGAACTTTTCTGTTAGAAATTTAAGCGAGAAGTTTTACTAATTTAAGCTAAATTTTT
>NZ_CANMJY010000017.1 GCF_947498345.1 uncultured Winogradskyella sp.
AAAAATTTAGCTTAAATTAGTAAAACTTCTCGCTTAAATTTCTAACAGAAAAGTTCAACTTTATTTGAAGACATACAATAGCATGCATGGAATCTTAATTTTTTTCACCTCACTATCAACATCAAATACTACATCTAGATTATCACCAAGGCGCATTTTTTCAATTTGGATATAGGACTTTAAAAAGTCAATTTCATCTTCAATAGCAATCAAATTTGTGTTGTCTAAACTGAAGTTGATACGTAATAATTTAGAAAACATACTTATGTACTTATTTGTAGCCTGTTCACCTTTTAAAAAAAGTACACTTTGTATACCATTTAAAGCATTGAAAACAAAGTGAGGGTTTACTTGAGCAGAAAGTGCTCTAGATTCTAAAGTATTAATTTTAACTAAAGTGTTATGCTTTCTTTTCAATTGTTTTACATAGAATATTATTACCACTGAAGCTATAAATAGTAAAATCAAAATCATTAAGATTTTAAAACTTATAGTTTCATAAAAATAAGGGGCAATAATAAAGCTTATACTTTTATGGCTAAGAGTCTCATCATTGCCAACCTGTTTAGCAAATAGTTTTAATGTGTAATTACCTGGCATTAATGAATTAAATGTCAATACACTGTTATTAAACATCATCTTCTCGCTAATCGTTTCATCCTTGGTTAATGTGTAAAACGTTTCAAAATTTGCCGGATTATTAAATGTATGGATAGAGTTTTTTATACTTAAATTATTGTTGGACCTTGAAATTGAAAAAGTAGTATTGTGGTTGTAAATACTATCGGTGTTATAAACAGCTTCAATTTCGATAATCCCATTAATAGGTTGTGTGTCATAATTATTATCTAATATAGTTATGGTCTTTTTATTACAATAGATTATAGAATTGTCGTCTATAAGCATATTGTTTAAAGAGCCTTTACCTAAACCATCATAGGTATTTATAATTCTTTCTTTAGAAAATCCTTTGCTATTATATCTATACATATGTATGGCTCTAGAAGTACCGACATACAATCTTTGCATTTTATGATCAGATATGATACTGGAAACACTCTCTTTTAAGGAGATTTTTTGATGTAATTGTAATTGCTTGTTAAGAATAAATAAGCCTTCAGAATATGTTCCGGCGAGGACATAATCTTTATAATGACCCAATGATGATATGTTTTTAATTGTGTCATTGATTAATTGATGTTTGGTCAGTGGATTTATTTTAAATATTGCCTCTTCGTTAGAAACTATAATATTATCATTAGCAGAAATGCTTAAATTGTTGACTCTTAAATTGGTTTTGAGATTTAAAATATTACGATTTGAAGGATATTCTGTAAGAGTTGAACCTTTTATGTAGTAAGCCATATCTTTATGTGTATCTAGGTTTCTACTTGGAGCAGTCTTTACAGAAATTGTCTCTGCTAATTGTCCATTTAGGTAGTTGTATTGTATAATCTCTTTGTAACAGCTAATCAATATACCATTTTCATATTTTGAAATTTTATGAGGAATTTTTTGAGCTAAATCGCTTATTAATAGTAGTTTATAAGTTTCTATGTTATATGCGTAAAACATATTGGTATTAGTGATAAAATAGATTTTATTTTGATTCTTAATGGCGTACTTAAAGAAAACCACTTGATCAGAAAAAAGCTCCTGACTTGCTATTTGATATATCTTATAAAACTCTTTAGGAATAAAAATCAGCTCATTAATATCACTGATTACCCAAAAATTGCCATAACTATCTTCGAGGATTCTATTGGCATTATGGAAATCAATATTTAAATTAGTAAATTTTTGAGTTAGGTCATTATTTAAAATGTGCTTTTTATCAAAATGATTTTCATTTTTTTTAGAAAAATAAATACTATTGGTAGTATCGTTTCTCTTTTTGAGTTGGTATTGTTTCTCTTTACGTTTTAAACCTTCATGCAATGGTACATTAGGCTTTACAGGATAAGGCTTGAGTTGGTTTGATTGTGGTAGGTAATAATACCTTTTAGAATCGTGTATTTTACGAAAAAATAAAGTGTCTTTTTGTTCTTCTACAAAACTTAATCCATTTTCGAACTCATTTTTAAATAGCGTATAAATTTTATCGTTTTGTATATAACTAAGCCCTTTATAATAGCCAGTAAGCCAGATACGCCCTTTAGAGTCTTGACTAATTTCAAAAATATCATTACTTAAAAGACCATCCTTTTTTTGAAATACTTTAAAACTGGTTCCATTATACTTTACAACACCGTTATCAGTTGCTATCCAAATATATCCCTGTTTATCTTCAATGATCTCATAGACCAGATCAGAAGGTAATCCTATTTCCGAACCCAAGTATTTTACAGCAGAATATTGCTGTGCTGTAGCATAAAAGTGAAACGATACAATTATAACGAATAATACAATTCGTATCATAATTTTGGGTTGGTGGTTAGGTAATGCAAAAGTAGTATTTTATTTACGAAATTAATTTTACACCTAAATTTTAGAAAGCAATTTCTTTAATAAGAATTTTGAATAAAATATTATTTAAATACTTAATAATCAACAATTTAAAATGTATTTAGTAATAAATTTTTGTGCTTTTTTGTTAGAAGAAGTAATTCAAAACTACAATATAGGATTTTACCGAATATGACATTAAAATGACCGTTTATGTATTAAAAATTGCCATTTATTACTTTGTAAATATATATTTTGCTCATAGTGATATTTTGATGTTAGAAATTACAAAATTTGGTTGTTACTAATCATAATCTTGTATTTTAATAAGATTTAATTTACATTAGTTAATGATCCATTTAGTTATTAACCTAAGAAACCCCTTAAATGAATAGTATTAATGCAGTCCTTGTTGATGATGAGGTTAATAATGTAAATCTCTTAGTTCACTTCTTAAAGACGTATTGTCCTTATGTAAACATTTCCGGAACAGCAAATACAAAAGCAGATGCTATTAAAGTAATTAATGAGTTACAGCCAGACCTTTTGTTTTTAGATATTGTTTTAGATCAAGGCTCTGGGTTTGACGTTTTAGAAAGCGTGGACTACAATGAAATTAAAGTGATCTTTGTTACAGCATTTAATGAATTTGCTGTAAAAGCATTTCGTTATAACGCCATAGATTATGTAATGAAGCCTATTGAAATTGAAGAATTGATATCTGCTGTAGCTAAGGCATATAAAGATATTGAACGTAGTTTTTATACTGCGAGTGAGCAAGTAGATGTATTGGCTAAAACCATTCAGGATTATGACGATCTAAACATTATTGCGGTGCCCTCTATGGATAAAATAGATTTTATCAATTTAGAAAGTATTATATATTTTAAGTCTGAGGGTAGATACACTAATTTTTATTTAACTGAGAATAAAAAAATAGTTGCGACTAAAAATATTGGTGACTACGAGAAAACTCTAGAGGACACTCATTTTTTTAGAATTCATAACCGCTACATTGTTAATTTAACCCATGTGAAAAATATTAATAAAGCTGCAGGCAACTATTGTGAAATGTCAAATGGGGATTTATTGCCTATAGCCAAACGTAGACAAGATCAATTGCATCGTTTTCTAGGTTTAAAATAGTACGTTTACTAATTTTTAGTTTCCCTAAGTATTCAGTTATAACAATAATCTTACCACTTGTTACAATATACTACCATTAATTACGTGGACTTTAGTTAAGAAAGTAAGTTAGACTACTTTAGTTTTTTTCTCAAAGTATGAATACATATAACATCGTTGTTATTGACGACGATCAAAGTTCTGTAAAATTAATTAAGAGCTATGTTAATCGGTTTTTTCCTAATATAGCTATTAATGGTACAGCTAGTAGTGTTGAAAGTGGTGTAAAACTTGTAAAAGAATTACATCCAGATGCTGTTATTCTTGATATCCATGTAGATAAGCATAACCCTTTTCACTTATTAGATGAATTAAAACCTTATGATATTGAGATTGTTGTTTTGAGTGCTTATGAAGAATTTGCACTAAAAGCGATAAAGTATGAAATTTCAGATTATATTTTAAAGCCTTTAGAGTTAGAACAAATAATTAATGCGCTCCATAAAGTTATTAAGAAATTAAGATCTAAGAAGTATATTAAAGATTTGGAGACCAAAGCCAATAGAAAAAAAGTCAAAGATTTAGATATTATTGCTATTCCAACCTTATCAAAAATAGAATTAGAGCATCTCGATGATATTTTATTTTGTGAAGCTCAAGGACGTTATACCACAATTCACTTAAGAGATAAACAGATAGTAACCAGCAAAAATTTGGGGGAATATGAAGAAAAGCTCAAAAAAAAAGGATTTTTTAGGGTGCATAATTCGTATTTAGTTAATTTATCTAAACTAAGACATCTTTATAAGAAAAATAACGGTTTTGTATGTGAAGTGGAAGGTTACAATGGAGCAATCCCTATTTCTAAAAGGAAGACAGATGCCTTACAACGATTTTTAGAGATTAAAGATTAGATTTATTTAGCTTCAATTTGTTTTACGAGAAAAAACAGTATAATTGAGAACATAATGAGCAATGTATAACAAATAGGCTCTATATAGTTAATACAGCTAAACTTAAAGAGTACTTGACAATTAAGAATCAATAAAACAATAAAATATAAAAAGATTATGATCTTGGCTTTTGGCATATATAAACGACTTTTAATAGTTTAAATATTAAAAAGCTTATATCAATATACAATTGTAAATGAATAACTGGTATTATATCGGTATAGATGGATTATAATAACGTTTTACTGTTTCAGTAAAAGCTTTAAAAGAGACTAGTCTAGATAATTAATTTTGCTTTTAGTAGTAATAGATTAGTCTCAGAAATTTAAGCTGCTTTCTATAAGTGAATTTATCAGTTTTATACTTTAATTGTATTTGCGTTTCTGAAACCAAATGCTTGATAAGGTTATATTAATATTTAGTGTGCTAAAGTTTTCGTTAACTAAAAAACTACTGTTAGAGCCTCTGTTACCTATATTGTAAGAAAGATTTAAGTGAGAACCAGCCTTTCTGCCAAGAGGCAATCCTATACCAAAAGCGGCACTGTAATTGTCTACTTTATAACCATCTATTTCTAAATAACCACTGTTGTAGTTTAGACCTCCTCTAAAGTTAATACGTTTCCAATATTTTAAACTATTAGGATTAATAACATATTCTGCACCTATTGCAAATATGTTTTGATCTACATATTTACCCACACCGTCTTCTTGATTGGTTGTTGACCAAAGACTTGATTTATATTCGCCTGATAATAGAAAATTATTAAATGTTGTACTAAAACCAATATCAAACCTTAGAGGCAACTTAAAGTCCTCAATATTTTTGTCCGTGCTTTCTTCTAGAATAGTAATACCATCAAAAGAAAATTTTAGTGAATTTGTGTCTTGCTTTCCACCTAAGGTTGTAGGTAAATCTAAGTTTAAACCAAAATTAAAGCGATCAAGAAATTTGTATTGTAGTCCAATACCAAAAGTAGCTCCACTATAATAGCTAACATCATTAGTAGATACTCGGCTGTTTTCTGCTATTATAGCTTCTGTTTCGTCTATGGAGCCAAAGAAGTATGAGAATTTTAACCCAGCATTTAAATTAGGTGTTAACTTTCTGCTATAATCTAACCTTACTTCATTAAGACCTCCTGAACCAGTAATATTGGTTGTAAATTGTTCATTGCTACCTTCGATATTACTTTCAATGCCAATGAGAGCATAGCCAACACTAGTAGCAGGTCTTAATGAAAGACCTATACCATATTTTCCGTTACCGTTAAAGCCTAATGAAACATTAGAAAAATTTGAGGCAAAACGCATCTCATCACGACCTCCACTAGAAATACGCTGTGTTTCTGTGAACATTCCCAGATCTAAGACAAACCTTTCTTTTTCAATAGTAGCAAAAGAAGCCGGGTTGTGTAGATTAATTTGGCTACTGCTTTCTAAGGCAACACCTAAGTTTCCCATACCACTATTTCTACCTGTATTGCTAGTACTTTCAACTCCTATTCCAAATAATGAATATGGAGAACCTGTTAAATTATTAGTTTGAGCACTAATTTGAGCCCATGTGAGCATTAGAACATACAAAGGAATAATTATTTTATTCATTGTTTAAAATAGCGTAGGTTAAGACTAGTTTTGCTTCAAAGTCATTATTAAAGGCGTCATTAAATTGTATACTATTTATTGTGGAGTTAAACTCTGGTGGTAATAAAACAAGTGCATCTTCAGTTTCGGGCTGCTCTAAAAATTTTCTATCCACAAACTCTAGGACTGGTACAGAATAGATAATATCGCCAAACTCTTGATTTTCCCTGACTAAAGAGGCTGTGATAAAATCGATATTATTTGAAATTTGAGATGTTAAATCATTATTTTGATTCACTAGGTATAGGAATAAAATGTCTGAAATAGGTCTTATATCTGAATAAGAATCATTACTGGGTTTTATTTCTAAAGTAGCATTAAGTATAGTGCCAGTTCCTGGTATTTCTTTAAGCCTTTTAATAGATGGGAATTCGATGCGAGTCACATAACCTATGCCAGCTTGTAAGTATGAGAAGTTATTACTTTCAGTAGATGAGAGTATGTTTTCTTGGTCATTAATTAACTCAAGGGGTAAGTCGCTAACATCACTTTTAATATTATTAAAATAAGTATTGGTATCAAACAGATTTATGATTAATTCTAATTCCTCTTCCTCATCTTCTAATTCATTTGGTATAGTATAATATAGCTTAACATGGCTCTCAGTAACATTGAAACCAATAATTGAGCCGTTATCACTATTATCTGGTTGTATAGTTATTCCTTTTAGTATCTGTGCCAAAGATTCAGTATCTTCTAATTCGTTATCTTGAATACCTTGAAATATTTCTTGCCCAAATTGAAAAGGTAGAGCAACATATAAAGAATCTCTACTGGGCTCTGGTATAAAACTTTGAGAGGCTAGAGGTATAGGTTCATAATCAAATTCAGAGGTATTGTAAAGGTTACCATTTTCACTATCTAAGCGGTCTAAAAGCTTATGAACATTAATAGTTATAGTCTGAGTAGTATCGTTATAAAAATAATTATCATAGTTAAGAACTAAGCCCACGCTATCTAGTACTGCTTCATCATCTACGAAAAAAATATTCGAAGTTAATTCAAAATAAGAAGAAGCTCTTATGTTACCAAAATTAGAATCTTCATATCTTCCAAATAAAAGGCGCTGAGAATTTGATGTTATAATAGAATCAAACTTCATTGTAGATAAACTAACTTCTAAGGTGTCTATAGAAAGAACTCTAATGTTAGTGTTGGTAAAATCTTCACCTACAGTTAGAGTAGGAACGTTATCGGGTTCAGAACATCTGACTAGTATTATAATGCCACATAGTGCTAGGGCGATTTGTTTTATAATCTTAAAGTCCATAAGCTCAATTTTGAACAAAAAAAGCCATTAAAAAAGAACGTAGGAATATTATTATACGAGTACTGACTTTATATATACAAAAGCAATATAACTCTCTATAAATACTAAACTTAGAATTGGTATATAGAATAGCCTGATTAATCTATAAAAAAAGGATGCTGGTATAGTTTGTTTAAAAGTCACCAAAGCATGCTTTAAGTTCGCATTGATGAAAAAAATCACAATAATACTTTTTAGTTTTTTTGTCAATTTATCAATAGCACAAAACTCATTATTTACAGGTGGTGGTTTAGAGGTTGGTAGATTTGAGTATAGTATTCTGCCAAGTTTAGGAAATACACAAGTGGAAAAAACCGCTTTATCAATAGGTGCGGTCAAAAAACTAGGTAAATCTTTATTGACTTTTAGGCTGGGCTATACTAAATACGATATTTATTTCAAGGATGTTTTACTCACTAATACTTTAGATACTTTTGAAAACATTCATAATGTAAGATTTAGTCTTATTTATCGAAAACCATTAAAAAATAATTGGTCTATCAATGCTTTAATTTCACCTATGTTATCGTCTACGCTTGATGGAAATTTATCAACGGACGATTTTTTCTATAATACATTTTTGAGCACTAGTAAAATATGGGTGAAAGATAGTTTAAAATCTAGCCTTACACTTGGAGCAGGTTTTGGAACCTTATTCGGTAGGCCAATTTTCTTTCCAATACTATCTTATAACAAACAAATAAACTCTAATACTAGATATAGTATTGGATTGCCAATGACTGGTTTCTTTCATGATTTTAACAAGAAGAATGCAATCAATTTTACGTTAAGTCCAGAAGGGTTCTTTGCAAATAATTCGACCAGTATTTTAAATGCGCAAAATGAGAAAATCAGAAACTCAAGAATTCAGCTTAACGGATTAAAACTTACGTTAGGCTATCAACTAAAATTCGATGAGCATTGGATAACACATTTCAAACTAGGGTATATACCAGTTAGTAATATGGAGATTATTGATTTAGAAGATAAGACCTTATACGATATTAATACCAACGAAACAATTTTTCTCAACATAGCAGTAAGCTTTAATTTAAATAAAAAAAGAAATGAAGAAACAAACAATTAATAGCAGAATTTTAATAATAGCATGTCTATTCATTGTCCCTTTTTATAGTTGTGAAGACGACGATGACGACAATGATTTAATCGGTAATTGGGCAGAAACCTCAGTGTTTAATGAGGAACCTAGAAGTAGTGCCACCGCTTTTACCATTGGTGATAAAGGTTATATGGGAACTGGTTTTGATGGTGATGATTACTTTAATGATTTTTGGACTTACGACTTTGCAACAAATTCCTGGCAGCAACTTGCAGATTTTCCTGGCCAGGAAAGGAGTTCTGCTGTGTCATTTACAATAAACGGAAAAGGGTATATAGGAACAGGATTTAATGGTGATACCAATCAAGAGTTATCAGATTTTTATGAATATGATGTTACTTCTAACTCATGGCAACAAATAGCAGATTTTGGAGGTACAGCACGCTATGGTAGTGTAGGTTTTGGCTCAGATTCTTTCGGATACGTAGGTACTGGCTTTGATGGAGATGGTGACAAGAAAGATTTTTGGAAATATGATCCGGCAATAGATGAATGGGAAGAATTATTTGGATTTGGCGGTTCAAAGCGAAGAGATGGTGTAACATTTACTATAGGCTCTGACGTTTATTTGGCTACAGGCGTAAGTAATGGAATATATGAAGAAGATTTTTGGGTCTTCAATATGAATACTGAAACATGGTCTGTTTTAACTGATATTGATGACGACGACGATGATAATGTTTTAAGGGCTAATGCTGTAGCATTTTCATTAAATGGATTGGGTTATATAGCTTGCGGTGAAGTAGGAGGGTCATTGGATACTGTGTATGAATATAATCCTAATAGAGATGAGTGGGTAGAAAGAACATCATTTGAGAGAGTTGCAAGAAGAGATGCTGTTGCTTTTAGTAATGGGCAGAGAGCATTTGTAGCTCTTGGGCGTAATGGGACGCTTTACCTCGATGATAATATGGAATTTTTCCCAACTGATTCACAAGATGATGATGATAACTAAATACATTTTAAGTTTTATTATTGATTGTTAGTTTGGCTCATTAAGCTTTAAAATTGATATGATTAATAGCCAAATGTTGAGTCAGGTAAAATATGATACTCCATTTTATATTGCTCCTGACTCTTTTTATTTAAAATAGAAAATAAATTGAAAGTTTATGGCAATGAAAGAATTATTTAAGTATATATCCGTTTTTGTTATAATTATTATAGGTATAGTTTTAGTTATTAACACTTTAGTATTGGTTAATGCGGATGACAAAAAAGAAAGCAAAGGGTATTCTTTAAAAGTTATTCAAAAAGATAGTAGCTGGATTTATGTAATCGCAAAAAATGATAAAGTCTTAATAAAACAAGAATATGTGCCAGCTGTTAAAGGAAGAAGAGTTTTTAAATCAAAAGAAGACGCTGAAATTATAGGAAAGTTAGTTTTGAATAAATTATATAGAAATCAAACACCAAGATTAACCATTGATGAGGTAATGTCCAATAGTATTACCTTTAATAACTTAATAGTAGAATAAACATATATTATTTTGAAAAATGTATCACATTTAAAAGAGGTATTTATTCATATATCCGTATGGTTGTGTTTATCCTTAATACCAATAACTATATCATTTCTCGAATTAGATAGAATACCATCAGATGTATACTCTAGGGTCTTGTTAATGCCTGTATTGTTCTATTCCAATTATTTCATTTTTGTTCCTAAGTTACTATTAAAAAAGAAGGTTTTACTATATATCGTTACGTCGGTTTTATTTTTAGCCAGTTTTAATTATTTAATGATTAATATGGTGCCAAATGTTTCTTTTAATACAATGCAAGAAGAAATAATAAAGCAACGTGGTAATATTCGATTTTTAAAGGGGATGCGGTATATGATGCCTCTAATATTTTCTTTATCTATTTTTTTGTTGGGGGGTATTTTTTCTTTGGTTATAGACTTTTACAAGAGAGAGCGTTTATCAAAACAATTAGAAAACAATAAAAAAGAAATTGAACTACAATTTTTAAGAACCCAATTAAACCCACATTTTTTATTCAACTCATTAAATAGTATCTATTCATTAGTAAGGAGTAAATCCGATGATGCCCAAGAAGCTGTTATAACTTTATCAGAACTTATGCGCTACATGCTCTACGAAGTAGGTGAGGCAAAAGTGCCTTTAGAAATAGAAATTAATTATATTAAACACTATATAGCATTACAAAGACTAAGACTTAAAAATTCGGAAGACGTTAAGCTGAATATTCATGGAGATACAAAACATCTTAAAATACACCCTTTGGTTTTAATTTCATTTATTGAAAATGCATTTAAATATGGTACGGATTACCAAGGTAACACTCGCATTAGTATACTAATACAAATAGATGAAGATTTATTGCGTTTTAAAGTAGAGAATATTATTGGTTTTCATAAAAAAGATGAAACTAACTCTGGTGTTGGGTTAATAAATATAGAGAATCAACTCAACTATCTATATAATGGTAACCACCAATTAATCACTAAAACAGAAGATGGTTATTATAAAGTGGATTTGTCTTTAAAATTAGAACAAAATGAAATGTATAATAATTGATGATGAACCTTTAGCTATTAAAGTTGTAGAGTCTTATTGCAATGCTTTAGGATCACTAACTGTTGTTAAAACTTTTACCAATGCTCTAGAGGCTTTAGATTTTTTGAACAATAATAGAGTTGATCTAGTATTTTCAGACATAGAAATGCCGCAAATTTCTGGTATAGACTTCATTAAATCTATTGAAAACAACAGACCCTTTTTTATTTTTACAACTGCATACCCTCAATATGCATTAGAGGGTTTTGATTTAAATGCGACCGACTATTTGGTAAAACCAATTCCTTTTCCAAGATTTATTAAAGCAATAAATAGGGTTAAGGAATTATTAAATTTAAATCAAAATAAAATAGGTGCCAACCTATCTTCTGCTGGCTATGAAAAACAAATAGATGATGATTTTATTTTTATAAAATCCGAATATGAAAATCTAAAGCTTAACGTATCTGAAATATTATTTATTCAAGGCCTAAAGGATTATTTAAAAATAGTATTGGTTAATACTAAACCAGTACTAACGTTAATGAATTTTAAACAAATTTTACATAAGCTGCCTAATAAACAATTTCTTAGGGTGCATAGATCATATGTTGTTAATGTAAATAAAATTAGTTCTATTCAGAAGAATAAAATTATATTAAATAATGAGCGGATTCCAATAGGAGAAGTATATAAAAGTGAAGTTTACAATAGATTTAAAATTAAGTAACCTTAATATAAATTATCTAACATTTTTTAATTTACTAATAGTTAGGAAAACTAATTTCTATTATTTAGGGACTTAGCCAAAGAGTATAACTTTAATCGGAAGGTTGTTGTTGTGTTACACAATGTATCATTCCGCCATTTTCGTATAAATTCCTTACATCAATTCCAACAACAGTTCTAGAGGGATACAAGGTTTGAATTAAAGCATTTGCAATTGCATCATTTGAGTCGTTATAGTTAGGAACTAATACTTTTGTATTGGCTATGTAGTAGTTTATATATGAACCTTTATAGCCCAAATTTGTTCCGTTTGTAGTTACCACATTGTTCTTAGTTAATGGTACTTTTAAAAAAGAATAGGGGTTTTTATTTTTGTCTTTTGCAGCGTAGAGTTTATCAATATCTGATTGTTGAACATCATAATTCAATAAATCATTTGGTTCCATGGTAACAATTGTATTTGAATTTCCAAATCTTGCAAAACCGTCAATATGTTGGTCTGTAATTTCAAGTCCGGCTTGTCCATCAAGCCAAATAAAATTTGTTACTCCCAAATACTTTTTAAATATCTTCTCAGCTTGTATTTGACTAATTCCCGGATTTCTGTTATTGTTCAGTATAGAACTTTTGCAAGCCATTAATGTCCCATTTCCATCAATTTCTATGCTACCACCTTCATTTATCATCTCAGAATTAAGGTCTATAATTGTTCTTCCTTGATCTGAGGCAATTTTCGAAGGAATTTCATTGCATTTATCCGACTGAATTAATAACCCGGTTATATCATCAACTTTATTTCCCCAACCGTTAAATCCCCAATCTTCAATAACTAAATTTCCATTTTTATCCCTAACATATATAGGCCCATTATCCCTAATCCATGTGTCATCAGTTTCATAGAGTTTAAAATCAACATTTGTTAATGAAACACCTTCGATAGTTAATAATGAAATTATTCTGTCTTTTTCAGTTTGATCATAAGCGATGATATGAACGTTTTCGCTCGATACTAATTCTTTTGTCATCGAAACCCAAGTTGCATCCAAGCGATTTCTGTAGGCAACTCCATATTGGTGCTGATGCGGCCATTGAAGCCATGTGCCTTCATGTGGTTCGCTCTCTTCTGGCATTGTATACATAATTTCTACCTTATTTATTGGTTCTGTAGCATCATTGTTGTTTTGACAAGAAGTTACTACCGCTAAAAACATTAATAATATTATATTCATTTGAGTCATTTCTATATTTCAATTAAATTCCTAATCGGTCGGTTTTAATTGTTATTAACGTGTTTATTTATAATTTATGTTGTTACAGAACAAGTTAGCAAAAAAGGAAAAAAGACACAGGGTTTTATTAGAAACCTTTAGACACTTGTTAAATCGTATAAACTATCTCGTTGTTGACGCTGATATTACATTTTCATTCGATTTTTTAAAAAATAGATTTAATTGCTTTTACAAGTATTCTTAAGAATTCAAAGGGTAATACATCTTCATGGCAACCCATAAAAAAAGCCCAACACTCTCGTATTAGACTTTTACTGTTGTAGCGAGATCGAGATTTGAACTCGAGACCTCCGGGTTATAAATACTCCTATTAGGTTCAAATAACCCATTTTAGAGGTTTTTAATGCCCTATATATTGTAAATCGTGTTCCAAAACGTGTTCAGTTTTGTGTTCACTTATTATCTATCTAAATTAGATTAATGTTCTTAACTAAACAAGAAATATTTGCTAAAATTAAAGCCATGTAAAAACGACGAAGTGAACATCTTGCCAACTATGCTTGTCTCAACCTTAATTATAGATATATTCTAGGAGCCAATTTGAAAAACTAAATAATATAAAACTCTCATTCTACTAGGTTTAAGAAGCGTTCATTATATCAAAGCACAAGAACAGGCTCTTTTTAAAGAATCTGTTCTATGTTAGTTGTTAATTATCAATAACTAGTGTTTACTAATTTGCAAAAGCGTCAATTAGGAACATTACCTAGTCTTCGTAAACTAACTATTAGATTTTGGTAAAATTGTTTTTTAAAGTATATATAAATAGTTTTAAAACAGTTTTAATTTTATTCACAGTTTGGTAAATTTTCAATCAGAAACAAAATAGCTAATTCTGATTTTTTTAAAAAAACTTTATGGCGAGAATTTTCTCCTGCATCTATACAAATTAAATCCCCTTTACTGAAGCTGATTTTTTGTTTCTTGAATATTATTGATAGACTTCCTTCAAGTACGCATCCAAAATGCCCTTTACTGCACCAATCCTTTTCTTCAAACCCTTTGTGAAATTTTAATAATCGTAATTTTTGATTATTAAAAAATATTACTTTCTCTTCGACTCCTGTTTTTGTATGTAACCATTTTATATGGTCAAAGCTTATTTTATATTCTTTTTTCAATTAAATGAAACAATAATGTTGATTTATGGTGCTATAAAGATGCGGCTGCTCAACGGTTTCACTATTCTAATTCAGCGAATCTGTATAAATTTACTCGCTAAATAGCAAATAACCTTTGATAGGAAAATATTTTGAGGAAGTAAATCGTATAAACTTTCGAGTCATGTTTCTTTTTATATTATTGTTTAAATTTAATTCTATATTCTAAGTAAATATATATGTCTTGATAATTTGTTTGCTTTTATTGAATTAGGATACTATTATTCTATTGTAATTATAGCTTTGAGTAAGTTTAAAAAAAGCAAAAATAATTCAAGTAATAATTTTGCTTCTGGCAAAGTTGTTTAAAATCTTAAAACTGAATTTT
This sequence comes from uncultured Winogradskyella sp., assembly GCF_947498345.1. Lineage (GTDB taxonomy): Bacteria > Bacteroidota > Bacteroidia > Flavobacteriales > Flavobacteriaceae > Winogradskyella. The sequence continues at coordinate 14,627 of NZ_CANMJY010000017.1, forward strand.
ATGAAAAATACGCTGAAATTATTAATATTCTTTTTTTATTTTTTCACGTTGGCACAATCTGAGGAATCAAATAAAGAAATGGACAAGTTATCTATTTTAGAAGGTAAATGGATAATTGAAAATTATGAAAATAAGGAGGGTGAAAGGTGGATTAATCTTGGGACTTCATATTCAAATATTAAATTAGAACATAGTGGTAAATTTATTAGTGAAAGGAATACATATTTGACATCAAATGGAGAAATTAATATGATTACACATATTGGATTTGACAGAAGGATTAACGCCTATAAGCTGTCAGCTATGGATAAAGAATATGGATTAATGGACATTTATACAGGAAAATGGGAGGAAGAACGTCTTATTTTTACCAATCTTACGTCAGATCAGCCTATACTTCTTAATAACGAAAAAAAACTATCATTTAGGGTATCCTATTTCAATTTAAGCAAAAATAGTTTTGAGCATTTAGTTGAGGGCACATTAGATGAAGGTAAGACATGGTTTGTTTTTTCGAAAAGCAAATATAATAGGCGTAAAAAGAATTAAGGCTTTAAGTTAGCTAAGTGAATTATCACTCGGCTGTATTACATTAAACTAACTAAATAGATAGATAAAGCTACATTTATCAATCTGTTTGAAGTTCTTTCATCTGTTTTAATGGAAAAGTTGATACAAAAAATAGAACACCTTAAGTTACTGTAATTTTTTAGAGCTTAAAAAACACTCATAAAGAAGGATAAAATATGGATTTTTCGTATCAAGAAGAATTTTAAGGATAAGTTAATTAAAAAACAACTATGGAAATAGAAGAAATTTGGATCAAACAAAGCCACAACAATCAATTAAAAACTAAAAATATTTTTAGTAAGAAGAGTAAAAGCCCTCTAAGATTATTAAAACGCAACTTAAAAATTAATTGCTTTTCATTAATATTCACTTTTGTTTTCTTTGTTTGTGTAGCAATCATATTCCCCAATAAAATTATAAAATCATTAAGCTTATTGTTTTGCTTATACAATATATATGAATTAACAAAAACAATTAATTTCTATAAAGATTTTGCTTCCTTTGAGGATATTTTATTTACTGTAAATATTAAGACGCATCTAGAGATTCATAGTAAATTAATAAAACAAAGTATAAAATCTCAAGAGAAAAAATCATTATTTTTTCTTCCTTGTAGTGTAATTCTAGGACTAATAATAGGATCAACGATATTACAGAATGATATCGATCCAATCATTCAAATGAGTTTCATAATAGTTGCTATTATTTCGATTTTTATTACCACACCTTTATTATATCTTGTCAATAAAAAAATTAATAATCAGATGTATTCTATACATCTCGCAAGAATGGATGTAATGATAAACTTATTAAATTAATCATAAGATTTATTACACTTATTATTTGAGTCAACTAAACTGAATATTTCGTTATATTATAAATAAAATTTACACTTCTAAAGATTGCAAAAGTTTTATATGGGATTGACATTTTCATTTTAAAATCAAGAGTATCATGAAAAAAAATAAATTTATTTATGTCTGGGAGTATTTTGTAAAGGATGATTGTATATCTAAATTTAAAAACATATATAACCCTCAAGGTGATTGGGCTCAATTATTTAAAAAAAGTCAAGGATTTATTGAAACTGAGTTCTACCAAGATATTCAAAATAAAAATAGATTTATTACAGTTGACTCTTGGGATTCAAAGGAAGCTAGGGATAACTTTAGGGAAAACTATTCTGAGGGGTTTAGAATACTTGATAAATTTTGTGAAAAGCTAACAAAACACGAAAATTTTATTGGTGATTTTTATACTAGTAATCATCTTAAAATAGATTAAAGTTTTCCTATTTCGTTTTTTGATGTTTAATGATGTTGATTATTAAAATTTATGAACTAGTATATTTATCTTTTGAAAATATGAGAGAAATAAAGATTTTATATAATAACAATAATAAATGTAGTGTTGCTATTAATAATTCGAATACTATAATATTAACTCAATCCCTAAAAGAGTTTGGTTGGATAGGAGAGGAGTTATCTTCAACAGATATGCTAGCAGCTGCACTTGGCACATGCATTGCCACAACAATTGAAAATATTTTAGAAAGCAATAACATTAGTCACCATAAGGTCGAAATTTTGGTTAAGAAAGAGTTATCTCTTATTCATAGGGGTATAAAATCTATATCGATTGATATTATTATTAAAGAAGATGTTAAAACAAATGTCTTAAGAATGATTAAAAAAGCCGCAAGAACCTGTCTTGTTTCAAGAATCTTATTGATAAATATCAATATATCTGTCTTGACCTTATTACCAACATAGTGACGAAGACTTAATAATTATATTTAGGTATCAAAACTGATAATACTCTTTATAAAAAGTTCATTTCTCTTGATATAAAAAATGACTACCTTATTTATTGAATACAATATAACCCACATATATTTTAATTGCAGAACATTTAAAATTTATTTGTATCGTCTACTTCATAGCTAAGAGTTTGAATATTTACTATTAAATTATTTTAAAAAGTCAGAAAACTAGTAATGAATTATAAACGTAGTTAGTAATTGTCGATTTTTTATGGTTCAAGTCGGTCTAGTTGATCTCTGAACCATGAAATCATTGGCGACTCTTTAGAAATAGCAATTTTTAATCCTTTATTTAAATATTCTTTAGCTTTTTCAACCTGGTTATCTTTTGAATAAGCTTGAGCTGCAAACCCATTAAGTTGTAATCCTTTAGGATATGCTTTTAAACCAAGTTCGTATATTTCGATAGACGTTTTGTAATCCTCATTTACATAAAAATACCGTCCCATATTGACTAATTGAGTATAATTTGGAGTAATATTAAAATTATATATTTTGGATAATTCCTGTAATGCTTTTTTTAAATCTGAGAAGTTACGAGAATTGTAAATATGATCGATATTCCAGTTTTTAAAAAGAAATTTTAATCCATAATGTAAGGCAGGAGTGACTGTAGAAAGATGATCTTCATCAAATAAATCGAGATAATCTACTTCAAAATTTCGGCTATTCTTTATATCAGATTTAAACTTTAGATATTGATTATGCATAGCTTCACCATCTTTACCTAAAATACCTTCATTAGCCATAGTAATGAAAACTAATTTGTTTTGATTGAATTCTGGAGCTTTTAATATTTCTTTCCATTTTTCTGCCAACGATTGATTGTCCCACCACAAACTAGGACTAATAGATAAATGATTGTTAAATAAATCTAATCGGCTTTCTGTAAGCGCATATAATGCAAGCATTGCTCCAATAGAATGTCCGATAAGAGTATTGTGATTAGAAGATGGATAATTATTATTAATATATGGGATTAATTCGTTAGCAAAAAATGAAAGGAAATTATCACCCCCTCCTGTTTTCATATAATCAACTTTTAGGTCACTTGGTGAATAATCGTATTCTCTATTAATTCCAGTAATACCAACTACAATTACATTAGGCATTAGATTAGCCCTAGCTAAAGCTTTTGAAACTCCAACAACATTATGAAAGTTATGTTCTCCATCAAGTACATAAATTACTGGAAAAATTGATTGGGGGTTATTTAAACTGTTTTTTTCTATTTTAGGAGTATGAATCCAAATTTCACGATCCCCAGATAAGATTGTAGATTTGAATGAAAGAGATTTATATCCAGTTGCAGTATTATGTTGTGCGTTTATGGAATTAAGGCATAGAGTAAAGACGATTAATAATAAAGATTTTTTAGTCATAATTTTTTATTGTTAAAGTATTCTATTTATGGATTGAAATAAATTAATTATAGTACTCTTTTGCTTTTTTAAATTATTAGTATATAGCACTTTGTGTATTTATTTTTATTCTCCTCAATCAGGAAGATGATATGTTCTTTTTATCAACTGCTCCTTAATGGTATTAAATCTGTCTGTAAACCATTCAGGTACACTTAAATTTTTTAGTTCTCTTCTTACAACTTTATGATTACCTTCTAAATAATTGCTTATAATAAAATTAAATTTAATAAACCACTCATTATGAAACTGTATTGCTTTTTTATTAAATTTTAATGCAGCAGAATATTGCTTATTTCTAAATAGATACATGGTGAAATCGTGTGCTTGTTGTGCGGAATACGAATTTAAACTCAAAGCTTCGTTGATAGTCTCATCATATAAATCTTGCTTTTTTAGTTTTTTAGCGATTCTAGCCTTCATCGTTAAGTTAGTTATGTTTTTCTGTCCACCAAATTGATTATTCCCAACTCCATTGATTGATCTGTTAATCCAAGAAAGTGCTTCTTCAAGATTTATATCGTTTTCCATACACCATTGTGCAGCATCATGCCAGGCCTCCCAACGATAGGTGTTAATCCCTCTTAGTTCCGATCTTAATCTATTAATGACCGTTTCTTTTAAGTCAACTGCAACTCTCATTGAAATTCTCTTAATTCCCCATTCAAGTGCTAAGATCATTGTACTATCGGATTTATGATAAAACTCAAAATCTAATTTCTCAGTAAATGGACAAATAGTATCCCTTACATTAAATTTATAGGATATATCCTTCTCAATGTCGAGATAATAACTTCCCCATAGATCATTTGCCTTAGCTAATAAAACGGTATAGTCTTTTGTTTTGTCATTAGGTATTATATGTAATCCATATTTACCTTTTTTTATCTTTAAGTCCTCAATGGTCAACTCAGTATCAAATTCAATTGTTGTATTCATATTAGCACCAGCTCTCCAAGGATAAGGGGTTCCGTTTCTTGGAATAACATTGGCATCATTCCATACGTCCCTGCTATCTAAACTTGGGCTTGAATACTTCAAGATTATATCGGTAACACCTAGAGTTTGTATTTCAGTAACCTTATTACTAGGTTGCGGCATTTTTAGTGTATGAAACGGTGATTGCGAATATATGTATCCGCAAATCAAGATGGCTATAAAAGAGAATTGTCTTTTCATGATTGTGTATTTTCACCGAAAATATTTTGATTTATATTTTTAACACTATTGATTAATGAAATCAAAAGAACTAAATTCTTTAAGACAAAGTAATTTCTTGACAATTGTTTTAAACCTAATTACTAGAAAAATCTCTTAATTTTACCTGAAGCATATAGCCAAATGCTATTGTAAGTATTGGCATGCACAAGTATCTTAAGCCTATCTCATAAAAATAATTGTCAATTGACATTTTTGAGATAGGGATGAGAATCGCAAAATCTAAACCCCAATTAATAATTAACCAAATAGAACCTAATAAAACACCTTCTTTTAAAAATTTGTTTTTGGCTATCATAAAGTATTTTATTATAAAAACTGTTCCAATACTAATACCTATAATTAACATTATCGACTTGTAGAACATTAATTTAATTTTTAAATCCCCTTCACGTGAATAGAAAAGAAATGAATTTAAAAATGGAATTAACCAAACAATAAATCCATATATAATTGCTTTTTTTATTGAAGCCATTGACCAGTAGTTTTGTATGTCCTAATTTAGGTTTTAGTTATTCATAATTTATTTTGATTTGTTGAATCGATATTTATTTATGTTATATTTTATTGGGATATGGGTCAAAACATTAAGGTAGAACCTTGTTCACTATATCAATATGATGAGAATAAGGACAAGGAAATGTCATCACCGATAGGTTAGGTGAGTCTAAAATGTGTGCTGATGTTAAGTGGTTAATAAATCCAAAAACAGTATTAGATTTAACAGTAAATACTGATTTCGATTTCTGGTATGCTTTTTAAGATATTATATCATTGCCTCGAGTTACTAAACCGCCTTATTGAGCTATTCATGCTGATGCAATTTTGTTAAAAAGTCATTTGCAGTATCTGTTTTTTGTGCCTTACAAAACTAGTTAGAGCACAGAGGACATATAAAAGCGGATAGAATTATATACGTCCTCCAATTATATTTAATTTTTTTCTTGGTTTTATATTATTTTTCAATTAATCTATTTCTAGTTTTTTAACATTTGTTCCTATTGTAATTTCTTTCATTTCGGCTTCGAGTAGACCAAAGTCTTTCTTTGATACTTTTTTAGCAAAGTTGCCATTTTTTAAATGATGTATTTCATCACATGTTTCTACTAAAGTAGAGTAAATATGAGAAGCGATAATAACCGTTTTGTCCAGCTTCTTTAGCTTGTGTATTATTTCTGTTATAATAATATTACTTTGAATATCAACACCATTAAAAGGCTCATCAAGAATAAAACAATCATTACCTTGAAGTAAAATTGCTGTAAGTGCTAATTTTTTTTTCATGCCAGTTGAGTAGGTAGATGCATATTTGTTTAAGGGAAGGTTAAAAATATTATTGGTCTCAATAGTGGTTAGCTTTTTTTGCCTTGCATTATTAAGTAATCTAATATATTCTTTGCCAGTGATTTTAGAAAAAAAGTAAGGTTCGGTCATTAAAAGCCCAATATGATTTTTTAAAATTTTAAAATCTGATTCAATCTTTCCACTATAATTTTCAAGTCCAGAAATACAGCGAAAAAGTGTTGTTTTGCCCGAACCATTTTCACCAATAATTCCATAAACTTGGCCCTTTTTAAAAGAAGCACTCATATTTTTCAATACGTTCTTTTTACCATAGCTTTTTGTTATGTTCTTTAAAGTAATCATTCGAGTATTGTATTTAACTTCTTTCTGGATTGAAAATAGAAATAAGGTATTTGTATGATTAGTAAGGGAGGAAAAGCGATACTAATTCCAATAAAAACCCATTGTGGTAAATCCGTTTGAAATGGATAGGCAGCATATTTAGCTAATATTATTGTAGTAAGATAAGCATTAGCTAATAACCAAAATATCAGCAAAGTTTCAAATTCGGCTGTAAAATTAATACCAATTACTATAAATATAGGACTACTTAATAGTGTAGTATAAGTAAGCCCTGTTTTTATTTTTTTATGTATGAATTCTTCTGGAGACGTTTTATAATTCCAAATGAAGTATTCATTTTCAAGTTTTGAATAATAGGAAGACACAACTAAAAAAATCATTAGCATTGAAAAAACACTAAGATTAAAATTTTTTACTGAAACTGAAATATAAAGCAAGTAGTATACAATAGGAAAGATATAAAAAGTATTTCTAAAACCAATCGTAAATTCGAATGGCTTTTTGTAAAAAGGCGTTGGGATTGTGAAGTTGAAACCCCTATTGAAGTTAAAGAATATTGATGTTATTGCTAATGCTATAAATATTGGAATATAGAGGAATAATTTTTTATAGGTTAGGAAAAACACAAAAGGTAAAATTCCAATAAAATTCTCAATTAGTTTTGTTAAGATGTAATTTTTCTTGGTAAGCAAAAATTTCAAAAAATCATTTTTTTGTTTCCCAATAAGCTTTATTAAGACTCTAAATGCTAGCAATATGTATAGGTGAATTGCAAAATCCATTGTAAAAAAAATGTAGTTTGAAAAACCTAAAAAACAAACAAACAATATCAAGTATGCTAAAATAGGATGTAATCCAAAGGCAATAAACTTTCTGTTAAGAATTTTAAATTGAAGATAAAAGTAGTCTTTCATTGATTAACTAAAGCTAATATTAGATTTAATAAAGTTGTATTGTTATTTTTTTAGAAAATTTGGAATTAAAGGTATAATAGATGAAAAAATTAAGCTTAAAATTATTCCTACTATTATTCCAAAGATTAAATAGAAATTGGGGGTAATTGTATTAGTTATGGTTTCGACTGTTGTCTCATAGGAAGAACTGCTTGGGTCTAGTAGAGCTATTTGATTTTTAATAACCGTTTCAATCATCAGGTTGCTCACAAATTTTAAGTAAACAAACATAAAAAGAGAGCTTACTATAGCTCCAATTCCGCCTACTTTAGTACCAAACATAAATTTGGATTTATACGTTGAGAATAAAATAGGCGAAAGATTTATTCCAAAATAAATTACAAATATATAAGGAAGATATCCAAACCAACCAATAATTTCGTCACCAGATATACCTAGTAGGTTTGTACTTATAAAATACAAAATACAGATACTTGAAAGAATACAAGAATACTTAATTATTTGTTTTTTCATTATTTTTATTTTATTAATATATACGATAGATTTTTATCGGTTAGCAAATCCAAATTGATTATGAAATATCTCCTTTCCTTTCTTATAATGTAGAACTACACCACTAAACTTATTCTTTACTGTAAGTGAGTCAATTCTTTTTTCAATAGAGCAGTAGTCTCTTTGGGCATGCGTGTTATTACTAAACGCAAAAAAACACAAAAAAATAATGTTGGATGACTTAGTTTCATTCCTCAAATCTCTAAAACAGCACTAAAACTAATTATTTTATTAATAATTAATCTACACTTTCAATTAATCCAAATAAAATTATTATTGCTTTGAGTGGATAATATATTCTGACATTATTTTAGTCAATGGTATGTTTTCATTAATACTTATTATCAATTTACCTTAGGGATATTGATCGAAATGAATAAGGATAAATGCTAGTGTATTAGATAAGCCATAAGCTATTATTGGAATAGTAGGTTTTTATTTGATTTAAGAAAAATAATTCCTAAGAAAAACCACTTATACTCTCTTGAACTCACCCACTAACGCCTTGTTACGTATTTCCCTGTCCAAATAGGATACTCTAAAAAATAAATCCAGTATACATGCTTGGTTACTTTTGTCAAATACCCATGCAAACGGTTCGTTAATTTTCCTTACATAATTGTAACAATCCATTTAATCGATCGACATACATTAAAAAGTTTCGCTAAATGTATTTACTGAAATTATCAACTTGGATTCTTCCATTTTCGCTTCTAGCTATAGTAAATTGCATTTTTCTAGCATTTATATTTTTCTATAAATCAAAATTCAATAAGAAAACAAAATTATTCATAAGTCTCTTGTTGTTGTGCGTTGCATCTAGCTTCAGTGATTATATTTTTCATTACTACGAACTTTATAGTTATGGAATAATTAGCATTGTTGGTATAATTGGTAAATTAGGAATCGGGCCTCTTTTATTACTCATATTGAAATCTATAAAGCCTACTTCACAAATCAGTTCATATTATTATTTACATTTTACATCAATTATTATAGTTATTTCATTTGGAAGAACAAGGAGTCTAGGTTATTTAAATGATATTCATATAGTATGCACATTATTATTAACTATTTACCTTGCTTATTCTACAAAATACTTATTTACATTAAAGCAAAGAAATATTCTAAATATAGAAAATAGGTTGTCACCAGAAATTAAAGCAATTTTACTTAGTGTATTTCTAGTATGGATTAGTTTTTTGATTCAAATCTACACAAGGGAAATTAAATATTATATTATAAGTACTGTCATTATTTGTGGCGTACTTTATCTAAGTATTTATAGTTTATACAAAAATAAAGCAAAAAGTTCTGGTAGTTCAAAAAAATCAAGGCTGACTCTTAAAGAGAGAGAGTTAGTAGTAAATAAATTAGAACAAATTTTTTACGAAGAAAAGGTATATAGAGAATCCAATTTAACACTAACTAAATTATCTCAAAAAACTAAAATACCTACCTACAAGATTTCAATAGTGATTAATAAAGAATTTCATAAAACTTTCCCAGAGTTTGTAAACTATTTTAGAGTAAGGGAAGTAGTAGAAAAACTTCATGATAATTCGAAAAATAACCTAACTATTGAAGGCTTAGCTTATGAAGTGGGTTTTAATACTCCATCAGCTTTTTATCACTCTTTCAAAAAGGAAATGGGACAAACTCCAAAACAATATAAAGAGTCTACCTAATCTGTCAACTTATTGAATTGATTTTAGAGAATAGGCTTGCAAGAAAAAACTGGACAATTAATAGGTATCTGTCGCATCTGACGAATTTAAGCTTAAGATAATCATTAAATAATATTCTAACTAGCCAAACCATAGAATGATTTAAGCATAGATTCTCTATTAGAGATCAATTGATCTTTCCTAATCATATGTACTATTTCTATACCTGATAATGTTCTCTTGGCTGATTCAAATTCTTTAAAGCCTAAATACCTTATTATCCGTTTCTTTACAAAACGATGATCCTGTTCAATAATATTATTCAGGTATTTGCATTGTCTAATTTGAATCATAGGAAATAATCGTTTATTATAGATTCTAATGGCATGTTTATTGAAACCACTCTTATCTATATTAATCAGTTCTGGTTTTCCATTATTCTTATTAGCTTTAATAAGGAACGATTGAGCACTCATCCGTTTTCTTCTTTTGGTTAAAAGAAAATCAATAGCATTGGTTTGCTTACCATTTTTCATTGCAAGACTCTTACATTTTTTACATTTAATTCGGTGTTTTTTCATTGTTTTTTATGTCTCATTGTATTCGCTTCGCTCGGTTCATATTTTTCTATCAACTAATTTGAACCATTAAGATTAAAAAAACGCATATAGAAGCCTCTAAATGCGTTTAAAAAGAAAAGAATGAACATTACGTCCATCCTTTTGCAACTAAAATTATGTTTTAAATTATTGTTTTACAATTGTTTGCGTTTAATAATTAGCTCATCAACTAATTTATACCATAACCATAATTTCCAATAAACTTAATGAAAAATACGTAGTTCTACGTAGAAAAGTCTTCTTATCAATTCTTATCTTTGAGATACCCTAATCAATTAAATCATTATGCTCTTAAATTCATTATTTAAAAACCTTTTCAAACTAAAAAAAAGTATTACAAGGAATCTAATTCCGAAGTAAACATTAAAAATCCTATAGCAATAAACATATTTACCAGAAAATATAAGGAAGATTTAAAAACAAATACTGAACAACTTAGAGAATTTGAATCCACTAAGAGAACTTAACCTGGTATAGAAATGGTGTATATGATTAAGAAAGATTGATTGATTTCTAATTAGGAATCTATGTTTAGGTCATTCTATTCTTTAGCTGGTTAGAACATTGTCTAATAATTAATCTGGATTTAAATTTATTGGATGCAGCAGATATACAAAATTCTTATTATTAATTATTAAAATCATTTATTATGAAAAGAACACTTTTTTTACTAATCATCTTATGTAGTTACAATTATTCTCATGGACAATGGACATTGAATGTTAGCAACAACACATTAACCACCAATAATGAGTTTGTAGGTATTGGTTCCAATGGAACAGGCACTACTGATTATAATTTCAGGTTTTGGCAAAGTTCAACTTTGGATGAGTTTTATTTATCTTTAGATAATGATGCTAAAACACAAATTCTTGCTGTAGGATATGATGACAGTAGCACTTTTTTGAGATTAAAGAACAGGCTAAATTCTGAATTATTTAAAGTAGGTACACTAGGCAACGATAACACTATGTTTGTGCATATGCCCAAAGCCGATTCTAGAGTTGTAATTGGCTCTTGGGGAAATTATCTACAAAGCGAAGGGCATAAGTTTGTGATTAAAGATGGTAGCGCAAAAGTTGAAGGCAACGTCTTTTCTACCGGAAATGTTGGTATCGGCACCATGTCTTTTGTTGATGGTTCAGACACCTATAGGCTTTCAGTAGACGGTAAGATAAGAGCCCATGGTGTTAAAATTTATACAGACTGGGCGGATTATGTTTTTGAAGATGCATACAAATTACCAACGCTAGAAGAGGTGGAGCAGTACATTAAGGAAAATGGTCATCTTAAAGATATACCTAGTGCTAAAGAAGTTGAGGAAAACGGAATTGAGCTTGGGGAAATGAACAAATTGCTATTACAGAAAATAGAAGAATTGACCTTATATACTATTGAGCTTAAGAAAGAAATAGAAGAATTGAAGAGTAAAATTGATTAATTATGAAAATCAAAGTATTAATAGTTTTATCATTTAGCACTATAATAAGTTTTGCTCAACAAACACCTTCATTTTTTGTTAAAATACAAGACTCAAATTATATGCTTATACAAACACATGATTTGTTAGATAATAAGATAGCTACTTTCAACTCACCAAATAGAGGACTTAATAGCCTTATAAGTAAATATAAGGTATATGAAGTCGAACATGTTTTTAAAAACTCACAAAAAACAACATTACAAAACGTTTATTTGGTACGTTGTAATGATATAAAGTTAATGGATGACTTAAATAATAACTTTTCCAATTATTATACAGATTTATTTGATTTAAAGATGGAAGAAACCCTAGTAATACCTAATGATTTTGGTATGACTGGAGGCTTCCTTGAACACCAAGAAGAATTAAATTATATCAGGGCACCTGAGGCTTGGGATCTCACAACAGGTTCATCAGATGTAATTATTGGTATAGCTGATAATAGTGTACAACCAGCACATGAGGATTTGGCAGGAAAGGTAAACGTGGTCTATGGTACTAACTGCTCAAGCTGTACCGCGGGGAGTGCACAGCATGGGTCTGAGGTGTCATCAATGGCGGCTGCAAATACGAATAACGGATTAGGTATGGCAGCAATAGGCTATAATTCAACAGTATACAATGGAATAGGCAGAGCAAATGCAGTAGATGCTTTATCTCAGATATCTGGGGTCAAAGTAATCAATACGGCATGGGTTAGTTCGGTATTTCCTGAAGTTTATGATGAAGTTGTTGAGGACAGAAAGGTTGTCGTTGTTGGTTCAGCAGGTAATGGAATTCATCCTGGAAGCACACAATATGTTAACCCTGCAGCATTTAAAAATGTAATTTCAGTCTCTTCTATTGCTCATGAGACTAATACATGGACAGACACATGGGGCAATTATTATGATACTGTTAAAGATAATCATGTCATTCAGTTTAATAGCGATTTAGCAAACTCTCATCAGCATAATGATTCTGTCGATATTGTTGCACCAGGTTATGGTGTTTTAGTTGTAAGACCTCAAACTAGTTTAACACATTATGTAAGAGGTGGAGGGACGTCCTTCGCTTCCCCTCAAGTTTCAGGTACAATAGCACTAATGTTTGATGTTAATTACTGTATTGACCCAAAGGAAGTGGAAACTATACTCAAACTCACAGCCGTTAAAATTGATACCATACCAGCAAATTTACCATTCTATGGTAAACTTGGTGCAGGTAAACTCGATGCTTATGAAGCGGTTAAAATGTCTAAGGATATGGCAGAACCGTTTGGGACCGTAGAAGTTAAAAATAGGATTTTATATAGGCCTTGGTTTTACAAACTTGAGACGGCACCTTATGAAATAAAGATGTCAAATAACAATGTGTCTCAAGGTTCTAAACTAAAATTTAGGGCTAGGCAAAATATCGAAATATTAAGTGGGGAATATTTTCCTGGTAGCGGCGGTTATGTAGACTTACAGATAAACCCTAATCTGGATTTAAATCATTGTCCACCCAGACCTAGTCAAACAGGTTCAAGGCAGACCATACAAAACACTAAAAGAGAATATAATCATGGCTTAATAGAAGTTTTTCCAACATTGGTAATAAATGATTTAACCTTAAGAAGTAATTCAAAAACAATTGAACGTAGAATTATGTCTGTTGAGATTTATGATTTCTTCGGAGTAAAAGCCTTTGAAGCTAATAATGTTGATTCAGACCAAATTGTTTTAAATTTGAAAAAGTTAAGATCTGGAATTTATATTGTCAAAATTTTAGATGCCAGTAATAATATAATTCATACGGAAAAAATTATAAAAAAGTAAGTAATGGTAGTAATGCTACTGGGTAAGCTAGTGTTCCAAACGGGAGCTTTTGCAAATTAGCAATCGTTATCTAATTGCAATGTAAAACTTAACAAACATATCAGATCAATATATTCGCTGACTGGCATCTTGATCTTTATAGGGAACTCTTAGGTTTTATAATAAAAAATGTGGACTTGCAATTGCTACAATAGAAAATGGAAAAATTGAAATAAAAAAAAGCCTATAACACGGTATATAAATCATAGCCGCCTATCGGCAGGCTATGCTTCATATACTAACCGTTGTACAACATTTGACCAAACAATGAAAATTACAGTTTTAACGATATTGTTTTTAGTTTTTTTAAGTTGCAAAAATGCGACTGAAAAGGAAACTGAACAAATCCAAATCGTTGTTGATACGACTGGATTAAAAATAGAAAAAGCTGAAAAGCCGACTGAAAACTTAAAACTGATTTCCTTTCTTGAAAACCCAATTGACTTACAGAAATTCAAGTCAAAGAATAACGGAAATGTAACAACGAGTGTAAATAACGGATTGAAATATCAATATCATCCTGCAATCAATGATTCAATATTTTATGGTTACAATTTTATAACTGATAGCATTGGATCAAAAGGAATAAACGAAATTGTAGTTTTTAAATACGGAGAAAACAAACATAGATTTGAAGACGAAACTGAAATTCTAATAGAAATGAGGATTTTAAATAAAGATTCGGATTTGGGAAAAGCAAATCTAATCGGACTTTCTAAAACGGCATTGGAATCTGAATTCGGAAATGACTATCTGGCTCTCGACAATGGAATTGCTTACTCGAATAAAAATAAAGTTTTGATTTTAGAACTTGACAAGTCGAAAGTCAATTCGTATAGATATATAAAATTAAACACCGAGAAAATCGACAAAAATTTAATCGGACAAATAATGGAATAGAAAAACGTTGTACAACAACGTGTATAGCTCATTGCGGCTGAATTCCTAATCGGAATTCATTGCAATTTGCTATCTTTCGGTTACGGCGGAAAATCATAGCTGATTTCCCGCAACGAGCCATACACAAAACCGTTGTACCACTTGTTTCAAGCTTAATTCGTATAAGTTATTCCAGGAGCCCGTTTGAAACACTACAGCAACCTTTATTTTAAGGTTTCTAAGAGATTTAGTCTTTTACCAATATACCAATGAACGAAGAAAAACAACAATCAACATTTCTGTTAATTGCTGTTTTTCAATTACTTAAACTCTAATTACATACCATATCCTAATTTGGGACACTACCCATTACCTGTAGTAAATAATTTCAAAAAAACCATATAAAATAATCCAAATAGGTAAAAGCTGAAATCCAATTTGCGCAAGTATACTATAATTAGTATCACCTATAGTGAGTAATAAATAACTCATTAAAACACCAATACAGATATTAATAATTCCAACAAAAAATGTTAATGAGTAATGAGGTTTCTTTTTGATAAATTCAAATAAACTTATTGATATCATAGAAATCAACACTATTGTAATTAAGAGGTTGACTATTAAATCAGGTATTTCCGTTTCTGATAATCTTTCTGAAAGGGTTAATCCATAAAAAATTATTAGAATAATTCTGGAGATTATCCAAAGATACTTTGTAGCTGTATAAAATTTAATCATTTCCTAGTATTAACATTGTATATTTTGCTCTTAAAGAGAGATACTGTATTAAAATCTTAAAAATAGTTTCTTTTAATAATTAGGTTACATTTCTCATATTAACAAAATCACTTAATTTTCAGTCCAATTATCTTTTAAAAAAATTACAGATTTGAAGAAAGATTCTACTTCTTTCTCATAATCAGGAAACAGCTTTTTTGGAATCATAAATACTAACCGATACAATACATCATTAATATTGGTTAGGTACATTATACTACTAATATTATCTCCTAATTTCATTTTTAATTTGTATACATCATACTCTTTAAATATGATTCTTTCTTTCTTAACTATTTCTACTTCCCCTATATCCCCTACATATTCATTTAAATTAGGTTCCGAAATAAAATCGACATTGAGCTTATTTGACATTAAATAAATTAGATACTTTATTTGCCTATTTTCCAAGTTCAAAATTTTAAAAACATCGACATTTGATAATTCTTCCTTCGAAGAGTTCATCTTTTCAAAAGTCGTGGACTTTGGTAATTCTATATTGTAGAATTCAGTATTTATAGCTTCTTGTGCCATAATATTTACTGATAAGATTAATAATAGAAATAACTTCATAATAAATATTTTAACTATTAGTTAATTCATTTTATGTTCTAGTTGGTCAGACAACCAACTCCCAACTCCTTGTAGCATCTTAAAAGCTCCAGCCCCTAAATTATAAAAATTTATACTACCCTTTGCTTTAATACCCAATGCTTTACCACTAGCTCCTAAAGTAAAGGACTCATCAGCTTTTAAGAAACTATTACCTGATAGATATTCAGAATAACTATCCCCTGCAGAAGCAGTTCCATCAACTTCTAAATTGTCTAAATCAACACTACCTTCAAATTCAGCCAAATTGAAACCTCCTCTGACTCCTGCCCAAGGGTTTTCCTCATTTCCTATAGTTAGTTTTCCTTTTAATTCACCGATTTTTCCTGATGCAGTCACTTTATTCTCTTCATTAATAGAAACATCCCCGACAAATAAGTTGGCCTCAGCTTCAACATTTACAGGTCCTATTCGCCCTCCTAAAGTCACTCCATGGCTTACCTCTTTTTTTAATTCACCTTTAAATACGTTGGATAATAGTTTTTTTCCTTGGTCAAATAAATCCAAAGTTTCTTGAGAAGGCATAAAAGGTTCAAGACCACCAAAAGGAGTCGGCAAAGGGTTGAAATCTTGTGGTTTTTGAGAAGTAGTACTACTAGATACCATTCCTAAATCAACTTCAATAATTTCGGTAGCAATTTTTGGGTCATCTGGACAGTCGTCACAATTAGCTCCTGAAGGTTCCATACCATCATAATCTTGGAAATAAACGGGGTTGTCAAACCCAAAATTATATGGACTGTGTCTACTCATCTTCTCAGCAAGAGGGTCAAGATTCATCCAACGTCCTAAAGCTGGGTCATAATTACGAGCACTAATATCATACCAATCTAATCCAAGTTCATCATTGAACTCTTTCCCACCGAACATAAATTTACGTGCCACCGAATTTACATTAGCCGATACATTGTTATTATACCCCTTATGTTTTAAGCCAAAAGGATAGTAGTTATTTTCCTCTATGATTTCTGTACTTGAGTTAATAGTCCCATTCCCATCACTATCTGCATAGGTTAACCTAACATTTCCTAAGTGGTCTTTAAACTGGTAGGTATAGTTAAACTGTTTGTTACCTGGTTCTATATACCCTTCTGGGTGAGATAGCATCTTTAATGTCCCATTCTCATAGATAAAATTACCTGCATAGTCTATGGTTATTCCTGTACTCACAATCTTTTTTTGTTTAACACCTGTAGCATCGTAAATATATGAAATATCCTACAAACAAAGCTTAGGAGCCCGTTTGAAACACCACAGTATATAAAACCTTTATTCTATAAGGTTTAAAAAACGTTCGTTATATCAAAGAACAAGAACAGGCTCTTAAAAAAGAACCTGTTTAATTATATAAATTGCTAATTATCAGTAGGTAACAATTGTTAATTTGCAAAAGCTCCCGTTTGGAACACTACCAAGGGATAGTAGTCTAAGATGATTTTTTTGCTGTTTCACTAAAAAATTAAAGCTGTTTCTTGCTTTTGTTGCAGTATTTTTAAAGAACGTTTGTTTTTGTTAAGAATACAGTATTTATAACCATTATCCTTAAAGTAGAAAACGGCAATTAATATTAACTGCCGTTTTCTCATTATTTAAAATTATTTCATCAATTTATTTGCACCATTACCTTACCCGATACTATCACCAAATTCCAAAAAATTATTTATCAAGTGGCTGTAGAATTCTATAGACTCGGCTGGAATAACACGCTCACCAAACTTTAACATCAATATTTCTTCAGTATAATCTTTAATATCTTCATAAGTATTAAAAATACCATCTTTTGAAATTTCATCGATTTTTTCTATATCATTTGAAATGACAATTCCTAATTCTAAATCTCTATTGCAATAAAAGTATAGATTATCTGATATAGATGTTATAATAAATTCGTTGGAATTTAATTTTAAAGAATCAGCAATATTTTCACTTGGAAAGTTACTTAATAAGGCATTATAGTGTTCATAATTTAATCCACAAGGAAACTTAATAGCATTGTAAAAATCATAGTGTTTGAAAAAATAATTTTTAGGATGTGGTTTTAATGTGTAAAAAATAAATTCATCAAATGAATTCTTATTCAAATATCTATTATAATATTCAAAAAACTCTTCACTAAAAATATCATCAAAAACAAAAAATAAAAGATTATTATAGTCTTTATTAAATATATTTTCAGGTAAAGATTTTTTATTAAAAATCCTATCTATATGAAATTCACATTGACTTAGAATATTCTCTGAATCTATAAAATAACTATTCTTCATTACCTAGTCTGATTTTAAGTTTAGTTTTCCCATTGACTGAAAAGTCAGCTGTTGGGCTACCTTGGTTAGAGCCAGAACGTACACTGTAAGATGTATTCCCATTTGTGTAGATTGTTGCATTACCATCTTTTGAAGTAGTCTTTTTAAATCCATTAGCTTCTAAATTAGTTCCAAATTCAGCCATAGTTACATCAGTTTGAATATTTTGAACACTTTGAGCTCTGCCTTTATTTTTTTGCTTAAGTCTTGTGTATTTTGAAGATGTTTTTTTATTTCCTGTTTTACCACCTACAATAGTTAATGCTACCATAGCAGTAAAATTTTCAAAATCCTCCATAGTTCCCTCTCCATTCTCAATCCTACTTGTCATATTACCAAGTTCCGCTATACCATCACTTGTTATGTCTCCCATATTAGCACCATCCATACCCGCATTCCAAGTATCCACAAGGCTATTATATATAGAGCCTGTAGTATTACCTATAAAAACAACAGCCTTAGTTAATCCGTTAGACCCCTCAGGTGCTACTCGTCTTTTGGCTCTTGATGGTCTTATATTATGAAGACCTAAAGTCAATACTTTTTTATTTCCAACCTCATTCATATACCATGATGAACTTTCTCCTGATGAAGCTGTACTTCCATGGTTTCCTGTACCATCGCCAATTGGTATAGCTGATGTTCCTACGTGTGTGTTTCCATACACTGGCTCGTGATTTGGAATGTCTGGTGCACCATTAAATGGATCTCCCTCTAAACCTTCTATCTCTATTTTCCAAATAGGATTGTTATGTGCAAATTGATAATTAGTTATAGATAGATAATCTTCGCTTATAGGATCAACACCAAAAAATCTTCCAATAGCTGCATCATAATTTCTATACCTAAAAGTCAACCAGTTTAAGCCCAGTTCATTTTGTTCCTCTTGACCTAAAAACTTAAACTTGCTCGCCACGGAGTTCACATTAGCCGAAACGTTGTTATTATACCCTTTATGTTTTAAGCCAAATGGATAGTAGTTATTCTCCTCAATGATTTCGGTAGAACTGTTAATCGTACCACTACCATCACTATCGGCATAGGTTAATCTCACATTCCCCAAATGGTCCTTAAACTGGTAGATATAATTAAACTGCTTGTTACCTGGTTCTATATACCCTTCTGGGTGAGATAGCATTTTAAGCGTCCCATTCTCATAGATAAAATTACCTGCATAGTCTATGGTTATCCCTGTACTCACAATCTTTTTTTGTTTAACACCAGTAGCATCGTAAATATATGAAATATTACCAGAAGGCAGATAGACATTTGTTGGTAAATTAAGGTGGTTATAATCAATACGGTTAATGCCCTTGTTCTCGTCGGTTTTCATATTACCATTAGCATCATAGGTGTACTCAGTGGTTTGGTTGGCGCCATCCTTAAAGCCATAATCGTCCGCACCATTGTCTAATACCTTTTTTAGCCTGTTGCTTTTGGTGTCGTAGGTATAGACCAAATTATCCATAACGCCAAATGTGGTCGACTGGGCATTAGTATGGCCTTTCCTTACCAGGTTGGTGATATTTCCGTTTTTATCGTAGACCACATTCTCAAGACTATAATTACTACTACTGGCCGTACCATTAGTAATTCTATTAAGATCATCATAGTTGTATTTGTACCAACGTAGTATGTTGTCGTTATCGGTTCTCCATTCGGTCTCGGCGATGTTACCGTTATAGAGCTCAGTACCACCATGGTCCTGAGTGTTGTAGTTGATCTTAAAACCAAAGAGGTCACTGCCAAGACTAGAAGGATCGTTAATGGTCTTTAGCCAGCCTCTTACGTTATAGGTATAGTCTACATCCTGTAATCTATCAATCGCATTTTGCTTACCACCTACACCCTTAGCTGTCAGTTGCCCCAGATCGTCATAGTTATTGTCAGTAATAACCTC
>NZ_CANMJY010000018.1 GCF_947498345.1 uncultured Winogradskyella sp.
AACCGCCAACCGTTAGGTTTTCTGGCAATTCGGATATCTGTGTCCCTCGTAGGTCAAGAGAACCGCCAACCGTTAGGATACCTTTTTTAAATTCGTAAGTCTCTCCTACTTCTTCTATATAGGGTATAAACTTAGTTTGATTCAATGTTTTCATAGTTTCTGATTTTATTACAATTTTTATGAAAGCGAATAAGCTACACAATTAGGTCTTTGATTTGTGGTCTCGCTAATTTCAAGGGTTAGTCCCCTCTGCTACATCCGCTTATTAATTCTACAGTTAAATATTACTTATCTCTTCTTCAATCTCAACAATAACTGTATTGAGTAATTTTTTAAATCTATCAGTAAATCTTTTTGGTATATCAACTCTTTCAGAGTCTCTTAAACTACCATAATGTTGTACAACCTCAAAATGTGCTGAATTACTGTATTCTCTATCATTAAAAAGACTTTCATATTTTTTTAAGTCCTCTAATTCTTTTAGCAAAGCAGATGCTTCTTTAATTCTTTCTATATCCATAGTTTTCGTTATTTACAGTTTATTAAGTTGTTTTAATCTTCTAAATTTTTCCCTTGCCAATCGGATTACCGGTATCATTTCATCATAGGAATATCCAGCGTCTTTTAGGGTCTTTATGATTTTTTCTGCTATTTCGTGTTCTTTTTTTGTTGCCATAACTACAGTTATTTATTAAGTATTAGTTTCTTCGCATTTTTATTGTTATGATTCTTGTGAAAGGCTTTATAATCATAACCTTCATGGTCAAATATTTTATATATAGAGCCTTAAGAAATTTGAAAACAACCACATATATCCTCTAAAGTCGTAGTAGGATTTTTATGCATCATTACTACAGCAGGTGATATCTTTTTAAGTTTTTCACTCAACCCTTTTGGGCGGCCTAATATTTTACCATCTGCTTTTGCCCGTCTTAAACCATCTAAAACTTTAGCGTTACTTTGCTTACGATTAAATTCTGCTAAAGCACCAAAAATTTGAAATACCAATTGTCCTTCAGCAGATTGAGTGCTGTCTGTATTAATAAATGGGTTAGTTAAGTCTTGGAAGTCAACGCCAATATTATAAAAGTGCTCTACAAGTGTAAGTAAGTGTTTTAGGTTCCTACCTAATCTTGACAAGTCATAAAAAACAACTTTGTCTCCACACCTTAAACGGTCTATTAATCTTTGCAATTCTTCTCTATCATCCTTTTTGCCTGAATCTTTATCTAGGAATATATTAGAGTCTTTAATACATAAAAGTTTAAACTTATCAACTTGCATCTCTAAATTTTGATTTTCCGTACTTACTCTGCCATAACCAAAGACTTCCCTGTTTGTTTTAATTCCTTGCATAGTTTTAATAGACTTTGTTTTTTTGATTATGTTTAAATTAGTGCTCTTTAGACTTGTAAATCATATACAAAAAAGAGTACAAAACATTAAAATATTTACTGTATTTACGGGTGTTTCCGTTGTTTTGTGTGGACTGTGGTAATAACGAGTTTTGTTAAACTTTTGTTTAATCTATACCATAAATACTAACGAATCTTTACTTTCAGGCAAAACTTTATCAACCATGAAAAGAATACTACTCATTTGTATGTTATCTCTAGGCGTTTATATCAATGCTCAAGACTCAGAAACTGAAACTGTAAAGGCAACTATTGTTGAATTCTTCGATGCCTTCCATAAACAAGATACAACAGCTTTAAAAACAATGGCTAAGGGTGATATTAAAATGCAATCTATATTCGTAACTCCCGAAGGTGAAACAGTTTTAAAAGAGAGTGATTACAATCAATTTATGAAGATGTTAGCTAGTATACCAGAAGATGCAAAATTTGAAGAACGGCTTTTAGATTTTAGTATTCAGGTTGATGGTAATATGGCTAATGCTTGGACACCCTATGAGTTTTGGTTCAATGGTAATTTTAGCCACTGTGGAGTAAACTCATTTCAGCTTATTAAGGAAGATGATGCCTGGAAGATTATCTATTTAATAGATACAAGAAGACGAAAAGGGTGTCAACAATAGATATTACATAGAGCTTTAGATTTTAGATAAGTTAGTTGCTAAAAATCTAACTTATCTAATTATCTAGCTAACCTAAAGATTTAACAAGTCCAAATTAACAATCTGCCATATTCACACTAATGGCTAAACCTCCTTCTGAGGTTTCCTTGTACTTGGTATTCATATCTTTTGCAGTTTTCCACATAGTATTAACAACTTTATCCAGAGGAACTTTAACATTATTAGGATCTGTGTCTAAAGCAAGTTCAGCTGCGTTAATGGCTTTAATTGCTCCCATAGAATTACGCTCTATACAAGGCACTTGGACTAAACCGCCAATAGGGTCACAGGTTAAGCCTAAGTGATGTTCCATAGCAATTTCTGCTGCAACTAATACCTGCTCTGGTGTACCTCCAAGTAATTCGCATAATGCTCCAGCAGCCATGGCTGAGGATACACCAATTTCTGCCTGACAACCTCCCATAGCGGCACTAATTGTAGCTCCCTTTTTAAAGATGCTTCCAATTTCACCTGCAACTAACAAGAACTTTTTAATATGTTCAAAATCTGCTTTGTGATTTTCAATTACCATATAATACATTAATACTGCAGGAATCACACCAGCACTGCCATTTGTTGGTGCAGTAACCACACGACCCAATGACGCATTAACTTCATTCACGGCTAAAGCAAAACAGCTTACCCATTTTAAAATTTGACGGAATTTAACCTCCGTTTTTCTTATTATTTGCAACCATTCTTCAGGATTGTTGTATTCAAAATTACCTATCAAGTTTTTGTGCATATCATATGCACGTCGTCTTACGTTAAGACCACCTGGGAGATTACCTTCAGTATGGCAGCCTGTATACATACATTCTAACATGGTGTTCCAAATGCGTTTCAATTCAAAATTTATAGAATCAATCTCTCTGATGGATTTCTCATTTTCTAACACAACTCCAGAAATAGGTAACTCTAAATGTTTGCAAAATTTCAACAATTCATCACCATAAGAAATAGGATAAGGGAAAGTACAATAGAAGATGATTTTATTTGCTTTTGAAACTTTACGTTCTTCCTGTACGACAAACCCACCACCAATAGAGTAGTAGGTCGATTTATATTTTCTGCCATTAATTAAAGCCGAAAACGTCATCCCGTTGGCATGGAATGGCAAAAATTTTCGATTAAATATGATGTGTTGTGTAATATCAAAAGGAAGCTTTTTTTCATTGTTAAAATGAAGCGTATTCGTATTTTTTATATCAGCAATGATAGTATCTATTGTCTCAACCGGAATTTGTTCTGGATCAGCACCACTTAGTCCTAATAAAACGGCATAATCTGTAGCGTGTCCTTTTCCAGTTAATGCTAAAGAACCATATAAATCGACGGTAACTTGTTCAACTTTATTAAAGCGGTTTTTGGCTTTTAATTCTTGCATCCAACGCTCAGCTGCACGCCATGGACCTAAAGTATGTGAACTCGATGGTCCTATACCAATTTTAAGCATATCAAATACAGAAATACATTCCATTTTATTTGTTGATTTAGTCTCTCACAAATATACATTTTGTTTAGTAAGATTTTTTTAAATAAAAAAACAGCCTCGATACTATATCAAGGCTGTTTGTTCATTTTGTCTATGCGTAAAACTAACGTCTGCTAAACTCTTCGATTCCATACATATTCATAACAGCATCTAAATCAGAGAAGTCTACACGTCCAACATTGTCAGCTGGCACTACAACAACTCTAAATACTTGTGCTTGCGTCCACTCTGCGCCCAAGATATCTAAATCCGAGCCTTCTAAAAAAAAGCGAACATCAGTTTGCGTAAAATCATAGTTATATACCAGATCATTCCCATCTTCAAAAATTACAGTTTGCGGTACAAGTCTCCATACATCTTGGCCATTTGCTATTTCCCACGAAATATATACTAGAGTAACATCTGTAGGTAGTACTTGAAAACCATAAGGTTCAACAAATTCATAGTTGTTCTCTGGTGTAAAATCCAATTGAATTTCAAAGGCTGAGGAAGCAATAATAGCTCCATCTAAACCATCCCTACCATCTTCACCGTCACAAGAGGTTAATAATAAAGCAAATACGGAAATAAAGGTTAAAATACGTTTCATAATTAATAGTTTTTTCTTTTGTGTATCAAATGACGTTCCAAACTATCGTACTGGAAAATTATTTTTCAAAAAAAATCAATCTGACATCATGTCACAATTTCTGTCATGGCATAATACTTGACCTAAGGTAAGCGAGTTTAAAATTAAAACATGATACTTTCCGTAAAGGCGGAAAACTAATAACAAATATAATTATGAGTAAGATTATTGGAATTGATTTAGGTACAACCAACTCTTGCGTTTCTGTAATGGAAGGTAATGAGCCAGTTGTAATCCCAAACGCTGAAGGTAAGAGAACTACACCTTCGGTTATCGCTTTCGTTGAAGGTGGTGAAATTAAAGTTGGTGATCCAGCAAAAAGACAAGCAGTAACAAACCCAACAAAAACAGTTTATTCTATTAAACGTTTTATGGGTAACAAATATTCTGAATCTAAAAAAGAGGCAGAGCGTGTACCATATAAAGTGGTGAAAGGTGATAACGATACACCTAGAGTAGATATCGATGGTCGTTTATATACTCCACAAGAATTATCAGCTATGATTCTTCAGAAAATGAAGAAAACCGCTGAAGATTACTTAGGGCAAGATGTGTCTGAAGCTGTAATTACAGTGCCAGCATATTTTAATGATGCACAGCGTCAAGCTACTAAAGAGGCTGGTGAGATCGCTGGTCTAAAAGTGAGACGTATCATTAACGAGCCTACGGCAGCAGCTTTAGCTTATGGAATGGATAAAAAAGGTACAGATCAGAAAATCGTAGTATTCGATTTTGGTGGAGGTACACACGATGTTTCTATTCTTGAATTAGGTGATGGTGTATTTGAGGTATTATCTACAGATGGAGATACACATTTAGGTGGTGACGATGTAGACGAAAGAATTATCGATTGGTTAGCAGAAGAGTTTATTGCAGATGAAGATATGGACTTACGTAAAGACCCAATGGCTTTACAACGTCTTAAAGAAGCTGCTGAAAAAGCGAAGATTGAATTGTCATCTTCTGCCCAAACAGAAATTAACTTACCTTATGTTACTGCAACAGCTAGCGGACCTAAGCACTTAGTACGTACATTAACACGTTCTAAATTTGAGCAATTAATTGATGATTTAATTAAGCGTACAATAGAGCCATGTGAAACTGCTTTAAAAGCTGCAGGGTTATCTAAATCTGATATTGATGAAGTAATTTTAGTAGGTGGTTCTACACGTATTCCTGCTGTACAAGAAGCAGTAGAGAAATTCTTTGGGAAAGCACCAAGCAAGGGTGTAAATCCAGATGAAGTGGTATCTTTAGGTGCAGGTATTCAGGGTGGTGTACTAACAGGTGATGTAAAAGATGTTCTTTTATTAGACGTAACACCATTATCGCTTGGTATTGAAACTATGGGTAATGTAATGACCAAGCTGATTGAAGCTAATACTACGATTCCAACTAAGAAATCACAGGTATTCTCAACGGCAGCAGACAATCAACCATCGGTTGAGATTCACGTATTACAAGGTGAACGTCCAATGGCAGCAGATAATAAAACAATAGGTCGTTTCCACTTAGATGGAATTCCACCAGCAAGACGAGGAACACCTCAGATTGAAGTAACGTTTGATATTGATGCTAATGGTATCATTAAAGTATCTGCTGAAGATAAAGCAACAGGTAAAAA
Organism: uncultured Winogradskyella sp.; assembly: GCF_947498345.1. Classification (GTDB taxonomy): domain Bacteria; phylum Bacteroidota; class Bacteroidia; order Flavobacteriales; family Flavobacteriaceae; genus Winogradskyella. The sequence continues at coordinate 5,825 of NZ_CANMJY010000018.1, forward strand.
ACAAGATATTAGAATTGAAGCCTCATCTGGATTAACTGAAGAAGAAATCGAAAAGATGAAAGCAGAAGCGGAAGCCAATGCAGAGGCAGATGCTAAAGCTAAAGAAACTGCAGATAAGTTGAATCAAGCTGATGCTATGATCTTTCAAACTGAAAAGCAACTTGAAGAGTTTGGCGATAGATTATCTGACGATAAGAAAAAGCCAATTGAAGATGCTTTAGAAGAGTTGAAGAAAGCTTATGAAACTAAAGATTTAGCAGTTATAGACCCAGCTTTAGAAAAAATAAATGAAGCTTGGAAAGTAGCTAGTGAAGAAATGTACAAAGCACAGGCAGAAGCACAGGGTGGAGCTGCAGGTCCTGAAGCAGGAGCTCAAGATCAACCAGCTGATGAAGGTAGCGATGTAGAAGACGTGGACTTCGAAGAAGTTAAATAACTTCACGGAATCTAGATAGTAAAAAACGCAGTTAAATTAATAGCTGCGTTTTTTATTTTGATTAAATCTTATATTAACGTTTAATAAACTTTTTTAGAGCCTTGCGGCCATCTTTGCTTCTTATAGACATTATATAAATACCTTGAGATAACCGGGATACATTAAATTGCTTTTCTGATGCTATGAATTCTATATTGGTAAAGACTTGTAGAGTTCTTCCATTTATATCTGTTATGGTCACAACATCTATCGAGGTTGAAGTATTGGTTTGTAATGTAATAATAGAATTTACTGGATTAGGGTAAAGAGATATATTGCTATTAAGATTATTATCATCAATACTTAGATTTTCTTCAATTGTAATATCAAAAGAGCATGGTACTGAGTTACCCGAGATATCTGTAATTTGAAAAGTGTTTGTCGTTGTGCCTATAGGAAAATCACTACCACTAGCAAGACCAGCTGTTTGGGTAGGTATATAATCAATTTCTAAAAGATACCTATAAGAGCCACCATTGATAACATCATTCCATCCTCCACTAGATTGTACTACAGTATAATCTTCATTTCCTGCATTATTAGGTTCACCTGGATTCCAATTGTTATACGTTGAAGAATCGCCACTTTGCCATTCAAAACTACCTTCTGTAGTAATATCATTATAACCAATTAACACATCACCAGCAGCTCCAACCAAACTAATAGCATTTACTAAAAGGTCGTTGTCTGAGTTATTTCTTATAGTACCAACAAAACCACCTTGTGCTAAAGCATCATTAAATGCATCTTGAGGTGAAAAACTGGCATCAGATACATAATACGCTTTGTTATTGATGTTCGCTAAAGGTGTAAAACCGGTTAACGGGTTAATGAGGTCGCAATTATCCGTTGGACTTAAACTATAATTTACAACTGCACTCATATCACCAGAATTAGCTACCATTTGTGTAATATTACTTGGACAATTTGCTACTGGGTTTTCATTATCTGTAACAGTTACTGTAAAACTACAGCTAACGGTGTTATTATCACTATCTGTAACACTAGCAAAAACCTCAGTAACTCCAACAGGGAAGGTTTCTCCAGAAGCCAATCCAGAAGTAATTGTAGGTGCTAAAGCTCCGTCTTCATCATCGTTAGCAGAGAGGTTATAATTTATAAGTGCCCCGCATATACCAGCATCGTTATTTACATCAATATTAGCTGGGCAGGTAATTATTGGTGCATTACCTATTGTTTCAAAAAGCTGCACATCAGCTATTTGATTTATGGTACTTGCAGCACACGTTCCGGTAAAGTTAACTCTGTAAAAAGTATAGCCTGTTGTGTTAGTAAATGAGAATGTTCTGGATAAGAAACGATCAGGAACACAAGGAATATTACCAGTTGCTATACTTGTATAATTTGTTCCATCATTTGAACCAAATATTTCATAATTTGTAGGATCCCTTTCTGGTGCGTCATTAGCAGTAACTATTTCTATAGCAACTGCAGTTTTAGATTCACCCAATAAGTCTACATCAAACCCAATACCATCAAAAGCATCAAAATCTAAAAATTTTGTACTTGAATTCTGGTCGATAACATTTTGAACTGCTTCTCCACCTGGAGAATTAACACTGCCAAAATTGACTGCCGTATGTATAGTATCATCAAAAATACCTTGTGCAAAGGTATAAGCGATACTAAACAAAAAAAGTAAAGTAAAGTGTAATTTTTTTTTCATGATTGGTTGATTAAGTTATACTAAATAATGTCTTAAAGTTATACTATTGAGTTGAAGATGTCAAAATATTAATTGCGTTTTTGTATTTTCCGACTTCATTTTAAAAATGATAGATGCTCGATTTAAATCTCTTAATACCAAGTACAAAACCCAATCATCTTGCTGTTAAACTCACATCAAAAGGAGAACAAGCAGTAGTTAAAGGACACCCTTGGGTGTTTTCGAAAAGTATCATAAAAATTAATGACGACGCTAAAACTGGGGATTTGGCAATTATTTTTAGTAAGAATAAAAATAAAGTTATTGGCATTGGTCTCTACGATTCACAATCACCAATTCGAATTAAAATTATTCATAACGCTGAAACCAAAGCAGAGATTAATGCTGATTTTTTTCATAATAAAATTGATACTGCCTTTAATAAGCGTCTAGAATTATTAAAAACCAATACGAATAGCTATCGTTTATTGTTTGGTGAGAATGATGGTTTTCCAGGATTAATTGCAGATGTTTATAATACGGTTTTAGTCGTTAAATTATATTCTGAAATTTGGTTACCTTACTTTGAATCACTACTAGAAAGCCTTCAGCAAGTTTCAAGAGCAGATACAATTATAATGCGTTTAAGTAGAGCTCTACAAAACAGCAAAAACCATAATTTTAAAGATGGTACCGTAGTTTATGGTAAGCTAGAGAATGAAGTTGTTGAATTTATTGAGCATCGAGTAAAGTTTACAGCTAATGTAATTAAAGGTCATAAAACAGGTTATTTCTTAGATCATAGACATAACCGAAAACGCGTAGGTGAATTAAGCAAAAACAAAACTGTTTTAGATGTGTTTTCCTATGCAGGTGGATTCTCTGTTCATGCTTTAGCTAATGGAGCTACTGAAGTGACAAGTTTGGATATAAGTAAGCAAGCCTTAGATATGGCCAGAGAAAACGGAAAGTTAAATCCATATTCTGGAGTTCATAAAACCATTTCTGGTGATGCCTTTGTAGAAATGAAAAACCTTATAAAAAGAGGTAAGCGCTTCGATGTCGTTGTTATAGATCCACCGAGTTTTGCTAAGCAACAATCTGAAATAGATTTGGCTAAGAAAAAATATGCACAATTAGCTGAATTAGGGGCAAAGCTTGTAGCAAAAAAAGGCCTGTTGGTTTTAGCTTCGTGTTCTTCTAGGATTTTGGCACAATCGTTTTTTGATCTAAACACTAGAGTACTCAATTCGCAACCACGGCTTTTTAATACATTACTTAAAACTAACCACGACAGTGATCATCCAATAAGTTTTATTGAAGGAGCTTATCTTAAATGTGGATATTATCAATTTATGGAATAAAGTATTATGCGTGCATAATAATATTTGTCTTATATTTGTTTCTCAAACTTAGGGTCTATGACAACGAAGCTTACACAACTTTTAAATATTAAATACCCAATTATACAGGCACCAATGTTTTTAGTGTCTAATGTAGCAATGGTGAAAGAAGCTATGAATGCAGGTATTGCTGGTTGTATCCCTGCATTGAATTATAGAACACTTGAGGAATTAAGAATTGCTATAAAAGAATTAAAAGCTAGTAAAGTTGAAGGTGGTTCTTTTGGTTTTAATCTCATTGTTAACAAATCTAACATTAAATACAAAGGACAGTTAGAAGTATTGTGCGAAGAGGGATGTGATTTTATTATTACTTCCTTAGGAAGCCCTGAAGAAACCATTCGTCAGGCACATGCTGTTGGGATTAAAGTATTTTGTGACGTAACAGACTTAAAGTTTGCTAAAAAGGTAGAAGGTCTTGGTGCTGATGCTGCTATAGCTGTAAATAATGAAGCTGGTGGACATAGAGGAAATCTCTCCCCAGAAGAGTTAACCAGTTTGTTAAACGAAGAATTATCCATTCCTGTCATATCAGCAGGAGGTGTAGGTTGTAGAGCAGATATTGATAAAATGATAAGTTACGGAGCTGCTGGTGTTTCTGTCGGTAGTCCATTTATAGCTTCAGTAGAAGCTGGTGTTACAGATGAGTACAAACAAGCCTGTGTAGATTATGGTGCAGACGATATTATAATGACTGAGCGTATTTCTGGTACACCATGCACAGTAATTAATACACCTTATGTTCAGAAAATAGGAACTAAAGCTACCTGGATTGAAAACTTATTAAATAAAAATAGAAAACTTAAAAAGTGGGTGAAAATGATACGATTTTCAATTGGTATGAAGGCCACAGAAAAAGCAGCTAAAAAGGTAACTTATAAAACAGTTTGGGTGGCGGGTCCAAGTATAGAACATACTAAAGCTATTCTACCAGTAAAAGATATTGTTGCTAAACTTATAAATTAGACACACTCAATTTTTCGTCTTTCTTTTTACGCTTTTTTTTACCTGTAAAGATGTTAAAGCTGTAGCTGGCAACAAATCCACCTGCTGTTGTAGCTATAAATTCACTAGTATCAAATTTGCCACTTATAATATTTCCATCGTAAAATTCTTTAGAAAACCCGGCTAAAGTAGATATACCAAGGCTATACCAAAATGCCTTTTTCTTGTTTTTTGTTTTTGAATATACCAAGGCATATGTTCCACTAGATAACGCAGCACCTACTGCAAAATGCAGACCGTCATCTTCTAGAGTAACTTGAGCTGAGCTAATATTTAAAAAAGCAATTGTAAGTAGTGTTAATACAAGTTTCATGATAGGTTGGTTAGGTTGATGATTTGAAAAGTATACCTTTTAAATGTTATAGACTTCCTTTAATCGTTCGGATTTATATTTATACGTTAAAGTGTTTTATAGGAGCTCTTTTTGCCACTTCGCTATGTAGCTAAAAGTTATTACCTTTAAGCTGAAAAAAAATAATTTCAAAAAATGTCCTCTTTTATATTTTAAGAAACGTCTTAAGGATATAAACTTTTAAATTTTAACTTATGAAAAATTTTATGATGATTTTTACAGGAGCAGATTATGCCGATTTAGGACTATCTCCTGAAGAACTACAAAATCGAATGGGAAAATGGTTTGCTTGGGGACAGAAAATGGAACAAGCTGGCATACTTAGAGGAGGTGAAGCTCTAACACCTCAAATAAGACGAATTTCTGGTGAGAACAGAACCGTTACTGATTTAACCTCTGCTGAGGTCAAAGAAATAGTAGGAGGATATTATACTGTAGAAGCCAAAGATTTTGATGCTGTTCAAGATATCGCTCAAGACTTTCCGGACTATGATTTGGGAGGTACTGTTGAGATTAGAGAAGTGATGGTTTTTGATAAGTAATGAAAGATAAAGACATAGACCATCTGTTTCGCCATCATAGTGGAAAGATGGTCTCTGTTTTAACACGGATTTTTGGATTAGCACATCTCGAAATTATTGAAGATGCTGTACAAGATACGTTTATAAAAGCGAGCTTATCTTGGCGCAAAGAACAACCAAAATATCCTGAAGCTTGGTTAACCAAAGCTGCAAAAAATAGGGTTCTTGATATCTTCAGGGCACTAAAAACTCAAAAAAAGCACGCAGATTTACTATCTACTGGTACTGATGTTATTGCAATTAACGAACTCTTTCTCGATAAAGAAATCGAAGATGCGCAGCTAAGAATGATTTTTACCGCTTGCCATCCAAAGTTGGATCCAAGAGACCGAATATCTTTTGCTTTAAAAACCGTTTCGGGTTTTAGCACTAAAGAGATAGCTTCTGCTTTACTTACAAAAGAAGATACAATTAAAAAACGCTTAATGCGTGCTCGAAAAGCGATACAAAAAGCCAATCTAAAGTTTTATATCCCTCAAGGTAATGAACTATTAGAACGCATAGAAAGCGTAATGGAAGTCTTATATCTTATTTTTAATGAAGGCTTTCACTCTAATAATAAAGATCAGCTTATTAGAGAAGATTTATGTGGTGAAGCCATGCGCTTATGCCAACTTTTACTAAAACAAAAAAACACAAGATCACCAGATGTATATGCGCTTTTTGCTTTAATGTGTTTTCATTCTGCAAGAATAGAAGCTAAGATAAGTGTAAACAATGAGATCTTAGATTTAAAGCAACAAGACCGTAGCCAATGGCATTTTCCTTTAATAGTACTTGGCAATACTATGATGAATAAAGCAGTAGAGACTGATTGTTTTTCCTGTTACCATTATGAAGCAGCTATAGCTGGTGAACATATACGTGCCAGAACTTTTGAAGACACTAATTGGAATCAAATTTTACAATGGTATGAGGCACTACATGCATTACAACCAATGCCATCTCATATATTAACAATGGCGGTTATATGTACGCAAACTAAAGCATATGAAAAAGCTGATAATTATTTTAATCAATTAAAAGTAGAAGATTTAGAACAACGAGGGTATTTGTTTTATGCGGCTAAATCAGATTATTACTCTAAAATAGAGAAGTATAATAGAGCATTAGAGTATATTAATTTAGCTTTAAGTTTAGTTAATAATAGTTTAGAAAAAGACTACTTGCTCAAGAAGTATTCCACACTATCACTTAAAGTTTAAAAACGTCTTGATGACATATTTTTCTTTTCACGATGTAGAGGTAAACTATAAAACCGCTCATTATGAAAACCCTATCTTTTCTATGCATTTTCTTGTGTGTTAACCTTTCATTTTCTCAGGTAGGTATTGGTACAACCAATCCTGACGCTTCTTCAATCCTAGAGTTAGAGAGTACAACATCTGGAATACTTATACCACGAATGACACAAGCGCAACGATTAGCAATAACAGCACCAGCAGAAGGCCTCTTGGTGTATCAAACTAATTCATCCTCTGGTTTTTGGTTTTATGATGGTTCAATTTGGAATCAATTAACCTTTGGAGCTTCAGGCGAGTTTCAAAGTATTGGTGGCATAGTACAAAATACTACTAATGTGGGAGGTGATGATTTTGTTTTTGGAAGCACAATATTATCAGGATCTGGCTCACGTTTCTTTTTCGATAAAAGTAAAGCAGCTTTTAGAGCTGGTGAAGCTTTTGGAAATGAATGGAATGACATTAATGTAGGAAACGGTTCTATAGGAATTGGAAGTGCAGTAACAGCATCGAGTTTTAATTCCTTGTCATTAGGATATTTCACAAATGTATCAGGGGATTATGCGACAGCAATCGGTCAGCAGAGTACAGCTTCAGGAGGCGCATCCCTAGC
>NZ_CANMJY010000019.1 GCF_947498345.1 uncultured Winogradskyella sp.
ACGGTGATACCAGCTTTGGTTTTAAAGATGGTGCCAACCTTACCACCGAATACACTTACGATGCCAATGGTAACATGGAAACCGATGAGAACAAAGGCATTACACGTATTGATTATAACCACTTAAATTTACCAACAAGAGTGTACCTCGCTTCGGGAGATATTATTTATATTTACGATGCCACAGGTGTAAAACTAAGAAAGGTGATTAACGAGACTACCATAACGGACTATGCCGGGAACTATATCTACGAGGATGGTACACTAAAGATGTTATCCCACCCAGAAGGCTATATAGAACCGGGTAACAAACAGTTTAACTATGTCTATCAGTTTAAAGATCACTTAGGGAATATTAGATTGACCTATGCAGATAGTGATGGTAATGGGACCATTAACAGTGCTACAGAAATCATAGAAGAGCACAACTACTATCCTTTTGGCTTAAAACATAAAGGGTACAATGACGTGGTTTCTGCTAATGTAAATTCTGTTGCACGTAGATTTATGTTCGGCGGGAAAGAATTTAATGACGAATTGGGTCTTGACTGGTATGATATTTCAGCTAGGAATTATGACCCTACTATAGGAAGGTGGATGAATCTTGACCCATTAGCCGAAGATATGAGAAGGCACAGTCCTTATAACTTCGGATTTGATAACCCTGTTTATTTTCAAGATCCAGATGGTATGATGCCTTGTCCAACTGGAGATTGTCCAGATCCACCAAGTGGTAATGGTATGCATCAAATGAATAAGGGAAATTCTGCTATTCCGATTGGGGATGGTAGTAACCCGAGTAGTTCTCATTCAAGAGGTTCAGCAGGTAGTAGTACTGTTACTGGATCAGATGTTGTCAGATCTGTTTCAGCGGAAGTTGCATATACCGGTATTCAAACGGGTAAATTAAGAAAAGAATATATTAAAGCTACACAAGGTAGACCATTAACAAAAGAGCAAAGATCTCAACTAAAAACTAAAATGCAATCTAAAGAGACTGCTGTAACTAGAGCTATTAGAGAGTCTAAAAGACCTGCTTCCAATGAAAAGAATATGCCCAAAAATAATCCAAATAAAACTAATGCAAAGTTTGATAAAGCAGCTAAAGTAATGGGAGATATAGGCAAGGGAGCGGCTGTTTTTGGTGTAGTGATCTCAGCTAATAATATTGCTAATGCAGATAACAAAGTCGAAGCTGTTGCGAAAGAAGGAGGAGCGTGGTCAGGTGCTATTCTTGGAGGTGAAACATTTGGAGCTGCAGGAGCAAGTCTTGGGCCTTGGGGTGCTGCCGCAGGTGTCGTAGTTGGTAGTATATTAGGTGGATTTGCTGGGGAGCAAGCTGTTGAAAAGATGATCAATAACCCTGGAAATGGAACAGGTCCAGAGCTGAAACCAGTTTCTACTCATGGTGCTACTCGTTTTGGTGAATGGTAAATTAAATAAAATGAATTTTTTTTTAAACCTCTTTAAAAACTCTAATAACTATGAAAATTCTAAATGGATATTACTCAGAAATGCATTAGCAAAAGATATAAATTACAAGTATATTAAAAAAGTTTATTTCCTTTCTGCAATTGAATATGATGAAAAAATACTTAATGAGTCAAAAATAGCGATAATGGATAATAATTTAAAAGATTTTTTAAACGGTAAAAAATTCAATTCATTGAAGGACTCTATAGATTTTTATTTCTTAGAATTTAAAAATAATATTAAATCCATATGCATTTTGCATAGTCCATATGAATTATATGAGAATGAATTTGTTATAGATTTAATTAATATAAATTTTGAAGTTTCACTAATAGATTATGAGCATTCTGAACTGATTTACAATTATGAAAAGGGAAATTAAATATATCTTAATTTGAAATACTAACTAATTTCTAATCACAAAAGAGTAAACTTTATTACACACTCTTTTATGACTAGAAATTATGTTTACTTTTATTATTAATTGTTTAATAAGTCGTCTATTTACAGATCTTTATTGTAAAAATGTAAAAGGTATAGATATCTTGATATTATTTAAGTTTTCAAGAAAACTGTTTACCATAAAAACATAATTTAGATCTATACATTGACCTGTTTATTATTCTAGCTGTTATTAAGTCTACGTTAAAATATTTTCTTCAGATTTATTATCTTTTCATTTTCAAACTAGAACTATATTCATTCTTTGAATTTGATATATGTGATAAACCTAAAATATTGAATAGACATTTTCTCAATTTAATTTTTGCTATAGTAGCAACATTACTTTACATTATCATTAATGAATTGATTGGTATTTGGACTATAATAGCTGAGCTTTTGAATTTTCAGGAGTATTATAAGTATTATGTACTTATTCAGGGCTCAATACAGACCATTATAGTTCTGACTTTTATTTTTTTTATTAAACACAAAACTTTTAAAGGATTAACTCTAAAGACAGAAAAAAAATGGTACTTGTCTGCTCTCGCTCTTGGACTTAGTTTTGTATACATACAAGCACTTCTTAAATGGATTTATAATTTTATTTTTGATACTAATTATTATATTTTATATGATCTTGATGGTTTGTTAAAAACTTGGAATATAAATTATCTTTCTCTAATTATCTTTATTCCTATTGCAGAAGAAATGTTTTTTAGAGAGTATATTCAAAACAAACTACAAAAAAAAACCAACAATTTTGTAGCAATTATATTTGCCTCATTTCTATTTGCTCTAATTCATTCACCTTATTTAAATCTATTCTTTAATGATTTTCAGCAAACCTGGCATCTTACATATTTGACATTTTTTGGAGGCTTACTTTCTGGGTTGATTTATTATAAATCTAGATCTATTGGACCATCAATAGTTTTTCATGTGTCTTGGAATCTAATGGCTCAAATATTATAGGGTAATTGGATAGGGTAGTGTTCCAAAGTTGGAACCGTATTGATATAGAGTGAATTAGAGCTAAGGCAGTTTTTTAAACTGTCTTACTCTTTTTTTAAGTTCTTTGGGTAATGGTATAGATTAGTTGATGGATTAGTTTTTAAACATAAACAATTGTTAAACAATAATTTAAAATATAATTTTAGCTGTAAAAGGATGGACATAATGTTCATCCTTTTCTTTTTAAACGCATTTAGAGACTTCTAAATGCGTTTTTTCAATCTTAATGGTTACAAATTAGTTGATAGAAAATATAATTTAAATCCATCCCCATTTTTTTCTGACAATAGATGCGTCATAATTAGGGGAATCTTTTCTAGGGTTTTCGATTCTAGTGATTAAATTATCATCAATATTCATTTTTTCATTCCCAAATATTGTTACTCCTAAAATATTATATCTTTTAATCAATTCGTCATAATACTTTTGTCCTTCAGGAAATACAGTACCATACTTATTTCGAATCTCATCTATTCTAATAGAAATTAAATAGTGTTCAACATCAATCGAATCAATTTTTTCAATTAATTCTTCTATACTAATCCATTTTTCTTGTGCTGATGAAACAAATACTTTAATTAAAACCTCATCATTAATTCTTTTAATTTTTGTTGTTCTACCACGAAATATTCCAGTTAAGCACCTTATTAAAGATGATTTACCTTTGTTGGCTGTGCCAAATACTAAATAGAGATTTTTTTTATTCATCATTAGTTACAAATTTAAATTTACACACTTCTTTTTCATCATATAACCATTGACTTGTTTAAAATCATTACCTCCATATTTCGTTTCTATCTCTATTGCTTTTTTAAAATTCTCATTAGCTGCATAAGCACAACCTAAGGTATCTTTATAATTTGAATCTTGAGGCATTAATTCATCAACTTTTAAAGATAATTCTAATGCTAATTTATTATCAGCTATACTTCCTTCGTATTCTTTGTTTGTTAAAATAAACCATGAATAATTATTCATTATTAAAGGGTTATGAGGACTTTCTTTAATTGCGAATTCATATAATTTTTTCATTTTTGGAATATTCTTTTTTCCATCTATAAGGGAGTAATAGTAGGCTTTAACACTTCCTATAGACATAGGTTGAAGGTATCTGAATAAAACAGCATCATCTATTGTAAATAAAGAACTGCTAGTTTGAGACATACCATTTTTATACTCACTATCTGTCACTTCCATAGAAGTATTATTATCCCAATTAAAATAATTAGCTTCATCGTAGTAGTATCTCACAAAATTATGATCTGGAACTTCAACAAGATAAAGAGGTAGTTTATTAACTTCAGCAATTGCGATATATAACATTGCACCTGTATCACAATCAACTCTGTTGGTAAGAAACATTGTTGTTAAGTTTTTAGTGGGAATATATAAACTGAAATTAAAGTGCTCTATCGTTAAACTAATAGATTTTAGAATATTAAGAGCTTTATCTTTTTTTGTTAAAGTAGTATCTCTTAGTATTGGCGATATTGATATAGATGCTTTATCAATAATACTATCTAAACGAATAAACATTTTATCGTATAATTCATCAGGTAAATCTGAAAAGTGCTTTTCGGTTTCCAATAACTCATGAGTTATAGTGTTATACTTCCAATTATAAATAGAATCATTGTTTTGAGAAAATAGATTGGAAATACTAAAAAAGAAGGTGACTAGTGATAGAATTTTATTTTTCATTTTAAACCTTTTATAATTTTCGAATATTAGTGAACAACTAATATTAAGGGAATACCCAATGTTAGGTATATTATAAAACGAGTATTAAATTAGGAAAAGAATTAAGTAAATATAGTAAAAAAACACCCTCATTTCGAGAGTGTTGTATTAAATTATTTCAACCAAATTTCTTCGGCTCTTTCAAAACCAATCCATTTATGATCTTCATCATGACCACGAGAGGCAAGTTCATATCTAATAAACTTCTCAATTGGAATTCGATGAGACAAGATATATCGTAGAATCTCACCATGCATAACAGAGAGCATCCCTTTGATTTCTGAAAAATGAGATAAGGGGTTTATATCCTGTGATATATGCTTTATGTGATTATAAGTCATATCTGCATAGTTTAAAGGTAAGGTTTCGAAAACTTCATCTATAAATGTAGGATGATTAACATCAGTAATAATATAATTACCTTCAATACTCTGAATCACACCAAAGGTTTTATTCTTTATTCGATGCTTAAAGTTGAGCCATATGGCTTCATCAATAGCTTTCTCAAGACTTGGTTGTCTTCTGATCTTTTTTGTCATTATCTTTTGGCTTTTGATTTCTTGTAGAACTAGGTATAGGTTTTTCAGGAACTGATTTATCTTCTTTTACTTCCTTACTCCACTTTTCAGTCACATAGGAAATGATAAATAGTTCATTATCTATGAGCTCTAATAATTCTCTGTTCTCCATTTCCGTAAGATTATGTTCTTTAGGTATGGTTCCACCGAACTTCTTCTTCAGGATTTCAATAAGTTCTTTTCTTGAAAAGTAAAATACAAGGTTCTTACTCATGAGGCTTTCAGTCTCTTTTCCTAATGCTAGGTTTCTGAGTACCATAGCAAAGTGTTTCATTAATTGTTCTTTGTTTGTTTTCATAATATTTAGTTTTTATAATTTGTCTTTTCCAGCTTTAATTCTGAGTGAACGGTAATTACTTCGATCATACTCATCCCAGTCATCAATTGGTTTTGATGCTAGGTAATGTGTATAGTGTCCTAGCTGTGATAGAACTTCCCATACTTCATTTGGGTCAATAGATGCATTGTCTTTCATGCTTGAATTGTTTTTAGATGTTACGTTTGATTTTAAATGTCTTTACTTAGTCCAAAGGGTAGTTAGCAGTTAAAACTTCTATCTTTCTACCTCTTGGCTTATCAGCTTGTGCTTTTCTTGCTGATAGCGGTTTGTCAAAAGTCTTGGTATACCATCCAAATTCTTTGCTGTAGCGTTTAAGTATATCTGAAGGATATGAGCTTAAAAGAAATTTGCCTTCAATCTTTGATAGTGTTCCTAATAAGTTTTTGTAATCGGATTTGGTATAACCATCATAGTGCCCTTGATTAGAATCTATATATGGTGGGTCCACATAATGAAAAGCATTTACAGTGTCTCGTGCTTTTATAACCTTACAAGCATCTATATTTTCTATCTGCACATGCTCTAATCGTTTAAAAATGTCTTCATTAAATTTTAGCTTCTTATTTTGAAAAGCTTTAACTCGTTTTGAATACTTGTCATAGCCCCAACTACCAATTTGGCAACTAAATCCCATATTCGTACCGACATAAAATGCCCAAGCTTGTTGTAGTTTATTAAACAAATGAGGCATTCGGTAGATTGTAGTTGCCACTGAATAGGTAGCTCTAGAGAATAATGTAGCTTCAATTTTGAGTTTTAAATTCTCAAAATCTGTTTTTACGACTTCATAAAAGTTAATAGCGAGACTATTAATATCATTAATAGTCTCAGCCTGAGAAGGGGACTTTGCAAAGAAAATTGCGCCACCTCCAAAAAAGGCTTCAGTATATATCTTATGTTTTGGGATGAGTGGTAAAATTTCTTTAACAAGATTGAGCTTACCACCATAATAAGTAATTGGGGTTTTTGGCATATAAGATTAGGCACTACATCCAATTGTTATCTACAAAAGATGCGTAATGCTCTGAGGTAATTATAATATGGTCGAGTAAAGTGATATCGATAAAATCTAAAGTGTGTTTGAGTTTCTCAGTAAGCTTTTTATCAGCAAGAGACGGCTCTAAGGTTCCACTAGGATGATTATGGGCTACAAGAATAGCTGTAGCATTAGTCAATAATGCCAATTGGCAGATTTCTTTAATGTTCACGGTAACACCTGTGGCACACCCCAAACCTATTTCACTAATACCAAGTACCTGATTGGCATTGGTCAGCAAAACAATCCAAAAGAATTCTTTATGGTCAATACGGTTAGTATCGATAAAACTTCTTAAAATTCGATGGCTATCTTTTGAGGATTTTATTTTTTGCTGGATATCAAATATTGGGCGTTTGTAATGGATTTGTACTTCGTGGCAACCAGCCACAGAAATAAGAGTATTCTGTTTTGTTTTCATTTTTGATGAGTATTTAATGGATTTGTTTATTTTTTTATTTAAGGGTGACAACCCTAGAGAATAGTATCTGCACTAAAGGGAACAGAAGGTTTGCCATCAATCATAAGTTTGAGATAGATGGAATGGTTCGCAAGTGATGTAAAATCCGAAGCTTTGAAAGCAGGGTAAAATTCCTTTGCCATCAAATTGGCATCTGTAATTCCAAGTCTAAAGGCAACAATGGTACCTACATTTCCTAAGACACTAGCACGTACATCACCATCTAATTGATGTAAGAATTGATTAGCTAGAATAAGCCCTACCTTAAATTTTCGCACTTGTGCGAGTAGTTCAGCAATGAGTTCGCTACCTGATAGGGTTTGAAACTCATCTATATATAAGTAATAAGGGGTTCTGTTAGATTCTAAAATATCAATACGAGAGAATGCAGCTGATGCTAGGGAAGTGAGTAAGAGCCCACCAAGAATATTTGCAACATCCGAACCGACTTGTCCTTTTGCCAGATTAATAATCAGTATATCTTTATTGTCGATTATCGATCGTAGTGATAATTGCTTTTTATTTTCAATAAGGACTTTTCTAATAATGCGATGGCTTAAAAACCCACCAAGCTTATTCATAATAGGCAACAGATCATTGGGTTTGTATTTTGGAAATTCCTTAGACCAAAAGGTGCGAATCTCTTCAGAAGTAATATGCTCTTGGCATTTCATTCTGTAATTAGAATCATGCAAGAGCTTTAAAATATCTGAGAGTGTAGCTCTTGGTTGGTCTAAAAGAGTCAATAGAATCATCCTTAGGATGTGTTCCATCTTCATTCCCCAAGCGGACTTCCAATTGCGTTGAAAAATCTCAAGGATATTTGAAGCGACCAGAGAACGTTTAGAAGGGGATACACTTCTAAGAGGATTGTATCCAAAGTTGTATAACGTCAGCAAAAAGTGAACTTGATATAGTTGTTATTTGAGCGAGATTATAGAAGTAAATTTATAATCTTA
>NZ_CANMJY010000020.1 GCF_947498345.1 uncultured Winogradskyella sp.
ATCGCATTTTGCTTACCACCTACACCCTTAGCTGTCAGTTGCCCCAGATCGTCATAGTTATTGTCAGTAATAACCTCATAGAGTGGTGCATGTGCAAACTTGTTTCTGTGCTCCAAAACACGGTTGGCGTGGTCATAGGTATACTGGTCTATAAAATCGAGAGTTACCCCAGAGCGTTCCTTAGAACTTGTGGTCTCTGTAGCTCTACCATCAAAGGTAAGCTCACTTTTTACTTTGTCTACAGTGCCTAAATAATCGTTTTTAGAATACACATAGATAGGTCTTGCCTTGTCATCGTAATAGGTCACAGAGGTGATCCAGTCGTTGGTATTCAGTACCCTTACCTTGCTCCCTGTAGCCAGACCTTTAACATTGGTAATGGGTGTTACGCCATAGGCGGTTTCTGAGCTGCCACCATCGAGATCAAAACTATAGTCATCGTAATAATTAATGGTCAGGATCTCATCGACTCCCGTTGGTCTGGATACTGAAGTGTAATAGGTACTCAGATAGCCTGTCCCTGAGCCTACTTTTGTTTCATATATAGAGGTGCTGGTATTCAACAGGTACTGAAAGTGCTGTCTGGAGCTCGATGAGTTCTTTGTCGCGGTATAGGCCACTCTGCCAAAGGCATCGTACTTGGTCACCAGCCATTGGTTACTGGCTCTTAAGTTAGCATCCTGAGTCATTACAGGTTGGTCGAGCTTGCTATAAACAATATATTCCCAGTCCTTACCTGGTATTTTCTTTTCTACCAAACGGTTACGCTCATCGTATCGGTACTGATAGCAGAGTTCACTAAGCTCTGTGGCATCGGGCTTATCTGTATGGGCTTCAGCCTTTGGCGCTAGTACAAAACTCAAATTACCATAATCATCGTAGACATAATAGGTATCGTGAGCTGCCTCATTGTTATAGGTACGCTTTAACACCACCTGACCCTGTTTATTGGTAAATTCTTCGGTGGTATGGTCCTTGGTCGTGGTTCCGTCATGGTTCTCATCCCAGGTCACGGTCTTATAGAGCTCATTGGCCGTATAATGATTATCCTCTTGTAAGGTAGGGATATAGGTCACTACCGAGTTGGTGACATTTCTGGTCAGGGTAACACTATACTCGCGTACTTCAGTAGCCCCATTGGTGTTATAGTCCATCTCAATCTCATGGCCACTACCCATTTTCCAATCCTTACCAGGTGCGGCTTGTTTCATCACCCTATTTAGTGGTGAGCTGTCAAACTCCTTCTCAGAATAGGGATTGATATCGGCTACGGTCATTCCCGGAAAATCAGCATCATAGGCCGCTGCATCGTAATAACTGTTAGTGGCATCAAAGGCATCGACTCTAAAGTCGCCAATGTCTGTTGTAGCACTATAAGGCAGGTATTCTTTAGCCTGTCTGCCATAGGCATCATAAGCCATATGGGTAATGATATCCTGACTTTGTCCACCAGCACGTATCCCAATGGATTGGCTGGCACGTCCGAGTCCATCAAAATAAGTGATGCTCTCTATCTTTTCACTGTTACTCAGTGTCGTAATATCTGTGGTGGCGATTCGTGGTGTAATGTTATGCACATAGTTAAGCAGGGCAACACTGGTGGTAGGTGGTGCGGCCTGTACAACCACGTCCATCCCTTCCAGTAGCACATTGCTCTTGCCACGAGCCTCAACCTTATGGGTACCAATGGTCGGCCAGGTGACATCCACGGTATAGGTGGTCCCTGATGCGCTCGAGCTTACCTGTGTACCGCCGATAATATTCCAGCTCAGGTTAGCCCTTATGGTACCGTCGTTATAGGTATAGGTCTCGGTGTTGCCTACCGTTACGGGTGTTAGTCCCGAGAGGTTCTGAGCATAGGCCTGCATGCTTAAAAGTACAAACCCTAATAGCATCATAAATGGTGTTAACGCTGTGATGTTTCTCTGTCTTTTCATGATCTCTTATTTTAAAGGTGAGTTAAGGTGTCGGTGTCTATCTCAAACAGGTAAATATCATCGCTACCGTCCGCCTTGTGAATACTCAGGGTCATGGTCATGGCCTCAGTAGTGCCTGAGATGCTTAAGCTAGCTGTTTGCTGATCGACCCCCTCAAGATCGTAACTGAGTGTTCCCAGATGGTTTTGCGTATCCCAACTGCCTGATGTGGCAACTATGGTATAGCTGTCAGAGGTGTTGGTATTGTATCCCAGCTGCTGCCAGACAAGGTCAGTACCTTGCTTGCTCAGAATTGAATGTATTTCAACTTTGGTAGTGTTAGCAGTTACCAGATAGCTTTCTGCAGACCAATCGGTCTGCTGTTGTGCAAATAGGGTAGAGCTCTCTGCAAAGAGGCAAAGTGCAACTACAAGGGCTGTTTTATATACTATTGTGACTATTTTCATGATGCTATTTTTTAATTTGATGTGTGATAGTTGTACTTGTTCTCGCTCATGACTTTACCGTCCTGATCTTTAACACGTTGCAGACGGTTAAAGTCATCGTACTCGTAGTAGACAGTATAGCCTTTAGGGTCGGTCATACTGGTGATGCCAATCTGCGGGTCATAGGTATAGGTGGTAACCATGGCATTAGGTAGCGCCGTTCTTAAGGCATTGAGTGCTGTTCTGAGGTTCTTCTCGTCACAGCTTGCTGAGTCCATACAATGGTCATCATCCAGATCGGACTTGCTCTGTATATTGGCAACATAGCTGCTCACCTGAGCGTAAGTGGCGTTTTCTATCTTGGCTACAGGCAGGGTGTTGTCATAACCATAGATGTAGGTAATATCGATACCATCGGTTTTAGCCACCTGAAGGATGTTGCCATCGTCATCATAGGCCTTAAAACTCAGGCGTTCCCTTAAGGGCTCTGAGCCTTTGCTGGTCTTTACCGTTTGTGGCAATACCTGATCATTGCCCCAATTGTGATACACGGTCTCTGTGGTATTATGCGACAGGGTCGTAATACCGTCCTTTAAAATGGCTTCGGTTTTTACGGTCTCATAGCGATTCTGGTTGATCAGTAGCTGCTCGGCAGCACTTGGGCTTGACAGATCTTGTACATAGGTGACATGGTTTTCCTGAGTATGCCCATTGCTGTTGGTGACACTTGTTTTAGAGGCCATAAGGGCATTGTTATCATAGGTGTAATTTTGAGTGACCGTAACATTACCACTGTTTAAATAATCTGTTGTGGTCTGAGACTTTAAACGGTGGTATTCGTTGGTATAGCCGTAATACTCTACTTCATGGTTATTGCCCCAACTGGTAACATCGGGCATTCTATAAACATGTACGGCAAAGGCATCACCTGCCCGGTCTAATGTCCCATGGGTTTCGTGCTGATAAGTTTCACGCTTTACAAGATTGTTGCTCGTATCAAAAACACTAAGCTCTTTAAGATTACCGATGCGCCAAAAGGGTCTTATCTGTTTTCTTTGTGTTTGTGGAAACCCAGAGGTTCCATAGGTATTATCGTGCTGGTAGGTATCTATATAATCAATAAAAGAAGAATATACATATTCCTTACGGCCATTATCATTGGCACCATCAACAAGGGTCTCGGTGATGTGTTTATAACCTACAAAACTTCCGCTGTTAAGCACCGAACGTGCATTTGAGCTGATTAGAAAGGTGGTGGCACTAATAATGCCGGCATAATCCGTGGTTACCAGATTGGTCGGCAGCCTGTAGGTTGTACCGCTAACAAGATCTGGAGTGGCATGCCCACTGTGATAGGTGTAATCAAAACTTCTGTTAAGCTCTGGAAACGTATCAGAAGCATCGTTAAAGGTCTTTATCTGAGCCACACGCAGTCCACCATGCATATATTCCCCTGGGGTCGGGTCTTTATAGTAATACCATTCGAGCGTTAAAAAATCGGGTGGATTGGTACAACCTGGGTTTGCTATAGGATCACAGAACGGCGTCGTACTGTTAGATTCGGCAATGATCTTATAGCTTCGTCCCGGAACCAATATAAGTTCCATATCTGTCTGAAGGATATTGGTAAAGGTAAGGGTCACCAGATCCTGAATCTTAATGTCGTAGTCACAGTTACTGATGTTTGGTCCGCAGCCGATCATATCGATATCAAAGGTGACTGTACCATCACTATCCGGGTCTACGGTAAATGTTTTGGAATAGGTGATGTTAGGGTCGGGATCAAAAGGTGTAGATCCGGCCTGGATGACATCCTGTACTTGTAAAAGATAGTCTCTATACAGCGTAGAAGAGCCTTCGAAAAAGTAACTTACGGTGTTGTTTTCCCAGATAAACTCATCATAGCCTCCGGTAGGATAGGTGATTTTGGTGAGGCTACCTGCCTGAGTATATGCTGGCTGTACAGAGCGGTCTGCATTACCAAAATAGCTCGAAGGATAATTTGGGGCGTGTTTTGCTCTTGGGATGAGATCGACATTAGACTGTCCGTTAAAATACCCAAAGTAGTCAATAGCTCTGGAATAACGGTGTGGTAGTTTCAAAGGATTGTACTCAAGAGTGTATTGGGCCTCAATCTGGTCGTTATTGTCCAGAAGCGCCACGCCGTCGAGACGTAACCGGTGCTTGGCCTGAGTATTAGGGCTATCAAAAAACGGGGAAATGTTATAATCCACACTGGTAGGGTCCACCTGCGTTTGTGACTGCTGCAGTTCAAAGGCTTTGGTGCGTTGGTTGTTATTATCGTATACTGCAATCATTTCCAGAGGATAGGAATTGTCCAGATCTGCACGTTCTGTTGTCCCTTTTTGAAATTCGATACGTCCCGTAGGGAAAATGATCTCCTGTATTCGGGGTTGGGTAAAGATGCGCTCGGTATAATTAATATTGTGTTCCATAGGATGTCCATTAAGCGGCAGGGCGAGTTCTTCTTCCTGGCGTATGATGGTCTTTACATCATCTTCTATGGCGTAATTGAAAGTGATCTGCTCAGTAGAGGTTGGGAACTCTATATAGTGTAGCATCCAGGCCTGATTGTAAGGCGTTGTGCCACTACCTGTAAAACTGGCCGGGCTGTTGACAATACCACTGAGGGTATGAGACATGCTTTTTGCGCCCTTTACTTTTTCGATACGATCAGCAGTTCCGCCAAAATGGTAACGTATGCCATCGGGTGTGGTAATGGTAAAGCTCACAATCCTACCAGCGCTTTGGGTCATTTCTATGGTGTTGTTGCTATAAGGCACCTCTACAAAACCATTGAGGTTTTGGTCGTAGAAGAATTTTCCTGAATGTCCGGGTATGGAGTAATTGAACTCATCGGGCTCGTAATCTCTTCCAGAGGCATTACTGGACAAGAGTTGTTCGTCTCTACCGCCATTGATACAACATGGACCGCCATTGCTTGGAGTACGATTGGCAAAATCCTGAAGTGTGAAGCTGGTATTCATATAACCGCTTGTGGTATGATTGTCTGGCAACCAGTTAATGGTTCTACTGACCAGCCCACCAGCCTGAAGGTTCCAGCCCAGTCCTACCCAGGAGGCGATATCCTCGACCTTTACTCCACCAGAGTTATAACTAAGGCTTATGGGAATGTTAACGCCCTTGTGCGAAATGGTGTGGATAGGTATAGCAATACCTGGCAAGCCTGTATAGTGCGATACCTGCGTCTGGGAATGCCCTATCAGCGAAGCAACTTCAGGGGAAGGGG
>NZ_CANMJY010000022.1 GCF_947498345.1 uncultured Winogradskyella sp.
ACCCCCTCCCCACAGTCGTAGTACCTACGGTATTAGAGGTTTGTGACGATGGAGTACCCGATGGTTTAACAGAGATAGACCTAAGCATAAAGAACACAGAGATTACGGGTAACAATCCAAATTATACGGTAAGCTATCATCTGACCCAGCAGGATGCAGATGATAATGTAGCCCCATTAGCAATTCCTTATACCAATATTAGTAATTGCCAAACCGTATTTGTAAGAGTAGAGGACATCACTACGGGCTGTTATGACACCACGACTTTGGATTTATGTGTTGAGCAGGCCCCAGTGGCCAACACGCCACAGCCATTACGTTACTGTGATCCGGACAATGACGGTTTCGGTATGTTTTCATTGACCGATGTAGATACTGAGATTACAGGAGGTGCAGCGGGACTAACGGTGACCTACCATGAGACCTTTGCCAATGCGGATAACAACGTGGACGCCATAGACACCACTGTGGACTATAATAATATTGTTGTAAACACGCAGACCTTATACGCAAGGATTGAGAGTGCGACCATAGCCACGGACTGTGCCACTATAGTTGAGCTAGTATTAATTGTAGAGCCAAGTCCACAGATCGTAGCCCCGACACCATTGGAAGCATGTGACGATGCTTCGGCAGATGGATTTGCAACCTTCGATCTAACGAGCAAGGCAGCAGAAGTGTTGAACGGTCTGGACCCAATGCAGTATACGGTAAGCTATTACCTTAGCGAGCTCGATGCCAATACACCGATGAGTGCTATAGCTACCCCTAATGCCTTTACCAATACTGATATCAATATGCAAACGGTTTGGATTCGCGTAGAGGACACCAATACGGTAGAAGGCTGTTACAAGGTTACCCGTCTGGATCTTATAGTTAACCCATTACCGGTATTATCACAACCTTCCCCATTAGAATTGTGTGATGTTGACAATCCTGGTGATGAGCAAGAGCCTTTTACTCTTGAAGATGCCAATGCAGAGATATTAAACGGGCAAACAGGTATTACCCTGACCTATTACCTGACTCAGATGGACGCAGACAATGCAACCAGTCCACTAACAAGCCCTTATGTAAATACTACTAACCCACAGACCATCTACATAAGAGGTGAGAACGATATCACAGGTTGCCACAGTACGATCACAGTGACCATAAGAGTTAACCCGTTACCCTCACCAGAGCAGAACCCGGAACCTATAGAAGTCTGTGATGATGACAATGATGGTTTAGCAGAATTCGATCTCACAATCCGTACCGTAGATATTACCAATGGCGAATCGGATGTTGTGATCACTTATCACGAAACACAGGAAGACGCGGAGATGGGCGACAATGCACTGATGAGTCCATATACCAATATTGTGGCGGGAAGCCAAATGATCTACGTACGATCAGAGAGTACCCTTACAGGCTGTTACCGATTGACTCTAAACACCTTAGAGCTTATCGTCGTGCCATCACCAGAAGTACCAACGGCTCTGGATCCTATTATCATCTGTGATGACGATCCAGACGGTATCACACAGTTCGACCTAACAATACGCGATGCCGACATATTAGGTTCTCAGAATCCGGCGGATGTGATCTTGACCCATCACGTTAGTGCCGCAGATGCAGCATCAGGGGATGACCCTATAATTAACGTGGGGAACTATACCAATATATCAAACCCACAGACCATCTATGTCCGTTTATATAATCCAACAACAGAGTGTTACGACACTGGTGAGTTCGAGCTTCAGGTAGAACTTCCGCCAACAGCAGTACAACCAACACCATTGGAGTTATGTGACGATCTTGGGGAATCCCCAGGGGATGAGATGACCGTATTTGACCTTACGGTCAAAGACCAGGAGATTACAGGGGGCAATGCCAGCTGGTCGGTAGCGTATTACCAGAGCGATGCCGATGCCCAGGCACAGACCGATGCGATACCAGACCCGACACAGTATACTAATATTTCAGTAGGTGGTCTACCAGCCAATCCACAAACACTATACGTTGTGGTGACAGATACCGATACGGGCTGTGTTGATTTTACGACCTTAACCATTAGAGTATTACCTAATCCAACCCCAACACCAAGTGATCAGTTACCAGCTTTAGAACTGTGTGATGAGATCAATACAGGCGATGGATTTGAGGTATTTGATCTTACAGAGAATGAGGCCTTGTTGATCAATGGTGAAGCTGGTGTAACAGCAACCTACTACGAAACACCAGAAGATGCAGATTCGGGAATGAACCCTATAGCAGACCCAACACAATATACCAACATAGCAACCCCAGAGCAGGTCATCTATGTAAGAGTAACTAACGATATTACGGGCTGTTATGCCTTAGTGAACTTTACCATACGTGTTAATCCATTACCAGATGTTGTAGCGGTAACGGACTTTATCCAGTGCGAGCTCAATACCGATGGTTTTGATAGTTTTGATCTGATCAGCAAGGATGCAGAAGTATTGAACGGTCAAAACCCAGACCAGTTCATAGTAACGTATCATGTTAGCTTAGCAGATGCAGAAGCAGGTATGAACGCTTTGGTTAGCCCATATACCAATACCAGCAACCCACAACAGATCTTCGTAACGATAACCAATAACGTTACAGGCTGTTCTATTAGTACGCAAAGCTTTAATATTCAGGTGGACGAAGCCGCAGAAGCCAACCCGGATATGGTACCTATTCTCTACGAAGAATGTGACGATAATATGGAAACGGATGGGAATCCAGGTAACGACAGCGTACAGTTCGATCTCTCGACACAAGACGCTCAAGTACTTGACGCTCAAGATGCGAATAGCTATATCGTGAGCTACTATGCCAGCGAAGCAGATGCGGATCTAAACGTTAACCCATTACCTAACCTCTACGAAAACGTAACCAACCCACAGGTGATCTATGCAAGGGTGGATAACAATACGTTGAGCGTGGTACCTGTATTTTTGAACATTGCAGATCCTGGTACACCAGGATTGGATCTGGACGGTGACGGTACTATAGACCTCTACGATACGGACGGTGACGGTGTTTTCGATCTGTTAGACGTGGACGGTGACGGACTTTCAGATGGTATAGACAATGATGGGGATGGTGTGTTTGAGTTTGTGGATACCGATGGGGATGGTCTGGGGGACCCTATAGACCTTAACAACGATGGAACGTTCGATAATCAACAAGACAGTTCGGTCTGCTATGCAGTGGCACCATTGACCCTTCAGGTGAACCCGTTGCCAAACTTTAATCTGGAAGATGGCTATATACTCTGTGTGAATACCAACGGTACGGAGATACTAGATCCTTTGGTACTAGATACCGGTCTGTCCGATACAGACTATAGTTTTGAGTGGTCTTATAATGGTGCGGTACTCCCAGGGGAGACCGGATCTACGCTGGCACCAACCCAAGGTGGTACCTATAGCGTAGTGGTAACAGATATTAGTACATCCACTCAAACCAGTTGTACCAATATGGACAGTACATTGGTAACAGAAAGTGAGCCACCGACATTAATTGCCGAGGTGACAACACAAGCTTTTGCGAATAATCACGTTATAGAAGCAGTGGCAAGTGGACCGGGAGTGTACGAATACAGTCTGGACGGAGGCCCATGGCAAGACAGTGGTACCTTTACAGGTGTATCACCAGGGGAACACCTGGTCACCGCAAGGGATAAGAACGGCTGTGGTATAGCTACGGCAGAGGTGTTCGTATTAGACTACCCACTGTACTTTACACCTAATGGGGACAATAACCACGACACATGGAACATCGCAGGCATTGGAAGCAGTGCAAAAATTTATATATTTGACCGTTATGGGAAGTTATTAAAACAACTCAGCCCAACGGGATCTGGATGGGA
Source organism: uncultured Winogradskyella sp. (assembly GCF_947498345.1). Taxonomy (GTDB): domain Bacteria; phylum Bacteroidota; class Bacteroidia; order Flavobacteriales; family Flavobacteriaceae; genus Winogradskyella. The sequence goes on from NZ_CANMJY010000022.1 coordinate 3,869, forward strand.
CGGAACCTACAACGGGAATATGATGCCAACCAGCGATTATTGGTTCTTGGTTGAGTACGACGAACCAACATCAGGACAAAGAAAAGAGTTTAAAGCCCATTTTACCTTGAAACG
>NZ_CANMJY010000023.1 GCF_947498345.1 uncultured Winogradskyella sp.
AAATTAGGTCATAAAGTTAGAGTGGCTTCTTGACTTTACACAGAGCATTTTGCTTTAAAATACTAAGCATTTTGCTTTATAGAAAGGTGTTTGTGGAGCATGATTTATTCATCTAAATAATTAAAAAACAATTACTTAAAAGGTTAATGCGCTAAAGTATATTCTGGATAGGGTAATTTTATGGAAGGGTAGATATTGTAATTTTAAAACGCAATTTTTATTAACTCAGTTATTAGGCTTAAAGTATACAACAACATTAGCTTGTAAATCAAAATAAGGATATTCCCCTTTACTATTAACTGGCAAATTGTTTACCAAATGGTATCGTCCTAAAAGCTTTTCAGTAAGTCGTTTTAGGTCGCCTTTGGTTGCTGCTTTATTATCTTCTTTGGTAAAAACCGTTTTAATGGTGTTTGCTAGCATTGCTCCTGCAGCAGCATTACCCACGCCTGCTAATGACATTTGTTTTTCAGCTTGATTTGAAACTTTGGTTTCTAAAGGTTTTATACTATTTGTTTTCTGGTTTTTTGAATTTCGTAGCCTACAGGCATTAGATCGACATGAGTTGCTACAGTATTTTTGTACACCCCTTCGTTTAGGCACATATTCTTTATAACAATACTCACATGTGTAATATCTTGTAGTTTTCATTATTCGTTAAATAATCGTTCATTTAACGTTAAAATACGAAATATTTACATTTTTTCACTATCTATTTTCGAAAAATCAACATTGAAAACCGATTTTAGAAGGTGTCTATCTACATCTGCTTCACTGATTATTGATTCTTTAGCTGTAGAATGGGTTTTAGTTTTATCGGCTATTTCCTTATTAGTAGTTTTAAGAGGTGGTTTGAGATTGTTTTTGTATTCACCCTTATCAAGATCATAAGGCGAAAGCTTAAATACACGTTCGAGTTCAAACCAGGTTTTCCATTCCCCAAAATGGTCCTTCAATTCTTTTTGATGCGTTTTGAGTGTTTCATATTGATGTTCTAAATAGTCTTGCATATAAGGCTTATAATTATTGGCTTCTGTTTTAGCTTTCTCTCTAACCGAATCCATTATAACAATCCAATTATTCAGTTCCTTAAAATACTCATCTATTAAATAATGAAAGGCTTTTTTATCAAGTTTAGACCTCAATTCTAATAGTTCAAAAACGTTAGTTTTTAGTATCTTGTTCTTTTCTGATAATTGTGCGTATTGAAGAGCATTGGATATAACCTTGGGTTCACCTTTATGATTCATCAACACAAGGGTATTGAAAAGCCCCAGATCTTCTAAGGGTTTTAAATCTTTTTGGGTGGCATTTTCAAACAAGCTTCTTGATAAATAAAAAACAAGGGGATGTTTTATATTATCAATTAAGCTTTGCATATCACTATTGAGTCCCATATCCTATAATAAGTTCGAATAATCCTCAGGCAGTTCGGCATCAATATCTCTTAGATACTTCTCTAGTGCTGTCATGGTGGCATGTCCTGTAATTTGCATAAGCTTGCTCTTGGCTTCGTGTGGTGATGATTCCTTTGTTAAGGCTCTGTACAATTTAGTAATAAAGGTATGTCTAAAACTATAGAGGCCATAATTTTCGTTGTATCCAAAATGGTCTTTTATGACTTTTTTAAAACGTTTACTAAAATAGTCTCTTCTGTTTGAGAGTTTTGTATCCCATTTATCGCCAATACCATCAGGTGTAAATAAAAGCAGTTCATCATCTAGTTTAGAGAGATCGGGTAGTTCTTTAAATAGGATTTCTGGAATAATTTTCGTCTTTAAGACCTTGTTCTTGGCTTGAAATTGAAGTGTTCGCTGTTCTTGATCAATATCCTTAATTCTTAATCTGCATACTTCAATAGGTCTCAATAAATTATAAGACACAAACTTTATGTAAAGCAATAACAGTTTGTCATTGGCCTCTAGATATTTAAATATGGTTTGTTGCTCATTAAGGGAGTATGTTTTGTTGCGTTTAGGTTGTGTTTTAATGGATTTGATTTGAGAGATAAAGTTATTATCAATAATTTCATTATCCTCAAGGGTTTGAAAGATACTACTAAAGACGGTTCTATAGTTATTTCTGTTTCTTGCAGAAGAATTTAGTTGAATGCTATTTAAAAACTCAACAACCATTTTTCTGGAAATTTGATTGATTAGAGTTACTGCTCTGTGATTTTCTAACAACCATTTTTGAAATTGGTTGATACGACTTTTATAATCCCTAAGCGTAGTTGCGCTGACTACATTGGTCTTTAGTAAGATGGCCTTGTCAAAGGCTTCTTTAATTGCTATTGGTTGTTGTTGTTGTTGTTGTTGTTGTTGTTGTTGTTGTTGTTGTTGTTGTTGTTGTTGTTGTTGTTGTTGTTGTTGT
>NZ_CANMJY010000024.1 GCF_947498345.1 uncultured Winogradskyella sp.
TGTATGTCTTCAAATAAAGTTGAACTTTTCTGTTAGAAATTTAAGCGAGAAGTTTTACTAATTTAAGCTAAATTTTTGATATTGATTTTTTCTTTGTTTCAAGGTTCTTTTTTTAGTTAATATTCGTTGTTTAATTTTAGTTTCTGCCTTTCCATAATATACATCTGCTGGCGTTAAATTTTGTAAAGATTCATGATATCTTTCAAAGTTATAGTACTGTACAAAATCAGTTAGTTTATTTTCTAACTGCCCAGGACTATAATAATTATCAAGTTTTACAATATTCTTCATAGAGCGATGGTACCGTTCAATTTTTCCTTGTGTTTGAGGATGTAATGGTCTTCCTCTTACGTGTTTTATATCTAAATCTTGTAAATAATCTGCTAGTTGATTAGAGACGTAACAAGATCCATTGTCAGACAGCAATTTAGGTCTTGATTGACTGGGGTTTGTTTTTATTAAAGCTTCGTCCAAAGTGTCAATGACGTCATCTGCTTTCATCGTAGAACAAAGCTTCCATGTCACAATAAATCTGCTATAGTCATCCAATACCGTTGATAGATAATACCATCCCCATCCCATAATTTTAAAATATGTAAAATCAGTTTGCCACATTTGATTAACTCTAGAGGTTTTATCATGAAAACTATCTGATGCACTAACAATTGTAAAACTTGGAACAGAAATAAGTCCATTGGCCTTTAATATACGGTACACACTTGACTCACTAATATAGTAGCCATAAGTATCTGTAATATGCCAAGCAAGTTCTCTAGATGATAATTCAGGTTTTTCTAAAGCAATTTCAACAACTTTATTTCTATCCGATATATTGATTTTATTCCAAGTCTCTTGTCTTTTGGATGATTTCCTGGCCAATCCATCATAGCCTCTTTCCAAATAAGAATTATACCAGTTATAAAAGGTTGTCTTATTAAGTTTCAATTCCTTTAGTGTACGAATCACCCCTAGATCAGACTGCTCAACAAGCTTAATAAGCTCATATTTCTCTCTTTGATTATAATGCATATACTTTCGCCTTTTTAATCGTCTCCATTTAAGTTTTTTTTCAAAACCCTATTGTCCAATGAAAGTTCTGCTACTAGTTCCTTTAAGGATTTATTCTCTACTCTTAATTCGTTGACTTCTGTTGTATTAGCTTCCCTTAAGGTATCACCGTTTAAACGCCTCTTTCCCGCATCCATAAAGTCTTTGGTCCACTTATAGTATGTCCCTTGGTTGATTCCTTCTTTTCTACAGAGTTCTGCCACAGTATATTCTCCACGCATACCATCTATGATGATGCGTATTTTTTCTTCTGAACTGAAGAGCTTTCGAGTCTTTCTTTTCATGCCACTAATTAGGGAGCTTGTACTTTGCTTTTTTGTCATTACTATTTGTTTTTAAGATTATAAATTTACTTCTATAATCTCGCTCAAATAACAACTATATCAAGTTCACTTTTTGCTGACGTTATACAA
>NZ_CANMJY010000025.1 GCF_947498345.1 uncultured Winogradskyella sp.
TTATAGCCATCCTAAGTTTGTATTTCAATTAAATTAGACAAATAATCAATAAAGAACAAAAGAGCAGATTAAGGTTATTATAGCCGTAGGAACTTAAGATTCTGTCAACAATGAAAATCACTGCTCTTTTACTATCTAAATTACCTTTAGTTCATTAGGCACCATAGCTTGTTTTCAGGATGCTGTAAATCAGATAGATTGTTCTTTACTAATACTAATATCTATGAATAAAAGTACATTATTTTTTGGAATAGACATCTCTAAAGATACTTTTGATGTCTACAGCGATCAGCTGGGTTACAGTAGTTATCCCAACACTACAAAAGGCTTTAAATCCTTTTTAAAAGTCTTGGGGGAAGATACCCATTGCGTGATGGAAGCAACAGGGAGTTATCATCACAGACTAGCGTTGTTTCTTTATCACAACGCGGTGGTCTTAAGCGTTATTAACCCGTTAGTTGTCAAACGCTTTATACAGATGAAATTAAGACGGAACAAGACCGATAAAAGCGATGCATTTATGATTTATACTTATGCTTGTGAACAGCCTTTGAAACAATGGGAACCAGAGCCATTATACGTCACAAAATCTAAAGAAATACTCTCCTTAATACAAAGCTACTTAAGACAATCGACAGCCTTAAAGAATAAACTGCATGCCTTAGAAAACAGAGGGCAAAAGCGAGGAATGTTAATACGTTCTATTCAGCGACAGTTACGTCAACTTAAAAAAGAATGTGAGGTATTACAAACAGAATTGGAAAACCTTATTAAAACAGAAGAGCCAAAGCTATTTCAAAGACTTACCACTATTCCTGGTATCGGGAAGAAAACAGCTATACTAATGATGGTCTGTACCTCTAATTTTAAGACTTTTGAAAGCTACAAACAAGTTTCTTCATTCTTAGGTCTAGCACCAAATGAAAGAAGCTCAGGCATCAGTATAAGAGGAAGATCAAGAATTAGTAAAACTGGAGATGGACTACTTAGAAACCATCTGTTTATGTGCAGCTTTACAGCATGCGAACATAATCCACAATGCAAGGCACTATATCAACGAATAATAGCAAAAGGGAAAAGTAAAAAGCTAGCATTGATTGCAGTCTGCAATAAGCTCATAAAACAATCTTTTGCCATAGCAAAATCTGGATTATCCTATGATCCCAATTATGTATCAAAATAAACTAAAATTCTCTTGCATTTTAGCTTAGTTCATTGTTGT
>NZ_CANMJY010000026.1 GCF_947498345.1 uncultured Winogradskyella sp.
TATCTTTAGTAAGTGAATACTCCAAATCACCTTCACCATACTTAACCACTTTAATTTACAGATACTATAATTTATTTAGAGAAACAGGTCCTAAGCGATGTGTTTTTATGGGGACATTGTTACCAAAGGCGAGTTAACTCACCCAAATTAAGGGTTAGCGCATTAGTCGTTTGGTTATAAATGCACCCTGTCTAAATTGCTAACATTAATCTATTTATGGGTATGGTAAATACAACAACTTTTCTTAAGTGCAACCTTTTGTTTTTTATAAGCGTATGGTTACTGGTGAGTTGTGAGAAAGACAACTTTACAGAGGATATTCCCTTTAATAGTGATACCCATACACCTCCTATTTTAATAAAGACCATAGACATCTCAGATGTTGGGGAAACCTTTACCCATTTAAAGCAGAGGTACTAACTCGATAACCATTTTGGTATTCAACAATCGGATAATACACAACTAAGAACCGCAACAGAATCTGAGAATACTTCTCACATTGTTATTTACACCGACGAGGTTAAAGAAATCACTCAAGGTGATTATACCTCTTATACCATGAAAATAGCCTCTTTAGATGATAACGCCAACACCTTTTATAATATCACCATTGAGGACAAAAATGGTGTTGAAGGCATGTTTATTACGCAATACAAGACCAATAGTAGTAACGAAAACCAAGGTTTTGGTAGTGCCTCAACAAAGCGTATCGATGACCTGCAAGAAACCGTAGGAGCAGAAGATTTTGGAAATGAAGAAGGAGGGGATGAGGAAGGCAGTTCTGGGGCAACAGGCAGTACAACATATCCTACCGATTGCGATGGTACGGTCATTTCTACTACAATAGCTGTAGATGTACCTTGTGGTTGTGGGCATAGTGTATTAGAATGGGAGCTTGGTATTTGTACAGGCTCTAGTTGTGGTGACCCGTTTTTACCATATTATGATTTTGTAACCACTTATGAATGCGTATTTGACTCTGGTGGAGATAACCCACCAGATGGAGGAGACCCCAATGCTGGTGGTAGTACTG
>NZ_CANMJY010000027.1 GCF_947498345.1 uncultured Winogradskyella sp.
GGTTCTTTTGCCAATGCAACAGGTGATAGTTCTGTGGCTTTAACCGGAGGCACGGCATCAGGCGAGAATTCTTTTGCCTGGGATGGTCAGGCAACAGGAACAGAAGCCATGGCTTTATCGCAAGGTGTGGCTAATGGAGAGCGTTCTGTAGCTATCGGAATAAATTCAACAACAACGGCAGCAGGAACAGGATCTATGGCTATAGGTGAATCTTCTCAGGCTAGTGGTGTTAATGGCCATGCTTATGGGTATTTCACAAATGTATCAGGGGATTATGCGACAGCAATCGGTCAGCAGAGTACAGCTTCAGGAGGCGCATCCCTAGCTGCAGGTTCTTTTGCCAATGCAACAGGTGATAGTTCTGTGGCTTTAACCGGAGGCACGGCATCAGGCGAGAATTCTTTTGCCTGGGATGGTCAGGCAACAGGAACAAACGCCATGGCTTTATCACAAGGTGTGGCTAACGGAGAGCGTTCAGTAGCTATTGGAATAAATTCTGCAACAACAGCAGCAGCAACAGGATCTATGGCTATAGGTGAATCATCTCAGGCTAGTGGTGTTAATGGTCATGCTTATGGATATTTCACTAATGTGTCAGGGGATTATGCTACTGCAATCGGTCAGCAGAGTACTGCATCAGGAGGTGCTTCTCTGGCTGCAGGTTCTTTTGCCAATGCAACAGGCGATAGTTCTGTAGCTTTAACCGGAGGCACGGCATCAGGCGAGAATTCTTTTGCCTGGGATGGTCAGGCAACAGGAACAGAAGCCATGGCTTTATCGCAAGGTGTGGCTAATGGAGAGCGTTCTGTAGCTATCGGAATAAATTCAACAACAACGGCAGCAGGAACAGGATCTATGGCTATAGGTGAATCTTCT
>NZ_CANMJY010000028.1 GCF_947498345.1 uncultured Winogradskyella sp.
AAGATCCGTAGTATCGACGTCACACTCTACAGTAATATCCGCAGGTACAGTAAATGTTGGTGCTGTAGTATCGACAATGTTAATGGTTTGGATAGCTGACATTGAATTACCACAAGCGTCAGTAGCTGTCCATGTTCTTGAAATTGTTTTTGTATTTCCACAAGCTGTAACTTCAGTATCAACAAAAGTTACATTTGGTGTGGCACAATCATCTGTTGCAGTAGCTGTTCCGGTATTAGCAGGTGTTGTATCCTCAGTACATTCAATAGTAACATCTGCAGGAATAGTCAATATGGGATTTACAGTATCAATTATTGAATATGTTGCTGTTGTTGAAGATGTATTACCACATGAATCTGTTGCAATAAATGTGACAGTTATATCACCATTAGCACAATCTACATCAGTATTTGCACCAAAGTCATTTGACCAAGTTACATCACCACATGTATCAGTAGCAGTAGCGCCAGCATTATTATTTAACCAAGCTTCTAATGTACCATCAGGAGTAACACCACATTGAATGTCTATGTTTTGTAAACCAGAATTATCAATTGAAGGTGGTGTTGTATCTTCAACAGTAATAGTTTGATTTGCCGAAGTTGCATTACCACATTCATCAGTAGCAGTCCAAG
>NZ_CANMJY010000029.1 GCF_947498345.1 uncultured Winogradskyella sp.
CTGGGGCAACTGACAGCTAAGGGTGTAGGTGGTAAGCAAAATGCGATCGATAGATTACAAGATATAGACTATACCTATAACGTAAGAGGCTGGTTAAAGACCATTAACAATCCTTCCAGTCTTGGCAATGACCTCTTTGGTTTTAGAATCAACTATACAGATCCTCTTCAGTCGCAGGGAGTGGGGCTATTTAATGGTAATATTGCTGAGATAGATTGGAAAACAGCAAACGACAACACCTTGTTTAGGTACACTTACCATTACGACGCTTTAAATAGAATCACCAAAGCTGATTTTTCTGGTAATGGCCTTTGGCTAAGATATAGACTAAATGCTGTGAGCTATGATAAAAACGGAAATATTCTTGGACTAGAACGCAGAGGGCATATCGTAGCCCAACCCGATAGAAACACAAATGGCGATTTTGGCATCATGGACAATTTGGTCTATACCTATGAGACCAAGAGCAACAGGCTAAAAAAGGTATTGGATAACGGTGATACCAGCTTTGGTTTTAAAGATGGTGCCAACCTTACCACCGAATACACTTACGATGCCAATGGTAACATG
>NZ_CANMJY010000030.1 GCF_947498345.1 uncultured Winogradskyella sp.
GTTTTCTGGCAATTCAGATATCTGTGTCCCTCGTAGGTAAAGAGAACCGCCAACCGTTAGGTTTTCTGGCAATTCAGATATCTGTGTCCCTCGTAGGTCAAGAGAACCGCCAACCGTTAGGTTTTCTGGCAATTCAGATATCTGTGTCCCTTCAAGGTCAAGATAACCGCCAACCGTTAGGTTTTCTGGCAATTCAGATATCTGTGTCCCTCGTAGGTAAAGAGAACCGCCAACCGTTAGGTTTTCTGGCAATTCAGATATCTGTGTCCCTCGTAGGTCAAGAGAACCGCCAACCGTTAGGTTTTCTGGCAATTCAGATATCTGTGTCCCTCGTAGGTCAAGAGAACCGCCAACCGTTAGGTTTTCTGGCAATTCGGATATCTGTGTCCCTCGTAGGTCAAGAGAACCGCCAACCGTTAGG
>NZ_CANMJY010000031.1 GCF_947498345.1 uncultured Winogradskyella sp.
TTGTCGATACTACAGCACCAACATTTACTGTACCTGCGGATATTACTGTAGAGTGTGACGTCGATACTACGGATCTTACAATTACTGGTGATGTCAATGACGAGGCAGACAACTGTTCTACTGGTCTTGAGGCAATATATACTGATATGACAGAAGCTGGTAGCTGTGCTAATGAGTCTACAATAACACGTACATGGACACTTACAGATGAATGTAACAATACAACAACGCTTGTACAAACCATTAACGTTGTCGATACTACAGCACCAACATTTACTGTACCTGCGGATATTACTGTAGAGTGTGACGTCGATACTACGGATCTTACAATTACTGGTGATGTCAATGACGAGGCAGACAACTGTTCTACTGGTCTTGAGGCAATATATACTGATATGACAGAAGCTGGTAG
>NZ_CANMJY010000032.1 GCF_947498345.1 uncultured Winogradskyella sp.
ACGATCGATACACGATCGCTTTATATATCATGTGGAAAGGACGAAACACCGTGCAAAGGACCCTGATGCTGGTTTTAGAGCTAGAAATAGCAAGTTAAAATAAGGCTAGTCCGTTATCAACTTGAAAAAGTGGCACCGAGTCGGTGCTTTTTTAAGCTTGGCGTAACTAGATCTTGAGACAAATGGCAGTATTCATCCACAATTTTAAAAGAAAAGGGGGGATTGGGGGGTACAGTGCAGGGGAAAGAATAGTAGA